>CBDCLE010000022.1:0-189525 GCA_965218585.1 Terriglobia bacterium
GACGTGGTCACATTCCCGTTTAACGGGCTGTGAGGACGTTGTATCGGCCCCGAAAGGCGGGTCTTTTTGTCGCCCCGACTAAAAGAGCGGGTCGGCCCCTGCAAAAACGGTTGCTGACACCCCACTCTTCAGAAGACCCCGCTCTCCTGGGGTCGTGACCCGCTATCGTTTCACTAGCGAGGCGTAGGACCTTCTATCGCCAGTAACTCGTCTCCGAATTGAGTGCTGCCCTCGACCGAGTCGCAATGCGAACCCTCAATCGGCGGGGTGTCCATCGGGCATCGGTACAGACCCGAACCTCCTCTGTCTCCTGCCGGCCTCCCATCCCGCCGCGGATGGATTCCCATGCTGAAGATCGTCCCCTGTGGGAAGCTTTCTGAGGTAATACCTTCCCTGCGTGCCTGGCCGGAACTTTCCATCTGAAGAACCCAGACCTGGGGCTCGCCATCCTCACGGCGCACCAGAGCGTTCCGTTCTTCGTTCAAGGGAACCATGTGCATCTCGAAGTGAGCGGCGTTTGGAACGATGCGAACCATCACGCCGGTAAACACCTTGTACACACTTCCGTCATACATGGCGTACGAATGATGCGCGTCCGCCGTCTGGACCAAAAAACCTACCGACAAAATCACGGCGACTGTCGCAACCATTCCCGCCATCACGGCTGTAACCTTATTAAATTTCATTGCCAATCCTCCGCTATACGTATTTCTAATTAAAGCCAAGGTCAAGTTCCTTTCGTGGCCGCCCTTCCATGTCTTGCTCGAGCTGTTCCCAGATCTGGGCCCACGGCCGGTCGAGCATGTCCGGGACTCGGTACTCGATGACGTCCCCCGGCACAACCTGGGTTGGGAATCCGTCGATGGCGTAGAGCGGCCGGGTGCATTCGTTGTTGCCCATCCGGCCCGACTCGGCCAATGACTGCCGCCGAGTCCTGTGCCAGAGAATCCGTACCGGTTCCACGAGCGCTTCGGAATCGTAAACGACCGCTTCCCAGTCGATTCCAATCAGCTCACCCGCCGCATTCTTAACGGGCGTGAAGATCTCGACCGTCTCCAGTTCATCGCTCCACTCCCAACTGGAATGCTGGTTCCAACCCTGGACATTCGACGTCATGGTGATCAGCGCTTCACCGTCCCAGAACCCTATCGTATCTCCGTACCACTGCGGGATATCGTTCCCCAGAGGGAATTCCCGCTCGAGATACACGATTCGCGTCATCGTGGCGCCCGCAAGCATAACCATCTCCGGGGTGACGATAAAGCGACTCGGCACGCTTCCGCCCGTAGCCCACTGCCGCATGAAACCTTCGGGCCAGCAATACTGCATAGACCACGCGTGGGCCGCGTTGACACCCTCATGATAGATCTGCTGCACCATGTGCTGCTGGTGTTCCGGCGTCAGCAAGGACAAGATAGTCGGCATCTGGTTGGCGCGCATGTAGTTCCAGACCAGCCGCCTCTCCGGTGCATACTGCCCGTAGACACCGTCCCACTTGGGCATCGTTTCATAGGTATGCTGTGTCGGGCCGCCTCGAGATTCCGCGTCAGCCATCAGCGCCACGTAGTGATCGCCCGCGCTCGTGAACGGATAGGGGCTCAGGATGTTCTCCTTGGGCCAATCCACATTACAGTCTCCCCATCGCGCCGATGTCGGCGGATTGCTCCCGATTCTCGGGTCGGACGTGCCACGGCCGGCGCCCCCGCTACGCAGATCAGCCATCATTCGTGGTGCGTTGCAGCGCCAGTACCGCTGGTCCATCCAAAGGTCGCGGTCCAGGTAGAAATCTGTGGTCGTGAAGACATCCACGGGAAGAGGCGTCACGCCATCGGGCGGCCTCCCATCCCACTCCGGACCCTCTCCGTGACTGGGCACATCAGGCGGTGGATTCATCGACGTAAAGGGCGCGCCCCGCAGGCCCGCCACTTCCGGCGGTTCGAGCTGTGCGGACGCCACACCTACGATCACAAAGAGCGACAGCACCGCCGCCCCAATTGTCTTACCGACTACAGTCATCTCTTTCCCCTCCTAAATGAGACAGCAGGAAGTCGCCGAGATCTGACCCCGGTTCTGCACCGGGCTTGATTAGGGAACATCTCTGCAGATCAAACCGTAGGTCGATCGGTTGCGGTTTCAATTGGAACTGATGACATGGCATGCGCCTTCCCTCACAGAACTCGGGCGAGACCGCTACGATGACCCTATTTGAAACGTATTAAACCACAGAATGTATGACGGCTGGTAGAAACTTTTCAGTGGTCCGGGCACCGTAGACCGTTTATTGTCATCGGCTTAACGGGATTTCCCGGACCTTCTCCAGATCCTGGCACCGACGACCCGACACTGGGCCCCCGCTATTCGGGGGGCGTGAAAAGATCCTCAAGGTTGATCCCCGGATCGAGGTCTACTTCAACTTCCGAAGTTGTGTAGCCGATCCACCGGCCCATGAAGATAATCCCGACCCACAACACGAGCGAAAAGGCCGCGGCGGCTTTCGCTGCCCGCGGCGTTGTGGCCGCCGTTCCCCAATCCCCGGCCCTCCGGCCCGTCGTCAGCTCAAACACGAGCATGTTGATTCCCGCAAGCACGAGCAGCAGCACCTTGGTCCGGAAGAACAAGTTCCCGTAATACACCGTCGCGTTTGTTGTGAACATCAACGTCCCGGTGGTGAGGGTCAGGACGAAAGCCGCCCAGACCCATTTCAGGATGTCGGACTTGATCCGCGTGAACGGCCGGCTACGCGACGCAATCCCAAGAAGGCGGAAATCCAGGATTGTAGCCGTTCCGAAGACTAAGACCAGTCCGAGGACATGGCAGGACTCGATCAGCGGGAACAGGTACAACGAGTCCCGGATTCCCAAAGCGAGACTCGATGATTCCACCGATTCCAGAAAGCTAATGATGTCCATGATTCCAATCCCAATCAGACAGCGACTCAGGTCAGGCCGGTGACCCGAACAACAGCCCCCACACAAAGTCGTAACCGATCATGCGACCCATGAAGATGATCCCCACCCAGACGAACAGGTTCAGGACCGCACCCAGCTTGACACTAACTCGGTTCACCAGGGTCTGCTCCCAATGCTGCTCGTTCTTCCGAAGACTGATCAGGAAGGCCGTCGCGACCAGCATGCCCACAGCCAGAAGGAACATCTTGATCCAGAAAGAGATGGCCAGCAGCTGGCGCGGGGGCTCGCCGATTATCATTAGAATGCCAGTCGCCAGCAGGACACCCATGGACCATCGCAGCCAGGGGCCGAATCGGTCTGCGGTTTCGCGGAGCGTTTGATCGCGCCCCGCCAACCCCAGGACACGCAGCTCGATCATCAGCACGCCCCCCACCGTGATGCCGATAGCGACGATATGAACCGACTGAATCAGCGGAATGACCCAGGCGTTGTGAGTCTGAATCAGAAGGCTTGGTGAGGTCAGATAGAGCCAATTGGCGAATTGTTCAACCACTTCAGTCGTCTTTAAATATGATTTCGAAAGCGTCGGCGTTTCATGCCTGAACGTGCGGCGGCATCATACTTTGAGATTGGAGCGGGCACAACCCGGTGCGTCAGGGCATGCGAAGGGAGGTGGGCAACTCTTGCGCGACCCAACTCGTCAAAAAATGACCGTCGGCGCGGTTCTCAGTCCAGGGTCCATAACGTCAGGTTGCTGACGTCCTTCACGTAAAAACTGTTTCCCGAAATCGCCGGCTGCGCCCAAGTGGCGCTCGAGGCAATCTTGTAACGGCGAATGGAGTCAAGCCCTGTTCGGCTCGCGTTCAAGACCAGCATTTCCGCGTCGTCCTCGAGCGAGAATATCGTGTCACCCGCTCGAACGATGGCCGCGTTCTCGGCCTGACGCGGGTCGCTCAGCCAGAGCACATCTCCGGTATCGAGATCCAAACCGAAGTACTGCCCGCTGTTCAAGTGCGACAAGCCGTAGAGGACACCTTCGATCTCCACGCCATTGGTCAAGTGCAGCGAGACTTCATCGGTGTGCCAGACGTCTTCGGTCGTCCATCCGTTGTCTCCAGCAACCACACGAAACGCAGTGATGCCGTTTTCGCGACCAGCCTGAATGATCGTGTCTCTGTAAAGGATAGGCGTCTGTGAAGTCGTATCTGACGGGGTTACGAACGGGCGGGTCCAGAGCAGCTCACCCGTGGCCATCGAAACACCGACGAAATTCTGGTGCGTGAAAGTCACCACCTGCCGTGTTCCCTCAAGGTCGACGACGATCGGCGAACCGTATGCAGGACTGTCTCCCTCCCACTGCCAGCGAGGCTCACCGGTAGCGACATCGAAGGCCGTCAATGCCGTGTCACCCGGGCCACCCACGTGGACGATCATCACGTCACCATCGACGACGGGCGACATACCGGTGTGGTATAGAGGCTGCGCTGGGGGTGCGGGGCTCTGCCAGAGCTGGCGTCCGGTCTGGGCGTCGAACGCCGTCACGATGCCGCTGATTCCCAAAGTGAAAATCCGCCCATCGGCATAGGTGGGTGTGGACTTGGGACCTGGTCCGTGGCGTGCCGCTGCCCGAGACAATTCAAACTCGGCCGGATAGCTCGTCCGCCAGATCGTCTGGCCCGTATCCGGATCGAGCGCCTGCATGACCTCGTCTTCCCCCTGACGCGTGAACATATAGAGACGATCCTCTACGAGGAGTGGCGTCGCATAGCCCGCGCCGACTTCAACCTGCCACAGCCGGGTTAACTGTTCCGGCCAGGAGACGGGCGTACTGAAAGAAGCGATGGCGCCGTCCCGGTTGGGTCCGCGCCACTGTGGCCAGTCCTGACCGTAAGCAATCGAGGTAAGCCCAAAGCAGGCGGTAAGGACAGCCAAAAATTTCAGTTTCGCCATCACGTTATCTCCAGCGAGCGCAATCACGCCGCGGGTCGAAAATACAAGATCATTGCAGCCCCGACTGAGGCGAACAGGAAACCAACATACAGCATCGGATTGATCGCCGTCCGCAGGGGATGGATCGCCATCGAAAACAGGACGTTTACGATCGGTGCGCCGCCAAAAACGAGTGGCATGACGTATATGGGCAAACCCCCGGTACGGAACGACCAGATAATGCAGACAGCGCCGATCGCGCCGAGAGCACCCGCGATGGTGGCATTCATCAGGCCGGTCCGATCAAAGCCCGAAAGATCGCCCTGGGCACTGAGCCCACCCACGGGAACGATCACGCCGATTAGAAAATAAGCCGCGCCTACGCAGAGCAACGCCTTGAGCGGATCGCCCAGTTGAACCTGCCCTTGATGCAGCAAGGAACCGTAAATACCCCAAGCCACCACTGCCCCGAATGCGAAAATTACCCAACCCATACGCCTCCGCCTCCCAGGAATTTTTTCATCAGACATCAGGTCCCCTCTCGATCGCCTTTTTCGATAAACCAGTGGAAAGGGTACCGCCTCGATTGCGGAGAAGTCCACCGCCTTCGGAAGATGAGGCACCGTCATCCCATGTCTTTCTTGCCACCTGCCCACCGTTCGACTTAGAGTACTGATGGATTGCTCGACTCCATTTTTGGCTCTTTCATCGGACCGAAGGTAAAGATCTCTATGACATCGTATATAAGTTCAATCGAAAACCTACTCCTGCGACTGCGAATCGCCCTCGCGGGACTGATCTTGTTGGGTCTGGTCGCCTGTTCCGGAGTCGGCGGAGCGGAAGAAACGGTCCTCGTTGACGGCGTCACCGTCCCGGCCCGCATGCAAATGGCCACGGCAAGTGTCGGGGGCAGTTATTACCCGGTTGGCAATGCTGTCGCGCAGGTGCTCAGTGACGGCCTGCCGGGAGCCATCGTTACCGCCGAGGTCACCAGCGGCTCCTCGCAGAACATCCGCATGTTGGATGCAGACCAGGTGGATCTGGGCCTCGGCAATGCCGCAATCACATTCCCCGCGATCCGCGGAGAAGAAGGTTTTGACAGACCGTTTCCTGTACAGGCCGTTATTTCGCTCCAGAGCTCGGTCATGACTCTGGTCACTCGGGAAGACAGTGATTTCGAGACAATCGGCGATCTCGCTGGAACTCGTGTCGCCGTCGGTCCGGCCGGGGGTGGTTGGGACTACTACATGAAACCGATCCTGGAGGCACACGGTCTGAACTGGGACGACTTCCGGCAGATCTATGAAGGTCAGGCCAACGCTGTGGAACTGTTAGCCGACGGTGGAGTCGATGCCGTCGTCGTCGGTGGCAGCGTTCCCCAGCCTTCTCTCCTGTCCGCCACTGCGACCGAGGACCTCAGATACCTGCAATTTGACGCCTCCATCCTGGACACGGTCGGCCTCCGGTACCCTTTCATCCGGAAGATCACGATTCCCGCAGGCACTTACGAAGGTCTCGATGAGGACTATCAGACTATGGATTCGGGAACTGCCCAATTGCTCGTGCGTTCCGACGCGGATCCTGACTATGTGTATCTGATCGCCAAGACGATTTACGAGAACAGGGCGCGGATAGCAGAGATACACCCGGCGGGACGTGAGATCACGCCCGAGCGCGCAGCTATGGATATCGGCATTCCCTACCACGAAGGAAGCCTCCGATACTTTAGGGAGATCGGACTCCGGTAGAATCACCAAAGAGTTCGGATATCGTGGCTAAGGAAGACCGAGGGGAAGCGGGCGGCCCGGCAATAAACTCGCCGAAGATTCATTACTACCTCGTCCGGGCCCTTGCGATCGCTTTTACACTCTTCGCGATCATCGAAGTCAACCGCCCGAACCTACCTCCGTTTCAGCAGCGTGCGATCTTCCTCCTGTTCCCTCTGACGCTGGTCTTCCTGATCCCTGCAGGGAAGGCTGCCGGCGAGCTTGGGGGACGCTTCGGCAAGAACGTCAATTACGCTCTCACCGGTCTTGCCATCATCTGCTGCGGCTATATCGTCGTGGAATACGATGGATTGATCGTTCGAATGGGCACGCCGACATCTCTGGATCTGGTCATCGGAACGATGGGGATGGGTCTGGTTCTGGAGGCGACGCGCAGACGTGTAGGATGGGCGCTGCCCGGGATTGCTGCCGTATTCATCGTGTATGCCTATGCCGGGGGTATGCTGCCGATTGTGCTGGGAGGCCACGCGGGATATCCGGTGAATCGAATCATCACGCAATCCTTTCTCACGATGGAAGGCATCTTCGGTCTTCCTTTGGCGGTGATGTTCAGATACGTGTTCCCGTTCGTTCTCTTTGGCGTCGTCCTCGAAGCGATTGGAGCTCTGGGATTCGCCATCGATCTGGCCGAAGCGCTCCTGGGGAGGTTCCGGGGTGGGCCGGCCAAAGTCGCAGTCGTGTCGAGTGGCGTGTTCGGGTTGGTCAACGGGAGCGCTGTTGCGAACGTCGTCACTGCCGGATCCTTCACGATACCGATGATGAAGAAGACGGGCGTCCAGCCTCACGTGGCGGCGGCAGTCGAAGCCGTTGCCTCGACCGGAGGACAGCTCATGCCGCCGGTCATGGGTGCCGCAGCCTTTATGATGGTCGAATTCCTTGGGATCCCTTATCTGACGATCGCAAAGGCCGCGCTCCTGCCGGCGTTGCTCTACTACCTGGCTCTCTTCACGACAATCCATTGCTACTCGGTGCGTCATGGTATAGGCGGGGTCCAGATTGAGGGCCAAGGCGCACTGATCGTGAGCATCATGAAACGGACGGAACTCTACCTGTTCGCAGTCCCTTTCGGCTGCCTGATCGCGTTCCTGGCCTCGGGTTTCACGACGACAAGGTCCGTATCGTATGCGGTCCTGGCAGCATTTGCCGTCAGCCTATTCGTTCCCAAGCGACGACTGACGCCGTATCGCCTCATCGAAGTTCTCGAAAAGGCGGGGCGAGACGCGATTTCCCTGACCTGTGCCACTGCATGTGTAGGCATCGTCATCGGTCTTATTTTGATGACCGCTCTAGGAGCAAGATTCACACCGATGATCGTGGAACTGTCAGGGGGAAACATTTACATCGCGCTGCTTCTGGTGATGTTCTCTTCGGTAGTCCTTGGCATGGGCCTCCCGACGACGATCTGTTATGTCCTTCTGGCGACCCTTGCCGCACCCGCGCTCATCAACCTGGGCATCATGCCGTTGGCCGCGCACATGTTCATTTTGTATTTTGGAATGATGTCGATGGTGACGCCACCCAGCGCTCTGGCCGCTTATGCGGCGGCGATGATCGCCGGCGCCGACATCATGAAAACCGGATTCACGTCCTGGTTTTTCTCGCTCTCCGGATACTTACTACCGTTCGCATTCGTTCTGAGTCCGGCACTGCTCATGATCGGACCCGTCCCCGAAATCGTGCTGGCTTCCCTCACGGCAGCGATTGGCGTCATGGCGCTTGGGGCCGCCGTAGCGGGACACTTGAAGATGGCGCTGCCTGGGATTGAACGGGCAATCCTTTTCCTCGTAGCTGCGCTGTTGATTGATTCGGGATTGTTGACGGATATTGGCGGCCTGGTCCTGCTCGCACCGGTGCTGGTGAGACATTACAGACCGTTTGGGATCGGTTCTACTTCACCCGTCTAAAAGTAGGGACAGGTCACTCTTTTTGAGAGTGAATTCCTCATGCCCGAGTCCGCGGATTGCAAAAAGAGTGACCTGTCCCTACTTTTATGCAGGTTAGTCCGCCTCGAAACGATAATAGTTGGAGAAGCGTTTCAGCGGTTCGTCCGACAGTTCGAACAGGACCGAGTCGGTCGTGGCCTTGTGTTCGTACTTGTTCCAGGTGGGGATGGCGATCGTGTCACCGAACTGCCACTCGAAGCTCTTTTCTCCGACAATCGTTTCGCCACTTCCCTCCATTACGACAAAAACGCGATCCGCCGTTGAACGCTGGCGCCGGGTCGTCGAGCCCGCATCAAGCCGTTCCACATGAAGTCCCATCACGGGCATTTCACGGGCTTCCAGAGCAATGCGTTGGCCATGAAACCCCTCAGGATCCGCGTTGGCCTTGTCCAGCCCTGCTCGGATCGAGTCTCGATCGAATCGGAAAGGCGACGTTTCGACGACCGAGACGACCTCCTCGAACACGTGAGGATGGTCCTGGTAGAACATCGGCTCGAGCAGTTGCGTGAGCGGAACATCGAGACCGTCGATCCAGTAGGCTGGCGTGTCGCCGTCATGCCCGTGTCCATGCCAGTACCATCCGGGCGTCAGGACGACGTCGCCCGACTCCATGGGGGTCTGGACTCCATTGACGATCGTGTAGGATTTCGTCGCCTCGAGAATCACACGAAGGGCGTGTGGAGAGTGGCGGTGGGATCGTGCGCGCTCACCCGGGAGCAGCATCTGATAGGCAAAGACCAGCGAGTTGGTCGTTGCAAAGTTGTTACCGGCAAATGGATTGCGGAGTACGAGGTTGCGCCGCTCAGCCAGGGTCACATCGATTAGACGCCCAGCAGCGTCGATCGCCGTCTTCATTTCCTCATACCGCCATTGGGCCGGAACGAACCTGGATCGCGGTTCACTCCACAGGATGGGCACATCGCGGTCCACCCAGCCGGGAGTTACTTCAAACCTCTTAAGCTCCTCGTAAAGGAGATCGAGCGTAGGAACGTTGCTGATAGCCTCGAGACGCTCCATCCTGGCAATATCAGTCACTTCTGACTCTCCTCCCCTCGATTACACTTAACGATCCCAGGACAGAACCCGATCAGGCCCAGGGCAGAACCCGATCAGGACGACGGCGTCAGCGACTTGCCAAACACGTCCATGTGCCATGAATCACGCATCGGCACTTCCCATCTTCCGCCAAGGAATTCCCCCACAGTCTCAATGACGTTATTGAAGACGACGGTTTCCTCGTTGATCGCGCCTTTCTTCACCAGATCCGCGAAACCAGGCCGATCGACACACCGGATGGTTTCCGTGGTGTCTCTGTAGAAAACCTGGTTACCCGAGCTGGCAAAATTCAGCCCAGAGCTTCTGTTGAAATCTTCCAGGGCGTGGAACATGCTGTCGATCGAACAACCCGACAGGTTCATCGCCGTTTCGTCGGCTCCGATAACGACGAACTGATCGTGCACAAGCTGCCAACCCGGCATCACCTTCTGTTCGTGGGAATTCCACGCGGCCAGGAATCGCTTCATGTGAAGCTGGAGGGCTTCCCTTTGTTCAGGAGTCACCGGATCGGCGGCGCCGTAAATCCAGACCCGGGCTGATCGGGGAAGATCCGCCAGCTGGGCCGAGGGCCCGGCTGCGGGGGCCTCCGGCTGAAATGACCGCCAGGCTTCATATCCGCCATCAACGCTGTACGCCTGCTTGAAGCCATGCGTGTTGAAGTATTCAGCCGCATCCTGACTCATGTTGCCGTGGTAGCAACACACGACGAGGGGACGATCGAAATCAGCTTCCTCGATGAATTCACGAACGTTGAACTCGTTCACCAGTGTTGCTCCCGGCATGTGTCCTGCCCGGTAAGAATCGGGATCTCTCACATCAACGACGAGGGCCTTTGCCCCGTCGATCAACTCCCGCGCTCGGGCCACGTTGATCCGCTCATAGCTCATCCGTCTCCCCCCTCTGCGGTTAGCAGCCGCATCGCTTACATGATACTTCACGCTAGGGAACGAACCAATCCAGGATAGTAGTAAGCCAGGGTACCGACGCGCGCCACATAGTGCACGTACAGCGCGGCCCACAGTCCATGATTCCCAAACGGCGTGAGGATCCACCATGCGAGGAGGAAGACAACAAGTGAGGCAAGCATGGCACTTCGCATGTCCCGGGTTCTGGTCGCTCCAATAAAGATGCCGTCCAACTGAAACGCCCACACGCCAAGTAAAGGGGCCCCAGCCGCCCAGGGAAGATACGTGCGCGCGGCCAACCGCGAAGCACTATCAACCGTGAGTACGTCGATAAACAGGGTGCCAGCCAGAGTCAGCACAACCGAAATCATGAGGGCGACACCCGCCGACCAGAACGTCGTCATACGCGCGGCAGCTTCGAGGCCTCTGCGATGTGCGGCGCCGACTGCGCGACCGACCAGCACCTCGGCAGCGAATGCCAGCCCATCGAGAAAGAACGCGCTCACCGACACAAAATGCATCAGGACAGCGTTCGCAGCGAGAATCACGTCTCCCTGCCGGGCTCCCTGAGCTGTGAACCAACCGAAGGCGAACATCAGAGCCACTGACCGGATCATGATGTCTGCATTGACAACAATCGTCCGCCTCAATTGCTGCGGAAGAAAGACGCGATCCAAATGCCATTGTCCGCCGAGTCGGTCGACGTAACGGGCTGCGACAAACAACCCGACCGCGGCGGCCAGCACTTCGGCGAGAAGTGTGCCCAGTGCGACTCCCGCGACATCCCAACCGAAACCGATCACGAACATCGCGTCCAACGCCATGTTCGCCAGGTTCAATACGAGTTGAAGCACGAGGCCGATATCGGTTCGGCCCAGTCCGATAAACCACCCCAGAAGTGCGTAATTCGCGAGCGCCGCGGGAGCGGCCCAGATTCGAATGTTGAAGTACTCTCGCGCAAGCCCTTCAACTTGATCAGTGCCGTCAAGCAGGGCAAAGGCAATTTGTTCGATGGGCCACTGCAGGAGAATCAGTCCTGCACCCGCGGCGAGTGCGATCATCAAGGCTCGTGTCAGGCTCGCGACCAACTCATTCGTATCCCCGGCCCCGGCGGCTTGCGCGGTCAGTCCGGTGGTTCCCATCCGCAGGAAACCGAACGCCCAGAAGACGAAAGTAAACACGAGCGAGGCAATCGCGACAGCTCCGATGTAGGCGGGATCCGGAATCCGTCCAACAACACCGGTATCGACAACACCGATCAGGGGTGTCGAGACATTGGAAAGCATAACGGGGAGAGCGATCGTCAGGATCGCTCTGTGGGTCAGTCGGTCTGGATCGGGACTTGGGGAAGATGTCACTGATCGTGAAGAGTCGGCCCGCCGAGCAGAGACGTCAGGTTGCCACCCAGGATGGCCCGAGCCGCGTCTTCGTCTATATCCAGGCTTGCCAGCACCTGCGTCTGCTCATCGAAGACTGAGCGGTTCCAACCTCTCGGGAAGAAAGAAGAATCCGAACCGAACAGGAGCCGCCCGGGGCCATAGATTTCCAGAGCCTTGCGGAACACGTCAGTAAGGTTCGTCTCCGGAAGCAGGTATTTTATCCAGGAGTTGCTACTACTACTATGTTACAAACGGTCTATTTTATGTTAGCATCCGGTCATGAGCGCCAAATCGAAGGCGCCAGGCACTCAGGAAAAACGTTTTGCGGCCTATTTGGAACGCCTGGCGTCGGCCGCAGGACACGCCGATCGTCATGAACCGTTGAAGTCGTACTGCACCGGGTTGTTGCTGCCGATCAAACGTAAGAGTGTGGAGCCGATGGCTGCACGATTGGCTCCGGATAATGTACGCCGAATGCACCAGTCGCTACATCATCTGGTCGCGGATGCGCCCTGGGACGATGCGGCTCTGTTGGCAGAAGTTCGACAGTACGCGCTGGGGGCGATGGAAGCCAACGGTCCGATTGAAGCCTGGATTGTCGACGACACCGGATTCGTGAAAAAGGGGACCCACTCGGTGGGTGTGGCCCGGCAATACTGTGGACAGGTCGGCAAACCTGAGAACTGCCGGGTGGCGGTGAGCCTGTCGGTGGCGACAGCGAAATCCAGCTTGCCGGTGGCATGGCGACTCTACCTCCCCGAGACCTGGGCGAAGGATCCGGAACGTCGAAGCAAAGCCGCTATTCCCGAAGACGTTCGATTTCAAACTAAACCTCAAATTGCTTTGGAACAAATCCGGCAGGCCGTCGATGACGGCATTGCTCCGGCACCGGTTCTGGGCGATACGGCCTACGGCAACAACTACAAGTTCCGGCACGGCATCACCGAACTCGGACTTAGCTACGTCCTAGGGGTGCAAGGCACCACGACCGTGTGGAAACCGGGCCAGGGTCCCTTGCCGCCGAAATCCTTGACCGGCCGCGGACGGACACCGACCCGCATGCAGCGCAACAAGAAACATCAACCGGTTTCGGTCAAGCAACTGGCCCTCTCGTTGTCTCCCCAGCGTTGGAAGAACGTCTCCTGGCGCGAAGGCACCTCCGAGACCCTGCGTTCCCGTTTCGCCGCAGTTCGCATTCGTCCCGCTCATCTGGATCACGAGCGCCACTCGCCGCATCCGAAAGAGTGGTTGTTGGTCGAGTGGCCCAAGACCGCATCCGAACCGATCCGGTACTGGCTCTCCACTCTTGGGGCCCATACCTCGCTTTCCGATCTGGCCGGTCAGGCCAAACAGCGCTGGATCATCGAACGCGACTATCAGGAACTCAAGCAGGAACTCGGTCTGGGACACTACGAAGGTCGCGGCTGGCGTGGATTTCACCATCATGGCACCTTATGTATTGCCTCTTATGGGTTCCTGGTCGCCGAGCGGAGCCGTTTTTTCCCCCTCTGCATTTGTCGAGCATGTTGGACTATCCGTCCCCAAACTCCCCAAACACTTCAAACCCCGCGGAACCCCGGATCCGGCCCGAACGACATAACCCCTGCTCGATTGCCACGCTTCGCATTCGCATCGCCCGCTTCCTGATTCAGCAGCTTCCTCGTTGTCCGTTCTGTGGATCGCTTCGTTTGTAACATAGTAGTAAAACTCGCCTGGAGGAAAAGTTCACTGACGGCAAACAGTCCGACCATCACAAGGATCGGCGCGATGCCGTCGAGCAGCGCCGGCTGGCCGAACGTGAATCGTGGCACACCCGAGATCGGATCCGATCCTACGGTTGCTACCATCAAACCCAGTACACCCGCAGCCAGACCCTTCAACAGGGACGCTCCCGCTAACGACGCGATCACGCTCAAACCCAGCACACCCAGCGCAAAGTACGACATCGGTGTGAAGGCCAGCGCGAGGTTAGCCAGCGGTCTGGTCAGCAGCACCAGCATCAACAATCCGAAGAAACCGCCGATGACACCTGAGTAGAGGGAGATTCCCAGCGCTTCACCGCCGCGGCCGGCCAGCTTCATCGGATATCCGTCGAGTAGAGTCGCGGCGGCGGCGTTGGTGCCGGGTGTGTTGATCAGGATGGCAGGGATCGAACCTCCGTATTCAGCACCGATGTACGTCGATGCCAGCAAAACGATCGCCGAATTGGGTTCCAGGCCATATGTGAACGGCAGCAACAAGGCCATGCTTATCGAAGGCGAGATTCCGGGCAGTGCGCCGCCCAAGATGCCCCACCCCACTCCAGCGACGGCCGCCAGTGCGATAGGTGTCGTGATGAGCATGTTGAGGCCGTCGAGGATGGCTTCCATCATCCCCCCAGCAGCAGTGGCCAGAATCCGGGCGGGGTGTCCACTCCGAGCACGCGATCAAAGAAGATCCAGAATGACACGCCCCCGCCAACCGCAATCCCGACCAGACGCCAGCCCCACCGCTCACCTTGATACCGAGCGACCAAAGCGATCACAGCAGTCAGAGAAATCAAATAGCCCATAAACGTAACGGCCGCGACGTAGACTATGCCGATTCCCAGCATGCCGGCGGCGCGTAACACTCTCGGGCCCTCGCCTTCCAGGTCATTGACCGAACGCTTTTGGTCAGTCGAAATGAAGCGCCATGCAATCAGAGCCTTAGCTGCAAGGACGAGTGCGAGCGTTCCCAGCAGCGTTGCGTAGATGACGGGAAGTCCCTCGGCTCCGACTTCATCGGCGAGGGCACTCTGATTGATATCACCGGCGAGGTAGTAGTAAGCGAAGGCAATCAGCAGCAGGATCAGTGCGCTAATCAGATCCCTTAACATGAGACCGCAACGCTGGTCCCGATACGGGTGGTACAGGCCACTACTACACTACTACACTACTACACTACTAATTGATGACACCGGATTCGCGCAGAAACGTTTCGGTTTCACTGGCGAAGGTATCGATGAAGTCCGCGTACTCGGATCGCGGCATGAAGGTCGGCGAGAGCATCGCGCCCGAATATATCTGACGGTAGTCGGGGTTCTTCAATACTTCCTGTACTGCGTTTTCCCAGGTTTCGATGATCTCAGGTGGTGTGTTTCTGGCTCCCATCAGGCCTCTAAACTTCGTGACGACGACGTCGAAGCCCGACTCCTTTACGGTGGGTAACTCTGGCAATTCCGGTAGGCGTGTCCCGCTGAATACAGCGAGAAGGCGCAACTGGCCGGCGTCGAGTTGGCTGCGAATCTCCTGGGCTTCACCCACGCCGATGTCGAGCGTTCCGTTCAGAACGTTCAGAATGAGATCGCCTCCGCCTTCATGGCTGACGATTGCAGCATCCACGCCCGCCGCCCGCTTGAGACGCTCCAGCGCCTGTCGTTCGAGAGACCCGGGTGTTGCAGCACCCCAGCGTCCCCTTCCTGACTGCGCTGCCTGAATGACGTCGGCGATTGTCTCGAACTGGCTTTCGGTTCTCGTGTAAACGACTTCCTGGTCGAAGAACACGTTCACGATCGGATCAAGATCCTCGTACGTGTTGGCAGGTCTGCTCATCAGTGACGTAAAGATAAAGCTCGGCGTAGCGGCGTAGAAGATGCTTCCGTCGGCTGGCGAGTTGGCCAGCCGGCTCATCGCCCGCGCGCCACCTCCGCCCCGGACGTTCTCGACGACAAAATCTACGCCCATCTGGGGGCCTAAGTGTCTGATGAGTTCCCGAAGAAACACGTCACTCCCGCCGCCCGGACTGGAGTGAGTGATGAGCGTGACGACATCATGCGGGTATCGGCCTCCGGACGCGTTTTCGGAGGATCCCGAACCGGTCTGGTCTGGAACGGGAGTGTCTGGGGCGCAGCCGGCAACAAGTGCCAAGAGAATCGCTATAAGCAATGGAAACCGGACTCTGTTCATCTTCGTGGGTTTCGCTACTATACCCCTCAAGGCATGAACCGGCCACCGTTGACGTGCAACGTTTGCCCCGTGACGTACTGTTCTCCTGGGTCGGCCAATGTCAGAACTGCCTCGGCAACTTCGTCGGGCTGTCCTGTTTGATGATCCTTGTCATCCAGGAAACGGGGTCGATGTTGCCCGGGGCGCCTTTCAGTATCGATCACTCCCGGTACGACGCAGTTAGCCCGGATGCGCCCGCGGCCCTCCTCGGCCAGTGCGCGCGTCAACCCAACCAGCCCGGCCTTTGCCGTAATGACATGAACCCGGTTCTTTATCGGGCGGTGCGCGCTGAGGCCGCCGATGTTGACGATCGATCCCTTCCGGTCTTCGGGCAGGCGTCGTGACATCTCCCGGGAAGTCAGGAAAGCTCCTGTAAGGATCACATCGAGGACCGATGTCCATGCGGCGCGGCTCATCGTGCTGAACGGTTCGTGAGGACGTTCGGCAGCGTTATTAACTAGGATAGAGACCGGACCCAACTGATTTTCGATCTGATCAAAACCGGCGACAACAGCATCTTCTTCCTCGACCTTCACAAGCATTCCCATTCGAGACCTTTCGTCTCCCTCAATCGAGTCGAGCGCCTTCCCGAGAGCGTCGGCATCCGAACCTCCCCAGATACAGACGCGTGCACCGGACGCTCTGAGGGCCTGGGCGATCGCCAGTCCGATATTCCGATTTCCACCCGTGACCAATGCGACTTCTTTGTTCGGATCTGCGTGATAAGTCATTTGATATAAAGGGACAGCTCCGACAGACCCTCGCGGGCTGTGTCACAGGCTGGGGGTAATCGGGTAGTCTGTCACCATCATTCTATAAGGAGACGAGGAATGGAATCTACGGCAGGCACAGACTCGGGACCCCAAGCGACTGTCATGAAGATGGTGACGGGTGCCTGGGTAACGAAAGTAATCTCGGAGGTCACGCGCCTGGGTGTTCCCGACGTCGTCGAACGGCACGGCGCGCTGAGCGCGGCCGAGATGGTTTCTGTTGGTGGTGTCGATGCCCAGCCCGAAGCCCTTGAGCGTGTCCTGCGTGCATCGGCCAGTGTGGGTGTCTTTACCGAAGATACTGAGGGTCGGTTCGGACCCACCCGGTTGTCTGAGGTGTTGACGTCAGATTCCCCGGACTCGGTGAAGAAGCTGGTTGAAGCGATCGGCGGCCTTTGGTTCAGGTTCTATACCGAATTTTTCGAAGCGATACGAACCGGAAAGTCACAGGTCCCGAACGTCGTTGGGATGGAATTGTGGGACTACCTGAGGGCCAATCCTCAGGAACAGGAAGATTTTGGCCAGGCCATGAAGGACAATAGCGCCGCATCGCTCGCTGGAGTGTTGGAGCACTGCAATTTTGAAGGGGTCGGGCGAGTCTTAGATGTAGGAGGCGGATTCGGGCATCTGGCCCTCGCACTGCTCGAGAGGTATCCGGATCTTCAAGCCGTCGTGCTCGAGGTCCCCGACCTCATTCCGGTTGCCAGAGAACGTTTCCCCCTCAACGATCCTGGCGTAGCGTCCAGGCTTGAATACGTGGGTGGGGACATGTTCGAATCCGTTCCACCCGCGGAAGTCTATGTCATGAAACACATCATGCACGACTGGGAGAATGAGAAGTGTATTCGGATCCTCCGGAACTGTCGCCAGAGCATGCAGGGAACGGGTCGCGTGATCTCGGTGGATGCCGTTCTTCCTTCGATGGGGAACACCGGAGGTGCATCTGCCAAGCTTCTGGATACTTTGATGCTCGTGGCTTTTACCGGCAGAGAGAGAACCGAAGATCAGTGGATTGATATGTATCGTGCAGCAGGATTGGAAGTGTCCAGGATCACTCCTATCCGCGGCAACTTTGCGGGTATTGTGGAAGGTGTGAAGAGTTGAGTCTGTGGAGTGTCTGAAAAACCAAAAATACTGATCGCCGGTGCGGGTCTGGGCGGCATGGCCGCTGCGGGGTCCCTCCTGCAGCAAGGGTACCCGGTGCGTGTCTTTGAGCAGGCTCCCGAGCTGGGCGAAGTCGGAGCCGGTATTCAGATGAGTGCCAACGCCGTGAAGGTGTTGTGGAATCTGGGACTCGCCGACGATCTGGAGAGTATTGGTGTCAAACCGAAGGCATACGTGTTCAGGCTGTTTAACTCGAGCGAAATTCTCCAGAGTTTTCCACTTGGTGAAAAACACGAGCGGCTTCATGGGACACCCTATTATCAGTTTCATCGGGCGGACCTTCACGCCCTCCTTGTCGGGAGGGTTCAGCAGCTTGATCCGAAAGCCATCGTCCTGAATTCCACCGTCGAGGGTTTCAGTCAGACAGGTTCGCGCATCACACTGCGCATGGACGACGGCCGCACCGAAGAGGGCGATGGGCTCGTTGGGGCCGATGGGATCAAATCGGTCGTTCGGCAGCAGATCCTGGGCCCGACCGAAGCGCATTTCACCGGCGACACTGCCTGGAGGGTGATCGTCCCTGCCGACCGACTCGGAGACGATTTCATGGATCGTGTGATGACGGTCTGGGTAGGTCCGGGAGCGCATGCTGTCATGTATTTTGTGCGTGGCGGTGAACTCATCAACTTTGTGGGTAGCGTCGAGAATCCCAGCTGGACGGACGAATCCTGGATCGTTAAATCCGACTGGAGGGAAATGCGCGATGACTTCGCCGGTTGGCATATCGATGTTCGTCGGGTCATCGAAAACGCGAACAAGGACGAATGCTACCGGTGGGCTCTGTTTAACCGCCCGAGGGTAGACCATTGGAGCGAGGGACACGCCACCCTGCTGGGTGACTCGGCCCACGCAACACTCCCATATCTCGCACAGGGAGCCGTAATGGCCATTGAGGATGCCGCCGTTCTGACGCGTTGCCTGGACACGTTTGACTCGATTGAAAAAGCGCTCGACGTTTACCAGAAGAGCCGTATACCCCGGACAAGCCGCATCGTTGAAGAGTCCAGCGCCAGCGGTAGGCTTTATCATCTGGAGACAGAAGAGATATTCCGGGAGGCGTTTGGAAAGCGCGAGCTTGGTGCCGAACGCGATGATTGGCTCTATAGTTACGATCCCCTATCGGTAAAGGTTTCCTAGAGTATGCAAACACCATGGGGCGAGATCGAAGTCGCCGACGCCCACGCCCACCTTTTCTCATATGCCTTCTTCGAAGCGCTGGCCGAGCAAAAGGGGCAGGCTGGGAAAGTCGAGGATCTGGTCGGTGGTTTGGGATGGGATGTCCCTCCCAGCAGCAACACCGAACTGGCAGCACGCTGGTTGGGAGAACTGGATTCTCACGGCGTCTCGCGGTCCGTTCTGATGTCCTCGGTACCCGGCGACGAAGCATCGGCCATGGAGGTCGTTCGCGCGCATCCGGAGCGCTTCTACGGATACTTCATGTTCAATCCCCTGGCGCCGGATGCCCTCGAAACAGCCCGCCGCGGGTTCGATGAGTTCGGATTGAAGGGGCTGTGCCTGTTCCCAGCCATGCACCGCTTTTCTCTGCAGGACGAGCGTCTTAACCCGATCTACGAAATGACCGGGGGCAGGGAAGGCGTCGTGATCTTCGTGCACGCGGGGGTCTTGAGTGTCGGGGTCCGAAAGAAGCTCGGCTTGCCTTCCAAGTTCGACATGAGCCTGTCGAATCCTATCGATCTCCATCGTATCGCTTTGGAGCACCCGAAGGTCAATTTCGTCATTCCCCATTTCGGTGCCGGATTCTTTCGAGAAGTGCTCATGCTGGGAGACCTGGTGGGAAACGTATATCTCGATACTTCCAGTAGTACTACTGTGTTACAAACGAAGCGGTCCACAGAACGGACAACGAGGAAGCTGCTGAATCAGGAAGCGGGCGATGCGAATGCGAAGCGTGGCAATCGAGCAGGGGTTATGTCGTTCGGGCCGGATCCGGGGTTCCGCGGGGTTTGAAGTGTTTGGGGAGTTTGGGGACGGATAGTCCAACATGCTCGACAAATGCAGAGGGGGAAAAACGGCTCCGCTCGGCGACCAGGAACCCATAAGAGGCAATACATAAGGTGCCATGATGGTGAAATCCACGCCAGCCGCGACCTTCGTAGTGTCCCAGACCGAGTTCCTGCTTGAGTTCCTGATAGTCGCGTTCGATGATCCAGCGCTGTTTGGCCTGACCGGCCAGATCGGAAAGCGAGGTATGGGCCCCAAGAGTGGAGAGCCAGTACCGGATCGGTTCGGATGCGGTCTTGGGCCACTCGACCAACAACCACTCTTTCGGATGCGGCGAGTGGCGCTCGTGATCCAGATGAGCGGGACGAATGCGAACTGCGGCGAAACGGGAACGCAGGGTCTCGGAGGTGCCTTCGCGCCAGGAGACGTTCTTCCAACGCTGGGGAGACAACGAGAGGGCCAGTTGCTTGACCGAAACCGGTTGATGTTTCTTGTTGCGCTGCATGCGGGTCGGTGTCCGTCCGCGGCCGGTCAAGGATTTCGGCGGCAAGGGACCCTGGCCCGGTTTCCACACGGTCGTGGTGCCTTGCACCCCTAGGAGTCTGCGCGGCAGAGCGGAAAGAACCTGGATTTATTGGGATTTGATCGTGTTGTCGGAGGCGACCGGACCGATTCTGCCGTTATGATGAACTCAGACCGGTGCGGACTCCAGTAGTAAGCCGTGTGATAAGGGTGGCGGTCCCGGTTTTCCGGATTAGGCCCATTCGATCTTCCCGTTCATCCGTCGTAAGTTCACTGCTAGAGTCACCAGGTTCCACTCACAGGTCACCTTGTCCAAACCTCGCAGACTGAACTGTCGGAATCCGAGCACCGATTTGATCCACCCGAAGGGCGGTTCACCAATGTGCTTTCTGGCCCGGTAGCGATCACGCCCAGACGGGGATTTCATTTTTCTCGTCATCCGACCAAGCGCGGTATCTTGTGGCGGGAGGGGGGCATCGTCCAGGTCCTTCTCCCGCCCCATGGCGACATACCCATCAATTTGGCGTTGTTCTAACATCCCCAGATTCGACTCGGATCGATACCCCGCATCAGCGAGCACGCGGCCTGGAGACTCTCCCAGGTTGTTGTTCACCGCATCCAGAGTCGGCTCCAACTGCCCCACATCCGACGCATTGTCGCTCACCGTGGTCGCCACGATGATCCGGGCCTCGGAATCCACCATCGCCTGCGCGTTGTAACATTGCTGGAACCCTTCCGTGGAGGTCTTCATGATCCGGCTTTCTGGATCGGTGAAGTTCTCCTGGGCCTTGGGCTTGGGCTCGCCCATGGGGCGTTTGAATGGCTTGCCCTTCTTTCCGCTTCCCGGTTCGTCGTCTCCCGGTTTCCGTCCGGCTTCCTGGTCCGCAGCCATCTGACGTTCCTCGAGTCGCTTCATCGCCGCCTGGATCGTGGCCAGACGCTTCTTACGGGTCGCCAACCCGTCGGGTAGTTCGTCTCCGCGCCGGTCCTTGCCGTAACGCTGGTCTTCGTCCTCATCGGTCGCGGTCGCCCGGTTCAACAGATCCCGAATCTGCTCACCCAACTCGGTCTCCTGCTTCTTCATGCGTTGATAGCTCATCGCTTTGCGTTTGCTCGCATTCGCCCGCATCTTGGTTCCGTCCACCGCTACCGTCCCCATCTTCACCAAACCCGCTTCTCGCGCCATCATCACCACTTGCACAAACAGCTTCCCGAACTCCTCAAGATGCAGTTTGCGAAAATCCGAGATCGTTCGGTGCGCGGGAAAGTTCTCGGCTCCCAACATCCGGAACGCCACATCTTCTCTCAACTTCGCTGCGATCTTCCTGGATGAAAACACTCCGGTCCCGTACCCATAGATCATCACCTTCACCATCATCCGCGGATCGAAGGCCTGATTGCCAGGCCCGTCAGTTCCATGCCTCTGTTCGAACCCGCTCAAATCCATCGCGTCCACAGCATCCGATATGAAGTACGACAGGTGATCTTCGGCCAGCCAATCGCTCAGCGACGGTGGCATCAGCAGGCTCTGTTCTGGAATATAGGCTCGGTAAGTTCGTGGCATGCCCTATCTTCCATCCATTCCCGCCCAATTTCGGTCCTTCTGCCGCGCAGACTCCTAGGACGTAGCTAAGTCCGAGTTCGGTGATGCCGTGCCGGAACTTGTAGTTGTTGCCGTAGGCCGTATCGCCCAGAACCGGTGCCGGAGCAATGCCGTCATCGACGGCCTGCCGGATTTGTTCCAAAGCAATTTGAGGTTTAGTTTGAAATCGAACGTCTTCGGGAATAGCGGCTTTGCTTCGACGTTCCGGATCCTTCGCCCAGGTCTCGGGGAGGTAGAGTCGCCATGCCACCGGCAAGCTGGATTTCGCTGTCGCCACCGACAGGCTCACCGCCACCCGGCAGTTCTCAGGTTTGCCGACCTGTCCACAGTATTGCCGGGCCACACCCACCGAGTGGGTCCCCTTTTTCACGAATCCGGTGTCGTCGACAATCCAGGCTTCAATCGGACCGTTGGCTTCCATCGCCCCCAGCGCGTACTGTCGAACTTCTGCCAACAGAGCCGCATCGTCCCAGGGCGCATCCGCGACCAGATGATGTAGCGACTGGTGCATTCGGCGTACATTATCCGGAGCCAATCGTGCAGCCATCGGCTCCACACTCTTACGTTTGATCGGCAGCAACAACCCGGTGCAGTACGACTTCAACGGTTCATGACGATCGGCGTGTCCTGCGGCCGACGCCAGGCGTTCCAAATAGGCCGCAAAACGTTTTTCCTGAGTGCCTGGCGCCTTCGATTTGGCGCTCATGACCGGATGCTAACATAAAATAGACCGTTTGTAACATAGTAGTAATAGAGGCATGAGTGTTAATTTGCACGGAAAAGTGATCCGGGTTTTGCATTGAAAATTGACCCGGGTTAGAGAGCCGGATTATGGCTCATGGGTTGGGGTTTTTCCGGGGTTTAGTCTCCTTTGTGTGTGTGGAACTGTTTCTAAAACGGTAACTGTCATTGCCGGTTTCGACGATGTGGCAATGGTGGGTGAGGCGGTCGAGCAGCGCGGCGGTCATCTTCGTGTCGTTGAAGACCCGGGGCCATTCACCGAAGGCAAGGTTGGTGGTGAGGACCCTGCGGGTGCGCTCGTAGAGTTTGCTCAGCAGGTGGAACAGCAAGGCGCCGCCGGCCTGCGAGAACGGCAGATAGCCGAGTTCATCGAGAATGACCAAATCGACTTGCAGGAGCCGGTTGGCGATCTGCCCAGTCTTACCCTTGGCTTTCTCCTGTTCCAGCGTGTTGACGAGTTCGATAGTGGAGAAGAACCGGACTCTGAGGCGATGGTGAGTGATGGCCTGCACGCCGATGGCCGTGGCGAGATGGGTCTTGCCGGTGCCCGGTCCGCCGATCATCACGATGTTGTGAGCGTCGGCGACGAAGTCACATCGATACAGTGAGCTGAGCAGTGCCTCATCAACGGGGCTTTCATTGAAGTCGAAGTTGGAGAGGTCGCGATAGGCTGGGAAGCGGGCGGTCCTCATCTGGTAGTTGATGGAGCGGACCTCGCGCTCGGCGACCTCGGCCTCGGTTAAGGTGTGGAGCATGGGCTCTATGTTTGAGAAAGCCGGAGCGCCTTGCCGCGCGAGTTCATCGACCGCTTGCGCCATGCCATGGAGTTTGAGCGACCTCAGCGCGCTGACCAGAGATTCAGATGACATGGCCATCTCCTCTCAAGCGGTCGTAGCGATGAACATCGGCCTTCGGTTCATTGAGCAGTGTCAACGCATCGGGTATATCGATGAGGCTGGGCGGCGAGGCTTCCAGTAACCGGCTCAGGATATTGAGCACATGTTGCTTGGAGGCGGCCCCGGCTGCGAGTGCGATCTCGGCGGCACGCAGCACCGCCGGCTCATCGTGGTGCAGCACCAGCGCCAGGATCTCCACCATCTCCCGGTCCCCGCCAGGTCGCTTGAGCCGCGCCGCCTGGAGGCGCTTGAAAGGTTGGGGAAGCTCGGCGAAGGGAGCGCCGTTCCTCAACGCGCCCGGTTTTCGTTGGAGGACGCTCAGGTAGTGGCGCCAGTCGTAGACGGTTCGCCCTGACCGGCAGTCGCGCCCGCGCGCGATCACCCGCGGATGCTCAGCGATGACCTGGCCTTCGGCGGCAATCACGATGCGTTCGGCGTAGACGCGGACACTGACCGGCCGGTTGGCAAACGCGGCCGGCACGCTGTAGCGATTACGCGCGAAGGCGATAAGGCAGGCCGGAGAAACACGCTTGGTGTGCTCGACAAAGCCATCGAACGGCGTCGGCATGCGCATCAGATGCGCGTGCTCATCGGCCCAGACCTCGGCGACTGTACGCTGGGGCTGCTCCGGGTGATGGATCTCGTCCCAGAGACCCCGGCATCGCCGCTCAAGCCACACGTTCACGTCACGGAAGCCAGCAAACTCAGGCGCGTCATGGAACAGACGGGGCCGCGCGTCCCGGACGTTCTTCTCGATCTGGCCTTTCTCCCATCCGGCGCCAGGCGTGCAGAACTCCGCTTCGAACAGGAAATGGCTCACCATCGCCTTGAACCGGGCGTTGACCACCTGGGGCAGCATGAACGCCCGGCTGTGGCAGAGTTTGAACTGCGCCACCATCAGCTTCGTGCGTTCACCGCCGATGACCACCCAGTCCTCGCTCCAGTCGAACTGGAACGCTTCGCCGGGCGCAAACACCAGCGGCACGAACGTGTCCCGGCTCACCTTCGAGGCTTCTTGCTGTTGGCGCCGCCATACCCGCGCAAACGCCGCCACACGGTCATAGGACCCCGTGTAGCCAAGCTTCATCAACTCGCCGTGCAGCTGTTTGAGATTACGCCGCTCCTTGCGACCCCGGGCCGATTCCCGCTTCAGCCACGACGCCAGCAACTCGGCGTAGCCGTCCACTTTGCTCCGGCTCCTGCGCTTCGGATAGACCGCCTCCAGAGCGCCGCTCGCCAAGTGCTTCCGGATCGTATTGCGCGACAGCTTCGTTCGCCTGCTGATCTCTCGAATCGATACGCCCTCTCGTACATGCCAGCGTCTGATCACACTCAATATCGCCACGTCTATCACTCCTTTGCCCTCCTGCTCTGTTAATCGGCAGGAATGGGTATACACGTGGGTCAAATTTCGATGCAAATACCCGCTTTAAGTGGATCAGTTTTGGGTGCAAATCAACACGCAAGAGAATTGGGCGGCGAAATTCGTATGGAGCCGCAGGAGGCCGCACCGGGCGGCCCTGTAATTTCCCACGTCACCGATCCCTGGGGGGGACGATTCGAGCTGTTGGAAGAGGCCGCTTCGCCGCCGGGCGTCCACCACGTTCATCTCTACGCATCAGACGCCGAGCAGATGCGGGATTGGTTTCTCGACGTGTTTGGCGGGGAGTATCGCGAAACGCCAACGTCGTTCTATAGAATTCTCTACGACAGCGTCTGGATACATGTTACCGAGGCAGAGGCCGATGATCCGTGGTCGGCGAGTCGCTTTCGGGTGACGGACCACATCGGTTTCCGGGTCCCGTCCCTCGATGACTTTCGCGAAACGCTCGGGGCATCCGGCTACGAACCGTATCTGCGGCGCCCGAATCCGCCAGGTGCCGATTTGATGTTCTTCGAAGGCCCTGACGGGCTGCACGTCGAGATGACCGAGCCGGTGCGTTAGGCATTACTCGTCGAGTCGCGAGGTCGTTCCAATCGGTGTGTAAAAAGAGAAGGCGGTGTACGCTTTCGGTGAATCCGAAACCCTAAGCAATCCCGGCAGCAACCGGGAGAAAGGTACACCACCCATGAAGAAGAAGAACATACCGGCATCAGTGGCGTCAACGAACGCGTATGAAGGTTTGGAGGACTGGGCGCGATCCCGGGTCCAAGTCTGGCTACAGGAGCTGCTCGAGGACGAAGTCACTCAATTTCTGGGTCGGGAAAAGTTGGAGCGGAGTCCGAATCGACGAGGATACCGGAACGGTCACGGGAAACCGCGACGCTTCGCAATGATGAACGGTACGATGGAGGTTCGACGACCTCGGGTTCGAAACACCGCCGAGCGGTTCGAGAGTCAGATCCTGCCGTATTTTCGACGGAAATCGAAACAGCTGGGCGAGCTACTTCCCGATCTCTACCTCCACGGTCTGGCCACAGGGGACTTCGAGCAGGCCATGCGCGGACTGCTTGGCGCTGGCGCTCCGTTGTCGCGAGCATCGATCCAACGACTGAAATCGACCTGGCAGTTGGAGTATGACGAGTGGGTCCAGCAGGACCTGTCCGGCCTCGAGGTCGTGTACCAGTGGGCAGACGGCTTGTACGTGAAAGCGGGGATCGCGAAAGAGCGAGCGGCATTGCTGGTGATCATCGGAGCCTTGTCAGACGGGCGCAAAGTGGTGTTGGCCTGTGAGAGCGGGCAGCGGGAAAGCAAGGAGTCCTGGAGCCGCATTCTGCGCAATCTCCAGAGACGGGGCCTGAAGCTGGGACGACTGACTGTCGCGGACGGTCACCTGGGCATCTGGTCCGCGCTGGCCGAGCAACAGCCCCAGGGCCAGGAACAACGCTGCTGGAACCACAAGTCGATCAACGTGGTCGATCATCTGCCGAAGACCGAGCAGCCCGCGGCCAGACAGCTGCTTCATGGGATGGCCTTCGCGAACTCCCGCGCGGCCTGCGAACGAAAGCGGGATCAGTTCGTCCGCCGATATGAGAAGAACTATCCCAAAGCGGGTGAGACGCTGTTGCGGGACTGGGACCGGATGATTACTTTCTATGAGTTCCCGAAACAACACTGGGTGCATCTGAGAACAACCAACATCGTCGAATCGCCCTTCGACATGGTTCGCCTCCGCACCAACGCCGCTCGCCGATTCAAGCGTGTCGAGAATGCAACGGCAATGATCTGGAAGCTACTACGTGTCGCTGAGAAGGCTTGGCGACACTTAAAAGGATCCGAACTCTTACAAGAGGTCTATGATGGTCAGCAATTCGCTGACGGCATCAGAGTCGTGATGAAATCGAAGGCCGCCGCCTGATGACTTTTACACACCTTTTGTAATGACCTCCGAGTCGCCGACAAGACGGCTAACCGGGCAACGGGCCGCCGTTGTAAAACCACTCGAGGGCGGCCTGATCCCGGCAGATTTCAGCCCCGATAGCACGCAAGTGCCGGGAGATTTCGTCCGTCATCCCGTCGGATCGGGCATCACCGGCCCGGCCTCTTCTGATCATGGCACCGCTCTCGAGAATGGGCACCTCTGCTGTCCTGTTCTCGAATTTCTCCTCGTGTTCTTTCATCCACGCGAACGAGGTGTGCCGCAGAACGGCTGCCCACTGCTGGTCGGTTGGCTCGATTTCCAGGAAGTCGGCAATGTTGCGGATCGAACCCTCATGGTCGCCTTTCATGTCCGTATAGTGAAGCGGCAGGACGTTGTCATTGTTGCGTAGCGGCCACCACGAAACGAGAAACTCGAATAGCATGCTTTGCATTTCGTTCGCGTCGACCACCTCGCGATAGAACGAAGGGAAGTCGGGACGCATCGTCTCAGCCTTTGGCACGTTCCACAATTCGTGCCAAGCATCTGTGTGCATCGCTAGGAATGGCCTGAGTGAGACCAGAGCCTCCTCCGGGTTTCGGCAGATCACCACATATTTCACTTTCGTGCTCGCATCGTGCTCGCGGTAAGGAAGCACAGGCGGAGCAGAGTGAGCCTTGAACGCCCGGGGACGGTCGCTTCGCATGGCAGCGATACGGTCGAGCATCTCCTCGGGTGGCTGTTCGGGCCTTTGGAGGAGCTCGATCCACGGCACCTCAGCGTAAATGTCCTCGAAGTCCGCGTCTCCGCCCGTGAGCAACTGGTAGACGATGTTCATCGCCCACGTCGTGCCACTCTTGACAGGCACAGATATGACGATGTCCCCGTCCCTCCATTCGACCAGCTCCAGCATTTCCGGATGGAACCAGGGGGGTGGTCCGCCTTCGTTCGGTTCGCTCACGCGTAGTCTTCCTCTCCGGCCTGTTTCTTCAGTGCTGCAGATCAGTTCAGGACGAGATTGATTGGAGGCATCCCGCAGAACGGGTTGCCTATGGCTGGAGACTCCGGTACACGGCATCGATGAACATGTCGGTTGTCCAGAGGCCTTCGCTTGTCCCGTAAACGCCGTCGTAATCGAGGGTCGGTCCCGCGGCTCTCACCTGTTCGGGCGTCATGCCCTCGTCGATCATCCGCTCCACACGCTCACGGATGATCGTGAGCATGTCCCGATACTCCACGACGTCGGCCTCATTCGAGATCCGGCCATGGCCAGGCACGACCAGCGTGCCGCCTTGCTGATTGAAACGGGGGATGGCGATGTCGATGATGTGGTTTGCCGCGTCGATCAATCCCTGTATCGAGCCGCCCCGCGACAGATCGATCATCGGGTAACCCTCGGTGACGAACACGTCGCCCGCAGCGATGACGTCGGCCCCCCGGAAGAAGACGATAAGATCGCCATCGGTGCGCGCCTCCGGCTGGTGCAGGATCTCGATGCCCTCACCGTTTAAGTACATGGTCTTTTTCGGGCTGAAGAACGTGCTGGTCGGCCAGGCGTCAAAGGGACGCGCCGGCTGGGTCCCGGTCGGCGCGGCGATCCGAAAGTAGGTTTCTTCGCGGGCAATGATGGGAGCGTTCTCGACCGGGAAGCCGGAGTTGCCGGGTACGTTGATGGCTTCGTTGGCACCGGCCAGAGACAAGAACGCGTTGCCACCCGTGTGATTCAGGTTGACGCTGGTGTTGATAACATAGCGGATCGGCGCGTCCGTCAACGAGCCGAGAGCAGCGAGGATCTCCTCACTCATTCCGGCTGCTCCGGAGTCGACCAACAGGATGCCATCCGGGCCAACCTGCGCCACGATGTTGCCGCCGGCTCCCGCGAGGAGATACGCCCCCTTCTGGATGGGCAGTACTTCGATCTGGTCTTGGTCACCGCCCGTCTGATTTTCCGCCACTTGCCCCGCCGCCCACGCTTCACCGCCTGCCGAGAGCACAGCCAGAGCCATGATGGGTAGCCATAGCCAGATTCCGGATTGAGTACGTTTCATTCCGGCTCTCCGCCCCCATCCGCAGACTGATCGTCCATCATCTGTTCGAGGGTCTGGACATACTCGGGGTAGAGGGTCTCGGCCCCGCCCTGAGTCGCTTCGTACGGGATGCCGAATCGGTCAGCAAACTCAGTGTGGTGGGTCCCCATCGGAAAATTCGGGACGTAGCCCGCCTCGCGCCCCACCACCTCATCTACGATCTCCATGACGCTGGGAGGACCCATCACGCGTGCAGGGTTCCAGATGAAAGTCGTTGTCCGCACGAACGATTCTTCCAGATAGATGGGATCCTCGACCATCGTGAAATTCAAAAGGACCTCGCCGTGCCGCACTATGTACTCGGTCATTGTTGAGTGCACGCTGACCGGCGCCCCGTTGCGTTGGATAAAAGCGGCTTTCATGTGGGTCGTCGTGACCTTGAGCGTCTGCCCCAGCCACTCGCCCGTGGAGAAGCCGTCCCAGGTATGCAGCGCGTGGTCGGATGGGTGTGGACGTCCATCCATCCAGATTGTCCGGTCCGCATTACCGAACAGTCCCGTGATCCGGTAGGCGAGGACCCGATACGTGTTCGGGTCGACGATCTCGTCGAAGCGCAGATTCGCCGGACCTCGCATCGAGTACTGTGCCGGATGTGGACGCGCTTGCTGTTCGGGCTGCGAGAGGATCGAGGCATCCCACGATCGTGCCTTCAGCCTTGCGGCCTCGTTCACGGGGAGCCCTGTGTAGTCCCCCAGCTCGGGGCCCGGTATGCGGTGAATGAAGTCTTCGTGACGGGACGCACTCCAATTACCCGACAGATCGAACTGGGCGGCGGTCGGCATGGGACAGAGCAGTGCCAGGGTGACTACCAGGAGTCGGGTCAGCAAGCTTGCATGATTCATGAGGCATTTCCTTCGATTCATAAGACGGATTATCGCACGGACGGTGTCGACGACATCAACGACAAGGCAATCAAAATTCTAAATCGCGAAAAAAGAGAACGAGTTGGAACTACCTGTTGGGCTGGATCATGTTTCACGTTGGTCCAAGGCGAGCAGCATCGACCCGCTGTCGATATAAACTTCGAAACGCGACAGTTTGTGATCTGCAATCTCCCAGACATGCACGAAGCGAATATCAAAACTCTTTCCGGACGAGTTTGCTGTTCCGTGGGTCCTGCCGATCGCAACAACGTTGTTCCCCGTCTCCACATACTCCTCAACTTCCGCAACAGGTGTGATCGCCTCGATCAGCTTCCTTGAAAACTCCATGAACCCTCCGACACCTGTAAAGGATCCCCGCCAGGGAACGTCGGCCAGCTGAACAATCGAGATCTTCCCGTGAAGCAGCAGTGCGGCAGCTTCAATATCCTTCTTGTTCAGAGCTTTGTAGAATTCTGCAACGAGATCGGAATTCGAAGTGTTCATAACTGCGTCCTGTCCATTTAACTGGGGCAACCGGTTCCGGGCCACCAACACAGGTTCACCTTGGGTTCGTCTATCGATCTTCAGGGGTTCTCGACAAATCCCCCCGGGGGAAGTCCGCTGGGCACTCTAGCCGGGATCGACCGGTCAAAATCGGGGTCGGTCAGCGCTCCGAGAAAGGCGATGATGCTGGCCATCTCTCGTTCGTTCATGTCATCCACGCGGCGGAAGCTGCGAGAGAGGCGGGGTAGGCCGTCTCGCTGTTGCCGCCGTCGGCCGGCGTTGGATACGTTCGGGTTTTCGGAACGGCCATTGTCATAAAAGCGCAACACATCCCGAAGAGTCTCCAGTGTGCCGTTATGCATGTATGGCGCCGTAAGGGCAACGTTGCGGAGCGTCGGCGTCCGGAAACGGAACCGGCCGGCGCCCGCATCCGCCGACTCCAGCAGCGGATGCTCGGCGACGCCTTCAGCGTGCAGATCGAAGTCGGAGAACATCACCCCGTCATGACACCGGTCGCAACCCGCATCGTCGAACTCTTCCATGCCTCTAAGCTGCTCCTCGCTCAGCGCATCCCTGTCTCCACCTCGGAAACGGTCGAATGGGCTGTTCATGGCGGTGAGCGTCCGTTCGAATGCCGCGATCGCTTCGCCAAGGCGCAACGACGTGACCGAGGTGCCTCGGCCGAACGCGCGCTCAAACAAAGCGACATACTCCGGGATTGCCTCGATCCTGGCCACCACCCGGTCGAGCGCCTCATCTTCCGGATAGGCCCTGCCGCGCATCTCTTCAAAGGACTTGATCGGCTCGAGAGCCTGCAGCTCCAGGCTGCGCACGCGGTTATCCCAGAACATCGGAGCGTTTTCCTGATTGACCGAAGCGACGGTACCGTCAAACGCTTCCCGCCTGCGCCGATTGTCGTCTAACCCGTTAAAGCCCACATTGAGGATCGTGTGGGCGTTCCGCTTGACCACCGGAATCACCCCGCCCGTTATGTCGGTCCGCGCTGGTCCCAGTCCCACTGAGCCGACACCGAGGGACAGTGCACGGCCGTCGGCATAGGCAAATTCGGGGTGGTGGCAGGTCGCGCAGGCGATGTCACGGTTGCCCGACAGGATCGGGTCCCAGAACAGGAGCCGTCCAAGTTCCTCGGTGGCCGTCCGTGTGGGAGACTGCGCCCAGACAGGAGGGACCGTCTGGATCGCAACGACGCCCAGGATGGTGATCACGAAACCCAAGAGAATAATCTGGACTTTCATCGCCTGCTCCTTTCCGCCTCTGGATATCTGCGCAGTCTAGCAAAACGGATGGATACGACAGCAAAGAACTCTCAACTCTCACTTTTCCGAGTCGGCACACAGCACAGGAGTTAGAAGCAATCCAGCCCAGACCTAAGGAAAACACGTTGGGGGACGCCTTGCTGAGACTTAAATGGGGGACAGTGAGCAATTAAGGGACGCCCCGCTGAGACTTGACTTGCCTGTGAGATCCCTCTGTAGTTGAATCTACTCATATTTCGTTTCAGGACGCGGTACTCACCAAGGAGGCGAGACATGGGAACGGCTCTCTGGATCGTGCAAGGGCTGCTTGCCGTTGCATTCTTAGGCGCCGGGCTAATGAAGCTGATAAAGAGCCAAGAGGCTGCGAAAGCTCGGATGGCATGGGTTGATGACTTTCCAGGCGGGTTTTTCAAGTTTATCGGCGCTTCAGAGGTGGCTGGTGCCTTAGGGATGGTTCTTCCTGGAGTCACCGGGATCGCACCGATTCTGACGCCGGTGGCCGCAACTGGCCTGGTAATAGTCATGCTTGGCGCTGTTGTTACCCATATTCGTCACTCTGAGACGCCGATGTCAGTGCCACCTTTGATCCTTGGTGTTCTTGCTGCGTTTGTTGCCTACGGTCGCTTTGTGGCTGTGCCGTTTTCCTAGTCATACGACTCGTTGTTGGCCTGACACCCCTGTGAAGTGGAGTCTCTCCATTTCAGATCAACGAAACGCGCTGATTCAATTCTCGTTTTTGACGTACTTCGTCACGCCCCTCAGTTGGGCTTCTGCCGTGTAGATATTGCCCGTGGGATCGATCGCAATGCCTTCTCCCATTGCACCATTCGGAGAATCCGTTGGGTGTGCCGGAATGAACCCGGTCACCTTCCCGTCCTGGAGGCTGCCGATCCGGATCCCCCTCCGCCAGCCTGGGTGGACCGCTTCCCTCGACTCGGAGTCGGCCGTGTAGATAACGTCGTTGCTGTCGATGGCCAGCCCGCTGACGCGCCCGAATTCGGCGTATTCACGGATGAACCTACCGTTCTTGGTCAGTATCTGGATGCGGTGGTTATGGCGATCAGCGACGATGAGCCGGCCCTGGGAATCGAACTCGACCGCATGTGGCGTCCGGAACTCTCCCGGCCCCGTGCCGCTTCTGCCGATCACTCTGAGGAAGTTCCCGTCTCTGTCGAAGACGGAGATGCGCCCAATCAGATTGGGATCGGTTACATTCGTGTGGCTCTCCGCCACGTACACGTCACCGTTTTCCGGGTCCGTCACCAGATCGGTCGGGTCCGTCAGAGCTTCGGGAGGGTCTCCACGCACGCCCAGGGTCCCGAGCGTCATGAGGACTCTGCCTTCGGGACTGAACTTGACGACGACACTTCCCTTTCCGTCCACGGCTCGTGCGTCGGCGACCCACACACTTCCGTCTCGATCGACATGGATGCCATGCGGCCAGACGAACATCCCGCCGCCAAAGCTCCGGATCTCATTCCCGGACTCATCGAAATGGTGGACCGGGTTCCCGGGGCTGTCGACACAGCCCGGGGTGGTTCCGGGTGAGCATCTGTCGACGGCCCACACGGACCTCCCATCGGGGTCGATGGCGACGCCGTTGGAGCCGCCCCACCCTCTTGCCTCTAAATCGAGCTGTGCCCAGTCCCGGATGACGCGGTAGGGATTGGTGCCGCTGTTGATGGGCTGAATCCTGTCCGTCTCAGTCGTGCCTCCGCGCTGTTGCGTGTAAGCACTTGTTGCCAGCAGGGCCCCGACGGCAGCGATCACCATCATCGGCCAGAACCTCACGAAACCTGAAGTGCTCATGTCGATGCTCCTTCTCAGGTTTTGGTCTGTACTTGCGGAAAATCGCGAAAAACTCGGTAAAGAATACTAAGGGAGGGGTTTCGAAGCAATCAGAAGGTCAATGTCCGGATTCTTGCCGATCTCGAGGTCGGGGAAGATGATCTAACAGGGATTGAGAATGGATTTGGGGCTGCACCTACACTCTCACGCCAGTCCGGTCCCACCGATCCCTGGACGCTCCAGAAGCAAGTTCAGGCACGGGACAGTGAGATCCGCCATCTTCACTTAACAATCAAGTAGAGTTAGCCCAGACTTGCTCCCGGAGGAGTCCACTGGGATGTCTGGTAAAGACATGGGCCGTGTCGAGCTGCTGCAGGGCACGCTCGACCTGATCGTGCTGCGGGCGCTGGCCACGATGGGGCCCCTGCACGCCTACGGGATTGCCGCGCGGCTCGAACAGGTGTCGGAGCACCCGTTCACGTTGAACCAGGGCACGCTCTATCCGGCGCTCGTCCGGCTCGAGCAGAAGGGCTGGATCAAGGGCACGTGGCAGAAGACCGAGCACAACCGCGATGCCAAGTACTACGGAATCACCAGGGCGGGCCGCCGGGCACTGGGCCGGGAGACCGAGCGCTGGCGGCGGCTGGCGGGACTCGTCGAGAAATTGCTCGGGGATCTAGAGGCATGAGACGACTGCTGCACCGGCTCGTCGCGAGCGTCCGACATCAGAGCGCCGATCGGGAACTCACGCGCGAAATGGCCGCGCATCTGGTACTTCTTGAGGACGAGTATCGCCGCCGGGGAATGACGCCGGAGGAGGCACAGTACGCGGCGCGGCGGGCGATGGGCGGCATCGAGCAGGCCAAAGAGCACCAGCGCGACGCGCGCGCGTTCCGCTGGCTGGACGATCTCCGGCGCGACGCGCGCGACGCCATGCGCTCTTTCGGCAGAAACCCCGGTTTCACCGCTGTGCTCGTCCTCACTCTCGGGCTGGGGATCGGGGCAACGGCGACAGTCTTCAGTATGCTGGACGTACTCCTGCTCGAGCCCCTTCCGTACCCGGAGCACGAGCGCCTCGGTCTTGTCTTCGAGCGGAGGCCGTCCGACGGTGTCGAGCGCGACCGCTTCGCCATACGCGAATACCAGGAACTCATGGCTACGCAGGAGAGCTTCGACCTGACAGCGCTTTTCACCAACGAGGGCAGGACCTTGACCGGTGAGCTGGCGGCCGAGAGGGTCGGTGTGATTCGTACTTCGTCGACGCTGTTCGCTCAACTCGGAGCGGTCCCCGTTCACGGGCGGCTCCTCATCGACGTTGACGACGGGCCCGGGGCACCGACCCGGGCGGTGCTCGGCCATGGACTCTGGCGGCGACGCTTCGGAGCAGACCCCACGGTCGTTGGAAGCTCCATCACCCTCGACGGCCAGCCGATTCGCGTGGTAGGCGTCCTTTCCTCCGACTTCCCGGCGGCCGCCATGCGCCAGTGGGCCGGAGCGGGAGACGTTTTTCTCAATCTCTCCCACGAATTCCCCGAGAGCGGGGTCCACACTGTCGTCGTGAGGAGGGCGCCGGGAGTGTCCTGGGATCAGGCTCAGGCAGATCTGGGCCGAATTGCGACGTGATGGGGGCACGGAGAGGCCAGGAGATCCTGATCGAGGCCTTCGCACTCAGGGACGAGGTCTCCGGGGCGGCCCGTCCGGCACTGTTCGTGATGTTTGGCGCGGCGGCCATCCTGCTCCTCATCACGTGCGCCAACGCGGCCACCCTTCTTCTGTCGAGGGCTTCCGACCGGGAACAGGAGATGGCGTTGCTCTCGGCGCTGGGTGCGAGCCGCCCGCAATTCCTCCGTAGGGCCGTCGTCGAGCAGTTCTTCATCGCCGTGTTGGGGGCCGCGGCGGCGGTGGGGGTGGCTTCTGCTCGTTCCACGTGGCCCTGCGAGGGCTTGTCCCCGAGGTGGGCTTGATCGGCGACCGGTACAACATGGGCACGTGGCAGACTGTGCCCTTGCTTCGCAACGTGGAGATCGATGCCCGGGTCCTGGCGTTCACGGGTCTCGTCACGCTCGTTTCGAGCTTCCTCTTCGGACTGGCTCCAGCCATCCGGGCCTCCCGAGCGAACCCCAGCGCCCTACTGAAGGGCAACGGAGCGGTCCCCTATTCGCTTCCCGTGAGCCGGTGGCGCCCCACGGTCCGGGACGGCCCTGGACGGTCGGGCAAGTGGCCCTCGCATTCATCCTGCTCATCGGGGCAGGGCTCATGGTTCGCAGCTTCCTCACCGCTCGGGGGACCGATCTCGGGTTCTCACCCGAGAACCGCTTGAGCCTGTACGTGAACCCGGCGGGCGAGCGCTATGAGAGTCGACGGGCACGGGCGGAGTTCTACGACGAGGTGCTGGAAGGGGTGGAAAGGGTGCCAGGGGTCGAGGCCGCCGCGGTGGTCGACGGGCTGCCCCTGACCGGAGGCGTAGGCTGGGTCCGCGTCGTGCCCGAGGGGCGGGAGTTCGAGGGGCGGACGGTCACCTATCGGAGCGCGCCGACCTCCCTCACGCGCCACGTCAGCTACGGGTACTTCGAGACCATGGGGATTCCCCTTTTGGCGGGTCGGCTCCCTGACGAGAGGGACCGCGGGGACGCTCCGCGGGGTCGTCGTCGTGGACGAGCGCCTCGCAAACCGTCTGTGGCCCGGGGAGGATCCGGTGGGGAAGCGTCTGTTCGGGGTCTTCGGAGAAAGGTGCGACGGGGGGTGCTCGATTGGCGAAGTGGTCGGTGTCGTTGGGCCTGTTCGCTACGAGGCCACTGGAGGCGGACCCATGGATGACCTTTTACGACTTGGTGCCCCAGGTGGGTGACGGCGGTCACGGCGTCTACGTCGTGGCGCGAACCACCTCCGATCCACGTACGGTGACCGCGGCCGTTCGCCGAGAGATCCAGTCCGTGGACCCCGATCAGCCGTTGATCGACGTCCAGACGATGGAAGAGCGCTTGACCGACACGTTGGTCGTACGTCGACTGTCTGCCTTGGTGCTCGAGACGTTTGCCCTTCTCGCTCTGTCCCTGGCCCTCGTCGGCCTCTACGGGACGATTTCCTACGGCGTGAGTCGGGCTCGCCACTCAATGGCGATCCGGGTCGCACTGGGAGCTCGGAAGAGGGATGTGCGAGGGCTCGTGCTTCGGAAAACGCTGCTCATGACCGGCATGGGCCTCGGGCTCGGATTCGTGGGATCGCTGGTCCTCAGCAGGCTGCTGGAGGCGGTCCTCTATGGCGTGACTCCGACGGACCCCGCGACCTACATCATTCTCGCCCTCGTCCTCCTGGGAACCGGCTTCCTGGCCGCTGTGGGGCCGGCACGACGGGCTGCGACGGTGGATCCGGTAAGGCACCTACGGACCACCTGACGAGCACAGCGCATGACGGCATTGTCAACCGAGAGGTCCGAAAGCGACCAACAAGGAACAATGGTATCTGGCTTCTAAGGACCGTTTACGTGAAAAGGAGCATCATCATGACCAAGAGTATGTTGGCTTCGATTGCTCTTGCCGTTATTGTGTCGGGATCGGCATGGGCGCACCACAGTATGTCGGCAGTCTTCGACTTCAGCCAGCGATTCACACGGACCGGTACGCTTACCGAGCTCGACTGGAGGAATCCGCACATCTCCTTGTTCGTCGACGCGGAGAGCGATCAGGGGCTGGTGGAAACGTGGTCGTTCGAGGGACCGACTCCCACCTTCTTCCGAAAATCCGACAACGTTGACAAGAGCGATTTCGAGAACGCCATCGGCAAAACTGTGACGGTGGAAGCCAGCCGCGCCAGGAACGGCTCTCTCTCCGGGCTTATTCGGATGATTACCCTGCCAGAGGGCACGGTTGTGTCGTTGTGTCCGCAAAACTGTTGAAGTTTGAACAATCAGTGCGGCTGCCGACCCCGCAAGGAGGGTTCCACGTGAAGATTACTTATCCGGTTGCGATCGTGATCACGGGGGCCGCCCTGTCTGCTGCCCTGCTGATGAATCCGGTGCCCGCCATCGGTCAGGTACCGACCGCTGTCAACGCCGCCAACGAGGAGGCCAGTGCCGCCAGGGCCAGACGAATCGCCCAACAGTTTGAGGCCGACGCTCGAGTACTCACCGTGTTCGACCGCCAAGGGAAGGTCGTGACCACAGTCGGGGAGCGCGCGATTTACGAGGATACTGTTTTCTCCCCGGACCGGACACGGCTGGCGGTGATCAAGAACGACCTGGAGAGCGAAACCATAGACCTCTGGGTTCTCGACATTGCGACAGGGAGCAGCACACGCATCACGTCCAATGAAACGCGGGAGCAGGAGTGGGTGTCCTCGCCGGTCTGGTCTCCGGACGGCAGTCAGCTGGCGTATGTGGCATCGCGCGGCAGTTACTTCGGTTTGTATCGACAAGCTTCGAATGGCGAAGGTGAAGAAGAACTCCTCTACGAGCACCCTGGCGGGAGGATTTTCCTCACCGACTGGTCGCTGGATGGACGTTTCCTGGGCTTCACCTTGCCGGACATTCTTGGAGGAACCCTGTACGCGCTGCAGATCAGTGGCGATGGGGAGCGCACCCCCATCGTGGTCTCTCGCAGTGACTCTTCTTTGTTTGGTTCGAGCTTTTCTCCCGATGCCCGCTTCCTGTCCTTCGAGTCGAATGAGTCCGGCAGAAATGAATTCTACGTCCGGGGGTTCGACCCATCGGCGGGCGCGGGCGCCCGGTCGGGGGCCGGGCCCTGGCAGGTGTCCGACGAGGGTGCCCGCTGGGCCACAGTTTCAGGATGGCGCCGGGACGGCAGGGAAATCTACTTTGTGGCCGCCGATGGCAGCGTGATGGCGGTCGAGGTCAGCACCGGTCCCGCGTTCGAATTCGGAACGCCGACGGTGCTGTTCCGCCTGTCCGAAGCGGTGCCCGTCAATCCTGGGAGCGTCAACGTCAGCCGCGACGGGGAGCGCATCGTCATCGCCGTGCCACACGCCCCGACCCTCCAGCAGATCACCGTGTTCGATCGACAGGGAACCGTGCTGCAGCGGGTGGGCGAACCGGGTCGTTACCGCAACCCGGCACTGTCGCCGGACGGAACAAAAGTGGCCGTGTCGCGGAGAGTTCGAGAGACGAACAGACTGAACATCTGGACGTTCGACGTCGCCTCGGGGACGGGAACGCCGGTCACGAATGATAACTCCCCGGAAAATGACCCGGTCTGGTCTCCGGACGGCAGTCATGTGGCGTATCAGTCGAGGCGCGGGATCTTCAGCAGCATCTATCGAAAAGCCTGGGACGGAACCGGCGATGAGGAGCAGTTGTTTCAGTACACGCCAGGCGCATTCTTGCAGCCGGCGGATTGGTCGGCGGACGGAAGATTCCTGACCTTCCATGACGGCTGCTGGGGCGTCTTGTATGTATTGCCCCTCAGCGGAGACGAGGAGGCCCTCGAGCGGGAAGCGATTGAGTGGCTCCGCGACGAGTACCTCGTGGCCCAGGCCCGGTTTTCTCCCGATTCCCGCTTCATCGCGTATCTGTCGGATGAGATCGAGGCCGAGATATTTCAGGTCTATGTAGGCCCGTTTGATGCCAGTAAGCCCGATGGTGGCAGGGAAAACGCAACACCGGTACAGGTTTCAGACGCGGGCGCCCTGGGCATGATTTTTTGGCGGCAGGACGGCAAGGAACTCTACTACCTCACTCCCGATTGGGAGGTGATGGCGGTGGACGTTGCCACGACTCCCACGTTTCAGGCCGGGACGCCCAGGCTGCTTTTCAAGTTACCCGGGCCGTTGCTCGGGAGTCCCACACAGTGGAAGAACGTCAGCCCGGACGGTCAGCGTTTCGTGTTTGCGATCAATGTGCCCGTGAACGTCCACTGACCGTTGACTGCCGAGACGCGGAGTGAGCCGATCTCGTAATGTCCGAGTTGGGTGCCTGATTCCATGTTCAACGTGTGCAGTTAACGACGCCGTGTAAATAGGCTAAACGATACAAGAGGTGAGGGTTATTGGCAGAAAAGGGTCAAGTCCTGAGAAACGATGCCAGATCAACCGGTCGATCGAACACCTGCGTACGAAAGAGATTTCGAATGAAAGGTCCCCTATTACCTTGGGTTCCAGGGCTTCCACATCAATCGATAGACCATTGACCCAATTGGCGAAACTGCCTATTCTTCTGAGGTAGCCCCAGTGGCGATCCGCTGTTGCGGGCTCGGAAGGTACTCAGGCAAATACCTTAAGAGGAGACTTAGGCATGGATTTCGTTTTTAAGCCCAACCGCTATCCCGAAGAGCTCATCAAACCGATGAGAGAAGATCTCACGCGTCTGGGCGTGGTGGAAACGCGCACGCCCGAAGAAGTCGATCAGGCAGTGCAGAACACGGATGGAACCACGATGGTCATCGTCAATTCCGTGTGCGGATGTGCGGCCGGAAAGGCCCGCCCCGGTGTCGCCATGGCGCTCGGTCATTCGGTCAAGCCGGACAACATCGTTACCGTGTTTGCGGGTGCGGATGTTGAGGCCACCGAGAGGGCTCGGGAACACTTCAAGGGTTACGCTCCGTCATCTCCATCCATTGCGCTCATGCAGAACGGCGAAGTCGTTTACATGCTGGAGCGTCATCAGATCGAGGGACGGGAAGCACCCGAGATCGCCGCGGTACTGACAGATGCGTTCGATCGTCTGTGCGTTCCCGCTTCAAATGGATGAAGGTCCCCAAAACTGTTCAGATTAGACTTCGGATGGGTTTCACGTTGACGTCTGAGTTTTCTGGAATCGGCCTCAAATCTTGCTAGAATATGCGGACCGATGACCGGACAGGCGTTTCAAGGGTTCACCGTGTCGCGCGCAGCAGAGAGGTGGTCTGCGTGAAGGGGACGGTCGATGCCTAGTCGGCTGTTTGTGGGGAACCTTCCCTACGAAGCGACCGAAGACGAAATCCGGGAGCACTTCTCCCAGGTGGCTCCCGTCTCCCGCGTCTTCATGCCCTTGGACAGAGATACTGGGAAACCCCGCGGTTTTGCATTCGTAGAATTCGCCGAGCCCGAGCAGTCCAGCGCAGCGATCGAACAGCTTCATCAAAAGCCCTTCAAGGATCGGCCCCTGGTCGTCAATGAAGCCCGTCCAAGTGAAGGGCGTCCATCGGGTCCGCCCCGAGGCGCCAGACCCGCAGGCGGTGGGGCACCGCCCAGACCGCAGTCCCGAGAGCGAACGTCCATGGGTGGAGCTCCCGACGGTGCGCCTGCCCGTCCATCTCCATCAAGGCCCAGGCGCCGTGGTGGAAAACGCTCTTTCTGGGACGACAGTCCCAAAAAAGAGCCGATTCCGGAAAAAGTTCGAGGCCAGATATTGTCGGGTTACGACGACGACGTCGAAGATGAGGAAGAGATAGAATTCGAAAACTTCGCGACCAGTCTGCCCGAGATTGACGAAGAAGAGTGAGTGCCGGATTTCTCTGAGCGGCCCAACCCCCCAACAGCATGAGCCAGTCCCGCTTTGTCCTTGGTGTCGATCTGGACGGAGTCTGTGCCGATTTCTATGAGGGGCTGCGTCCCATCGCCGCCGAATGGCTGGGCGTTCCCGTCTCCTCTCTGCAAAGAGAAGTCAGTCACGGTCTGGCCGAGTGGGGAATCGATTCTGCGCCGGGCGGGTACGAAGCCCTCCATCGGTTTGCCGTAACTCAGCGGAATCTGTTTCGTGAACTCAAGCCAGTGGATCGGGCCCCTGCAACGCTGCGCCGGATTTCAGGCCAGGACGTGCGGATTCGGATCATCACGAATCGACTCTTCATCAAGTACTTTCATCAGCAAGCCGTCCGCCAGACTATCGAGTGGCTCGACCATTACGATATTCCGTACTGGGATCTCTGTTTCATGCGGGACAAAGCGGCTGTCGGTGCGGATCTGTACATAGAGGACTCACCCGACAACATCGAGCAACTGCGAGGCGACGGCTATCCTACGCTCGTCTTTTCAAACTCCACGAACCGTGATCTGGCCCCTCCCCGCGCCGACTCGTGGGAAGACGTGGAAAGTTTCGTGGAAGCAGAGCTTGTGAAGTGGCAACCCTGACAGAAATAGGGCTCTGACCCCATTTAAAGAGGGGAGGGAAAGTGGCCGAGGACGAATCCTTGAGAAGCCATCTGGTAGCTGCTCTGAAGGGTGGCCATGCGCATCCCCCTATTGATCAGGTCCTGTCGGGTTGGCCGGAACAGCTTCGCGGCTCGAAACCAGACGGTGCAAACCACACGGCATGGCAACTGCTGGAACACCTGCGAATTGCGCAGTGGGACATCCTGGGTTTCTCGATTTCCCCAGACCATGTCTCGCCTGAATTTCCAGACGGGTACTGGCCGGAGGGCGGCGAACCACCTAATGAAGAAGCCTGGGACGAGAGCGCGAGTCAGTTTGAAAAAGACCTGGAGGCCATGCAATCTCTCGTGTTGGATCCGGCAACAGATCTCTACGCTCGAATACCTCACGGGGATGGTCAGACCGTACTCAAAGAAGCCTTGACCCTGACATCACACAACTCCTACCACATCGGGCAGTTGATGACGCTCCGGAGGATCCTTGGAGCGTAGATGAACGCTGCCGAACCCGAATAACTTGAACTTTTCCGGCCGGTTGGGCGTAACTTGGATGAAGGCGGAAACGCATGATCCTACCAGCAATAGGGAAGATGGCTCATTTTCTTGTTAATCGTTTCGGTCCCGGACCGTTAGATAGTGTGGAGACGAGAAGATGACATTGTCCGTTGGTGTGAAACCCGAACAACCTCAGGCAGTCTTCAAGCAATTGGAGCAGGTATTCATGGACCACTACGATTTGGTCTACACGACTGCATACCGAGTCACTGGCAACGGTAACGATGCCGAGGACGTGCTGCAGACCCTTTTTCTGCGGCTCGCCCGGAGGGAATCGTCACCGGACCAGAAGGGCGATTGGCCCCGGTACCTGCGCCGCGCTGCGGTAAACGTTTCACTCGACCTGGTTCGGAAGCGGAACCATAGCGTGTCGATCACGGAGATAGAGCCCTGGATCAAAGAGTCCCGGCCGGATCCCTACCGGCAGCATAAGAGTAGGGAACTGGGCGAGGGACTTCGCCGCGCTCTCGCGGAATTGAATCCAAGGGCCGCTGAAGTCTTCGTGCTGCGGCACATCGAGGGCTACACCAACGGAGATATCGCAAGTATGCTCGGCACATCGACCGGCTCGATTGCCGTCACCCTGTTTCGCGCGCGGAGTAGTCTGAGAAGATCGCTCCGCTCGTTCGTAGGAGGTCCGTCTTGAAGTCCAAGAGCCAGAAACCCAGGCATGTGCTCAACGGTGCCGTCGATGAAGTTCGCAACCTTCGTCCCGATCCTGCCGATATCGAGGAAGCGGCTGCCCGCGTGTGGTCGCGCATTTCCGAAGAAGCGGCCGAACAGACCGTCTTGTCGCCGGACATGCGACATCCGGAAGTCGAAGCGATCCGAGGCTGCGGGGATTACCAGTCTCTGATCCCGACTTACCTGGCAGGTCAGTTGAGTCCGGCGAGAACGCTGCTCCTGGAAGACCACAGTCGCGAGTGCCTCCAGTGCCGGAAGGCCTTGACCGCGGCACGATCATCGGCGCCGAGCACCTCCAGCGCTCAAAGAGAGAGTAGAGGCGGATTGCTCCCATAGCGGTGGGCTGCCCTTGGCGTGGCCGCAGCGCTCGTGCTCGCCTTCGGGATCGGGCAATCCGATCTGATCCGCTTGATGTTGTTCCCCATCGAGGTTAACGCGTCTGCGCAGACGGTTCGAGGGCAGCTGTTTCTTCTCGACGGTCAGGAATTGATGCCGATTTCGGCCGGTGCCCAGATCACCGCCGGAGAACCGATCCGTACGGCGACCGATTCGGGAGCAATTGTCGAGCTCGCCGACGGCACTCGGGTCGAGATGCGGGAGCGATCCGAGATGACCCTCGTTCCGGCTAGCGACGGCGTTCGCATCCAGTTGGAACGCGGCAGCGTCATAGTACGCGCCGCAGAGCAACGTGACGGGCACCTGTACGTCTCGACCGATGACGTCGACGTCTCCGTAGTACTACTGTGTTACAAGCGGCCTATTTTATGTTAGCATCCGGTCATGAGCGCCAAATCGAAGGCGCCAGGCACTCAGGAAAAACGTTTTGCGGCCTATTTGAAACGCCTGGCGTCGGCCGCAGGACACGCCGATCGTCATGAACCGTTGAAGTCGTACTGCACCGGGTTGTTGCTGCCGATCAAACGTAAGAGTGTGGAGCCGATGGCTGCACGATTGGCTCCGGATAATGTACGCCGAATGCACCAGTCGCTACATCATCTGGTCGCGGATGCGCCCTGGGACGATGCGGCTCTGTTGGCAGAAGTTCGACAGTACGCGCTGGGGGCGATGGAAGCCAACGGTCCGATTGAAGCCTGGATTGTCGACGACACCGGATTCGTGAAAAAGGGGACCCACTCGGTGGGTGTGGCCCGGCAATACTGTGGACAGGTCGGCAAACCTGAGAACTGCCGGGTGGCGGTGAGCCTGTCGGTGGCGACAGCGAAATCCAGCTTGCCGGTGGCATGGCGACTCTACCTCCCCGAGACCTGGGCGAAGGATCCGGAACGTCGAAGCAAAGCCGCTATTCCCGAAGACGTTCGATTTCAAACTAAACCTCAAATTGCTTTGGAACAAATCCGGCAGGCCGTCGATGACGGCATTGCTCCGGCACCGGTTCTGGGCGATACGGCCTACGGCAACAACTACAAGTTCCGGCACGGCATCACCGAACTCGGACTTAGCTACGTCCTAGGGGTGCAAGGCACCACGACCGTGTGGAAACCGGGCCAGGGTCCCTTGCCGCCGAAATCCTTGACCGGCCGCGGACGGACACCGACCCGCATGCAGCGCAACAAGAAACATCAACCGGTTTCGGTCAAGCAACTGGCCCTCTCGTTGTCTCCCCAGCGTTGGAAGAACGTCTCCTGGCGCGAAGGCACCTCCGAGACCCTGCGTTCCCGTTTCGCCGCAGTTCGCATTCGTCCCGCTCATCTGGATCACGAGCGCCACTCGCCGCATCCGAAAGAGTGGTTGTTGGTCGAGTGGCCCAAGACCGCATCCGAACCGATCCGGTACTGGCTCTCCACTCTTGGGGCCCATACCTCGCTTTCCGATCTGGCCGGTCAGGCCAAACAGCGCTGGATCATCGAACGCGACTATCAGGAACTCAAGCAGGAACTCGGTCTGGGACACTACGAAGGTCGCGGCTGGCGTGGATTTCACCATCATGGCACCTTATGTATTGCCTCTTATGGGTTCCTGGTCGCCGAGCGGAGCCGTTTTTCCCCCTCTGCATTTGTCGAGCATGTTGGACTATCCGTCCCCAAACTCCCCAAACACTTCAAACCCCGCGGAACCCCGGATCCGGCCCGAACGACATAACCCCTGCTCGATTGCCACGCTTCGCATTCGCATCGCCCGCTTCCTGATTCAGCAGCTTCCTCGTTGTCCGTTCTGTGGACCGCTTCGTTTGTAACACAGTAGTACTAGCCCGCATATTTCACCGATAGGACCAGAAAAGGCCGCCCTGTCTGGCATAAAGCGTTTTGAAATAAACGTTTAACAAGCCAAACGGAGACGGCCCTTATGAGAACAGAGTGTAACCAAACGACGTTCGAATTTCACGGACTTCTTCAACGAAAAGTGAAGGCGCGTTTTGACGGCGGAAAGATCACCTCCGACGCTGGGGTTCTGCTGTTGAGGGAAGTGGAAAAGCGAACGGGTCTGATCGCCGGACTGGCCGAGTGTTTCAGGGATTACCGGGACGCGAGGTTGATCGAACACACGGTGAGCGAGTTATTGGGGCAGCGCGTCTACGGACTCTGTCTGGGCTACGAGGATCTGAACGATCATGACCAACTGCGGACCGATCCGATGCTGGCCGTGGCGGTGGATAAGGCCGATCCACTGGGGGAGAAGCGGCGGCAGGCCCGAGACCGGGGAAAAGCGTTGGCGGGCAAGTGTACGCTGAACCGGTTGGAACTGACCGGGGAGCAAGTCGATGGGAAGGAGCGGTACAAGAAGATGGCCATGGACCCGGACAAGATCGACCGCTGGATGGTGGATGCATTTGTGGCGGCTCACGGATCGGCGCCCGAGGAGATTGTTCTGGACCTGGATGCGACCGATGATCCGATCCATGGCCATCAGGAAGGACGGTTCTTTCACGGCTACTACGGCAACTACTGTTATCTGCCGCTCTACATCTTTTCGGGAGAGCATCTGCTATGCGCCCGGTTGCGGTGCTCCAATGTCGACGGTGCGGACGGCGCCGTCGAGGAATTGAACCGCATCATCGGCCAGATCCGGCAGAGCTGGCCGGAGGTGTCGATTATCATCCGGGCCGACTCGGGCTTTTGCCGGGATGAATTGCTGAGTTGGTGCGAGGCCCACCAGGTCGATTACGTGGTGGGTCTGGCCAAGAACGATCGGCTCAAGCGCGAGATCGCTGAATCGATGAGTCAGGCCGAAGCCGAGTTTAACGACACCGGGAAACCGGCGCGGGTGTTTAACGATTTCCGGTATCGCACTCGGAAGAGCTGGACCTGCACCCGACGCGTCATCGGCAAGGCCGAGTTCCTGGAGAAAGGCGCCAATCCTCGATTCGTTGTGACCTCACTGTCGCCGGAACGCCTGGACGCCCGCGCCCTCTATGAAGACTTTTACTGTGCGCGGGGCGACATGGAAAATCGCATCAAGGAACAGCAGTTGGATCTATTCGCCGACCGGACCAGCGCGGCAACCATGCGCGCCAATCAACTCCGGCTCTATCTGTCCTCGGCCGCCTACATGCTCCTGCACGCGTTACGCCGTCTGGGACTGAAGAATACCGATCTGGCCCGCGCTCAGTGCCAGACGATCCGCTTGAAGCTCCTCAAGATCGGAGCTCAAGTCCGTCTGACGGTTCGCAACATCTGGATCTCCATGTCGGAAGCCTATCCCTACGCCGAGGTCTTTGCCCTCGTCCATCGAAACCTGCAGGCGCTTCCTCTGCGCTGCTGAGAACCGACCCGATCCCCTGCGCCAAAATCGACTCGCTCTTTTCGGCTCCGCCGAGGTTTGTCTCAGTGCGTTTCGTCACCCTCTTCTGAACCCGAAAACGCAGCAACTCCCGCTTGTCGACACCGCCGAGTCACGCCACACATGCCCAATTCGAACCCAGATCCTCCCGAATCCGATTCTTACTGCCCAAATCCCCCTGATCGCCGGACTGGTGAAACATGCGGGCTAGTCGGTACGGTGTTTGCTGTCAGTGAAGGAACCAAAGGCTCCCGGGTTTCGGTGATCGAGGGCGAAGTCAACGTCGAGAGCGAAGCCACGGCCACTCGTTTGTTCCCCGGCGAACAGTTCAACTCGAGCCAGATCCTGACTGAAGTGCCGATCGAGGAGGAGATCGCATGGAGCCAGGAACTGGCTCTGCATATCGCGTTGCTGGGAGAGTTTGCCGGTGCCCGGGACGAATTGAGAGATGCGATCGCTTCCCAGGGACTCCGTTACTCGTCGACACTGCTGGGCCGTGTGCCGGCCGACACCGTGATGTACGCCTCCTTCCCGAACGCCGCACGCACGTTGATGGATGCTTACGACGTATTCCGCAGCCGCGTCGAGGAGAATGCGGTGATCCGCGAGTGGTGGAACGAGTCCGCCGCCCAGGCCGCCGAGTCTGGCAACCTGACCATCGATCAGATGATCGAACAGGTTCGAGCACTTTCGAGTCTGGTCGGGAACGAGATAGTCCTGGCGATGGCGGGCGGCAACGATAGTCCCGAACCCCTCCTGCTGGCCGAGATCACTGACGCCGAGCAGGCCGTGATTTTGTTGCGCGCGGCGCTGGCCATGTCGGCCGAACCTGCCGGTCTCCGGATCGTGACCGCTGCCGCGGATCTTGGTGCGCTGTCCGGCACCGAGGAAGCGATCGCCTATGTCGAGGGCGGTCTGCTGGCCTTCTCGCCATCTCCTGGCGGCATCATGGGTGCCCTCAACCCGGATGGCGCCTTCTCGGGCACGGAGTTTTATGCCTCGCTCGCGGCGGCCTACGCCGACGGTACGGACTGGCTGTTCGCCGCCGACATCGATCAGTTGCTCGATGGAGAGTTTGCCGACCTGCCCGATGGGATCGGTTTCAACGATCTGAACGACCTGATCGTGGATTACAAGGCCCTCGGCGCGAGCGGTGCCACCAGTGCGATCATGAACTTCGAGGGGTCGAGAACCGGCGTGGCCTCCTGGATCGGCCCAGCTGCACCCATGGGTGGGCTGGATTTCATCTCCCCCGACACCTTTGGTGTGGCGGCCGGGCTGACCAGGGATCCGGTCTCGATCGTTGGAGAGATGTTCGACACGCTGCGCACGGTGAATACCGGGGAATGGAACGAGATCCTTGCCTTCCAGGCCGAACACAGGATCGACATCCAGTACGACCTTGCCGCTCCACTCGGTGGCGAGATCGCGATTGCTATCGATGGGCCGATGCTTCCGACGCCCTCCTGGAAGGTTGTGGTCGAGGTCTATGACTCGGCCAGGTTGCAGAACACACTGGAACGGCTCGGTGCGGAACTGAACCGGACTGCCGAAATGGACGGCGAACCGGGCGTCGAGATCACCGCGGAGTCGGTCGGCGGGCAGATCTACCACAGCGTGACCGCGCTCGAGAACGGTTCGGCAATCCACTACACTTACTCGGGCGGTTACATGATCGTTGCGGCCAGTCGCGCTCTCGTGACGCAGGCGTTACAGTACAATCAGACACGCTACACGTTGGGAAATTCTGCCGCGTTTCAGGGCCTGCTGCCGGCGGGTAGTGCCAACTACTGCTTGGCGATCCTGTATCAGAACATGACGCCGATGATCTCGGCCCTCGCCGACTATGTTCCGTTGCCGGAAGACGCGATCACGGATGAACAACTCGCCGTTATCGACGAGACCGTGCGGAACACACCGCCGACGTTGGTCTGTGTCGCTGCCGAAGAAGATCGAATCGTCGCATCAAATCAGGGTGAACTGGCGTTCAACCTGGTTACGCTGGGCGGCTTCAGCGGTTTGCTTGAAACTCTGAGCCAGGTTCAGGGCAGTGATGAGTGAACCGAGGTAGAGTGTTTTTTTGGAGACGATGTTAGAGACGAAAACACAATCGGCAGAAAAGGAAGCGGCCACTGAAAGTTCCGACCCGGCGAAGCCTGGGATGGCAACGCCAAGTGTCGAACTCGACCGTTTGTCGGTGACGTTCGCCGGACGGCCGATCCTGAGGCAGCTCCAGGCGGCCATGTCGGGACGTGCGATCGGACTGCTCGGCCCGAACGGTGCCGGCAAGAGCACGCTGATGCAAACGCTGCTCGGTTTCCATCCGCCCTCCGGCGGCACGGCGCGGATACTCGGGATGGACATCCGGACCGAAATCCGCAAGGTCCGTCACCACATCGGGTACATGCCGGAGAACGACGCATTCATTGCCGGGATGAGCGCCGTCCGGCTGGTTCGGTTGATGGGAGAACTGTCCGGATTGCCGAAGAACGAAGCCCTCGAACGGGCTCATGAAACGCTGTTCTTCCTCGGCATGGGTGAGGCGCGTTACCGGCCTGTCGGCACGTATTCCCTCGGCATGAAGCAGATGGCCAAGCTGGCTGCTGCGATCGTGCACGGTCCCCGGATGCTGATCCTCGACGAGCCCACCAACGGCCTGGACGCCAACGCCAGAATCCGGATGTTCGAGATCATCCGCAACATCCGAGACAGCGGACACACGCAGCTGATCCTGTCTTCCCACCTGCTGCGTGACGTCGAAGAGTGCTGCGACGAGGTCCTGATTCTCAAGGAAGGACAGATCGTGACCTACTGCAACATCGAGGAAGAACGACGGAGCAACACGAAGTTTCTCAACGTAGAAACCAAGGGCAACACGGCGGCGTTTCTCCGGCTCGCAGAGGGCAGGGGTTGCGAGTTGGCGGTTAACGGCACGCGCAAGATCAAGATGGTTTTGCCCAAGGAAGTCGAGGTCCGCGAACTCTACCGGATGGCCGCCGACACAGGCGTCCAGATCCGCCGGCTCGACTACAAGAGAGATTCTCTCCAGGACATCTTCCTGAAGGCGATGGAAAAACCGAATGGCCGTTTATAAGCAGACGTACAAAGAATACGAGGGCACCCGGACGCACCCGAGGTGGCGCTTCTGGGTGCTCACCCGGTATGCGTTTCAGCAGGTGTTTGCCTGCGGCCGATGCTGATCTACTTTGTCCTCTGTTACGTCCCCATGCTCGTCGGGGGTGGGGTCATCTATGTGCGACACAACCTGGACGTCCTGAATGCGTTCCAGATCCCTGTCGACGAGCTCCTTGTCATCAACGCGGAATTCTTTGCCGCTCTCATGGGCATCCAGTCGATGCTGGCGTTCTTCATGGCCGCCGTCGTCGGCCCGGGTCTGGTTTCTCCCGACCTCACAAACGGCGCCTTGCCGCTCTACCTGAGCCGGCCGTTTTCACGGACGGAGTATGTCCTCGGGAAGTTCGCGGTCCTGGGTGTTCTGCTTTCGCTGATTACGTGGGTGCCGGGAATGCTCCTCTTTCTGATGCAGTCCAGCCTCGAAGGCTCGGCCTGGTTCTTTTCGAACCTCCAGATCAGGGGAGCGATTTTCACCGGAGCGTGGGTCTGGATCCTTACGATTTCGCTGCTGGCCCTGGCCCTGTCGGCCTGGGTGCGATGGAGACCGGTGGCGATAGGCATGACGTTCGGCGTCTTCTTTGTCGCGGCCGGCTTCGGCGGCGCGTTCAACGGGATTCTCGGCACCGATTGGGGCCTGATGATGGTGCTCCCGGTGGTCATGACCACGATCTGGCAATGGCTGTTCATAGGTGCCGTTGCCGCGGGGAACTTTTACCCACTCCCTCTGTGGAGCGCCTTGTTGTCGCTCGCGATCGCCTGGTCGGTGAGCCTCGTTCTGCTCTCCCGCAAGATTCGAGCCTATGAGGTCGTTCGATGAGCACCGAACTGGGCCGGGAGATCGTATTCTCGAACGCGTCGAAGTTCTACGGAGAAATCCTCGGGGTTAATAAGGTCAACCTGACCATCGGACCTGGAATCACGAGCCTGGTTGGCCCGAACGGCTCGGGCAAGACGACCTTGATGAACCTCATGTCAGGCCTGCTCCAACCCAGTGAAGGATCGGTCAGCGTTCACGGCAGGACGCCTTCCGAACCCGAGGGTTTCTATAAGCTGATCGGCTACTGCACGCAGTTCGACTCTTTCCCAAAAGGACTGACCGGATTCGACCTTGTCCATTCCCTGCTGCGGCTCCACGGGCGGAGCGCGGGCGAAACCCGGGACATGGCCTGGGCTGCAATCGAACAGGTCGGCCTGACCGATGCCGCCGACCGGCGGGTTGGGGCCTACAGCAAGGGGATGCGCCAGAGAATCAAGCTGGCGACCGCCATCGCCCACCACCCGTCCGTTCTGATCCTGGATGAGCCGCTCAACGGGTTGGATCCGATGGCCCGGGACGAGTTCATTGGGCTGTTTCGAGATCTTGCTGCCAAGGACCTGCATGTCATTGTTTCCAGCCACATCCTGCACGAGGTGGACATGATCTCGGACCAGGTCGTGATGATGAGTCACGGTTACGTCGTCGCCGAGGGGGAGATCCAGGGTGTTCGGCACGAGATGGACGAATATCCAATCAGCATCCTCGTCCGTTGTGATCGGCCCGTCGTGATCGCTGCCCAGGTCTTCAACAACGACCATGTCGTTGAAGCCAGAATCAGCGACGACGGGCGCGGGGTCGTCGTGCGGACCCGGAATGTTGACGACTTCTATCTCTTCTTGAATCGTATCGTCCTCGACGAAGGGCTCAACGTTGAAGGTGTCACACCGACCGACGAGGATGTCCATTCCGTCTACAACTATCTCGTGGGAGCGAACGGAGCCCAGACATGAGTCGAACCGAAACGGCAAACTCCGCCGTTGACCGGGTCAAAGCGTTTCCATGGAACCTCTGGACCCGGCAAACCCTGGCGGTCACGCGCTTCGAAGCACGGAAGAGTTTTGCGGGGCGGAGGTGGATCGCGGCATTCCTGCTGGCAGCAGGTCCTATGTTCCTGCTCTTCGTCCGGCTCCTGATCGTGGAATCGCCAGAAGACGTCGGCGAATTGAGCCTCATCTTCGCCGGCATCTTCCAATCCTACGTCCTGCGGTTAGCCATCTTTTTCGGCTGCGTCGGTGTTTTCACGCAACTCTTTCGGGGCGAAGTCCTGGAGAAGACCCTGCACTACTACTTACTGGTGCCTGTGCGGCGTGAGGTCATCATGACGGGCAAGTACCTCGGTGGCCTCGCCAACGTGTCTGTTCTCTTCGTCGTGAGCACGGCCGTGAGCTACGTCCTGATGTACATACCCTCGGGTCCGGGCGTTATGGAAGCGCATTTCGTCAACGGACCCGGCTTGGAACATGCCCTGACCTATTCGGGCGTCGCGTTTCTGGCGTGTGCCGGTTACGGCGCCGTGTTCATGTTGATGGGAATCCTCTTCGCCAACCCGATCATTCCAGCCGTCCTCGTTCTCGGGTGGGAATCGCTGAATATCTTTCTGCCGGCCACGCTGCAGAAGATCAGCGTGATCCACTACCTGCAGTCCATCTGCCCCGTCCCCTTGCCCTTCGGCCCCCTGGTCGTCATCACCGAACCCACATCCCCCTGGATCTCGGTTCCCGGACTGCTCGTGATGACGCTGCTGGTTCTAGCCGCAGCCGCCTTTAAGATGAGGCGGGCAGAAGTGATCTATTCGATGGATTGATGATGAGTTGGGGGTAGTCCTTGACGAGATCGGAACGGACCGACGGCACGTTTCATTGACCACTAGCCAATTCCCCTGGTCAAGTAACCGGCCCCCGGGTGTTGAATTCGGGATTTTGCCAGACGCCTGTCTCGAGCACATCGCGCAGGATTTCCACCCCATCCCAGATATCCGTGTAGCGCAAGTATAAGGGTGCCACGCCGAACCGCAAGTTCCCCGGCTCACGGTAGTCACCGATGACGCCTCTGCTGATCAGCGCCTGCATAAGCCGTTGTCATGGTGGAACGACACCTGGCTCGCTCGGGACCGGGCATCGCGCGGGCTGACCAGTTCCATGCCGTGCCCACCGCAGCGGCTCTCCACGAGCTCGATGAGCAAGTCGGTCATGCGTACGGATTTTTCCCGGATGGCCTCCATATCTGCACGGCGCATGATGTCGATCCCCGCCTCGGCCACGGCCAGGCTCAACACCGGTTGGGTTCCGCCGAGCATCTGCCGGATGCCCGGTGCGGGCCGGTAGTCGCGCTCGAAGGCGAACGGCTCTCTATGACCCCACCACCCGGTGAGCGGTTGCCGGTACTGGTCCAGGTGCCGCGCGGCTACGAATATAAAAGCAGGACTTCCGGGCCCGCCGTTCAGATACTTGTAGGTGCAGCCCACGGCAAAATCCACATCACAGGCGTTGACGTCCACCCCCATCGCGCCGACCGAGTGGCAGAGGTCCCAGACCGCCATTGCGCCAACCCCGTGGGCGAGCTTGGTCAGCGCCGCCATATCCAGGACCCGTCCCGACTTGTAGTGGACGTGGGTCAGACAGATCGCAGCAACGTCTTCGTCGATCGCGGACCGGAGTTCATCGGCCTCGGCAAACCGGATCTGGTAGCCGTCGCCAAGTTGTCCGACCAGCCCCTGGACTACATAGTTGTCCGTCGGGAAGTTGTCCCCTTCCATGACGATGATTCGCCGTTCCCGACGGTGCTCGAGTGCCGCTGCGAGGGCCTTGTAGAGATCGATCCCGGTGGAGTCCGTCACGACGACTTCGTCGGGCTTCGCGCCGATGAGGCTCGCGATCTTGCCGCCGAGCCGAAGGGGTAGGTCGAACCATCCCGCCTCGTTCCAGCTCCTTACCAGACCCTCTGCCCATTCCTTTTCCACGACTTGACGGGCGAGCTGGCGGGCAGCCACGGGCATGGCGCCGAGAGAATTTCCGTCGAAATACAGAACACCCTGAGGCAGTACGAATTCCGCCCGGAAACTCGCCAGCGAATCATCGCGATCGAGTCGTTCCTGGTCTTCGCGGGCCATTTCGTTGACTGGTTTCATCGGGAACCGCGGATGTTTGCCATGCCGTTTGTGCCGCGCCACGTGTTGGGCGGCGTTCTGGGCGGCTATCGGTTGAGCCTGTGCTCAATCACTGTCTTAAGAGATCGGTCGACGAAGCGACGGTGTATAGCTGAGGCCTATGATCAAGCCTTCCGGGCTGATGAGTCGAGCAATCGTTTGTCCCCAGGGTTCGAGCTTCGCAGGATGGAGAAGTTGACAACCCTTGACTTCGAGTTCCTTCGCGGCCACTTCAACATCGGCTACCTCAAACTCGATGCATGCCTGCGGAACAGGAACGTCGTTTGGCCATTCATCAGTTCCAAAACACGACTTCGCCGCTCGGGCGAGTGACCAGAGGCCGAAATGCTTAACGCCTTCGAGCTTTTCGGTCATCGGATAGTCGCCCTCAAGGGGCAGGTCGAGCGCGTCCACGTACAGCCGCTTGCTGGCCGCCATATCGGCTACCACCGGGGCAAACCCAGCGACGAATAGGATCTCCATGATTCGCTTCTGCCTATTTCAGATTTCTGCTGTGGGGCTGTCGGTTGACGTTGCCCGGGCGCCTCGCCCCTGGGCCTTTCAAGCCCGCTCGAGGGGATGCCACACCGCGTGCAACAGAGCGTGGGCGACGATGGCGGCCAGAAGGCCATACTGCCAAAACAGCCATCCGAATGCCAGTGCCACCACCATGTTCAACGCGATCGCCCCAACCACGATGAGCTTGGTGATCTCGACGCCCACCGCCATCGCGCCAGGAAGGTGGCCGAGTCCGAAGAGCATGCCGGCGACCACGATGGCCGTCCACATGCCCGGGCCTGCCGGCATGCCGACGACGCTGATCGCAAGCCATGCCATCACCGACATGACGCCCCAGCGGAACATCACCTCCTCGGCCACTCCGCCCACCAGCAAGCGGCCGAAAAGCCCCATCGAGTTCCTGAGCCCCTCGGTGCGGGCAACGTCGGGGACAGCCATCCGGGGCCGTAAGACCCGGTAGTAGGCCAACAGGAACACCGAGGTGCTCACCGCCCCAACGATGAGTGCAGCCGGGAGTTGAGCCGCCGCCTCGCCCAACCCCAACCCCTCGCCATGAGAGACGGCCGCAAACCACGGCGCCTCAAAGCCGGTCCTGTGGGCCAGGGCTGTGCCTGCGGCCGCCAGCCCCACCGCGAAGAGAGATTGCTGGGCCGTCGCCCCCGCAATTACCATCGGGACGGGCGTCGTGATGTCACCCCTGTGGCTCAATATGCCCTTAACCTGCCTGGGCACTACCAAAACGATCGCTACCACAGCGGCCAGGCTGATCAGCATGAAGAGCGGAACGTCGAACATCAATTTACCCTTCTTAAGGGTGAGCCTCTGCCTGGAAACGAGCACGGGCAAGCCCGGCTGGATGCTGTTAGATGAAGCGCGGAATTTCAGCTCTAGATTCTGGGACAGTGCGAAGGCTTGCGGGGGGGGGCGAGCCTAACAATAGCTGTAGCTACTTTCGGGCATGCCTTGCGCCCGAAAGTAGCTAAGCCAGTGCTAGTCTGAACTCGGCCAGAGGACTCCCTGGTTTCCCTTGGTGACCTGCCCGATCCCCTTGTACACGAACTTCTGGAGTCGTTTGCCTTCGTAAGTCTCCGTCGTATAGATGTTGCCCTCGGAATCGGTTTCGATGCTGTGCACGGCGAAGAACTGGCCGGGCTGGCGCCCACCGTCGCCGAAGCTCGTCAGGACTTCCATCGTCTCCCGGAGGAGGATGTACACCTTCATGTTCTGGCCGTCGGCCAGGTAGATGTACTTCTGATCGGCATCCTTCGAAAAAGCGATGTCCCACGTCGAACCCTGGTTCAGAGTTTGCGGCGCGATGAATGCTTCCTCCACAAACGTACCGTCTCTTCCGAACACTTGTATCCTGTCGGCGGCACGGTCGCACACGTATACAAGGCCGTCGGCAGAGACCTTGGCACAATGCACCGGGCCCCGGAACTGTGGTGCCGGGGGCGCATCCGGACTGTAGACGCCCAGGTCCACGCTGTCGTCCGGCTTGTTGCCGTATGCCCCCCAGTAACGCTTGAACTCGCCCGTGTCGGCGTCGAGAACGACGATGCGTTTGTTGAAGTAGCCGTCCGATACGTAGGCTTCGTTGGTTTCCGGATCGACGGTGACCTGGGCCACGCGTCCGAAGCTCGCCATGTCGTTGCTGTTCCGGGTCATGACAGACACTTGCTCACCGTCATCGTTGGTCCGTGTCCCTGTGACGCGGGCGCCGGGCTCTCCGATCTGCAGCAGGAACTTGCCGTCACGGCTGAACTTCAGGATGTGAGCGTCGTTGCCGCCGTTGCCGCCGATCCAGACGTTGTCCTTGTGGTCGACCCAGATCCCGTGGTTGGATGACGGCCAGTCGTACTCTTCGCTCGGACCGCCGAAGTAACTCACCAGGTTGCCCTCCGGATCGAACTCGAGGATGTTCGGTGCAGGGATGCAGCACTCGCTGACCGGAGGGTCGGTTGTGGCTCCGATCTCGGTGCGCTCGGTGAAGGTGGTCCGCCGGTGGATGACCCAGACATGGTCACGCGAATCGACCGTCACACCAATGGTCGAGCCCATGATCCAGTGGTTCGGCAACGGCTTTGGCCAAAACGGGTCGACCTCGAACATGGGCGCTTCGACGCCGGCCTGTCTTGCGGCAGCACTTCGTTCGAGCACGACGGCGCCGACCCCCAGCCCGACCATGAGCGCGAGTAGCGTCACACCGGTAACGAGATTAGGCTTTCGCGTCATTTTCATCTCCTCTTCCCCCGGTTCACAGGGGTCAGCAGTATAGAACTCAGGATCTTCTGTGTGGCGAATTGAGGCGCCAGTATAACGGAAAATTGGGGTAGCGACCATTTTCATCATGCGGCTGCAACGCGGGTCCGAGCGGGGGCAGAACCGCACAGCGGATCCGACTTTACCGGTGATTTTCGGTTGTCAGCCGCCTCCGCAGCCAACTACTCTACGATGGTGTTCGAGCTACACTCCGGAACCCATCAAACGCACCGAACCAGCTGGCACGTCCTCGGTCTGACCCCGGTCCTGGTCTTACTTCTCCTGCCGTCTGCCGCCGCTGCGCATGAGGTTCCCAATGACGTAACGGTTCAGGCGTTCGTCCGGCCGGAGGGTGAGCGACTGCGGTTGCTGGTTCGCGTGCCTATAGAGGCACTCGCCGAGGTGGACTGGCCGAGGTTCGGTCCGGGCTATCTGGACCTTGCGGCTCTCGAATCGGTTCTTGATGACGCCGCAACACTTTTGATTTCTGGCAACCTCGAGTCCTACGAGGATGGCGACCCGCTTCCCGAACCCCGCGCTGTTCAATTCCAGGTTTCGATACCCTCCGAGGGTTCCTTTGCGTCTTACGAAGAAGCCCTCGCACACGTCCGCGGACCGGGATTGCCCGAGGATACGGAACTGTTCTGGGAGTCGGGGATGCTCGACATACTGTTCGAGTATCCCATCCGGTCGGAGCGATCTGATTTCTCGATCGACCCCAGTTTCGAGCGCCTGGGCTTGCACATACTGACAGAGCTTCGCTTTCTGCCGCCGGACGGCACGGTTCGCGAGTTCGGGCTAGGGGAGCATCCGGGCCGGGTCCAGCTCGACCCGCGATGGCACGATGTCGCCCTCGGATTCGTCCAGGCGGGATTCGGGCACATCCTGGGCGGGATCGATCACCTGTTGTTCCTGCTGTGTCTGGTGATCCCATTCCGCCGGTTCGGTCCACTCCTTCTGATCGTCACTTCATTTACCGTCGCACACACGGCAACGCTGATCGCGTCGGCCTTCGGCCTCGCCCCCGACGCGTTGTGGTTCGCGCCGCTGGTCGAGACGCTGATTGCGATGTCGATCGTGTACATGGCACTGGAGAACATCGTTGGAGCCAAGATCGAGCGCCGCTGGATGATTACCTTCGTATTCGGACTGATCCATGGACTCGGCTTCTCGCAAGGGTTCGGGGAGACGTTTCAGTTCGCCGGATCCCACCTTCCGACGTCACTGCTGTCCTTCAACGTCGGTGTGGAACTGGGGCAGATCCTGGTCCTGTTGCTGGTGATTCCGGCACTGGGCCTGCTCTTTCGCTACGGCGTAGCCGAGCGCGTCGGGATCGTCGTTCTTTCCGTCCTGGTCGGCCACACGAGCTGGCACTGGATGGTCGAGCGGTGGGGAGAGTTGATCCAGTATCCGATGCCCGAACCCACCGCCTCAATGCTGGCGAGTGCCATGAGATGGCTGATGCTGATCATTGCACTGGGAGGAGCGGTGTGGCTGTTCTCCGGCGTTCTTCGACAATGGATCGGGGTGGGTGGGGAGGACAGGGAAGCGATCGGCGGGCCCGACTAGATCGGGGCAGCTAGCGGGCGACGATCTCCACACCTTCCACGACGTCATCGCTCGGGTGGACGATTACGGGATCCGATTCGGAGAGGCCTGAAACAACTTCGGCCTCGAGGCCGTTGCGGCGGCCGAGTTCAACCGGACGGAGTACGGCCATTCCTTCTGCGACGGAGAACACCGACCAGTCTTCGCCTGTGCGGAAAAGGCTGCTGGTCGGGACCTTGAGAGCATCCCCGGTTTCCCATACAACGATGCGAACTTCGACGCGATATCCGTCACCGAGGTAGCTGGCGGCCTCTTCCTGGTTGTCGAAATCTATGATGACGTTGACGCGTTGTTCTTCGACACCGAGTGCGGAGAGCTTGGTAAATCCCGAAGGTTCCACTAAACGAACACGCCCCTCGAGTGTCATCCCACCGCCCCACTGCTCGATCAGAACCCTGTCGCCGTTCCCGATTTGAACCGCATCGGCCGAGAGCAGGTCCGAAACGATTTCTATCTGTGAAGTATCTCCGATTTCTACTAGAGGTTCGCCCGAGGGCACGACGGCTTCGCTTTCCCTGAGGCGACGGAGGACGACGCCGTTGATCGGGGACCGAATCGTAATCGGCTCTCCGCTTTCACTGGAGGCGATGTCTTCGACCGCGCTCACGAGACTGGCTTGGGCCACCTCGACCGCACGTTCTGCGTCACGGATTTCCAATTCCGCCGTGTCGTAAGCCTCTCTCTGTCTGCGCGCTTCAAATTCGGCGGTGTCGAAGCTTTCTCTGGAAATCAGCCCCTCCTCAAGTAACTCCCCGTAGCGTTCCAACTGAGATTCGGCAAAGTCACGCTCTTCTCTGACGCGATCCAGATTTGCGGTGACGCGATCGACTGCGGCCTCGGCTGCGCGAACCCGTGCTTCGGCTTCGGTCTGGCTTCGAACGTCGAGAAAAGCAGGTCCGGTGGGAAGGAACGTCGCCACCGGCGTGCGGCCGGCCGCCACGGTGTCACCGGGTTCGAGGTTGATCCTGAGGATACGGCCTGCCAGTGGTGCGGATACGACAAAGCGATCGCGGATTCGGGTCTCGCCCTCTTCATCGATCGTGACCTGCATAGGGCCGCGGACAACCTGATCGAAATCCACTCCTACCGGCTGCGGGCGGAATGCGTACACGAACGCTCCGACTATTGCCGCCAGAAGCAGAAGAAACAACACGCGTGTGAGAAAGCGTCTCATGGTTTAGTGTCTAGTGTCCTTTCACTCCCGTAGCGTTGCGCTCGAACCCTTGGGCCGATGGGGGTTGCTGTCGATGTCTTTGTCACTCGTTGGTCACGATGAAAAAGCATCGTTCCCTCCTCACTCCTCGATCTCGCCTGGCAAGACCCATCGGCGAGTGTGACGCTACTGGGGTGACAGGACACTTACTCTCTCGTCTTCAGGACTCCGACCAGATCCAGCCGGTTCAGCCGGCGCCGGACGACGAGGCACGATACGATCGCCGAAACGATCACCCCGGCGGCGGCTGTAGCAAACGTTCGGGTCCCGACGACCAGCGGGAGCCGGTAGAGTTCGGTGTTGCCCACGGTAGCGACCGTCAGAGCCGCGAGCCCGTACCCGATCACGAGGCCCAGCGGTATGGCGATGGCCGTCAGAATCGCGAACTCTCCTAATAGGATGTACGAAATTTCTCCCCTTGTGAAGCCCATCACGCGCAGGCTGGCCAGTTCCCAGCCCCGTTCGGAAAGCGATATCCGGGCCGCGTTGTAGATCACACCGATCGCTATGATGCTGGAGAAGATCTGGTTGAAGAAAACGATCAGGCCCATATTCTGTTCGATCGTGTCTTTGAAGCTCTGTATGGCCGCGTCCTTGAGGGCGACGACGACGACGGCGGGTGTCGCCTTTAAGCGGGAGTAGAGTCCATCGAGACCCGCGGAATCGATCTGAATATAGGCGCCCGAGAGCACCTGTCCTTCCCGCATCAATCGTCGCAGCGCCCCGATTTCCATGTAAGCGGAAGTTCCCATGAATTCATCGACCACTTCGGTCACGACCACGTCACGGACCGGCCTTCCTCCCTCCATGACCTCCATCTGCAGGGTATCGCCCTGGGCTGCGCCAAGGATCTGGGCCAGCGTCGTCGACAGAACGAGCCCCTCGGGCGGCAGAAGAATCTGTTCCAGATCCGAACCGATGACGCGATTGAGTTCGGCCCCTTCCGTCAGGCCGGTGATGGCGGTTTGACGCACACGATGCTCGAACCTGAGCCGGGCGGGGACCGACCGCATCGGTTCCAGATTCATGACGCCGTCCAGGCTGGCCAACTCGTAGAGGGCCCCGGGCGAAGCCGGTTCCACGAAAGACACGGCCAGATCGTGGCGCTGGGCGATGTTGAACTGAACGTTCATCGCATACGACATCGCGTCCAGAAAGAACATGCCGACGATCATCATGGCCGCACCGAACGCGATGCCGATGCTCGTTAACGCTGACCGGATGGGCCGGCGCGAGATGTTCCGGATGATCATCCGCGTGGCCGGAGCAACCCATCTTCCAAGGAAGACACGCTCGATCCAGCTTACGCGATAGCGTGTCGGAGCCTCGGGTCGCATGGCTTCAGCCGGGGGCAGGTTGACCGCCTCCCTCACGGCGCCTCGTGCTCCAAGCAGTGCTGAGGTAAGGCTCACAAGTACAGCCACCGCGATAACATTGGGTGAAATCTGAAACTCCAGAATAGGGAAGCGGAAGAATTCGTTGTAGAGCACCAGCATGCTGGATGCCAGCCACGTCCCGGCCGCCAGACCGAGGGCGATCCCGATTGACGCGACTAGAAGGCTCCACTGGTAGTAGTGCAGACCGACTTCAAAGTTCGTGTATCCCAGTGCCTTCAGGGCCGCGATCTGCTCGCGCTGGACTGCAACAATGCGGCTCAGCACGACGTTGAGGAGAAACGCGGCCACAGCGAGAAATATGATCGGTATGATCGTGCCGAAACTCTGGAGCTGGGTCAGTTCGTTGTTCAAATACCAGTGCGACAGTTGGAGCGAGCGCGGAATCGCACCCAATCCGCCGTAACGTTCCAGAATTCTGTCCAGAGCGGCGATCGCGTCATCTTCGGAAGCGCCCGCCATCATCCTCAGGGCGACGTCGTTGAAACCGCCCTCCATGTCGAAAGCAGCGGCCAGTTCCTGGCGGTTCATCCAGAGGATGCCGTAGCGTGCGTCGTCGGGCATGATATCGCCCGGCCGGATCGTGTAAAGAAACTCCGGGGAGAGCGCGATGCCTGAGATTTCCAGAGACCTGCAGCGTCCGTTGATGACCGCTCGGATCTCATCGCCCGGTTCGAGGTCGTGGGCGAGTGCGAATCCTTCGTTTACAAGGATCTCGTTCCGCCGTGTGGCGTCGGGGTAACGTCCGAGCCGGAGGAAGACGTCGTTCAGTGTGGCCCGCTGACGCGCGGGAATCGAAACCAGACGAGCGATGGCGGGCTCGGCCATGCCTTCCATGTCGAGCGTGACGCTCGCGCTGACGCGCAACTCCGCGTCGGCGACTCCCGGAATCTGTCGGATCCGGTCTTCCAGATACAGCGGCGCCCGCTTGAGTGACGCGAAAACGTCTGCGAATCGATACTGATCGTAGTAGGCCGATTGCGTCAGTCGAAGAGAATCGAACGTGCCCAGGTACATCACATACACGCACACCGCTGCTGCGATCACCAGGCTGATAGCCAGTACCTGGCCCTTGATGTTCCAGAGGTCCCGAATCAGTTTGCGGTTGATGGCTCGCACGGTTCTTACCAGCTCAATTCAGATGGCATCTGCCTGGTTTCATTCTCGCGGATGTCGCTGATCCTTCCGTCTGCCAGAAAGACGACGCGATCGGCAATGTCGGCGATGGCGGCGTTGTGAGTAATGACGGCTGTGGTGGTGCCCAACTCGCGGTTCACGCGGGCGATGGCTTCCAGGACGACGATGCCTGTCTTGATGTCGAGAGCCCCGGTCGGTTCGTCACACAGCAGGACATCGGGACCCTTGGCAATAGCGCGGGCGATGGCAACCCGCTGTTGTTCTCCACCGGAGAGTTGAGAGGGGAAGTGGTCGGCCCGGTCGGCGAGATCTACGCGTTGGAGAGCCTCTTCGGGCGTCAGAGGGTCTTCTCCGATGTCGGTGACCAGGGCGACGTTTTCCTTCGCTGTCAGGCTGGGGATCAGGTTGTAGAACTGAAAAACGAAACCGACGTGGCGCCGCCGGTAGTCTGTCAACTTGCCCTCTCCGGCAGTGGTCAGGTTGCGCTCCCTGTAGATGACCTCGCCCGCGGTGGGAACGTCCAGCCCACCGAGAATGTTCAGCAGCGTGGATTTTCCACTGCCCGAGGGCCCGAGCAACACGATGAATTCGGATTCGTAGAGAGAAAGATCGATGCCCCTGAGGGCGTGGACCTCGACGTCACCCATGGGGTAGACCTTCGTGACGTCCCGGGTCTGGAAAACGACGTCGGGCCGAGCGTCGGCGGGATCCAATTCGACCGTGTGTGGTTGGCGGCTCATCAGTAGCGTCCTCTACCTTAGAGTACCCGCGTTTCGTCACCCAGAACAAGAGCCTGCAGGTGCGCACAAACACAGGGACGTGCGGTCATAGACCGCACCTACAGGGTCAATCGCCTGAGACGCAACGCGTTGGTAATGACCGACACCGAACTGAAAGTCATCGCGGCGCTTGCAATGATGGGGCTCAGGAGAATTCCGAAGAACGGGTACAGCGCACCGGCGGCGACGGGAACACCGAGGGAGTTGTAAATGAAGGCAAAGAAAAGATTCTGCCGGATGTTACCCATCGTGCCGCGGCTGAGTCGCCGGGCACGGACGATACCTTTGAGGTCGCCCTTGATCAGAGTGACATCGGCATTCTCTATGGCGACATCGGTTCCGTGGCCCATCGCAATGCCGACGTTTGCCTGGGCCAGGGCCGGAGCATCGTTGATTCCGTCTCCAGCCATTGCGACGATGCTTCCTGATCCCTGCAACCCCCGAACGGTTTGGTGCTTCATTTCGGGGAGGACTTCAGCCCGTACATCTTCGATGCCGAGTTTTCGACCCACGGCTTCGGCTGTGGCCTGACTGTCGCCGGTCAGCATGACGACCTTCACGCCTTCCTCGCTCAGGGAACGGATGGCATCCTCTGTCGTTTCTTTGATGGGATCGGCAACAGCGATCAGGCCCGCCGGGACGTTGTCCACGGCGAGAAGAACAACCGTAGATCCATTCTTGCGAAGAGGTGCCGCATCTGCGGGCAAAGATCCAGGATCGATGTTTCGGTTCTCGAGCAGCGTGGAATTTCCCAGAGTGACGTTATATTGGCCGGCGACACCGATGACACCTTTGCCCGTAACGGATCGGAACTTTTCGGCAGGTTTGAAGTCCAGGCCGCGCTTGCGTGCTTCCGACACGATGGCGTCCGCCAGCGGATGCTCGCTGACCGACTCGATGCTTGCGGCTATCTCGAGTACCTGGTTTTCCGTCCATGGAGGGACGGCCCGGACTGCTTCAACGCGCGGTTTGCCTTCCGTTAGAGTTCCGGTTTTATCGACGACGAGCGTGTCGACTTTCTCCAGAACTTCGAGCACCTCGGCGTTCTTTATCAGAACACCTGCAGTGGCTCCCCGCCCGGTACCGACCATGATCGACATCGGTGTCGCCAGACCCAGTGCGCATGGGCACGCGATGATGAGCACGGCGATCGCGTTGACCAAGGCGAACGCCATCTTCGGGTCGGGCCCGATCAAGGCCCAGATCACAAACGTCCCGACAGCGATCATTACGACAGCGGGAACAAAATAACCCGCCACCACGTCGGCGAGGCGTTGGATGGGGGCCCGGCTGCGCTGCGCTTCACTGACCATCTTTACGATCTGCGCCAGCATGGTGTCCCGGCTGACCTTTTCAGCAAACATTACGAAGGTGCCCGTGCCGTTGACCGTTCCGCCTGTGACCGGCGAATCGGTTTCCTTCTCTATCGGGACGGGTTCTCCAGTGATCATCGATTCATCGACACTCGACCGTCCTTCTTCGATTCGGCCGTCGACCGGGATCTTTTCTCCCGGCCGCACGCGGAGGCGGTCACCGACATGAACCTGATCCAGAGGAATGTCTTCCTCTACCCCCCGGTCTCCCAGCCGGCGGGCTGTGGCCGGTGCCAGCCCCAGCAGCGCCCGGATGGCGTTGCTGGTCCGGCTGCGCGCCCGAAGCTCCAGGACCTGTCCCAGCAGGACGAGAACGGTTATCGAGGCGGCAGCCTCGAAGTAAACCAGCACTTCCCCGTCACTCCCTCTGAAGGAAGCCGGGAACATGCCCGGAACAACCGTCGCCAGAGCGCTGTAGGCATATGCAGTCCCGGTCCCGATCCCGATCAGCGTGAACATATTGAGATTTCGTGTTCGGACCGACACCCATGCGCGCCGAAAGAAGGGCCATCCACCCCAGAGGACGACCGGAGTCGCCAGCAACAACTGGACCCAATTGAGTGTGAGTGCGGAGATCGCTGAAATCGGATTGCCCCCGATCATGTGTGTCATCGCCAGAAACAGCAGGGGAACCGTCAGCGCGAGACCGAACTTGAACCGGCACTCCATGTCCTCGAGTTCCGGATTGGGTTCTTCCAGAGAAACGGTTCGGGCTTCGAGCGCCATACCGCATTTCGGGCACGCACCGGGTACGGCCTGGATAACCTCCGGGTGCATCGGACATGTGTATTCAACCCTGGGCGGGGCAAAATCCAATTCCAGCGGCTCGAGTGCCATGCCGCATTTGGGACACGGTCCCGGACCCTGCTGCCGGACTTCCGGATCCATCGGGCAGGTGTAGATCGCCTTCGAATCCGCCGGGGAAGGTGATTTCGGGATGGGTTTCCGCTTGAGGTAGGTCTCGGGCGCGTCCAGGAACCGATCTCCGCAGTGAGTGGAGCAGAAATAATAAACGGTCCCGGCGTGTGCGTGCTTGGCAGCGGCGGAGAGCTCGTCGACCTGCATGTTGCAGACAGGGTCTTTCACATCTCTATCTTAACCTGTAAACAGACGGTCTCTTGGCCCGGACAGAGCGACCACAATAGGCCCAAGCGGACCTCCAAAAACCTCCGCGTCTTTGCGCCTTTGCGGTTCATCCCTTCGGATTTCACTACGATTGCATCTGCCTGAGGACGTACTGGAGGATGCCGCCGTTCCGGAAGTAGTCGATTTCGACCGGTGTGTCGAGGCGGGCAACGACCTGAAAGTGGGTGTCTGCTCCGTTTTCACCTATCGCGTGCACATCGAGGCGCTTGCCGGGGGCGATGTCATCGGCGATGCCCGTGATCGTGAATTCTTCGAAACCGGTCAGGCCAAGGCTGGCCCTGCCTTCACCGTCGGAAAACTGCAGCGGAAGGACGCCCATGCCAACCAGGTTACTGCGGTGGATGCGCTCGTAACTTTCCGCCATCACCGCGCGCACGCCCAGCAGCCGGGTGCCCTTGGCTGCCCAGTCCCGCGAGGATCCGGACCCGTATTCCTTGCCCGCGATAACGACCAGCGGCGTACCCGTGTCCTTGTACTTCATCGCCGCATCGTAGATAGATGTTTGTTCCTTGCCGGGTAGATGGAGCGTCCAGCCCCCCTCGGTGTCGGGAGCCATTTGATTTCGCAGACGAATATTTCCAAACGTGCCGCGCATCATCACTTCGTGGTTTCCTCGACGAGACCCGTACGAATTGAAATCCTTCGGATCTACGCCGTTCGAAGTCAGATACTCGGCCGTGGGACTGTCTGCGGGTATCGCCCCTGCAGGGGAGATGTGGTCCGTGGTTACCGAATCGCCCAGAACAGCCAGCACCCGTGCCCCACTGATGTCTTCAACCTGGGGGACTCGAGGCCCCATGCCCTGGAAGAAGGGAGGTCGCTTTACATAGGTCGAAGCCTCGTCCCACTCGTATATGTCTCCTCCCGGTACGTCCAGTGCATTCCAGCGTTCATCACCCGCCAGTGATTCTTCATATGCATGAAGGAACATGTCCGGTTTGAGCGTCTGGTTGACGGTGCTGGCGATTTCTTCGGTGTCGGGCCAGATGTCCTTCAGATACACGGGTTGACCGTCACTACCCGTCCCAAGAGGGTCGTTGACGAGATCAATGTTCATGTTTCCAGCGATCGCGTAGGCGACGACCAGGGGCGGAGAGGCGAGGTAGTTGGTCCTGACCAGCGGGCTGATCCGTCCTTCGAAATTCCGGTTACCGCTCAGGACCGACGAGACGACCAGATCGCTTTCTTTGATCCCGTCCGCGATGGGTTCGGGCAGCGGCCCGCTGTTGCCAATACAGGTCGTGCAGCCATAGCCGACAAGATGGAAACGGAGGGCTTCCAGAGGTTCCAGTAAACCCGCTTCCCGGAGGTAATCGGTCACCACGCGGGAGCCGGGTGCCAGGCTCGTCTTCACCCATGGACTTGCCGAGAGTCCGCGCCCGACTGCGTTTCGGGCCAGAAGACCCGCTGCGACCATCACCGAAGGGTTGGACGTGTTTGTGCAGCTCGTGATCGCGGCGATCACAACAGAACCATGGCCGATTTCGAATTGATCCTTCCCGACCTGGACAGGCACGGCCCGTTCGAGGCTCGACGGATCCGCCTGTCCGTTTCCCAGCATCGACACGAGTGTCTTTTGGAACGACTCCTTGGATTCACCCAGGGGAATGCGATCCTGAGGCCTCTTGGGTCCCGAGATGCTGGGTTCGACTGTGCCCAGATCCAGTTCCACTCTGTCGCCGAACAACGGTTCCGGGCCATCCGCGGTCTGGAACAATCCCTGAGCTTTTGTATAGGCCTCGGCCCGGGCGATGGCTTCGGGAGACCTTCCCGTCAGCTTCATGTAGTTGAGAGTTTCGGAGTCGACAGGAAAGAATCCGATCGTCGCGCCGTATTCCGGGGCCATGTTAGAGATCGTTGCACGATCGGCGAGCGAAAGGTTTCCGATGCCGGGACCGTAAAACTCGACGAACTTGCCGACGACGCCTTTTTCGCGGAGCATCTGGACGACTCGCAGGACGGCATCGGTTGCGGTGGCCCCCTCCGGGAGCACCCCATCCAGCCGGAAGCCCACCACCTCGGGAATCAGCATGGATATGGGACACCCGAGCATAGCTCCTTCGGCTTCGATTCCGCCGACACCCCAGCCCACGATACCCATCGCGTTGATCATCGTCGTATGCGAATCCGTTCCTACCAGCGTGTCGGATAAAGGACCGCCTCTCCGTTCTCCTTCTCCAGGAACACGACATGAGCGAGGTACTCCAGGTTGATCTGATGGACGATGCCGGTGTCGGGGGGCACGACCCGGAAGTTCTTGAAAGCGCTCTGTCCCCATTTAAGAAAGAGGTATCGTTCGCGATTGCGTTCCAGTTCGCGTTCGGCATTGAACCCGAACGCCGATTTCGTTCCGAACTGATCCACCTGGACCGAGTGATCGATGACCAGGTCCACGGGTTGCAGTGGGTTGATCTGATCGGGATCACCCCCCATTTCCTTGACGACGTCACGCATAGTGGCCAGATCGACAACAGCGGGAACCCCCGTGAAGTCCTGCATCAGTACCCGGGCGGGGCGGAAAGCGATTTCCTTTTCTGTTCTGGAGCCGACAGAGGAAACCAGGGCACGAATATCGTCGGCCGAGACCGAGGCGTTGTCTTCATGCCGCAGCAGGTTTTCGAGCATGACCTTTAGAGAAAAGGGCAGTCGCGATACGCCGCTGATGCCTGACTTTTCGAGAGCCTCAAGCGAAAAGTACCGAAAGGATTCCCTGCCCAGTTCGAGTGTGGAGCGTGAACCAAAGCTATCTTGCATCGTCGTGACGTGTCTCCTCCAGGGAAAATTGGGGTTTCCAAACCCCCATTATAGGCGAATTTGGGGGCACTCCCCATGCTAAGCTGTACCGCGGGTTACGCGGAATCAGCCGTGAAACCGCGTAACGCGATCCTCGTAACCATGTCATTACACGAATACAACGGGATAACGCCGAAGCTGGGAGCGCGCGTATTTATCGCAGAAGGCGCCCGAGTTATCGGTGACGTTGAAATTGGAGACGATTCCAGCATCTGGTTCAACACAATCGTCCGGGGTGACGTGAACCACATTCGAATCGGCCATCACACGAACATCCAGGACGCTTCCATCTGTCACGTTCAGCGAAACCTCTACCCCTGCATCGTGGGCGACCATGTGACGGTGGGGCATGGCGTGATCCTGCACGGCTGCCAGGTAGAGTCGCACTGTCTGATCGGGATGCGGTCCACGCTCCTGAACAACGTGCATGTGGGTTCGGAATCGATCATAGCTGCGGGAGCCCTGATCACGGAGGGGACACTCATCCCTCCGCGCAGCCTGGTCATGGGCATGCCGGGCAAGGTCAAGAGGGAAGTGACCGAAGAAGAGATAGCGAGGATCCACGGTTCCGCCAAGCACTATTCCAATTTCAAGGACACTTATTTAGTAGCAAGTGATGAGTGACGAGCCCTCCGTGCTGGCCACTATTCAACGGACATGATTCGAGCCGCCCGCGGTACATACGACATCCTCCCGGCAGACTCCGGCCTCTGGCACGCCATCGAGAGCCGGATGCGAGAAGTCCTGGAGGCGTACGCCTTCCACGAAATCCGCACACCGATATTCGAGGCAACCGAACTCTTCGTCAGGAGCGTGGGCGCCGATACCGACATCGTTGCCAAAGAGATGTACACCTTTATCGACCGTGATGAAACCACATCTCTGACGCTGAGGCCGGAAGGGACGGCCCCCGTCGTACGCTCGTTCATCGAGAACCACCTGTCTGACGAGTCCCGGATGGCCAAGCTTTTCTACATGGGCCCGATGTTCCGGCGGGAGCGACCACAGAAAGGCCGGTTCCGTCAATTTTATCAGGCGGGTGCTGAAGTCTTCTCGTTGACCGACAATCCAGCCATCGAAGCAGAAGTCGTCGAAATGTTGATGTTGCTGTTCGAAAAGCTCGGTGTCAGCAATCTTGAACTGCTCGTGAACTCGATCGGCTGCCGGGAATGCCGACCCCCATTCGTTGAGCGCCTCAAAGGAGAAATCGAGGAGCGCTCTTCGAGGCTTTGCGTGGACTGCCGCCGCCGCGCGGAAACCAATCCATTGCGTGTCTTCGATTGCAAGGTCCCTTCATGCCAGGAGCCGATCGCGGAACTACCGACTATCACGGACAGTCTCTGCGAGACGTGCCGCGATCATTTCGAAAAAGTTTCGCGGCTATCTGGACGACCGAAAAATCGAATACCGGGTAGAGAAGGGCCTGGTCCGTGGTTTGGACTACTACATGAGGACGACGTTGGAGATCGTGTCGAGCGAGCTCGGAGCTCAGGATACTCTCGTTGGCGGCGGCCGTTACGATGGCCTCTTCGAAGACCTGGATGGTCCGCCGATGAAGGGTTTTGGTTTTGCCATGGGGCTGGAACGGCTGATCCTTTCGATACCGGAGCCGGAAAAACTGCTTTCGGGACCTGGTCCGGACTATTTTCTGGCTACGATAGCCGACGAAGCCTTCAACTATGCCACGCTGCTGGCACAGAAATTGCGTGCCGGGAAACGTGTCGTTTACCTCGACTTCGATCCTCGAAGCCTGAAGAGTCAGATGCGACTGGCAGGAAAACTCGCGGCCAGGAACGTCGTGATTCTGGGCGAAGACGAGGTCCGCTCTGGCAAACTAACCGTTCGGGATATGGACAGCAGGGAACAGCAAGAAATGACGGAGGAAGAATTCCTCCAGGCAGCCCGAGCCCATGAAGTCGGTCCGGATCAGATGCCATGAGTACAGATTTCGCGCGAACGCACAGCTGTAGCGAGTTGACATCTGCCGAGGAAGGCACAGAAGTGGCATTGGCCGGCTGGGTGGATCGGCGGCGAGATCATGGCCAGCTTGTTTTCATTGATTTGAGAGACCGCGAGGGGATCACGCAGATTGTTTTCAACCCGGAGCGTGACGCCGATGCCTACCGCTCGGCGAAGGACCTCCGGTCTGAGTTCGTCATCGGCGTGAGGGGAAAGGTTCGCCGGCGTGACGACGACATGATCAACCCGAATCTGAAAACGGGCGAAATCGAGGTCGCCGCCGAGTCCGTCGTCGTTTTCAACCAGGCTCGGACCGTGCCGTTCCCGATCGAAGATGAGATAACGACTTCCGAAGATCTGAGGTTGAAATACCGCTATCTGGATCTGCGCCGCTCGTCCGTGCAGCAGAATTTTAAGCTGCGTCATCGAGTGTTGATGGCGATTCGCAACTACATGAGCAACGCGGGATTCTGGGAAGTGGAGACGCCGTACCTGACCAAGTCCACGCCCGAGGGCGCCCGCGACTATCTGGTGCCGAGCCGGCTCTACAATGGCCAGTTCTACGCCTTGCCCCAGTCGCCGCAGCTGTTCAAGCAGCTCCTGATGATATCCGGATTCGAAAAGTACTTTCAGGTGGTGCGCTGTTTCCGTGACGAGGATCTCCGTGCCGACCGGCAGCCCGAATTTACTCAACTGGACGTCGAACTTTCATTTCCCGAACAGGAGGCTTTCTTTTCCCTCGTGGAGGGTCTGATGGCTGAGGTCTTTCGGGGTGAAGGTATCGAGGTTGGGTTGCCGTTTGCCCGAATGAGCTACGAAGAAGCGATGGACCGCTACGGCAGCGATAAACCGGATACACGTTTCGGCGTCGAACTCCAGGATCTCAGTTCTATCTTTGCCCAAGGCGAAGAGTCGTTGTTTAAGGGAATCGTCGAGAAGGGGCAGACCGTGCGGGGTTTCCTTGCGCCAGTGGCCTATTCACGGAAGATCCTGGACGAACTCGACGCTTTTATCAAGCAGCTGGGCGGAGCAGGTATCGCATGGGTGGAGGCGACCGAGGCGGATCCTCGGACCCTCCCTGTGTTGAAGAAGGCCGGTGCCGAGGCCATTCGAAAACTCATCCGTGAGACCGGAGCAAGTCGGGGACAGACGATCTTCATGCTCGCCGGGGAAAGGATCGCAACGCTGGAAAAGCTGGGGATGCTCAGGCTCGAACTTGCCCGGAGGGAAGGCTGGATCGGGGAAGGTCTCTGGAATTTTCTCTGGGTCGTCGATTTCCCGCTTTTTGAATACGACGAAGGCGAGAAGCGATGGGCTTCGCGCCACCATCCTTTTACGGCACCCGTGGATGAGGATCTCTCGATTCTTGAAAGCGATCCGGGCCGCGTGCGCGCCCGCGCCTACGACCTTGTCCTGAACGGCGTGGAATGTGCCGGGGGATCGGTTAGGATCCACCGGAGTGATCTGCAGTCGCAGGTATTCCGTGCACTGGGTCTGGGTGATGAAGAGGCCAATGAAAAATTCGGATTCTTCCTCGAGGCGCTCGAATATGGCACGCCTCCGCATGGCGGCATCGCCTTCGGCCTCGACCGTATCGTCATGCTGCTAGCGGGAGGCACATCCCTGAGGGATGTCATAGCCTTCCCGAAGACCGCACGTGCCATCGACATGATGTCCGGTTCGCCCTCGCCTGTTGATGACGGGCAGCTAAAGGAATTAGGGCTCCGTATCCGAAAGAAGTGATCCGACCCAGACAAGCACCACAGAGACACGGAGACAAAGAGAGAATCCTCCCTTGTTCTTGGAGGCGCAATTTTTTCTCGGTGCCTCTCGGCCTCTGTGGTTAGAGAATTCCAAGAACATGTCGAAGATCTCAGTTCTACCCGATCCCGTAGCCAATCAGATTGCCGCAGGCGAAGTTGTCGAGAGACCCTCGTCGATCGTCAAGGAGTTGATAGAGAACGCGATCGATGCCGGAGCGAAGAAGATCGCCGTAGAAGTGCGTGGTGGAGGGCGGGCCTGGATCCAGGTGATCGACGACGGCGAGGGAATGACCCCCGAAGACGCCGAGCTTTCCTTCCAGCGGCATGCCACCAGCAAGCTCGCCGATGCCGATGATCTCTTTTCGATTCGGACGTTGGGATTTCGGGGTGAGGCATTGCCGTCGATCGGGTCTGTGGCGCGGGTTCGCCTGGAGACCCAGACCCGGGACCAATCTGTAGGTATGTCCCTAGAAATCGCGGCCGGCGAGGTGATCTCCCTCAGTGAAGGCGCGTTTCCTCCTGGAACCCAAGTGACGGTCGAAGACGTTTTCTACAACGTACCGGCGAGACGCAAGTTTCTGAAGTCGGAATCCTACGAATTGAGTCAGATCACGGCCCACTGCACGCGTTATGCGCTGGCCTTTCCCGCGATTCACTTCGTCTTGAAGAGTGGAAAGTTCGAAGTGTTGTCCGCGCCTCCGGCTTCGGATTTTCGCGAGCGCATCTTTCAAGTGTTCGGCCGCGACTTGCTCGACGAACTTGTCGAGTTCGAAAAGGAGTTTCCGGCTTCGGGCCTCAAGGTGCATGTATTCACGTCCAGGCCTCATGTGCAGAAGTACAACCGGAACTCGATGTTTTTCTTTGTGAACGGACGTGCGGTTCGGGAGCCGGCGATTCTTCATGCGTACACCGAGGCGTATCGCACCATCCTTCCCTCGGGCACTTTCCCGGTCACTATTCTTTATGTTGTCGCTCGGCATCGCGACGTGGACGTCAACGTCCACCCGGCCAAGACCGAGGTCCGGTTCCGTCAGCGGTCTGCGGTCCATGACGCTATCCGTGATTCGGTTCTCGAAGCGCTACGTTCGGACAAGACGATTGTTCCGATGAACTCGGATGAAGCTCCATCCTCAGGCTATTCAGCTCCCCGACTACGCAGCCGCGTTCCCGATTCGTGGATCGGCGGCCCGATTGCCAGAGAGTCGGGATCCAGCACGCCGGCGGCGCTCGACTACTCCGAAAGTCGCGCTCTGGATCTCAACTTCGAGGAAGCCCAGGCAGTCATTGGCTCCGGACAGGCTTCAGAGAGCGTTACTCCGGACTTCGAGTTCGTCAAAAGAGAGATTCAACCGCTTGGGCAATTGAAGGACAGTTTCATCGTTGCGAGTGACAGTAGTGGTCTGATCGTGATTGACCAGCACGTGGCTCACGAACGGGTCCTGTTTGAAAACTACGTACGGGAGCGGGGTGAAAGCCGGCTTGAGGTCCAGCGCCTTCTGACACCGATACTGCTGGAGCTTTCGCCCGAGCAGGAAGTGCTTCTCGAGAGCGTTCGCGCCGAGCTCGCGCGCAACGGATTCGAGTTGGAACCGTTCGGGCCAAGGACCGTGACTGTCACCACGGCGCCTGCGATTCTGAAAGCGGGAGCGGTCGAGAAGCTGCTTCGCGAGCTCATTGACGGTCTCGATCGGGAAAGTCAAGGTATTAATATCGACAGCTTCCAGAAAAAAATTGCGGCTACAGTCGCGTGTCATGCCGCAATCAAGATTAACAATCCGCTGGATAGTGTTAAGATGCGGTGGCTGGTCGGGGAGCTTATGAAGACAGACTGTCCCACAGTGTGTCCTCATGGACGCCCGATCATCATACGTTACGATCTCAGAGAGATTCAGAAGGCGTTTAAAAGGTGACAGAAGCCTCCGGACGGCTTAAAACCGGCGTTTTCAGGAGTTGACTTGACTCCCTGGCCCGGCGAGAATCGAAGAGTCATTTATTGTTTAGCAGTCTCGACACTTTCACTAGGAGGACCCGGTATGGCAGGTAAGATGACGCAGACCCAGATAATCGCCGCACTGGCGGAGAAGGCGAATGTTGCCAAGAAGGACGCTAAGGAGTTCCTTCTCTCCGTAGCGGACCTTGCTCATAAGGAAACGAAGAAGAACGGCGAGTTCACGGTGCCCGGCCTCGGGAAACTCGTAAAGCAGAAAAGAAAGGCCCGCACGGGACGCAATCCTGCGACCGGAGAGCCTATCAAGATTCCTGCTAAAACCGTCCTGAAATTCCGGATCGCCAAGGCCGCGAAAGATGCGGTTCTGGGTGCGGCAGCTTCGAAGAAAAAGAAAAAGAGGTAAGCCTTATTAAGACCGGTTTGTGGGGGCTCGTGAGCTGTACGGGCCCCTATTTCTTTTGCCCGAACTGCCTCGCCGCAAGCTCTACGCCGCTGTTTGAGGCGTCTCCACATGGCGAGCTGGGATCAGAGTTCCCATCGTCCATCCGATTACGGCCACTCCAATTCCGAACACGCAGTTGGATACGACGCCTCCGGCACGGATCGCCATAGCGGTCATGAAATCGACCGGGGCCTCCTGATTGAGGGCAATCGGGTCGTTGAAATGGGTTCCGCCGATCGGATAGGAGACGATCGTTCCGATGATGATCAGAACCTGGGCCACCAGAACGATCATCAGTGCCACCTGGATTGCGCCGCCGATGCCATAGCCCTTGTATACCCGGCCGAACGCAGGCCATATCAGGGCGAGATGGACCTCCAGCGTGACCATCGAGAACACTTGGATGCCGGTCTGATAAGAGGCGCCGGTTACGCTCAGGATCAGTTTCCCCAGGAAGAAAATCAGGAGCAACAATGCAGGAAGGGTGATGAACTGCGCTTTTTCTTTCATGGTTTTCCTCGTTGGACAGGGTATCAGCAACCCTGCGCCCCCTCAAATTACGGGTCAACGCACTGATTTGCATCTGAGGTGTTCTGATGGGGCGTAGAGAAGACAGTCGAGGTGTCTATCGCGACGAATCGGGGGGACGAATGGCGGCGGGCCTGATACCGAGTCCTTGGAAGGCCAGGGTCCAGGTTTTTCGATTATCTCCGTCTAACTTAGTGCCGGCACCTCTGGCAGGGATGCGAAGCGTGGCATCTGGGAGCCACTCCCTGTTCCAGGAAGAATGTCCGCGCCTTAACCATCTCTTCATCGTTCCAGAGCTGGAGAAAGTCATTTTCCGCGATATTGCCGATCGTATATTGCAAGAGGTCGTGGTAGTAGCACACGCGGACGTCGCCGTTCGGCTGGATCACGGTTTCCTGCCGGGGTTTGAAACAGGGGGGTAGCGAGGGATCTAACCGGGTGTGGAATTCTGATTTCCATTCGGCTTCTCCCTCTTGCTGGAAAGGAATCTCTGTCATACTCTCAACGATTTCTTCCAGTTTTTCAGCGTCAGGGCCGATAAACGGTCTCCCGCTGAACGTCATCGGTATTCCCCGTTGGTTTGCCCTCTCCCAGGCCTCGAGCAGCAACTCGTCATGGCTGGCGGGATCGGAGAACTTGCTTTCTTTGAGGTAGTCCCATTCCTTACCGTCCGAGGTCTCTACGACATGGGTCAGACCTTCGTTCAGATGGTTGTATGTGACCTGGCTTGCGCCGACTTCGATCGCAAGGTCGACGAAGGCGGGGACTTCTTTGACGTTGGTTTCACAAATTGACATATTGATGGAAACCCGCGACTTGTCCTTCTTTAGCTCTTTTGCCTTATTCGTGTAGTAGCTTATGTTGCGTTTGACCCTCTCAAAATCGAACGAAGGCCGCATGACCCGGAACATGTTGGCCGTTGCAGCGTCTATCGAGACAGTGAACTCTGCCAGGCCGTTCTTTTCCAACATGAGGTCTGCCCGTTTCGGTGTCAGGAGCATCGCGTTGGTGGCGAACGTTATCGTGGTGGAAGGCGAGGTCATTTCGATGACTTCGTCGAAATATCTGGAAAACATCGGCTCGCCGCCACAGTGAAGCAGAAGGTAACGCGCGGTTGCGATGAGCGGGGCGGCTCGCTCGATGGTCTGCGCTTCTATGGAGGAATCGGCCGAAGCCGGTCGTGTGTTGATGTCACAGATAACACAAGGTTTCTGGATGTTGCACCGCGTAGTCAGAGCCAGCGTGACGATGGGAGGCAAACTCCGGAAAATAGTTTTACCTTCCGCATATTCCCTTCGTGCCAGATCTTCGTTTTCGATCGGCGAACCGATATGCGGGTATAAGTTAGGCTCTTTGTAGGGAAACGAGAAGCCTTGGACGCTACCGGAAATCAGAGCCAGATAAGAGAAGTTGGCTGCGAGTGGCCGAATGTCGTCCGGAAAGAGTTTGGGTGGTTTGTCCCAGTGGGCGTATTCAAGGGCTATCGTGTTTTCCCTCAGCCCATGAATCGCAACCTCGATGTCGACACCCTGCTGATTCAACTCTGTCAGAACGACGTCGTTATGTTTCAAGACAATGGACTGCCCTTCGAAAGGGCTCTTGAAACGAAGCTTCAGGATGAGCTCTTGTTCACGATCGAGGGAAAACCTCAGCGTCGTGCCCGGACCTAAGCCCCACCGCCAGGTTCCCCAGTCGTTCTTTTCAACGACGGATAAGCCATCAGCCCTGACATCGAGCGATTTGTTGAACTTCAGAAAGTCGATGCATGTCGGATTATCGGTTTCGCCTCTCGCCCGCTCCTCGTCCGTGAGTAATTGCGGCTCTGTTTCAAGTTCAATTGACATGCGTTTCGTTTCCTCCGCTCACAGATATGTCACGGCTTCTGAAGGCGAGACTTGATGGAAAGACCTTGGCCTTCGAACCCGAATCGACCATCCGCAGGTGACTGGTGCGCTGAGGCACACCCTGTCCCTCGGACCGGCGGTGTTGTACGGGTGCTCGCGATGAACGATCCGGATCTTGCCGGATCTAGCCCGCATGTTTCACCAGTCCGGCGATCAGGGGGATTTGGGCAGTAAGAATCGGATTCGGGAGGATCTGGGTTCGAATTGGGCATGTGTGGCGTGACTCGGCGGTGTCGACAAGCGGGAGTTGCTGCGTTTTCGGGTTCAGAAGAGGGTGACGAAACGCACTGAGACAAACCTCGGCGGAGCCGAAAAGAACGAGTCGATTTTGGCGCAGGGGATCGGGTCGGTTCTCAGCAGCGCAGAGGAAGCGCCTGCAGGTTTCGATGGACGAGGGCAAAGACCTCGGCGTAGGGATAGGCTTCCGACATGGAGATCCAGATGTTGCGAACCGTCAGACGGACTTGAGCTCCGATCTTGAGGAGCTTCAAGCGGATCGTCTGGCACTGAGCGCGGGCCAGATCGGTATTCTTCAGTCCCAGACGGCGTAACGCGTGCAGGAGCATGTAGGCGGCCGAGGACAGATAGAGCCGGAGTTGATTGGCGCGCATGGTTGCCGCGCTGGTCCGGTCGGCGAATAGATCCAACTGCTGTTCCTTGATGCGATTTTCCATGTCGCCCCGCGCACAGTAAAAGTCTTCATAGAGGGCGCGGGCGTCCAGGCGTTCCGGCGACAGTGAGGTCACAACGAATCGAGGATTGGCGCCTTTCTCCAGGAACTCGGCCTTGCCGATGACGCGTCGGGTGCAGGTCCAGCTCTTCCGAGTGCGATACCGGAAATCGTTAAACACCCGCGCCGGTTTCCCGGTGTCGTTAAACTCGGCTTCGGCCTGACTCATCGATTCAGCGATCTCGCGCTTGAGCCGATCGTTCTTGGCCAGACCCACCACGTAATCGACCTGGTGGGCCTCGCACCAACTCAGCAATTCATCCCGGCAAAAGCCCGAGTCGGCCCGGATGATAATCGACACCTCCGGCCAGCTCTGCCGGATCTGGCCGATGATGCGGTTCAATTCCTCGACGGCGCCGTCCGCACCGTCGACATTGGAGCACCGCAACCGGGCGCATAGCAGATGCTCTCCCGAAAAGATGTAGAGCGGCAGATAACAGTAGTTGCCGTAGTAGCCGTGAAAGAACCGTCCTTCCTGATGGCCATGGATCGGATCATCGGTCGCATCCAGGTCCAGAACAATCTCCTCGGGCGCCGATCCGTGAGCCGCCACAAATGCATCCACCATCCAGCGGTCGATCTTGTCCGGGTCCATGGCAATCTTCTTGTACCGCTCCTTCCCATCGACTTGCTCCCCGGTCAGTTCCAACCGGTTCAGCGTACACTTGCCCGCCAACGCTTTTCCCCGGTCTCGGGCCTGCCGCCGCTTCTCCCCCAGTGGATCGGCCTTATCCACCGCCACGGCCAGCATCGGATCGGTCCGCAGTTGGTCATGATCGTTCAGATCCTCGTAGCCCAGACAGAGTCCGTAGACGCGCTGCCCCAATAACTCGCTCACCGTGTGTTCGATCAACCTCGCGTCCCGGTAATCCCTGAAACACTCGGCCAGTCCGGCGATCAGACCCGTTCGCTTTTCCACTTCCCTCAACAGCAGAACCCCAGCGTCGGAGGTGATCTTTCCGCCGTCAAAACGCGCCTTCACTTTTCGTTGAAGAAGTCCGTGAAATTCGAACGTCGTTTGGTTACACTCTGTTCTCATAAGGGCCGTCTCCGTTTGGCTTGTTAAACGTTTATTTCAAAACGCTTTATGCCAGACAGGGCGGCCTTTTCTGGTCCTATCGGTGAAATATGCGGGCTAGTTCGCGTGCTGGGCCTTGGCGGCTTGCCAACTATTGAAATCGGATCCCAGGACGAAGAACTTGCGGCCGACGCGCATGGTTCGGATCTTGTCTTCTTCGATGATCCGGCGGAAATGCCGGCTCGAGAATCCTGCCAGCGATGCGGCAGTCGAAAGGTCGAGGAACAATTTGTTTGACGTTTCCCGGGTGCTGTTCAGTGTTTTCGACATGATTTTGGTCTCCTGGCCGTCATTAACAGCAAATTCCCTTCCATAAATCGGATCTTGTGATTCCTGCTGGCCTACCCTCAGGAAGGGCGGGTTGTTGGAAGCAATCAGAGACATGGAGCCGGGGCCCGATTACCTGGATTTCTCTACAAGAACAGGGTCTTCTCTGTGCCTCGGTGCCTCTGTGGTTTCGGTTCTTTCCAGTTGGGAATCGCAATTGCTGCGGCGCTTATGCTGCAGTCCGTAAGCTCAGAGAGAATGAAGCGATCCTCGACCCGTTCGGGGCGCCCAAACGTTGAAATCGAAGGCGTTGCCTACCACAGCCCTTACGATCCGGCGAGGGAAGCCCGCTCGTTTTATACGGGATTGCCATTGGAGGAAGCTGACGTTGTTCTCCACTTCGGGTGGGGCCTGGGCTACTCCGGCCACTACCTCAGCGAGCGGTTGGGCGCCGATACGCGGGTGTTTGTACTCGAGCCTGATCGGGATGTTTTCGACCTGTTCTGTGCCGAGGGGGAAGGCCGAGAACTCCTTGAAGACTCACGGTTCCAGTACGTGGTCGGAAAGGAGGTAGGTCAATTCATTGACGATTGGGGCCTTGCGGGGTGTCAAGATACTGACCGTATTCTGTGGATAGGATGGCCGCGGGCCGATCAGATGTTCGGTGAGCTTTCCAACTCCGTGCAGGCCGCGTTCAACGCCCGTCTCCGTGACAGGGCGGGAAACCTCCTCACGCACTTCGAAAACGGACGTACCTATTTCGAGAACGCTGCATCCAACCTGAAGTACGCGTCAGACCCAAGGGTCGGTCGTTTGTTCGGCCGCTTCAAGGGACTGCCGCTCGTACTCGTTTCGGCGGGACCCTCGCTTGATCGCAATATTCGTTACCTGACGGGGATGGAAGAACGCTGCTTCATTCTGGCCGTCGATACGGCTCTGCGGCCGCTGCTGGCCGAAGGTATCGTTCCGCATGCGGTGATCATCGCAGACCCGAGCGAACTGAACGCCCGTCATGTCGTTGGCGCCCTGCCGCGGGATACGTACCTGATCGCGGAGCAGGCGGCGCATCCCCTGGCGATGGCTGCTGGGGCGAACCGATTTCAGTTTTCGGTTGGCGTGTTCCCCGACGCACTCTACGAGGAATTTGGAGCAGAGCAGACCAGGCTCCAAGTCTGGGGATCGGTTGCGACTGCCGCACTCGACCTGGCCTGCCGTATGGGTGCGGATCCCGTCATTTTTGCCGGTCAGGATTTTTCATATACCTGGGATCATGATTACGCAAGACACACGATTTTTCACGGCAGAGTCTTCAACCGAAAGGCGCTGGATCATTCTGAGTCCGACGTTTGGGGCCAGGAGGTGCCAACTACGGAAAACCTCATGGCCTATAGAGACTTTTTCGTGAGACGAATAGCCGAAGCGTCGTCCACGCGGTTCGTGAATGCGACTGAAGGCGGGATATTGACCGACGGGGTTGAGATCCGTTCGCTGCGGGACGCCCTCCACCGTTATGCCGACCGACGCGTGGACATCCGGGGAAAGCTTCGAGGGCTCCACGTTCGGGGTAACCAAATGCAGCCTCTAGCAAGCCATCTTGAAGGCGTTCTTACCCGGAAAGATCCCTCCTGTGGTTGCCTGGAAGCGTTCCTCGATCTGGTGGCAAAAAAGGCCGTTCTGGAGAAAGATACGACTTCGATCGAGGAGTGCCTGGCCTGGGGAGCTTCCTTCGCATCCAACCTCTCGAACACGCCCGTCGGCTGATCCACCCTGGGGGAATGCTTCTATCGATTTGATTCCATGGTGTCAACAGACTGTCCTTTTCCCCGGTTGATTCCGAGGCTAAGCCCTCCTCTACGGAATTGGCCCCGAGATATAAGAGTCGCTATAAGAGAGATTTAAAGCGATCCCACCAGTTCTGATCCTGTCCGCTAAACCCCAACCGACCTTTGGTCGGGCAATTGCTTTCTTAGATAGTCGGATTGAAGTACGTCTTCATGGCACCTGCGAAAGAGCGGAGCTGACTAGAGGAGAACGGATAAGTGGAACTGACCTCGGCGCAGATCAACATTTCCTGGTTTTGTGACTTTCACAGCAACGCTTCTACTTCATGTGAGTACTGCTGGGTCACGATGGCGCAGTCGGACCGGTCCAGGCAATTGGATCACGGACCCGAGGAATGGCTCGAAGCCATCACCCGGACGATTCCGAACACCGCCCACATCAACTTCGTTGGTGGAGAACCGACGATTTTTCCGAAGTTTCATTGGCTCCTCACAGAACTGTCGAAGACGCACCGATGGGCGATCACGTCGAACATGGGTGCCAACCGGTGGCGGCTTTACGGCGAAGAGCCCATTCCCAATTGCGTATCCTGGACCGCGTCCTACCATCCCTCGAGTCGTGATTCGATTGAGGAGTTTACGGCCAAGTGCATCATTCTCGGTCGCCACTATCCGCTACAGGTCAACCTGGCGGACTATCACACCTACGATGCTACCTCAGCTACGGACCAACTGGCCGAGGCCGGGCTACGCGTGTTCCTCTCGCCGTTTGAAGACGTCCGGGACCTCAACAGCGCAGGGCCGGTGCCACTGACGTGTAACGGTGGACAGTCCCACGTCTTGATCGACCCGGAAGGGCACGTCTACAAGTGTCTGACTCAGGAACGACGCTCCGACCGGGAGCGCTGGCGGATCGGAAACGTTTTCGAAGGTCAGATCAACTGGCCGACCACACGTAGCGTCTGCTTCATTCCCTGCGACCAGTACTACAACCTCGACCAGCACCATGCGACACGGGACATGTGGAACCTCGATGTCCGTGAAATGGTCGTTCCCGAGGGAGTGGACCTTACGGCCTACAGAGAGAGCTTTAACGCTCCGGCTTCACCTCTTAAGGAGTTCATCCAGCAGTCCAAGTGGCGCGACAACATTACGGCGCAGGCACGGGGCGACCTGCTTGAACTGGACCTGATCCAAGAAGGTGAACCTGTCGAAGTCGTTGCGGAAATTACGTCCTCCGAAGTCGAGGAGTCGGGTTCGAAGAAAACGAAACAATGAGCAGACCTGATACATATCGCCGGTACCGTGTGAAATCTCCCATGCAGTTCCGTCTGGATGAGTATCCGATTCCGGCGACTCCCGAAAAGGACTATCTCGTTCGTGTGGACGTGTGCGGTCTGTGTCGTAGCGATCTGCATTTCGCGACGAGCTGGGCCGAGGGCTGGGACGAACTGGGCCACGAATTCGGTGGAACAGTTGTCGCCCTGCGGAATGGCGTTGACGGATTCCGTCAGGGCGATCGCGTAGCGGTCAAGAACGCAGCAGCCTGTCTCGAGTGTGAGCCTTGTTTGGCCGGCGATCTTCGTTCCTGCCGCGGCCTCATCGTCAACAAGCTCGGCTTCAGTCAGTACGCCGACTGTGACGGCCGATCTCTGGTGTCCGCCCAGGGCCTTGGTGATGCGCTATTGGCTCTCATGGAGCCCACCAACGTCGTTCTCGACCTGATCTATTCGGCAGAAATCGAAAAAACAGACAGGGTAGCGGTCTTTGGAACCGGCACTCTGGGAATCATCACTGCCCATCTGCTCGAGAATTATTTTGGAGTCTCCGATGTCGTCCTGATCGGTCGGCAACCCGACGAGGCAGTGCTCGCTGATGTCGGCCTGACCCGGCACATCGGCTTCGATGAACTCATCGACAAGACGACCCTTCGAAATCTTCTGGGCGGTGCACCGGACCGTGTTCTGGTGACGACGCCTCCGTCGACATTGTCGGATGCCCTGGAGGCATGTGGCCCGGTGGGCCGCGTGCTGACGCTTGGCCTTGACCGGAATGACTACCTCGAGGCGAACATCGACGTCCGTACGCTGATCTTCAAACGGGTGCGCGTCGAAGGCGTGTTTGCCGTACCGAATCTCTATTTCGACGACGCCGTCCGGATACTTTCCGAGGTCGGCACACCTTTAGAGAGCCTCATCCGTCGGCGCATCGGGTTCGATGATCTGGAAACAGCACTTCGAGAATGGGACGCGAGACCCCATTTTGATGGCAAGTCGATCCTTGAACTCCAGAGAGGTTCGGACGCGCGTGAAGAGGCGATGGAAGTCGTTGTCTCAGGTTCGAGCCGGGAGGCGTCATGTTAGCCCTCAGAGGCGAATCGCTTCCGGATCATCGGGTCCGCAGAATTCTCATTCTCCGCACCGCCAGGACTCCCCAGATTCAGTGGGCCCTGGACCAGCTTCGCGCGAAGTACCCCGAAGCCGAATTTGGCGTCCTCGGGACCCAGTTGGGCGGGAACGAGTTGTTCGCGGGAATGGAGCACTTCGAGCCGTCCCAACCCTGGCTTTCACCGAGGAGCGTCCGGCGTTTGCGGTCCAGACTCAGGAAAACCCGGTTCGACATGGTTGTCATGTGTCTTAACGGCGATTGTGGAACCGGATACGGTGGTGTCAGTCGTGTTGTCCGGAGAATCGATGCACCCTTCAAGTTCGTAGCGGGGTACACAGGGCGTTGGCACAAGTGGGACCACATGGACTTTGAAGAGGGGAACGTCCTGACCCGCGGACTCGTCAATTGCCTTGGGATCCTGATCTATCCGTTGATCGCGACCTATCTGTTGCTCGTTCCTTCCCGTCCGCGCTACATGCCGGGCCGGCAGGGAGCGACGGCCCCGGGGTACGAAGCATGAAGGTTCTCCACTTTTGCTCGTTCTACCGGCCGCTGGGCGGTGGCGAAAAACTTCTCTTCAGTGTCCTCGACATCATGGAGAGAAACGGGGTCGAGAACGTCATCGTCGCTCCCGAGTCCCAATCGAACGGGCCGACGGGTCTGAGGAAGGAATACTTTCTCGACTACCTCGAGTACCCCTTTACGCGGAGCGATCTGTTTTCGTCCATCTGGAACAACCGGAAGCTGATACGGGCGATATCCGAGGTCTTGAAAAAGGAGCAGCCCAACGTCATCCACCTGCACAACCAGCAGAACCCGTTTATATACCTGGCGTGTTTGAGGAGCGGGATTCCGATGGTTCGCAACATCCATGATCCACGCCTCTATTGCCCGACGAACTGGCGCCTGTTGCCTGACAAGAGCCTGTGTCCACATGCGTTTGGCCGGGCCTGCATTTCCGAGGGGTGCATCAAGCCTCGATCCAGAGATCTTAAGCAGTTTTTCGTAACGTTGTTCAACCGCCAGCTTTCGTTCCGGAACACGACGTTGATCATCGAAAGTCAGGAGTCATATCAGATGGCCCTGCAGAACGGATACCGGGAAGATCAACTCAGCCTGATCCCCAACTGCACGACGCTTCCGCCGCTCGAGGCGGAGCTCGAAAACAAGGAGCGCTACAGCAAACTCGGAGAGAAGAGCATTCTCTTCGTCGGCCGGGCGAGTTATGAGAAAGGGCTTCATTTCCTGGTCAACGCTCTACCGAAGCTCAGGAACGATTTCAAACTCTACATCCTGACCGCGGGCGACTACTACAAAGAACAGATTGCTCCGCTGGTCGAAAAACTCGGCCTCGGTTCGCGGGTTGAGGCTCGCTTCAACACAAGCTACGAAGATACCGCCAAGTACTACTCGATGGCCGACGTCGTCGTTGTGCCGTCGATTTGGTTCGAAACTTTCTGCCTGATCGGCATTGAGGCGTACTCGCACCTGACGCCTGTGGTGGCGACCCGCACGGGTGGAATCAAGGATTGGTGCGTGGACGGCGAAACAGGTTACCTCGCAGAAATATTTGACGAAGACGCACTCGCAGCCGGGATCGATGCACTCCTGGACGACCCGCAGAAGGCGAGACAGTTTGGACTGAACGGATACAATCGGGTCCGGGAACACTACAGCGAAGACATTTACTACCGGCGCTTACGAGCGCTCTATGAAAAGGTGATTCAAGATGGCCAGAGTGACACTTATCGATTCTTTGGGCTGGCAAGACGGCCTGTTTAATCTGGGCCTTGCCTACCTGAGCTCTTCACTGAAGCTTGGCGGGCATCAGGTTCGCGTTCTCGATCTCAACAATAAGTTCCGGAAACCGGAAGAGGTTGTTGACGTCATCGGCGAGCATGCGCCCGACTACGTGGGTTTCTCCGTTAAGTCAGCGACCTTTGCCAACGCGGTGGAATTGCACAAGAAACTTGCCGCAAAGTATCCGGACGTCACGTTCCTATACGGCGGCCCGCACATCACTCTGTCCAAGACAAATATCATGGATGAGGCTCCACGGGCCTTCTTCATTCGGGGTGACGCCGAGTTTACGCTACCCGACTTTGTGGGACGTCATTCCAGGGGCGAGACCGATTTCAGCGACATCGACGGGATCATGTACAGAAGCCAGGCCGGCGAAGACGTCGCCGTGGACATTCAGTTCCACACCGAGATCGATGACCTCCCGTTGCCCGACTTCACGACGTTCGACAGCTTCCCGTCCTTCAAGACGTATCCGCTCTTGACCAGCCGGGGATGTCCTTACAAGTGCACCTATTGCTCGGTGCCCGCCATCAGTGGCAAACGTTGGGTCTATCGGTCGGCCCCAAGCATTATGAAGGAGCTGGACCACGTCCTGAACTTCCTGAAGATGAATAACGTTGTGATCGTGGACGACAACTTCACGTTGCACAAGAAACGTGCCGAATCGGTGTGCCAGGCGATCCTGGACAACGGTTACAAGTTCAACTGGTCCTGTGGCAACGGGATCCGGGCCGACCGGATCTGGCCGGATCTGGCCAGCCTCATGCACAAGGCCGGATGTGTTGAAGTAGCCTTCGGCATCGAAAGCCTGCAGGAAGATGTCTTCGATCTGCTTCGCAAGGGCGAAGAGGTTTCCCATATCCGTCATGGCATCGAAGTCGTTCAGGAAGCGGGACTCAACGTGACTGGTTTCTTCATGATCGGACTGCCCGGTTCAACATATCGCAAAGATCTGAAGACGCTGGCTCTGGCACGCAGGTTGAACCTGAACAACTATTACTTCGGTTTGACAGTTCCCTATCCCGGCACAGAAATGTGGGACTGGGCGCAGGAAAACGCGCGTTTTCTCGTGCCGTGGCAGAACAGCTACCACATCTCTGAGGTGTTCCGCGATGGTCTGGAGCGTCTCAAGCTCGAACCGGTGTTTGACACGCCGGAGTATCCGGCCGAAGAACGCAAGAAGATGTTCCATACGGTTCAGGCCTCGAAGAAGAAGGCTCAGGACCGTAGTCTCCGGTTGATCCAGAGCAGCCTCCGAGCTGCACCCGGCCGTCCGATCATCGTCATGCGGACGTCTCGGCGCGATGGTCTTTTTGAGATGTTCAGGGACGAAAAGCCGTCCAATCCCCACGTGATCCTCTATAAGGGAAGCGACGGATTCCTCGAGAACCTGGCCGAAGAGACACGAAACGCATATCAGCAGATCCACGTAGATGGCGAAGGCTTCTTCGATGCGGGCGATGCCAGAGGTCTTTCCGAAGACCTTAAGGATGCGGTCATTGTGTTCGACGTTCCGAACGGCAATCTGGAGCGATACCAGAACCTGGTGCGCTTTGCCAGGGAACTCAATCCTCGACAGATCGTTGCTCTCGTGGGCGATGAGTTTGAAGTCCTGTCGGTAGGTGACCCTGAGATCAGCGAGCCCGAGACTTCGTTCGCTTCTCCCGACATGGAGCCGGTTTACCTCGGAATCGACCTCGATCCGTCCGAACTGGTCAAGATTGAAATGGCGCCTGTGGGCGCGTCGAAGAGATGAAATCCCCTGCTTCCGATATGTGATGAAAGTTCTGTTCTTCAATACGTTGTCAGCCGTGAATGGAGGCGCGGAGCGTGTGCTCTTCGACACTTCCCTCGAGCTGCTCGAGCGCGGACACGAAGTGTCGGTTGTAGCCGCCTACGACGACCGACGCTCAAGGAACCCCGAATCCTGGCCCGGGGAAATCAACCGTTACTACATCCCCGAGTTGATCCGGCCGGTCACAGGGCGTCGAACCTACGATGCCTATCGCCGAAGCTCCTTCTATAAGAATGGACTCCGGTATGCACAGGATGTGATACCTGAGAAGGGATTGCTGGAACTGGTCCAGGCCGTGGGCCGGACACGTTCGAATCCCACGCTCCTTGCTGTTGGAACCGACGAGACACTCTGGTCGGGCGCATATCGGAACGAGATTATTCGGGAAGCCCAAAAATGGGGCGTGCGCCTGGAGACCGAGCCGTGGTCGACGGGCAAGGAGTTGCGGCTGCCTATAGCCGGGCAAAGGTGGTCGCCTTCAGTTCAGTCTGGCCCGAACCCTTCGGCCTTGTCGGTATTGAAGCGATGGCTCACGGCAAGCCCGTTGTCGCCTTTGACAATGGCGGTGTCAGGGACTGGCTGCGGCATGGCCAGACAGGTTACCTTGTCCCAAAATCTGACGTTGTGACCTTTGGACGCATTCTCGATTTACTCTTACCCGATGCGAGTTTACGGCGGTGGATGGGACAGAACGCGGCTCGCATTGCGCGCGATCAGTTTACCCCCGGCGCATACATCGATCGACTGACGAACGTTTACGGCGAAGTGGTAGTTAATGAAAGTACTTCTTATCGATCCTGCAGGAGCGCAGCGGTACGTTACGCACAACGCGGGGCTGGCATATCTGTCTAGCGCGCTTCTGTCGAGAGGACACGATGTCCGTGTCCTCGACATGAACAACTATAGCTACACCGATCATGAGGTGGGGGCGTATGCGCGCGCCTACCAGCCCGACTGGGTGGGTGCATCCGTCAAGACAGCTCTTGTAAGTTCAGCCGAACGCACGATGCGTGAAATTCACCGGGTCTGTCCCGATGCCCGTACCGTAGTGGGTGGGCCCCACATCGGGGTTCAGGCTCGCGAGTACATGGCTTCTCAGGATGTCTATGAATTCGGTCTGACCGGCGAGGGCGAGTATGCTCTTCCCGACCTCGTCGAAGGCAAGAACACGTCCGATATCTCGTGTCTTATCTATTATGACGACGGGGAATGGCGCCAGAATCCAACCGAGTTCATCTTCGATCTCGACGACCTGCCCTACCCGACATACCGGACATGGGACCAGATCGACCGTTCGGGCTTCCCGTATCTGATGGTTCATAGCCGTGGGTGCCCCTTTTATTGCACCTTCTGCAGCGTTCCCAAGATCAACGGCCGCAAGTTTCGTCGCCGTTCGCCGGAAGGAACCGTCGATGAGCTGCGTCACGCTCGCAACGAGTATGTGTTCCGCGACTTTGAGTTCCTGGACGACAACCTGACGCTCCATATCGACCATGCGAAGGAAGTCTGTGAAGCCTTGATCCGGGCCGATCTCGGCGTGGGTTGGTATGCCAATAACGGAATCCGTGCCGACCGGCTGGATAGCGAACTGTGTGAACTCATGAAGCGCTCCGGTTGCAAGGGTGTTGCCATCGGGGTGGAATCGGCAGACGACGAAATCCTTGAAGCCATCAAGAAGGGTGAAACAGTCGATCAATTGTGGAACGGAATCCGTCTTCTCAAGGAAGCCGGCATCGTCGTCGGTGGTCACTTCATCGTCGGGCTTCCCGGCGACACACTCGAAAAGGTAAAGAAGAGCATCGAGTTCAAGGACAAGGTTGGTCTGGATTACGCTTACTTCAACCAGCTGGTCCCCTATCCGGGAACGGAGTTGGGCGAGTGGGCCCTGGAAAACACGAATATTCTGGTCGAAAACGTCACTGATGCGAGTCACTTTGGCGCCAAGGAACAAGTCTTCATGGAGACTCCGGAGTTTCCTCGTGAAGACAGGGAAGCCGTGTTCAAGTTGCTCTCCACCGACTACACGGACGGTCGCATCGCGTGCGAGGACTTCAGTGATCTTTATGGGGATCGAAGCGGGCTGAGAGTCCTTCTGATCAGGTCTGGCCGCATGGACCCGTACGAGCACGTGCGATCTCTGCTCCCTGAAGGGTCGGTTCTGGACGTTCTCGTTTCCAGCGGTGTCAGGATCGAGGATTCGGCTGTGGACCATGTGATCGAGTTTCCAAACCAGGGCTGATGAGCGTCCGCGGGTTGGACAGGCTTCGGAAGCCCCTTGGTGACGCTTATGATCTTGCGATATACCTGAACACCTTTCAGAACGGAATGAGTTTCGACAATATCGTGAAGATCGCCCGCCACTCGGGAACAAAGGTCTACGAGTACCAAGCGGGGCGGCACATGCGCGAAGTGAAGTCGGAAGGCTACCAGACGAGGGAGATCTATTCGAAAACGGCAGCCTCCGCAACGATCTGAGATAGACGGACTTTCGCAATGATAGAGTTTTTCTCAACTGTACGTGCCGTCTATGACCGCACGTCTCCAACCTTCGATGTTCCTTTGTGTGCTCCGAGAGCGCACCTACAGAAGAGCATCTGGGCTCGTTAATGCGGATCCTCCACCTTATCCCCTTTCTTTGGAGTGGCGCCGGCGACGTAGTTACGCGTCTCGCCATTTCTCAGCATCAGAACGCCACAGTAGGGGTCGTGACCAGCGGCAGCTCAAAAGGTGAGTCGGACTGGGATTCGTATCGTACGCGCCTCCAGGATGCGCGTGTCTCCCATTTCCATGTCGATCTCTTCGACCGTGACCCGAACGTGTTCTGGTCGAGTGTTACCAGACTGAGGGAGGTCTTCGACGAATTTTCTCCCGACGTCGTTCACTGCCATTCCGGTGTCCCGGTGGCCGCAGCCGCTGCGGTTCGTGACGGTGGTGACAGAGACTTTGGGCTGATTGGTCAACTGCACAGCTGGGGTAAGAACCGCCCTCGATGGATGAACACAATGGACCTGTGGGCATTTGGGCGCTCGGACCGCATCGTGTGCAATGCGGAAGACTACCGTCAGATTCTGATCGAATCCGGTATCTCTTCCGACCGTATCGTTGCCATTCCCTGGGGTTTGCAGCTTGATGAAATTCGGGCCGCGACATCCGAAAAAGACCGGCCCTCGGAGCGTATACGTTTGGGATTCGTAGGCCGGGTCGAACCCCGCAAAGGGCAGTTGACCCTCGTTGAAGCGTTTGAACGGTTGCGGCAGGCCGGCACAGAAGCAAATCTGGAATTGATCGGTCCGATTGCCGATTCCGATTATGCCGAGGAGATCAGGAACACGATCCGGGACCATGAGCTCGGCGACAGCGTCGTCTTGCGTGGCAAGGTGTCCAACGTCTACGCCGACGTTGCCAACTGGGACCTGTTTGTCTCACTCTCCAGCGACGAGGGCCAGGGAATGGCCATTCTAGAAGCCATGGCGCTGGGAACCCCGGTCGTTTCCAGCGACATTCCAGGTGTCCGCGACTTTCTCAGGCATGAACACAACGGCTTGGTGGTCGATCCCCAGACTCCCGAACGCGTAGCGGCAACCATCGATTGGGCCCTTACCAATCGTGACCAAACGCTACGGCTGGCCACGCGGGCACGCGAGATGGTCGATGAGAGTTATACGTGGGAGACCACCGTCTCGGGCATGGATCGCCTTTACTCCGAGGTCACTGGCTAGATGGGCAAGAAGAAGCGGCGAAGACAGTCTGGAAAACACGAGCCTCCTCCCCGGTGGGGGACCTTCGTGGACTGGACTCTGGACGAGGCCGGCCGTCTGGTTGCGGTGGATGAAGTCGAGCACCGTCTTGCAATCCAGCAGTCGAACGGCAGATTCACGTTTCTTGGGAGCAAGGGGACCGGTCCCGGAGAATTCCACTACCCAAAATGTGTCGAGATCCTGAACGGGACCGCCTACGTTGTCGACTCCTGGAATCACCGCGTTCAGCTGTTCCGGTTGCCGGAATGAAATTTCATAGGTGCATTCAATGGCACCGGAGAGGGGTCTGGTTCCTTCTTCTGTCCGAGTTCGCTCGCTATCGTTGATCGGGAAAACGAAGAGCCCTGGCTTGTGGTTGCCGATACCAACAACAGTCGGCTCACATTCCACGACAGTCAAGGTGCCTACCTCTTCGGAAATGAACTCTTCAATTCCCGCTATCCCACCAAGGTGCGGACACGCGAAGGCCGCATAGAAGTGCGGTACGAAGACCGGCAGTGGGATCTTGTCCTCTGAGTTAACGGTCCGGCCTGATTCCTCAGCTTTTCGATAAACCACCACCCAAATCCCGTTAAAAGGGAAATACTTTTGCACGGCCCGGAAGCCTTCGAGGTTCTCAGTGGATCCAGAAATTCTGATTTTCGTTGGACTGGTTTGTTAAGCTTCGAATTCGATCCCGGTCCGGTAAGTCGTGCTGGGCAAGCAATTCAGACAACAGCGAGGAAACAGGACATGGCTCTTGAAGTAATTGGCGCGGGTTTCGGCCGGACTGGCACCGCGTCGTTGAAAGAGGCGTTAGAGATCCTGGGCTTCGTCAAATGCCATCACATGTCCGAAGTGATCCCCAGCCCGAAGCAGGCGCACCTCTGGCATCAACTCGCCGTCGAGGGATCGGTGGACTGGGACGACGTTTTCGAAGGCTATCGGGCAGCTGTGGACTTCCCGTCCAGCGTTTATTACCGCGAACTGTTGGAACGCTACCCTGATGCGCGAGTCATACTGTCGGTGCGTGACCCGGACGCCTGGTATCGTAGCGCCGTCCGAACTATTCATGCGATCATGAAAAACCAGCCGCGATGGCTGTTCCCTCTGATTCCCCGAATGCGAATTCTAGACAGGATGATCGATCGGATCGTCTGGCAAGGTGTGTTCGATGGCCGTTTCGAAGACGAGGAACACGCGAAACAGGTGTTCAGGGATCATATCGAGAAGGTCAAATCAGTGATTCCGGCCGACAAGTTATTGGTCTATCAGATCACCGACGGCTGATCGCCGCTCTGCAAATTTCTCGATGTTCCAGAGCCCGAGGGTCTGGTATTTCCCAAGACCAACGAGGCTCGGGAGATGATCCGAATCGTGCGGGTGATGAAAGCGCTCCGCCTCCTGCCATACATGGTGGTTGCTGCGGTTACCGCATGGGTTCTTCTTTGACCGATCCCAGTAAACAGATCCGTCAAGTGACGTTGTGGCTGACGGGCCTGTCCGGAGCCGGGAAGAGCACTCTTGCGGAATTGGTCGCCGAAGAATTCGCCGCCAGGAAACTTCGGACGGAGATCCTAGATGGCGACACGATTCGACGGAACCTGTCCAAGGGGCTCGGATTCAGCAAAGAAGACCGCGACACGAACATTCGTCGAATCGGGTTCGTCGCCAATCTGCTCAGCCGAAACGGAGTCAATGTCATCGTTGCGGCTATCTCGCCGTACCGATCGATTCGGGAAGAGGTCCGGGCGTCGCAGGAAAGAGCCCGCTTCGTAGAAGTATTCGTCGACTGTCCGCTTGAAGCTCTAATTGAAAGGGACACGAAAGGACTCTACGCCAAAGCCCTGTCCGGCGAGGTGAAAAACCTTACGGGTGTTTCAGATCCCTACGAGCGGCCAGTGGATCCTGAAATAACCGTCCGAACGAACCTCGAAACGCCCGCCGAAAGTGCGGGTCAGATCATTCGCTGGTTAGAGGAAGCGGCGCTGATCTCCTAATTATGGGGACCGATTAGTCTGTCCCCATAACTGGGCTACTACCTCGTTTCCGCCAAAGCCTTTCCGACTGCCTCCTGGAGCGATAACGGGTGGGCGATGAGGCCCATCATGCGGGGATTCTTGTTGTTGAACGATCTGGGATTACCGTCGGGCGTGTAAGCGACCCCGCCAGCTGCGTTCATCAGGGCGATGCCCCCCGCGACATCCCATTCGTTCTTGGGCTGAAGGGTCCATGTGGCGTCGGCCTGTCCGGCCGCGACGAGCGCCAACTTGTAGGCGATCGAACCTACCGGTTTGATAACGAATCCGGCATCCTGAAAGCGATCCCATTCACCGCGTCTGCACTCGCTGCGGCTCGCCAGGACTGTGGCGCCGTTCAAGTTCCGCCTGCCGCTCAAGGTGACCGTTTCTGCCTGGTAGGTCACACCGTGGCCGAGGGCACCGACAAATATTTCACCTGTCTGAGGGTTACAGACGCCGCCGGCGACGGCTTGGCCGTCTTCGACATAACCGATGGAGATGGCCCACTCAGGAATTCCGGCTACGAACTCTCGGGTCCCGTCGAGCGGATCGATGATCCAGAGTCGACGATGCGCGAGGCGGCTCGAATCGTCCGTAGTTTCTTCAGAGAACCAGCCTTCGTCTCCACGTGGCAGAGCTTGTTTGAGCGCTTCGTCCAGGGCTCGATCCGCTGCCGTTACAGGGTCGTTAACGCCTTTCCATTCGGGCGTGATTTCCCCGGGTGTGAACTTGGCGACGACGGTCTGGGCCGTTCGAATGGCTTCTGTGATCCGTTCCAGAATGTGGGCGTGGGTTTTCATCGCTCTGCCGATGATCTCACGGCCCGGGTCCGGAATGTGAACTAGTGGTCGGTCGATCCTGCTCCAGGCACTCCCTGGATTGACACCCTCCCCCGGGGCAACCTAACCTTATCGCGTGCTCCCAGCTCTTGAAGTTAAAGGATTATCGAAGACCTACCGTCGCTGGTGGATACGAAAAGTCGTCAAGGCGCTCGTCGACGTTGATCTTAGCGTAAGAGCAAGGTTCCATTTTTGGTCTCCTCGGACCTAACGGCGCCGGAAAAACATCTCTCATCAAGATAGCCCTGACGATCGCGCACGCCGATCGCGGCGAAGTGCGGCTCCTTGGACAGACGACCGAAGATCGATCCATATTCCGCCGTGTTGGATATCTGCCGGAAAGCCCGAAGTTCCCAACTCATCTCACAGCCCGAAACGTGCTCCGTCTTTACGGGAGCATGAGCGGGAAGGATTCGGGTTTCGTCCGTCGCGAAGGCCAGGTGTGGCTGGAACGGGTAGGTCTGAAGGGTTGGGAGAAGACTCCGGTATCGAAGTTTTCGAAGGGTATGGTGGAGCGGCTGGCTCTCGCCCAGGCCCTCGTTCACGATCCGGATCTGATCTTCCTGGATGAGCCTACAGACGGTCTTGATCCGGTGGGCCGGATGGACATGCGAAAGATCTGCAGGGAACTGGCCGACAAGGGAAAGACAGTATTTATCAACTCCCACATACTGGCGGAGATCGAGACGGTCTGTGACCGCGTCGCTCTGATGAAAGAAGGCCGTATCGTGGATGTCGGTACAGTCGCGCACTTCACGAGCGGGGGCGATTCCTACGAAGTGTCGATTCCCAGACACGAACCGCTGGTCGAGTGGTTGAGCGACCTGGGATTCGATCCAACCCTCAATGACGGCCGGATTCGCGTCGTCGTTGAAGACCGAAGTTCGGCCAATCAGTTGATCGATACGCTCCGGACCCGGGGAGTCGAGATCGACTCGGTAACACCGCACCGAAGAACATTGGAAGAGGTTTTCCTGGAGCGTGTAGGTTGAGGGTTCTCAAGCCAGGCGTCTTTCTCGACACGTTCGAGGAGTCTTTCCGGAACAAGATGTTCCTGTTCTTCTTCGTCGTGTCGTCCCTGATCGTCGGTTCGATCGCCCTGGCTCTGAACATGGATATCGTCAGCGGTGCGATTCAGGGCGCCACCTTCTTCGGTGAGGCTCTGGAGATTCCTGAAATGCCTCTTGAGCGGTTCGTCAACGCCGTGCAGGCCGGCATGGCGATGATGATTTCGACGATCGGACTCTTCCTCGCCTTGATGGCGACGGCAACCCTGTTCCCTATGATGATTCAGAAAGGGAGCATCGAGCTCCTGCTGTGCCGGCCCGTTCCGCGATGGCGTCTCGTTGTCGCCCGATTTACGGGCGGTGTGGCAATCATGGCCGCAAATGCCGCGTACCTCATGCTGGGTGTGTGGGTCGTCATGGGAGTCAAATCCGGCATCTGGAACACGGGCTTTCCCCTCTCGACCATTCTGATCGTCATCGCGTTCATATTCTTGTACGTAGTGGTGATGGCCTTGTCTGTCATGAGCGAGAACGCGGCAGTGGGACTGTTGGCCGGCTATGCCATCCTGATGTTTTCGCCCGTCCTTGCAGCGCACGAGCGGATCACGCCGGTTCTGTCCAATGAACTTTATCGGGACATATTCCGTTCTCTCTATTGGGTGGTGCCCAAGATCGCGGAGCTGATCGGTGCGATGCGCAGTCTGATTGCCGGGAAACCGATGGAACTGGCGACCGTGCTCTGGACTTCTGGACTCTTCGCCACGGGGTGTTTCGCGGTCACGGTGCTATACTTTTCGAGAAAAGACTACTGAATTTTCCGAGGGTTTGACAGTAATGAGATGGCTGATAGCTACCTTAGCGTTGGCTGCGACGATTGCTGTGATTGCAGCTACCCTACCTCCCAATGTGGAGGCTCTCAGTCCGGACGAGGCTCTTCTGAGCCTGTTTCCTCCCGACAGCGGTGGAGTCATTTTCGTTGACGTAGCCCGGCTTCGGGATAACCCGTTGGTGAGGGAGAACTTCCTGGACAGGCCAGGGTTCGAGATGCCGAACCGCGTGGCTGAGTTTGCCCGGGGGACAGGTCTCGATCCTGAAACGGACGTCGACCAGGTGATGTTTGGGAGGACGGGAGAAAACGACTTTCTGGGTGTTGCCAGAGCCAACTACGATCCCCTCAACGTCGAACGGTATTTTCGCGACCTGGAAACCAGCTTCGAATCCTACGCGGGACGTACGATTTATCATCCCTCTCCCGGGGATTTTTCAGTGTCGTTTATTGACGACCTCGTCCTCGTCGGTGAGGTCGGACCCGTTCGCGGTGCGATTGATCGGATGGGCATATCCACCCCATCCGTCCTGGAGAGTCCGGAACTGATGGAAGCTATTCAATCCATCGATGAAGGGAACCAGGTTTGGGCGTTGGCAACCTGACAGACGTTCTGCTCCCGGAAGCCATGGGCCTCCAATGGCCGCCGATCTGATCGCTTCGCTGGAACGCATTACCTACCAGATGCGGATCGATGCCGCCCTGACGGCTCGGGCTGTCGGTGAGTTTACGACTCCGGACACTGCGCGGCGAACGGGCGATCTGCTACGGGGTGTGGTGGCGCTGGGCAAGATGCAGGTCTTTGAAAGCGACGACCTGCTCCAACTGCTGGACGGACTTCAGATCGACGACATCGAATCCTCGATCGAGATTAACTTTTCCGCCGACGGCGAACTGCTCAGCCGGGTGAGGGAGTCGGGCTTTCCGTTTCCAGGTTTAGCCGGAGAGTAATCCGAGCACCAAGAGTCCTGCCTCAGCGCTTAATTGATTCGGACTAGTTCCTACCTTCCTAAGACGAAAAGCTACTTTACCTTCGTTTCTTCGCGTTGATAAAACTCTTTGCGCCTTCGCGTCTTTGGGGTGCTTCTTCTCTTACCTGGCCCCGGACATCGAAGCCAGAAACTCGCTGTTGCTCTTCGTTTTCCCCATCTTTTCGAGCAGCAGTTCCATGGCTTCAACCGTTGAGAGCGGATTCAGGACCTTTCTCAGAACCCAGATGCGGGTGAGTTCGTCCTTGGGGACCAAGAGCTCTTCTTTTCTGGTGCCCGAGCGGTTGATGTCAATCGCCGGGAATACGCGTTTGTCTACTAGCTTGCGGTCTAGGCCGATCTCCATGTTGCCCGTGCCCTTGAATTCTTCGAAAATGACGTCGTCCATCCGGCTTCCAGTGTCGATCAGCGCCGTTGCCATAATCGTCAGACTGCCGCCCTCCTCGATATTGCGTGCCGCGCCGAAGAACCGCTTCGGACGCTGGAGGGCATTGGAGTCGACACCGCCGGAAAGCACCTTGCCCGATGGCGGAACAATCGTGTTGTAGGCTCTTGCCAGGCGTGTGATCGAGTCCAGCAGGATCACGACGTCGCGTTTGTGTTCGACCAGCCTCTTGGCCTTTTCAATGACCATTTCGGCCACCTGGACGTGCCGGGATGCCGGTTCGTCGAACGTCGAACTGATCACCTCTCCGTTGACGGACCGCTGCATATCGGTGACTTCTTCAGGTCGTTCGTCGATCAACAGGACGATAAGAATAACTTCAGGCTGGTTGGCCGTGATGGAGTTCGCTATCGTCTGCAGCAGCATTGTCTTGCCGGTCCGAGGTGGAGCTACGATCAGTCCACGCTGGCCTTTACCGATAGGCGTCAGCAGATCCAGCACGCGCGCCGACAGATGTTCTTGCTCTGTTTCCAGTGTCAGTCTTTCGTCGGGATAGAGTGGTGTCAGGTTGTCGAAGAAGATCTTGTTGCGAGCTTTGTCAGGATGTTCGAAGTTGACGGCTTCAACCTTGATCAGAGCAAAGTAGCGTTCACCTTCTTTGGGTGGACGAACCTGCCCCGATACGGTGTCTCCTGTCCTCAAATCGAACTTCCGGATCTGTGACGGTGACACGTAAATGTCATCCGGTCCCGGCAAGTAGTTGTAATCGGGAGCCCGTAGGAAACCGAATCCGTCCGGCAATGTTTCCAGTACGCCCTCGCTGAAAATAAAACCGCTCTTTTCTGTCTGAGCCTGGAGGATTTTGAAAATGAGTTCCTGCTTGCGCATGCCCGATGCTCCCTGAATGTTCAGGTCCTTGGTGACCTGGGTCAGGGCGGAGATATTCATCTCCTTGAGTTGGGCGATGTCCATCGCGGTGGAACCGTCTGCACGTTCTGTCACTAGCTTTTTTGTTGGTGGGGTTTTCTCACTCATGTGGGGTTTTCTTGATGTTGCGGTGTGTGGTTCGGATTCGTTGGAGAATCCATCCCTCTCCACCTATGAAACGGCAGTCTGAATCCTGTTTAAGATCTCCTTTTTTCCAAGACGCGTGACTGCCGAGAATGGAATCAGCTCTTCGGCTCCGAGCGTTTCCTCGGCTCTCCTGGCCGACTGAATCAACCGATTCCGTGAAAGTTTGTCTGACTTCGTCAAAACGGCTGTGTTGTCGATTTCGTAGTGGTCTAACCACTCTTTCATTAAAATGTCGTCCGAAGTCGGCGGGATGCGGCAATCTATGAGCAGCAACGCCAACCTCAACTGTGGCCGGTCTCGCAAATAACCTTCAACCATATCTCTCCACGTCGCCTGTATCTTCTTGGGAACCTTGGCGTATCCGTATCCGGGTAGATCGACGAAGTAGAAACTGTCATTGATGAAATAGAAGTTGATGGTCTGTGTGCGTCCGGGCGACCGGCTGATCCGGGCCAGTTTGCCCAGATTTGCCAGTGCGTTCAGCAAGCTTGATTTTCCAACGTTCGATCGGCCTATAAAAGCGATCTCCTGGAGTTGATCACGGGGAAAGTCAGCCGGTTTCTGGGTACTCTTGATAAATCGGGCGGAACTGACTTTCACGGGAGGTTGAGCACGGAAGGCTCATTTCCAGACAAGATTATTCTACCAATTATTGACTGCAAATATCCAGTTTAAGCTTGGGATAGGGGGCGGACACTGTCTGAGGCCCCGTTTTACCGTACCTGTACTGTCGCCCGAATTGTCCGTTCACAGGCTTCGAATGTTCTCGGGATACTGACGCCTCGGCTCCGCCTCGTTGTCCACACGCACCGTCAGACCGGTGCGGGTCCTTTCAGGGACCAGCTTCAACGTTCCGTCGATTCCTATAGGCCGCGCAATCAGGATGATTGCGTGGGTCGCCGGTCGTTCGGCCAGGATGGCCGCTTGAACGACCGAGCGAAATCTTTTCTTGAGGCAACTGTCCTGCTTAGTGTGCCACGGAGGTGGGATCTTTGCCCGGCTCTCCGGTCAGTGCGGCCGGATCGAAGGCCTCTGATTCATCAAGCGGCGTAGGCTGCTCGGTGAGGGCGACCTTCAGCACCTCGTCCATGTTTTCTACGAGGTGAACCGTGAATTCATCCAGAATGTTCGCCGGGATGTCAGCCAGATCTTTCTGGTTGTCCTGAGGCATGATGATCGTTCGCAGGCCCGCACGGTGCGCTGCCAGCAGCTTTTCTTTGACGCCCCCGATCGGCAGAACCTTGCCTCGCAGCGTGATCTCTCCCGTCATCGCAACATCACAGGAAACCGGGATGCGCGTCAGTGTGCTGACGATCGACGTCGCCATTGTGATCCCCGCCGAGGGGCCATCTTTCGGGATCGCACCTTCCGGTACGTGAAGGTGAATGTCGAGTTTCTGGTAGAAATCCTTCTGAATTCCGAACGCGTGGGCGCAGGACCGGACATAACTCAGGGCTGCCTGGGCAGATTCCTGCATGACATCACCCAGCTTGCCCGTCAGTGTCAGTTTCCCGCTGCCTTCCATGAGAGTCGTTTCCGTGGCGAGGATTTCACCACCGACTTCGGTCCACGCAAGACCGGTGACAAAACCAATCTCGTTCTTGGATTCCTGCTGGCTTCGGCGGAATTTCGCTACTCCCAGGTAATCACTGAGGTTGTCCGCCGTGATACTCGCCTTGTGTTTCTTGCCTTCCCGAACCACCGCGCGGGATACCTTGCGGCAAACCGAAGAGATTTCCCGTTCCAGGTTACGGACGCCAGCCTCGCGTGTGTACTGGCGAATGATGCCCCCGATGCTTTCGTCATCGAACTGGAGCTGTTTCTTGGTGAGGCCAGTCGTTTCCACCTGCTTCGGAATCAGGAAGCGCTTGGAGATTTCCTTCTTTTCTTCCTCGGTGTACCCGGGGATGCGCAGGATCTCCATTCTGTCCTGCAGGGGTCGTGGGATCGTATGAAGAACGTTCGCGGTAGCTATGAACATCACCTGTGACAGATCGTAGTCCACGTCCAGGTAGTGATCGTTGAAGTTCGAGTTCTGTTCGGGATCGAGGACTTCCAGCAGTGCGGCTCCGGGATCGCCCCTGAAGTCCATCGTCATCTTATCGACTTCGTCCAGGAGGAAGACCGGGTTCATCGTTCCCGCCTTCTTCAGCATCTGAATGATCTGACCGGGCAGGGCGCCGATATAGGTCCGGCGGTGTCCGCGAATTTCGGCTTCGTCCCGGACGCCACCCAGGGCGAACCTGACAAATTTGCGACCCGTCGCACGCGCGATCGACATTCCGAGCGAGGTCTTGCCAACTCCCGGGGGGCCCGCAAAGCACAGTATGGAACCCTTGGGTTTCTTCACGAGTTGGCGTACCGCCAGGAACTCGAGGATTCGATCCTTGACCTTGTCCAGCCCGTAGTGGTCTTCGTTCAGGATCCTTTCGGCCGCTTCGATGTCACGGATTTCGCGGCTGCGCTTCTTCCATGGCACAGCGATCAACCAGTCGACGTAGTTCCGAGAGACGGTTGATTCGGCCGACATTGCGGGCATCATTTCCAGTCGACGCAGTTCCTGGATGGCCTTTTCGTAGGCTTCTTCAGGCATTCCGGCGTCCTCGATCTTTGCCCGAAGCTCATCCAGATCAGATTTTTCGTCCTTCTTGCCCAGCTCACGTTGAATCGCCTTGATCTTTTCGTTGAGGTAGTACTCTTTCTGGGCGCGCTCCATCTGGCGCTTGACGCGGCTCTGAATCGACCGGTCCACCTGAAGCTTTTCTATCTCGATATCCAGCAAGTCTGCGAGGCGCTTGCATCGCTCCACCGGGTTGAAAATTTCGATGAGTTCCTGCTTCTCTTCTACCGACAGTGTCAGGTGCGAACAGATCGTGTCCGTCAGGCGGCCGATGTCATCCATCCGGACTGCGGCCAGGACCTGCTCGTAATTGACGTTCTGGCTGAGCTTGACGTACTGCTCGAAAAGCTGGCTGACCCGCGCGATGAGGTTGTCGTAACCCGAGAAGGTCTGATTTCTGAAAGGCGAGAGTCGCAGGTTCGCTTTCAGATGTTCGTCTTCCTCTGCAATATTCAGTATCCGGGCGCGCTCAATGCCCTCGACGAGAACCTTGGTGTTTCCGTCCGGCAGCTTCAGTGCCTGGACCAGGTTCGAAATCGTCCCGACCTGATAAATTTCGTTGGGTTTGGGATTGTCGATCGCGGCGTCGTACTGGGTCGAAAGGAAGATTCTCTTGTCCCCGTCCATAGCGGCTTCCAGAGCTCTCACCGAGGACTTTCGCCCGATGACGAAGGGTACCAACATGTAGGGGAAGATGACGACGTCCCGAATCGGGACCATGGGTAGCTTGACCTGCTCGTATTTGTCCTTCGTACTCATTTATAGACTCATTTCCGGTGCCCGAATTTCCCGTTAAGTGTTGGGGTTGCGACCGGAATCTTGCTAGTCCATCGGGTAGCCCGCTTACCCGGCCTTCTCAAACGGCAACCGTACTTCCTTCTTTTCGACCATCTGCTTGGTGATCGTTAGCTCTTCGTGCTTTTTTTGTCCCGGAATGGTGTACATCACGTCCAACATCAGCTCTTCCATGATGATGCGGAGGCCTCGGGCCCCTACGTTCCGTTTTATGGACTGTGCCGCGATTTCGGAAATCGCCTTATCGGCGAACTTCAGCGTGACGTTCTCGTACTCGAACAGGCGCTGATACTGCTTGACCAACGCGTTCTTGGGACGGGTCAGGATCTCCACCAATGCCGCCTGATCCAGATCGTGGAGGGTCCCCACTACCGGAACGCGTCCGACAAACTCCGGAATCATTCCATATTTGATGAGGTCTTCGGGTTCGACGACATCGATCAGCTGCGATCGGCCCTCGTCACTCTTGCTGCGAAGTTCACCCTTGAAGCCCATCGTGCTGCGCTTTGCCAGGCGCTTTTCGACGACTTCCTCCAGGCCTATGAACGCGCCTCCACATATGAAGAGGATGTCGGTCGTGTCGACCTGGGTGAATTCCTGGTGAGGATGCTTGCGCCCGCCCTGAGGGGGAACGTTGGCCACGGTTCCTTCCAACATCTTTAACAGGGCTTGCTGAACGCCTTCGCCCGAGACGTCACGCGTTATCGAAGGGTTCTCGTCCTTGCGGCCGATCTTATCGATCTCGTCGATATAGATGATGCCGGTCTGGGCGCGCTCTACATCTCCGCCGGCGCTCTGGACCAGCCGCAGGATGATGTTTTCGACATCCTCCCCCACATAACCCGCTTCTGTCAGGGTTGTTGCGTCTACGATCGCAAAGGGAACGCTGAGCAACCGTGCCAGTGTCTGGGCCAGAAGTGTCTTGCCCGTGCCCGTAGGTCCGATCAGCAGAATGTTGGATTTCTGGAGTTCGACTTCGGACTTTTTGCGTGCCAGTTCGATCCGCTTGTAGTGGTTGTAGACCGCTACGGCCAGCTTCTTCTTCGTCTGGTGCTGGCCGATGACGTATTGGTCCAGGAATTCCTTGATTTCAGGTGGTTTAGGGAGGTGAACGTTGCGCGGTGCCGGTTCAAGGCCTTGATCTTCGTCGATGATGTCCTGGCATACAGCAACACATTCGTCGCAGATAAAGACCGTTGGACCCGCAATCAGTTTCCGTACGTCATTCTGACTCTTGTTGCAGAACGAACACCGAAGCGCTTCATTGCTGTTCTTTTTCAAACCGGTTTTCCTCCACCCTTTCGTCAGGTTGTGCGGCCTGCTGATATTAGTCTAACCCATTAATTTAAAATGAGTTGGGCTCTACAGGCGCTTGGAGATTACCTCGTCGATAATACCATAGTCCTTGGCTTGCTCTGCGCTCATGATGTAGTCCCGATCCACATCCTTTTCCAAGCGGTCCAGTGGTTGATTCGTATGCTTGACGAGAATGTCGTTGAGGATGCTCCGCATCCTCAGAATCTCCTTCGCGTGTATCTCGATGTCGGTCGCCTGACCCTGCAAACCACCCATCCATGGCTGGTGGATCATGATGCGGGCATTCGGCAACGAAAATCGCTTGTTAGGAGCCCCAGCCGCGAGTAGAACCGCCCCCATACTGGCCGCCTGGCCAACACATATCGTCGTCACGTCGGGCCGGATGAACTGGATCGTGTCGTAGATCGCCAATCCGCCGGTGATGGAACCACCCGGCGAGTTGATATACAGAGATACGTCCCGTTCGGGGTCTTCTGCTTCTAAATAAAGGAGTTGTGCCGTTACGACGTTGGCGATGTTGTCGTCTATCGGTGTTCCTATAAAGATGATGCTGTCTCGGAGCAGCCGCGAGTAGATGTCGTAGGCGCGCTCGCCCCGGTTGGTCTGCTCGACGACCATTGGAATAAGTGCCATCTTTTCTTCAGGAATGTTCTGCATTAACTCGTTCTCGCTCTATTCCCCTACGCGCAGTAGGACTTAATAACGTTATCGGAAAATTGTGTCACAAACTGGTGAGAAAAACAGCATCTCGGAAAATCAGGGCCGTCCCAATTCCCCGGTCACGACTCGGTGACCCCTGTTTTAGATTCCCTTCCAAGGCTCCCCGCAGGAACGATCTTCGCCCGTTCCTGCAGAATCTCGAGGATCTTGGTGTTACGGATCTGTCCTTTGATCCTTTCTATTCCGTTATTTCCGTTCAAGGCCTCACGGACGCTATGGGTCGTCTGCTGCATCTGGGTGGCCATCGACTCGATTTCCTGGTCGATATCCTCCTCGGATGCATCGACGTTTTCCTGATCGGCCAGGTGATCCAGTATCAGAGAGCCCCGAACGTCGCGCACAGCCTGGTCATATTGTTCATTCCGGACTTTGCCCCAGTCCAGATCCATCTGCTGGGGGTTGATCCCCTGCCGGGATAGATCCCGCATCAGGCGTTGAAGCCGAACCTGGACCTGATGTTCCACGAGCGTTTCCGGGACTTCGAATTCGTTGTTTTCCTCCAGCCACTGGAGCAGGGAGTCCCGCATCTGCTCGTCGGCATGCGTCTTCTTGTGTTCTTCGAGGTTTTGCCGGACTTCCTCCCGAAGATCAGCCACCTTCGGGTAATCTCCCAGACTCTGGGCAAACTCGTCGTCAAGTTCAGGCAATTTCTTCTCTTTGATCGAATCGACGTGAACCGTATACTCGGCCGACTTGCCCGCCAACTTCGGTTCGGGATGATCGTCACGGTATTTCACGCCGAACTCCACGTCGTCACCTGCCTTGGCGCCCGTCAGATTTTCCGTGAACTCCTTGATCGTCGTTTCGCCCCCAATCTCACACAGGGCCTTTTCAGCCGACAGAGAATCGTCGTCCTCTTCGCCCTCCATGGTCCCCTTGAACGAGATCTCGACGAAATCACCTTCGGCGATCTCCCTGTCCTCTTCAACAGGCGTCATCTCGGCCCGCTCTTCGACCATCCGCTTCAAAGTGTCGTCAACTTCCTCTTCGCCGACTTCCTTGGGCACCTCTTCTACGGGAATATCGGTGTGATTCGTTATGTCGAGTGTGGGATAAACCTCGAAGACGGCTTTGAATTTAAGCGGTTCGTCCTTCTCGTAATTGACGTCTTCGAATTCGGGAGAATCGACAACGTTCAGGTCTTTTTCCCGGACCGCATCGGAGAAATAGTGCGGCAACAGGTGTTGGTACATTTCCGACATGATGTCGTCCCGATAGCGGTTCTTGACGACACTCAACGGAGCCTTGCCCGGACGGAACCCGGGCACTTTGGCCTGGCGTTTGAAACTCTTCGCGATCTTGTCGATCTCTTCGCTGACGACGTCTTCGGGAATTTCGATCTCGAAGCTTTTCTTGACGGTGCTGATGTCGGTGAGTTCTGCCTTCATGGAATGGGTCATTTCTTGAAAATTACCTAAGGCCGAGTGCGAAAGGAGGGACTCGAACCCTCAAGGGTTTCCCCACTGGATCCTAAATCCAGCGCGTCTGCCAGTTCCGCCACTTTCGCCCGAAACGAACGAAGGCTCAGTATACCTCAGGGGCTGAGGCCCCACGGGGGCAAGCTTCCAGTCTCATGGGGTGATTTTCGAAGCCGCTTTTGAATGATTGACAGAAAACCAGATATCTGGAAATATGCCTATATGAAAACAACCCTGAACATCGATGACGAGCTGTATCGCCGACTCAAGGCCAAGGCGGCGCTCGAAGGTCGAAAGGTGACCGAACTGGTGGAGGAAGGGGTCCGCGTCATTGTTCAGCAGAGGTCTCCCGTACGGAAAAGAGAGAACCGGGTCAAGTTGCCGCTGGTACCCGCCAAACCCGGCCAGGGGAAGATGTTTGAAGGCATGACATCGGAGGAGATCCACCGACGCCTCGCCGATCTCGAGGGCGAAGCCGATCTGGAAGGCCATGAGGCATCTCTCCGACGCTAACCCCTGGATTGCCATGGCCGTGGAGATCCACCCGCATCACGATGCAGCGCGGCGTTGGATGGACCGGTTGGGGCACCGGGACCAGGTGGTTTTCAACAGGGCGACCCAGACGAGTTTCCTCCGGCTGCTGACACAGCCCATCGCACCCAGTTACGTTCCAGTTTCCGAGTCCCGCGCCTGGAAGCTTTATGAAAGGCTGTTGGCTGATGATCGTGTTCTCTGGATGCCCGAGCCTAAAGGCATCGAACCCCTCTGGAGGGAACTCTCGGAGAGTTCGCGTCCAGCCCCGAAGCTCTGGATGGACGCGTATCTGGCCGCCTTCGCGATCTCGGGCGATTGCCGCCTGGTGACGTTCGACCGGGGCTTCAGAAAATTTCAGGCGAAAGGACTGGATCTACTGCTGCTGTCTGAATCGGAATACGAGTAGCCGCGCGTCTAGGATCGTGGACGGCGCGGTTCCGGTTGAAATCCGCATTCAGACCGGAAAACAATCCGCCTTTCACGGTACATTTCCAGTTTTCTCCTTCGGAAACATTGCACTTCTGATTGATGGACATCCACGTGCTCGCAACACGGCATGAACCCGCGTGTCGTGAGCTATAATTCCCTTGGAGTTTCCAAGTGCCTCCGTCGATAGAAGAACGCGTCGCATATCTGGAAGGGAAAGTGGAAGAACATTCCCATGGCGTCAGAGAAATGCGTGAGTTGATTGTTCAGGTAGACGGCCGTGTTGCAGCTCTCGATCGCAAGGTCGACCGGTTTCGCGATGAGTTGGCCGCGCGGATCGATGGTGTGAATGGTCGCCTCAACGCCCGCATCGAAGGTCTGAGTGCTCGTATCGACGGGCTGGAGGCTCAACTCAACGCCCGCATCGAAGGTCTGAGCGCGCGCATCGACGCGATGGAAGTTCACGTGAACGCGCGTATCGATGAAGTGGAAGGTCACCTGAGCGCCTGTATCGACGGGCTGGATCGGAAGATGTCCCGCCAGTTCACTTGGCTCGTGGGAATTCAGGTCGCTGTTTTGCTGACGCTTGTCAGCGCTTTGTTCCAAGGCTGAGATATTGCGACGTCCCCTGCCTGGCCGCACACAACAGGCCCGCCATAGTTCATGAGCTTTTCAACGAAGTAGCATCCCTGTAAAAATCCGCGTCATAAAGTGTAGGCCCCGTATCGCCGTCGAGCATTATTTTCCTCAGGAACCGAATCGGTATCCCGCCCTGGATGAGAAACTCGTCGTGGAATCGTCGGAGATCCGAACTTCCGGTCCCACGCATCCAGTCATCCCTGAGCTTATAGACCTGCAGCTTTCCAAGCGCGTAAGCAAGGTAGGTCGGATCGTAGGTTCCCCGCCTTGCCTCTTCCTGTGCGTTGGCCGGTTCGGCGAATCCCTTCTCCTCGAAGATTCTGGCTCCTTCTGCCACCGTCATGCCCTCGGTGTGGAGTTTGATCCCGACTACAAAACGGCAGTCGCGCAAGAGCGCTTCCTGGAGCTGGGCCAGCCGGAGGATTGAGGGGTCCCGACCGTAGCCGACCTCGATCATCATTTGTTCGGTGTAGTGTGCCCAACCCTCAACGTTCGTGTGACAGTCCAGGAGTTTCCGGGTTCGGGTTGGGAAACGGGGTGCGTTCAGGAACTGGACGTAGTGACCGGGATAGGCTTCATGGATCGTGATGATCTCCATCACGGGACGATTGAAAAGGCGCAGGTGTTCTTCCTGATGTTGGGGGGTCCACTCGGGTTCGGGTGGCGTCACATAGTAGTAGGCTTCGCATTCCGGTTTTTCGTAGGGGCCAGGTGTATCCATAGCCGCGAACACACCGAATCGAAAATATGGGGGCGTTTCTACGATGGAGGGCGGCGTGTCCCGAGGAATGGTCACGATCTGACGGTCGTTAATGAAACCGACGACGTCAGCGAGCGTGTCGCGCGCTGAGGAGAGAAAGTCTTCAGCAGACGGATAGTCGTCGGAGACCTCCCGCATGATTTCCGATGGCGTTCGATCAGGGTTGATTCGGGCGGCGACTTCGACAAAATCCTGATAGTCACGCTCCAGATTCGCTTCGCCGATTGCCAACAGGTCGGACAAAGGGATGTCGACCCTTTCTTCGTATCGGAGTTTTGCCAGGAATGCTTCTTCTCCAATCGCGTACTCAGCTCCGGAGCGGGGCAGCAAATCCTCTTCCAACCATTGCGCTGCATTTTCTACTGCTTCTGCAGCCGGCCGATGTGCTCCCCTGAACTCCTCTAACAGGTCGCTATCTCCTTCAGCTGCCTTGAAGGCCCACTCCTCCAATGTGGCTCCAAAGAAGCCAACCGAGCCCTTTGCGATGCGGATTGCCAGGTCGGTGAATTCCTTCGGCGCGTCGGTCACGTTTGTCTTCATGGCTGACACCGCAGGAGGGATTCCCCGTAGGCGTGACGTGAGCGAACGGAGTCTTTCGGGGGGAGGTGCAAAGTCCCGTTTGATCAGACCGTCGATGGTGTTGCCGATCGCCCACAGGTAATCGATCGGATTTCGTTTCCAGTTGGCGACTGTGTCCAACTCCGAAAGCTCGGCCTGGATTTGACCGACGATCACCCTGCGATCGATCTCGTCTGAAGCGGAAAGCGGCGTTTGCCGGGTCCGTTCGAGTTGTTCCTGCTGCTCTTTGAGTTGTTCGATACGTTTCAGGGTAGCCGGGGCGGAAAGATCCGGAAATTCGCCGTCCCGGTTGTGGATGCCCGCCGCTGTAGCGCGTGAAGGGCTGCGCTCGAAAAGCGCTTCGAAGTATTTTTCCACGAAAGCGGGGAATTCAGGTGGATCGCTCATACGTTTGCCGACCGTAATTATGGCATGGTCCTTTTAAGTTGCCTGCCGCGATCGTCCTGCATACAATCTGCCCGAGGAGAGCCTCACAATGAATCCAGGCCCACTGGAAGTCCAACGCACACTGATGCGGCTTCGTGTGGAGATCCTGAACTATCTGGATCGCACCGAGGACGATACGGACTTTTGTGGCCGCTGCCATCTGCCGCTTCCTGCGGGAGATTTTGAATCGTATGAATTCTGTCCCTGGTGCGACCAGTCTCTCAGCGGCTTTGATCCCCGCCAGGACGAATCCCGCCGAATCGTCGAACATCAATGGGAGATTCAGGATGAGATCCAGTGCGGCGAGTGTGGTGGGGAATACGAACAGCCAGGTCGCTATCCATTCCCGTACTGCCCGCATTGCGGTGCCCCTTTCGCCGCAGAGGACGAGATGGTCGTTGAACTGCCGTTCCTGGTTTAGCGGTTCTTCTCGGGCACCGAACCTCTCTCCGTGCTAAATTTGTCCGGATGGCGATCTGGAATCACTGGAGGCGAGGAAAAATCGGTCTCGGCATAGTGTTTGCCGCGTTGCTGCTTGCCCGGGCCCTGTTTCCAAATCCACTTCCGCAAATCGAACTGACTCCCCGGCTGATTCTCGTGCTCGCCATCGATCAGATGCGTTTCGACTATCTGACTCGATTCGACGATCTTTACAAAGGTGGGCTAAGGACCCTGATCGACGAAGGGGCGGTCTTCACGAACGCGCGCTACCGGAACGCCAGCACATGGACCGGCCCCGGGCACTCCGTAATCCTTTCGGGCCGTCACCCGAGCAGCTCGGGAATCATTTTCAACCAGTGGTGGGACGAGTTTCTCGGACGTGAAGTGGACGTGGTTCGGGACTCGTTCCACGAGATCGTGGGCGGATCTGGGGGCGGATCGTCGCCGGCAAATTTCGTTGGCTTTACCCTCGGGGATGTCTTGAAGCGCTCCAGCCCGGAGTCAAAGGTTGTGGGAGTGTCCCTCAAGGACGATGCTGCCGTCCTGATGGCGGGCCCGCAGGCCGATGCCGCCTACTGGTATGAAGGCCGGCTGGGCAGGTTCGTGACCAGCACGTACTACATGGAGGCACTTCCAGCCTGGCTGGAGGACTGGAATAGGACGAGGGGAGCGGATTCCTACGCCGGGAGACGGTGGACTCGCATAATCGAAGATGAGTCGGTTTACGAAGCTTATGCCGGTCCAGATGAAGTCGAGGGGGAATGGCGCGAGGGAGTGTTCCCACACGTGTTCCCAGAAAACGGCTCGGTGACAGATTTCTACATTGAATTGGGACAGATGCCCTTTGCGGATGACATGACCCTCGACGTTTCTCTGGAAGCTATGCTTGCCGACGATCTGGGGGCCGACGAATACGTGGATATCCTGGCCATCGGTCTGTCAGGTACTGACAGGGTAGGGCACCGGTACGGTCCTCAGAGCCAGGAGGTGATGGACCAACTCCTCAGGGTGGATTCGTTGTTGGAGGAGGTGTTCGTTCGGATCGACCAGCAGGTCGGGATGGAAAACGTGGTTGTTGTCATGACAGCCGATCATGGAGTGCAGCCGTTGGCTGCGACGCTGGACCCGGAAGGAATCGATGCGCGTCATGTGAACTCAAGCGTCTTGCGTGAGGCGGTTGACGCTGGACTCGAGCAGAGGTTTGGAGACGCCTCCGGTTTCGTTTCGCAGATGAGGCGCTTCGGGGACGGAATCTATCTGAACACGGCACTCATCGCCGATCGCGGGGTTGCGCGTTCCGATGTCGAACGGATCATCATCGAGGCTCTGATGGGAACGGGTTTGGTGGCCGCCGTCTATACACGAGAAGAACTCGTGGGTGATGAGAGGCTGGAGGATCCCTATATTGATCTGTACCGTAATTCATTCTTCTCGTCGCGCAGCCCCCATCTGTCGATCCGTCTGAAATCAAATATCTATATGGACAACCGTCCCACCGGTACCGGTCATGGCACTCCGTACGATTATGACCGCCATGTACCGATCATCCTGATGGGACCGGGTGTTCAGCCGGGGACCTATGCCGAAGATTCCGGACCCGAAGACATTGCTCCGACGCTCGCCCGGATGCTGGGCCTGGAATACCCTATCGAGCCCGACGCGCGAATCCTCGGCGAAGCGCTCCGATGAGAAGGCCATCAGCCCGGGGCCGATAGCCAACGTCAGCCTGTGTGATAATTCCTCTCGATGCCCGACCAAAAACCTTACGGATCCTGGAAATCTCCCATCACGGCTGAGTTGATCACGGCAAACGAGGTGTCGCTGGTAAGGCCTCAGTTCTCGGGGGGGCTCCTCTATTGGCTTGAAGGCAGGCCGTCGGAAGGTGGCCGCAACGTCGTCGTCCGCCGCAATCTAAAAGGCGTCATTGACGATGCGATTCCGGACGCGTCGAATGCTCGCTCGCGTGTTCACAAATACGACGGCGGCGCATGGATACCCGACGGTGACCGTGTATTCTTCACCGAAGACACAAGCCAGCGACTCTATCGTGTGACAGGAGAAGAGGCTGCCACCCCGATTACGCCGGAGCCTCCCATTCCCGGTTCCATCCGTTATGCTGACCTGACCACGACCCCAGACCACGGTTCGCTGGTTGCGGTTCGTGAAGTTCACGACAACGATCACGATGTTGCGAACGACCTGATCATCGTTGCTGCCGATGGTTCGGTCGCGCCGAGCAGTCTGACTTCAGGCCACGACTTCTATTCGTTCCCCCGTGTCAGCCCGAACGGGAAACGATTCCTCTGGACGTCCTGGGACCATCCGCAGATGCCGTGGGATGGGACCGACCTCTGAGTTGGGGACTTCGCTCACGACGGCCTGTCTTCGGTCGAGCATGTTGCTGGGGGCGTAGAAGAGTCCATTTTTCAGCCCGTCTGGGGTGACGACGATACGATCTACTTCATCTCCGACCGAACCGGCTGGTGGAATCTCTATGCATTCCACGATCGCGAAACACGCGCCCTTGTTCCCATGGAAGCTGAGTTCGGAGAGCCGCAGTGGGTCTTCGGGCTATCGCGTTACGCCTTGATTGAAGGTGGCCGGCTTGCATGTGTCTACACGCAAAACGGAACCGATCATCTGGTCATCGTCGACACCGAACGGAATAGCCTCGAGGATTGGCCTCTACCGTATACATCGATTACAGGGATGGCAAGCGATGGGAATAGACGAGTGGCGATCATCGGATCATCACCTTCTGTGCCCACTGAGCTGGTTCTGACTGAAGTCGGGTCTTCGAGTAGGACCGTCGTTAGGCAAAGCCTCGATATAGAACTGAGTTATTGTCAAAAGTGGTGTTTTGCCGATTGACTCAAGCGGCGGCCTGATCGACGTGGGTCACTTCGATTCCATCGTTGGATTTCACTCCAGTAATCACCTTGGGCAGATCATCGAATCCTCGTAATCGTCGCCAGTTCTTTTGAGCGCACTGTCCCAGTTTGAACATCATGTGCAGCATGCCAACCCGCGTCAGGCAACCCCTGGATCGCTTGGTTCGGTGGCGAATGGTAGCAAAGGTCGACTCAATGGGATTGGTCGTTCGGATGCTCTGCCAGTGCTTGGCCGGGAAGTTGAAGAAGGCCAGCAGTTCTTCTTTGTCTTTCTGGAGGCAGCGAGTGGCTTTCGGATACTTCGGCTCATAGGTTTCAATGAACAGATCGAATGCCTTCTCGGCGTCTGCCTGTGTCTGAGCCCGCCAGATCGCGTGCAAAGCCTGTTTCGCCTTCGCCTGGGCCGACTTCGGGAGCCCGTTCAGTACGTTCATGGTCTTGTGCATCCAGCAACGTTGGTGACGTGTCTCGGGATAGATTTCCTCCAGTGCGGCCCAGAATCCCATCGCACCGTCTCCGATGGCCAACTTCGGGATATTCATCCCACGCGACTTCAGCTTTAACAAGACCTCGCGCCAACTCTGTGTCGATTCCCGGACACCGTCTTCGATTGCCAGAAAACGTTTCTCTCCGCGTTGATTCGCGCCGATCACCACCAGTGCGCACAACTTGGTTTCTTCGGCCCGCAGTCCGCTGTAGATACCGTCGGCCCAGACATAGACCCAGCGATCGGCATCCAATCGCTCCTCGCATCCCCGGCGGTACTGCTCGGCCCAGACCTGTTTCAACCGCGATACCGTGCTCGCCGACAGACCCTGCGCCTGGGGTCCGACAAGAACTTTTAGAGCGTCACCCATCTCGCCGCTGGAGACGCCTTTCAAATACAACCACGGCACCGCTGCTTCCAGCGATTTCGTTTTCCGAATGTAGGGAGGTACCAGGGCCGACCGGAACGTTACCGGGTCGCCAGTCTTCGCTCGGACTTTCGGGATCTGGACCGTTACCGGCCCCAAACCGGTCTGCAGTTCACGTTCAGGCAGATAACCGTTGCGCACCACCCCGGCGTTGCCCGTCTCGGTTCTCCGATCGCCGTGGTGGGATAGCAGTTCCGCCAATTCGGTTTCCACCGCGCGTTGGATCAGTTGCTGAGCTCCAACTCGTAGTAGCTCTGTTATCGGATCCTCAATCGTCTCTCGACCCTCCGGTCCATTCACGTTACTCTTGCTCATAGTGGCGTATCTCCCTTGGTTGCTTTGAAGTCTGGTAAACAACAAATCAACCAGATACGCCGCTCTTCCTCAATCCCTTAAACACCAGATTCGGTTATAACTCTATAGAACTCGACCCGAGGGAACTGTCTCGGCCAGAACACATCGAGTTTCCTTCATCCGGCGGGCGCACGGCGTACGCGTTCTTTTATCCCCCGACCAATAGGACGCACACCGGGATTTCCGGAGAGAAACCTCCTTTGATTGTGACGAGTCACGGCGGTCCGACATCTCACGCCACATCCGGCCTCAAGCTCAAGACTCAATTCTGGACAAGTCGGGGATTCGCGGTTGTGGACGTCAACTACGGCGGCAGTACCGGCTACGGACGGGAGTACAGAAACCGTCTTCGTGGTCGGTGGGGGATCGTGGATCTTGAGGACTGCGTGGAAGCTGCCAGGCATCTGGCCGGGAACGGATACGTCGATGGCGAGAGGATGGCCATTCGGGGAGGGAGTGCCAGTGGATTTACGACGCTGGCCGCCCTGGCGTTTAACGATCTGTTCCGAGCCGGCGCGTCTTACTACGGCGTTGCGGATCTGGAGGCCCTGGCCCGGGATACACACAAGTTTGAATCCCGTTATCTGGACAATCTGATTGGCCCCTATCCGGAACGCGCTGATTTGTATCGGGAGCGGTCGCCTCTTCGTAAGGCAGAAAGCCTGTCGGCTCCGATCATATTCTTTCAGGGGCTTCTGGATCCGGTAGTGCCGCCATCACAGGCCGAGGAGATGATCGACGCGCTCAGGGAAAAGGGGCTTCCGTTCGCTTATGTGACATTTGCCGAGGAGCGGCACGGTTTCAGGCAAGCAGCCTCGATCCGTCGTTCGTTGGAGGCCGAACTCTACTTTTATTCTCGCGTGTTCGGTTTCCAGATTGCCGATTCTGTTGATCCGGTTCGAATCGAAAACTTCGATTGACCATGCGTTGGATTTCAATCATCTGCATTCTTCATGCGACGGCCGTAGAAGCCCAGGACTTCCCGGGTTTTTGCGCCGAATGGGGAGAGCCGAGGGAAGTGGGTCAACTGGACCCAGAATTGATTGCCGAGGCCAGTGGGATCGAGGTCTCGTCGGTTTTTCCCGACCGTCTATACCATGTGGACGATTCTTCAACGCGTTTCTATGTGACTGATACGGGTGGGAGCTTCATAAAGTCGGTGTCTATCACCGGAACCAGCGGAACCGACGTAGAAGACCTGGCCCTGGGTCCATGCGGGGAAACGACGTGTCTGTTCATCGCCGATATCGGGGACAATTCGAGCCAGAGGGAGAGCATCGAGGTGATCGTCGTCGAGGAAGTCGAAGATTTTCCTGAACAGGTATTGCCTATGCACCGGATCAGCTTGAGATACCCAGAGGGGCCCGAAGACGCAGAGGCCCTGGCAGTCGGTCCAAACGGCGATCTGTTAGTGCTCGCGAAGCGCATCTTTCCCGAGGAATCCGACCCTCACTCCGAACTGTTTCGGTTGCCTGCCGAGAGTTGGATCGGGGAAACGAATTACAGCGGAACGCTCGAATCCGTGTCGGGGATCGATTTCGGTGACCTTGCCTCGAGCTTGCCCGGCAGACTGGTCACTGCGATGGATTTCTCAGAAGACGGAGAGCGACTTCTTGTCCTGACGTATCTTGACGCCTACGAGTTCCGACTCAGTCGAGTCGAGACATCCGAGTCGCTGGTTGAAGGAAGAGACTACGAACGTATTTCTCTCGCACCCTTGCGCCAGCAGGAATCGGTTGCTTATGTTCCGGGATCTCCATCCTTGATATACGGGACCGAGTCCGGGGGTGGGCGATCGCCGATCATGCGGGTCGAATGCCGGACGCGTTGAAGCGTCGTCCTTTAGTACTACTGTGTTATAAACGAAGCGGTCCACAGAACGGACAACGAGGAAGCTGCTGAATCAGGAAGCGGGCGATGCGAATGCGAAGCGTGGCAATCGAGCAGGGGTTATGTCGTTCGGGCCGGATCCGGGGTTCCGCGGGGTTTGAAGTGTTTGGGGAGTTTGGGGACGGATAGTCCAACATGCTCGACAAATGCAGAGGGGGAAAAACGGCTCCGCTCGGCGACCAGGAACCCATAAGAGGCAATACATAAGGTGCCATGATGGTGAAATCCACGCCAGCCGCGACCTTCGTAGTGTCCCAGACCGAGTTCCTGCTTGAGTTCCTGATAGTCGCGTTCGATGATCCAGCGCTGTTTGGCCTGACCGGCCAGATCGGAAAGCGAGGTATGGGCCCCAAGAGTGGAGAGCCAGTACCGGATCGGTTCGGATGCGGTCTTGGGCCACTCGACCAACAACCACTCTTTCGGATGCGGCGAGTGGCGCTCGTGATCCAGATGAGCGGGACGAATGCGAACTGCGGCGAAACGGGAACGCAGGGTCTCGGAGGTGCCTTCGCGCCAGGAGACGTTCTTCCAACGCTGGGGAGACAACGAGAGGGCCAGTTGCTTGACCGAAACCGGTTGATGTTTCTTGTTGCGCTGCATGCGGGTCGGTGTCCGTCCGCGGCCGGTCAAGGATTTCGGCGGCAAGGGACCCTGGCCCGGTTTCCACACGGTCGTGGTGCCTTGCACCCCTAGGACGTAGCTAAGTCCGAGTTCGGTGATGCCGTGCCGGAACTTGTAGTTGTTGCCGTAGGCCGTATCGCCCAGAACCGGTGCCGGAGCAATGCCGTCATCGACGGCCTGCCGGATTTGTTCCAAAGCAATTTGAGGTTTAGTTTGAAATCGAACGTCTTCGGGAATAGCGGCTTTGCTTCGACGTTCCGGATCCTTCGCCCAGGTCTCGGGGAGGTAGAGTCGCCATGCCACCGGCAAGCTGGATTTCGCTGTCGCCACCGACAGGCTCACCGCCACCCGGCAGTTCTCAGGTTTGCCGACCTGTCCACAGTATTGCCGGGCCACACCCACCGAGTGGGTCCCCTTTTTCACGAATCCGGTGTCGTCGACAATCCAGGCTTCAATCGGACCGTTGGCTTCCATCGCCCCCAGCGCGTACTGTCGAACTTCTGCCAACAGAGCCGCATCGTCCCAGGGCGCATCCGCGACCAGATGATGTAGCGACTGGTGCATTCGGCGTACATTATCCGGAGCCAATCGTGCAGCCATCGGCTCCACACTCTTACGTTTGATCGGCAGCAACAACCCGGTGCAGTACGACTTCAACGGTTCATGACGATCGGCGTGTCCTGCGGCCGACGCCAGGCGTTCCAAATAGGCCGCAAAACGTTTTTCCTGAGTGCCTGGCGCCTTCGATTTGGCGCTCATGACCGGATGCTAACATAAAATAGGCCGTTTGTAACATAGTAGTATTAGTGGCCAGAGTATAATCACCGCCATGCGCCCCTCGACACGCGTTTCTCTCATTGTGGTGATTCTGTTTGTCGGCATCGTCGAACTGAACTTGATGACTCAACCTTATGGAACTCCCTAACGTCTAAACATTCAGGTCGGTAGCATCCTAGGCCGCTCGCAACGATTTAGGGTGCTGAACAAGCTTTTCTCAGAACCGTTGGCGTGGTATAAAGCGGGCTTTGAGTGTGGCCCGGAAGTGACTCAGCCCGGTGGCCTTATTAAGAGGATCAATTGGTCGTTGAAGCTCTTGGAATTCCCCGGTGGAGCATGTTCTAATTACAGATAGGTTTTCGGTGACAAGATGATTTGGAGGTGTCTATGTTCGCGACTTTGTTGCTGCTTCTGATCCTGCCGATTGCTGTGCCCCAGTCTCCGGAGGAGGAGGCATACAGGCAGCAATATCAGGAGTATACCCAGATAGCCGAGTTGACCGATCCGGCCGAACAGGCCGAACGGTATCTGGCTTTCCTGGAGGCGGGCTTTGATGAACGGATTCTCTCTGCCGTCCTGCAGGGATTACAAGGGGATCTGCAGGCGCTGACGCAGGCGCAGGGTTTTGATCAAGTATATGACCTTGCGGACAGGTGGTTCGGCCTCACGAATGATCTGCCGCCAATCGCCCTTGCACTGGAAGCGGCCATGGCCTCGGGGGAACCGCAGCCAATCGTCGATTACGGCGAGCGGTTCTATCAGAGCCAGGCTGTACCGCAGGTGGCTCTTGTCCTTGCCCAGAGCTTTTCTCAACTCGGGAATGCGGCAAAGGTCAGGGAGTATGCTGAGATCGCCCTTGAGAATTTCCCAATCGACCAGACCTGGAACCTGGCGTACGAATTGGTCGGACAGCACGAAGCAGCCGAGCGTTGGGCGGATGCTGCGGCAATGGCCCGAAGGATACAGAGCGGAGTCAGTGGGGCACCTGAAGGCGTGTCGGCACGTCAATGGAACGACATTCAGCTCTACCTTCAGACCACGGTTGCGGGCGCCGCGTACGAATCCGGCAATTGGCAACAGGCCATCGCTCAATACAACACGCTGCTCGGAATGGACGCCCAAAGCGATGAAGCCTACTATTTTATTGGCCAGAGCGAACTCAAGCTTGAGAACATCGCAAACTCGATGAACTCCTTTGCCAAGTCATACGTCCTGAGCGGTGGATACTCGGATGCGGCCTATGACATGCTGAGGACCATCTACGGGGCAAACACCGGAGGGAACCTGACGGGCATGGACAACGTCATCAACGATGCCCGCCAGGAACTTCGATAAGCGGTCGACCTGCAGTCGTAGAGCTCGGTAAAGAAAGCCCGGGCTCTACGACAGATTTCTTCCGAGCCTTCCCGAACCTCATTTGTTTCTTCGAGGACACCTTCCCGTGTCCTTTCATCGATCACGAAAATGAATGACTAAAAGGATATACATGCCATGAGCGGTAACTTCAGGGTGCCTGTTCCGATCAATGAGCCCGTGTTGGGTTACGAAAAGGGAAGTCCCGAGCGCGAAGCTGTGAAGTCAAAACTGGCCGAGATGGTCGCGGAAGAGATCGAGATTCCGATCCTGATCGGTGGCAAGGAGGTGCGGACCGGTGATTTCGGAACCCAGGTAGTTCCTCACGACCACGGCCACGTGCTGGCCAAGTGGCATAAGGCCGGCGGGGTGGAAGTAGAGGCCGCGATACGAGCGGCCCGAGAGGCGCACCGGGATTGGGCAGGGGCAAGTGCAGCGGAACGGGCGTCCGTTTTCCTACGCGCAGCGGACCTGCTTGCGGGCTCTTGGCGCCAGCAACTCAACGCGTCCACGATGCTCGCTCAGAGCAAGACCGTGAACCAGGCCGAGATCGACGCCGCCTGCGAGTTGATCGATTTTTTCCGGTTCAATGTTCATTACGCTGAGAACATCTACAAGTACCAGCCGTTTTCCCCCCCGGGAATGTGGAATCGTCTGGAGTACAGACCGCTGGAAGGATTCGTCTTTGCGGTAACGCCGTTCAACTTCACCTCGATTGCCGGAAACCTTCCGACGTCGCCGGCGATCATGGGGAACACAGTCGTCTGGAAGTGCGCCAGCACTGCAGTCTACAGCGGCTACTTTCTGGCTCGCCTGTTCGAAGCCGCAGGTCTGCCGCCCGGTGTGATCAACTTCGTACCGGGAAGCGGACCCATAGTAGGCGGCCGGGCTATGGCCGATCCGAACCTTGCAGGTGTCCACTTCACGGGTTCGACCGAAACGTTTCAGGGGATGTGGGAAACGGTCGGAGAGAACATCCGGAATTACGGCTCTTATCCCCGGATCGTGGGTGAAACAGGCGGGAAGGACTTCATCATCGCGCATCCGAGCGCAAACGCCGATGCGTTGGTTACGGCGATCATTCGAGCCGGCTACGAGTATCAGGGGCAGAAATGCAGCGCGGCCTCGAGGATTTACGTGCCCGATTCCGTGTGGCGAAAAATGAAGGATCCCCTGATCGACCAGATCAACGACATCGCCATGGGAGACGTCACCGATTTCCGGAATTTTATGGGTGCGGTGATCGACAGCGCATCGTACGAGAAGCTGACCGGCTACCTGGATTTCGTTCGTGAATCAAACGATGGGGAAATCCTCGCAGGTGGTCAGGCCGACGACTCGGTCGGATACTTCATTCGTCCCACGCTGGTTCAGGCGAAGAGGCCGGATTACCGAACGATGTCCGAGGAGTTGTTCGGTCCGATCGTGACCCTGTACGTGTATCCGGACACCGAATGGCTCGGAGCCCTCAACCTGGTGAACACCACGTCGCCGTACGCACTGACCGGAGCTGTGTTTGCCGAAGACCGGAGCGCGATCGAGGATGCCCATCGCGAGCTTCGCTACGCGGCCGGAAATTTTTACGTCAACGACAAGCCGACTGCAGCCGTAGTGGGACAGCAACCCTTCGGTGGATCCCGTGCCAGCGGTACCAACGACAAGGCCGGCTCGATGCTCAACCTTCTGCGGTGGGTTTCAGCCCGAACCATCAAGGAAACCTTCGAACCTCCAACCAACTACCGCTACCCGTTTATGGCTGAGGAATAAGACAGAAAGACAAACGCAGAGGCGCAGAGACGCAGAACATCTCAGGCTGTGTACTTAATCGTTTCAGATAGGAAAGTTTGCGATAACCCTTTCGTGAATTCGGGAAATCGTAGTCAAGCGAGCAGTGGGCAGCCTGTCTTTTCCCGCGCCTCTGCGTCTCTCTGTTGAAAATCAAAATTCTTTCGTGTAGCTGAAGCGCTGTTCTAGAACTCGTAACGGAGTCCGAACTGGATCTGCCGTTCCGTTGTAGAGGTCGCCGACACCAGGCCGAAGTTTGCGGCGCCGAATTCCTGGTTGGGCAGTCCGAAATTCGGGGTGTTCGTGAGGTTGAAGATCTCAGTTCGGAACTGCAGTCGCCTTCCTTCGTTGAACGGAAAACTTTTCGTGAACGAGAGATCCATGTTGTTCAGAGCCGGACCTCGACCCGTGTTTCGTCCCAGCGTGCCCAAAGGACCTGCCGGCGCAGTAAAGGCCGCGGCGTTGATCCAGTTGTCCGGGCCCTGGTTGCTCGGGACCTGATCCACACCTGGAACGGCATCAGGGCGAGTCGAAGAGTTGGGCAGGTAGATCGTAAACGGTCGGCCGGACTGCAACGTCAGGATGCCGTTGATCCCCCAATCGTTCAGCAGATGGCCCGCCAGTCCAACGTAATTCGTTTCAGGAAGCTGGTAAACGAAGCTCAAGGTGTAGCGGTGGCGAACGTCAAAGTCCGCGTCGGCCCGGTCGGCCCGCGCGTTGTTGTTGTCCTGGAAAGGACGGGTTGGATCTCCGCCCTGAGATCCCAGGCCTTCTCCCGGCCGGTCATCGATCGCGTGCCCCCATGTATAGGACGAGATCAGGGCGAGGCGGTTCGAGAATCTTCGTTCCGCTCGAACCTGAAGCGAATGAAAAATCGAACTCCCCGCCTGTTCCAGCAACAGGATCGGTCCGAAACCGAAGAATTCACCGGTCGAGTTTACATTGCGCAGTCTCTGAGCCTTCAAGACGTGATTGCCAACCCAGGCGACGTCCAGGACCGTGTCCGGGAGGATCTCCTGTTGAATTCCAAGATTCCAATGTTCGGCATAGGTGTCCCGGTAGTTGGTGGGTATTCCAAACGGCAGGACATTGGGAAAGATGGGCCCTCCAAACGGATTATCGATCGGGCTGAGCACTCCGATCAGCATTTCGCCAAATGGGGAATTGGAAATCTGGAAGAAATTATGTCGCTGCTGGTTGTCGTAGAAGATACCCCCACCGCCCCGGATAACGGTCGTATCGCTTCCGAACGGCCGGTACGCGAATCCGAAGCGTGGGGCAAAGTTGTTCCAGTCGTCCTCAACCAGTTGTTCACTGGCACCCTGTCCGGCTATGGCAAGACAGTTGCATCCCGGCTCCCAGTTCGATTGCTGGTTGTTCTTTTCTTTGATCCGTCCATACCACTCCCAGCGGAGCCCATAATTCAGCGTCAGGTTGGGCGTGACCTTCCAGTCGTCCTGGAAGTAACCTGCGAATTCAGTTTTGTGCGAGTTCCCATGGAGATCTCCCCCGAAGGAGATCGATAGGCCCGGCAATCCCAGGAACATATCGGCCAGTCCGTTTCCCGTCTGAGGCTGCCCAAAAAAGCGTTGAAGCCGTTGAAGCGGAACTGGTTCGCCGCCGCAGACAGGCCACTGAAATAGTAACGCCGGAGATCGACGCCGAATTTCAATTGATGGTTTCCGGTAAACCACGAGAATTGGTCGATGAGGTTATAGACGTTTGCGACGCGAGAGAATACGCGATTGCTTCCGATTCTGTCCAGGCCGCTGGGACGGAAATCCAGAAAAGTTTGGTTGACTCCCGCAAGCGGTGCCTGGTTGGCCGGCATTGCCCGGAGCGGTGTCTGGGGTTGCTTGAAGCGGTTGTAGCCGATTCGGAATTCATGCACCTTGTTGTTGCCGATGGCAGTCGTGAAACTGAAGCCGGCATTCGTTCGAATCTTATCGAACCTTTGCGGGAAGTCTTTAAGAGGTTCGTGTCTCCCGGAGTGTCGGTCCAGAACGGATCCAGAACACGTGCGTTGCCGTAGCTGTACCGGGCCATCATGTCCGTGTTTCCAAACAGTCGATGGTCGATGCGAATCGAGATGTCGTCGGAATCCTGGACATGGTTTGCGACTTCGATGCGGTTGCCCGCCAACACGCCGGAAACATTTGGAAGCGGATAGGCCTGTATGACCTCCCATGTGATCGCATTCATCCGATCCGGAGGAATAATGTTTCCCGGGAAAGGGCTGCCCGTTGTGGGATCAATAATAGGCGTCGAGATCTCGCTCAAATTACCGTCTCGCATCAGGAAGTGTGGGTACAGTAGCGCGCCGTGTGTCTCCGCGTTTTTCCCTAAAGCCTTCGTAGAAGGCGAAGAAAAACGTTCTGTCCTCGACGATGGGGCCGCCGATGGCGGCACCGAACTGGTTTCTAATCAAAGAAGGGTCTGCATCGCCGCTGGCAAAGAAGTTTCGGGCATCGAGGTTGTCGTTTCGAAGGAACTCCCATATCGATCCGTGAAAGGCGTTGGAGCCGGACCGCGTCGTCGCATTGACGACGGCTCCGGCGTTACGTCCGAACTCGGCGGCGTAGGAACTCTGCTCGACCTTGAATTCCTGAAGGAGGTCGACTGACGGTTGAAAAGAAAAGCTTCTCAGGACCGGGTCCACGTTGTCGAATCCGTCGATAAAGAACGAGTTGAAATTCTCATCCATGCCGACGACGTTGAACCCGCCTCGATTATCTAATTCCGAGCCTTGTGCGTTCGTGACTGCGCCCGGAACCAACTGGATCAAAGCATCGAAGTTCCGTCCGTTGATTGGAAGTTCCAGCATCTTTTGAGCGTCTATGACACTCCCAATCGAGGATTCATCGGTCTGGAGCAGGGGAGTTTCGGCTACGACTTCGATGACCTGGTTGATTGCGCCAACCTGCAACGTGATATCGAATCGTGCGCTTTGGTCGATCTGTAAGGCGATTCCCGTACGTCGTTCGGTGTTGAATCCCGCGATGGATGCTTCAAGGTCGTAGGTGCCTACCGGGAGACCCGGCGCCGAGTAGTTTCCGGAACCGTTCGTCGCAACCGTCCGTGTCTGGTTTGTCCCAGTGTTAACGAGGGTGATGTCGACCCCCGGTACGACGGCGCCGTCCGGATCCGTCACCGTTCCCTGGATTGTGCCTGTCAGGGTTTGTCCCCACCCTGACGAAGCAATTAGGACAAGAATCAGGATCAAGCCTGTTCGTTCCATTAACCACCCTCCGTAGTAGCGCATTTGAAATCCTTTCGAATGCCGCGCGACGGCAATGCTGAGCGTCCCACCCACACTAAACCCCCGATGCTAACCCGAGGACATACACTGTCAACCTTAAAGTATACGATTCTTTCCATTGCTTTTCAGATAGTTGAGTGGTTTTCGTGGGGTGTGGCTGGGCTTCTCGTCATCGGAGGTGAGGGCAGGATACTAGTGAAGAACGGCGATCGTTTCCGCCATAAAGTCGTGCAGAGCCTGCTTCTTCTCGGTGAAGGCCGCGATAATGAATCCTATTCCGAAAATCAGGCTGGACAGGTACTTGGCAAAGTGACGGCCGGTCGCTCGTCCGAAGGTCAGGCGCCCTCCGGCTGTGTCGGTGACGACGATGCCCAGAGCCATTTTTCCCAGAGTGGCCTGCTTTTCTCCACTCAACATCAGGGCTTCGTAAAGCCAGGGTATAGCTAGCCCGAAAATAATTCCGACGCTGGCGACCATGGCCAGCACCGCCAGGACTATGGCGAGAAAAATCCAGTCGATGACGAAAGCCCCGGCTCGGACCCAGAACCCCGCATACGCTGTCCCCTGCGTGAGGGTGTGTCCGGTTGAAACATCACCTCCGATCGGAATCGGTGCTCCGCAGGACTGGCAGAATCGGCTTGATCGATGTTTTCCTGTCCACAGGAAGTACAGACGGTCATTCCTGGCGGTCTCCTTTGGATGGCCGATTCTACCCTATGCCGGTCCTTCGTTGCCCCCTCGCGCCGACGTTTTATACTTTTCACATGACGGGCGTTCTCGTGGTCGTGGCGGCTATTGTTTCATGGGGCTTGGCCCTCTGGTCTCTTCTGGCCGTTGTTCGGGTACCTCGGTACCTGTTCTGGAAGCCGGCTATAGCCGCGACGGAGTGGGGACATTGGTTGGTAGGGCCAGCGCTGGGCGTTGTGGGAGCGGGCCTTTTGATGGGCCAGGTCTTCTGGGTCGGGGTGCCGGCCTTGGTGGCTGCGACGCTGTTTGCCTCGCCCAGTCTCCGGGCTATGTTTCTTGCTGGCCGCGTTCGCGATGAACTGGATCGGTTTTTTCCTCTCTCAAGCAACGGTTCTACGGGTATCTCTCGCCCGTCTCCGTTCATGGTGTCCGACCTGCCCCACATTCCGATTCCTGACGTACCGAAGATCCGTGCGGTCTATAGCGAGGTGGCCGGAACCCAGTTGACACTGGATCTGTATCGCGCTCGAGAAATCAGACGGCCGCAACCGGTAGTCATCGTTATTCACGGCGGGTCGTGGCAGAGTGGCGACAACTCACAGTTGACTGGAATGAATCGTTACCTCGCCAACGCCGGTTATGCCGTCGCCGCGATCAACTACAGGCTCGCTCCGGCATTCCGCTTCCCGGCGCCGATAGAAGATATTCGCGCTTCGATTTCTTTCCTCGAAGAGCACGAGACCGAACTAAAGATTGATTCGCAACGCATCGTTCTGTTGGGGCGGTCCGCCGGAGGACACCTCGCCCTGCTTGCCGCCTACACGTTGGGTTATCAGGCCATTCGTGGAGTCATTGGGCTCTATCCTCCAACCGACATGCGCTGGAGCTGGCAGTGGCCTTCACCGAAGCGGATCATGGATAGCAATGGAGCGATTACAGACTTTCTGGGGGGAACCCTCGAAGAGGTCGCCTTCCGGTTCGATCAAGCTTCTCCGATACGTTTCGTCCGGCCGGATTCACCACCAACCCTGTTGGTCCATGGAGGGAAGGACATGCTGGTCTCGCCGCTGCAAAGTCGCCGATTGGCTTCCGAGTTAGAGCGTCGGTCTGTCCCTCATTTCCATCTGGAACTGCCTTGGGGAAATCACGGGATGGATGCCAACCTTGCCGGCCCTTCCGGCCAGATGACTCTCTACGCGATCGAGCGCCTGCTGGGATACGCAGTGGGAAACTAAGGGGAACGCGCCAGTGCTAAGGAAGATAATGAGATTAGGACGAAGAATTTTGGCCGAGGACACAAGCCGTAATTTCTTCAGCAGGATGCCACACGGTTCCGCCCGCCTTCCTTGGCCAGATACAGAGCCGCATCAGCACGGGAAAGCAGGCTGTCGGGACTATCTTCGGGAGTGAACTGAGTAACGCCGAAGCAAGCTGTTATGGTGGCTCCACTGGGCACACGCAGGGATTCAGTTCTCGTCCGAATGCGTTCGGAAAGCTCGAGGGCGGCACCCAGAGCTGTATTCGGCAGGAGGAGGACGAATTCTTCACCGCCGTAGCGGGCAGCCGTGTCTTCCTTTCGGCAAGAGGCGCCTAACAACCCTCCAAAGGCCGAAAGCACTTCATCTCCAGCCGCATGGCCGAAGTTGTCGTTGACGCTTTTGAAGCGGTCCAGATCGCAGAGAACGACGCTCAGCGGATGTTCTGTTCTCTTTGCAAATGAAATGGCCTTTTCGATTTCATTTTCCAACGATCTTCTGTTCGGCAGTTTCGTAAGGGCATCCTGATTCATAAGCGAACGGATCGTTGCGTTCGCTTTCTCCAGTTCCTTATTCCGTTGGCGGAGTTCGTCGGCCAGCTTCTTGCGGACCCGGATGTCGCGTGCGATCCCCTGAACGCCTACCGGTTTCCCGTTCGCGTGCATCAGACGCGTGTTGAGCTCTATCGGTATCCGGCGTCCATCTTTTGTCAGAAGCTCTACCTCGTAAACTGTAGACTCGCGGCCAGACAGCTTGAGTTCGGTCATCTGCTTGAGCATCGGTCGATATTCGGGAGCGACAAATTGACCGAACGGAAGGCCCAGCACCTCGACAGTGGAATACCCGCTGATGCGCTCCGCCGCCCGATTCATGCTGATGAAGTTGCCTTCGAGATCGCCCGTGCAGATCACGTCGTCGGTGTTTTCCACCAGATCCGAGAATTTCTGTTCCACGGAATCCAGGCGACCTTCGAGTTCCTTCCTGTCCGTAACGTCGTAGCCGACTGTATAAATTTCGTTCCGGTCCTCACGCGTGAGAATCGACCAGTCCAACCAGACATACGTGCCGTCTTTTCGACTGTGACGCAGTTCAACACTATCAGAGGTATTGCCGTCATTCTGAGGAACAGCCTTGGCTCGGTCCTCGGGATGGATCAGCGCGGTGTAAGGAATCGTGGATACGTCTTCAATGGTGTAGCCCAGCGACCGGCTCCATGCCCCACTGATCCATTGGTAGCGGCCTTCGCGGTCGGCTATCCCCATCAGGACGGACGAAAACTCGGAGAGGATCTGCATCCGTGCGGCCAAGTCGTCTGTTCTGTGATTCGGTCTCATAACCTGTGAGGTTGTGCGCGCGCGGCCCGAGGTGGATCGAACGGCCTCTCAAACTGCATCGGCAATGCGGAACGATATCACCAGAATTATCCACTTTTTTCGTAGGCGATGCCACCTGACGAAACCGGATACATTTCTAGGGTACTCTTTTAAGGCATTTGGAATTAGGGCGTTAGACACCATAGGGTCCGGCAAGGCGGGTCTGCGGAAGGTTTGTCTGCTAGAAATAGCCGACAGGGAACGTTGATTGCTACTCCGCCCGATTCTTCATCTTCGACAGAATTCGTTCTTCTTTCCGTTCGATATTTTCCTCGGTGCCTCGACGCGCAATGTTGTAGTCGTTCATGTCGACAAGCATGTACTCGGCAAGTAGCGGGAACTTGTCAGCAACCAGCTTGTACTTTTCCTGTTCGATCCAGCGATACGTCGGGTGTCCCTGAGAGATCGTGCGTAACTCCGTTTCCCAGAAAAGCTGCCTGAAATTCTGCCACTGGTAGAACCTCACACGGTATGCCAACGGGACAACGTACTGAGCCAGTTCGGGGTCTTCGGATTCAAGCGTATCGAAGAGTCGACCCGCACCCTCCAGTGCTTCGCGATAGCGGTCTCCGAATCCCGCTTCTGTTATTTCCACCGGTATGTCGTATCTGTGATGCGCGGAAAAGAGCTGGCGCTCCTGAGTCATCATTCTGTGCCTGTGCAGATCGCGATACGAACCGATGTCCACTATTATTTCGAACCGGAGATACGAATTTTCCAGTGAACGGCCGACCTTGTACCAACGCGCCGGGCGTCCGGCCAAGTAGCGTTTGAGAAGGTCCTCTTTCTCGCGGTCCGACAGCCCGCGAACGGTATCGAGGGCTTCGCTCCAGTCGACGTGCGTGTGCGCGAACATGATGGCTGCCAGGACCTTGTGCTCGGCATCGGCATCCCAATCCACGAGTTTGACGCCAGCCGGGGATGCCTCGGGAGCAGAGCGAGGCGGGTGCTCGGTTGCGAATTCTCGAACCCGGTCGTGCTTTCGAACCAGATACGCCTGGTAGTCCTTCGACTTTTCATCCTGCAGCCTCAACAGCAGCGACGGGATTTCCTCGTCCAATTCTTTCTTGAGTGACGTCGAAAGCCAGCGTAGTTCTCCTAAAGGATGCTGCGCCGTTCTGTTGAGAAGGTACTCGAAGGACTGGGCGTTACCCCGGAGCGCTACCTGTCCCAGCGTCGCCATAGGCAGCAAGCCGCGCAAAGTGTCGAAAGCCTTTTTTTCGAGAATGGAGTCCTTCTCGGCGAAATTGTTTCGTAACCAATCCTGTAATGGGTTCAGCAGATCAACGTAGGTGTCGAACAGGAAGTCCATGGCCGACACATAGTCGTCAAGGCGTCCCAGCCGTTCCAGATCGGGCTTGGGAATGTAGTACAGGTATCTTCCGTCGATCTTGTTCCCGAAATTGACATAACGTGTGGACTTTTCGATCGGCTCCAGACCGACTCGCTGATCCTCCACGAATTTCATTGCAACCTGCGAAATACCCCACAGGATGACGTGCGTGCCCGTCATCTGCGCAATGGAGTCGTCTCCGTACTGAGACAGCCACTTCGCGTAAAACTCTTGAGCGCGATGGTTGTTAAGAATGTTGCGGAAACCGTGGTCGGCAAGGAACCTGACGGTATTCTCCAGTTCCTCGGCAAGGGCCGGGTCGTCCCCGTCGATGATGGGATAGATGTATTCCTTCAGCAGGACTTCCAGCAGAGAACCCTTGGCCCGGCTGGCTCGCGAACACAGGGCGCCGACGATTTCAGGGGGCAGGTTTCTCATTACCGACACGAGTCCGTCGGCGTTCGTCGCGAACGGGTCGAGAAAGCGGAGATCTCGTTCCGACCACCTGTGGGGCGCGAAATCAGGCGCGTAATCGTCTGGACCCGGAGCAGAATTCATGGTGTCGGAGCGAAACTATATCAGAGAGGTGTCAGGACAGGACCGGTTAAAGAGGATGGTCCGGACCCCAGAGGAAACGAGCGTGCCGGGTCCCTTGCGACATTCCCAAGAACAAACGCTTTAAAGCAATTCGCTACTTGATTCGAAAAACAACATCGTCGCCGAGGCTCTCAAAGTCCTTGCTTCCGATGTCCGTCCCCGTTTCGAGAATTCGGTTCGGACCGGCGGAAACGACCAAAACTGCGATGCTGGGGAGCGTCTCCGTACTCTCGATGTCGCTGAAGTGCCGGGTGTGCAGCTTCCGGACGTTGATCATGTACTTGCCACCCCAGGGATCCGCTTTCGACAGAGTGCCGATGTAGGGTCCAGACCACCCCTGTTGTGGATTGGGCAACGTACCCTGTTCCAGGTATTGTTCTGTACCCGAGAAGGTCAATCCGCCGTCGAGGCTGCGACTGTCGATCTGATTCCGAACCAGATGTCCTTCGATCGTATCGTCGGTTCCGGACACCTCGTGCCCGAAGACTGTAGCCCGCGAAGCATAGGTGACAGGTTTTGACGGTATGTCCCAGGTTCCCGTCAGATCTGCGGGGTAGACTCCGCTTTCGGAAACCAGATTGTTGAAATAGTCGTCGCTCGGGCCGACCTGGGTGCCAACCTTGAAGAGTGGGAAGAAGGAGTTGTCTTTGTAAAAAGTGATCACACCTTGAGCCATCGTATTAACGTCGCTTACTGCAGCCTGAATCTTGGATTCGTTGATGGCATCCACTCCGCCCGCGATGGCCACTGTGGCCAACATGGCACCGAGTGCCACTGTTGCGGCGGCTTCGATAAGAGAAGTTGCAACGCCGTCATTTTCCTCGAGCATTCTTCGAACTACGGATCCGACTTTCATCATCTCACTCCTATATGCTTCTCGTGCCTCGATCCCGCACGGCTCTCCTCTCAAGAGTCGATTCGGGGTTCTGTTGATGATCTTTGGGGAAGTCTCGCCGGCCGGTCACCAGCGGCGAGCCTTACGGACTGAACGGGTGTGTGGGCTGTCTCCGGGAAAAAGACATCGTGCCATGGTTGCTTTACTCCTCCAGAGGAAACGAACAACCTCAAGAATCTCGGGCATCTTATATAAGGAATGCGAGCGGGTCAATCGAAACCGGTTCAAGGGACTCTGTCGGGAGGAGCAGTGAAGGGGTCAGGCCAGGGGCGCAGTGAGCGTCCTGCTGCTGGTTGTTTCGGGTTCGGTCTGAATTGTGCTGAGCTGGTGGGTCCAGAGCCGGAGTTCCCATGCCTTTTGGTCGCGGTAGGAGAGAGTCTGTCTGGCGATTTCCACCAGACGGGGATGAGGGCGGGCTTCACTGACAGAGTGGCAGACGACAACGCAGTCGTAGGTATCCTGAAGCTGATTTTTCAGTTCATCCGAGAATGCAGCCCAGTTCAGAATTCCTGGTTGTGGCACGACGAACTGACCTAGAATTCCTTTGTGTTCGATTGATGCATTGACCGAAGCGAGAACATCGAAAGGCGCCCATCGATCGAGAAGTGTTTCCACTTCGGCGAGGAAGCTCGACGATGCAGCCCAGACGAGGAGTTTCTTTCCGGTCGAATCGGTGTCTAGTTCCCTGGGCATCCGGTCGTGCTCGGGCTCGTTCGCTATCGTTGTCAGCAGATCGAAGGTCCGCTGGGCCAGTTGCCGCCGCCGGCCGAAAGCACCCCCCAGTTGAGTGCGGATTTCGAAGCGATCATTCCAGACATCCTGTAGGATTTGGGCAAGGTCGGTTGCGCCGACATCAAATGTTTTGAAGAAGGGGTGATCGAGTGCACGGCATTCGCGGTCGACCTTTTCCCGGGAAGCTCCAACCGCTACGAACGGAATGCCAGCGGAAGCCGCGAGTATGATTCCATGGAGGCGCGAAGTCAGAAGGACATCGACATCGCGAACGGCTTCGGTAAAGTTTCGAATCCCATCTGGATCCTTGTCGTCGTAACCGTAATGTTCTGCCGGGTGGTTCCAGGCTTGAGGCAGCCAGTCGTCGGTTGCCCGGTTGAAAGAGAGAAAGCGCAGGTCGAAGGTTGGGTCAAGTAGCTCGAGAGCATCGAGAATGCGCCGTTCAAATCCATCCGAACCTGGGTAGATCACCGCGTGGTCCGACTGCGAAGCTACGACGCCAAGCACCGGCTTCGCCGAAGAAGAACGACTTTCAACTGCCTTAGGGGCCCGTGGGGTAAGGTATGAGATGTCGGCGCATTCCAGAACGGGGGACGTCAGGCCAGCCGCCCGAAGGCGTGCTGCGCTTTCCGAATCCCGAACCGTTCGCAGATCCATGGAGTCGAACGTGGATACGTAGGGTGCGATCGCAGAGGGAGTCAGCTCTCCCTGTACGCCGAGTGCGAGTGCGAAAGTGTTCTTGCCGAACAGCTGCATCGCTGCCAGGAAGCGAAGATAGTACTCGAGGCTATCAGCCCCTGATTCGTAGAGGTGGCTGTAGAGCAGACCGCTGCCGGCCAGGATGCCTGCGTCCTGGGACGTGGGAGAGAACGGCTCCTCATCGACACGATCCTGGATCAACTCGAGCGGATTCCAGACGCCATTGAGCTGAAATCTGAGCGTATCGACGTAGCAATCGTCTCCAAAGCTCCCATAACCGTAGGTGCCTGCAAAATGGACCTTCATCGTTATCTATAGGAGCAACCGGAACGCCAAAGAGTCGTTGGCGCCCGTCTGTCAGCGACACGGTGTAAGTGTCTTATAAATAGTGTTTTAATGGGTGCAGGTCGGAGTTGAGGCTTCTGTCCTCCATGTCACCGGGGTGACTCGGGCGGACGAGGGCGTGACACCGGGCCACTAACCTACCAGTATGCGATCAGACGACCGGCCCCAAGCGCCGTCAACCAGCAGGCGAGCGATACTCCACCAACGATTGCCAGCCGCAACTACTCACCTGACGATAATTCCCTCACGTTTCTTTCCTTCCATGCGGGTAGGAGATTCAGGACGGCGACGTTGATCAGGCCCAGAACAATTGCAGGGAATTTTATGAACAGGAACGGGTTGCCGACGTAATCGGTGGCGTTAGTAGTGATCAGACAGATACCGCTGGTCGCCGCAACCAAGAAGCCCATGGTTGTGACGGGAACGGTGGGTCGTGCGATTTCGGGGAGGGAGACCCGGGGCCAAAGGCCCAGCAAGCGCAGGTCAAGGACGAGGAGAGCACCGAAAAGAGACGCCACACCCAGGATGTGAATGAGGTTGACGACGCCGTAGGTCCAGACGCCGGATTCGCGCATGGCGTTACCGAGCGGGGAGCCCTCGAGCCACGCCATGAATTCGTACAAGCTCTTTCCCGCTAGCTACGATTCGGATACACGGCGAAGGTTTGTCCGTTCCACATGACGCGTTCGGTCTTGACTTCAAACCGGTTCATGTCGCGGTTCCGATGGCCATGCAGCGTGATTTCGGCCCCGACGGGAATGATGTCTTCGGTCAAGCCGGAACGGCTGGTGCGAGCTGGTGGCGCCAGAGTGGCGTCCCACACCTGGCCGTCGACCATCAACTGCAATGTTGCGTGGGGACCGGCTAGGCTCACAGCCCGGTGAAGGGTCCCCGTAATTTCGAACTCCTCGCTCTGGTTCCCACCCCAACCATGATGTGCGAAGGCCGGAACGGTCAAAAGCGACAACGCGAGTACGGCTATGCCAATCGAAAGAGAAAATCCTGAACGCATCGTTTGACTCCTCTGATTCGTGAGATGAGCTTCGCGGTATCTTTATTAGAGGCTATACCGCAACGTTATCCACGAGCTTACCTGGGTGCAGCTTCCAGGCCAAAGATTTTTTGGGGGTTTTGGCGTGTTGCCTTGCGGGGCGTGAAGGGAAATGCGTCCCTGCAAGGCGGTAAACCATAGGAGAAAGCAGGGACGCTCCCTCTACCTACTAGATCGGACGCCGGCCGTCGAACTTTAGTGCCTTCTGCAGTTTCGAATTGAGTCGGAGCAAGTCCCGCAAAGCAAAGAAGCCCGAGATTCTCTCGGGCCAATTCATTGGGAGATCAAGTGAGCCCTGAAGGAATCGAACCTTCAACCTACTGATTAAGAGTCAGTTGCTCTGCCAATTGAGCTAAGGGCCCTAGCTTTTCGAGATCCGGCCAATAATAGCAAACGATTCTGGGCCGGGGAAGAGACGAGGTGAGTCGAATTTGAGCTGCAGAAGGGATAGAACTTAAAGGCTTATAGGCAGGGTTTCACCGAATACGAAGCGCCGCGCGCCCCCTGACGATAGCTCGGCCAGCCGTCGTCAAACAACCCGCTCGACGACTCGCTATGCGTCCGTTTCAGAACTCTCTTCGGATTCTTCCGCCTTTTCTTCTGGCTCTTCCGGCATAAAAGGCTGCCACTCTTCCGGAACAGCCTGTGGTCCTGGCCGCATGCCCGCGATATCAGGATCCTCGCCGTCCAGGGACCGAGGGCCTGCGCTAGCCTTGCGTTCCTTGGATTCGAAGCGCCGCTGTTCCTTCTCACGCCTCCGTTCCTGGCGAGCCTTTTCCTTCAAGCGTTTCTGGAAGGTGGGTCTGGATTGTCTAGCCATAGATTCCACTCCTCTGGATTCCCGCGAGCTCAAGCATGGGCTGCTCTCCACCGGGCGAACGCGAGAAAAAGAACTCCGTGCCGCCACTACCGGTCTGGATCCGCACAGAGCTGTAACTATTCAATTTAAAGCTTCGAAACTCATATTGTCAAACCGACGGGGCGGGAGTGGTCCTCTCTGGTGCGGATTGTCGATCGAGTGCGATACAGACAGTTGCCCCTCTCACCCGCGACCCGAATGAGAGCACTTGTATCGATGATATCCTCCCGGACATGCGGGGCTTCCCCGAAAGGATCAAGAGCGCAATGCTCGTCAAAGTCGATCTCTACGAAGAGGTCGAGGCCGATACGTCAGCGACGAGGCAGGCGATGGCCGTAGTCGTTTTGGCGAGTGTAGCCGCCGGCATCGGCATCGGTTTGCCTGACGGCATTCGGGGCCTCGTTGCCGGCACCGTCGGGGCGCTGCTCGGATGGCTGATATGGGCTGGCCTGACTCACCTGATCGGGACCCGCATTCTGCCCACGCCCCAGACCGAGAGTACACTGGGCCAGGTACTCCGAACGACAGGGTTTGCCGCCGCACCGGGCTTCTTTCGCGTCTTCTCTCTCATACCTGTTCTGGGACTGTTTATCGATTTTGCAGTCCTCGTGTGGATGCTTGTCGCCTTCGTGGTCGCAGTCCAGCAAGCCCTCGACTACACGAGCACGTGGCGCGCCGTAGCTGTCTGTCTGACCGGGTGGATGTTCTACGTCTTTCTGGCCGTTCTGCTCGTTCCGAGTGTCGCCTGATTTTCTTTCAGTTTTCCTAAAGTTTCTCCTACAGACGCCGATAAAGGTGTTAGACAGCGTGGAATTTGGCTTGAAGGGGAAAGCGATGTATTCGGAACTTTATGGTGACTTCAAAAAACTACTGACACTCGGCGTGATGGGGCGTCAGATCGAAGTTCCGGAGAAGAACACGCTGTTAAGAGGCTTTCAGTACGCCTCTCCCGAAACGGTTTCCTACGGTCGCTTCTGCTGGAACGGCACCTGCAAGAACTGCACGGTGACGATCCGGAAGGGAGAAGAAGAGACCAAGGGCCAGGCTTGTGTCACGGACGCCTGTGAAGATATGCAGGTTGTCCGTGTTTCGAAAGAACTTGTCAATCGACTGAAGACGATCGTAACTACTACTGCTTGAATATTCCTTCACCGTCCTGAAGGTGCGGCGGTCCGCAAGGGCCGCCGACTTTTTTTGTTACCATTCATTTAGCGTCGGGCCCACCGTCCCCCAGTAACCCGGAAATCAGAGAGTGCACTGACGTTTCTGAATTCCTGAAGCTATCGGGAGCGCAGGAGTTGGTCCGGTCCCCCCACGCCGTCCGATTAGCGTCGGGCCCACTGTCCCTGTTCTCAAGAAACATTTGATCTTCCTCTTCTTACCTTCGTTTCCATCGTGTCTTCGTGTTGAAGGATTGAGCCCCTTGGCTGACCCACCGCGCGTGATATCTTCAGACCGTGAAGAACCTCGAGATCGCCTCCACATTCGGAAACATGGCCGACTTGCTTGAGATCAAAGGAGCCAATCCGTTTCGCGTACGTGCTTATCGAAACGCCCGGTCCAGTCTGGAAGACTTAACCGATAACATCGAGGAAATAGCCAAACGAGATTCGTTGAAGGATATCTCGGGAATCGGTAAAGACCTGGCTGCCAAGATCGTCGAATACATTCAGACGGGACGGATCCAGGCATTCGAGGACCTCAAGCAGGAACTCCCGATCGGGTTGGTGAATATCGTCAGCATCCCGACCATCGGTCCAAAGACAGCTCGTACGATCTTTGATGAGACGGGTGTGTCCAGTGTTGAAGATCTGGAAAAACTTGCCGCGTCGGAAGAGCTCCTTTCGGTCCCGGGAATAAAAAAGAAGACTCTGGAGAATATCGTTCGGGGGATTGCTCTTTACAAGCGTCGAAAAGGTCTGTTTCTGCTCGGCCATGCACTGCCGGTGGCGAACGGTATTTGCGAGACTCTGGCCCCGATAACCGATCAGGTCGCCTATGCAGGCAGCCTCCGCCGCATGCGGGAAACCGTGCATGACGTCGACATCCTTGTTGCGTCGACCGACCCGGGAAAGATCATGAAGGAATTTGTCTCCTTGCCCATGATCGAGCGGGTTTTGGTCAGCGGCGAAACCAAGACGTCGGTTCTCATCGCCGATGACCTGCAGGTCGACCTGCGCGTCGTGGAACCGGGTAGCTGGGGCGCTGCGCTTGCCTACTTTACAGGATCCAAGCAGCACAACATCCGGCTCCGGGAACGCGCAATCAAACGCTCTCTCAAGTTAAACGAGTACGGGCTATACGACGCTGCCGACAAAGCCGTCGCTGGGCGCGATGAAGAGGAAATTTACAGGGCTCTGGATCTGCCATGGATACCTCCTGTGCTGCGAGAGGACCGAGGAGAGATTGAGGCGGCACTAGACGGGAATCTTCCCGAACTGGTCTCGTCTGACGACATTCAGGGCGATCTGCATATGCACACGACCTGGAGTGACGGTGCTCTTTCAACCGAAGCGATGGTGGAGGCCGCCCGTGGGCGCGGTTACAAATATGTTGCGATCACAGACCACTCCAAGTCGTTAGGTGTTGCTGGGGGTCTCTCCAATGAAGACCTGCTGGAGCACGTAAAAGAGATCCATGAACTGGATGGTAAGCTCACAGATTTCCGAGTGCTTGCAGGCACTGAGGTGGATATCCGGGCAGACGGCACCCTGGATTATCCTGACGACATACTGGCCGAACTGGATTTCGTTGTCGCTTCGGTTCATTCCGGATTCCGACAGGATAAGGAGACTATGACGCGGCGTGTTGTGCACGCAATCCGGAATCCCCATGTTCGCGTGATCGGCCATCCAACCGGGCGCCTGATTGGAGACCGCGATTCATACGAACTGGACTTCGACGAGGTGATGAGCGAAGCGGCACGCACCGGTACGTGTCTTGAGGTCAATGCGCATTACCACCGTCTGGACCTCGGCGATGTGCTTTGCAGGAAGGCTCGCGAGGCCGGGGTGAAGGTTGTCATCAGTACGGATTCTCACAACGCCGAAAATCTCGAAAACCTTCCATATGGTGTTGCTACGGCCCAGAGGGGCTGGCTACGCAGGGACGACGTTCTGAACACTCAGCCAGTCGACGACGTTCTTCGTTTTAAAACCCAGCAGGGTGCTTCTTAGATCCGGTGGACTCCACCGAGATCAAGGCGAAAGCCAGCGAACTTGGATTCGAGCTCGCCGGTGTTGCCCCGCTGGGCCCGTCGCCCGAAGCAGATTTTTACGCCAAATGGCTGGAGAATGGATACGCTGGTGAAATGCATTACCTCGAACGCGGCCGAGAGGCACGGCTCGATCCAGAACCACTGCTGCCAGGCGCCCGGTCGGTCGTTGTATGTGCGCTGAACTATCACACCGATCGACCTTTGACGTCCCGAGATCCCGAACGCGCATGGGTTTCCCGCTATGCCTGGGGCGCCGATTACCACAAGGTTCTCGAGAAGCGGCTAAAACGCCTCGCCAATTGGATCAGGGAGGAATCCGGATTGGGGACGCGGGTTTACGTCGACACCGGTCCGCTCCTGGAAAGGGTCTATGCCCGGTATGCCGGTGTCGGTTGGTTCGGCAAGAACACCTGCATCATAGACGAGCAGATCGGTTCGTGGACCTTTCTGGGTTGTATTTTGACCGAATTGGATCTCGATTACGATATCCCCGCACCGGACCGATGTGGAAGCTGTACCCGGTGTATCGATGCCTGCCCGACCGACGCCATCGTCGAACCCTATGTCATCGACAGCCGGAGGTGCATTTCATATCTGACGATCGAACTCGGTGGAGCCATACCGGAGTCTCTGAGAGAGGGAGTCGGCCACCATCTGTTCGGTTGCGATATCTGTCAGGACGTGTGTCCCTGGAACAAGCGTGCTCCATTCACCTCTGAAGAGAAACTGGAAGCGAGACCGGAGTTGTTCTGGCCGAGCCTGGACTACCTCCTGGATTTGGACGACGAAGGGTGGGGCAGTTTGATTAGCGGGACGGCAATGAAACGCGCGAAGATTCGCGGGTTGATCCGCAACCTGATGGTCGTAGTCGGGAATTCGGGGTTGGGTAGATTTCGGACGAAAGTCGAAAGGTTCTTATCGCATTCCGATGAGCTGGTTCGGTCTCATGCGAGATGGGCTTTCGAGAAGCTGGACAAGGCTGACAGTTGACTGTTGACGGCTGACCGCTACTTCACGCGATCGTCGACCGACTTGTTATTCTCCATCTGGACAATCTTGCGTTCGGTGCGGAACATGAACTGGAAGATCATCTCGCGGTCCTTATAGTCGATGTCGGCAAACTCGACGCCGATTATCGGGTAGCTCATCCACTTCACAACTGGATAGACGACCGGCATGCCGACTTCTGGCAGAACCAGGACAGCCGGTCCAAGAACCTGGCCTTTGTAGAACGTGTGGTAGTGATTCGCGGAGAAGAACCGGGCTCCACCGGCCCCGAGTTCGTCGACGATGGGATCGACGTTTTCCTCTTCGACACTGAAGAGAAGGTAGACCGGCTCAGCGGCGCCAACCGGCAATCGGAAAGCGGAGCGCTGTTTGCTATAGTCGGGGGCCGCGTTCTTCATAATTGTTACTTCGGCGGATTCGGTTAGAATCTTTAGATATCTGATGCGTCTATTCCTGATCGCCGCACTGCCTATAGCCTTCATTCTTTACGGCCATGGCCTCGAGGCGCCTTTCTATCTGGACGACAATGGAGTCCTCGAAACTGCAAGAAACGGCGTCGGACTGACGGCCACGCGACCGTTGGGATATTTCTCATTTTATTTGAGTGCTTTAACGGCAGATGCGTTCGCGCTTTTGTCGCCTTGGCTGGCCAGTTTTTACTACAGGTTGGGTAATCTGCTGGTTCACGTCCTGGCGTCGACGGTTCTATTCGGCCTGACGCGCGAATTAACGCGCAACGTTTCTGCCGCGTACGCTGCAGGACTTTTGTTCTTAGTCCACCCGATTGTCAGTCAGCCGGTCATGTACGTGACCCAGCGTTTTGAGTCGCTTGCGGCACTTTTCATGTTCTCTTCGGCGGCCGCTTACGCCAGGTTCAGACGTACCGACGGGCGGCGATGGATTGCAGGCGCCGTAGTTCTCGGTGTCGCTGCAGGAATGACCAAAGAGGTCGCCGTGGTCTTGCCCGCGTGGATCCTGCTTATGGAGTTCACCTACTTCAGTAAGTTGAAGTGGGACAGGCGTTTCCTGTTTTTGATTCCCGTAGGTGCCCTCCTTGCCTGGCCGGCCTGGACTGCCTTTCGGGGGTCGGCGAATACGCTGACGTCAATGCCTCTGGGACAGTATTGGTTGACGCAGGGCCTGGTTCTGCTGAAGCACCTCCAACTGGTTATCTACCCGGCCGAGCAATTCCTGTTCTACGACTTCCCGATGGCTACCGGATTGTCCTGGCCCCTGGTGGGTGCCTGGTCGGTCGTTTTATCGATTCTGGCTACCGGATTTCTATCACTCAACCGACACCCGACCCTAGGATTCGGCATCCTGACGTTCTTTGTCCTGATGCTCCCTGTGACGCTGTTGCCGTTGCCGGATCTGTTCTTCGAACACCGGGTTTACGGGGCGTTCGGCGGATTTGCCATCGCACTAGGCTCTTTTGTATCGATTCGACGGCGAAGGTTGATTGTGGCGATCGGAGTGGTGATAGTAGTCGCTTTAGGGATTCGGACTTTCGAACGCACTGGCGAGTGGAATGACGAAGTAGCCTTTTTTGAAGCTCACAGGCTCCGCTTTCCAGACGAACCACGCGTCTTGGCCTCCCTTGCGGTCAGCTACTACAACACGGGCGACGTTGTCCGTGCCCAAGAAACGATGGGGCAAGCACGGCTTCACGAAGGTCGATTTAACGCGTATTACTCGAAGAGCGGTCGTGTCGATATAGCGGCGAACCTTATTTCGTTTGCGGCGACGAATGAAGACTACGAAGGAGCAGGAAGGGAAGTCAGCCGCTCGCTCTCCATCCATCCGAACCACGCATCCTGGTGACAGCAGGGATCTATTATTTGGATGTCGATCAGCCGGAAAACGCCTTGGCAGCCTTCCGGCAACTAACAGAATTGGAACCGTCGGGAATCTCGGGCTGGTCCGGTCTCCGAGAGGCGAACGCGAGACTTGGAAATACGGAAGCGGCCGAAGAAGCTCTCGTTCGGCTTTCAGCGCTCAGAGACGAACAGCTAGCCCGTTCGGATCAACGATGGCGCATATCAGACCAGCACGGGGCTGCGGTGATTTTCATCATTCTTGCCGCCGGTCTTGGTTCGACTCTTGTCGCTCTGCGGTGGGTCTGGGTGTCGGTGAGACAGTGAGCCCAATGGAATACGGATTGCCACAACGAGGAGGCGGCGTGAGGCGGTGGGTCGGAGGTGCAGCCTGATGCGTCTCTTCTTGATTGCTGCACTCCCTATTGCCTTCATTCTCTACGGCCATGGTCTCGAAGCGCCTTTCTATCTCGACGACAACACAGTCCTGGAAACTGCAAGAAACGGGATCGGATTAACGGGCACTCGGCCGTTGGGATATTTCTCGTTTTATTTGAGTGCATTAATGGCAGACGCGTTCGCGTTTTTGTCGCCTTGGCTGCCCAGCTTTTACTACAGGTTGGGTAATCTGCTGGTTCACGTCCTGGCGTCCACGGTTCTGTTCGGCCTGACGCGGGAATTGACGCGCAACGTTTCAGCCGCCTACACCGCGGGTTTTTTATTCTTAGTCCACCCGATCGTCAGTCAGCCGGTCATGTACGTGACCCAGCGATTCGAGTCGCTTGCGGCGCTTTTCATGTTTTCTTCGGCCGCCGCTTACGCCAGGTTCAGGAGTACCGGCGGGCGGCGATGGATTGTGGGGGCCGTAGTCCTTGGTATCGCTGCGGGAATGACCAAGGAGATTGCGGTCGTCTTGCCCGCGTGGATCCTCCTCATGGAGTTCACCTGCTTCAGTAAGTTGAAGTGGGACAGGCGCTTCCTGTTTCTGATTCCCGTGGGGGCCCTCCTCGCCTGGCCGGCCTGGACAGCCTTTCGAGGCTCTGCGAATACGCTGACGTCCATACCCCTGGGGCAGTACTGGTCGACGCAAGGCCTGGTTCTGCTGAAACACCTCCAACTGGTTATCTATCCGGCCGAGCAATTCCTGTTCTATGATTTCCCGATGGCTACCGGATTGTCCTGGCCGCTGGTGGGTGCCTGGTCGGTGGTTTTGTCGCTTCTGGCTACAGGATTTCTACTACTCAACCGATATTCAACTATAGGGTTTGGCATCCTGACGTTCTTTGTCCTGTTGCTCCCTGTAACGCTGTTGCCGTTGCCGGATTTGTTCTTTGAACACAGGGTTTACGGTGCGTTCGGCGGACTCGCCATGGCGATCGGATCGCTGGTGGCCTTGCGCCCACGGCCCCTGGTCGCGGTCATGACCCTCGCTTTGATGGTCGGATTGGGCGTGCGGACGTTCGAGCGAAGTGCAGAATGGAACTCGGAAATAAGGTTCTTTGAGGCCCATAGAGAACGCTTTCCGAATCATCCCCACGCGCTGTCCTTTCTCGCGCTGCAATACGGAACGACCGGACAGATTCTGAGATCGATAGAAGTACTCGAACAGGCTCAACGAAACATTGGTCGTTTCAACGAGTACTATTCGGAGCCGGGCCGTCTTACGGTAGCACTCAATCTGGTGACCGCCCAGATCGCGATGGGTGACCTGGAGGCGGCCGGTGAAGCGCTGGAGCAGGTCCGGGACGTCGGTTCGGACGAGCCTGCGTTTCAACAGATGCAGGGCAACTGGTTTCTGGCCTCAGATGAGCCCGAGTTGGCTATCGAGGCCTTTCGGAGCCTGAACGAACTGGACCCGGAATCCCTCGCAGGATGGCGGGGACTCCAGATGGCCTATTTGCGACTCGAACGGCCGGACGAAGCTGCTCTGGCCGAAGATCGGTTGCAAGAGCGCCTGGATGTGCAGGACGCGCGTAATCAGGAGCGCTGGTTTATACCCGTGCGGTACGCGTCGCATGTAACGTTCGGAATTTTGTTGGTGGGGTTTGCTGTGACTTTTGTTTCATTGAAGTTCGTTTGGTCTGTTGCACGACAGGGATGGTCCGATGTCTGATCGAGCTGTAGTGCGTGCCTGGCAGCACGCGTTTCCGGCGGGTTAAAGTCCCGCTCGGCCCGAGGCCACGGGTCGATATCCAATAAGTGGGGGTAATGCCTCACTGGCCGAAGTGTAGGCGGGTATGCAAATGCCTAAACGGGCACGAAGGCGAAAGCCGGATACGGCCAAGACAGAGCTGGATCCACCTACGGAAACTTTGGAGGGCAGGGCGCCCACCGCGAGGTGGGGTCTGAAGGGCATGAGGAGAACCACCGGGTCGTAATCGACGGGAGCGATCCCGAGGATGAACCGGTCGGCCAAAGATGGGGAATGGTCGAGCCCGCACTATGGGGGCGAAGGCACATTGGTTCCCCCCCATCGCACCAAGGTGTGTGCGGGCGACACGGTGGAGAAGAGACACGAGTGACCCAGGGAGGCCTGGTATTGTCCGGGCGGAAGGTAAGGTCGAGATGGTGTGGCACCCGCAGACGAAAGGGCGGGCAACGGAGAAGACAAACATCGACCTAGAGCCCCGCAAGGTAGGTGCGGATATAAGCGAGAGCGAAGTTCCGGCCGACGCGGTGCCAGGAATCGGATCAGGGAATAGTACTCAGGAACGAGACACCGAACATAAGATCTCGGATCGTTGCTTCAAGCAGCGGCGCTGGCGGGTTCAAAAGGCCCGTTGGAGGGGGAAGTCCCTGTACTCAGTTGTGATTGTGCGAGCGAGGGAAAGGCGGAGGTATCGTGACCTTGGACAGTTCCCTTAGTGAAAGACCCAAACGCGATTCGGACGAAGCCGCCGCCCGTCACCACACAGCGACATTGGAAAGCAAACAGGGAAAGAAGCGAAAGGTCCACTCGCTGATCGACAAGGTGTTTAGTCGCAAGAATCTGGAGTTGGCCTGGGAGAAGGTGAAGCGGAACCGAGGTAGTGCGGGCATCGACAAGGTGACCGTTGAGCAGTTTGAAACGCGCAAGGAGGAATATCTGGCCTTGTTGCATGGGAGTAACGTAAAAGTTGTGTTTCGTGATTTCCAGTTGAGAGAGAATGATAGATTCGTCGTCCGGGCTGTGGGAACTGTGCGGACGCCGGAGGTGTTCCAAGGGCCTGTGGAAATCATCAAGAAGAAGCCGCCGAAGGCGACCGATTCCCCCGATTTCCATAGGCCCGGCAGTTTCCACAGCCCCCGTCGCCCGCTGAAATTGAAGCGGGCTCCAGTTCACGCTGGAGCCCTAGACCTGAGTCATCAGTTATTCAGTTATGGAGTTGAACCCAATGTCTACAGATCCGAATGAAAGCGTACCATCAGAACAGATTTCTGAATCCACAAAAACACAGATCCAGACCCTGCTGGCCTCCGGGCTGGCCGATCTGAGCCTGCGCGAGGTACTGGGGACCCTGTTGTCGGGCCTCAGTGTGGCCGAACGGGACCTGCATCTTGAACACCGCCCCGACGACCGTCCCAATGGTTTTTACGATCGCTCCCTCCAAGTGGGCAGCGTTCCGATCGATATCCGTGTCCCTCGAACCCGTAACGGGGATTTCCGTCCCGCGAACCTACCATCCCCGTATCAGCGCGGCTACCCTGAAGAAGTCGAGTCCATCTTGCTGGGACTGCTGGCCTCATCCCGTTCGGTCAATGCGGCCCGGGAGGCGCTTCAGAAGATGGGCCTGTCCGGGTCCCAACAGGATCTGGAACGGGTGGCGTCGGGCCTGATCGAAGAACTCGATCTTGGCAACAGCCGGCCACTGGACACGGATCTGCTGGCCCTATTCGTGGATGGCAAGTACGTCGAACTCCGCGACGGCGACCGGCTGCGTCCGGCCTGTATCTACCTGGTGGTGGGTCTAGGCCGCGACGGCAAGAAGCGTGTCCTGGCCTGCATTGCCAAACCCGGCCGCGAGAATCTCGAAGACTGGAAGGGGGTTCTCCGCTCTCTGATCGAGCGCGGTCTCCGACGCGTCATGATCTTCGTCCAGGACGATTTCTCCGGCCTTCTCAAGGTCAGCGAAGGCTTCTTTCCCAATGCTGATATCCAGCTCTGTACCGTCCACATGCAGCGCAATGCTAAGAGCCATCTCTCCAAATCCGACGCCGCCGAGTTTCAGCAACGCTTCCGTGCCATCAAGTCCTCCTGGTGTGAGGATGTCGGCAACCAAGGGTTCGAGGAACTCTGTGACCGCTTCGCCCAGCACTATCCCTCCTGGATCGCGGGGCTCCGCAAGAAACGGACTCACTATCTCGCCTTCCTCAAGTATCCCGACCTCATGCGCAAATCGTTTTCCACCACCAACCTCGTCGAGGCCGTCAACGGACAACTGGAAATTATGCGCCGCAATTCGGGCGGCTACTTTCACTCCGAAGACACCCTCAAGTTCAAACTCGGCTTGGCCGTCTCTCACCTCCACAACGGCCGTTGGAAATCTCCGGCCACTTCCATCCATTCCGCTCTTCATCAGCTCAACGCCATGTTCCAATCCCGCTTTGAGGAGGACTTATGATCCCCTCCTCAAACACAACTTTCTTGACAAGAGCCTGTTGCATCAAAGACTGCGAGATGGCAGTTATCGCCCCAAGCCGGTTAAGCGAGTCGAGATCGGGAAGTCCGACGGAGGAGTGCGAAAGCTGGGGATACCGGCCGTGATGGATCGGGTATGTCAGCAGGCACTGGTCCAGCGGATGGAACCGATCTTCGAGCCGCTGTTTCTGGACTGCTCATTCGGGTATCGCAAGGGGCGTTCGCCTCACGATGCGATGCGGAAAGTATGGGTAGAGCTGGGCGAGGGAGACCTATGGGTAGTTGATGCCGACTTGCGGCAGTTCTTCGACACGATTGACCAGGAGAAGCTCCTCGACTTAATTGCCGAAGAGATCAGCGACGGCCGAGTACTGGGACTGATCCGGGTCATCCTGGGTTCGGGGGTGTTGGACGGAGGTTGCTGGCAACCCACGCGGACGGGAGTTCCCCAAGGGGGAGTGGCCAGTCCGTTGTGGTCAAACATCTTTCTGACGCCGTTTGACCGTGAGATGACCCGACAAGGTTACAGACTCACACGCTGGGCGGACGACTTCGTGGTGGTCTGCAGGACACCGTCGGAAGCCCGGCAGGCACTCGCATGTGCAGAGCGGTTTCTCTGGGAGGCACTTGGAGTTCGGCTCCATCCGAAGAAGACGCGGATTGTACACGTCCGACAGGGCTTCGAGTTCTTGGGGTACAAGGTGAAGCAAGGGAAAGGCCTGCGCCTGTCCGATACACAGAGGCAGGGTCGCGGAATGCATCCCTATAACCTGTACGCCATTCCACGGGAAAAGTCGGTGGAGAGGTTCCGGACGCAAATCCGACACCTCTCGCGCCGAAAGGCTCCCCTCACGCTGGGCGAAGTCATCGACCAGCTCAACCCAGTGATTCGTGGTTGGGGGAACTACTACCGCAAAGCGCGGGTGCGCCGACTCTTTAACCAGTTGGACCGTTGGATCGAGCGCCGTATCCACTCGTTTCTCGCGAAACGGTGGCGCAATACGATGTGGCGCCGCTATCCGGCACGACGACTGATTCGGGAGTTTGGTTTGGTCCGACTGACGCATCTGATCCCCGGTCTTGTGGACCGGTGACTTCGAGCGAGGAGCAACTGAGGAAAGCGGCTTGCGGGAAAACTGCACGAGCCGTTTGATTGAGCGGACGGTGGAAGGGCGGCTCTGCCCGACCACTTTCGACTCTACACTGGTTCTGAACAGGGAAAAAATCCTGGTGGATCTGCTCGTGCGTTCTCTGGAAGGCGACGATCTCGCGATGTTCGGGGCCGCTTCCTCTGTCGAGGCCACGCGTTTGTTCGAGCAACATCGGCCGGATCTGGTTATCGTTGATCCCGCGGTTCCTGAAGGGTTCGAGTTCATGGATCAGGTCCGGACCGGATTAAAGCCGGCCCGGATTGTGGCGCTTGTCGATACCGATGAGATCCGTGAACGTGTAGCCGAAGCGGGAGTGGAGCGAACCGTAGAACAATCGGCCGGCCTGGACGGACTGGTAGATGCGATACGGTCTTCCCTCAGTGGCGGTGTGGCTGTTCAACTCGGCGGGGACAGCACACGGATTCTCGTCGTCGATGACGAGGAGGGAATGAGGACGACATTGGTCGATTACCTGGGTAGCTGCGGGTATGCTGCGTTTGGTGCGAGGGACGGCAGAGAGGGAGTCGAGTTTGTCATCGAAGATCCTTCGGTGCGTCTTGTGTTATTGGATGTAAGCATGCCTCGCATGGGTGGCATTGAGGCGTTGCGACAGATCATGATGCTACCGACCCACCCGGACGTGATCATGATGACGGCTGTGACAGACAGAGAAATCGCCAAGCAGACTCTGAATGCAGGAGCCTTCGACTACGTCTTAAAGCCCTTTGATCTTGACTCCATGGAATCCTCGATCGTCGCTTGTCTCAGCTACTCCGACTATCACAAGCGGCCCTGGTGGAAGCGTCTTGTCCGCCGAAGCGCCTGAGTCACTGTCCTCTTGTTTCCCTTTCGACGCCTCCAACCCTAATTAATTCAGCCGTTTCACCCGAATCCGCGCTAAATTATCCGGATGAGCAAGAGTATTCGAGTAGGAATTCTCGGTCTGGGCACCGTCGGGACGGGTGTTGTCCGGATTCTGGAAGGAAATGCGTCTCTGATTGAGCGGCGGATCGGGTCGCCCCTCGAGGTGAAGCGCGTGGCCGTTCAGGACCTCGGCAAAGAGCGGGGTTTGACTCTTCCGGACGGCGTCTTGACCGCCGACCCCTTCGAAGTTGTGCGTGACCCGGATGTGGATATTGTCGTGGAACTCATCGGCGGTGAAGAGCTGGCGCGGGAGTTGGCGCTGGCGGCCCTCGCAGGGGGAAAGCACCTGGTGACGGCCAACAAAGCGTTGCTGGCTGAACACGGTGAGGAAATCAGGAGGGCAGCGCGAGAGGCCGGAGTCAACCTGGGATTTGAAGCCAGCGTCGCCGGAGGAATACCGGTCATCAAGACGATCCGCGAAGCACTCGCCGCCAACCGTGTGTTGTCCATCTACGGCATCATCAACGGGACCTCGAATTACATCCTCACGACGATGCGGGAAGAGGAAGGATCGTTCGATGAGGTTCTCGCGGAAGCTCAGAGACTCGGCTATGCGGAAGCCGATCCGACGTTTGACGTCGGTGGCGTCGATGCAGCCCACAAGCTCGCGATTCTCGTCAATCTGGCTTTCGGTGTCTCTGCAAAACTCAGCGACATCTACACCGAGGGTATTACCCGAATCAGTCCCATCGATATCGATTTCGGCCGGGAGTTTGGCTACACCTTGAAGTTGCTCGCGATTGCCAAGGCGACCGATGAGGGGATCGAAGCTCGTGTCCATCCGACGATGGTTCCAGACGCGCATCCGATCGCCCAGGTCGGAGGCGTATATAACGCCATCGAAATTGTTGGTGACGCTGTGGGTGACCTGATGCTCTACGGGAAAGGCGCGGGAGGAACGCCGACCGCTAGTGCAGTGGTCAGTGACATTATGGATATTTCCCGCGAGATGGGACCTTCCGAAGCGGCACCCTCGCCCTCCCTGTTGCCGCCTGATGGGAGTGAAGGGAGTATCAAGTCCATCGAGTCCATTTCCAGCCTCTATTACCTGCGCTTCATGGTCGACGATCAGCCGGGCGTCCTCTCGGATATCTCCGGAATTCTCGGCCGCCACAACATCAGTATCGAGTCGGTTATCCAGAAAGGGCGTGAGACCCGCGGTCCGGTTCCACTGGTCGTGATGACACACATGGCTCTCGAACGTGATGTTCAGGACGCGCTCTCTGAAATCGACGAACTCTCGTGTGTTTCGGAAAAAGCCGTTCTGATCCGGGTCGAGGCCGAGAAGAATTAAATTAATTGGGGTCAGAGCCCTATTTCCCCAATTCCACGCTACATTTATTTCCGTTGAGAAATAGGGGAAATAGGGCTCTGACCCCAATAAAAAAAGAGGCCTGGGATTGTCTCCCAGGCCTTTAATGAGCTTGTTTGTATTGTTAAAGAAGGATTACTTGATTCTGAAAACGATGTCGTCGCCCAGTACGGTGAAGGCGTCGCCGTCCTGTGCGTCAGAAGTCTCGAGTGACCGGTTGGGTCCTGCCGAAATAACCATGACGGCGATGTCGGGCAGTCCAGTGAGCCCCAGATCCTGAAAGTGTTTGACGTGCAGTTTGCGGACGTTGATCATATATTTGTTGCCCCAGGGGTCGGTGCTCGAAAGGGTAGCGACATAAGGTCCGGACCAGCCACGTTGGGGGTCGCCGGCAATCGAGCCTCTCACCGGATAGAATTCGCTACCCGTGAAATTAAGCCCTCCATCGGAAGTCACCCTGGCAATGTCGTTCGTTACGAGTTGCCCTTCGATGCTGTCATCGGCCGTACCGATCTGATGGCCAAATCTGTTAGCGCTGTTTGCGTAGTTTGTGCCAGTCGGGATGGTTTCCCACGAAGAGCTGATTGACGTATCGATCGTAGGATACGTTCCGTTCTCTGAGACAAGGTTGTCGAAGAAAACGTCGCTTGGGCCCGTGTTGTTACCTGCCTGGAACAACGGGAAAAACGAGTTGTCCTTATAGAAGGTAATAACTCCCTGACCAATCACTGAAACGTCGGCGATGGCCGCCTGGATCTTGGAGTCGTTGATCGCGTCGATGGCGCTACCGACAGCAACGCCGGCCAGCACAGCGCCAACGGCCATGGTAGCCGTCGCTTCGATCAACGACGTTGCGACGCCTCGTGTCCCTCTGAGCAGCTTCTTGATCGTTCGCATGATATGTGTTTTCGCGGCTTCCATGACTCAGCTCCTTCTGCTGATTCTGTTCAGTAAGCCATCATAAGGCACGCCGCGTGCCAGACTCTAAGTGACTGAAAACACGACCTTCATGTTTCTATGTGTCCACCAATTCTGTAGACGGGCCATTCCGGGGTCAACAACTTTGTGAGTATTACTATAGGAATTATAGGATCGGTTCGGCGCAAGATCTGCATCGAGGGCCCAAACTTTCGCCCGTGTTTTGGGTCAATTTACGGTGAAGAAAAGCCGGTTCGACGTTCCGCCATTTGGATCCGTCACAGCGATCGGGAGCACGCCGGAAGAGCCGACGAGAATGGAAGGCACGGAAATCACGATCTGCGTGGACGTCACGCTCGTGGGTGTCAGAACGGCTGTACCAAGCAGGACCGTGCTGGCCGAAGTGAAGTTGGAGCCGGTTAAGGTCATGTTGAACGTGGCACTTCCCGCCGCGATAGACGAGGGCGAAAGCAACGCGATATTCGGGACCGCGTTCGTCTGGGGAGTAGAACCCACTGTAAATCCAAGAGTTTGACTCGAACCGCCCCCCGGTTGCGCGTTCTCCATGGTCATTGTCCAGGAACCGGAACAGATGACGGTAAACTCGAAGACCATCTGGTTGGAATTGAGCAGAGTTCCCGTTTCTCCATCGAAGTCCTCGGGTGTCATACATGCCGGGAGACCGAAGAACGCGGTTGTCGCAGAGTTGAAATTGGCTCCGTTCACGATCAACAGCGCCTTGAACTTCTGCTCTGTTTCGCCGTCGAGGCGGAAAGGCCTGCCATCTTCGAAAGACGTTGGGGCAAAACTCAGGGATTCGAGGACCGGAATCGGGTTCACAACCATCAGCGGCAGTGTCTCCGACGGCGGGACTCGAGGAACGACCGGCTCAGGATTCTTGACCGTGATGCGCTTGGCCTGGCCGTCGGGTATCGACTTTGCAGGGATCAAGGCTGTCAGCGTCGTGCTGTTGACGAATTCGGTCGCTATCTCCTCGTCTTCAATCAGGACAGTCGCACCCTTGACGAAACTGAAGCCGACTACCGTCAGCGCCACTGGTGGTGAACTTTCGTCGGGTCGGGCAATGATCAGGTCGGGAGAGATCGACCGAAGTCCGGCGATCGGGTTCAGAACACCGATCGATAGCTCATTCGACGGTCCGGCAGTAGGCGATGGGTTGAGGATGGAAATCGCCAGATTCCCCGCTGTAGAGTCGAAAGTGGTCGGGCAGAGCCGCCCTTCCACCGTCCGCTCAATCAAACGGCTCGTGCAGTTTTCCCGCAAGCCGCTTTCCTCAGTTGCTCCTCGCTCGAAGTCACCGGTCCACAAGACCGGGGATCAGATGCGTCAGTCGGACCAAACCAAACTCCCGAATCAGTCGTCGTGCCGGATAGCGGCGCCACATCGTATTGCGCCACCGTTTCGCGAGAAACGAGTGGATACGGCGCTCGATCCAACGGTCCAACTGGTTAAAGAGTCGGCGCACCCGCGCTTTGCGGTAGTAGTTCCCCCAACCACGTGTGAGTCTGTAACCTTGTCGGGTCATCTCACGGTCAAACGGCGTCAGAAAGATGTTTGACCACAACGGACTGGCCACTCCCCCTTGGGGAACTCCCGTCCGCGTGGGTTGCCAGCAACCTCCGTCCAACACCCCCGAACCCAGGATGACCCGGATCAGTCCCAGTACTCGGCCGTCGCTGATCTCTTCGGCAATTAAGTCGAGGAGCTTCTCCTGGTCAATCGTGTCGAAGAACTGCCGCAAGTCGGCATCAACTACCCATAGGTCTCCCTCGCCCAGCTCTACCCATACTTTCCGCATCGCATCGTGAGGCGAACGCCCCTTGCGATACCCGAATGAGCAGTCCAGAAACAGCGGCTCGAAGATCGGTTCCATCCGCTGGACCAGTGCCTGCTGACATACTCGATCCATCACGGCCGGTATCCCCAGCTTTCGCACTCCTCCGTCGGACTTCCCGATCTCGACTCGCTTAACCGGCTTGGGGCGATAACTGCCATCTCGCAGTCTTTGATGCAACAAGGCCAGATATTCCTCCTTGCGCGTTTCAAACTGCTCAACGGTCACCTTGTCGATGCCCGCACTACCTCGGTTCCGCTTCACCTTCTCCCAGGCCAACTCCAGATTCTTGCGACTAAACACCTTGTCGATCAGCGAGTGGACCTTTCGCTTCTTTCCCTGTTTGCTTTCCAATGTCGCTGTGTGGTGACGGGCGGCGGCTTCGTCCGAATCGCGTTTGGGTCTTTCACTAAGGGAACTGTCCAAGGTCACGATACCTCCGCCTTTCCCTCGCTCGCACAATCACAACTGAGTACAGGGACTTCCCCCTCCAACGGGCCTTTTGAACCCGCCAGCGCCGCTGCTTGAAGCAACGATCCGAGACCTTATGTTCGGTGTCTCGTTCCTGAGTACTATTCCCTGATCCGATTCCTGGCACCGCGTCGGCCGGAAAGTTGTGTGCGTCAAGTTCTGCAAAAAGTATTTCCAAAAAATTCAGTTCTTGAGTGTCGATCGCCGTCGGGCCTGTGGGAATGTGGGAATGCTGAGCGTTTTTGGCGAAGCTTTTCCAAGCCTCAGAGGGAATCCGCGCCTTTTGGCGGATTTCCTCTGAGGCGTCATTTCCATCAGGCCTCTGCGTTTCTTTCTTTTTTGGTTCTTTTTCTTTCTTTCGTCCCCTCGAAAGTTTTCCACAGCGATTGTTCGCTCCAGGATGCTCTGTAATCGCCGATCGACATCCGAGTCGATCATTGGGTCGGCCCGTTGGGACGCGTTTAGGCAGCCGGCGTCTGACGGTGCCAGTCCCTTTTGTGTTCCTTCAACAGGTCCATGTTCAAGTAGCGGATCGCTTCGATCCAGTTCTCGTGCGTTTCGGTGGTCAGCGCCCGAATCAAACGCAGACAGCTGGCTGCGTTGGGGAATATCCGCACCACGCGCGTTCGCCGTTTGATCTCTTCGTTGAGCCGTTCCAGCATATTGGTGGATTTCATGTGTTTGTGATGCTGAAGCGGCAGCGTGTAGAAGCTTAGTGTCTCGTCGATATTGTCTTCGACCCAGTCGCAGAGTTTGGAATATTTCTGCCCCCACTTGCTCAACCATGTCGCCAGGTCCTGCCGCACTTCCTGGAGGTCCCGCCGGTCGTAGAGCCAACGCAGTTCCTGGAGACAATCGTCATCGGCTTTGCGCGGCAGATAATCCAATGCGTTTCTCAGAAAGTGGACGTAGCAGCGTTGCCAGATCGCTTCGGGCAGGACTTCTGCGATGGCTTTCTTCAACCCGGCATGATCGTCGGTCACCACGAACTCCACGCCGCACAAGCCGCGTTGTTTCAAACTCAGTAACAGTTCCCGCCAACTGGTCGTGCTTTCCCGTTCCGCCAGTTCCACCGCCAACACACCGCGCCTCCCGTCCCAGTTGATTCCGATCGCCACCAGAACTGCTCGGCTCCGGATGACCCCGTCTTCGCGCACCTTCTCGTAGCGCGCATCCAGAATCAGGTACGGGTATTCTTCCTCCAATGCTCGCGTCGCAAACTTTTTCAGCTCCGTGTCCAGTGTCTTATTAATCCGGCTGATCGTGCTGGCCGAAAACGAATGCCCGCATAATTCTTCGGTGATGGCCTTGACCTTGCGCGTCGACACGCCCTGCACGTACATCTCCGCCAAGCTGGCCACCAAAGCTTTCTCGCTGCGTTGGTAGCGTTCAAACACTTCCGTGCTGAACCGCCCGGCCCGGTCCTGCGGCACGCGCAGCTCCAGCTTGCCCACCCGCGTGACCAGGTCCCGCCCGTAATAGCCACTCCGATATCCGGTCCGCCCCGCCGTTCGTTCACTCTTGGCCGCGGCCATAACCTGCTCCATCTCCCCCTCGAGAATTTCCTGAACCACCTCCTGCACGACGCTTTTCAGCAGATCCTTTTCCTCTCCTAACAGTTCTTTCCAATCCACTCCCTTTCGCTTAATCTTAGTTCGGGCCATCGGTTCATCTCCTTCGGGCTCTTGTCAAGAAAGTTGTGTTTGAGGAGGGGATCATAAGTCCTCCTCAAAGCGGGATTGGAACATGGCGTTGAGCTGATGAAGAGCGGAATGGATGGAAGTGGCCGGAGATTTCCAACGGCCGTTGTGGAGGTGAGAGACGGCCAAGCCGAGTTTGAACTTGAGGGTGTCTTCGGAGTGAAAGTAGCCGCCCGAATTGCGGCGCATAATTTCCAGTTGTCCGTTGACGGCCTCGACGAGGTTGGTGGTGGAAAACGATTTGCGCATGAGGTCGGGATACTTGAGGAAGGCGAGATAGTGAGTCCGTTTCTTGCGGAGCCCCGCGATCCAGGAGGGATAGTGCTGGGCGAAGCGGTCACAGAGTTCCTCGAACCCTTGGTTGCCGACATCCTCACACCAGGAGGACTTGATGGCACGGAAGCGTTGCTGAAACTCGGCGGCGTCGGATTTGGAGAGATGGCTCTTAGCATTGCGCTGCATGTGGACGGTACAGAGCTGGATATCAGCATTGGGAAAGAAGCCTTCGCTGACCTTGAGAAGGCCGGAGAAATCGTCCTGGACGAAGATCATGACGCGTCGGAGACCGCGCTCGATCAGAGAGCGGAGAACCCCCTTCCAGTCTTCGAGATTCTCGCGGCCGGGTTTGGCAATGCAGGCCAGGACACGCTTCTTGCCGTCGCGGCCTAGACCCACCACCAGGTAGATACAGGCCGGACGCAGCCGGTCGCCGTCGCGGAGTTCGACGTACTTGCCATCCACGAATAGGGCCAGCAGATCCGTGTCCAGTGGCCGGCTGTTGCCAAGATCGAGTTCTTCGATCAGGCCCGACGCCACCCGTTCCAGATCCTGTTGGGACCCGGACAGGCCCATCTTCTGAAGCGCCTCCCGGGCCGCATTGACCGAACGGGATGAGGCCAGCAGTCCCAGCAAGATGGACTCGACTTCTTCAGGGTAGCCGCGCTGATACGGGGATGGTAGGTTCGCGGGACGGAAATCCCCGTTACGGGTTCGAGGGACACGGATATCGATCGGAACGCTGCCCACTTGGAGGGAGCGATCGTAAAAACCATTGGGACGGTCGTCGGGGCGGTGTTCAAGATGCAGGTCCCGTTCGGCCACACTGAGGCCCGACAACAGGGTCCCCAGTACCTCGCGCAGGCTCAGATCGGCCAGCCCGGAGGCCAGCAGGGTCTGGATCTGTGTTTTTGTGGATTCAGAAATCTGTTCTGATGGTACGCTTTCATTCGGATCTGTAGACATTGGGTTCAACTCCATAACTGAATAACTGATGACTCAGGTCTAGGGCTCCAGCGTGAACTGGAGCCCGCTTCAATTTCAGCGGGCGACGGGGGCTGTGGAAACTGCCGGGCCTATGGAAATCGGGGGAATCGGTCGCCTTCGGCGGCTTCTTCTTGATGATTTCCACAGGCCCTTGGAACACCTCCGGCGTCCGCACAGTTCCCACAGCCCGGACGACGAATCTATCATTCTCTCTCAACTGGAAATCACGAAACACAACTTTTACGTTACTCCCCTCCTTCGTTTCAAAGTTGTTGGTTACCAACTTTTCGGAGATACCCTGGCCCCTTCCTATTTCAGGGCCTTTTTGCAGAAACTCTGAAACATAACCGGCCGGAACTTCGCTCTCGTTTATATCCGCACCTACCTTGCGGGGCTCTAGGTCGATGTTTGTCTTCTCCGTTGCCCGCCCTTTCGTCTGCGGGTGCCACACCATCTCGACCTTACCTTCCGCCCGGACAATACCAGGCCTCCCTGGGTCACTCGTGTCTCTTCTCCACCGTGTCGCCCGCACACACCTTGGTGCGATGGGGGGGAACCAATGTGCCTTCGCCCCCATAGTGCGGGCTCGACCATTCCCCATCTTTGGCCGACCGGTTCATCCTCGGGATCGCTCCCGTCGATTACGACCCGGTGGTTCTCCTCATGCCCTTCAGACCCCACCTCGCGGTGGGCGCCCTGCCCTCCAAAGTTTCCGTAGGTGGATCCAGCTCTGTCTTGGCCGTATCCGGCTTTCGCCTTCGTGCCCGTTTAGGCATTTGCATACCCGCCTACACTTCGGCCAGTGAGGCATTACCCCCACTTATTGGATATCGACCCGTGGCCTCGGGCCGAGCGGGACTTTAACCCGCCGGAAACGCGTGCTGCCAGGCACGCACTACGAGATCCTCCGACTGAATGTTAACCTCGACTTCAGTCTCATCGATGAACCTCGAGCCACGGAGGCTGCCGTTGACCAGACCCTGGGCGCCGGGTTCAAATCCGGTACCTTCCACGAAAATGTTGAAAGTCAGGCGTCCGGCAACGACTTCGTCGGGTACGCCTCTTAAGCCGGTGATGACAGGAGACGGTTTGCCGACTGAAAACGTCGTGGCGATCGACGAGACGATCGTATTGTCCGGTCCCGTGTTCTGGACCAACAGTTCACCCTCGCGAGCCAAAGTGAGCTGGTTTGCCTCGAGTCTTATACCCAGGGTGTTGGAGTCGACGAGGGTCGTTGGCAGCGGGGAACCTTCGAAAAATACCTGGCTCGTACTGATAAACGGGCCACCGGTTATGGCGACATCGATTCCGTCGGATCCGACCAGGACTCCAGGGGGTGTCACCGTCTCGATTACAGGGACGATCAACGTTCCTTCGAAATCGTTGTTCCGACTGTTGGAATCCGTGATCGTGATGCCGATGATGGGTGGAGACAGCGCGAACCCGGTTGCCCCCGCGGTCAATGTATAGCTTCCCGCCGGAATGTCCTGGAATGCGAAAGTTCCTGATGAGTCGGCCACCAGCACGCCGGATACTGGACCTGATAGCAATACCGAGGCTCCGGGAATCGCTGCCCCTCCAGAGCGAATGCTTCCGACAGCAAGGAACTCCTCCTGCGCGGGAATCTGGATGCCCGGGGGGCATCGGTGAAGGGCAGGTTTCTCAGCGTCGTCCCAATATTGCTGCCAGTAATTGCCGCAGTCACGATGGGCGTCTCCGTCTGGACGACGACAAAGCCGCTCCCTTCGATCTCAGGTAGCAACTCGGACAGATTTTGAATCCGTTGCTGATACGGAGGCACCGTGAACTGCACTTGCGAAATGCGTGCTCCGTCGGCTCTGAGGACAGACAGCAGAATATCCGCATTGAAACCGTGAGGGTTCACCAGCGCGATTCCGTCGAAGAACTCACGGTCGATCTCTTCAGTATTGAACACGAAAGCATTCTTGCCCTGGATTTGACTTCCGTTCACGATCGCCAGGCTTGTTCCCAGGGTTGTTCCCAGCGCTACAACCGCATCCAGAGCCCCGGAACCCTCCACAACGATCGAACCCATGGCGACAGCGGTCTCGTCGAACCCGAACAGGTCCCCCACGTTTTCCCGGTGAGAGGCTCCCGCACCCAGGGAGATCGAGGCCGGGTTGTTGGTGCCGGCTATCAACTGGCTGCCTTGGGACAGTGCCCGCACCGTGACAGACTGCGTGGAGTCAGCCGTATTGATTACCTGCAGGAGGGAAAAGAATCCGGCACCGTCAACGAACAATGGCAGCCGGATCGTCGCTGTCCGCGTGGCTTCTGAGCTGCCCCGGCTTATGGCCTCATCCGTTCGTGTCGTGACGTCCTCGTTAAGGTCCCCGTATTCCTTGATCAACGCTGAGGCTACAACCTCCCGTCTCACCTGAAAGACATTGGTGGCTGCCCGGACGAGCAGGTGCGATGTCTCGTTTGGGGGTGCGAGGGCGGTTCCCAGCAGGGCCGCCACGTCTCCATGGAAGTTGCCGTGTGGAGGCAGGGCGATCTCGCCCGAACCGAGTGCCAGGCCGTTGGGAGCGACCGCGATCACGAATACGCGTGCTTCGTTTCGTCCGGGATTGAAAACGTCGAGAAATGTCTTGCCGCGCGTGCCGTGTGCGAACGGCACAACAATACGGGCTCCCGGGTCGCCGGGCCCGGCCACTTGTTCAATCTTGCCTGCTGGTCCTAACGCTGCTGTGACTTGGAGGGGCGTTGCGCTGCTGACAGTCACCGAACCTGTGGTTGCCGCACCTAGCCCGCATGTTTCACCAGTCCGGCGATCAGGGGGATTTGGGCAGTAAGAATCGGATTCGGGAGGATCTGGGTTCGAATTGGGCATGTGTGGCGTGACTCGGCGGTGTCGACAAGCGGGAGTTGCTGCGTTTTCGGGTTCAGAAGAGGGTGACGAAACGCACTGAGACAAACCTCGGCGGAGCCGAAAAGAACGAGTCGATTTTGGCGCAGGGGATCGGGTCGGTTCTCAGCAGCGCAGAGGAAGCGCCTGCAGGTTTCGATGGACGAGGGCAAAGACCTCGGCGTAGGGATAGGCTTCCGACATGGAGATCCAGATGTTGCGAACCGTCAGACGGACTTGAGCTCCGATCTTGAGGAGCTTCAAGCGGATCGTCTGGCACTGAGCGCGGGCCAGATCGGTATTCTTCAGTCCCAGACGGCGTAACGCGTGCAGGAGCATGTAGGCGGCCGAGGACAGATAGAGCCGGAGTTGATTGGCGCGCATGGTTGCCGCGCTGGTCCGGTCGGCGAATAGATCCAACTGCTGTTCCTTGATGCGATTTTCCATGTCGCCCCGCGCACAGTAAAAGTCTTCATAGAGGGCGCGGGCGTCCAGGCGTTCCGGCGACAGTGAGGTCACAACGAATCGAGGATTGGCGCCTTTCTCCAGGAACTCGGCCTTGCCGATGACGCGTCGGGTGCAGGTCCAGCTCTTCCGAGTGCGATACCGGAAATCGTTAAACACCCGCGCCGGTTTCCCGGTGTCGTTAAACTCGGCTTCGGCCTGACTCATCGATTCAGCGATCTCGCGCTTGAGCCGATCGTTCTTGGCCAGACCCACCACGTAATCGACCTGGTGGGCCTCGCACCAACTCAGCAATTCATCCCGGCAAAAGCCCGAGTCGGCCCGGATGATAATCGACACCTCCGGCCAGCTCTGCCGGATCTGGCCGATGATGCGGTTCAATTCCTCGACGGCGCCGTCCGCACCGTCGACATTGGAGCACCGCAACCGGGCGCATAGCAGATGCTCTCCCGAAAAGATGTAGAGCGGCAGATAACAGTAGTTGCCGTAGTAGCCGTGAAAGAACCGTCCTTCCTGATGGCCATGGATCGGATCATCGGTCGCATCCAGGTCCAGAACAATCTCCTCGGGCGCCGATCCGTGAGCCGCCACAAATGCATCCACCATCCAGCGGTCGATCTTGTCCGGGTCCATGGCCATCTTCTTGTACCGCTCCTTCCCATCGACTTGCTCCCCGGTCAGTTCCAACCGGTTCAGCGTACACTTGCCCGCCAACGCTTTTCCCCGGTCTCGGGCCTGCCGCCGCTTCTCCCCCAGTGGATCGGCCTTATCCACCGCCACGGCCAGCATCGGATCGGTCCGCAGTTGGTCATGATCGTTCAGATCCTCGTAGCCCAGACAGAGTCCGTAGACGCGCTGCCCCAATAACTCGCTCACCGTGTGTTCGATCAACCTCGCGTCCCGGTAATCCCTGAAACACTCGGCCAGTCCGGCGATCAGACCCGTTCGCTTTTCCACTTCCCTCAACAGCAGAACCCCAGCGTCGGAGGTGATCTTTCCGCCGTCAAAACGCGCCTTCACTTTTCGTTGAAGAAGTCCGTGAAATTCGAACGTCGTTTGGTTACACTCTGTTCTCATAAGGGCCGTCTCCGTTTGGCTTGTTAAACGTTTATTTCAAAACGCTTTATGCCAGACAGGGCGGCCTTTTCTGGTCCTATTGGTGAAATATGCGGGCTAGGTCCGTAGCCGAGAACCGACTCTGGGTCCGGGGGAGAACCGTTTCGAAACGAACCGTGGCCACACCCTCTTCAGTGAAAAACTGGATCTGTGCTTCGGCTACCGTCTGTCCGGTATTGACAATAGTGATTTCAGAGCCTGTTTCGCCCGTAAAGCGAGGGAAGTGATAGGCAAACGCCGCTTCTGTGTCCTGTGCCAGGGCGGCCCCCTGGAGGGTCAGAAGGACGCATACCGACAATGCCAGAATTCGCATACGCATGAGCGAAACCTTTGCCGCCAATCCCCCGGCCGGTCCCGTCGAAGAGACGGAATCCATTCAACCTGCTGAAAAGGCGGGCTAAAACATTAGCTGAGGGACCCCCTTGAGTCAAGGGAGATGCGCATTTTTTGCGCGTAGAGGGAAGAAGGCGGTTACACGGATGGACAAATCCTGTCTATCTGACGCGGAACACGATGTCGTCACCACCCACGGCGATCTCGGGTTGTCCGGAGCCGATGTTCTGAGTGAATTCTGTTTCGATGTCGCCGTTTGGGCCAGCGGAAATGATCATGCCTGCCCGATTGACGCCGAAGGCGAGGCTTCCTCCGTTTACAAGATACGCGTTACCCCAGGGGTCTTCCCCGAGTTCCTGAACATAGGGGCCGCGCCAGGCAAACCTGCCGCTCGTGCCGTAACCAGGGTCGTTCCGGTCGAGTATGTCGCCCAAGTCGCCCTCAGTTCCCGTCAGCCAGCCCGAGGACGTGGAGTCTGAAGGTTTCGTCCCGGGACCGGCCAGAACGTCAAATATGGAAGACGAGGTCGTGATGCTGACGCCGGACTGAAAAATGGGCCATTTACCCGTGGACTGATTGAAGTTACGGATCCCCCGGCCTATGTTCTGGACTTCCAACTCGCCCCGGGTTATCCGGGCTTCGTTGATCAGGTTGGTCAGCATGGGTGTCAGGACCGCCGCGAGGACAGCGATGACAACCATAACGACGATCAATTCCAGGAGCGTAAACCCTGCTTTCATCGAATGTTGGTTTGAGACACGCATCGTTTCTATGGCACCGTAAAAGTATTGGACGAGCCGTCGCTGAAGGTGATTGTAAATGTGATACCGCTCACCGAAACGTTGCTGGACGCACCTGTCTGCGCGTCCTCGAAATCTCTGATCTCAACGACAACGGACTTACCCACGCCTGAGATTTCAAGGTCGGGCGTGACCGTCGTTTCCTGTTCCACCCGGATCGGGACAACCTGATTGGGCTTGCCCGATCCGTCCACGGTTTCTGCGGAAGAAAAAGTGACGGTCTCTCCGGAACCCAGGCGTGTACCTCCGTTGTCGGTGTTGTAGTTCCAGACCGCGGAGTTGCCAAAACGTACTTGTTCAAAGTATGAGACCGGTGACGTTGTGTAGGTAGCGGTCATTGAGGTGATGCTCAACTCATCCGAGTCGAAGTTCGTGACCGTGAATTTCAGTCGCGTCCCCTGTAGCTTGGCCGATCCGTCCTCGTACGTCAGTCGGGGATCGATGGAAATGCTCCGGAATCCGAACGACACGTCGGAAAAAGAAAAGTCCCCGTTCGCGTCTGTGACGGCGAACACCTGATCCACGGCTCCGTCGACGGGCGTATTGAGAGTCACCGAGGCGAAGGGGACCGTCTGGTTGTTCCGCATCAGTGTTCCCGTGACCTGGGAAAAGATCTCGGCTTTCAAGATGTCGATCGACAGGTCGTCACCGCCCCCCGTATCACCGTCGGCACCCAGACTGGTGATCCGGGCCGCCACCAGGGCCCCATCCTCTCCCGGATCGTTTCGGTTGAATTCGGTAGATGTGTACACAAACGGATTGCCGAATGGATCCGAATCGAGCGCCGCCAGGTCTTCCACGAACGGGTCAGGAGCATACGGGCCAATCCAGCCGGCACCCACCAGGTTCGTCGTGTCGAACCCGTAAACGGGCTGACTGCTTCTGATCCACAGGTCTGCGAGCGCGGACGGGACATCGCCCATGCTGCCGACAAACCCGAAGTCGGCTCGGCCGCCTTCGTTAACGAGACCGGCGTTGCCTGCGATTGCGGTTTTCAGGGTTTCCAGGTCTTGACGGGTGTCCAGGCTCCTTGCCGCAGTCGTGACCTGGTCGACGACCGGAGCCGAGACGGCTATCAGAACGGCAGCTGTCCCGATCAGGATGATGGCAGAGAGAATGCCGATGCCTCTCGAATGACGTGGGTTCTTTCTCCTCATGGCATTTGCTTTGTAGTGAAAAGTGTTGTCGACCCGTCGCTGAACTCAATCTCGAATGTGATCCCCGTCATATCCACGGGTCCCGCCCCGCCCCCGGTCGCTGCGTCGCTGAACTCGTCGACGTGGATCTCGAGCGTCCCCCCTGTGCCCACGGAGTTAATGGTGATCTCGGGTACCTGGAAGGACAGGGAGGAAACCACGACGTGCGTGGGCTCCTGAGTCACTCCCGTCCCCGCAACGAGCTCGGACGAGAACGTGATCACGTCACCGGATCCCCCTCTCGGGGTCGTGCTATTGAACACCTGGCTGCCGTTGATTGTGACCTGCTCAAAATAAGCTTGGGGGCTTGAGGAGTACGTCAACGTAAGGGAAGTGACGGTCGCGTCCTCTTCCCCGATGTTTTCTATGAAGAACTCAATATCGTCCAGGGCATTGCCGTCCGAAAAGGCCGTATCTGCTTGATAGGACAAGGTCGGGTCGAGTTCGATGACACGTTCTCCATGCGGTATGGTGCCGAATGTGTAAAAACCGTCAGCGTCCGTTGTTGTCATGTCTGTCGTAATCGAACCGGCGCTCGGATAAGAAATCGTGACGTCGACACCAGGTATTGTCATCCCGCTGGGAGCCCGAATATATCCGAACAGGTCGGATGAAGCTTCGCCCTCGTATATTTCGATGACCTCGTCGTCCGACGTGTCCGAGGCGCTGTCGGGACCAATCGATCGGATCGTTGCGATAACCGTGGATCCTGTCGATGCGCTCGTCGTCTGGCTGGTGTCTAGTTCGAGGGGGTTTCCCCATGGATCTTCGAGAAAGTCGAAAGGATCGGTCGCGATGTAGGGTCCCCGCCAACCCGATCCGAGTTCGATGATAGCGGTGACGGCGTAAGCCGCCTGCGTGTCGATCTCGACCAGATCGGCGAGAGCCGCGGGGAAGTTTCCCATGTCACCAAAGTATCCAAAGCGATTGACGTTGGTCTGGCCGCTGCGAACGCGCAAGGGTTCGCCGATCAAGGCCCGCTTTACACGCTGGATCTGTTCCTTGGCCTGAGTCGATCGGTTTTCCTCCATCGTCATGGGAACGGCAAACCCGAAACTGAATGTCAGGACGGCGATGACAGCCAGTGACAGGGACACTTCGAGCAAGCTGACTCCACGCTGATGTTTGGTAGGGTTCGGTCTCATGGCGTGGGATCCGTGGGCACGACGACAACGACCGATCCATCGCTGAAGGTTACGACGAGATTGACTCCGACCATGTCCACCTCTGTTCCATTACCCGTCAGTGCGTCTTCAAAGCCGTTCATCTCGATTGTCAACGAACTGCCGCGGCCGATGTCGCCGATGATGATGTCGTCGATATCTGTAACGGCCGACTGGAGCCTTATAGGGAGCGACTCCGCTACCTGGCCAGTCCCTTCTATGGTTTCCGCAGAAAAATTGACTGTATCGCCACTGGCAAACCGTGGGCTAGTGGAATTGAAGACGGTCGTATTGCCCACGCGCATCTGTTCGAAGTACGCAGGAGGCGAAATGTTGATGTCGACCGATATGGACGTGATATCCGTGTCCGTGGAGGCAAAGTTCTTAACGACAAATTCCACATCGTTGTTGTCGTTGCCTGTGACGATAGCCGTATCCGGAGCCAGGACGAGTAAAGGTTCGACCGTCAAGGAGCGGTTGCCAAACGGGATGTCGTTGAAAAAGTAATAGCCCAGCGTATCGCTCTGTGTCGTTGAGGACGTCAACGTGCCACTCGCAGGGTAGTTCACCGTCACGCCTACACCGGGGACGCCGGCGTTCTCTTCGTCGCGAACAAATCCCTGAACACGGGACAATGTTGTCGCGTCGAAGAACTGGAGCGTGATGTCGTCGTTCCCACCGGAAACTCCGTCTCCGCCAAACGAGGTGAGCTTTGCCTGCACATCGGCTCCGAAGTCCGAGTCCGTAAAAGTGGAATCATCGTAAAACAAATCCGTTCCCCAGGCGTCTTGTCCCAGAGCCTCCAGATATTCCACGACCTGGAGATCCACATACGGTCCGTTCCAGCCGGCGCCGGTTTTCTTGGCAGTATCGAAGCTAAAATCGGGCTGGCTGCCCATGACCCAGAGGTCTTCGAGCGCTGGCGGCGGGTTTCCCATGTCGCCGATGTAACCGAAAGACGTCCGGGCCTCATTGACGACGATGACGGGGTCGCCGCCGATCCCGCGTTCCACGCGACGCATCTGTTCGATCGTCGTTTCGCGTCCCACCATGTCGAAAGCCGAATTGGACACCGTGATCAGTCCTACCGAAACTGTGGCGATGATCGCCAGTGTGAAAACGGTTTCGATCAGGCTGAAGCCCTGTTCGTTGGTGACTTTCTTTAAGATCATTGGCGCACCGTCGTGAAAATCGCGACCGATCCGTCCGAGAACGTCGCCTGGAATGTGATTCCGGTCATGTCCACGTTTCTCGCACTTCCGGTTTCAGCATCCTTGAAGTCCTGGACCTGAACGCGAAGCGTACCCCCTCGCCGGGCGGCCTCGCCAATGTCCTGATTGGGCGTCAGGGATAGGGGTGACTGGACACGCACCGGGATGGTGCCTCCGGTGATGGACCCTGTGCCTATCACCGTCTCTTCCGTAAAGACCACGGTTTCACCACTTCCCACGCGATCAGACGTGTTCGTGAACACCGTAGAGTTGCCCAGCCGCAGCCGTTCGTAGAACGCTACCTGATCGGGATGCAGAAGCGTCAGGCTTGTGAAGGATGCATCGGTCGATGAAAAGTTCTGGATGACGAACTCGACGTCATTGTCCTGCCCTCCGGTCGTTACCGCAGTATCCTGGACATAGACCAGACGTGGTTCGAGAGCCAGGCTCCTGTTTCCAAAGGGTACATCGGTGAACGTGAACGCCCCGTTCGAATCGGTCTGCAGGGTCGCGCTCGAGTTGACGGAGGCGAAAGGGAACTGGAGCGTGGCTGTGACGCCCGGAAGCGCGTTCCCAACGGCGTCTCGAACGAAACCGACGACTTCGGAAAACAATTCCGTTTCGTAGATTTCCATCGTCAGATCGTCGCCGCCAGCAGACGTGTCCGGACCGTAGCTTGTCAGCTTGGCACGTATCGTCTGACCCGTTTGGGCGCTGGTTTCGTTAGTCACTTCATGTCGTCGAACCACTCAAGAGGGGGAACCTGGATGTAAGGGCCGGCCCAACCAGTGCCGAGCTTGATGCTCGTATCGAAAGAAAAAACCGGCTGTGAGCCTAGAATCCAGAGTTCGTTCAGCGAAGCCGGAAGGCTGCCGGTGTCTCCCATGAAACCGAAATCAGTTCGCGCCTCACCCGTAATTATGCGTGGGTCGCCGATGATGGCCTGTTTCAGCGCCACCAGTTTTTCAAGAGTTTCGTTTTCTCTTTCAGCTGCGAAGGGTTGCGTGAACAGGGAGAAAGCGCCCGAGGCCACGAGAGACAGGATGGCGACCGTAACAGCGACTTCGAGCAGGGAAACACCCCTGCATTTAGGCTGTGTAAGTTCCCCACGAACATCACCATACTATTATCGCCGGATGACAAAAGGGCCGCAAGCTATTGTGCTGCGGCCCCTTCCTGAGCGGTCTTCGTAGTCTTGGTCGGAATCAATCGGAGGCGATCCCAAATTCAAACGAGTCCGTCAGCGGATGCGCTGGACGACGTCATCGTTGCCGACGGCGAATGTCCCGCTCGCTGCCTGTTCGTACTCCGTGTCGATCGTCTTGTCGGGTCCTGCCGAGAGTACAAAGGCTAACATGTACCAGATCTTTCTGGCCGGCATGAACACGCCCGGTCGTCCCGTGGGTACCATGCTGTTTCTGGGGCCGACAGGGTCAGGCAAGACCCGGATCGTAGAAGCGTCGGCAGATATCCTTTTTGGCAGTCCCCGCGCCTTCATCAAAATCGACTGTGCTGAATTTCAGCACAGTCACGAAATCGCCAAGCTCATTGGCTCTCCCCCGGGATATCTGGGACACAGGGAAACCCCTCCCTTATTGACCCAGGAAGCGCTCGACCAGCACCATACCGACGATCTTAAGCTCAGTTTTGTCTTGTTTGATGAGATCGAAAAGGCCGACGACGCGCTTTGGCAGCTTCTGTTGGGAGTGTTGGACAAAGGAACGCTCACCCTGGGCGACAACCGCCAGGTCGATTTCTCACGGACGATGGTGGTGATGACGTCGAATCTTGGCGCCGCCGAAATGAGCGATCTGATGGAAGGCGGGATTGGTTTTGCGAACAACCCGGCCGAACCTGAAGACCTCGATTCGATTGACCAGAAGATTTATCGAACCGCGACCTCGGTTGCGTGCAAAAAGTTCACGCCCGAGTTCATGAACAGGATCGACAAGGTCGTCGTGTTCCGGACACTGACCCGGGATCATCTCAGTCAGATAGTCGACCTGGAGCTGGATGAAGTGCGAAACCGGATACTCGAATCGCAGGCGGATAGACAGTTCATTCTCCATTGCAGCGACCGCGTTAAGGACTTCTTCGTCGAGGAGGGGACCGATCCCAGATATGGTGCCCGCCACCTGAAGCGTGTCATCGAACGTTACCTGGTCTTCCCCCTGTCCAACCTGATTGCGACTGGACAGATTGAACTCGGAGACGTCGTCCATGCAGATCTGGAGGAAGAGGGCAAACAGCTCACCTTTGTCAGGGAGCCTTCGGCTGCTTTCGTGGACCCGTTGGACAACCTGAGCCGTTTCCCCGGCCAGACTTCGGAAACCGTCGATTCATCTGACCCTGTGTCAGGCTCCTCCCAAGAAAGCGTTCAGAACGTATGTTAATCAGCCGACAGCTGACGGCTGAGGGCTAATGTAATTCCGCTTTTCTTCCGATAAGGAGGTATGAGTCGAGTCATACTGTTCCCACACCTGACAGATTCCGCCGAAGAAATCCAGGAGGCTGTACCGCTTGAAGCTGAAGAGGCATGGATAAGAGATTCGGAATTCAATGATGAAATCGAATCAGGATCGGATCCATCCAAGTGGGGAGTACCTCGGACCTTTTTCGTAGTTCAGACCCCTATCGAGCGACCCGTCGATCACAATACTGCGGGCTAAGCGTCGAGAACTTCGCGCATCTTTCCTGTTAAGGCTGCCTGACTAAAAGGTTTTTGGAGATACGCCATTTCCGTATTGGAGATGCCGTGCCGGGCGATGAACTCACCCGGATAGCCGGACATGTAGAGTACCTTTAAACTCGGCAGGAACACTCTCAGACGCTTTGCCAGTTCGGGACCGCTCAACTCGGGCATGATTACATCCGTGAGGAGGAGATCGATCTTTTCCGTGTTGCCTTCTGTCATGCGGATGGCGTCGCCCACGTTGGAGGCTTCCACGACCTTATAGCCGCTGGCTTCCAGGAAACGGCGTGTCAGGCGTCGCACCGCGGGTTCATCCTCGACGATCAATACTGTTTCTTTTCCGGGCCAGGCGGGCCCGACGGCATCGGTCTTCAATTGGACTTCTTGCTCGACGCTACGAACGGGTAAATAGATCCGGAAGGTCGTTCCCTTTCCTGGTTCGCTTTCTACCGCGATATGTCCGTCGCTTTGCTTGACGATCCCATATACAGTGGCAAGCCCCAGCCCGGTTCCGCTTCCTGGAGCCTTCGTCGTGAAGAACGGCTCGAAAATCTGAGATAACGTGTCCGAATCCATTCCCTGTCCTTGGTCTTCAACCGAAAGCAGAGCATAGTTTCCTTCGTCCGGGACAGTGGGTCTGTCGGCCTGTTCTTGGTCGATATGAACGATTTCAGTTCGAATCACAAGTGTGCCGCCGTCCGGCATGGCGTCAGCCGCATTGATGACCAGGTTCGTGATGACCTGTTCGACGCGGCTGCGGTCGCCCCCGATTTGTCCAAGTTTCGGATTGAGTGATGTTTCCAGGACGACATGTTCTCCAATCAGACGCCGAAGCATCTTTTCCATTTCGTCCACAATCGAATTCAGATCAAGCGGTGTCGTATTGGGTATCTCGTGACGGCTGAACGTGAGTAACTGCATCGTGAGGCGGCTGGCTCGCTGGACCGCGCTGAAGACTTCTTCAGTCATCTCTCGCTCTTCACTGCCTTCGGGCAGAGCTGACTGCAATAGCGCTGTGTAACCCTGTATCGCCGTCAAAAGGTTGTTGAAGTCGTGAGCCACTCCACCTGCGAGTCGGCCAACCGTTTCCATCTTTTGCGATTGGCGCAATTGTTGTTCGAGGGCGCGCCGTTCACTGATGTCCCTTATGAAGCTTTGGTACACTTGTCGACCGCCGTAGCTGACCAACCGCGTATTGGTTTCCAATGGAATGCGTTTCCCATCGCTGGTCAGGCCTTCGATTTCGAACAGGCTGCTTTCACCGGAGTGTGCTTTCGCCAGTGCGTTTTCGATCTTGCTCCACTGGTCGGTTGGGTGGAGATCTCGGACGACCATCTTCTTCAGTTCGTCCGAAGAATATCCAAGGAGTTGCTCCGCCTTCTCGTTCGCATCCCGAACGCGGCCGGTTTCCGGGTTGAAGAGAACGACGGCGTCACTGGCGTGCTCAAACAGGTTTCTGTACTGCTGTTCCGAACGCTGGAGCGCCTCCTCGGCAAACTTGCGTTCTGAAATGTCGGTGACCGTGCCGATCATTCGGACAGGTTTTCCGGCGTTGTCACTCTCGGTGACACGACCCCGAACATTGACCCACTTCCACTTGCCGAGTTCGGTTCGGATGCGGTATTCAGATTCAAACGCTGCGTTGTGGCCTTCCAGATGTAGCTGGAGAAGGCGTTTTCGTTTTCCTTCATCGTCGGGGTGAATTCGAGATTCCCAAGTCGCGATGTGGGTCGATCGAACGCCGTCCTTGTCCGGACTCTCCTCAAAGATTTCAGATACGCGTGGGCTGAAAACCACACCGCCGGTCTTGAGATCCCAGTCCCAGAGCCCGTCTGACGCCGCTTCCAGCGCGTATCGCAGGCGTTCTTCGGCCCGGCGCAAAGCCCCTGCGGCCCGCTGTCGTTCCGAGATCATGTCGATTCTGCACTCTATCTGGACCGCATCCTCTTCAGTTCTTCTCGAAAGCAAGAGAGAGCCACTAAAGAATGCGCCTCCGCTTCTTTTTAAGCGCAGTTCGATCTGCCTTGGGGAATTCTTCTCGAGGTTTGCGAGCAGTTCCTTACTTGGAAAGCGTGAGTTCTTGCGGGCAAAAATGACTGAAATATGCTGCCCTACAGTCTCTTCTTCCTGTCGGCCAAACAGTTCTGCCGAGTCGGGGCTCCAGTCGAGAATCGTTCCCTTGGTGTCCATAAGGAACTTGGTGGATTGAATTCTGTTCGGTAAGAAATCTTCCCGCGATCTGGCCGCAGATTGCGTTTGTGTGTCGAGCTGGATCAGGGCTGCCGCTCCACCTACCCGGAGTGCGCGAGCGCGGATCAAATCCTGTTCCCGTCCCGGAGCACTCCTCGTCGTGGTCAGGCGACACTCGTCCTGCCGGCCCGACAAAACAGCATCCAGGGAACCGACGAATCGGTCGATTTCATCGGTTTCCACGTCCCAGTCGTTAGAGGAGAGGAACTGGTCAATGGCCCTGTTGATGTCGTCTGCCTGGATCGAGGGGTTTCCCCTCCATTGTTTGTTTGCCAGGAGGATCGTCCCTTCGGAGTTAACGACTCCGACAGGGATGGACAGGGCATCGATCGTGACCTGTATGAGGTCCAGTGAGCCGGCCAATGGATCGGGATTTCTCATCGACTGGGTGCCGCTCTTCATACGTTCCCGAACAGTTCCCGGCTTTTCGGCCGGTCAGAAAGTGAGCGATATCCGCAAAATTTGCGCGGGCTGGAATGCTAAAGGACAATAAGCCCTGATTCAATAGAAAATACAGGAATTTCAGTAGCCGGCTTTTGGCCGCAGGAAGGTTTCTGGCAGGAGCGGCGCTCGGTCATGAACGCTTCATCGCCTTCTGTATCTTCGCCCACGTGTCCCGAAGTGTCACAGTTCGATTGAAAACAAGAGCATTCGGTGACGAATCACTGTCCACTGCGAAGTACCCCAAACGTTCAAACTGAAATCGATCCCCGGGTCTTCCCTCGGCCAGCGAAGGTTCCAACTTACATGAATTCACTATCGTGACTGACTCGGGATTGATGAAGGCCCTGAAATCTGCGTCCTGACCTTCTTCGGGATCTTCCTTCGTAAAGAGACGGTCGTAGAGGCGCACTTCGGCCCCGATAGCCCGTGCGGCTGAAACCCAGTGGAGGGTCGCCTTCACACGCCGACCGTCGGGCGCTGTGCCTCCCCGCGTTGCGGGATCGTACGTGCAATGGAGTTCGACGATCTTTCCGGAATCGTCTTTGACCACATCGGTGCATGTGACCATGTACGCATAGCGGAGGCGGACTTCGCGTCCGGGAGCCAACCGGAAGAATTTCCGAGGCGGGTCCTCCCTGAAGTCCCCACGCTCGATGTAAAGGACTTTGGAGAAAGGAACCTTTCGTGTGCCCATACCTTCGTCTTCAGGGTTGTTGATGGCGTCCAGTTCCTCGACCTGGTCCTCGGGGTAGTTATCGATCACTACGCGCAACGGTTCCAGGACCGCCATCACACGCTGTGAACGTCGGTTGAGATCCTCTCGGATGGCGTGTTCCAGCTGAGCCATATCGATGATGCTGTCGCGCTTAGCCACCCCGATCCGTTCCCAGAAAGTGCGAATGGCTTCCGGCGTGTAACCGCGCCGGCGCATACCGCTGAGGGTTGGCATACGGGGATCGTCCCATCCAGTGACGTGACCTTCTTCGACGAGCTTCAGGATCTTGCGCTTGCTCATGACCGTATAGCTGAGGTTTCCCCGCGCGAACTCGATTTGTTGCGGGTGGCAATCAAGGCCGAGTTCATCCAGAAACCAGTCATAGAGTGGTCGATGGTCTTCGAATTCCAGAGTGCAGAGCGAATGCGTGATGCCTTCCACCGAATCGGAGAGACAGTGCGTGAAGTCATACATCGGGTAGATGCACCACTCTTCGCCGGCTCTGAAGTGAGCCGCATGTCGGATTCGGTAGATCGTGGGATCCCGCATGTTGAGGTTTCCCGAACTCATATCTATCTTTGCGCGCAACACGTGCTCGCCGTCGGCAAACTCTCCGTCTCGCATACGTCGAAAGAGGTCGAGGTTCTCGTCTATGGATCGATCCCGGTAGGGGCTGTTCTTTCCCGGCTCAGTCAGTGTTCCCCTGTAGGTGCGGATTTCGTCGGCGCTCAAGCTGCAGACGTACGCTTTTCCTTTCCGGATGAGTTCGACCGCAAACCCATAGAGTTGATCGAAATAGTCCGACGCGTAGTAGAGCCGATCCTCCCAGTCGAATCCAAGCCAGTGGACATCGCGCTTGATCGCCTCTTCATATTCCACTTCTTCTTTGGTTGGATTTGTGTCGTCGAAGCGGAGGTTGCACAATCCACTGAATTCGTCCGCAACACCAAAATTCAGGCAAATGGATTTGGCATGGCCGATGTGCAGGTATCCGTTCGGTTCGGGAGGAAAACGGGTGTGCACCTTACCCTCGTTCTTGCCTTCTTTGAGGTCCTGATCTATGCGGGAACGAATAAAATCGGTGGGGATTGTAGCGCCGGAACTCCCTTCGGAGTTCTTATCGGACGTTTCGGAGTGGTCCAGCTTCCGCATCATTCGAATATAGCATGACCTATGAGCGCAAGGATCGTCTGTAAGTGCGCTCTATGAGCTAGTCAGCCTCCCGCAAGATACCCTCCAGAACGCTCAGGTTGCCGTCGATTTCTTCGCCGATATCGAGGTCCAGAATTTCCATGAGGAGCGGGTAGATGTGGATATTTTCGAAGCTGGGAACCGAGGCTTCCCGGATGATCTGGGGGCCATGGGCGTAGAAGATTCCGTGCATGTCGCCGAGTCGATACGGATCGTAGCCATGTGAAGCCGCCTGTAGAGGCGCATTCGTCTCCTGGAGGCGAATCGAGTACTGGGGGTTGGCCTCAACGACGATATCTCCGATCCGTTCGTCGGTGAGATGCCACGATGCAGGAGTATCTTCCCTTCTGTAGACGCGGTAGTTGTTTTCCTGGGCTTTCAGTTCAGAGAAAAGTTCCGATCTTCGCCCGGCGTCATTCACATAAAGAAAACTGTGGTCGCCAGTACCGACGACACGGATTCCCGCGAGGTCGATAAGATCTTTCAGGTAAATGATTTTTTCGGGATCGAGATCCGTCATGCCATGGTCAGAGACGACGAAAACGTTGATATCGATGTCGTCGAGTCGGTCGATCCGATCGAAAAGGGACCCCAGCTGGCGGTCCAGGCCCTCGATCGCTTCTCGCAGTTCTGCGGATGCCGTTCCTCGATCATGGCCGGCTGAATCCACCGCGGAGAAGTAGAGCGTGATCAGGTGGGGACGGTACTCCCTCGGATACGAAAGCCATTCCACGACTGCATCGATGCGGTCGGAGTGTGAGACCGAGCCGTCGTATCGGTGATAGTAAGTAGGTCGTACTTGCTGGACGTCGGCTTCCGAACCCACCCAGAAATAGCTGGCCGAAACCATTCCCTGTTGTTCTGCCGCTACCCAGAGCGGTGTGCCCCGGTACCACGAACCATCCTCAACCGTTTCGATATCTCCCAGGCTGTACTCGGATCCCCGCACACGGTCGAAGAAGCTATTTGCGACGATACCGTGAGTGCCCGGATACATGCCCGTCGCGATTCCGTAGTGATTGGGAAAGGTCTCCGAGGGAAATGACGGAATCAGGCTATCTGCACGAACGCCCTTGCTGGAAAAACTCTCAAGGTTTGGTGCGTCGTAGAGGTCCGTATAGTCATGACGGAATCCGTCGAGAGAAATCAGCAAGACATAGGGCTTGTCCAGGTGCTGGGGAGCGTTGGCCCGCCCGTAGGTCGTTTCTGACTGGGAGGCCGATACCGGAGGCTGATCGCAGCCCCACGTCAGACTGAGTACGCTGAAGGCGAACCCTATTCTGAGCAGTTTCTTCATGATGATCCCGAAGACAATGGCGGGCCTTTTCCAAGGTATAAGAAACCTCGTGAGTGGTCAAATTTTCAGGGAGGGAACTGTGTGCAGGAGGTGTGAGTGAGGGCCTCGGCCCTCACTCACAAGATCTTATTCCACGACGCCGGCCAGTTCCTGGAGCAGATGCCAGTTTTCCAACCGCTCCTGCTGGGTGGCGAGCATCGTTTCTGACGGGTTGCCTTCTTTGTCGAAGTGTTTTCTGAATCGCCCTTCGCTTCGAGCAAAAGTGACAAAGTCTATCGGTTCTTTCGTCTTGGGATGGACGTACCAGTCGGCCTTGACATTGGGGTTGCCGGCCAGGCTCAGCCGCTCTTTGAACCGGGATCCTTTCCGCGGGTCGTAAATGAACACGGGAAAAGTCCGTGAGTCTGCTGCCAATTTCGCCTGATGCATCGCCATATCGTCCGCAACACCGTGCTCGGGCTGGCATGTCGTGAAAACGTTGACGATCGCTGGGCCCGGAAATTCGTTGGCCTCCATGATGGCCTTGTAGAAATGGTTCGTGTGCGCACACGTCGTCTGAGCGACGTAAACGTCCTTGTGCATCATGGCGATGTTGGCCAGTTCTTTCCGGTTTTCTTTCTTCCCGGGAATCACCTTGCCATGCGCGCTCATCTTGGCTTCTTGTCCCTTGAAAGAACTGGTCGAAGCCTGGCCGCCCGTATTGGAGTAAACCTGCGTATCGAGGACGAGGACCTTGATGTCCGAGCCTGCGGCAAACATGCGGGACAGGGACTGGAACCCGATGTCGTTCATCGCGCCGTCACCTCCAATTACCCAGAGACGTTTGTTCTCCCAGCCCAGCTGGTCCCATCGGGCACGCACACCCATCGCATCGGCAGGGGCGTTTTCAAACAACGAGTTCGTCCAGGAAACGTTGTACGGGTTGTACGGGTACGTCGAGGTGTAGACGGTGTTGCAGCCGGTCGCCGCGACCATCCCTATGTTTTCCTGCCCGTAGACGAAACCGGTCGCTGCCAGCATCATTCTCAGCGCGGTTGCTTCACCGCACCCCATGCAGGACCCTGCGCCGCCGACATACAGCAAGGAGCGCTCGGCCAGCATCATGTCGGCCAGGGCTCTCTCGTTGATGAATTTGTCGGGGGTTTCGGGAATTTCTCTGTAGAAGTTGAATGCCCGCTTGTACCAGTCCAGGTTTTCGTCGTCCTTCCGGATCATCTTCAGCGCGTCGTGGTCGCCACAGGCGTCCACGCACTCGGCGCATCCCTTGCACTTGCTCGGATCGATGAAGATGCCGAACTTTCCGCCGCCAAGGCCTTTCTTTTCGAGCACCTTGAAATACTTGTTCGTAATCGACCACTGGTCGGCCATGGAAGCCCGCTCTTTTTCGTCCTCGATCGCCCCCAGGTGCTGCTCCAGAACATCGGGTTCGACCGCCTTGGCCAGAATCGCCGTGTCCGGACACTGGGTGACACAGTCCATGCAGCCCACGCAGTTGTCGTTGAGGAATTCGGGGATGTCCGGCGCAATGTAGCTGAAATCGCGCAGCGCCCCGGTTCCGCCTGGGATGATGCTTCGCGCCACAGCGTCGTCGGCGACCAGATCTTTCTCGGCAGTGCCGTTGTTATAAGCCTCGACGACCCGATCGTTGAAATCTTGAACATCGACAACGTTCAGTCGGATGTCTTCTTTCAGTTCTTCCAGGGTTCGTTCGGTTGTGCTCACTAGAGTCTCCTCTCTCTTGCCGGACAGCGTGTGATCAGCCTAGGACGTTACCGCACCGTCGGCCTCGGCCGTCGATAGCATGACCTCGCTGGGAACTTCCAGGACTTCGTCGTAGCCTCGAGACACTGCATTCAGATTGTCCTGGACCACCTGTTCTCCGCGTTTGCCAAAATACTTCCGCAGAGATTTCTCGACGCCTTCAAAGAGCCTTTCCCGGCTGATACCAGATTCTGCCTGGAAGGGCGTGATTCGCATGAAAACACCGAGAAGCACAATCCCCTGCATCCTCTGCTGAAGGTCGGCCTGTGAAGAGCATTCCTTTGCGATCTGGACCGTGTCCAGAGCAAACAGCCGCGCATGCTTGTTCAACATGAACGCCCGCGCCCATGACGGTATGGCTTCCCAGATATCTTTGCCGTCCGTCCGCTGGCTCTGGACGAAGACCATGCCGTTATCGGCCAGTCCCAGGAGCGGGTTTTCCAGGTTGAAAGCGTTCACATCGTTCAGGGGAATGAATTCGACGTTCTCCAGTTCGGAGTGCAGCCGGATATGTTCTTTGGCGATGGTCAGGTAGTAGGTCGTGGGCAGGCCTTTCTTTTCCGATCCATACTTCGGATATGCCTGCACGTCCATTCCGAAGACCTCGCCGGTTATCGTCGCAATGACCTTGTTCGTTGTGACCGATCCGTACCCCCCGACCGAGTGTCCCCGCATCGAAAACGATCCTGGCGACCGTACGTCCGGGTCGTCATTGATCGTGAGCGCCGTCTCGTGCTTGATGCCCAGCGTGAAGTAGTGCCTCGGGCTTTCGCTTAGCATGTTATCCATCACCGCCTTGAAATCACCGGAACGGACGTCACGGCTACCCAACCCTGCGGAACCGCCGTAGAAGCGAGGCATCTGGATGAGGCTTGGGAACCCGGGTGTCTGGGCCGCGGCGTCGGCGAAAGCAGCCTTGGTCTCAGCCAGGAAGGGGTTCGAGCCCATCATCGGGACGTCCAGTCGCTCGATCACCGAGACTGCCGAGACGTGGCGGAGAGCTTCGACAATCTCGATGGCTGGAAAAGGCCGGAAACAGGTCAGGTGCAGCAACCCTACTTTCCAACCGAAGCGCTCACGCATGTAATCGATGGCGGCTTCACCGGTTTCCATCATGCAGCCGGATCCGACGATGGCGTATTCGGCGTCCTCGAGTCTGTATGGGGTGACCACGTCGTAACGGCGTCCGGTGGACCGATAGAATTCGTCCATCACCGACTTGAGTGTGGGCAGAACGCGGTCGTAATACCTTCGCTGGGCAATCTTGCCCTTCATGTAGCTGTCCTGGTTCTGGACAACGCCCGACATGAGCGGAATTCTGGGGTCCATGAAGTTGCGGATCTTGTCGCCCGAATCTCCAACGAACTGTTTCATGAATTCCGGTTCGGGCAATCGCACGTTTTCGATCGTGTGGGTTGTCAGGAATCCGTCCTGAACGTTCAGGAAAGGGGTTTCCGTATCTTCGGCAGCCCTGCGGGATATCAACGCCAGATCCCCTGCTTCCTGCGCGTTCCGGCCAAACAGGATTCCCCAGCCACAGTCGGCAACCGCGTAGACGTCGTCGTGACCAGTGTGGACATTGAGGGACTGGGAGGTGATCGCCCTGGCGCCGATGTGAAATACGATCGGCAGGCGCTTGCCGGATATCGTGTAGAGGACCTCCTTCATCAGAACGAGTCCCTGACCGGAGGTGAAATTGGTCGCCCTACCGCCCGCGACGGCGAATCCCTCGCACGTAGTCGCTGCGCTGTGCTCGGATTCGGGCTCGATAAAGGCCAGTTCGCGCTCCCACATGTTCTTGTGGCCGTTGGATACGGCTACCTGGTATCCGCTGCCCATTGTCGTCGAGGAGGTGATCGGATACGCGCAAGCGCCGTCGGTGATGTGGGTTTCGACCCAGACCACCATTCCCGCGCCATCGGCGGTCGTCGGAATACCGGGGAAGGGGACCTTAGGCTGATCTGAGGTTTCGTCTATCTGTGCGCCTGGAGTCTTGCCGTCCAGAGTTGTGCTCATAAGAATAATGTCTCCCCTTCATTCGTAATTAATGAGGGACCGGTAGCAGCTATTTTACCAGAATGACGGCACTCTGTCATGTCGGGCCGGGGGGGCAGGAGTATTGGGCCGCCGGTTGCAACACTTTTGCAATGAATACGTTATTGAATTTAGGGAGGGTCAATTCTCGCCCAGGAGCGTCACCGTTTGCGCCCTACCGGACGGTGAGATCAATGCCACGCCCGACTGGGAGACGAAAGTCATCGATCCGGATGAGGACTGGCCCGCGACGCCGCTGAACATAACAAACTGAGTGGTCCAACCCCCTGTATCTCCCAGGCCTCTCCCACGTCGCGCGAGCGAAACAGACCGGAGCTGGAGGAAGCGAAGAACAGGTCGTTGTCGGTGGGGTGAGCAAGCAATTGATCCAGGACGAACACATTCAAGGTCAGTTCGGGCCGTGCGAAGCCCTCGCTGTTGACGTGTCGCCAGGTAAGACCACCGTCGATGCTCTTGTCGATGCCTCCAACATCCTGTCCCAAAAGGATGATGTCAGGGTCGGTGTTGTGGAAGGCCGCCGCGAAGACTCCACCACCGCCACCGGGCCCCAGGCTCCGAACGTTGGTGACTGTGTCTCGGGCCAGTGAGATTGCGCTTCCCCAGAGGAGGATCAGGGGAAGCGAGAGCAGGCGGGGCCATTTCCATGACGACTCAAGTAATAGCAACACAGCTCTCCAGAGAAATAGATCCATCGCCTCCGACAGAAACGTGTCATAAGATGCCGTAAGATTTACGCCCGTTCAAGAGTTCAGAGTTTTCTCAAGTCAGGAGAAGCACAGCTTGAAACCACCCACGATTGTTATTGAACATCGATTCCACGGCCCTAAGAAATCGGCCAACGGCGGCTACACATGTGGTCGGCTTGCGGAATTCATTGACGGACCCGCGCGGGTCCGACTGAGGGTTCCGCCTCCGCTGGACGTGGAATTTGAGGTAAGCCGGACCCAATCCGGTGTGTCCATGATGCGGGATGGCGAACTGATAGCCGAGGCGTGGCCCGGCAAGCCCGAACTGGAGGTTCCCGAACCTCCAAGTCTCGAGGACGCTCGGGCCGCCTCACGTTCATATACCGGGTTCAAGAACCACCGGTACTCTACCTGTTTCGTATGCGGGCCCGATCAGGAAGATGGCGGTCTCGGGATCTTTGCCGGCCATGTTCCGGGACGGGATATGGTTGCCTCAGCCTGGACGCCTGACCCATCACTGGCCACCGAAGGGCAGCACGTGGACCCTGTATTTCTGTGGTCTGTTCTCGATTGTCCGGGAGGGTTCGCGTTTCCGGAGCCGGAGGAAGGTTCGATCCTTCTGGGAGAACTTACAGTGGATCTCCTGGGGACTGCACGTGTGGGCGAAACTCATGTCGTGATCGGTTGGGAGTTTGACCGGGATGGCAGAAAGCACCATACGGGTACGGCCCTGTTTTCCCGAGCGAGTGAGTGCGTCGGCATTGGAAGGGCCATCTGGTTCGAAGTGCCTTAGTCACCTGGGTATATCGAAACATCGGAACCACTTCAAAGGGACAATTTGTCGAGGCACCAGGCCAAGCCCTAAGTTTATTTGCCTCCGACCCAGAGCCCCCCTTTTGGGGGTTTGACAGAGAGTCCGGGCGTCTGTACGATGCGGGACTTGGATTAGTGTCCTTACCTCGGAGGGGAGAAATTCGATGAAATTGAGAGCGTATTGTGTTTGTTTGGGGATGGTTGGTCTTTTGTTATCCGCTTGTGGCGGGGAGCCGGAATCTGCGCCCGCACCCGAACCCGCACCTGAGGTCGCCGAACCTGTCGCGTCCGGAGATCCATTGAGTGGAACCTGGACTGGTGATTGGGGACCGGCACCCGATGATCGAAACGATGTCGTTGTCGACCTAGCCTGGGACGGTACAACGCTGAGCGGCACCGTGAACCCCGGTCCGAATGGCGTGGAACTGATGAACACGGCGTTCGACACCGCAACTAATACGATCACGATGGAAGCCGATGCCGAGAGCTTCAGGGGGCCCGTGCACTACATGATCGAAGGAACACTGGAGGGGAGCACGATTTCGGGCAGCTGGGGCCACGACGACGTGACTGGCGATTTTATGATCATGATGGGTGGGGAAGAAGCTGAAGAGGCCGAGGAAGACGCCGACGGAGAAATGCCCGGAGAGTAGTTGTCGGAGGGTTCGGGCCCACCCAGCTGGCTGAGGGCTGGAAGCGGCCGGCGTGTCAGCCTTCCTGGGCCAGCGACGCCAACACGCTGTTGAAGGTCTTGCTCGGACGCATCGCCTTTGAAGCGAGTTCGGAATCCGGTAGGTAATAACCGCCGATGTCCATCGGCTGGTCCTGCACCCCGTTCATCTCGTTCACGATTTGTACTTCGTTCTCCGCCAGTTCTTTGGCGAGAGGTGCGAAGTGTGCCTTCAGATCGTCATCTTCGTTTTGGCCAGCCAATGCCTGGGCCCAGTAGAGGGCGATATAGAAATGGCTCCCGCGATTATCCAGCTCGTTGACCTTCCGCGATGGCGATTTGCGGTTTTCGAGCAACTCTCCCGTAGCTTCGTCCAACGTTGATCCAAGAAGCTTTGCTCTCGGATTCTTCGTGGTCTCTCCGAGGTGTTCAAGAGCAACCGTCAGTGCGAGGAACTCACCCAGCGAGTCCCATCGAAGGTGGTTTTCCTTATTGAACTGCTGAACGTGTTTGGGTGCCGAGCCCCCCGCCCCCGTTTCGAGTAGGTATCCACCGTTCATCAACGGGACGATGGAGAGCATCTTCGCGCTGGTACCCACTTCGAGAATAGGGAACAGGTCCGTGAGGTAGTCGCGGAGAACATTGCCGGTCACCGAGATGGTGTCTTCGCCCGACCTCAGGTGTTTGAGTGTGAATCGGGTGGCCTCGACCGGAGACATGATCTCGATCTGAAGATCGCTTGTGTCGTGGTCAGGCAGGTAGGTCTTCACCTTCTTTATCAGTTCGGCGTCGTGAGCTCGTGTTTCGTCGAGCCAGAAGACGGCCGGAGCACCTGTAGCCCGGGCCCGGCCGACAGCAAGCTTCACCCAGTCCTGGACAGGCGCATCTTTCACCTGGCACATCCGCCAGATATCCCCTGCCTCGACCTGGTGCTCGATCAAGGCCGTTCCGGAATCGTCAACGACACGCACCGTCCCGGTCGCAGGCACCTCAAAGGTCTTGTCGTGGGAGCCATACTCTTCGGCTTTCTGAGCCATGAGACCCACATTGGGAACAGTACCCATCGTGGTCGGGTCGAAAGCCCCGTGCTCCTGACAAGAGGAGATCACCTCCTGATACACGCCGGCGTAGCTGTTATCCGGAATGACAGCCTTGGTGTCCTGTTCGCCTCCTTCCTTGTTCCACATGCGTCCCGACGTCCGGATCATTGCGGGCATCGATGCATCGACGATGACGTCGCTAGGGACATGGAGGTTTGTGATGCCTCGATCCGAGTTCACCATGGCAAGATCTGGACGCCGCGAGTAGGTCGTCGCAATATCGGTTTCGATTTCCTTCCGTTTGTCTTCCGGTAGCTCCTGGATCGCTTCAAGCAGGTTGCCGAGTCCATTGTTTGCGTTGACGCCAAGATTTTCGAGGACAGCGCCGTGTTGATCGAAGACGTCCTTGAAGAAGACCTTTACCGCATGTCCGAAGATGATCGGGTCGGAAACCTTCATCATGGTCGCCTTCAGGTGCAGTGAGAACAGCACACCTAGTTGTTTGGCGCTCTCCATTTCATGTTCAAGGAACTCTCTGAGTGCCCTAACGCTCATCGTCGTGGCATCGATGACTTCTCCAGCAAGAACCGGTGTTTTCTCTTTGAGTATGGCGACCTCGCCGTCTTCGGCTTCGAGTTCGATTCTGACGTTTCCGTTTGCCGCAATCGTCGTGGATTTTTCGTTCGAGCGGAAGTCGCCGCCGTCCATGTGGGCGACGCGTGTCTTGGAATCCTTCGACCATGTGCCCATCGGGTGCGGATTCTTCATTGCGTATCGCTTCACCGCTTTGGGTGCCCTGCGATCGGAGTTGCCCTCGCGGAGAACTGGATTCACGGCGCTACCCTTGACGCGGTCGTACCGGGACTGGATCTCCTTCTCTTTCTCGTTTTGAGGCTCGTCCGGATAGTCGGGAAGCGCGTAGCCCTGCGCCTGGAGTTCAGCGATGGCCGCTTTCAACTGAGGTATCGACGCGCTGATGTTCGGCAGCTTGATGATGTTGGCTTCCGGTCGGGTTGCCAGTTCTCCCAACTCGGCCAGGGCGTCGGGGACGCGTTGCTGTTCAGTCAGTTTTTCGGGAAAGTTTGCGATGATTCGCCCGGCCAGGGAAATGTCGCGGGTTTCGACAGTGACGTCACACGCCGCTGCGAAGGCCTTGATTATGGGAAGCAGAGAATATGTCGCCAGCGCCGGCGCCTCATCAGTATGCGTGTAAATGATCTTGTCTTGGTTACTTGTCATCTTTCTCCGTCGCCGTATGTTGTGGCTATGTCCGCGAAACCAACCGAGTAGTATAGCTGAACAACTGGGCGATGCCGTCGTAGGGTCGGATTCGGGTAATGGTCTATTAGATTGTTGCTGCCTGTAGACACACAACAAGCCTTGTAGTATCCTCCCACCCATGAAATGCCCACACTGCGGAGAAACCATTCCCCGAAAATTGATCGTAGCTGAATCCGGCAGGATCGGCGGCAAGAAAACCGCTAAGCACGGCTCCGAATACTTCCGACAGCTTCAGGCGAAGCGAAAGACGAAGGCGGGCGGCAGGCCGCCGAATATATCACAATAGCGGGAATCTTCTTTCGCCCACAATATCTTGTTACCTACGATCAAACCGGACAGTGTAGGTAATTACTTACGCTCGCGTAGATAATCATTGACGAAAGTACTTTCAGGCGTACATTTTCGTCATGGAAGCTATTCGAGAGTTAACGAGAATCAAGCAGCGAAAACACGATCAACTGCGTGCATTGCAATTTGAAGTTGACGCGATCGACAAGGCCATTGAACTCCTTGAACGCGAGGATCAAAGCGAAGGGTCAGCGAGCAAGAGCAAGGAATTCGCCAAGACAGGGTTCGCCGATGGATGCCGTTCTATCGTCGGTCCTGAATTCATTACGCCACTGGAGGTACGGGATCGATTGATCCGTGGCGGATTCAAACATAAGAGTAAGGCCAAAGCCCTCAGCGGCGTCTATGCAACGTTAAAACGACTGGCTGGAGCGAATGGGTTGTTCGAGGTTGGAAAACTGAATGGGAAGAAAGCATACCGGGTAAAGCAAAAGCCGGAGCGACCGACTATGTAGTGGTCTGAATATTAAAAGGCCCGCTGCTGCAAACAGCGGGCCTCCGAAACTCCTCACCTAGCATCAATAAGGAGTAATGGTCTATGCCCAATGCTATCAGGGGACCACCGTCCCGTCAATTCCAAATCAACTTATGGCGCGGTATCCAAGTGGAAAAAGGGTGGTCCCCTGCAAGGGCCTGCCGACCTAGCACGGCTTCGTGGGTTCGAATCCCATCCGCGCCTTTTGGCTTGACAAACAGCGAGCCTTGTTATTTAATGGAGTACATGAAACGAAGGCCCCATCCAGTGCGGAAACACCAGATGGGGCCATTTCAACTAACCTGCGATTGCTCACAGGATAGCCGACACAGCTTCATTGTGGGCCAATCGCCATCGAAAGGCAAGGCCCACGATGACATGCTGCTATTGCAAAGCCCACGCGAAGAAATTCGGTAAATTCCGAACCGCTAACGGTGCCGTCCAGAGATACCGCTGCCTGTCTTGTGGAAAGACCTTCAAGGCGGACGGGCCGCTCGGCGACATGCGTATCTCCGAAGAGAAGGCCGTTCAGATTCTCAAACTGCTCGTGGAAGGGGTCGGGATCAACGCTGCGTCACGCCTGACTGGCGTTCACAAGAAAACAGTACTCAGTGTCCTGTCGCTAGCTGGCGAACGCTGTGAGCGGATCATGGATGAGAAGATTCGGAATGTCGTGGTCGAGCAAGTCCAGGCAGATGAGATTTGGTCCTTCGTTCACTGCAAACAGAAGAACGTCAGGGAAGGCCGGGATGACCGCGAGATCGGCGATCAGTACACATGGATTGCGATAGACCGCGATTCCAAATTGGTCCTGTCTTACATCGTAGGTAAGCGGAGCGCGCTCAATGCGCTCTCCCTGATGACCGACCTGTGTGGACGGTTGGCGAATCGAACCCAACTCACAACTGACGGATTCGCGCCATACGTCGGAGCCGCCGAAGATGCGTTTGGCGCGGACATAGACTTTGCCCAGCTTGTCAAAATCTACGCCAGCCCGATTGAGGAACGACGGGGCCGGTATTCCCCCTCAGAGTGCATCGGGGCAGTCCCAACCAGCGTCACTGGAAACCCGGACCCCGAAATGATTTGCACTTCGCACGTCGAACGCGCCAACCTCACGATGCGGACGTTCATTCGAAGGATGACGCGGCTCTGCCTTGGGGTTTTCAAAGAAGTTAGATAACCTGAAAGCGGCTGTGGCGCTCTACTTCGCGTGGTACAACTTCGTGAGGATTCACGGTAGCCTGAAGGTCACTCCGGCAATGGAAGCGGGGATCACGGATCACGTCTGGACTTTAGGAGAGTTGATTGCAAACTACTGAATGGCATCCTGTATTATTGGCCGGAGTATCTGCATACCTTGATTCATGAACCAGACTAAAACGCTACCAATAATCGCTAGGATACCCCCTACAAGCCATACAACGACTTTCGCGGAATGTACATCCTTAGCGACCTTATTGAGTTTGTCTCCTTGACTCTTCGATGCTTCCCGTAGGGATTCAACTCGTTCAGTCATCTGTGCCATGGACTTGCTGAGCTCCATGACCATTTCCAAGTATGAGAAATCTTGGTGACTTGCTGGATTCGTCTCTGGAAACTTGGGATTCGTCTCGCCAACCTGTTTGGGTTCCTCATCCATCGGTCGCTAGTCCGTTAGGCTCACGTTCTCTTGACACGGCCATCCATTCCCAAAGATCACTTTGGGCATAACCGAAGTAACCGCTCATGGAGACAACTACTATGCTGTCTAGATCGCCGTTTGATGCACCCAGCTTGTCACATATCTGCTTTGCAGTTCCTTCGCCAGCGACGAACTAATAGACCATTATCCGAATTCGCCGCCATCGTCGGAGCCAATGTCTCGCGGCGGTGGGAATAAGCTCGGGTACTGGGACTGGTGGTCGACTACGGCAGTGATTCCGAACCGTCTGCTTGACAGGGAAGTTACGATTAGGCCTTAATTTATCAGGAGCCCCTTCACGTCGATATCGCGGAAACTCTTGAAGCACCATTAAATATAGTCAGACACATGTGGCAAGCGCGGGAACTTCCTGTTTCCCCTATTCGGCTCAGACGTCAAGCTGGACCGGATGAACTGAGTTAAAACAGGCACACACATCTATGCAGCAAACTGAATCTACGGCATTGCCTACTTCAAAAAATAATCACTGACAGCCATGGCCCCGCTCCGTTTCCGTCTTTGGATTTACCCGTCGCTGGTTGTTCTCATATATGTTCTGTGGACCGGCTATATGGCCATCTCTGATAACTGGCATCTGTTCAAGGAATTTTGGACCGTGTCGGTCACCATGGCCTTTGGCTCGTTTATAGCCGGAGCCACGCCTCAAGGTGGGGCCACTGTAGCCTTTCCCGTTTTTACCAAGGTTCTTCAATTTCCCTCAAGTGATGCCCGGACATTTGGACTCCTGATCCAGGCTATAGGCATGACGATGGCGTCGGTGCTTATCGTTGCGCGGCGCATCCCGATCTTGGGGCACATCGTTGGCTGGACTTCGCTGGGCGGAGGTATCGGGATCGTGATTGGCGTTTATGCCTTTCAGATCCCGCCGCCCTTTCCGAGGATCCTCTTTACGTTTGTGGCCACGGCTTTCGGCGTCGCTATGGCCCTCTCGCGGTGGGGCCTGAAATGGTCTCCGCTCAGGGATATACACAACTGGAACAACAGTCACCGCTCTATCTTCGTGATTATTGGCTTTTTTGGGGGAGCCTTTTCTGCCAACACGGGGGCCGGCACCGACATGCTGGCTTTTATCGTGCTAACCCTGGCGTTTGGCATCGACGAAAAAATCAGCACTCCGACGTCCGTCGTGATCATGGGCATCAACTCGTTGATTGGCGCTTTCATGTATGGGGCTGTCCTGCAAGATGTGGGTATTGCCTCGAGCTATTGGCTGGTTGCGGCCCCGATTGTAATCCTGGGGGCACCCCTGGGTGCTTTCGTGGTTTCGATCGTCAAGAGAGATCATCTCATCCTGTTCATCCTGTTCTTAGTCGGTGTCGAACTGACGACAACTATCTGGCTGATACCGTTCACTCCGACCATAACTACAGTCGTCGTTATTGCCGTAGCCATCTGTATCGTGTGGTTCTCGGGGATGCTCTACTACCGTCACAGGGTCATTACCCATACCTGACGTGTCGAGCACTCTTGTTCCAGATGTGGAATGAATTTCTGGCCAACCTCCTCATCGTAAAGCAGACAAAAAAGGGTCGTTTCCGAGCGACCCTTTTCTGCGCCTTTGCGATGGCCCAAAATCGATTAACGAACGTATGATCAGCGACAATCAAAACTCCCGGCCGTATTGCCTCATTTAAAAATGTTACCGAACTGAGGGTTGTTGCCTCATCGAAAATGTTACCGAACGACCGGTCAAACGGGAGAGTTCTTCCCGCCGTCGAGGCTGTGGGGCGACCGCCTTTTCCACAGCCCCCGTCGCCCGCAGATGCTGAAGCCAGGCGGACCCGATCCAGTTCGAGCCACTCGCCATCGAAAGTCTCCAGAATCTGACGCCGCCATTCGCGCACGCGCCGCTGCAGGGTCCGTAACTGACCGTTGGGGTAACGTCCCGGGCGCCGCTGCTGAAGCTCAAGCAACAGCGACTTTGATGTTCGCCCGGGATCGGATTCAAGCCATGACCGCATCTCCTCCCAGACGCCGTCGAACGGGTCCGGGCGAGTACGCCAGGTGTGGGGCACAGGTTGTTTCCGTGTTTTGCGATACCGACGCGTGATTCGTTGCTCGAAGCCGGGATCGGGGAGTTCCGCCTCAATCGGGGCTCGGTCTGCATCTGCGTCGCAGTTCGGGGACACAAGGGCGGCGCGCACGATGTCGTCCGTTAGCGTGGGAGAGGCCAGTTCCTTCGCATGTCTCCAGAATGCATCCTGGAGTTTCTCAAGCTGTCGTAGGAGATCGACCGGATCCGAACGTTCATAAATCGCAGCAAGGCGAACGCGAACCTCCGGGTCGAGCGCATCCGAATTCGAGAGCCGTTGATAGGGTGTTTGCGCGATATCGTAGCGTTTCGTCACCCGGGATCCATCGCGAGTCTTCGTCGTGAGCTTCATGGACGGCTGGAAGAAGTTCACGTAGAGCCGGACCACTCGGTAGAGCTCGGCAAGCTGCCTGTATGCCAGTGAGCCTTCGTAGCGGTCGTAGCCGACCAATTGGCGGACGATCGAGCCGTTCTTCTGTTCGACGAAGCACTGGTCGTTCTTCCGGCGCGCCCGGCCTCGGGTGAATTGAATCGTTTCACGCTCGCAGTAGGCGAGGAGTCCGTAGTTCATGAACTCGGAACCGTTATCCGTGTCCAGGCCGACAAGCTGAAACGGAAGGATCTGCCGTGCCGTCGTGAGCGCCTGCAGAATGTCCGCCTCCGTACGCCGTAGCAACGCCAGACATTCGGTCCAGCCGGTCGCCACGTCGGTCAGTACCAGGGTGTGGAGGAAAGGGCCTTCCGAGTTCCCGCCGCAGTGTGCAACCAAGTCCGCTTCCATGAATCCCGGCCGCGTGTCCGCCCAGTCGGCGAATGTGCGAATCGGAACGCGGTGTTTGAGTAACTGTCCGGACTTGGTGGTGGTCTTGCCGTGCGGTCGATGATCGAATCGGAATTGACGGAAGATCCGATCAGCCGTGGCGGCGCTCAGCTCAAGCAGATCCGCCCGCGTTTTATCAGACAATGACAGATGCCCGTGACGCTCCATGGTCGGGATCAGCTCCGGCAGAAACGGAACGAGCCGTTTGCCACAGACATCATTGACTGTGCGCCAGGCCGCGATCAGGGCGGCCTGCACCGCGGGGCCGTATCGACGGACCCGGCCGCGCGGTTGCCGTCGGGGCCGTTCGCCCCTCAGAATGTCGTTCAGAAGCCGTGTCGCGTGCTTCCGATGGAACCCGGTCGATTCAAGGAACTCATCCAGGATTCGCTTCTTCTCCGGTCGCGCCGCATTCTTGTAGCGAACCGCCGTTCGTAGAGCTAATTCTCGCCTTGCCGCAACAGTCATGTGTGTCCTCACTTCCCACCTCCGTTCTCATAGAGTTGGGTAACATTTCTAATGAGGCAACAACCCTCAGTTCGGTAACATTTTCAATGAGTCAATGCGAGAAGGAATTCTGATTGACGTTGGACACCGGCGGCCAATGCCGGTCGCCCGCCAACCAAAGATATGAGAGGAGACACACTATGAATCACAAGAAGCAGCTTACTTTGGTAGCCCTTGTCCTTCTCGCAACGACAGCGTGTTCTTCGCGGAGAGTGAGCGTGATCATTCCAGCTACACAGCCGTTGTCGGCTTTCTCCGTCTTGGAGGTTGCAGAGATCGACACCAACGTTCCGGACGTCGAGTTTCAAGTTCCGATCAACATGAGGCAAGAGCTCGTCCAGAAGATATCCGAAATAAGAAGGTTTCGATCCGTCACCCAACAGACCGATGAAACCGAGGGGGTATTGCGCTTGGAGAGCACGATCCTCAGCTATGAGAAGGGTTCTCGGGCGAAGCGGTACCTCATCGGATTTGGAACTGGAAAGAGCTATATGACCATGCGCGGGATCATGATCAACAAGACCACAGGGGAGAAGGTGTTCGAAGGGGACTTCGAAGGAGAGATTTCTGGCGGCTTCCTTGGTGGAAGCTCCAGATCCACCGAGAACGCCGTGGTTGATGAAGTCCGGGACTACTTCAGGGAAAGATTTCCCTAGAAATAGCGACCGTGAAACGGGGGAGAGTTTCATTCTTCTCCCCCGTCATGATTCGCCCGCTCGGTATCGCTGGACGGGGCAATTTTTTTCAAATTCATACTTTCTTGCGAATTTGAGATCCCTTCCCATTGATTTAGCAAGAAGGAGGGGGAGCCAAGTTGTACCACTGTTTTGTATCCAGAACAGGAGATGGCACACCCAATGCGTTGAGCCTATCCCTAAGTCTCAGCATTTTTACCTCTGTCTTAGCTGAGATGTAGTCTCTCCTTATCGAAACGTCGACGAGCAGAGCATCAAGAACTTCTTCAATATCCTCATGGAGAACGTAAAATCGTCCACTCGGAAGCATTCTTCTAATCGCGCTCTGCATAGTGACCACGACCCAACCTATAGACAATATCGTCACGCTGATAGCAACAATGGGAAGGAAGGCTCCCACGATTGGAATGACCTGCGTCATTTTCGTGGTAGCCCCCTGAAAATCGACCAGTAGGCCACATGAGCCACCCAAAGCAGCGACAGCTTTCCAAGGCGAGAGTTCGCTATTCTTCCAGCGCGACATCGGGCCATGCTAACCCCTGCGTTTTGTGTGTAAAGTATATAATCACCAGTTGTTCCTGGGAACGGCCTCGATGGGTTCATTTGGCATTGTCAAGTTAAACTGCTTGACGAGATTATCGAAGCTGTCCCGAACGTAGTTGAAACTTTCGATAGCGGTTCGGGTCATCAGTTAAGCCACCTTGGATTTGTCGTCGTCGGTGACCGCGTCGTTGAGCTTGGCCTGAAGCATCCAAAGATCGCGATATCCCTGGATTCGACGGAAGCCCTTCTCGGTAGCCAGGAAGGCCGAGGCGGCCCATCGTAGCACCATCTGGCCCGTTCCGCCATCGACCGACCCGACGTGTTCGGATACGGATTCCGGAGTGGGAACTGTCGATGATGTTCGTCGTCCCCAGGCAGAGTCGCAGCGAAGAGGAGAGCTCGAGCCGATTGATGGTGAACAGCTCGTCCAAACCTTCTTCGAGGCTGGCTGCCGCGTCGGGATGGTGCGGTCGCAGCCATTGGGCTTGTTTCCGTAGTTTGGCGATGCCTTCTTTCCACGGTAACCGGAATGCCGCCTTCATGACCGAACGAACCTGGTCCGCCAGGTCCTCGGGGAGTTTGGCGGTGACGTTCCGGATTTTGTGGTTCCGGCAGCGCTGGACCGGATGGGATTTGCCGAAGACGCGGTCGATCGCGCTGCGCAACGCCTTCGAGCCGTCGATGACGAACAGGTATCGCCGGCGAGGATCGATACCACGCTCGATCAGGTCCTCCAACAATGCCGTGGTGGTGGCTCCGTTCTCGCTGGCTCCATCCTTTATTCCCAGGACGACCTTCTCGCCCTCCACGTCCACGCCCACGGCGCAGAGAACGTGATGTTCGCCGAAGATGACCCCGTCCAGATAGATCACGAGAAACTCTCTCTCGTCGAATCGTCGTTCGGTCAGCCGTTTCAACTCCCGGCCACTATGTTCGACGAAGTTCCGGCTGAACCGACGATTTGCTGATCCCTACCGTGTTCGCCATCTCTGGAATCACTCGCTCGTAGTTCCGCGTCGAGACGTTGGCCATCAGAATCTCCAGCACGCGGTCTCCCAGCTTCCCGTTGGCGTTGATCGCTCATAGGCCGGGACCTCGACTTCGCGTCCCTTCCCCGGCCCCTTCTCCCGCAACCGCGGCTTGCGAACCCGCAGCTTGCGATCCGACAATCGCACGCTCCCAGCTTGGCTTCCATACCAGCGGATCGATTCTTTCTTCCGGCCCCGTTGCTTCTCGCCGGCCACGCCCCGCGCCGACAATCCCAACACGGCCTCGATGCTGGCCCGGCCCAACACGTCGATCAGCTCGTCGATAGCCATCCGGGAGGCTTCGATCAACTCGACCATCGGCAGCAATAACTGCCCGTTCTCTGTCAGATATTCCGCGAGCGACCGGCTGTCCTCACGGTTCACGATTCGGTATGCTTTCATTGGCGGTTCTTCCTTTCTTTGTGTTGCCCAACCCGATTCTACGGAGTCGGGCGGATGAACCGCCATCTAACCTTCAGCTAGAAATAGGGCAGCCTCCCTCACAATATTCTGGCTACCATAGTCGTTAACAGTCGGAAACAGACCCCGTTTCACCTTTTCTCGGACACCGCCTTGAAAACCGTCGCTTACCTCCGCGTCTCCACTCGTTCGCAGGATCTCGCCAACCGGAAGCTGACGATCCTCGAAGCCCATTTGGCTTGACACGCCCTGACTGGTCTCTAATACTGGTCATATGGAAACCATCAACGCATCCGACTTCAAGGCCCGATGTTTGGCTATCCTCGATCGCGTAAAGGCTACTGGAGAGCGGGTGGTCATCCTGAAGCGCGGTCGGCCTGTGGCGGAGCTGTGGCCCGCCAGCCGAACCCATGCCGAGTATCCACAGTTGGAGCTCAAGGGTACCGTCATTGTGAACGGCGACATTGTTGAGCCGGCAGTTCCGGAAGAACACTGGGAAAGCTTCGGGCAATGACGGCTCTGCTTGACACGCATGTCCTGATCTGGTGGCTCAACGACAGCAATCGGCTCTCGCGGGCTCAGCAGGAAGTCGTCGCGTCATCCAGTGCCGAGTCACCACTGTTGGTATCTGATATTTCGCTCTGGGAAGTGGCGACATTGCACAGTCTGGGTCGCATCCAGCTAACGATTCCCCTTCGGGCATGGTTGGACAAGGCGGTGGCGCCGCCGCTGGTGCGGCGGCACGGCATCTCCCCGGCCATCGCGTCGGAGTTGGCCACGCTACCCGACTCCTTTCACCGCGATCCGGCAGATCGAATCCTCGTGGCGACCGCCCGGGTTCTCGGCGCGACACTGTTGACACAGGATCGCAGGATCGTCGACGCAGCGCTGGTCAACACGTTGCACTGACCGGAGGCCGGAGAATACTGGAGGTGCGATTCCTCCGGTCTACCGGCCCCCCCATCCTGTTCGGCGGGACGGCGGGACGATCCTCAGAGGGCCGGCTGCGTTTCTTTACCCGGTCGGGGGAGCCATGGCCCTGAATCTGCGATGACGTCCGGACTGGCCCAGACGGGCTCCCGTTCGGGCGCCCCGCAACGGGAAGGGGCTTGTTGGGCTCCGGGGCTCCCGGCAGGCTGGACTGCGGAAATAGCAAGAGTCGGCTCGGGGAAGACTTCTATAACGAAATCAGCGCAGCCATTCGATACGACTGACATGAATATTTTCACGGCCCTTAAGCGCGACACCGCTCAAAATAGGGGCGCCGTGCTACGGGTTCTAAAACGTCAGCCGTAGGCTGAACTGGAATTGCCGCGGATCGAACGCCGAGGCGAACGAAAGCGGTTCCGTGACCGGACCGCGCCGTCCGACGAGCCTTGCCGGAAGATCTTCAATGGAGGCGTTTCCAACCACGCCGTTCACCGTCTTGAAATTGGTGCGGTTCAGCAGGTTGAACGCTTCGCCGATGACCTGCAGGTTCACTGTTTCCGACAGCGGGATCGTGCGGGTGAGCCGCATGTCGACGCTAAAGAAATCCGGACCTATCCCGGCGTTGCGGCCGAGGCCCCACGGGCGGTGGGTGTCGGTATGGCGGTCGCCGAGCGAATCGAAGCCGGTGGTCAGGTTGAATGGCGCGAACGAGTTCGCCGCCACGATTCCGGACAGTGTGAAATCCGCTAGCAGGTTGTGTCCGAAGCCGCGCCCCCGGGCGGCCTCCCACGGGGACTGGGCGACCACATTTGCGACAAAACGGTGTCCGCGGTGATAGGCGGAGAGGGCGCGTTCGTTCCGGGCGTCCCACGGAATGTGCGGCTCGTAGGAGGAATTGTAGTCGGTGGTCTCGTCCATGGCCTTGCTCCAGGTGTGATGCGCCGAGATCGAAAACCCGTCCGAGAGCCGCTTCTCCAACTGCACGATCAGGGCATGGTAGTCCGATCTTCCCCAACTGCCATGATGCAGAGGCGGTCACCGGGTCGGGCGTGATCGATGAGCTCGGCGAGGGCCGGGCGGTCGAAGCGCTGACCCGAGACGATGTCGGTGAAGACGCGAATGGCGCCCGCCTCAATGAGCCGGTCGCGCTGGGCGTCGGGATTCTGGTCGTGGGTCGAGACGCGGGCGTAGCCCAGGGTGTCGCCCAGGCGGGCCACCGTCTCAATATCGTTCGATTCCAGGACGGTTTTCGGGTGCATACTTTGAGTTCCGTTCAAGGGGTTCGAGGCCGTCTTTTTATTCATCTCTTTATTCTAAGCCGTCTCGAAACCGGAACCATCGTTTTTGGGACGCGCCAATGGCTTCACGACAGCTTGTACCCGCATCGGTGCGCGAAGCGCTACTCGGGATTCCCTCCGACATCGCTTCGCTGGAGCGCAACTATCTTCTGTCCGATGATGATCTTGATTTGATCGGGACGCGCCGGCGCCCGGAGAACCGCCTCGGGCTGGCGCTCCACATCGCACTGTTGCGCCATCCGGGCCAAGGCTGGCACGACGACAGCGAACCGCCCGATCCCCTGGTCGCCTGGCTGGCCGAGCAGATCGAGGTGCCCTTTCCATGGGTTCCTCGACGCGTTTACCGATCTGCGCTCCGGGCGCGTTCACTCCAATCCGGCCGCTCTCCTTGCCGCGATTCTCGCCGGCGCAACCAACCTCGGACTGGAGCGCATGGCGCACGCGTCGAGCGGCGTGAGCCATGCACAGCTGTCGTGGGCCAGCGCCGGGTATCTGCGTTCTGAAACCTACGCCGATGCCTTGGCGCGGATCATCGATGCCCACCACGCCCTGCCGTTCTCAAGCGTGTGGGGCAGCGCCAACAGGACCTCGTCGGGCGGGCAGTTCTTTGCGTCGGGTCGCAACGCCGGGGAGATCAACGCGAAATATGGTCCGGATCCGGGCCTCAAGATCTACTCCTTCCTGTCCGGGCGTTACGGCTCGTTCCATTCCAACGTGATCGGGACCACCGTGGGAGAGGCGCCGTTCGTGCTCGACGGACTGGCGGGAAACGCCGCCCAGTTCGACCCCCTCGTGCACCATGTCGATACCGGCGGCGTCTCTGACCACGTTTTCGCCCTGTTCCACCTGCTCGGCCTTTCGTTCGCACCGCGGCTGCGCGACTTTCCGGATCGTCGGCTGGCGTGCTTCGGCAGGCCCGGCCGGTGGAAGGAACTCGCCCCCCCTCATGGGCAAGCCGATCAACGAGGAGGTCGTGCTCGGGCACTGGAACGACGCCTTGCGGTTGACGGCCAGTATCAAAACCGTGTCCGTAAAGCCCTCGGCGATGCTGCGCAAGCTCGGCGCCTACCGCCAGCAGAACCGCCTGTAT
>CBDCLE010000023.1:0-74161 GCA_965218585.1 Terriglobia bacterium
GGGCTGTCTTATCGGCACGCGTGGCCAGGTTGTGTTCCAGAACCTCCACGCAGTTGTAGTCGAGGGGAAGATCGGACATCTTCATTATTTTCGCTGTCATGATATTGCTATTCGTCGGAATGAAACTTTGCGGGACGTTTGTTTCGGATGGCGTCAACGCCCTCCAGCAAATCCTTGCCAAAGAAGCCCATCATTTCCAGGGCCAGTGAATGATCGAAAATCGGAGCCGCCTGGAGCAACCATTGGTTGAGCGCGCGCTTCGTGAACCTGTTGGCGTCGGTGGGTCCAGTCGCAACCTTGGTCGCCACTTCCATGGCTTTGTCGAGTAACTCATCGTCCGGCGTGCACAGACTGACTAAATTCATCCGTTCGGCTTCAGGTCCAGTTATGAAGTCGCACGTCAACAGGTAGTATTTGGCTTTCGCCATGCCGCACAACAGGGGCCAGATAATGGCACCGTGATCGCCTGCCGCTACTCCGAGACGGGTGTGCCCGTCGGCCAACCGCGCGCTTTCTCCCATGATGCTGATGTCCGATAGCAGGGCCACCACCACTCCCGCACCGACCGCTACACCGTTAACGGCTGAGATGATCGGCTTCGAGCAGTGGAGCATGTTGTAGACGATGTTTCGCGCTTCGTCCAGAATCGCAACGATCTCCTCATAGTCGCCGTGGGACTCTTTGACGCGCTTCAGATCACCACCCGCGGAAAAGGCTCTCCCCCGCACCCGTGATCACCGCTACGCGTACTTCAGGATCGCGGTCTATCATCGGCCAGAGGTCCACAAAAGCCTGATGCATGGCAGCATCGGCCATGTTCAGTTTGTCGGGCTTGTTGAGTGTGATCCAGAGGATGCCGTTGTCCCGGCGTTCAAAGAGAATGTCTTTAAAAACAGAATAATCCATCAAGATTTCCTTCTATCAAACGACCTGGCTGGGGTTATACACGCCGTACACCTCACGGAGCGAGGCGCAGATCTCACCGATGGTGGCATAGGCTTTGACACTTTCGACCAACACAGGAATGAGATTATCCTTTGCTCGCGCAGCGTCGGTCAGGTCGTGGAGAGTTTGATTGAGTAGAGCGTCATCGCGTTTCTGCCGAAGTGCTTCGAGCTTCGTAATCTGTTTCCGCTGGGTCTCCGGATTGGCCTTGAAAACAGGAATCTCTTCCCTGCCTTCGCTCTGATACTCGTTGTGACCCACAAGTATCCGTTCCTTGTTTTCGATCTGACGCTGGTAGCTGTACGCGGCATCGGACAGCGCACGATGGTAGTAGCCGTTCTCGATGCAATCGACAGCCCCACCCTGCGCGTCGATCTTTTCCAGATACTGATAAACCTCTGCCTCAATCGAATCGGTCAGCGACTCGATGGCGTAAGACCCTCCCAGGGCATCCGCCGTCCCCGTGATGCCCGACTCGTGCGCAACGATCTGCTGCGTTCGCAGGGCGATGGTCGCAGCCTCCTGGGTCGGAATGGCATAGGCTTCGTCATACGAGGAAGTCGCGATGGTCTGCACACCGCCCAACGCTGCCGCCAGGGTTTCGATAGCCACGCGGGCGATGTTGTTCAGTGGTTGCTGAGCGACGAGGTTGCCGCCCAGGGTGTAGGCAAAGATCTTGAGCTTCATCGTTTCGGGATTTCGTGCTCCGTAGCGCTCCCGCATAAGCTTGGCCCAGACTCGCCGACCCGCGCGGAACTTGGCGACCTCTTCGAGGACGTCGATCCCGGCGGAGAGAAACGTCCATATCTGCCCGGCGAAATCGTCGATCTTGAGGCCGCGGGCGAGGACTTCATCCACATATGCCAGGCCGTTGGCGAACGTAAATGCCAGTTCCTGGGCCGCAGTGCTTCCGCTGTCGCGGATGTGATACCCACTCATCGCCAGAGGCGTCCACGCAGGCAGATTGCGGCCGCAATACTCGATGACGTCGGACGACAGCTTGAGCCCGGCTTGGGGTGGAAAAATGTCAGTGCCCCGCGCGAAGTACTCCTTGAGCACGTCGTTTTGAAGGAACATACGGGTGTTGCTGATGTCGACGCCCTTCTTCTCGAACGCCGCGATATACATCGCGGCGATTATCGGACCGATCGAGTTCGCCGTAGTCCGGATCTGGCGTACTTTTTCGAGGGGAATGCCTTCAAAAAGCCGCTCCATATCGTCGAGGGAGCCGATATGAACTCCGGTGACACCCACCTCACCGGGAGCCCTCGGATCATCGGCGTTGTATCCAAGTTGAGTGGGGAGATCCAGGGCAATGGAAAAACCGGTCTGGCCTCTTTCGAGTAAGGCCCGGTAGCGCTCGTTGGCCTCTTCGGCCGAGCCGAAGCCGGAATACATGCCCATAACCCAGAAGTCGCCACGATACATCGTCGGGCTGACGCCACGGGTGTACGGGTAGGAACCGGGGTAACCCAGTTTTTCCTTCAGCGCTTCTGGAGCCGGGGAGCCGTTCGGCGACGAGTCCTCTGCGGTGTACGCCCGCTCCATCGACTTTCCGGAAATCGTCTTGAATTCGGTCTTCCGCTCGGGTTCAGCCTCGAGATGAGGCTCTACGATCCTGGATTCCCAATCGGCTTTGCTGTTTACATCCTGATCAGACATTTCTCTTTCTCAGGCTGCTACCTTCACGATGACGGATTCGGCCTCACCGATGCCGCCACAGATGGTCACCAGGCCGTAGAACGGACGGTCCTCATCGGAGGCCTGCTGACGTCGACGAAGTTCATGAATCAGCGTTGTGATCAGCCGGCCACCGGTAGCACCTGTCGGGTGACCAATGGCAATCGCGCCGCCGTTGACGTTGGTCTTGGCCCGGATCTCCTCGGCCTTTTCCTTATCGCGACCCGCCATGATCAGGGTTGAAACCAGAGGCACTGCGGCAAAAGCCTCGTTGATCTCGATCAGGTCGATGTCGTCAATCGTCATGCCTGCCTTCTCCAGGGCAAGGCGGGCGCCTTCTGCTGGAATTGATGCAATCTTGTCGGGATGACCGGAGGCCATCGCCCACGCGACCAGGTTGGCCAACGGTTTCTTACCTCTCTTCTCCGCTTCTTCAGGCGACATCAACACCAGCGCAGAAGCGCCCGTGCTGAGCCCCGGAGCGTTCCCCGGAGTAACGGTTGGGCTGCCGTAAATTGTCCTGAGCTTGGCCAGTCTCTCAATCGTTGTGTCCGCCCTGGGAGATTCGTCGTCGGTAACGATGAGCGGATCACCCTTCCGTTGCGGCACTTCGATCGACATCAATTCGTCCTGGAAGTGGCAGGCTTCCTTGGCTTTGAAGTAATTCTGGTGACTCCGGAGCGCCCAGGCGTCCTGCTCCTCTCGGTTGACATCGAATTCGACGGCTTCTTCACCCGCCTGTAGTGCGCGGGGTCGGCCCGTCATGGGGCAGGCAATGATCAACTGATCCTTCAGATTGATATCCCCCAGCCTGTTCCCCCAACGCAGATCGGTCAGGAAATAAGGAACCTTGCTCATGTTCTCAACGCCGCCGGCCAGCGTCACTTTGGCCTCTCCAAGCCGGATCGAACGGGAACCCATGTTGACGGCGGCCATCGACGAGCAGCAGGCCCGGTCCACCGTATAAGCCACCCGGTTGGGCGGGATGCCGGACTCGATCAGAACCTGGCGGGCGATCGAACGGTCCGCGCCCGGCAGGTTGACGCCCGTTGCGACCTCTTCGACGTCCTCCCCCTCGATACCGGCACGACGAATGGCTTCGGCCATGACCATGCCACCGAGCTGGGGCAAACTGAAATCTTTCAGAGCACCGCCGAACTTGCCGAACGGGCTGCGGACTGCGCTGATGACTGCAACTTCTTCCTGACTCACGATAGTTCTCCTAGGTCGTTCGGATATCTTCCCGGCACAACCGCTAGATAATTGACTGCTGCTTCAACTCGTCCACCTGGTCCTCGGTGTAGCCCAGTTGCTCGGTCAGGATCTGGGCGTTGTGCTGGCCCAATTGCGGGGCAGCTTCGGTTCGAGGTTCCGGATTCGCGGACAACTTGGCCACTGGGCCGACGAGCTTGACTGAACCCAGGATGGGATCCGGCACGTCGATCATCAGCTTCCGCGCATCAACGTGAGGGTCATCATAAATGTCCTGAGCGTTCTGCACCGGACCCACGGGCAGGCCAGCGGCCAGCAACTTCTCTGTAGCTTCAGCTCGCGTCTGAGGGGCGAACCATCCGCTGATGATCTCGCCCAGCCAGCCGGACATGTTTCCTGCACGCTCGGGACCGGAAGTCGTTCCTTCATGCCCGACCAGATCGGGCCTCTCGATCGCCTCGCAGAACTTACCCCAATCCCGCTCGGTTGCAACGATCAGACCGACATATCCATCCTTGCACTCGAACGGCCCCCAGGGCGCCATGTACGGTTCGCGACCCCTTGAAAGAGTGGTTCCAGCCAGCGAATAAGCCGAAACCGAACGCTCAGCCAGACCGATGATCGTGTCGTACATCGCAACGTCGATGTACTGACCCTTGCCAGTGTCCTTGCGTTGGTAGAGTGCCAGCATGATGGCGTAAGCGGCATTCATCCCGGACACGATGTCCCCTAGTGCTGCGCCGAGCCACGTTGGGGGACCATCTGCCTGGCCGCAGGTGTGCATCATTCCACCCATCGCCTGGGCCACGATGTCGTATGCCGGTCGCTTGCTGTAGGGACCAAGGTAGCCGTCCAGGCTCCCGAAACCGGAAATGCACGTGTAAATGAGGCCGGGATTCAGCTCGGAAAGGGCTTTGTAGCCGATTCCCATGTCATCGAGCAGGCCGGGCCGGAAGTTTTCGACAACGACATCCGACTTGCTGGCCAACTCGCGGAAGAGCTCTCGACCCTTATCGCTCTTGAGGTTGAGCGTCAGACTCTGCTTGTTGCGATTAAATCGGAGGAAGTAACCACTCTGGACATCGCCGTCGTCGTTCTTGAGTTTCGGCGCGCCACCCCGAGCAGTGTCACCGCCCTGGGGGCGTTCCACTTTGACAACGTTCGCACCTCGATCCGCCAACATCATGGTGCAATAGGGACCAGCCACCTGGATTTCAAAACTCAGTACTTTTATACCGTCAAGGGGTCTACTGGGACGACTCACTATTTCCTCCAGGATTGGGAGAGAAGGTCAAGAAGAGGTAAACAGAAGGAATCGACTTTATAATATTTCCCTCCGCAACGCAAGTCACGCACCTGTTTGAACTTCTGCCACTTTTGGCATCGGCCAGATGTCACTTTCCAATCAGAAATCGCTGCAGGTTAATGAAGAATTTTCACCGGCGGGAGCCAATCCTCATCACGACTTTTTTGATTCCGAGGCTCCATAGTCCTTTATTATAGCTCTTTGAGTGCGGCTCTTGCCGAGGGTGGTGTCCTTCCTGATCGGCCTCAAGACGTTAAGCACTATTTTCCCGGAGATGGTCGAATTATGACGAACGAGAAGATCCGCGTTGTCGTTGCCAAGCCAGGCCTCGACGGTCATGACCGCGGTGCCAAGGTGATCGCCCGGGCCTTTCGTGATGCCGGCTTCGAGGTGATCTACACGGGACTGAGGCAGACACCTGAGCAAATTGTCAACGCTGCGCTGCAGGAAGACGCTGATGTCATTGGAATTTCAGTCCTTTCGGGAGCACATATGACGCTTTGCCCCCGGATTACGGAACTCATGGCGAAGGAAGGTCTCGATGACGTCATGGTCGTGGTCGGCGGCATCATCCCGGATCAGGACATCGAGGAACTGAAAAAGTGTGGCGTGTCCGAAGTCTTTCAGCCCGGAGCCAACACGCAGGACATCGTGGTGTACGTGAAGGAGAACGTACGTCAGAAATGAGAAGGACCGGATCACGTTATCTCCTTTCACCAGCCGCTCTTAACCCCGCGCTAGACTAGGTAACCCCAGAATCTCTCAATGCGCTATGCCCTGGTACCGGTGAAGGAATTGACCCAGGCGAAGGAGCGACTGGCTCCCCTCCTCTCGCCCGATGAGCGCCAGGCACTGGCAGCAGCCATGCTCAGTGACGTACTCTCGGTCCTGGAGCAGGTCCCCCGACTCGATCGCATCGCCATCGTGACGCGGGACGCCCACGCAATATCCCTGTCAGAAGAAAGGGGGTTCGAACTGGTCGATGAAGGTTCCGGAGAGGGATTGACCGAAGCTGTCGAATTGGCCGTCCAGGTCTGCATGGAGCGGGGTGCAAGTTCGCTTGCGGTCATTCCCGGCGATATCCCCTTGTTGCGGCCGGAAGACATCGATCGCGTCATAGAGCAGGGAACGGACCACGAAGTCGTCATCGTGCCGTCATGGAACAGCCGCGGCACCAACACGGTTCTCCTGCGGCCTCCCGACGTTCTTGGTTTGCGCTTCGGCTCCTGGAGCTTCTATCCCCACGTCAAGCAAGCCAAGCGGGCCGGGCTCGCCTACAAGGTACTGCGCCTGCCGCGGATCGGGTCCGACGTTGACACACCGGAAGACCTGGCTCGCCTGATGCCCAGGGCCCAGGGAACGCGCACTTATGCGGCCCTCGAAGAAATGGAATTGCTGACCAGAATAGAGGCGATATAGACGGGCACGATGTCATCGGAAATGCACATTATTGGATTGCAGGGACTACCGGACGTCGAACCGGGATTGGATCTGGGGGCGGCCATCACCGAAGCGGCCCAGGCTCAAAACCTTGTCCTGGCCGCTGACGACATACTGGTCGTCACACATAAGATCGTGTCGAAGGCTGAGGGCCGGTTAGTGGACCTGGGAACGGTCACGCCATCGCCTTTTGCCGAACAGATTGCCGAGTCATATGACAAAGACCCGCGGGTGGTCGAGGTTGTTCTTAGCGAAAGCAGACGCATCGTGAAAATGGACCACGGGACGATTATCTCGGAGACACACCACGGTCTGGTGTGCGCCAACGCGGGTGTCGACGAGTCGAACCTCGCGGAGGAGACCGTGGCATTGCTGCCTGAAGACGCCGATCGGTCGGCAGACCAGCTCCGGGATTCTATTGAAAGACATGCCCGGATTCGACCCGCCATCATCATCTCGGATACCTTCGGTCGCCCCTGGCGCGACGGGCTGGTAGATGTCGCTATCGGCGTTGCAGGCCTGGAACCGATGAAAGACTATCGCGACCAGGCGGATACCGAGGGTCGGATCATGAAAGTGACTGCTGTAGCCATTGCAGACGAATTAGCGGCGGCGGCGGAGTTGGTGATGGGAAAGCTGGACAGGGTTCCCGTGGCCGTTGTGCGGGGATATGCCTACGAACCGGGAGACGGAGGGGCTAGCAAGCTTATTCGACCACCCGAAAAGGACCTGTTTCGATAGATAGATCTGTTTTGAAAAGTTAGAAGGAGGAACCAGAAGTGAAGATCGCGATTTTGGGTGGAACCGGAGAACAGGGGCCTGGGCTGGCGCTGCGCTGGGCGAAGGCGGGAGAAGAAATCATCATCGGGTCACGCACCAGTGAGAAAGCTGAGAAAGTCGCTGCAGAATTGAATGCGGAACAACCGGGCGCCGGAATCATCGGGATGGCGAACGCCGAGGCGGCCGAAGCCGCCGAGATCGTCGTCCTGACAGTCCCCTATTCGGCACACCTGAAGACCTTGGAAGGCGTCAAACAACAGGTCCAAGGCAAGATCTTCATCGACGTTTCCGTCCCCCTCGATCCTGACAACCCACGTCACATGAAGATGCCCGCGGCGGGTTCGGCTACCGAAGAAGCACAGGCGTTCCTGGGACCGGAAACGAAGGTCGTCGCAGCGTTCCAGAACGTCGCAGCTCACCTGTTACGCGACCCGAACCACCCGATCGACTGCGATGTACTGATCTGTGGCGACGACAAGGAAGCACGTAAAACGGTCCGGGAACTGGTCGCCAAGATGGGCTTTAAGGTCCACGATGTGGGTACGGCCGACAGCGCACGCGTGGTCGAAGGCATGACTTCGATTCTGGTTCGCCTTAATATTCGAAACAAAGTGAAGGCCGGAGGAATCCGACTGACAGGGCTCCCCGAATAGGTCACGCTGGAAACGTGGGCTCGAGCGTGTGGGTAAGCCGGACGTGATGCCGAGGCGCTTTCCTTAGTTCTGCTTCCCCCAAGTTAATTCGCATAATGCGATCATTCCCCTTGACGTATTCGCATAATGCGAATACCATAGGTGTGCATTCAGGAAACCGATGCACATCGTTTCAATCAAAAGACTGAAAGCGTTCTGGCAGAAAAATCCGGATGCCGAGACACCTCTAAGGGCATGGTACCGCGTCGCCAGGAACGCTCAGTGGAAGAATCTGGTTGAAGTTCGTAAGACCTACCCGCATGCGGATTCGGTGGACGGGTTCACGGTCTTCAACATCGGTGGCAACAAGTATCGGCTGATCGTCACCCTCCGTTACGAAAACGGCCGCATCTTCGTTCGTTACGTCTTGACCCATCCTGAATACGACAGGGGCAATTGGAAGAAGTAGTCGGTGAAAGTTTAGGGGGAGCCGAAATGAAGGGAAAAGGAAAAGCTGTATCCGAAAAGTACCTGGGATTGATCAGACGGTTTCCGCTTCGACCGATCCGGTCGGATCGAGATTTGAAGGCAGCGAGCAATCTGGTCGACGAGTTGCTCGACCGCAAGCTGACCAAATATGAAGACGCGTATGTTGAAGTGCTGAGCATTCTGATCGAACAGTACGAGTCGGTACGTCACGCGATCGCGCCGGTGTCGGACCGGGAAATGCTGGCACACCTGATTGAGGAACGAGGCCTAAGTCAGCGCCGGGTGGCCCTGGACGCAGGCATTGCCGTGTCAACAATGTCCGAGTTGGTCTCGGGCAAGCGAGCAATCAACCGCACTCACATCGAGAAGCTTGCGCCGTACTTCAATGTTCGGCCGAGTGTCTTCCTCGAAGGAACAAATGCTGCGCCTCGGAAGGCCTCGCGTGTTAAGGGCAAGGAAACCGTTGTAGCGACTGTGTGAAGGGAGATCGTCCTGAACTGGTTTGAAGAACTGACCGAGCGGGTGCCGGTTCCCTGATTTACGAGTTCGAGTTCTTTAGTTCATTTTCGCGGAAGTTGGGCATACATTTTCACTGCCTCCCAAACTCCCGCTTTGCTAAACTGCCCCGAGCGACATAGGTCGGTCGGCCCGGACCGGGTCGTTGATGGGTATAAAACCAAAAAACAAGGGAGACGCGTCGTGATGCATAGACACATCATTCTTGCCGCAGTCGCGGCCATCGCTTTGGGTTCGGCCGCGGTATCGGCCCAGGGTCAGGAATCGCAGCTGGGTTTCTTTGTCACAAGCACCACACATAGCGGTGATCTCGGTGGCCTCGCCGGTGCCGACGCCGAGTGCCAACGTCTGGCGGGCGCCGCAGGCGCGGGAAATCGCACCTGGCGCGCCTATCTCAGCACCCAGGGCAGCCAGGCCACGCCGGCCGTCAACGCTCGTGATCGTATCGGTAACGGACCCTGGTTCAACGCCAACGGGATCATGGTAGGGGCCAGCCTCGCAGACCTGCATGGCGATGTTCAGCGTGACACCAACCTCATCAATGTGAACACTGCGGTGACGGAAGCCGGCGATCTCGTGAACGGCTTTGGTCGTGCCGAGGGAAACCCGCAAGAACACGACATCCTTACGGGATCGGATTCGCATGGTCGAGCATTTCCGCCAGGCATGTCCAACCAGGCCGACGACCGCACGTGCAACAACTGGACATCCGATAGCCCCGATGCCCATGCCATGATCGGCCACCATGACCGCATGAGCGGCTGGAATACATCGTGGAATTCGTCGCACTCAACCGCAGGCTGTAGCCTGGCGTTGTTCAACCAGACCGGAGGCTCTGGACGCTTCTATTGCTTCGCCGCTGACTGAGACAGCGCGAACAGGATCTCGCCCGATCGATCATTTGGATATGAGCGACTCGGCGACCTCGAACCCTGAACGTCACTTGAAGGAGTCCCGATGCAGAGTAAGTGTTTTTCACCTTTTATTCTGTTGGTGATTACCCTGCTAAGTGCGGCATGCAGTTCCTCTCCACCCCTCATCCAAGGAATTGAGCTGGACCCGAAACCCAGTGAAGCAGTACCCCTTGCGGCAGTCGTGGCGTTCCAGACGGATCGACCCACGACAGTCGCGTTGGAGTTTGATGATGGCGAGAGGAACTGGGTTGCAGACACAAAGGTTCCTGCGGCCATGAATCATGTCGTTCCGATCCTCGGCATGAGACCGGGTCGGACTCACACGATCCGGGTTGTCGTCACGGACGAAGATGGTGTCAGCGCCTCGTCAGAACCACTGGAGGTCACAACGGATGCACTGCCGGAGGATTTCCCTCCCATCGATGTTCGCATCAGCGTGCCGGACCGTATGGAGCCGGGTGTCACGCTGTTGGAACCGAGTTACAGCCCGGAGGATGGCTCGCAAAACGACTACCAGTTCCTCGTTGCAATTGATGAGGCGGGAGAGGTGGTCTGGTACTACAAGGCGGTGCACGGCGTATCGGACGCACAGCGGCTTCAGAACGGTAACCTCCTCTATCGCTCTGGTAACGCGCACTTGTATGAAATCGATATGCTTGGGAATCTGGTGTCCAATTGGAGATCGGACCTCGCTGCCGCAGATCGGATTCGAGCCGACAGCGTCCATGTGGCTACAGACACGCTACACCACGAAGCACTCGAAACTCCTTCCGGCAATATCATGGCGATCAGTACAGAGGTCCGTACTTATGACGACTATCCGACCAGTGAAACCGATCCCGACGCTCCCAGAATGACTTCTGATGTGGTCGGGGACGTTCTGGTCGAGTTTACACGGCAGGGGCAGGTGGATCGCGAGATCGGGTTGCTGGATCTGTTTGACCCCTACAGGATTGGCTACGGATCTCTGGGAAGGTTCTGGGCGAACACCTACCCGACCGGATCAAGTCCTCCCAGGGATTGGTCTCATGCCAACGGCATCGCAGTGGATGAGACCGGGCGCTATCTGCTCGTGTCGATGAGACGGCAGGCGGTGGCCAAGCTCGACCTCGAGACCAACGAAGTGGTCTGGATTCTCGGTGATCACAAGGGTTGGGGACCCGAGTGGCAGCACCTGCTTCTGGAACCGCAGGGCGAATTGACGTGGCAGTCCGATCAGCACGCCGCAATGTTTACACCTCAAGGAACAATTTTGATGTTCGACAATGGGGCCAGTCGGGCACGCCCTTTCGATCCACCCATGGCGCCTGAGGAATCGTTCAGCCGGGCCGTCGAGTACAGCGTTGATGAAGAGCGTATGGAAGTACGCGAAATATGGTCATATGGCGGACCGGGAGAAGAGAGATTTTTCGCCCGTCGCGTCGGTGACGCCGACTGGATGCCGGAAACTGGGAACGTCCTCGTGACGTACGGCGGGCTGAGCACGGACGCTGACGGCAATTCCATATCTGGGGGGGGTGGCCATGACTGGGTCAGGATCGTAGAGGTGACACACGATTCACCTGCGGAGGAGGTCTTCGAGCTCTTCGTCGATGATGAAAGACCCCGGGGCTGGCTTAGCTTCCAGGCCGAACGACTGCCGAGCCTCTATCCCTGACGAATGGGATCTGTGGTCTCACTGAAGGAACGGGTGCCGGTTCTATGACTGTAGGGGCGGCTACGACCGCCCGATCTGTTGACGACTCCAGGAACGACTGGACTGCCATCGGTCGTCGGAGCAACACTCGCTACCAAAAGGGTCAATTTCGCGATTGTCGCGTAAAAGCAGGCCGCATATTGCCCTCCCCCCAGTCAAGTCTCCCGAAGCAAAGTGTCTCGTTATTCAATGGCACGCTCCATGCTCATAACAGAGCATGGAGCGGAAGATTAAGCGATATAATTTGCAAGGACAGTCAAGATGACAGCATCGGTAGAGGAACGCGTAGCCTACCTGGAGGGGAAAATGGAAGAGCACTCCAGAGGATTCGGGGAGATTCGCGAACTCCTGGTTCATCTCAACGGGCGCATCGACACCATGGACCAGAGGTTTGATTCCCGAATCGACTCACTGGACCAGAAGGTTTCCCGCCATTTTACGTGGCTTGTCGGTATTCAGGTGGCGATTCTCGTGTCGATCATCGGTGCTCTAATCGGCGGATAGAAGGTCTAAGCCCCGCTGGAGAATGTATTTTTCTCCGCCTCCGTTTCACTTTCCCTTAACGGCATCGTCCTGAACGGGTTTGAAGAACTGACCGAACGGGTGCCGGTCCCCTGATTCCGAGCTCAAGTCAGAGGCCCCGGAAGTTGTCACACTTCCGGAGCTTTTTCCTCAGGCACCGATCTTTTCAACAGAAGCGTCGATGGTGACGCCTTCGGCAATGGAGTTATGGACCGGGGAGAAGTCAATGGCTAGGGCTGATTCTCCAGGAAATCGAGGTGGATCCGGGCGACGGTGTGCATGTAACCGCCTCCTCTGTAGCGATCGGCTGCTGCCGCCTGAATATTTCGAAGCGACCCGGGCCCGTCCCCGATCGCTTCGTAATACAGGCCGACATAGAGATAGGCGTAGAACTCGGACAGCGTCCCACCGTTCCCGGCCCTCAACACGTCTTCGGGACCGAGGTCGCCGGCAAACATCTGGTAAACCTGACGCATCGGCACGCGCGCGTCGGGTCCCACGGGAAGCAGGGCCGAGAGAGCCTCGGCTGGAGATTCCGATCGGGCCACGCAGAGGAAATGCCAGGCGGCATTCTCGACGTCGTTGGGGTTCACGAGGCGGTGCGATTCGAACTGGGCACGGCAGTCCTGGTAGCGCTCAGCGTAGTAGAGGGCAATGCCGCGTTGCCAGAGTTGGGGAGCGAAGGCTGGGACAAGCCGGGCTACATCATCGAATCCCTCGACGGATTCTTCTATCCGACCCGCCTGGAAGTCGCTGATGGCCTCCTCGAGGATCGACTGCGGATCATCCTGAGACTCAGAGAAAGCACCGGCGGAAACTAATAATATTGCGAAGAATGTCGCGACCAGTGGCCGAAGCGTTCTAGCCATCCCCCTCGACCTTCCCCGATAGAGATGCGCTCCGAATAAGTCGGTCTTCATCAGATGGTCTCTCATCGACTCTCTTTCCACTGACTTATTGGAGGCCCAGGTTGAACGCGGCCAGGGTATCGCCGTTTCGAAGATAGAGAATGCCGTCTACAAGCGCCGGGTAGGCCCGCACAGTCTCGGGAAGAAGCTGGGCCCGTGCCAGGGGCTGGAACCCCTCGGGCGATGCCTGGGCCAATACCAGTTCGCCTCTCTCCCGCAGGATCAACACATGGTCGCCTGCAAGAATAACGCTTCCCGCACGAAACTGTTCTACGCTCCAGGCTACCTCACCGGTTTCAAAATGGATGGCCCGGAGGCTGGGACCAAACTCCTGACGGCCATGATATCCATACAGGTAGCCGTCGTGGTAGACGCTGGTCGCGTAGTGGTTCGTGAGCACATCATTGGAAACCCACAGCGGGCTGAGTTGCTCTCCGTCCCATCGCAGCACACCGGCGCCGGGCCCGTACTCGGCTGAAACGAAGATGAGATCCTCGACAACGATCGGCGATGCCGCGTTTATCGAAGACGCCGAACGCGAACGCCACCTTTGGTTGAACGCCACTTCTCCGTTTCGAGGATCGAGTCCAATCAAACCGTTGCGCGTCAGAAAGATCGCGTAACGGCGTCCCGAGATGTTGACGCTGACGGGAGACGAATAACTGGCCCCATCCTCAGTCGCCGTCCAGAGAACCTCCCCGGTAGCCGCGTCGAACGCCACGATCCCAGCATCGGGGCCTCCGATGTTCGCGATGACCCTCCCATCCTCGACCAAAGGGGACCCGCCTGCGCCAAAAAACCCCTTTGAAACGTCAAAGCGGTCCATGGTGTCATGGCTCCAAATTCTTCGTCCGGTTTCAAGTTCGACAGCATGCAGCTGTCCCTGGGCTCCGAACGTGTAGACGACGCCGTCCACGATAACCGGGACGGCCCGGGGTCCTTCGTCGAATCCAAAATCATCGCGATAGGATGTAGGATAACTGTAGTCCCACAGACTTGTCCCGGTCTCCGGATCGAAGGCTTCGACAACCTCACGATTCGAGACACGATGGAACAGGATGAGGCGGCCATCGGAAACAACGGGCCCACTGAAACCTTCACCGACGTCCTGCTCCCAGACCAAAGGAGGGCCGTCCTCTCCCCACGCTTCGGCCAGTGGCGAGCCTCTATAGACACCGTTGCGCTCCGGACCGAAGAACTGCGGCCAGTCCTGGGCGGCGCATTCAATGCCCATGGCGAGGAAAACGACTGCCAGAGGGGCCATCACTCTTTGCATTTCCGTTGTTCCTTCCAATGAGAACGCGATGTGCGCTCATAGAGCGCACTACAGAAGAATCCTACTTAGAGACTGCCTTGGCCCGAGGCTCGTAGCGGAACTGCTTCGATCCGGCCAGCTTGGAATAGGAGCCAAAGCGCTCCTCTGCGTCTTCGATAAGATCGAGCGGCGTAGCCTCGTCGTCGCCGTCCTCATATACGTGCAACAATTTGTAGTTCGTCTTTCTCTGGGCGGGGATCCGTCCTGCGTCGCGAATCAGACGGCGAAGTTCCCGGGGTTGGACCAGCTGTCCGTATTGCGCTCCAGCCGAGGTGGAAATGCTCTCGTTCATCAGAGTCCCGCCGACATCGTTCGCACCCGCCGCAAGCAGGTACTGGGCGAACTTCGGTCCCTCCTTCACCCACGATGACTGAAGATTCGGTATAGAAGCTCCCAGCATCAGCCGGGCAAGGGCATGTAGTTTGACCACTTCCATCCCGCTCGGGCCGGGACGCAGGTTCGGAAGCAGACGATGTTGATACATCGGAGCTTCCTCAGAGATCATTGACAGAGGCACAAACTCGGTGATTCCACCCGTCTGACGCTGGATGTCCCTCAACAGGTCCATGTGTTTTACCCAGTGAACAGGCGTCTCGATGTGGCCGTACATGATCGTCGAGGTCGTGGGAATGTCGAGGCTGTGGGCCGTAGTAATGACTTCAACCCACTCGTTCACTGTGATACGGCCCGGAGAAATGGCGTCACGCACCTCCTGATCCAGAATCTCGGCCGATGTGCCCGGAAGCGATCCCAACCCCGCCTCTTTCAGCGCCTTGAGATAATCCTCGATCGACGTGCCCGAACGCGTTGAGCCGTACAGCACTTCCTCGGGCGAAAACGCGTGTATATGGACGTCGGGAACCGCTTTCTTCACTTCGCGTGTGAGGTCGATGTAGAGGTTACCGTCCATATCGGGCGGCATACCCGCCTGCAGGCAAACCTCTGTCGCCCCCATATCCACTGCTTCGAGTGTCCGCCGGATGATTTCCTCGGAATTGAGAAGATAGCCCTCTTCGTTACGGTATGTTCGGCTGAAGGCGCAGAAGCCGCAGTGCTTCACACACACGTTGGTGAAGTTGATATTGCGGTTGATGACATAGGTCACCGTGTCGCCGACCTGAAGCTTCCTCAGCTGGTCGGCCGCAAAAACCATCGCGTGAAAGTCCGCTCCGTTGGTTTCCGACAACTGCAGTGCTTCGGATACCGAAATCTCCTCACCTTCCAGCGCCCGGGACAGAATCCGGTGGATGTTGGGATCTATGTTGCCGGGAAGTGAAGGCAGTGTCTCTGGTGTCATCGTGTTCCTCGTCTATGCAATTGCTGTTTGAAGATTCGAAACTATCGGTTCGAGCCGGGTCGGGAGAAAACCGGGGCGTTCGATGTACTCATCATAGATCGCCAGTCGTTCCGAGAGCGTATAGCCCTCTTCCCGGCAAGTTTCCCGAAGCGTGCGAATATGCGGCCAAGCGGCTTCGGGATTGACGTAGTCCTGGGTCACCGGAGAAATTCCGCCCCAGTCGTTGATGCCTGCACGGAGTAGAAGCCGATGGTCGTCAGGATTCAGGTTTGGCGGAACCTGGAGGTTCATCGCCCCGCCCAGAATCAGGCGCCCTACGGCAACGGCTTTCGCCACCTCGAGGCCATCGGGTTCAGGAAACTCTTCCATGCGCGTGTCGGGCTTGGCACGGAAATTCTGGATTATGACTTCCTGGATGTGGCCGTACCTCTCGTGAAGATCACGAATGGCAATGAGGCTATCGACGATCTCTTCGACGGTTTCTCCAATCCCGATAAGAATTCCTGTCGTGAACGCTATCGACAGCTCCCCCGCCTCACGAATCATCTGCAAACGTACGTCCGGATGCTTGTCCGGTGCCGAAAAGTGAGGCATGCCTTTCATCGTGAGTCTGGGGCTGACATTCTCGAGCATCAAGCCGAGGCTGGCGTTCACCGGCTTGAGGAGTTCCATTTGCTGGTACGTGAGCACACCCGCGTTTGTGTGGGGCAGAAATCCATGCCCAACTGCTATTTCACAAGCCTCGAAGACATATTCGACTGTCGTCTCATGTCCGAAATCCGCAAGGGTCTCCCGATAATGTGGATAGGCCGCTTCCGGTCTGTCGCCCAGGCACATCAGGGCTTCTTTGCAACCCTGCGCGCTTCCCGATCGCAGCGTATGACGAATGTCGTCCGGGGTCATCGTCCATGCGTCCGGGTCGGTCGGATCCTTCCGGAAGGTGCAGTACGAACAACGATCCCGGCACAGGTTCGTCACCGGGAGAAATACCTTTCGGGAATAGGTCACGGTCCTGCCCTTCGATCGGTCCCGCAGACGGCCGGCGGCTTCGATCACCGAGTAGACCTGGGAACCTTTCGAGTGGATCAGGTCATAACCCTCTCCGGCGGAGAGGGACTCACCGTCGAGAGCCTTTCGCAGAATCGCGTCTATCTTCAGGGGCATCTGGCTATTTTACACGGTAATGCCGGAGCGGCGACAGGTGGGTCGGACAGTCAGAGGGGAGGTCTACTCGTCTCGCGAAACGTTCTGGCTTGGTCCTGAAGGGCTTGCGATCAGGATGATCGCGAGCGTCGCCCTGCTTTCACATAGAAGACTCAGACAGGATGTCTGAAGAACGACCGAGCGAAATCTTCTCCCGACCCCCACCTAAGCCTTTCCGAACTTCGAGTTACCGACGATCTTTTCCACAATCGAGTAGGGATCCTGCTTGCGTTCTGCAATCTCTTTAATGAGCTGATCCAGGTCTCCATCAGGGAACACTTCATCGACGGCAGCCGCCACAAGTCTCTCCTGTAACTGGGTCATCAGGCGTTGCCGGGCGGCATCCCGCTTCTTCTGTGTTCGGATCTTCGAATCTTCGAAAACCTGTCTGCACTCCTCGATTCGTTCGACCAGTTCGGTGGTTCCTTCTCCGGTGGTCGCCACGGTCTTGACGATCGGGGGATTCCAGTCATCCGGGCGGTGGGCCAGGGAGAGCATGGCGCCAATCGCGCTCTCGATCTTGTCGACACCGGGATGATCGGACTTGTTGATCACGAAGATATCGCCGATTTCCATAAGGCCGGCCTTGATCGCCTGAACGTCGTCTCCCATACCCGGAACCAGGACGACCACCGAAATATCCGCCAACTTTACGATCTCGATCTCATCCTGACCCACACCGACAGTTTCGACGATGATCGGGTCGCGACCCGCCGCATCCAGAACTGTGACTACATCAGCAGTCGTCGATGCCAGACCGCCCAGGTTACCGCGAGTCGCCATACTGCGAATGTAGATCCCCGGATCGACACCCAGAGTCTGCATCCGAATCCGATCACCGAGAATTGCGCCGCCCGTGAAAGGGCTGCTCGGATCGACAGCCACAATCCCCACGCTTTTGTCGCTCTGCCTGTAATCGATCGCCAATCGATCCACCAGTGAACTCTTCCCCGCTCCCGGACTGCCGGTCACACCGATCACCTGAGACTGCCCGGTCTTGGGGAACAGCGCTTTAAGAATCTCCAGGCTGTCCGGGGATCGGTTTTCGACCCGTGTGATCGCCCGGGCCAAGGCCCGTATGTCACCGCTAAGGACTTCTTTTAGAAGTGAGTTATCCATCAGTGGCTTAGTTCTCGTTGGTAATTTCCATCAATGGCATTGTATCGCAGCCACGACCAGCGGAACCGAAACCCGCTGGTGGGAAATTCAGGACAGACCCCTGTTTCCAAAAAACGAAAGAGTTGCTTACGGAAAGAGGGATCTGTCCCTGGAATTTCCCGTAAAATACACCGCCTATGACCGAAGTACGACTGCAAACCCACTGGCCCGATTGCGATCCCGCCGGGATCGTCTATTTCGCAAACTTTTTCCGCTTTGTGGGCATCGCCGAGGAAGAGATGTTCCTTCTCGCCAACAAGCGACGTCAGAAGATACTCGATGACCACGACATCTGGATGCCCCGGGTGGAAACCCACGCGAAGTTCATCAGACCGATTCAGAGTGGATCGGCGATTCGAATACGCATGGACCCGCAGTTCAAAGGCTCAAAGACCGTGCGCTTCGAGTTTGAGGTTATCGACGACGAGACAGAGGCATTGTTTGCAACCGGCTTTTTGACGGTGGTCTGCGTGGATCGGGAAACGTTCAAAGCCAAACCGATACCGGAAGAAATTAAAAACATCTTGAGTGGAAAGTAACTTCTTAGCGCGCCGACGCCTCGGCTCCGCGTCTTTATTTGAAAGCGGTCCACCCGCACCGGCGGACCGGCGCGGGTCCTCCTCTACCTGCTTCAAAATTCCCCTGATCCAATTGGCCTCTCCATCATCCTGATGGAGAGGGTCGCCGGTCGTTCGGCCAGGATGGCCGATTGAACGACCGAGCGAAATCTTCTCCAGTGAGCATTTGACTAATCCCAACTTTCCCAACACTAATCATGAATAGACACGCAAAAAAGCCGGTACCCGCTTTATAGCAGGTACCGGCCCATAAGACTGTGCGATTAGTTTACTTAATGTGAGGCAACACGTCCTTGGCAAACCATTCGATCTTCTCTCGACGCTCCGGCCAACGGCCTTTCATGAACTGAAGCGCGATGTGCTTCACGCCGATGTCCTTGAACTTGTTGATCGACTCGATCAACTGTTCGGGCGTACCCTCGAAGACATCATCCTGCTGGTCTACCGGATCCTTGGTAATCTCAACCGGACGGCAGCAGCAAAGGTCAACCTGACCCTCCCTGCCGAGCTCGGCAGCGGCTTTCTGAACCCTGCTGTACTTGGCAGCCAGATCCTCGGCCGAGATCTTCACGTGGTAAGAGAACCATGCATCACCATACTTGGCCGCGCGGTTGACCGCAGCTTCACTCTCTCCACCCGTCCAGATCGGGAAACGGGGATCCTGAACCGGTCTGGGACTGACCGACAGCGGTTCGAAATCGTAATGTTTTCCGTGGTAACTCGGCTTGTCCGATTTCCAGAGGGTATTGAAGATCTCGAGCTGCTCGTTACCCATCGCGCCCCTCTTTTTGAAAGGCACACCCAGGGCGTTGAATTCCTCGATCATCCAGCCGATTCCGGCTCCAAGGATGAGCCGACCGTTTGAAAGCGTATCGATGGATGTCGCGACGCGGGCCGTATAGAGCGGATGGCGAAACGGCAAAACGGCTACGCTGATACCCAGTTTGACCTTCTTGGTCACTCCGGACAGGAAAGCCAGGCAGGTCAGCGGCTCAAGAAACGGAACGTCAGGTGGAACGAACCACTGTGAGTTGTCCTTATAGGGGTAGGCCGTTTCCATTAGCCATGGATTCACAAGGCGTTCTGCTGCCCAGACCGAATCGTAGCCTGCGTTCTCGGCCTGCTGGGCAGCGTCGGTCAAAACTTCAGGAACCGCGGCGCGGCCAGAGACTGGGAGAAAGACTCCAACTTCCATAAGAAATGTGCCTCCTTACTTTGATTAGGCAGAATTGTATTCTTGTTAAAACTTCGGCGAATCTTCAAACCAGTCGCGGGTCATCGCAGGAAAGAGGAGCTCTGCCGATCGCACAGAGTAGCAGATGCACCGCATCTGGTGCAAGCTGCGGGTGGTACTGGAAAAAACGCCGCTAAAGGCGTCTCGGGTCCGGCTATTTCAAACGCGAGTCAGGGCCATAGCCAACTGCTTCCCCTGTCTCATTTTCAATCACTTCCGGCCCCATTCCGGCCCCCACTCTTGATATATACTGGGCCCTCGGATCAGCCAATGGCCCTCCTGTCCGGCCAACCTCAGAGGTTCAAGAGTCCGCTGGGTGCTCCCGGACCCGTTCCCGATAACAGCCATTGCGGATCTCCAATAGAATTAAGCACATGACCACGGGAAAACATCCAGAACCTGATCGGCCGGAGGACTGGCAGGAGCGGGCTCGGACAGAATCCAGGGGCAGGCCTCTCGAAGAACTCAACTGGGAGACCCCCGAGGGCATCCGCGTCAAGCCTCTGTACACGGCCGACGATTTGGACGAGATCTCCCACCTCGGCAACCTGCCCGGGTTCGCACCGTACGTCCGCGGCCCAAAAGCCACGATGTATGCCGGTCGGCCATGGACGGTTCGCCAGTACGCGGGTTTTTCCACAGCCGAGGAATCCAACGCGTTTTACCGGAATAACTTGGCCGCTGGTCAGACCGGTCTTTCGGTCGCATTCGACCTGGCTACACACAGGGGCTACGACTCGGATCATCCGCGTGTGGTGGGCGATGTGGGCAAGGCCGGCGTGGCTATCGATACGATCGAGGACATGAAGATCCTGTTCGACGGTATGCCCCTGGAGCAGATGTCGGTGTCGATGACGATGAACGGAGCGGTCCTGCCAATCATGGCGATGTACATCGTTGCCGCCGAGGAACAGGGCGTCAGTCCGGACCAGTTGGCGGGTACGCTCCAGAACGACATCCTGAAGGAATTCATGGTCCGAAATACCTATATCTATCCGCCCGAGCCTTCGATGCGAATAGTGGCCGACATCATTTCTTATACCGCCCGGCACATGCCCAAATTCAACTCGGTATCCATCTCCGGCTACCACATGCTGGAAGCCGGAGCCACCAGCGTGCAGGAACTGGGGTTCACGCTGGCCGACGGGATCGAATACGTGCGTGCAGCCCTCGGCAACGGATTAAAGGTCGATCAATTCGCACCCCGACTTTCGTTCTTCTTTGGTATCGGAATGAACTTCTTCATGGAAGTCGCAAAACTCCGGGCGGCAAGGTTGCTCTGGTCCTCGCTGATCGAGGAACTGTTCTCGCCCCAAGACCCCCGCTCGTTGATGCTGCGAACACATTGCCAGACATCAGGCGTCAGCCTGACGAGTCAGGACGCTTACAACAACATCGTCCGCACGACCGTGGAGGCCATGGCTGCTGCCCTGGGCGGCACCCAGTCACTCCACACAAATTCCTTCGACGAAGCCCTCGCCTTGCCCACGCCGTTCTCCGCTCACATCGCACGCAATACACAGCTTGTGCTACAAGAAGAAACTGGAATCACACGCGTGGTCGATCCGCTCGCCGGGTCCTACTACGTCGAGAGTCTGACCGCTTCGCTTGCAGCCGAAGCCCGGAAGCTCATCGATGAAGTCGAAGAACTCGGGGGTATGACCCGGGCCGTCGAATCCGGCATGCCGAAGATGCGAATCGAGCAGGCCGCGGCGCTCAGGCAGGCTCGCATCGACCGTGGGGAAGAGGTCGTCGTCGGTGTGAACAAGTATCGGCGCGAGGACGAACCGGACATTGAAATTCTGGACATCGATAACCGAGCGGTGCGGAAGGGCCAGATTGAGCGTCTGGACAGGGTTCGGAAAGAGAGGGACGAGTCGCCATGCCAGGCTCGACTGGAGGCTTTGACAGCCGCAGCAGAAGCAGGCACCGAGAACCTGCTTGTCCTGGCCATCGATGCCGCCAGGGCACGAGCAAGCGTCGGGGAAATTTCCGATGCTGTTGAGAAGGTGTACGGACGCCACAAGGCAGTCATTCACTCGGTTAGCGGCGTCTACGGATCTGCTTACGAGGGAGACATTGGCTTTATGGAGATCCAGCGGGACATCGACGCGTTCGCACGTGAAGAAGGCCGGCGGCCCCGCATACTGATTGCCAAGCTGGGTCAAGATGGGCATGATCGCGGCGCCAAGGTTATCGCGACGGCGTTCGCCGACATCGGGTTTGACGTCGATATCGGCCCGCTGTTCCAAACTCCGGAAGAAGCCGCAGGGCATGCCATCGAAAACGACGTTCACGTCGTCGGCGTGTCGTCTCAAGCGGCAGGCCACAAAACGCTTGTTCCCCAGCTGTTGGATTCGCTCAAGAAGCAAGGCGCGAACGAAATCATCGTTGTGTGCGGGGGTGTCATCCCACCGCAGGACTACGACGAACTGAAGGCCGCCGGCGTAGCCGCGGTGTATGGACCGGGAACGAACATCCCTGTGGCGGCCGGTGAAGTACTGAACCTGATTCGTGAAAGGCGGAAAGCCACACTAGCGACGCCACAACCAAAGAAGGTTTAATCGGAGACGTTCATGCAAGACATCATCGAACAATTGGAACAAATGCGATCAGCCGCGAAACTCGGCGGCGGCAAAGACCGTATCCAGAAACAACATGCGAAGGGCAAACTGACAGCGCGCGAGCGCATCGAACTGCTCCTCGACTCCGGTAGCTTCGAAGAATGGGATATGTTCGTCGAACATCGGTCGACCGACTTCGGCATGGGCGACAACAAGATACCCGGTGACGGCGTCGTTACCGGCTACGGAACGATCAACGGCCGACTCGTCTTCGTCTTCAGCCAGGACTTCACCGTGTTCGGTGGGTCGTTGTCGGAAGCCCACGCGGAAAAAATCTGCAAGGTAATGAAGCAGGCCATGAAGGTCGGCGCTCCGCTGATCGGATTGAACGATTCCGGGGGTGCACGCATCCAGGAAGGAGTTGCCTCCCTGGGCGGCTATGCCGATGTCTTTCAGCAGAACGTCCTGGCCTCAGGTGTCGTCCCCCAGATCTCGCTGATCATGGGCCCCAGTGCCGGCGGTGCAGTCTACTCCCCAGCGATCACTGACTTTATCTTCATGGTACGAGACAGTGCTTACATGTTTGTGACCGGGCCCGACGTCGTCAAGACTGTCACTCATGAAGAAGTCACGGCCGAGGAACTCGGCGGGGCGGTCACACACACCTCGAAATCCGGGGTGGCCGATCTGGCATTCGAAAACGACGTCGAAGCGCTGCTGATGACGCGGCGGCTCGTCAATTTCCTTCCTCCGAATAACAAAGACAAACCGCCTACCTGGCCCACATCTGATCCGATGAGCCGCGTGGAATGGTCCCTGGACAGCCTTGTACCTGACGATCCGGCCAAGCCATACGACATGAAGGAATTGATCGTGAAGGTAGCCGACGAAGGCGATTTCTTCGAGATACAGACCGAATACGCCAAGAACATTGTTGTGGGGTTCATTCGCATGGAAGGATCGACCGTCGGCGTCATAGCCAATCAGCCCATGGTCCTGGCAGGCTGTCTGGACATCAATTCGTCGGTGAAAGGAGCGCGTTTTGTCCGTTTCTGCGACGCTTTCAACATACCCATGCTGACGCTGGTCGATGTGCCGGGATTCATGCCGGGCACCGCCCAGGAATACGGCGGCATCATCAAACAAGGGGCAAAACTACTGTATGCCTATGCGGAAGCCACGGTGCCCAAAGTTACCGTCATTACGCGCAAAGCCTACGGTGGGGCCTATGACGTCATGTCCTCGAAGCACCTGCGCGGAGACGTCAATTTTGCATGGCCGAGCGCCGAGATTGCAGTGATGGGACCGAAAGGAGCCGTAGAAATCATTTTCCGCCAGGACCTGGGAGACGAAGAGAAGATCGCGGAGCGGACCGAAGAATATCGGAAAAAGTTCGCGAATCCATTCATCGCGGGAAGCCGCGGATACATCGACGATGTCATCATGCCGAGAAATACACGCGCACGGGTTGCACGGTCCTTCGCGATGCTCAGGAACAAGTCGCTGGAGAATCCCTGGCGTAAACATGGAAACATTCCTTTGTAGATGAAGCAGCACGCCAAGAAAGCGATCACATGTTCGAAAAGATTCTGATAGCAAACCGGGGTGAAATCGCCTGCCGGGTCATGAAAACCGCGAAGAAGATGGGAATCCGCACGGTGGCCGTGTATTCGGATGCCGACCGGGACGCCGTGCACCGGCGGATGGCAGATGAAGCCGTGCGTATAGGCCCGCCGCCCGCAGCCGAGAGCTATCTGGTGGTAAACAACATTCTGGACGCGATCAGGGAAACAGGCGCCGAGGCCGTGCATCCCGGCTACGGCTTCCTTTCTGAAAACGCAGCCTTCCGAGAGGCACTCGAGGGCGCTGGCGTCACCTTTATCGGTCCCGGCGTTGAGGCGATCAACAGCATGGGCGACAAGATCACGTCCAAGAAGCTGGCCGCCGATGCCGGCGTCAATACGATTCCCGGATTCGGGGAGACAATCGAGAGTGGGGATCATGCCGTAAAAGTGGCGCGTGAAATTGGTTACCCCGTGATGCTGAAGGCCAGCGCGGGTGGTGGCGGAAAAGGCATGCGCGTTGTGATCAGCGACGAAGAGACACGCGAGGGTTTCGAGCGTGCGACAAACGAGGCTCAGACCAGCTTCGGCGACGGTCGTGTGTTCGCCGAGAAATTCATCGAACAGCCGCGGCACATCGAAATCCAGGTGCTCGCCGACACGCAGGGGAACACGATCTTTCTGGGCGAACGCGAGTGTTCCATTCAGCGGCGCCACCAGAAAGTGATCGAAGAGGCCCCGTCGCCTTTCCTGAACAGGTCCACACGAGAAGCAATGGGTAAACAGGCCGTGGCACTAGCCAGATCGGTGAACTACTGTTCGGCGGGAACGGTTGAATTCATCGTCGATGCCAAGCGTGACTTCTATTTCCTCGAGATGAATACGCGCTTGCAGGTCGAACACCCTGTGACCGAACTGGTAACCGGCCTGGATCTGGTGGAGTTGATGATTCGTATCGCTGCAGGTGAGGCACTCGACATCCGGCAAAAGGACGTGAAGCTGAAAGGCTCGGCGATCGAGAGCCGGATCTATGCGGAGGATCCGTTCCGCAATTTCATGCCGTCCACAGGCCGACTGGTGCGCTATCAGGCACCGATTGAGACAAAAGTCACCCGGATTGATACGGGAATCGAAGAAGGCAGTGAAGTTTCCATGTTTTACGACCCGATGATCGCCAAGCTCATCACCTATGGAGACGACCGGGCCCAGGCTCTCCGGCGAATGGGCGACGCGCTCGACGCCTACTATATCCGCGGCGTGTCGCATAACATCAGCTTCCTGAACGCTCTGATCGCCCATCCCAGGTTCATTAAGGGGAAACTGAGCACGAGTTTCATCGCTGACGAATTCCCTGACGGCTTTCATGCAAACCACGTCCCTCACCACGATCCTGTCCTGCCGGTAGCTGTCGCCGGAGCCGTCCACCAGAAACATATGCTCCGTGGAGCAGAACTCTCAGGCCAGCTGCCCAGCCACGAACGCCGGGTCGGTGACAGATGGACGGTCATTGTCGACAAGAAACACTGGGCCATAACCGCAAGGCCCATTGAGGGCGGTTTCGAGATCAAGCACGGTAAGAGCACTTACAGTGTCATGACGGAATGGGAGATTGGTAATCCCTTGTTTCGGGCGGAGATCAACGGCCAACAAGTCTGCTTTCAGATTGACGACGAGGGCGCCCGATATCGGTTGTCACATCGCGGCTCACAAGTGGATGCGCTTGTCATAACGCAGAAGGCGGCGGAACTGAACCGTCATATGCTCGAAAAGCAGCCGCCAGATCTTTCGAAGTTTCTGCTGTCGCCAATGCCGGGGCTCTTGATCCAGCTCCGGGTGAAGGCGGGTGACCAGGTCAAGGCGGGCGAGGAACTGGCCGTGGTCGAAGCGATGAAAATGGAAAACAGCCTACGGTCTTCCGAAGACGTCACTATTCGGAAAACACTCGCAGCCCAAGGGGATAGCCTCGTCGTCGATCAACCGATCTTGGAATTTGAATAACGCGGCATGTCGTCACCCGATGCCAACAAGCTCGCCCAAACCGTCCTCGGCGGGGATCGCCGAGCCCTCGCCCAAGCCATTACCCTGATCGAATCTACCCGCCCTGAAGATCGTCAAGGGGCCCATGTCCTTCTGGAAATACTCGTTCCGAAAGCAGGTCAGTCGATTCGAATCGGTATTTCGGGTGCCCCGGGTGTCGGAAAATCTACCTTCATTGAAAGCCTTGGAAACTACCTGATCGGTGAAGGCCACAAGGTTGCTGTCCTCGCAGTCGATCCCTCTTCGGCCCTCAGCGGAGGATCGATACTCGGCGACAAGACGCGGATGGAACTGTTGTCACGAAAGCCGGAAGCTTTTATCCGGCCGTCTCCCTCCGGAACGACGTTGGGAGGAGTCACGCGGCGAACCCGGGAAACGATGCTCGTCGCCGAAGCTGCTGGTTTCGACGTGTTGCTCATCGAAACCGTCGGCGTCGGACAGTCCGAAACCGCCGTCGCCCAAATGACTGATATGTTCATCCTGATGCTGTTGCCGGGAGGCGGGGATGACCTGCAGGGAATCAAGAGGGGCATCGTTGAACTGGCGGACTTGATCCTGGTCAACAAGTCCGATGGCGACATGCAGCCGGTTGCCGAACGCTCGGTCACCGACTATCGAAACGGATTGCACTTCTTGCGTCCGCGCAGTGAGCACTGGCAAGTGCCGGTGGAGGGCTATTCGGCGATCGAGGGTTCAGCTACTCCCCGGGTGTGGGAGATTGTAGAGCAATACCAGAAGGCGCTGGTCGACGCAGGTGAGATCGAACGAAAACGTGAGGATCAGGCAAGGGCGTGGATGTGGAGCGAGGTCACCGATGAATTGCTCGATGAGCTCAAGGACGATCCCGACGTGAAGGGAAAGATCGCCGAGCTCGAGCGGAGGGTCACAGAAGGCAGTTTGTCACCGACTGTGGCCGCACAGGAATTGATCGCCGCTTTCCTGAAGCGAGATAGCTGACGTTTGTGAGGGTCATGATTGGAAAGCTCAATCACGTGGCAATAGCCGTACCGGATCTCGAGCAGGCGGTCGCCGTCTACAAGGGACTTCTGGGCGCGAGCGTGTCGCCCCCAGTCGAGCTTCCCGAACACGGCGTGACGACAGTCTTTGTCGAATTGCCCAACACCAAGATCGAACTGCTGCATCCGCTGGGAGAGGACTCACCGATCGGACGGTTCCTCGAGCGCAATCCTTCGGGAGGAATGCATCACGTCTGCTATGAGGTGGAGGATATTCTCGCGGCCCGTGACAAGCTGACGGCAGCTGGTGCGAGAGTGCTCGGGGATGGAGAACCGAGTATCGGGGCTCACGGGAAACCCGTGCTGTTTCTGCACCCTAAGGATTTCTGCGGGACGCTGATTGAGCTCGAGCAGGTCTAGAAGCCGCCGGCTATCGAAAATCGCCTTCTCTCCCGACGGCCTGTCCCCAAGCCGGCACACTCCAGCTGATCCCACTTTACTCACTTCGAAGATTTCGCTCGGTTGTTCATTCGGACATCCTGTCCGAACGACCGGCGACGCTCGCGATCATCCTGATCGCAAGCCCTTTTTTCGGACAAGATTGGACGTTGTGGGGAGAGGCTGTCAGGCACTACCCAAAAACATAAACGACGCCGTCGGTCGAACCGATCACGACCCGGCCATCGGCGATCGCCGGGGACGCGGTCAAGTCGGCTCCCGTGTTGAACTCCCACAGGTTAGATCCCGTGGTGGCGTCGAGCACGTACAGTCGCCCATCACTCGACCCGACGTAGACACGGCCGCCCGCGATTGCCGGAGACGAGTCCACGCGAGCGCGTGTCTCGAAGGTCCAGGCTGCTTCGCCGGTCGCGGTGTCAATCGCATGTACGAACTTGTCCCGTCCGCCGAGAATGATCCGACCGTCTTCCAGAGCTGCGGAAGAGTAATAGGGAAACTGTCTGTTCGGGTTGCTGTAGCGCCAGAGAACACTTCGGTCGGTGAGGTCCAGCCCCAGGACTTCGTACTCGAAGGTTCCGAAATAGGCCCGATCGCGATCTAGCAACGGAGAGGCGGCCGTGTAGGCGCCCGCGATAATCTGGTACGCCTCTGTCCCGTCAGCGACACGGACCGCGCGGAAGATTCCATCGCACCCTGCAATAAACGCCAAACCGTCCTGGACTGCAGGCGTTGCATGCACCATGCTATCGGTCTGAAGTTTCCAACGGAGACTCCATCACCCGTGTCGAGCGCGTACAGGTGGGTGTCATAGGAACCAATTAGCACGACATCGTCTACGACGACCGGTGACGCCTTGATCTCCCCGTCCGTTTGATATGTCCACAGAGGCTGGCCGTCTTCGGTACGCACCGCGTGAACGAACCCGTCGAGATCACCGACGTAGACAGTGCCCTGGTCGATAGCGGGGGAAGATTCCACGATGAAACTCCCCGTGGAATAGCTCCACTTGAGTTCCCCGGATTCCAGATCAAGAGCAATCAGGTCGCCGTTGCCGACGCCCACATACACAACACCGTCTGCGATCGCGGCTGATGAGTCGATGGCATCCCCTGTCTCATAACTCCAGAGCAACTCCAAACTGCTGGGTGGAACCGTAGCCGCAACACCCGTCAGAGCAGGATCGCCACGAAACTGACTCCAGTTTTTGCTTCGAGCCGGGTCGGGTGTCTGGGCGGACACAGACGCAACCACGCCCATGAGGATCAGGAGAACGGATGACTTACGAATCAAACCAGACTTCATTGGTCCATGGTTATTCGGCCGACAGCGCAAACAACTGGTTGCGGTTGTTCATGAACAATGCCCCGTGCGCTGGAACGACAGTCGAATAGACTGCACTCCCCATGTTCATTTCAGCGAGCACATTTTCATCTCGCCCGTGTTCGAGGACGACGACGTCGCCGTCTTCGTCTCCAAGATAGACTCTACCGTCAACTACGAAAGCCGAGCCCCAAATGGCTGCGAAGGTATCGTGAACCCAGTAGGGCTCACCTGTGGCAGCATCGAGGCAGTGCAGGTAGCCGCTGAAGTCGGCGATATAGACCAGGCCGTCAACAACGGCAGCCGTGGAAATGGAACGACGGATATCCTCGTAGTGCCAAATGGCGCCGCTTTCTGTAATATCCCCGCTTCGGGTCGCATCGATCGCATAGAAATGCCCGACGCCTTCTCCATGCTCCGGGTCCTGTCCGTTTCCGATGTAAACACGGTCTTCGTAGATGACAGGCGTTGAGATGACTTCGTTGCGTGTTCGCGGCCACACCGAGTCTTTCGGGTTCGTGTCAAACTCCCACAGCTTTTCGCCTGTCTCGGCCACGTAGCCACGCACCCACCCGTCACCCTGCGCAGAAACCACCTGGATGACGCCGTCGATCTCGCCCACCGAAGGCGTTGACCACTGCCCGTGCAGGATCCGATCTTCGACAGAGTTGTCTTCCCAGACCCACTCGCCCGTGTCTTTGTTGATAGCGACAATCGACGGAGCCAGGGGAGAAGGCACATTGACATGACTTTCATCATGACCGTTGGACGTGCTTACAAATATCAAATCCTCCCACATGACGGGAGAGGAGTTGGACATGTTGTGCGGGTAAGCACCCACTTCTTCCAACATGTCGAATTCCCAGAGGACATCGGCATCGAATTCCCCGGTGCGTTCCTCATCGGTGATCGCGCCATCGTTCTCTCCGTCACGGAAACCCTGAATGTCCAACGCCGTGACCACTCCGCGATTCGTCGTGTAATAGAGACGCTCGTCCACAACCAATGGTGAGGAGGCTACGCCCTGAAATGGCCAATCGTTGGCCCGTCCCGCCTCCAGCTTCGTATGCGTCTGCTGCCACAGGAACTCGCCGTCGGACTCTCGAAACGCCATCAGAACGCCACGATCTCCAGGTTGATCGGGATCGCGCAACAACTCGTTGTTCGTTCCAACGAAGACCATTCCTCCTGCAACAACGGGATTGCCATAACTCTGTGAACCCAGATCAGCCACCCACTTGACGTTACGTCCGGTTTCCACGTCCCACTCCGCCGGCAGACCGGTCATTTCCGACACCATGTTGCGGTCCGCGGTCCCGCCCCACATCGGCCAGTCTCCGGTTCCCGGCTCTCCGGGCTGCGTTCTCGCCGGAGCGCCCTCGGGGGCACACACCAATGCGATAACGAGAATGACAAAAGGCTTTGAGTTTTTCAAAAATCGCATATATCTATCCATTACCTCTGCCTTCCGACCCTTCCCCCCAACGGCTTGCAATCAGGATGATTGGGAGCGTCGCCGGGCTTCTTGCATTCAGACGTCCTGTCTGAATGCAAGATCAAGCGAAATCCTATTCTTGCGAGCCTAACTCAAGCCCCTAATTCGCCGTTAACACGAAGTTATCCAGATACGCGCCATACTCCGCATCGAGAAACAGTCCCGGCGCACCCTCACGATTCCCAATCGGATCCACTTTGTCGATCAGCCATTCCGACGGCTCTGCCTCGTCGACCTGCCACGCCTTGCCCTGGATTCGGACCTGTCCGTCCGGCAGGTTTTCGACACGCACCTTCATCCGATACCACGTATCCGGCTCCCAGCTGAACGGAATAGTCACGGAGCGCTCGATCTCGGGCTCCCAGGGTTCCAGCTTCAGCTTCTGTGTGGTTCCGTAAAGGACGAGGGAATAGGCCTGGGCCGTGATTCCTACGTCGGCCATCTGACGACGACGCGTCGGCGCACGGACGTCCGCCTGGAAAGTGTAGTCCGACCAGTCTGGCGGTCCCAGGAACATCCGAGCCCTTCCGAAGATCGTATTGTCGGGAGGTTTTTCGAAGACCCGGTCTCCGCCGAGTGTTGAGATCGTAAATCGTCCGGCTTGCGCGTTGACCCAACCCGGAGGCAGATCCCCATCCATATAGGAATCGAACCCTTCTTCATAGGGAAGCGGATGAGACACTCGCGCTCTGGATTCTCCTGTCAGTCCACCCGCCACAGCCCGGATCACACCCGCCTGCAACTGAGGTTCATTCGAAACAGTAAAAGTTCCGTCCTCACCCACCGTCCCTTCCAAACCGTCCAGTGACCACTCGGCCTCGGTCTCGCTCAGGAACCGACCCTGACTGTCAAACAGCCGCGCACGAAGACGCACCGTATCCCCCGGATCGAGCACCATTTCAGTCGGCACGACCTGGAGGTGGGTGGGAGCACCTTCCCCCTGGCCGATGGGCTCATCGACGGCCCATCCCTCGAGCGAAGACGCCTGGGCCGAACCGATGGCGTAGACTGCGTCACTGGTAACAAAGAAAACACGGCCTCTCGAAACAGCCGCTCCCGCGACGATTTGTTCCGGTGTGCCCTCTGAACTGCAACAACTGTCCGTACTCACCGGCAACTCGACGCGACTCAGAACCTCGGCATTCGATTCTCCGGGCCGCACGATGTAGAAGGCTCCTCCGTTTGTCCCGACATAAATTTTGCCGTCTGCCAACACGGGCGCCGCACGCTGGGCATTGCCCAGGGGCAGTTCCCAAAGCTCGTCGCCGGTTTCGGTATCAAACGCCAGCAGGGTTGATCCTGAATCAATTTGATAGATGCGATCTCCATCGATGACCGGGGACGAGTAACCAAGCTCGCGCCCCTTCACATCCCAGATCGTCTCTGTGATCTCCCCCGTACGGCCACCGGCGATGGCCGCGATCATGCCCAGTTCGGTACCCTCTAGATTTTCATCGCCGTGAGACATGAACACGACGTCGTCCTTAACGACCACGCCTGTGTTGACAGCCCTGCGCGCCGCAGGAAAACTCCAGACAACTTCGCCGGTTTGGGGTTTGATCGCGTGGACACCACCGTTACCGAGCCCCTGGATCAGCAGCCTCTGACCGCCAATAGTCGCTATCGTGGGCGGCCCATAGGCCGTGTCGAACGGACGGCTGCCCGGAGCAGATGCGTAAACGATCTCACCCGTCCGCTTGTCGAGCCCCACGAGCCGATGAGCCCGATTCCAGTTCGATCCCCAGCTCGAAATCGCGGCAGACACGATCACCAGATCGCCGTCGATCAACGGGGAGGCGGTCCGTCCGCCGTGGGTTGTGAAGGCTGCCCATTCCTCGGCAAACGATCGCTTCCAGAGAAGTTGCCCATCGGAGCTCAAGGCCACGACCATTGCATTGCCGCTCATGGCGTAGATGTTTCCGGTTTCGGGATCTGCAGCAGGCGAGGCCCAGCCGACGCGGTGGGGCGGTACGTCGCTCTGAAAGATATTGAACCGGTACTCCCAAACTATCTCTCCGGTGTCGACGTCGAGCGCCATCACACGTTCCTGAAGTGCGCTGCCCTGCTCGGCAGGGTTCTGCACGTAGAGACGGTCGCTCATCACGATCGGAGTAGAACGGCCACCGTAAGGAGCGCGCCAGAGGAAGTTCGCTCCGTTGACCTCCCATGTTTCCGGAAGGCCGGTCTCCAGAGAAGAGCCATCCCGGTGGGGTCCACGGATCTCCGGCCAGTCACCCAGGGCCACCCGGCCCGGATCCTGTCCGGTTGCGGTCACGGCCACCCCGACCAGCAGTGCCAGGAAGAGGGTCGGTTGTCTCAACATAAGAATTTTCCTTCCGCAAAAGTGAAGAAACTCTGGGAATCGGAATAGCTAGAAAATATATCGTAGGTAGTTGAGGATTGGGCGAAATTCTGTCAAAAATCAGCGCCCGCGAATGTCGTACGCCGTGACTGTGCCCTGATCCCGAATATAGAGAGTCCCATCACTGACTACCGGATGGGCACGACTGGGGAAACCCTGGTCAGACATCTCGAATCGGCCCTTTTCCGAATAGCCGGTCGGCGTAGCTTCAACCAGGCCTACGACATTGTTCTCGCTCAAGATATAAAGATGACCGTCCGCGTAAGCGAGGGAACCCTTTCCCACGCTACGGTCCCTCCACATCCTTTCTCCGGTCTCGAAATCCAGACACGTCAGAATAGAGTTATTGAATCCGTAGAGATATCCATCGACAACGACGACACCACCATGATGGTTCCGCATGTCCCTAGTAAAATAGAGCTCCTCGGCAGCCACCTCTCCGCCCTGGGCTCTGAGTTCCAACAATCCTCCACCCGTCCCGTAAGCCGAGGTATAGAAAACCTTGTTGTCATAAAAGACAGGCGTCGCGACATTGGCAGTCCTGTTGGCTGGCCGCGTGTATCTCCACATCAGTCGGCCGTCCGCGGCCCGGAGACCCACACCTGCTTCGCCGGTCAGCGTCATCACCGTTCGAACGCCACCGATGTCGGCAACTATGGGTGAAGCATAGCCCGCCGGGTCGCTGAACCCCTGGCTGGTCCACATCGTTTCGCCGGTCCGCTTGTCGAGGGCGACCACTCCGGCATCGGAACCTCCCGGCGTAACGATGACCATGTCTCCGTCGATCAGAGGGGATTCGCTGATCAGCCAACTGATATTGCGACCGCCAAACTCTCGAAGGATGTTGAGTTGCCAGACGATGGAGCCGTCGTCGGCCTCGAGACACACCAAATCGCCAGTTTCGGTCAGGACGTAAAGCCGATCACCGTCGACGGTCGGCGTTCCCCTCGGTCCGGGGCCTTCCCGGTTTCTGAGCGTTCCACCGAGAGCACGAGACCAGATCAATCGCCCGTCGGCCCGGTCCAGACTGGCCACAGCGCTCTGCTCCCCGACGAGCATTTGAAGGTAGATTCGGTCTCCGGCAACAGCCAACGACCCGTATCCGCTGCCGAGACCCTGGGTTCGCCAAAGCTGGGCCGGGCCCGAGGCCGGCCATTCACTCATCAAACCGGACTCTTGGGAAAGACCGTCGCGGTTTGGCCCGCGCCACTGCGGCCAGTCGGTCAGAGTCAGGGACTGCCCCCCAACGAGGGTCGCCATCCCCACGAAGACCGCGAAGCTCATCACCCACAGGCGCGCCCGCATCGCTGCACTCCTCCAGTTACGTTTGTCCCGAGCCTGGCACTGGCTATCCGGGGACGAGACGGCTAACATATTTCTCCGAACACCATGACACTTTCGGAAAAAGCCTTCAACATGATTTCAGGGTTTGCCCTGACACTGGCCCTGACGCTGTCTCTGGCGGGCCCTCTCGAGGCACAATCCTACCGCGCGTCGATCCGCGGAGTCGTCGTCGACCCTTCAGGCGCCAGCGTTCCGGGGGCACAGCTTGAGGTCACCAATGAAGTCACCGGAGACAGGCGCATCACACTGGCCCGCACCGACGGAAGCTTTGCCATATCTACGCTTCCGCCCGGCACCTACGTAATCGAAGCGGAACTTGACGGGTACCAACGGTACGTGTACCGCACCGAGTTACAGGTTGGCCAGCAGTTGCGGCTCGACGTGGGTCTCACACTGGGTAACGTCACTGAAGCAATCGAAGTGAGGGCACCCGCCGTGGTCATCGATTCTCAGTCGGCCGCACTCGGCACCGTAATAGGCGGTGAGCAGCTCGCGGGGCTTCCCCTGGACGGCCGCAATTTTCTGGAATTATCCCTGCTCGCACCCGGGGCCGCACCGGCGCCTGAAGGCTCCGCCAGTTCTCTGAGAGGTGACTTTTCCTTCACTGTCAATGGTGCCCGCGAAGATGCGCACAGCTTCATGCTCGACGGTGTGTATAACGTCGACCCCAAACTGAACACCCCCGGTGTGCGACCACCGGTGGACGCGATCCAGGAGTTTGAAGTTCTGACCGGAACCTACGATGCGTCGTTTGGACGCAATGCAGCGGGTCAGGTGAACGTCGTCACCCGGTCAGGTGGAAACGATTTTCACGGAACCGCTTACGGTTTCTTCCGAACCCGCTCTCTGAATTCACGGAATTTCTTTGCCCCCCGCAACGAAGAGGAACCCGCTTACAGCCGGGGTCAATACGGTGGATCGATCGGCGGACCCATCGTCACCAACCGTACGTTTTCTTCGCCGACTACGAACACACCCGGCTTCGGGAGGGCATCACACGGGTGACCAACGTACCGACACTGGCCGAACGAAGCGGCGACTTTTCCGAAAGCCTGCTCAACGCCCCCTTCAACCCGTTCAGTGGGCAGCCGTTTTCCGGCAGAAGAATCCCCGACTTTTTCATTCATCCGGTCGGACAGGCAATAGCAAACCTGTATCCGGAACCCAACCGCGCCACACCGTTCGCAAACTACGTGTCTTCGCCGACGCTCACCGACGAGATCGACCATTTCGACGTGAGGATCGATCACAACTTCGCCCAGGGGCTCGCGGTTGATGACTCGATACAGCCTTCAACGATCGGCGCTTTTTCGAGCCGTTTGCTTCTGCGGTCAGTGTGCCGGGATACGGCACCGATGTGCCCAGCACGCGGACAGAACCTGGTCATAGGGTTTACCCAGCCTCTCGGCGGAAAACACCATTCATGATTTTCGCGTCGGATACACGCCGGTCTCGATCGCGGTCCTTCACCAGAACCGGGGCCAAAGCGTCAACCAGGACGTGGGCCCTGCCCGACCTGTCGTCGAAACCGCCGCGACTTCGGACTGAGTCAGATCACCGTGACAGGCTTCTCTCCCCTGGGCGACGAGTTCACGTCTCCACAAGAGAGTGCGACTGATATGTGGCAGGTGATGGACACGGTGACCTGGACACGTGGTTCGCACATGGTTGCGACCGGCTTCGATTTTCGGCATGTCGGGCAGGAGGCTTTTCGCGATGTCCCAGTCTCGCGGTTTCCTGAACTTCTCGGACCGGTACATAACCGGAAATGCGCTGGCCGACCTTCTGCTCGGTTTTCCTCTTGTGACGGGAGGGGCGATTTCCGACAATCCCCAACGCCTGCGCTCTTCTGCGTGGAGCGCCTTCGTGCAGGACAGTTGGAGAGTGCGACCCGATCTGACGCTGACAGCCGGCCTCCGCTACGAATACGTCGCACCAGGAGTCGATGCCGACGATCGGGCGAACCTATATGACCCGGCGACCGGTGGGTTCGTGCAGGTGGGCACGGGCAGCATGCCCCGAGGTGGTTACAGACCGGACCGCAACAACTGGGGCCCGCGAATCGGATTGGCGTGGACCCCGGACGCGGACAGGCAGACCGTCATCCGCGGGGGGTACGGTGTCTATTACAACCAGGGTGCTCTGGCCACAGGCGAAGGCCTCTACTTCAACGCTCCCTATTTCGATTTGAAACTCTTCGTCCCTGCTCCAGGCATTCCACCGGTGACACTCCAGGATCCCTTTCCCGACTCCTACCCCATCGCGCTTCCGGTTTCGGCCACGGCGTATCAGGGCGACCTCCAGACCGGCCGAATCGAGCACTGGAGCTTCGGTGTACAGCGCCAACTGGGGGATACCCGAACCATCGAGGTGGCGTACGTAGGATCGCGAGGTCGCAATCTGATCGCCGCAAAAGACATCAACCAGCCCGCTCCAAGCACCGCCCCGCGGAATCTCAGACCGAACCCCCTGTTCGATGACATCACGCTGATCGAGTCCCGCGGAAAGTCCGACTACAACGCGCTTCAGATCAAGTTCCGGCAGCGCTTCGACCGGGGCTTGTCCGTCCTGACGGCATACACGTTGGGTGAATCCAACGATGATGCCTCCGGTTTTTTTGCCAGTTCGGGCGACCCCAATTTCCCGCAGGACAGCCGGAACCCTGGCCTTGAATACGGACGTTCGAGTTTTGACGTACGGCACCGGTTCTCAACGAGTTTTGCCTGGGAGATGCCGTTTGGAGAGGGTCAGAGATGGCTGGGGAATAACGGCACGCTTTCGACGATCCTGTCCGACTGGGAACTGCAGGGCATCGTAACCCTCCAGAGTGGCCGCCCGTTTACGGTAGCCCTGCTGCCCGAATTCGACAACAGCAACACCGGGCGTTCCACACTGGGATTCGGTGCGAATGACCGGCCCGATCTCGTCGGTAACGCGGTCCTCGCGAACCCATCGCCCGAGCGATGGTTCGACACGACGGCTTTCGCCGTACCCAACTTTGGGAGTTTTGGCGACGCGGGAAGGAACATCCTCACCGGGCCCGATTTTCAGAACGTGAATCTGGCGCTTTCGAAAGAAGTGTCGCTAAACGAGGACGTCACTCTCGAGCTTCGCGCGGAAACGTTCAACCTCTTCAATCGAACAAACTTCAACCTGCCGGATGCCTTCGTCGGCTCACCGACATTTGGTCAGATCGTATCGGCCCAGAGCCCGCGAAGGTGCCAGTTCGGCGTCAAGTTGATCTTCTGAGAAACAATTCGGTCAGATCGTATCGGCCCAGAGCCCGCGAAGGTGCCAGTTCGGCCGTCAAGTTCATCTTTTGAAACGGAATTCGGAGATGCGGGGAGTCGGCTTTAAGTTTGATCCCCGTATCGGTCTCCTGTAACCTGTAGGCGATTTTTCCTAACACAGGTCAAGAGACGGTTGCTGGCATTACGCCGAATTGAAAGACTGTGGTTCTTCTCGCCTGTGTACGTGCTCATAGGCGTCGAAAAGGGGGTAGAAATGAAACGGACGAACGGTTTTGTGGCCCGATGGGTTGGGCTCGTAGCTTTGACTGTCGCTGCCGGCGGGTTCCTGGTAGCTTCGGAGGCGAGTGCCCAGGATCAGAGGCTGTCGCTGGAAAACTACCTGGACATGGAGTCCGTCTCTAACCCTCAGATCTCACCTGACGGTTCGCGGATCATCTACACGCGCCGGTGGGTGGACAACGTGAACGACCGCAACCAATCGTCGCTCTGGATCATGAACAGCGATGGTAGCCGGAACCGGCATCTCCTGGAGGGAAGCGGGGCGCGGTGGTCTCCAGACGGTACCCGAATCCTGTTCACGAAACAAGGAGATCCGAGCGGTTCTCAGGTCTTCGTCCGTTGGATGGACGATGAAAGAGCTGTGAGCCAGATCACTCGCCTGGAGAACGGACCCTCGAACGCACGCTGGTCGCCGGATGGTGAATCGATCGCCTTTACGAGCCGCGTCGACGAACGCGGAGACTTTGTGAACGTTCAGCTACCATCCCGCCCCGATGGTGCCAGTTGGACGGGCCCGCCGAAGGTGGTCGAGCGCCTTCGCTACAAACGCGACCGCCAGGGTTACATCGATACGGGTTGGACGCACATCTTCGTGGTGCCGGCCGAGGGCGGGACTCCACGCCAGCTCACCGACGGCAATTGGAACCACAACGGCGTCGCCTGGAGCCAGGACAGTTCTCGAATCTACTTCACTTCATACCGCACCGAAGACTGGGACCGCCCCGACAACGAAGGGGAATCGGATATCTACTCTGTGAACGTCGCGACGGAGGAAATTTCCCAACTGACCAATAAGCGCGGTCCCGACAGCGGGCCGGTACCCTCTCCCGACGGAGAGCTCGTCGCCTACAGAGCGGGAGACGAACACGAAGACTTCTACCGTAACCAGCGCATTTACGTAATGAACCCGGACGGATCGGGCTCACGGCTGATTTCGGGCGACTACGACCGCCAGTCCGGTAATCTACAGTGGGCTTCCAACAGCAGCGGGCTCTACTTCAGTGTTTCGCGCGAGGGTTACCGCAGCCTCCACTTCGTGTCGGTAGACGGCGGCGTCACCGAACTCACCGAGGGCGAACAGCTTCTCTCGCTTTCGTCCTTCTCCGAAAACGGTATGGCGGTCGGAACGATCTCGAGCGCGTACGAGCCGGGCGACATCTACAGCTTCTCCCTTTCGAATCCCGACGATGTCACGCGCCTCACCGAGGTTAACGCTGATGTACTGCATGGGATCACACTCGGCGAAGTTGAGGAAATCTGGTACGATTCCGATCCTTTCGAGGTCCAGGGATGGCTTGTGAAGCCTCCCGACTTCGATCCGTCACGGGAGTATCCACTGATGCTCGCTATCCACGGTGGGCCCGCCGCCATGTATAACGGAGGGTTCAATTTCGCTTTTCAGGAACACGCGGCAAACGACTACGTCGTGCTGTATACAAACCCGCGGGGAAGCACAGGGTATGGCACGGAGTTCGCTAACGCAATCGCCTACGATTACCCGGGCATCGACATGCAGGATCTGATGAGAGGCGTCGACGAGGCAGTCGATACGGGCTACGTAGACGAGGACAACCTCTTCCTCTACGGTTGTTCGGGGGGCGGAATCCTCACGACTTACATCGTCGGCAACACGGACCGTTTCACTGCGGCGTCGGCGCACTGTGCAATCGTGAACTGGATGTCCGCCATGGGAACCTCGGACATCGGCGGTTACATACGCCGGTTCGAACAGCCCTTCTGGGAAGATCCGACGGAGTGGATCGATCGCTCCTCGATCTTTTACGTAGGAAACGTCACGACCCCAACGATGCTCATGACGGGTGAGAATGACCTTCGCACGCCCATCGGTCAGGCCGAGGAGTTCTATCAGGCACTCCAGCACCTTGACGTTCCTACGGTCATGGTTCGATTCAAGGACGAATGGCACGGCACCACGTCGCGTCCGTCCAACTTCATGAGAACACAGCTGTACGTGAGGAAATGGTTTGAGCAGTGGGGCACCCACGAACCGCTGGGAACCACTCAGTAACAACTCGAGATCTGTTTGGAGACCGACGGGAATCGTAGTATTCGTCCTCAAAGGAGCTCTAGATGAGAGGTAAATTGCGTGTTTCCCTGTCGGTGCTGACACTTGTCGGTTTCGCCGTCTTGCTGGCGGGAATTTTCGTCGAGGCCCGGCAGGTGCCCATCCAGGACCAACAACCTGCGGGATCCGCGCTTCGGCCTGCTGTGATGGGTCCGTCGGGCGGAGTGTCCACTGGGCACCTGCTGACGACGGCGGCGGCTTTCGGCATCCTCCTCGATGGTGGAAACGCCTTTGATGCAGGTGTCACGGCCTTGCTTGCCGCGGGGTGCTCGAACAGGATCTTTACAGTCTCGGGGGCGAGGCGTTGGTCCTGGTTTACCCCACCAGCGAAGACAAAGTCACTTCAGTCGTCGGCCAGGGTTGGGCGCCTGGCGCCGTGGACGTGGATTGGTACCAGTCGAGAAACAAGACTCTCCAGGGGGAAGGACTCGATCCGGCTGTCGTTCCGGGCGCTGTTCACGCCGCCCTCACGGTGCTGGAGCGTTGGGGAACGATGAGCTTCGAAGAGGTCGCTCGACCAGCGATCGAGTATGCCGAAGAGGGTTTTCCGCTACGGCCGAGCACCGCGCGGGCTATTGGGAACCAGCTCACGTTCTTCGAGAGCTGGCCGGACAACCGGGAGTACTGGTTCAAACCCGACGGGTCCCTGTACGAGGCCGGTGAAACGATCCAGCTGCCGACTCTGGCCAGGACACTCAATAGAATGGTTGAGGCCGAGCGCGGAGCGAAATCGGCAGGACGCGCCGCCGGAATCGCAGCCGCTCGCGATCTCTTCTACAAGGGTGACATCGCTCGCGAGATGGTAGCGTTCCTCGAGGATAACGGTGCCCCGTTCACGTACGCGGATTTCGCCGAATTCTTGCAAGAATCGAGGAACCGGCAAAAACGACCTATCGTGAATACACCGTCTACAAACACGGTTTTGGCAGTCAGGGTCCCGCTCTTCTTCAGGCGCTGAACATCCTCGAAAATTTCGACCTGAAAGCGATGGGATATGCCAGCGCAGATTACCTTCATACAGTGGTCGAGGCGATGAAGCTGGCCTACGCAGATCGGGACACCTACTACGGGGATCCTGAATTCGTGGCGGTACCGGGAGAGGGGTTGCTGTCGAAAGACTACGCCCGGGAACGGGCACAGCTCATCGATCCACGGCTCGCTTCCCGTTCTTTTGTCGCCGGTGATCCGCTGCCCTACGACACGAACGTCGATGAGTGGAACTACTGGAGGGCCGAAATCGAGAATGCCTCTGCAGATAGCGCCGCTCTCTCCGGGGACGCGATGGCATCGCTCGGGCAAGATTCCGCCGGGGTCATGAAAGACACGACGCACATGGCGATCATCGACAAGGACGGGAACATCTTCGACTCGACGCCGAGCGGCGGCTGGATCGGCGGCGCAGTGATCCTCGGGGACACAGGTATCGGCATGAGCGTACGCGGTGAGCAGTTCTGGCTGGACAGTACCCGGGCAAACCAGATTCGCCCCCGGGCGCGGCCGCGATACACGCTAACGCCAACTCTGGTTTTCAGGAATGACGAACCATGATGGCTCTGGGGACTCCGGGAGGCGACAATCAGGAGCAGACAATACTGCAGGCTTTTCTCAGCATTGTAGAGTTCTGGGATCACTGGTATCCGAATCTGCATGCCGCACTCGAGCGGCCGCGAGCGCAGACCCAGCATCTCTACGGTTCGTTCTGGCCACACTCCCCCGGCTTCAACAGGCTGAGAGTCGAGATCCCGATTCCAGATGCGGTTTACAACGAATTGTAATCCCGGGGACACGAGGTGAGCCGATTGCGTTCTTTCGGAATGTCCGGATGCGCCACGGCAGTGATGATCGATCCGCTCACCGAGAATCGACTCGCGGGCGCCGACCCGCGCCGTGACTGTTACGCAATCGCGTACTAGCCTAGAGCACGAACACCAGGACCATGCCTGCCGGCACGACGAATCGGACCAGGAACTTCCAGAGCCGGTACAAGGGGGTCCGCACACCGTATTCTTCGCTCCGCATCTTTTCGCTGATCCGCCAACCCGCAAAGGCGAGACCAGGAACGCCCCGATGGGCAGGAACACACCTGTAACGGCGAAATCCAGCGAGTCGAAGATATTCATGTCTTCGAACCGGGCGAGAATTGCCAGCGGCCTTACCTCAGACCAGACATTGAACGAGAACACGGTCGCCAGCCCGATGAACCACGCCACAAAGCCGGCAAGCACGGCGCCCCATTTTCTGGGAACGCCCCGGGTATCCTCTAGCCAGGCGACGACCGGTTCGAACATTGAAAGTGCCGATGTCAACGTCGCCATCAGCATCAACAGGAAGAACATCAACCCGAAAACGATACCGCCCGGCATCTGACCAAACGCAATAGGCAGGGTGACGAATATCAGGCCCGGGCCTTCACCGGGCGTGAGTCCGTAGGCGAACACCAGTGGGAAAATCACCAGTCCCGCGACGATAGCGGCCGCGGTATCGGCCAGGGCGATCACGGCTCCCGAACGCGGAATAGACGCCTCGTCGCTCAGGTAGGCGCCGTAGACGATCATGCCGGCGCCACCGACGCTCAGAGTCAGCAGGGCCTGCCCCAGTGCGATTAAAGTCGTCGAGCCATCAATCCTGCCGAAGTCGGGAGTGAACAGGAACGAGAGGGCCTGGGCAGCGTCGCCCACGATCAGTGAGTAGACGGTCAGGACCAGTATCAGGACGAACAGGCCCGGCATCATGATCTTGATGGCCCGTTCGATGCCGCGCCGTATGCCGCGGCCGACTATGAAGAGCGTAAAGACCATGAAGAGTCCGTGCCAAAGGGCAAGTCTCAATGGATTGGCAGTGAGGCCACCGAACAAGGACACGGACGAATCGGCGTCCAGCCCGGAAAACGCTCCGGAAACGGATTTGAAGGAGGTAATCGAAGGTCCAACTGGCCACGACGCTGAAGTAAGACAGCAACAGGAACGCAGAGATCACCAGCATCCATCCCAGATATATCCATGCCTTGCTGAAGCCTTCCTGCTGGGCGACCTTTTCGAAACACCGGATAGGGCTGAGTTTGCCGCGCCGCCCGATCATGATCGTTGCGATCAGGGCGGGAAGTCCCACACCGAGGACGAAGCAGAGATAGAGAATGACGAACGCCCCTCCGCCGTTCGCACCCGCGACATAGGGGAATCGCCAGATGTTGCCGAGCCCAACCGCGCTTCCCAACGCGGCTAGGATGAAGGTCGCCTCCGAGGACCACTGTTCACGATCGCTCATAAGGCAAATATCCGTTCGGCGTTTGCACTGCGGACTACGTCCCGCGTTGCCGGATCCAGTTTGTCCACACGTGACAGGCATCCGGGCATGTCGCCGATGTTGAAGGGATAGTCCGAGCCATACATCACGTGATCGGCGCCCCCGACTTCAACGCATAACTCGAGCGACTCCTGTCGATACGTGACAGCGTCGTAGTAGATGTGCCGCAGATACTCACTCGGGGGTCGATCGATCTTGACGCGCGCTCGCTTTGTTCTGTCGAAGACGCGTTCGAGGCGTCCCGCCAGGTAAGGTAGTGTCGCGCCGGCGTGAGCTGCGATCAGTTTCAGATTGGGATAGCGGTCGAAGAAACCGTCAAAAATCATGCGGGTTACGGCGACAGTCGTATCGACCATGAAACCGACCGAAGCCACCATCGCGAAATGCGACAGGCTGAGTCCATCGAGACCCGGAGGCGCCGTGGGATGGAGCAGGACCGGCAGGGCTCTGTCGTCGATCGCCTGCCATACAGGCGCAAACAACTCATCGGTCAGGTGTCTGTTGTTGATGTTTCCCAACGTCAGGACGCCCACGGCTCCGTTGTCGCATGCTCTGGCCAACTCTCCCACAGCAGAGGCGGGATGTTCCCAGGGCAGACTGGCCATCCACCCGGATCCTTTCAGGATAGTTGCTCTGTTCTTGGGCGAACTCGTCATTCGCCGCGCGGGCAGCTTCGAGACTCTGCTCCCCGTTGCCCCAGAAGACACTCGGTGCGGGCAGCGTCAGGATCGCAATATCGACACCAGCCGCGTCCATATTTTTGATGCGCTCTTCGTAATCGAAATGCGGTGGTTCCAGGACACAGAAGCTCGCACCCCGGTTGAAGATTGTCTCGGGACTGTCGAGGCTCTCCCTGACTTCCAGGTCCGGCCCCCCATGTTGACGCAAAAGGGCCAACCACTTCTTCGTGAACATGTGAGTGTGGACATCTATAACCCGATGCATAGCATTCCCTCTGAGTCGTGACCTAGGACCCACGCATAGTAAAACAGAATTCGTGGACGGAGACCGAATTCTCTCTTCAAACTCGTTAGAATCAAAGCGCGGCCCTTTAGCTCAGGTGGATAGAGCAGCGGTTTAACTGCTGCAACTCTCCTAAAGATTCTCCGAAACAGAGCCTCAACAGGGCCTATGAAGGAGCGCCCATCCTCTTTAGCTAGGACATAGCCCAGGCGATTCTTCTACTCTTCTTGACAAAATTCCGTCTATTTTGTACAATTTGTTCATGTCGTACACAGTACGCATCGACCGGGCAGCGGAAAAGGAAATCAGAAATCTGGACACTAAGATTCGGAAACGGATTCTGGCTGCGCTGCACGACCTAGAAGCGGACCCGTTTAGAAGGGGCGTTAAAAAGTTGAAGGACGCAAGCGATCCCTACCGCTATCGGGTTGGTTCTTATCGCATTCTCTTCACAATTAAAGGGAAACAACTGGTCGTTCGGGTTGTTGGGGTCCGGCACCGCAGCAAAGCCTACCACGGCTGAAGCTGTGCGGTGCATGACTCCCGGTGCTGGTGTGGCGGTTAAAGGAGAATCAATATGGCTGCATCCAACCAACCTACAAGGATTAGTACATCCACGGCTCGTGGAAAACTGGCACTGGTCTTGGACATGGTTCGAACTGAAGATGAACGAATTGTCCTGACTCATCACGGGCGCGACGTTGCCGCGCTTATACCCGTAGAAGATCTCGAACTACTGGAAGAATTGGAAGATCGATCAGATGCGGCAGAGATCCGCCGACGCCTGAAGATTTCCAGCGAAACAATCACACTGAAACAGCTAGAGCGGAGCTTGACGCCGAAATAGAGAAAAGCCGAAAAAATAGCAGCAAAATGAAAAGGACGACGGGAGGGGACTTACATACTCCCCCAGCTTGCCGACACTCTAAATCACCACCAATATAGCGATTAGTGTATTAATATGTGCTGATAATCCGATTCCTTTCATGGCGACGAATCAGAAAACGAAATAATCAGCGCTGAGGTGAAAAGAACCATGACGACCAACTTCTATCGCATCTCGATCTCTCTGAGCATTTTGCTATTGCTCGGTGCGTCCAGCTTCGAAGCATTCGGCCAACAGAGGGTTCCAAGCCCAGAGGAATATCTAGGCTTCGAGGTCGGTGCAGACCGGAAGCTTGCCCGATGGGATCAGATCCTGGGTTATATCGGGCAGGTGGATGAGGCGTTTGACCGGGTGGGGATGGAGGTTGTCGGCGAAACGACCTCGGGCAATCCGTTCGTCGTCGTCGTGGTCTCCTCACCAGAGAACATGCGCCAGTTGGAGCGGTATGAAGACATCGCCGCGCAACTTGCCAGCGGAAGACTCGAAGCTGACGATGCACGGGACCTGGCCGCCAGCGGCAAGGTCATCGTCTTTCTCAACCATAATGTTCATTCCACGGAGATCGCGTCGTCCCAGACGACTTTGCGGCTTCTTCATTTCCTTTCTACGGACACGTCAGAAGAAGTCCGGGAGATCCTGGATAAAGTGATTCTGGTCCACCTCCCGTCCGGAAACCCGGACGGTCAGATCATGGCTGTCGACTGGTACAGGCAGAACGTGGGTACAGAGTACGAACAATCCCCGATGCCATGGCTCTACCATCCGTATATCGGCCACGACAACAATCGAGACTTCTTCATGGGCAACGTCGTGGAGTCGGCTCTGATGATGCAGCTCGTTTACAAGGACTGGCATCCGCAGATCTACCTGGATCAGCACCAGATGGGGGCCTTTGGAGCTCGCATGTTCGTTCCGCCGTTTCCCGACCCGCCGAACGAGCACGTTGATCCCTTGATCTGGCAGCAGATCAAGTTTCTCGGTGGGGGAATTGCAACCGACCTTCAGGTGGCTGGAAAGCAGGGCGTCCTGACCAACGCCATGTACCGGATCTACCACCAGGGAGGCCCGTTATCGGTCTGGTGGCACAACATCGTCGGCCTGCTCACTGAAACCGCAAGCGCGTCCATGGCGACACCGCTGACGCTTGATCGGGAAGACCTCAGACCCACACGACCCGACCAGGGGCTTCCTGTCTACGAGACGGCCAAGAATTTTCCGGATCCGTGGTACGGGGGGGAATGGCATCTCAGTGACATTGTCGACCATCAGTTCATTGCTGCAATGTCCGTACTCAAACAGGCAGCGCGCTACAAGAGTGAGTTCCTGTTCAACAATTATCTGATGGCCCAGAGGGCAATAGAGGCGGCCGAGGTCGAAGGCCCGTTTGCCTACGTTGTTCCGGCCGGACAAAAGGACGGGCCCACGGCAGACGAAATGATCGAGAGATTGATGTTGCAGGGCATCGAAGTTCATCGGGCGGATAGCAACGTTCAGGTCGGGGGAGAAACGTATCTCGAAGGTTCTTTCTTCTTATTGGCGGCTCAACCGGCTCGGTCTGCCCTGGTCGATCTTTTCGAAAGTCAGGACTATCCGGATGTCCGTCTGTATCCGGAAGGACCACCAATCTTGCCGTATGACGTCACCGGCTACACTCTTCCCATGCAGATGGGAGTCACGTATGCGGCGATCGAGGCCGGATTCGATGTTTCTAATCTGAGATTGATCAGCAGCGTCGAAAACGACACCGTGGCTCCGGTTCCGGCAGCCACAGAGACTTTCGTCCTGAATCATGAGATCAACAAGACGGCCGTTCTGGTCAACCGGCTTCTCGCCAGGGACGTTCCGGTCTACCGCGTGCCTCAGGCAATAGATTTCAACGGTACGCCCATTTCCTCAGGTGCCTTCGCGGTTCCCGCATCAGCCCAGGTCCGAACTACACTCATGGATTTGAACGCCGATCTTTCGCTGCCGATCGGGGCCGATCCCAGCGACTTCGATGTCAACGATTCCGGATTGCCACTCAACGAGCCACGAGTAGGCCTTTACAGGTCGTGGGTCCCTTCGATCGACGAGGGTTGGACCCGGTGGATTCTTGAAGAGTTCGATTTTGCTTACGTTGGATTGCAGAACGAGGCGGTCCGCAACGGAAATCTCAGGGATGACTATGACGTGATTATCCTGCCGGCTCAACTCTCACTCCGGCAACTGGTGGAGGGCCGTCGGCCTGGAGAGATACCCGAACCTTACGTCGGCGGGATAGGCGAGGAAGGAATAGAAAACCTCAAACGATTCGTAGTGGACGGTGGAACCTTGATCGCCCTTGACTCGGGAGGTGAGGTTGTCCTGGAACATTTTGACGTTCCTCTGACCGATGCGCTCGACGACGTATCGACAGATCAGTTCTATTGTCCCGGTTGTATCGTCCGGCTGGGGATCGACACGGACCACCCGATCGGGTTCGGCCTCGAACCCGAAGTTGCCGCGAAGTTTGCCAACAGTCCTGGATACGTCGTTGATACCGAATCGAGCAATGACGTCCGCGTTCTGGCCAGCTACCCGTCAGACGGTCCGTTGTTGATGAGCGGCCTGATCATCGGGGAGGAAGTCCTGCAGGATAAAGCAGCGGTCGTTCAAATAGGATACGGCAGCGGATCAATCATCATGCTCGGCTTTCGGGTCCAGCACCGTGGCCAGACACACGGGACCTATAAGCTCCTTTTCAACTCCATATACGACGGCGGCAGCAGTAGCCTTGCTCTGGAGTCCGATTGACAGGTCGCCGTTAGAAGAGCACGATACGCGACCGGTGTCAGCATTAACGATCAGAAACCACTCCCAGTGCCGGTCACCTGACGACCACAACTGCGGGTTCGATAACATCCCCGACGCCATCTCGGTGGTGCGAAGTTCGTTATACTATTTCGGCTATGGAAGTTGCTGGTCCCACAAACAGGGAGGCCTCCCCAGCCCAGGTAGAAGCAGCTCGCAATGCGCTCGATGACTGGGTCCGTGAAGTCGTTGACTGGCACTTTGATCCGGCAACCGGGTCTCCATTCTGGCTTGAGCGCGCGAAGGAACTCGGCTGGGACCCCCGCCGGGAAATCCTGAGCTTCAGCGATCTCGGCCGCTTCGGGCCGTTCGAAGACGAGTGGTTGCGCGGCGGTCCCGTCGAGCGATGGGTACCCAGTGGTCTCGCGGATAAGGCCGTATTCGTATTCGAAACAGGCGGTACCACAGGCATTCCGAAGACACGCATCAACTGCGAAGACTTCAGGACGGACTACGAGGTGTTCAGCGACACGCTTCCCGAAGAGTATTTCCCGAAGGGAGCAAACTGGCTCATGGTCGGACCTTCCGGTCCCCGTCGGCTGCGCCTGGCTGTAGAACACCTTGCCCAGTACCGCGGCGGCATCTGCTTCCTGGTGGATCTGGATCCCCGCTGGGTCATCAAGCTCATCAAGAAAGGATGGACCGAACACCTGGAGGCCTACAAGAACCACGTGATCGATCAGGCTGTAACGATCCTCCAGGCCAACCACGACATTCACTGCCTGTTTGCAACGCCGAAACTACTTGAAGCCCTGGCCTTGCGCCTGGAATCGATGGACACGACGATTCACAAGGAAGGCATCACAGGTGTGTTCTCCGGAGGCACCGAGTTCACACCCCAGTGGAATCGTTTTGCGCACGAAGAATTGCTCGACGGAGCATACATGACCCCGACATACGGCAACACCTTGATGGGCCTTGCCCCAAGTGCTCCCAGCGGTCCAGCGAACGCCTACAAGATCTCTTACTACGCACCACAACCGCGCGGAGTCATTGAAGTCATCGATCCCGATGATCCGGACCGTGTCGTCGGATACGGCGAAACCGGCCGAATCAAGGTCACCACCCTGACAAAGGAATTCTTCATGCCGGGCTTCCTCGAACGCGATGAAGGTGAACGGGAACCGCCGTCGGATCTCTACCCATGGGATGGAGTGAGCGGTGTGCGGCCTTTCGGTAAACTGCCTACGGCGACCACCGTAGGCGTGTACTAGTTTATAAAATGATTACCCTTCCCGTCCTGCGCTGGGGTCAACCCTACGACAGCCTCGATATAGACGAAGTCGTCCATTTCTCGACGGGTGAGCCGGTCGCAAGGATCGGGCGCGCCAACAGCGGACTGATCCAGCGGGACATGCGCCGCGCCCAACGGGCCCGGGACGCCCTCAGGACCATCCCGGTCGGCGAACTGCTCGAAAGGTTCCAGCGTGCGGGCGAGATTTACATGACCGGCACGGTTCCAATGGGTGACGGAGGGCAGACCCCTGAACAGTTTGTGACAGCCCAGTCGGCCAGCACCGGTCTGCCCGAAAACATGTGCCGGGCAAACATGGACAAGAACCGTTTCGTCCTGAACGAAATGGGAAACATCCTCGCTTCGTTGACACGGGGATTAGACCTGGAGATCCTGAACCGGGGTTTCGGCGAGGAGCATGAGGTCCCGATAAGCTATCAGGCTCAGAGTCCGGTCCTCGGCGTCGTACTGCCGTCTAATTCTCCCGGTGTACACACCCTGTGGCTGCCGATGCTCGCGTTGCAGATCGGCCTCGTCCTCAAGCCCGGACCGCAGGAACCCTGGACGCCATACCGAATGGCCAACGCTTTCTTCGAAGCGGGCATTCCAAGGGAAGCGATTTCAGTGTATCCGGGCGAAGCCGACGTCGGTGCGGCCGTACTCGCAGCCTGCCCCCGCAGCATGATCTTTGGTGATGAGACGACCGTGGACCGTTATCGGGGTGATCCGCGGGTCCAACCGCACGGACCGGGCTTCTCGAAGATTATCTTCGGTGACGACCAGGTGGACGATTGGGAAAAACACCTGGACCTGATGGTGGAAAGTGTTGCTGTCAACAGCGGACGTAGCTGTATCAATACCTCGGGGATATGGGTGAGTCGACACGCCGGAGAAATCGCCAATGCCCTGGCCAGAAGACTCGCCGAGATACAACCCCTTCCGCCCCAGGATCCGGAGGCCGGATTGGCGGCGTTCACGGTGCCCGGCGTAGCCGAAGCCATTTCGCAATCGATCGATGTCGATGTCCAGGCACCCGGGGTTCGGGACGTCTCTTCCGAGTATCGTGAAGGGAGTCGCGTCGTAGACGCCGGACTCGCCGACTATCTGCTGCCAACCGTGATCCACTCCGAGTCACCGGACACCAGCATTGCGAGAAAGGAATACATGTTCCCTTTTGTCAGCGTCGTCGAGTGTTCCGAAGCTGACATGATTCGGGCCATCGGACCCACGTTGGTTTGCAGCGCGATCACCTGTAACGAAGATTTCCGCAGACAACTCGTGGATGCGGTAAACATCGACCGGCTGAACCTCGGCCCGGTGCCGACGACCAAGCTCAACTGGCTGCAACCCCACGAAGGGAACATCGTCGATTTCCTATTTCGCGCACGGGCATTCCAGAACGCGCCGTTCACGGGTTGACGTGAGTCCTAATTTGCACGACGGAAGATTTCGCTCCCTCGTTCATTCAGACATCCTGTCTGAACGAGGGGCGACCCTCTCCATCATCCTGATGGAGAGGCCTATCGGGATCGAGGGAACATTAACTTAAGGCCTAGAGCCCATGAAGGTCTTGTCGATCACAGCCGGCGCGGCGGGAATGTACTGCGGGAGTTGTGCCCGCGATAACGCTCTGGCGCGAGAACTCTTGTCCCTCGGGCACGACTGCACTCTCATACCCGTCTACACGCCCACACGGACAGACGAACCGAACGCAAGCCGCAACCGAGTCCTGTTCGGCGGCATCAGCGTCTATCTTCAGCAGTATGCCCCTCTCTTCCGTAAGACCCCACGACTTCTGGACCGGATGTGGGATTCGCCATGGGTGATCAACCGCTTCAGAGGACGTGCGGTGTCGAACGACCCGCAGTTATTGGGAGACCTCACGATCTCCATGCTCGAAGGCGAACAGGGCGTCTTAAGTAAGGAATTCGACAAACTTGTGGATTGGATCAGCCACCAGCCCAGACCCGATATCATCAACCTGCCCAACTCGCTGTTGATCGCGCTCGCGGCACCGCTGAAAGAAACGTTCGATTTACCTGTGTGCTGCACCTTGCAGGGAGAAGAGCTCTTCATCGACGGATTGCTGGCGCCCTACCGCGACGAGGCTCTGCGGCTGATCCGAGGGCAGGTCTCCACTGTGGATCGTTTTATCGCCGTCAGCGAATACTGTCAGCGCTTCATGACAGAGTATCTCCAGATACCTCTCGAGCGTATTGGCGTTGTGCCTCTGGGTATCAACCTGACCGGTTATCCTGACAGCCCGGTCTCCACAGACGATGACGGCGAATTCCGTGTGGGATATTTCGCCCGCATTGCGCCGGAAAAAGGTCTGGACGCGTTGGCCGACGCCTATGTCCGGTTCCGCAAACGGAGCGGGAGTGCTTTGGTGCGATTGTGTGTCGCGGGCTACACGGCTCCGGCTCACGCTGATTACTTGAACCAGGTCCGCAACATGCTGACCGAAGCCGGTTATGGTGATGAGTTCTCCTATCAAGGCGTTGTGGACCGGGAGGGAAAGCTGCGGTTTCTCCAGGAACTCGATATCCTTTCGGTGCCGGCAACCTACGATGAACCGAAGGGCATGTTCCTGCTCGAAGCCATGGCGAATGGCGTTCCAGTCGTTCAACCCCGTCGCGGCGCCTTTACTGAGATCGTCGAAAAAACCGGCGGCGGCCTGTTGGTTGAACCCGACAGTGCGGAAAGTCTGGCTGAAGGCCTGTACCAGCTATGGAAGGATCGTCAACAGAGGTCCGAATTGGGAAAGTCCGGCCTGGAGGGCGTGCATGAACACTATTCGGTCCGACACTCCGCGGACCGGTTGCTGGAAATTTACGATGATGTTCTGAACGCACGGTCTGAGGGAACTATCCCGGTCGGTGCCAGCGTTTGAGTGCAGAGGACTCATTGCTCGAAGTCTCACATCTCAGCAAGGAATACCCGACGCCCCGAGGACCACTCGAAGTCCTGTCGGACGTCAACCTGTCGCTCGCTCCGGGGGAGGCTGCGGCGATCATGGGTCCGTCCGGCAGCGGGAAGAGCTCGCTGCTTTACGTCCTGGGAGGTCTGGAGCCACCATCGTCTGGAAGCGTAAAGCTCGAGGGAAACGACCTGTTTGGAATGAAGCCTTCCCAGCAGGCCAGGTTCCGGAACACGCAGATCGGCTTCATCTTCCAGGATCACTGTCTGCTCCCCCAATGTTCGGTCCTGGAAAACGTGCTCCTGCCAACGCTGGTAAGGCATGGGAACGACATAAACGAAGATAGGGAACGGAAGAATTTCGCCGAAGACGCGCGCTTGCTCGTCGAACAGGTGGGACTTGGCGATCGTATCGACCACCGGCCGGCGGAGTTATCGGGAGGGGAAAGACAGCGAGTGGCCATCGCCCGCGCATTGATTCGCAGCCCCCGTCTCATTCTGTGCGATGAACCCACCGGGAACCTGGACGAAACGACTGCGGACACCGTCGCATCGCTTTTGCTGGAACTCCATCGTGTTCAGAAAAACATCCTGATCGCCGTCACACACAGCGCACATCTCGCGGCACGGTTTCCGATTCGTTTTGAGCTTGCACAGCGGCGACTCGGTCGGGTTGAATCATAGATGACGAGTTAAACAATGGCTGATGGCATAAAACAACGTCGTCTCATCTTCGAGGGTTTGGCGTTTTATTGGCGCACAAACATCGCCGTGATCGCCGGCGTTGCAACCGCGGTCGCCGTTCTTGCGGGAGCCTTGCTGGTGGGCGACTCCGTACGCGGCAGTCTCCGCGACATGGTCCTCGAGCGAATCGGAAACACAGACCATATCGTCGTGTCGACGACTTTCTTTCGAGAGGCCCTGGCCCGGGATCTGGGCAATCATCCCGACTTCCCTGCCAGTTTCAACGGTGTGGCTCCGATCATTGTCACCGAGGGACTCGTGACCACTCCAACGGGCGAGGGGCGAATGGACCGGGTTCGTGTGTACGGTATCGACGACCGGTTCTGGCGGTTCCACGGTGTGGAGGAGTTCACCGGTCCCGGAGGCCGTCAGGCATTAGTCAGCCCTGCCCTGGCCGAGGGACTCGGTGTTGAGGCAGGAGCCACCATTCTTGTCCGCGTCGAACGACCCTCTGAGATCCCACTGGAGTCCCTCCACGGAAACAAGGCCGACCTGGGCCGTACGATTCGCGCCACACTCGGAAGTGTTGTCCCTGGCGAAACGCTCGGCGAATTCTCTCTCGAAGCGGGCCAGGGGGAGGTTCACGCAGTCTTTCTTCCTCTGGAGCTTGTCACCGAGGACCTCGAAATAGAAGAACGCGTCAACGCGTTGCTCGTTTCGACCACTTTGGCAGATGCCGATGCCGCAACGGCGGAATTGGAAAGGATGGTTCGGAGCGAAGCCGAATTGGAAGATCTGGGTCTCGGTCTGAGACTCTTGGGACAACCCCAGGCGCTCGCAATTGAAGGCTCTGGCGGTTTGATCGACGATCAAAAGGTTGATATCGCACTGGAGGCCGGGGCAGCCATGGGCCTGGAAGCACGCCCAATTTTCACCTATCTGGTCAACAGGCTCGGCAACGCTTCAACTGAAATCCCTTATTCGCTTGTAACCGCAACCGACCTCACCCGCTTAGTCGGAGAAGAACTGTCTTCTGTGTCAGGTCTGCCGCCAATCGTCCTCACTGACTGGGCCGCCGAGGATCTCAGCGTTTCAAGCGGAGATCGTCTCTCGATGGAATACTACGTCTGGGTGGAACCTGGTCAACTGGTCACTCGGGAAACCGACTTCGAAGTCGTGAACGTAGTTCCCATCGACGCCGGAGATCGCGACATGGCTCCGACCTACCCGGGCATTACGGATTCGGAAGCTCTGGCTGACTGGAATCCGCCGTTTCCGATCGATCTCGCACGTATCCGCCCTGTCGACGAAGAGTTCTGGAATCTTTATCGGACGACACCCAAGGCGTTTATCCCGCTCGAAGTCGGCCGCGAGCTCTGGCAGTCCCGTTACGGATCCATTTCGTCTATTCGTCTGGCTCCGGAAACGGAGACAGAAGAACTAGCGGGGGAGACTCTTGTCGCCAATTACGCCGAACGTCTTGGAACACTTCTCGACCCGCTCGGTTTTGGCCTGGCCGTTCGGTCGGTGCGTTCCGAAGGTCTCGAGGCCTCGCGCGGCGCGACGAACTTTGGCGAGTACTTTGTGTACTTCAGTTTCTTCCTGGTTGTCTCGGCCCTGATGTTGGCGGCGTTGTTCTTCAAGTTGAGTGTCGAGCAACGTGGCCGTGAGATTGGGTTGCTGCGGTCGGTTGGCTTTACTCCGCCAATGGTCCGACGCCTATTTCTCATTGAAGGATTGATCCTGTCTTCAATCGGTGCCCTCATCGGTGTGTGGGGCGGGATCGGGTACGCCTCGCTCCTGGTCACCGGCCTCGGCACATGGTGGGTCGATGCCGTTGGAACCACCGCTGTAACGCTTCATGTTTCGGGCTTATCTCTGGCAGCAGGCGTAGTGGGTGGAATCGCAGCGGCCATGGCATGCATCTGGGTAACTCTCCGAAGCCTGTCATCGGTGTCCGAACGCCGGTTGCTGGCGGGGCAGCTTTCCCAGGAGAACGCTGGACAGAGGGGTCGAACTCGGCCAGCCCGGCTGGGGGCGGTGTCGCTGGGCAGCCTCGGCATCGCACTCATCGTCGGAGCGGGAATGGGTTTCGTCGATCAGGCGGCTGGCTTTTTTGGAGCGGGAATGGCGTTTCTGGCAGCCAGTCTTTGTTTTCTCGCACTTCGATTCGGCCGTCGGCGCGAAGCGGTGCTCGGAGGCCAGGGCTGGTGGCCGGTCTCGCGGCTGGGTCTCCGGAACGCGACCTATCGTCCCGCTCGAAGCGTCACTGCAATCGGAATGATCGCGGCGGCAACTTTCATTTTGATATCGGTCGATGCCTTCAGAAGGGACACGGTATCGAACGCGGGTCCCGAGTCCGGACTGGGGGGTTACCCCTTGCTCGTCGAGTCCCTTCTGCCTATGTTGGAAGATCCAACCAGCCCTGCAGGCCAGGAATTTCTGGGGTTGGGAAGCATCGACTCCGCAGCTGTATCTCCGTTCCGACTCAGACCGGGTGACGACGCCAGTTGCCTGAACCTGTACGCCCCCACAAATCCGAGGATCGCGGCACCCAGCGACGCGTTCATCGAACAGGGACGTTTTGCGTTTCAGGATTCGCTTGCGTCGAATGATGCAGAACGTGCCAACCCGTGGCTCCTCCTCCAACGGGATGGACCCGACGGAACAATTCCCGTGATCGGCGATGCAAACTCGATGACCTATGTCCTGCACCGGAAGCTGGGCGAGGAGATCCTCATAACCGAAGGAGACCGCACAATTCGGCTGCGGCTCGTTGCGACTCTGGACGACAGTATTTTCCAGGGCGAGCTCCTGATGTCTGAAACTCATTTCCTGGAACAGTTTCCTTCACAGGAAGGATATCGACTCCTGCTTGTGGAGACAGAAGCAGGAAGCGTGGCCCAGGCCGAAGAATCGATCGAAAACGCCCTGGCGGACTATGGAGCGACGGCGACGCCGACTGCCGAGCGTCTCGCCCAGTTCCACCAGGTCGAGAACACCTACCTGTCGACGTTTCAGATGCTGGGTGGACTGGGCCTGCTGCTTGGAACCGTCGGCCTGGGCGCGGTCCTGTTGCGAAACGTTCTGGAACGACGGCGGGAACTGGCACTGATGCGTGCGCTCGGTTACCTCGAACGAGACTTTCTCGCGATGTCGATGGCAGAGAACGTGATGTTGCTGACCGTGGGACTGGTGACCGGCGCGGCATGCGCCTTCCTGGCTACGCTTCCGGTTATCCTGGATCGTGGCGGGCAACTTCCCGGTATGCTTGTCTTCGGACTATTGGGTGGCGTTCTGGCGGTTGGACTGGTCACCTCCCTGGGGGCGACGATTGCCGTCCTCCAGTCACCTCTGTTGCCGGCTCTAAGAGAGGAGTGACTCGAAGCTTGACATGACAAGAATCAAACGCACAACGAAGTGGATTTTCGTTCTCCTTTCAGGAATGACGCTGGTGGGTGGAGCCCTGTCGGTCACGACGACGTCCCAGGAGTTGGGAATCCCCTCCAGCGGACTCGGCGAAAGTTTGGGCGTTCGAATGGTTCCCGTCGAGGGCGAGGGTGCACAGTATTGGTCCCGTTGGCGGGGACCGTCGGGTCAAGGACAGGTGGAAGGGAGCGGCTATCCCGATACCTGGTCCGCGACCGAAAACGTCCTCTGGAAGACGCCCGTTCCCGGAAGCAGAAATTCGTCTCCCATCGTGTGGGATGACCTCATTTTCCTGACGACGTCCTACGACCGGGGGGACCGACTGTCCCTTCTGGCGTACCGGCGCTCTGATGGCGAGTTGCTCTGGGAGAGCTTCGCCCCGGACGGGGTATCGGAACGGCCCCATCAGAAGAACGGCCATGCCTCCGCGACGCCGACGACCGATGGCGAACGCGTCTACGTCTCGTTTGGTGCCCGCGGGATGGCGGCATTTAGTTTGGACGGTGAACTGCTCTGGAATCAGGATGTGGGGCGGATCAACAACTATCACGGCACGGCCGGTTCACCTCTGGTTTATAAGGACCGCATCATCATCTTTCAGGATCACTCCGCAGGTTCGTTCGTGGCTGCTTTCGATACGCGAACAGGCCAGGAGTTGTGGCGAACACCCCGCCAGGCGAGTGTTGGCTGGGGCTCACCGATCGCGGTTCAGGTGGACGACCACGACGAGATCATCGTCCACAGCCAGAGACGGGTGAATGCATACGATCCCGACACTGGAAGAGAGTTGTGGTACTGCAACGGAAACACCTTCGAGGTGATTCCCACACCTGTCGTCGGCTACGGAATGCTGTTCTGCTCCTCGGGCCGCGCGGGTCCGACGATGGCTATAAAGCCCGGTGGTACGGGCAACGTCACCGACAGCCACCTGGTGTGGTCGAGTCCCAGAGGATCTCCATTCGTTCCGTCTCCGATTCTCTATGGCGACCAACTCTTGTCCAACGTCAATCAGAATTCCTTCTCGCATTGACTCATTGAAAATGTTACCGAACTGAGGGTTGTTGCCTCATTAGAAATGTTACCCAACTCTATGAGAACGGAGGTGGGAAGTGAGGACACACATGACTGTTGCGGCAAGGCGAGAATTAGCTCTACGAACGGCGGTTCGCTACAAGAATGCGGCGCGACCGGAGAAGAAGCGAATCCTGGATGAGTTCCTTGAATCGACCGGGTTCCATCGGAAGCACGCGACACGGCTTCTGAACGACATTCTGAGGGGCGAACGGCCCCGACGGCAACCGCGCGGCCGGGTCCGTCGATACGGCCCCGCGGTGCAGGCCGCCCTGATCGCGGCCTGGCGCACAGTCAATGATGTCTGTGGCAAACGGCTCGTTCCGTTTCTGCCGGAGCTGATCCCGACCATGGAGCGTCACGGGCATCTGTTATTGTCTGATAAAACGCGGGCGGATCTGCTTGAGCTGAGCGCCGCCACGGCTGATCGGATCTTCCGTCAATTCCGATTCGATCATCGACCGCACGGCAAGACCACCACCAAGTCCGGACAGTTACTCAAACACCGCGTTCCGATTCGCACATTCGCCGACTGGGCGGACACGCGGCCGGGATTCATGGAAGCGGACTTGGTTGCACACTGCGGCGGGAACTCGGAAGGCCCTTTCCTCCACACCCTGGTACTGACCGACGTGGCGACCGGCTGGACCGAATGTCTGGCGTTGCTACGGCGTACGGAGGCGGACATTCTGCAGGCGCTCACGACGGCACGGCAGATCCTTCCGTTTCAGCTTGTCGGCCTGGACACGGATAACGGTTCCGAGTTCATGAACTACGGACTCCTCGCCTACTGCGAGCGTGAAACGATTCAATTCACCCGAGGCCGGGCGCGCCGGAAGAACGACCAGTGCTTCGTCGAACAGAAGAACGGCTCGATCGTCCGCCAATTGGTCGGCTACGACCGCTACGAAGGCTCACTGGCATACAGGCAGCTTGCCGAGCTCTACCGAGTGGTCCGGCTCTACGTGAACTTCTTCCAGCCGTCCATGAAGCTCACGACGAAGACTCGCGATGGATCCCGGGTGACGAAACGCTACGATATCGCGCAAACACCCTATCAACGGCTCTCGAATTCGGATGCGCTCGACCCGGAGGTTCGCGTTCGCCTTGCTGCGATTTATGAACGTTCGGATCCGGTCGATCTCCTACGACAGCTTGAGAAACTCCAGGATGCATTCTGGAGACATGCGAAGGAACTGGCCTCTCCCACGCTAACGGACGACATCGTGCGCGCCGCCCTTGTGTCCCCGAACTGCGACGCAGATGCAGACCGAGCCCCGATTGAGGCGGAACTCCCCGATCCCGGCTTCGAGCAACGAATCACGCGTCGGTATCGCAAAACACGGAAACAACCTGTGCCCCACATCTGGCGTACTCGCCCGGACCCGTTCGACGGCGTCTGGGAGGAGATGCGGTCATGGCTTGAATCCGATCCCGGGCGAACATCAAAGTCGCTGTTGCTTGAGCTTCAGCAGCGGCGCCCGGGACGTTACCCCAACGGTCAGTTACGGACCCTGCAGCGGCGCGTGCGCGAATGGCGGCGTCAGATTCTGGAGACTTTCGATGGCGAGTGGCTCGAACTGGATCGGGTCCGCCCGGCTTCAGCATCTGCGGGCGACGGGGGCTGTGGAAAAGGCGGTCGCCCCACAGCCTCGACGGCGGGAAGAACTCTCCCGTTTGACCGGTCGTTCGGTAACATTTTCGATGAGGCAACAACCCTCAGTTCGGTAACATTTTTAAATGAGGCAATACGGCCGGGAGTTTTGATTGTCGCTGATCAAGCTCTACATCGTCAACGACATGGCGAGCATCGCGACGTCCTTCGATGCCAGAACCGGAGACAGTCTGTGGCAGGGACGGCTGGGAGTTGTAAGGCGTGAGGGTTTTTCCGCATCACCAGTTGCCGTGGATGGCAAAGTCTTCTTCACCAACGACAACGGTGAAACCTTTGTACTCCGGGCCGGCAGAGAATTCGAGCTGTTGCATGTGAACGATATCGGGGAACGCACGCTGGCTTCACTGGCGCTCGTCGATGGCCGATGGTATATCCGGACCGGACAGAATCTGATTTCGATCGGCGAGTGAGGTAATCGATCCGCTGGTTTAATGTTTGTCATAGCAGTTTGACAAGCGTAAACTTTGTGAGTTGAGTTGAGGGAGGACAGTCAGTGGTTCAGTCAGAGTCAGTTGTTCCAACCGCACAAGGGGAGGCGACCCGGAGCCGGATACTCGATGCAGCAGCGCAGGCCTTTTCAGAACGCGGTTTCAGCGGTGCCACTTTGCGTGATATCGGAGCGGCTGCGGGTGTTCCATTTCAGTCGATCCGTCACCACTTTGGGTCCAAGGAAGATCTCTAGGAAGCGGTCGTTGAGGAATTGAGCCGACACAGCCAGGAAGGCGCACTCCGTAATGAGGAGGTCATCGCATCACTTCCGCCCCGTGAACAACTCCGTGCGCAGATCTTCGCGCTTGTTGCCCGTGTAGCGGAACACCCCCAACTGTCCCGGATGCTCTTGCGCGAGGCGATGAAGGACAGTGACCGCTATCGAAAGGCCTACGAATTGCATGTCCGCGACCTTACAGTATTAGCGGGCAGGTTCTTCGGGCGCATGCAAGAGGCCGGTGTCGTCAAGGAAATTCCCATTGAGGATTTCCTGTTCGTCTGGGAGGGTGCCCTACTCCACCGTTTGGTGGCTCCCGCTGCCAACCAGCTTCGCACCGGAAAACCCATCACGGACCGCGGTGTCATCGAACGCCATGCAAATGCGGTGACACAGTTACTCCTGAAGGACGGGTAACAGGACCATCCTGAGGCCAGGTGAAACATCTGACACACGGCGTCGCCGTCCTGGTCTCTCTGATGTTCGTGTTCATCGGCAGTGTGAAACTCTTCGGGGTACCCCAGTCGATGTTCGAATTCCAGCTCGAAAACTACTTCAATGCGTACGGCCTGACCCGAGGGCATATGTTTGCCGTAGGGCTGGCCGAACTGTTTGGAGCCGTCGCGATCTGGTGGCACCGCACACGGTGGATCGGGCTTGCGGGACCCGCCGTTCTTGTCGTCGTGACCCTCGGGGCCACTTATTACCATCTCCAGTTCGACACGGTTCGAGAAGCACGCCCCGCGATAATGATGCTGACCTTGTCTTCGTTCGTTCTGTTGATGTCGTGGTATCTCCACTTTCGCCCTTCAAATGTGTTGGAGAGAAGCCCGGAGTAAGGCCAGCCGGGCAATCCGCCACCTCGAACGGGCGTTTTTCCCCCCAATACCCCTCCCCTATTGTTAGACTCACCGGAATCTCAACCTCTACTGTAGGTGCGCTCTATGAGCGCACAGTCAAAAGGACGAAGAGAAGTTCAACAGAAGGAGGCCGCATGCATATCCGGCATCTCTATTTCGCGATTCTAGTCGTTGTCGTTGCGCTCGGTAGCGCATGCAGTTCTCCGCCTCTTATCATCGAAGGGTTGACGTTGGACCCAAGACCGAGTGAGTCGGTTCCCCTGGCCGCACAGGTGACCTTTGAAACAAACCGGCCGACAACGGTGGCACTGCTGTTCGACGATGGTGATCGAACCTGGACCTCCGACTTGGGGCTCTCAAGCCAGACACGCCATGTCGTTCCGGTCCTGGGCATGCGTCCGGGTCGGACACATCAAGTTCGTGTGGTCGTTACCGATCAGGACGGACTCACGGCAACGTCCGAACTGCTGGCGATCACGACCGATCCTCTCCCCGAACTCTTTCCTCCGATAGACGTTCGCATCAGCGAGCCGGAACGAATGGAGCCGGGTGTGACTGTTTTCAGCCTTTCCTACAGGCCCGAAGGGGGAGGCGGTGGAAACGTGGGCCTCGCCGTCGCGGTGGACGAGGCCGGAGAAGTAGTCTGGTACTACACCACCGACCATGGCGTTCGGGATATCCGGCAGCTCGACAACGGCCATATCCAGTATCTCTCCCGAAATCCCGGTGAGCCCTTATACGAAATCGAGTTTTCACCACGAAGCCTTCCGGACAGCAACGGGAAACATCCTGACCTCCAGTGCGGATCTGAGAACCTATGACAACTACCCGACCAGCGATTCGGACCCCAATGCACCTCGAGGTGCCGCCGAATTGATCGGGGACACTCTGATCGAATTCACTCCCGAGGGAGAAATCGTTCGTGAAGTGAAACTACTGGACCTGGTCGATCCCTACCGTTTTGGATATGGATCGATCGGAGGGGGAGCAGCCCTGGGAAACGTCTTCGGTCCTCGGGGTGAGAATCCCCGTCACGACTGGGCCCATCTCAACGCCGTCATTCCAGACGACACCGGACGCTACGCGATTGCATCCCTCAGGCACCAGGACGCTGTAGTGAAGGTCGACATGGAGACAGGTGAACTGGTTTGGATTCTGGGCAACCACGACGGATGGGGACCCCGATGGCAGGATCTTCTATTAGAGCCCCAGGGCGACCTCCTCTGGAACTACCATCAGCATGCGTCCACGATCACGCCAAGCGGAACACTCCTCATGTTCGACAACGGCAATTTCCGCGCGTCACCGTACGAGGAACCGATGACGCCGGCAGAGTCCTTCAGCCGAGCGGTTGAATACCGCATCGACGAAGAGAGCATGCAGGTGACGGAAGTGTGGTCCTCTGGAGATGATGGAGACGAACGCTTCTTCGCTAACTTCCAGGGTGACGCCGACTGGATGCCACAGACGGGCAACGTTCTTATTACGTATGGAGGACTGGTCTCAGACGCTGACGGGATCTCTGTGGAAGGCCAAGCCGGTCACAGTTGGGCTCGAATCGCGGAGGTGACCCATGATACTCCTGCGGAAAAAGTGTTCGAGTTTTTCATAGACGATCAGCGCCCTGAAGGCTGGTCTGTTTATCGCGCTGAACGACTTCCCAGCCTCTATCCCTCAAGATAGATTCCACGGTTGAAAATAGTTCGAGGAACTGAAGGAAGGGCGCTGCCGCGGGCCCAAACCAACGGCAGCGATGATTCGAATATTACCGTTCCAGCAAATCCGCCGGAGTCTGACCCTCGTCGTTTTCGATCGTCATCGAGGCTCCGAAGGCGACGAGTGCATCATAGATGCTCTGAGCTCCATTCGACGCAGCAAGATGCAGGGGAGTATTCCCGGTTCCCCGATCCACGGTATCGACACGGGCACCCGCCGCAAGCAGCGCCTTTGCCATTTCAAATCGGGCAGGCAGATCCCTGAGCGGGCGCCTCCGACCGCCGGGACCCGGGGCCCCACCGCCGAGGACGGCTAACAGCGGCGTGACACCGAGTTCAGTCTGGATCGAGGGGTATGCTCCGGCTTCAACAAGCAAGCTTACAGCCTCCGGACTCGCGATGGTGGTCGCCAGATACAGCGGGGTTGCACCAGCGGCGATCCTGGCCCCGTAACCCCGATGACGCGCAATCCTCTTCGTGTATGTTTGATTCGGATCCGCACCGGCATCCAGAAGCCGCTCCAACGTGATCAGCGCATTTCCCTTATCGGTTGTTGCGCCTAGCCTCTGGGCGTAGTTGATCGCATCCACGGCAAGATACAACGCACCGTCATCCAGATTCGCGCCGGATTCGATCATCGAAGCTACGAAGTCGGCCTGTTGATTTGCGACCGCCGTCTGCAACGGCGTGTATCCGTATGCCTCCTCCTCAATGGTCATGTCGGCTCCGGCCGCGATCAGTTCAGCCCCGGCTTCGACATGCCCGGCCCGGGCCGCAAAATGAAGCGCCGTAAAGCTTCCCGCGGTCCTGTCGTTTCTTCCCATACCCGCCAGGGCCCGCCCGACGTCCGGATGCTCAAAGTAGCTCGTGACCTGATCGGTATCCGCACCGTTCTCAATCAGCATCTTGACGACCGGTGCATGGCCCTGGGAAGCAGCAAACATCAGCGCGCTCTGTCCCCATGCGTTTTCGATCGGTCGGACTTCCGTTCCGGCGTCGAGCAACATCTGGACAACTTCGGTGTTCCCCACACGAGCCGCAGCCATCAAAGGCGTTTCGCCTGATTCGAAAGCCGGTGCGTTCACATCCGCTCCAGCATCGACGAGCACCTCGACCATCTCCCGATTGCCCAGCGTAATCGCCTCGTGGAGCGGGCCCACGTTGAAGCGATTCACGAGATTCGGATCTGCACCTGCATCAAGCAACAGCATCGTGGCGTCGATGTCATCGCCGAATGCAGCCCACGCCAATGCCGAAGTGGTGTCGCCACCCACCTCATTCGGATCCGCGCCCGTGTCAAGAAGTCGACGGACTTGGTCCAGATCCCCGGACCGGACCGCAGTGACCAGTTCCGTGTTGCCGGGGCCGATCGAACTCTGGGCCGACAGCGGAGTCACAACGCCCACGGCTCCGATCATCAAGACCGTCATAAACAGAATCGTGTAGTTACGCATGTTTTTCTCCCGACAGCAGTAATCGATTCCTAGAGAGGAACAACGACATCTGTACTCTGGTTTTCCGCAGCCCCGAACGAATCGACCTCGACGCCGGCCAGATTCTGCATCGCCACGTGCAGATTCGAAATCGGCACCATTTCATCGAAGAACGGAATCCCGGGAATGTTCTCTTCCGCAGCCATTCGCCCCATCTGGATATGCCGATCTCCGCGGAGTTTTCCCGCTCCGCCGCCGACGAGCAGCACTGGCATGTTCATGTGATCGTGGACCTGGGAGTTGCTCATTCCCGCGCCGTACATGATCACAATCGAATCGAGCAGGTTGCCATCGCCCTCTGGTGTCGACTTCAACTTATTCACGAACCGCTCGAACAGGCTCATGTGGTAAGCGTCGATCCGCGCCTTCATCTCCATCCTCTCCGGCAAATAACCGTGGTGCGACACCGGATGGTGGGGATCCGGAACGCCGAACTCAGGATAGGTCTGGCCGCTCAGTTCCCGCGCCAGCATGTACGACGTGACACGCGTCAGATCGCCCTGGAACGCCAGCGCCTGCAACTCGAACATCATGTCGATCTGTTGTTCAAACCCCAGGACATCAACCGGCACTTCGGGCGCCTCAAGATTTCTCGACTGTCGCTGCTCTTCGCCCCGAACCAACTGGCGCTCTACCGTACGGACATTCTCCATGTACTGATCCACTCGCGCGCGGTCTGAAGAGCCCAGCTCACCACCGAGCTCCCGGATATCCGCAGTGATCGTATCCAGAATGCTCGTGTTGTCACGCAGTCTCCGGGCCCGGGCTTCGGGCGTGGCATCGGCGCCGCCAAACAGACGCTCGAAGAGGGTGCGCGGTTCGCTCTCCATCGTCAGGGATTGCGTCGGGGTGCGCCAAGAGATCGTGTTCATGTAGGCGCAGTTATCATCGATCGCGCATGTCCCGATCAATTGGGATGCGTCTTCGGTCGCCACCTGCAGAGACTCAAAAATCGAATCTTTACCAACCTTCTGGGCGATGACCTGGTCCACGGTAGTGGCCAATCGCAGTCGGGTGTCTAGTTGATCGCCACCCGCTCCCGGAACGTTTCCACTGAGCCACATCGGTGGGGATGGGGGGTGGTTCTGTACCCCGACGTTATAGAGCCCACTGACAACGTTGATGTATTCCCGATGAGGTTCCATCGACTTCAGCGCGAGCTTGAAATCAATCCCGGTACCGACCGTGTCTGGCATGAACTGTTTCATCAGAATACCGTTCGGCGTATACACCCACGCGAACCGTTGGATCGGCGCTTGCCCCGATTGCCCCATCACCGCCGGCACCATGGCATCGAGGAACGGCAGCGCAACAACCGCGCCAGCGCCCTTCAAAAAAGTTCTGCGAGACAGATGTTTCTTGGTGATAAACATTCTCTTTCTCCTCCTCTATCTATGTCCTGAATCCATGTCCTGTACCAGCCAGTTCACAGGGTGAATATTCGTATTGACCATGACTCGTGTTAATTAAGCTACTGCACTCGGGCCGATCGAGTTGGACCAGTATCGCTGACCCTCATTTGAAATGGAACACTGTTGACGATTCCCAGAATAAAAGACGAAAACCGATAGTCATTTTCCGACGCTGCCCGTGTCAAATCACGTACGACCGGCATGTCGGAGGGATCCAGGCCGCGGCCCAAGGCGTAGGTCAACAGCCTCTCCGCAGCTGTCTGCGCAAACCTGTCCGGGTTCTGGATCAGCGCTTCGCCGAGCGCAAGCGGCCCCGCGACAGATCCGTAGTCCTGCAGGATATGAATGACGCCGGCGTTCGCATCAACCGGGGCACCTCCATCGTCCTCACGCCACCGGCCCAATCCATCGTAGTTCTCCAGTGCCAGTCCGATCGGGTCCATCAACTGATGGCAACCCGAACATGCCGGATTGGCCCGATGCTGCTCCATCCGTTCCCGCATCGTCGTTGGTGCACTCAGTTCCTCATCCAATGCCGGCACGTTCGCGGGGGGATCGGGTGCCGGTGTGCCCAGAATATTGGTGAGTATGTAATTGCCGCGAAGCACCGGCGAAGTCCGGTTGGGATACGAATTGACCATCAGGATGGCTCCGTGTCCCAGGATACCTTTGCGGGTGCTATCCGGGCCCAACTCCACCCTCCGAAACTGTTCGCCGTAAATGTCGGGGATGCCGTAGGCAAGGGCCACTCTCTCGTTGATGTATGTGTAATCGGCTGTCAGCAACTCGTGGATCGGAAGATCCTGGCTGATGACTTCCAGGAAGAGCAGTTCGGTCTCTCGCCGGAAGGATTGCCGCAGGGTGTCATCGAAATCCGGGAACACCTGGTTGTTTGGCGTGTGGCCCTGCAGATTCCGGAAACCCAGCCATTGTTCCGCGAAGTTGGTGACCAGGGCTTCGGCACGGCTATCGGTCAACATGCGTCGCACCTGCTGCTCCAAGACCGCCGGCTCGCTCAGCCGGCCGTCCACGGCCAGATCCAGCAGTTGGTCGTCCGGAATGCTCGACCAGAGAAAGAACGAAATCCGGGAAGCCAGTTCCAGGTCGCTGATCGTGTAAGCCGAACCCGGGCCAATGTCCTCCGGATCGGTCTCGTGTCGGAACAGGAACTGCGGTGTCACCAGCATGTACGTCAGTGCCTTCTGGATACCTCGGTCGAAAGTGCCACCCGCATCTCTTTCACTCTGATATTGGTCCATCAAACGTCCCAACTGGGATTCAGTCGGAGGACGCCGGTATCCACGACGTGCCATCGTCGTGAGAATTGATTCTGCACAACCACTCGCTTGGGCCTCCGACGCCGGATAGCAGGTGAAGATCTGCCGGCGACTTGGAGACTCGCTGACGCCTGTAACCGTCAACGGACCTGAAATGCGCGTCAACTTCACCTGGGGGTCCCCATAAAACCAGCTGAAGTCCAGCTCATGGAAAAACGGTTCGATGAGGTCAGGACGCACACCCGAAGTCTTTTTCAGGAAAGCGATTCCGATATCATGCGGACCGGCCTGGAGTGTTACCGTAGTCTCGAGTCTTCCTTCGATCTCGAGTCCTTTTCGTGAGGGCGACGACACGGTCTCAAAGGATTCCTCCGTACCTCCGAAGGTCGCGAGGTGGACGCGGCCACCGTCCACGCTGACTTCGAGCGTGTGCTCAAACTCCAACCCCCGGACGACGTCGAGCGTGCTTCGCATCAGCCTGGGACTGATTGTGTACTCTCCATCAACGGGAGCGTAGAACTTAACCAAATGGCCGCCACGAGTGCCCCGCGGCAGTCCTTCGACCCAGGTGTCCTGCTTGTGATCGGGTGTGACGAGGAAAGACTGGATTGCGGGCTGCATTTCTACGTCGCCGACCGCCCGACCCGTGGCCATCCACGCCGCGCTCAGGTATTGCCCCATCAACGTGGAATCGGTCCCCAGCACCTCGGCGATGTTGTCAAACCCGTTCAGTGCAGTGTCGGGCGGCAATAGATTCCGGGAGTTGAACTCGATGTCAAATAGGTCCCGGATCACGTTGCCGTACTCGGTACGATTGAGACGATGGATGTCTTTTCTGCCCGGATTAGGTCCGTCAGCGACGGCACGGTCCAGCGCGTCTTCCAGGTAGGCGACAAAGCTGTCCGCAGCGGTCGCATCGATAGACCATCCCGCCGGCGGCATCATCCGCCCGCGCACCTTTCGGATCACGCCTTCCCAAATGTCTGCCTCGGCGGCGACATTCGATAGCGTCATATCGACCTCATCCACCCATTGGCGAACCGGGACGAGGCTGGTGACTCCACCGCCCTGGTGACAGAACTGGCAGTTTTGCTCGATGAAGTTGATCTGAGCGGTGGCGGCCGGTTCCTGCGCCAGAACCGCATCTGGGGTCATGACAGCCAGGACTACCGCCAGAATGCACGCGAACTGTATCGCGGAGGCGATTCGATTCATTTCTTTAAGAACCTCTTAAAAAGCTAACTATTTTATAGATGCACTGAACGGACCCTCTCACAATGACAGGCTCTGTTCCATCTCTGTTCTCTCAGACTCTATTATCTCGGACTCTAGTATCCCGGATGGAACTCCATCGCGCAGACCCTTTTTCAAATTTTCGAGCATGGTGGACAACACCTGCACAAGAACTTCATAGTCCGCCTGCGAAATACCTCTCATCGCTCCTTTGCGCACGGCTAAGCTCAGCGGCATCGTATGCTCGACCAAGTCTTTCCCCTTCATGGTAACCGAAACTACGACGCCTCGGCCGTCCTCCGAGCTACGCGTGCGAGCAACTAAACCGGCTTTCACCAAGCCGTCCAGCTGCCTCTTGAGCGTTGTCACGTCTCGTCCGAGCAAATCCGCGAGCGGCTCCATGCGCTGGGGAGACTCCAGACCGGCCATGACCGTCAGAACGATATGCTCCTCGACCGACAGCGGAATGTTGGCTGCTGCGAGATGCTGGCCAGTGCTAAGCCTCAGCAGGTGGGATACCCGTCCTGCTAGAAAAGCAGCCGAACTCCGGGCGTCGAGCCCTTCCGATACTTTTACTTTGCTCATAATTCTCACCTGTCTGTATAGTACAGCTATATCGGCCTGTCAACGCTTTTCGCCCGAATTTCGTCTCGAGATCTACTGGTCGTACTCATTTCGCTCCTGGACGTGGCAGAGGTGACACCGGTTTGGCCTTTTCGCTATTATTTTGAGGGACTGCTTAACAAATCGGGGTCGCTTGCTTGCAAAGGAAGATAACGCTCACTTTCCTGTTTCTGACACTCTCAGGATGCCTGTCGACACTCTCAGGATGCCAGTCGGCTCAAAGGTTCGAGCGATTGCGCAGCGTGGTGGTTCAGGTTGGCGATGACTCGACGGGATTCATTGGTACAGGTTTCTTCATTCAAGACAGCGAACGTTGCACTCTCCTGACTGCCAAGCACGTGCTCAATCCTCCCAACCGTCCCCCGTTGGACAGGGACAACCTCAAAGTCCGGATGATCTATCCTCCTGGCGGGGACGTTCTTGCCTCGTTTCCTGTTAGCGTTTTCTACGAAGACCCTCAGCTCGATTTAGCTTTTCTGAGGGTGAATGAGTCTTGCGGAATAGGTAGGGACCTCCAGATTCAGCCATTACGGATCAGGCAGGAGTCGATCGCTGATGTCGGTGCGCCAGTGACTATCGTCGGCTACCCCGATGCAGGCAGTGGTATCGACCAGGTAACTGGCGAGCCGTTTCCACAGTCTATTCTTGCCATACCTGTCCTTCAGAGCGGTCACGTAGCGTTCACGGAAATCACATCGACACTTTCTTTTGGACAGAGAATGCTTCTGGACCTGATAGGAGCTAGTGGATTTAGCGGCGGTCCCGTGATTCTTAATGCGACCGGTGAAGTCATCGGCGTCGTATTCGGTCGTGCCACAACAGATGGGGACTTCAGTTCCAATTGGGCTACGCCCGTCACGCGTGAGATCTACGAGACGGCGATCGGCGAAAGTCGATGATTCCCGACCGTTTCTTGTTTTAACTTTGAGGCAGTATGGAGAGCCGTGATGATCATCACGGCACCGAACCCGAGCGTGGGACAATCGGGAGCTGAAACGTATGGTCTCAGCTCCCTGGTATCGATTAATCCGACGACACAGGACCTTCTGCCGGGAGGGTATCGTCCCCGAAGGCGATGTTACCCGTAACCGAGTCGCAGTGCATACCCGCTCGAGGCGCCTCGCCCATAGGACACTTGAACAGACCTGAACCGCCCCGGTCTCCACCGCGCCTGCCGGTCCGTAACGGATGGATACCCATGCTGAAAACGGTTCCCTGCGGGAAGGTTTCCTCAGAGATGTTTTGCCGGCGCGCCTGCGCGGCACTTTCCATCTGAACGACCCAGACGACAGGCTCGCCTTCCTCATCCCGAAGCAACCCGTCCCGCCCTTCGTTCAGCTCGACAAAGTGCATCTCGAAGTGGGCGGCGTTGGGGACAATCCGGACCATGACGCCGGTAAACACCCGGTATATTGTTGCGTCATACATGGCGTAGGAGTGATGCGCATCCGCTGACGGCGTCGAAAATCCCAGCAGGGCTGCGACAGCGATCGCAATGATCATTGAAGTACTGACTTTCTTGATATCCATAAGTATTCCTCCGCTGAACTTACCTTAATATTAATTGAACCCGAGGTCCAGTTCCTCCTGGGGCCGCTGCATGCCTTGCTCGAAATACGTTTCCCAGGATTCAGCCCATGGGCGGCTGCCCATGTCCCATACCCGGAACGGGATGATCTCTCCCGGAACGATCGGCGTGGCGCGACCTTCGATCGGGTACATCGGGCGGATACATTCGTTGTTCGAGAACCGACCGGACTCGGCGAGGGAGCGCTGGTAACTTCGGTACGTGATAAGCCTCACCGGTTGGGCCAGGGCCTGGGCGTCGTAGATCACTGCTTCCCAGTCGAGCCCGATCATGTTGCCTGCCGCGTCGTTCACCGGCGTGAAGATCTCGACCGTCTCCAGGGCATCGCTCCACTCCCAGCTCGAGTGCTGGTTCCAGCCCTGCACGTTCGAGGTCATGGTGATCAGGGCGTCGCCGTCCCAGAAGCCGATGGTATCGCCGTACCACTGGGGCGGACCTCCACCCAGTGGAAACTCACCATTGAGAAACACCGTACGCTTCATCGTGTTTCCGATCATCAACACGACTTCGGGAGTGACTACGAATCGGCTGGGCATTGTTCCTCCGGTCGCCCACTGCCGCATGAACCCTTCTGGAAAGCAGTAGGAGGCGGACCACTGATGGGCCCCATTGATACCCTCATGATAGATCTGTTGCACCATGCGCTGTTGATGCTCTGGAGTCAGCAGCGAGAGAATCGTCGGCATCTGGTTGGCCCGCATATAGTTCCAAACAACTCGGCGCGTACCGTCTCCACCATAAGCCCCATCCCACTTGGGCATGGTCTCGTAGGTATGCCGGGTCGGCCCGCCACGGGATTCCACATCCGCCAGCAGTGCAGCGTAGTGTTCCCCGGCGCTATCGAAGCCATAGGGACTGAGGATGTTCTCAACGGGCCAGTCCTCGTCGCAGTTGCCCCACCGCGCTGAGACCGGCTCATTGGCGCCGATGCGCGGGTCGGAAGTGGCCCGGCCTGCGCCGCCGCTGCGCAGATCCGCCATCATCCTCGGGGCGTTGCAGCGCCAGTATCGCTGATCCATCCACAGGTCGCGGTCCTGGTAGAAATCCGTCGTCGTGAATACATCCCTCGGCAACGCCTGGACACCATCGGGCGGCCGGGCGTCAAACTCCGAACCCGCACCATAACTGGTAACGTCCACCGGCGGGTACATGGCGGGAACGGCAAGCGGTGCGCACAAACTCGATGTGTTCGCAGGCGTCGAAACGGTGGCCGGAGATCTGCGCAACCTTGCCGACGTTGACCGGGCTGTCAAGGGCATGGACGCCGTCTACCATCTGGCCGCGGCCTTCGGTGGCCCCTTCGACAATCGCCAGTATCTGGACATAAACGCGATCGGTACGCTCAATCTGCTGGAGAGCGTGCACGCCCACTGCCCCAATCTCCAACGCTTCGTATATGCCAGCACCGTCGCCGTCTATCTACGGCTGGAGAAGAATGGTCGCTATTTCGAGGAGCCCATTCGAGAGAACATGGCCGCCCGCTATCACCAAATGCCCTACTTTCTCAGCAAATGGATTGGCGAAGAGCTGACCATGGCGTACCACTACCAGTACGATCTGCCGGCGACCTCCTTTCGCTTCTCCACAATTGTCGAGCCTAGCGAGTTCTTGAACGAGGCCGGCCTGCCAAAACTCCTGGCCTTCAGCACCGCGGTCGACCACTGCAAAAGCATAGAGAGCAGTGATCCGGAAACGAAGGCGATGATCCTCAACCTCAATTCCCAGTGGACCGGCCGCGATCAACTCCTTCTCAGCCGCAACCCCAACGGTGTACCCTACAAAGAGCACTTCAGCGATGTGCGCGACATCGCCCGCGGTCTGCTGTTGGGCCTCGAAAGGCAGGAAGCCGTCGGCGAAGAGTTCAACTTGGCTGGCAGCGTGGTCATCGATTGGGAAGAGGCTGTCCCGCGCCTGGCCGAACGCTTCGGTGTCAGCTACGCCGACGCGCGCCTGCCGACGCCTGTCCGCTATACGCTTGATCTGACCAAAATCCATTCCAAACTCGGCTTCGAACCGCAGCACGATCTGAACAGCGTCATCGAGACCGCAGAAGCCATCCGCCGCGGCGAAAAAACGGACGTCGTCCCTACCGGCATCCGCTACGGAGAGGGCTGATGCCGCGTCCTTCGAGCCGGCCCTTCCCCGAAAAGCGGGAATTTATCCCAGACTCCGGCCCGCCAAACGATCCATCTGTCCCCGCAAAAGGACCGCCCCATAGGCAGCACTCCATCGTCTGCTATCCTGAAAATCCCCGGAATTCCTGCGAATCCTGATTCAGACAACGAGCCGAGCTACCAAACCGTCCCCTCGGTTTGGCAGGAAGAATCAGGTGCCGGATAATTAGCAACTGGCCGCATGGTAACTTTGTCAGGAAACTTTATTCGAGAATTCGCCGAAAACCTTTCCTTTCATACATGCTGCGAGAACTGAGACCCTGAACTAAAGAAACTGAAAGGTCCCGCAATGAAGATTCTGGTAACCGGCGGCACAGGCCGGGTCGGCGCCAATCTGGTCACCCGCCTGCTGAACAAAGGACACGATATTCGTACTCTCGTTTATCCAGGTGATGCCAGTCGCGCAAATAAGCTGGACGCCTTCGCCAGCGTCGAAACAGTCACCGGCGATCTCCGCAACCTGGATGATGTCCGCAGCGCTGTCAAAGGTGTTGACGCCATCGTCCATCTTGCCGCAGCCTTCGGCGGTCCATTCGACAACCGGCAATACCTGGACATCAACGCCATGGGAACCCTCAATCTTCTGGAGAGCGTTCGCGCTGAATGTCCCAACCTGCACCGCTTCGTATACGCCTGTACTGAGGCCGTCTACTGGCGTCTGGAGGGACTACGGTCGCTACTTCGAAGAGCCGATCACCGAAGATATGGTCGCCCGCTACCACCAGATGCCCTACTTTCTCACCAAATGGATCGGTGAGGAGCTGGCCATGGCCTACTACTACCAATATGACGTGCCCGCGACCTCCTTCCGCTTTTCCACAATCATCGAACCGAGTGAATTCTTCGATGAGGCCGGCGTGCCGATGCGATTCGCCTTCAGTCCAGTTTACGAGCGCTTCAAATCGATGAAAAGCAGTGATCCGGACACACAGGCGATGCTCGACGACCTCAGAGCCCAGTGGACTGGCGAAGATCAACTTCTCCTCAACCGCAACCCCAACGGTGTCCCCCACAAACAGCACTTCTGCGATGTTCGCGACATCGCACGCGGCCTGGTCTTAGGTATCGAAAAGGAGGAGGCCGTTGGCGAGGAGTTTACACTGGGTGGCGCCGCAATCATTGACTGGGGCGAAGCTGTCCCTTGGCTGGCCGAACGTTACGACCTCAGTTTCGCCGACGCGCGAACGCCCGAAGCGAACTACTTTACGCTTGATCTGACCAAAATTCAGACACGCCTTGGCTTCAAACCCAAGCATGATCTCGTCAATATCGTCGAGACCGCCGAAGCCATCCGCCGCGGTGAGGAGACCGATGTCGTCCCCACCGGCATTCGCTACGGAGAAAATTGAAGCTCTGCCCTTGGCCCCCGTCCTGAACAGGACGCTCCGCACCTGAAAAAAAGGAGAAAGACTTTCGATGAACAGCGCTACGATCTCCGCCATCGAGTGGGGCACCCTTGTAGGCCAGCGGCCGCGACAAGCAGGCTGCAACTCCCGCCTCGCCGTCCACGGAAACGACGTCCAGGTGCCCCTGGCCCGCATCACCACGACAGATGGAACGACGGGCTTCGGCGCCTGCCGCCCCTTGAGCCAGCAGCAAGCCCACGCCTTTCTCGGCGAGCGGGTCGACGACCTCATTGACGCCAGCCACGGCGTCGCACCGCGCGCCGCCTCCCCTTGAATTCCCGCTGTGGGATCTGCAGGGCCAGCGCACCGGCCTCCCAGTCTACCAACTCCTGGCGGAATCGGCCGGCAAAACAGTTACTGAGCCCCAGCGCGTTCGCTGCTACGACACCTCCCTCTATATTGACGACCTACACCTCGCGACCGACGAAGAGGGTGCCGCCCTTATCGCCTCCGAGGCCCGCTTCGGCTATGAGCACGGCCATCGCTCTTTTAAGATCAAGGTTGGCCGCGGCGCACGGCACATGCCCCTCCTGGAAGGCAATCGCCGCGACGTGGCCGTCATCCGGGCCGTACGCGCAGAAGTCGGCCCCGACGCCGCCATCCTTATCGATGCCAACAACGGCTACAATCTCAACATCTCGAAGCATATCCTGGCCGAAACCGCCGACTGTAACCTCTTCTGGCTCGAAGAAGCCTTTCACGAGGACGGCGCACTCTACGAGGATCTGCATGAATGGATTGAGCGTGAGGGGTTGTCGACCAACATCGCCGACGGCGAGGGTCAGGCCTCTCCTATGCTCCTGGACTACGCCCGCGACGGTTTCGTCGACATCATTCAGTACGATATTTTCAGCTATGGAATAACCAACTGGCTGGAGACCGGCGCCCGCCTCGACGGTTGGAACGTAAGCACAGCGCCGCATCACTACGGCGCCACGTCGGCAACTATGTCTCCGGCCATCTGGCCTCAGCCGTCGAAGGCTTTCTCTTCATCGAGTGGGACGAGGTCTCCACGCCTGGGCTGGACGGGTCGGCCTACCAGGTGGAGGATGGCCATGTTCTCATGCCGGACACACCCGGCTTCGGCCTGAAACTCGATGAAGAGCTTTTCCAGCAGGCTGTTGCCGCCAACGGATTCGC
>CBDCLE010000024.1:0-385036 GCA_965218585.1 Terriglobia bacterium
GTTCTGAAAGGTCGAACGAATCGTAGGACATCGAGAAACATTCCTGGATGCTGCCGGGGATCAGAACGATGTGTTTCGTATCGCCGTGCGAGAGATAGGCCATCGAGAGGATATCCGACTGCTGGGTTCGGGTCGGCAATCCCGTGCTCGGACCGACCCGGGCTACATCGAAGATGACGACGGGAATTTCAGCGTAATAGGCGAACCCGACGAATTCGGCCATCAATGAGATTCCGGGTCCCGAGGTGGAGGTCATCGACCGGGCACCCGCCCATCCCGCGCCGATCGCCATGCCAACAGCGGCCAGTTCGTCTTCGGCCTGGACGATCGCATAGGTGGCCTTGCCGTCTTCTTCGTGGCGGTATTTGGCCATGTAATCCGCGAGGCTTTCACACAGCGATGAGGACGGCGTGATCGGGTACCAGATTGCCACAGTGACGCCGGCAAACATCGCTCCCAGAGCACAGGCTGCATTGCCGTCGATGAGGATCTTGCCGGCCGTCTTGTTCATGCGTTCGCAACGGAATGGATCCAGCTTCTCTAGATTCTCCCTCGCGAATCGGACGCCGATCGCGATCGCCTGCAGGTTCAATTCAATCGCTTTCTTCTTGCCCTTAAACTGCTTCGCGACGGCCTTTTCGATTTCCTGTGGGTCGATGTCGAGCAGTTCGCCGACCACGCCAACGTAAAGCATGTTGGCCAGGAGCTTACGCAACCGCGAGTCTTTGGAAATCTCTGTGGCCAGTTTCGCGAACGGAACCGGATAGAAGACTAGATCGTCCCGAAGCGAGGAGAGTTCCAGCTTTTCCTCGTAAACGACGACGCGACCGGGGTCGAGTCCCATGACGTCTTCATGGGCAGTCTGGGCGTTCATTGCTATGAGGAAATCGAGTTCTTTGCGGCGTGCGGTCCAGCCGTCTTTGTTAGCCCGAATGGTAAACCAGGTCGGCAGGCCGGCGATGTTGGAAGGGAAGAGGTTTTTTCCGCTGACGGGGATTCCCATCTGGAAAATCGACCGCATCAGGACTGTGTTGGCCGACTGGCTGCCAGAGCCGTTTACGGTCGCGATTTGAATACTGAAATCGTTTATTACGGGGCCCGGGCCCCCTCCACCTTCTTCGTCCAGCACAGCGGCATCAGAGGATTGCTGTGGCACGTCTTCTCCTTTCTACACTCGCGAGTCGGTAACGTTCAGCGTCCGTTAACCCAAACAATAACTATAACATGAAGACACGGTTGTAGCTGCCCCGGTCTGGGGGCTCAGGAATGCGGAAAACGTTTTTGGGGGTCGGGCGGAGTTCCCGAATCCGCCCTCCGGCCTGGCCGTTCCTCTCTGAAGCTGGATACGCCCGGCAGGATTCGAACCTGCGACCTACGGCTTAGAAGGCCGGTGCTCTATCCAACTGAGCTACGGGCGCTAGTTGAATGCAAAATTTTAGCACGGTCCAGCCTGCTAACTCTCTGTGGCGCTTCTACCTATGAGTCCGCCCGCAGGTATGTTCGAAGGTCCTGATCCGTCGAGGCCGAATGATAAACTTTTTCCGGATTATGGCGTCAAACACCATAACTTCGGTCTGATGCAGCCCGAACTCCGGTGTAGTCGGGCGTAAAGATTCAGATGCTGTGCTCGTCCGAGAGCACAGCAGGCCATCTTTTGGAGGGATTTCCGATGAAAACAGTTCTGAAATACGGAATCTTCGTGGCGGTATTCGCGTCTCTGGTTGTCACAGGCTATTCGGACACCCTGATCCTCAAGAACGGAGACCAGATCAGCGGCTACTACGAAGGAGGAACCTCGAGGGTGATTCGCTTCAGGACCGACGCGGGCGTCGAAGAATACGACCTGTTGTCGGTAGAAGGAATCGAGTTTGGGGGAGATATTGTCCAATCAAGACCGACGGTGGAAACGCGCCCCGTTCTGGACCGGCGCGAGGAAGTCACTGAAACAGCCACTGAAACAGTGGACGCTGTCGACGTCGAAACCCCTCCCGATCCCGTGCGCTTGCAGTCTCGGGAAGAACTGGGCAACCGTCCCCAGGCCGACACGGCAGCCAACACCGCATGGACCATACCGACCGGGTCCAGTCTCCTCGTCCGCATGATCGACAGTATCGACAGTGAGACCGACACCGTAGGCCAGGTGTTCACAGCCAGACTCGCCGAACCCCTGATGGTCGAGAGTATCGAGGTGGTGCCGCGTGGTTCAGACATCCGTGGCCGCATCGCCGAAGTACAGGGCGCAGGCCGGGTCAGCGGATCTGCCGAGCTGCAGTTGGAACTGAGTCAGATCGTCGTGAATGGCATTCCCTATGCCTTGACCACGGCCGAGTATTCCGAAGTGGCCGAGGGACGTGGTGAAGAGACAGCGACGCGAGTAGGGACGGGAGCCGGACTGGGCGCCCTCATAGGATTGATCGCAGGCGGTGGCAAGGGTGCGGCAATCGGTGCCGGAGTCGGTGCCGGAGCCGCGGGAGCCGTCCAGGTGATGACAAAAGGCGAAAGGCTTTATATTCCTGCCGAAACCCTGCTCGGGTTTACGCTCAGCCAGAATCTAATCATCGCTGCCCGATAAGTCTGTCCGCAGAGTTGTAGCAAACAGCTTTCAGCCATCAGCTCCGTGCCGATGGCTGATTTGCTGAAAGCTGATATCCCTTTTACTCCACAGTCACTTCAGGATCGACACCCGACGATATTCCCAATTTCTTGAAGGCAGTCGGAAACAGGAGTCCGGAAAGCACTGCTACGAGAATGATGCTGGCGCTTTCCAGTTCGTCCAGGGCACCGAGTTCCAGTCCGAGAGCGGCGATGGCGACGAGCAAGGTGAGCGGCGTTGCCAGCAGCAGTGAAGCACCGGCGATCTCTCGCGGTCCGAAACGTGTTGCGACCAGAGTGATTGAGGCGACGGCCTTGACCAGCAGTGACAGGATGAGTATCTGTCCCAGCAACGGGTAGATTTCACGATTCCCAAGTGCGCCAAGATTAAAGCTCACGCCAACGTAGATAAAAAACACCGGAATGAAAAACCCGTGACCGATGCCCGCCAGCTTGGTCTCCAGAATTCCTTTTTCGCGAAAAACGAACGAGAACAACGCGCCTGCCAGAAACGCTCCCAGGATCGCTTCCATTCCGAGAAGTTCTGATACCGCCACGAAAGCGATCATCAGCGCCAATCCGGCGCGCACGCCAACTTCCGAAGGGTCTTCGATATCGATCATTCGGGAGAACTGCGACGGGAACCACCAGACCAGAAGCCGCAGGGTTCGCAGGGACCAGATACGCGATGACGAACACGGCGATGAGACGAATCAATTCCTCGACAAAGGCGAGACCGAAGCCAAACCGGAAGACGATGTTATATAGCGTCGCAATGATGATGGTGAAGAACTCTCCGATGGATCCGACAAGGATCACCGTCTGGCCGAAATCGGAGCGTGCGGCTCCTGTTTCCCGAAGTGTCACAAGGACGAGCCCGATGGAGGTTGCTCCAAGCACGATTCCAAAGAACGGAGACCAGCCCATGCGGAAGGCGGCCAGAAAGGCCAGGCCGAGGGTGAGCGAGGCCACGCCCACGCTCAACAGAATTACCCGGCCTCCCTTGCGTTCCAGATTGGCGAAGTCCAGCTCCAGACCTGCAAGGAACATCAGGAAGGCAAAGCCGAACTCGGCCAGAAACCCAAAGAACTCTGTTTCGGCGACCACACCCAGAACGTAAGGGCCGACGAGCATTCCGAAAGCAATTTCGCCGACGGCCGCAGGCACACCTACGCGTCCGCTCAACAGGGGAACCACGAAGGCTCCAAGCGAGATCACCAGCAGTGTGATGGCTTGAGTGACGTCCATGTTGATTCAGGTCGGCAGTACGATCGTTGTGATTGGCGCCTGGCGGAGGAGATGCTGGCTAACGTCGGGATTGAAGAACGAAGGTTTCCTTCCTTTTCCATGGGCCAGAACCAGCAGGTCGTAGTCTTTCGAGCATTTCACGACCTCCTCAACCGGATTGCCCTCACGATGCAACTGCTCTACTTGCAGACGATAAAGGTTCGCCAGGTGGGTGATCTTTCCCAGGGCTTCTTTCTGGTCTTCGATCGCCCGTCCTCCAACCACGAACTTGGGCGCGGTCACCGTAGCAATCGTGACGCTGGCTTCGTAAATTCGCGCCAGGTCGAAGGCGAATCGGGCCACTTCCATTGAGGCTTCAGCTTCGGTGATCGGAAGCAGGATTTTCTTATAGGGATCACTGCCGCGCAGGATCGCCATGGGCGATTCCATCTGTCTGAAAATCGAAGACAAGGCCGTTCGGCGCAGTCCCAGGCGTTCGAGAAAACGGAATCGTTCGTCAGGTATGACCAGGAAGCCACAATCGCGGGTGAGGACGTGCTTCGTCGCGACGCTTCCATAGTCTCCGAAGACCGCCAACGTCGATGCGTCGATGCCGTTTTCCTGAAGAGTCTTGTCGAGTTCGACCTGCAGGCCTGGTTCATGGGGCCAGAACAGGACTTCGACGCCGCGAGCCCGGCTATGATCGAGGACGTAGCGAAGCTCAGCTACGATGTCTTCGAAATCTGAAGAACTTTCCGTCAGGACCAGAACGTTGGAGCCAAACTCCAGCGGGAATTCCGGATCTCCAAGTCTGAAGAACTGTCCGATTGAGGGAAGAACTTCCTTTTCGCCGATCAACACGACGCGATCTTCTGCCTCGATCCGTGTGGGTCCGGTCGGAACGACGAGTTCGTCGTTCCTGTAGATCGCCCCGACATGCCAGCGCTTGGAGCGGACCGAGGACAGGGGCCGGCCGATCATTGGAGACGAGGGCAGAACCGACACTTCGACTACCTCACCGCTGGTTTCGGCAGCACTCAAAGATGTGCCGACCCCATGGAGTACCTGGTGTTCCAGGCTTACGGCTGCAGCATAGGATGGAGTTACAAAATCGATTCCGGCCTGCCGATATCGCTCCCGTTCCCCGAAGCTGACGACTGCGGCGAACAGGTTGGATTTGTCGAAATCTTCCCGGGCCAGGCGGCACACTTCCAGATTGGTCGGGTCCGAGTCGGTCACCGCAACGACGTAGTCGACTTCCCTGACGCCTGCCTTTTCCAGTATGAGACGGCTGGTCCCGTCCCCAGCGATCGTTTGAACCCGTTCGGGATCGACGTCCTCTCCGAGGCGTTCCAGTTTCTTCGGATCGACATCAATGATCGAAATGGGCCAGTTCGGAGCAAGACGGCGGAGAAGTTCGCGTCCCGTGGTTCCCGCGCCCACGATGAGTAGCCGGGGCTCGATCTTGGACTCGGCAAGCTTCATAAGTTACAGGTCGCTATGCGCGAACCGATTATACGACGTCATGCCGTTTGGAGTGGTGGGCTTCGGACTGTGGACCCCAGTCTGTGACCGGGCCCAGAGAGGGGAGAGGTTCGGGACAAAGACCGAATTCCGCCATTCGGTCCCTGTCCTCATTATTGCGTATCAGAAACCAGGAACTTTCCCAGCTTTCTTGTAGCACTGGAATACGATGTGCCATCCCAGGGCGATCATGACGAGCCAGAAGACCCAGTACAGATCGGAGGGAATTCCCAGATTGCCGCCTGCAAAATAGGTCGTGTGCTGCCCGATCATCGCCCAGATGAGAGGCAGCGACATGTAAGTATTGTGCTTGGACCGCAGTCCTGCAAGCTTGGCCAGATCGCCGTCAGGAGCTTCGCCGTTCTTTATTGCGTTGATGATCTTCTGCTGGGCCGGCCAGATCCGGAACCAGACGTTGAACGCCATCGCTGTGCCGAACAGCGTGCCGGTATGAATCAGCGTTCCACGGAAGCTGAATTCACCCACATATACGAAGAGCGCCACGACAACGGAGAGGAGCAGAAACGAGACGATCACCGCCGCCCGTACGTTGCCGGCAAGACCTGTTTTCCACAGCCCGTCGTAAACGAAGACGGCAAGGAAAGCGACGACGACCATGACGATCGGTCCGGCCCCCCATGTCGCCCCGGTGGCCAGGGTCTGTTCGCCCATGTAGTAGACCAACCCCAGCAGGAGGACGCCGGTGATCCACGTCCATGCCGCTCCCCAACGGAACCAGAACAGCGCTCGGGGCATCAACTCGGGAACGACAGCTTTCTTGGTCGGGCCATCGAGTTTCGCCGCCATTGGGCCGTTGACCCAGTTGAAGAAGTAGAGGTGCCCAATCCAGATGATTCCTACGAAGACATGCATCCATCGGAAAATTGCCTCTAATCCGCTCATCGCTCCTCCTCTAGTTCAGAATTCGTGACGGACCCAATGCTGTTGGGGTTTTGCCACCTTTATCCAAGGCACTCCGGGAAGCCGTCCGATAACAATTGAAGATGGTGAATTGTTCTGATCCGCATTTCTCACCAATCCGGTGAAAAAAAGCAGGCGTAAGATCCGGCTCGGGGCAAACCTACCACATCCCTCTGGAAATTGGAACTGGCCTAACAGACTCATTTCAGGCTGCATCCGGCAGAGCATTCCGCCGCAGAATCACTAGCAGACCCAGTGCCGGAAGCGCCGCGAAAAAGGTGGTCAGAAAGAAGAGCGGCCATCCCATTATCTCGGCCATCCCGCCGGCCGGAGCCGCTCCGACGTCTCGTGTGAACGCCCAGAGCGAGGACAGTAGCGCGTACTGCGTCGCCGAGAGATCGTGGTTACACAGGCTCATCAGAAAAGCGAGGAACGCAGCCGTGCCGAGCCCGGAACAAAAATTCTCGACATTGATCGTCAGGATCATCAGTGGGTAGTTGTGACCCACTTGGGCGAGGATCATGTATAGAAGATTGGTTCCAGCCTGCAGCAGACCGAAAATCCAGAGAGAGCGCAAGATCCCCATTTGGCTCAGAAGAGCTCCTCCGGCGAGGGCGCCAACGATGGTTGCCGTCAAGCCCATCACTCCCTGAACAACACCGATCTCAGTCTGAGTAAAACCCGTTTGAAGTAGAAACGGAGTCGTCATGTTGGTGATCAGGGCATCGCCCAGTTTGTAGACCGCTATGAAGGACAGTACCAGCAGGGCGGAACCGGTGCCGAAGCGGTGCCAGAACTCGGAAAACGGAGCGCGTACCGCTTCGCCGAGCGAGGCCGGGGCTCGGCCGGGGTTTGCGGGTTCGGGAGTCCGCAGGGAGGCCATCAGGCCGACAACCATGAATGCCGCCATGATCAGGTAAACGCGCGGCCAGGACAGGTAGTCAGCGAGTACAAAAGCGCCTCCACCAGTCAGAATGAGGGCGATGCGGTAACCGAGCGCTGTGATTCCGGCACCGGCACCCATTTCTCGTTCTTCCAAAACATCCGCCCGGTACGCATCGATAGCGATATCTTGAGTCGCGCTGAGAAAGGCGATGATAAGAGCGAGCGCTGCGATGAATGAAATACCGGTCGAAGGCCGTCCGAGAGCCATGGACGCGATCGCACCGAGTAGCAGGACCTGCGACAGGAGCATCCATCCACGCCGCCTCCCCAGACGAGAGAAGGAAAACCTGTCCAGAATGGGTGACCAGAGGAATTTTACCGAATATGGCAAACCCACCAGGCTGAGCAGTCCCACCGTTGTCAGGCTGACGCCCTCAAGAGTCAGCCAGGGCTGGAGTGTCCGGCTGGTGAGATAGAAAGGCATACCTGAGGAGAAGCTCAGCAGCAGGAGGAAACCCATCTTCCGGTTTCGGAAAACCTGGATCGGAGAGGGCAGTGTCGTCATCAGGGGTGATAGTGACACAGGGCAGGGGTCGGAACGGGGGCATCTCGTTCGTTGATCTTTTTTTGCCGGAACATTTCGATGAAAACATTGTCTTAAACGAAGTCACGTTGGTGTAGTCCAACCCTGATCGGGCTCTACCCTCGCCCGAGAGTGCAGCTTGAGGGTGATAAGATCATTCCATAATATTTCGCGAGTCTGTTTTGTTTGAGGCGTACACGATGCTGAGGATCCTGAGACGAGCGAGGCTTCTGATCTTGACCGGACTTGTGTCCGGTTCCCTCGCCTGGGCCCAGGCACCCATCCCGAACACGGGTCAGGAAGATCCAGACCCAGCCAGCATCGAAGGTTACGTCGTTCGAAGTGGAACCGGCGAACCTCTTTCCAAGGCGCGAGTCGTGCTCCGTCCGGCCCAGGGACGCCACCCGGTTTTTGGCGCCGTGACCGATGCCGGCGGGCGCTTCGTTCTTTCCAATATCGAACCCGGCAACTACCGGCTGTACACAGAACGCGATGGGTATGTCGACCAGCAGTACGGTCAGGTCAGCCCGGCCCGCCCGGGAACTGTGCTCGTTCTTGTCCCGGGCCAGCAGGTTCAGGATGTTCTTGTCAGCCTGGTCCCCACGGGAACGATTTCAGGACGCGTGTACGATGAAGACGGCGAGCCCATCGTAGGCGCAAACGTCCGTGCGTTCCGTTATGACTATCGTGACGGCGAGAAGCTTCTGTCCCCGGTGCGTCAGGCGGAGACAGACGATCTGGGAGAGTACCGACTCTACTGGCTGACACCTGGCGAGTACTACATCAGTGCGACGTTTGAAGCCCGTTTTCGTGCAGCGGCGGCCCTGCGCGGAGCCGTTCTGGCTGGAGGACCACCGGTCCTGGACGTGCGTGAAGGGTTTGTCCAGGTACTCGCTCCCACTGATCCGACCGACGAAATCTACATCGACACGTATTATCCCGGGACGAATGATCCTGCGAGGGCGTCGCCCCTGACTGTAACACCCGCGTTGGAGGTCAGCGCCATAGATTTTACTGTCCTCCCCACCCGTGCGGTGGCGTTGCGGGGGACAGTAGTGGGTTCGTTCTCCGAGCAGGAAGGCTTGGAGCCGGCGGTGACAATCGCCCAGAGAAGCGACGTCGTTGCCCCAGGCCGCTTTTCTTTTCGGGGTGGAGGTCGCGGTGGGTGTGGAGGTGGTGTAAATTCCGACGGCACGTTTGAACTCGTGGGCGTTGCGCCGGGCTCTTATACGTTGATTGCTTTGGTCGGTTCCCGTTCGGGGCGTGGACGGGGTGTGGGCGTCGGTGCGGGTTTTCTCGACGTCGAAGTGGGTGCGGACGACATTGAAGGCCTCATCATTCCAGTTCAGCCCAGCGTTGCCGTTGGCGGTACCGTTCTCGTGGACCAAAGCGCGAGTGGGATCAACCTTTCGCGGTTGAGGGTCCGTCTGCAGGGTACGGGTAATCTGCCCATCGGATCACCGAACGAGCGTGTCGAGACCGACGGAACTTTCTCACTGGAAAACGTCAACCAGACTCTGTACAGGGTATCTGTCACCGGTTTGCCCTCTGGCTCTTATGTCGCAGCGGCCAATGTTGGCGGGCGGGATGTTCTTGGCGATGGGATCCAGGTGACAGCGGACACAGGCCCGATCGAGTTCTGGATCAGCGGAGCCGGAGGTACTTTGGACGGAACCGTTCGAATCACTTCAGACCAGACGTATACCAGTGCCCAGATCGTCTTGATTCCGGAAGACCCCCGGCGGAACGATCTGTACAAGGTTGCCAGTGCGGATCAGTACGGCCGTTTTTCGATGACGGGTATTGCTCCGGGTAACTACCGCGTTTTCGCCTGGGAGGATGCGCCTTCAGGAACGTACCAGGATCCCGCGTTCGTCAATCGGTACGAGGATTTCGGCGAACGTATCGAGATTGAGCAGGCCGGGCAACTGCAGGCTCAACCTCAACTGATTCCTGCTGGATCGTAATCCGGATAAAACGAGACAGACAATCGAGAAACGAATCGCTGCTGGATCGATTGCAGTTCCGACCGTATACTCGATTTCGCGATTGCGAATTTTTTGAGAGGAGTGGATACGGCATGAAGAAATCCGTCGTCTTCTTAAGCTTGATTCTGGCAGCGGCGGCTGGTGCCCTCGCACAATCCAACATGACTACAACTGATTCCGGACTCCAATATATCGACCGAGAAGTAGGTGATGGTGCAGAGGCCGTAAGCGGTGTCACTGTGCAGGTTCACTACACCGGTTGGCTCTGGATAGACGGCGAACGGGGTGACAAGTTCGACAGCTCCGTCGACCGCGGCCAGCCCTTCCAGTTCAATCTTGGCGCGGGCAGCGTGATTCGTGGTTGGGACGAAGGTGTTGCCGGCATGAAAATAGGTGGGAAGCGCGAGCTGATCATTCCGCCGGATCTCGGATATGGGGCGCGGGGGGCAGGACGTGTGATACCTCCGAACGCCACACTGAACTTCGAGGTAGAACTGCTCGATATCCTTTAACGAGCTTTACAATTTTGTCAAGGCGCGCCCTTGGAGGCGCGCCTTTTTTCGTGGCTTGACGTCGCGTATGAGGTGTTTGGAATCGTGTTATCGTGGTCGTATGAAACACGTGGTCCGACAGTATGGGCTGGAACAGGGCGCGTTGGAGGTTCAGTACATCGAAGAAAACTTTCCCGAATTTCGGAACAAGAAAACCACCGACGAAATCCTGGATCGCCTTTCCGACAGAGAGTGTCTGATACTGCTTTCGATGGCGCCTGCCTCGGAAGACGACGACGAGCTGATCCCCGTAGCCTTCAAGGTAGGTCACGAACTGCGCGAGTTCGAATCCCAGGCCAAACTGGTCGATCTGGTCAGTCAGCTTTCCGGATGTGTTCAGTTCCCCGATCGCAAGATCTTCTATAGCTGGATTGGTGGGACGCGCAAGGATTGGCGTGGCCAGGGCCACTACCGGGCTCTTACCGAACAACAAGAGGAATGGGCCCATCAACGCGGATATCATGAGCTTGTCGTCAAGACGAAGAATAAATTCTATCCCTTGCGGGCGACCCTGGATCATTTGCGTTTCAACGTGATCAAACTGCAACCGGATCTAGGCGACCATCGGGAGTCGAAGCTCTACCTGAGCAAACGGATCGGTGCCGAGCTACTGCGGACGCATCAGACGGATCGTATGATGGAAGATCGTGCTTAAACGCTTCCGGACTTATTTATTTCATGGCCCCATGTGACCCTCACCTTTCGACCCAGCCTCGCCGTCTTTACATTCTTTAACGCATCCTTTGGTCCGGGTCACTGTCCAAGTTTGTGTATGGCCAAACGCATGAGGCGACCGGTCAGCTGACACCCGGTGTCAGGTAACATGATTTGGAAGGAGAACTAGTGATGAAACTTAGAGTTATAGCTATCACGACGTTGTGCCTCGCAGTGGCGGCACCCGTCATCGGGCAGAGCCGCCGCGGCGGCTTTGGAACTCCGACGCCCCTGCCAGGAGTTGACGACCGGGGGGCAAGGACGGGTGAGTTCCCTGGCCGCGGAGAACGAGATCCCCTGGGTCCGCTTCCCGAAGCTCTGGACCTGACAGAGAGCCAGATTGCCAGCCTCCAGGCCTTGCTTGAGCAGCGCCAGATAGCGCAAGAAGGTTTTCGCGGCGAGATGGAAGCGGCTCGCCAGGCGTTCCAGGAGGCCGTAGAAAGCCGTGACCCGACTGCCATCGGCAATGCTTTTCTGGCCCAGCGAGACTTGCAGGAACAACTGCAGGCCCTAAATGAGCAGTTTATGGCAGACTTCAGACTTCTTCTGAACTTTGATCAGCAGGAGCTGCTCGACGCTCTCGAAGCGTTCGGTCGCGGTGGTTTTGGAGGTAGTTTCGGCCTCGGAGAAGGGCGTGGCAACCTCCAGAGACGCTCCGGCGGTCAGTAAATACGAAGAAGGGTTTCGGGGTGGGCTCCCCGCCCCGAAACATATCAGTCCTAGCCATTGGCGACTCCAACAAGTGTCGTCGCCTTCACTCGTCGCTCTCACTCGTCGCTTGCATTCGTCGCTTTCCTCAGTCTTCAAATCGGTAGCCTTTCCCACGAACTGTCATGATATGGCGCGGCGATCTCGGGTTGGTCTCGATCTTTTGTCTCAGCCATGCAATGTGGACATCCACCGTTCTCGTGAACGGGATGGCTCTGTAACCCCAGACTTCTTTCAGCAGCGTCTCCCGGGAAGCGACCTCACCCCGATGCCGTACCAGATAGCTCAGTAGTTGGGATTCCTGCTCGGCAAGGTCGGTTATCTCTCCGTTGCGCGTCAATTGGTTTCGAGCGAAATCGACTCGAACGTCCCCGAACTCGTATGAGTCGACATTTGGGCCGCCGTCTCTCTGCGTACGTCGCAACAGCGCTTCGATTCTGGCAAGAAGTTCTTCAGCCTCGAAAGGTTTGGTCAGGTAGTCGTCCGCACCGGACCGCAGTCCTCCCACTTTGTCTTCGAGTTCGTCTCGGGCGGTCAGCATGATGATCGGTGTATCAACGCCCCGGCTTCGAAGGCTGCTGGATATTTCGAATCCGCTCATCGAGGGGAGCATCACGTCCAGCAGTATGAGATCGTGGGCCCCTTCACTGGCAGCGTCAAGCGCAAGAACCCCGTCGCCTTGTGTTTCGACCCGATATCCTTCGGCGCCGAGCATATCGCCCAGCGCGCGTGCCAGAGACGGCTCGTCTTCGACCAGTAGAACTCGTCTTTGTTGTTCGGCTACTACCGCGTTCAATGTTTTACTCCTTATGAGACAAATCGTTCGATCACTGGCTGCTATGGATGAGAGGCACGTGCAGCGTGAAACTCGTTACCGGGTTCACTTGATACCGTCACTTCGCCGTTCTGACCTTCGATCATCCTACGGACCAGGCTCAGGCCCAGGCCGCTTCCCGGGGTACGTCCGACATGCCGGCCGCGATAAAACGGTTCGAACAGATGCCCGAGGTCGGAAGGATTGATCGCTCCCCCAGAGTTGCTGACGCTGAGTTGGATCCGGTCTGTGGGTTTGTCATGATGTGCCTCTATCACGACTGTCTCGTCGGCTGGTCCGTACTTGAGTGCGTTGACAACGAGATTTCCCAATGAGTGTCCGAGCGCAGTTTCATCCGCGAGCACCGGTGGCAGTTCAGGATCGATATCGATCCGCACCTTTCCGAGCGCTTCCTCTGACGAGGGGAATATGACACTCAGGGCGCTTTCAACCACATGTTCGACGTCCACGGGTCGCAGATCGTAGTCACGACGTCCCGATTCGGTTTGGGCGAACTGTATGACCTGATCGACCATCTGAGAGAGTCGCCGCCCCTCGGCCTTCACCATTGCAGCGTATTCGCGAACTTCTTCAGGTTTGCTCACTACACCGGAAGCTATGTTGTGGGCCGCAGTTCGGATCGTTGCAAGCGGGGTTCTCAATTCGTGAGAAATTCCGGCTGCGAATTCCATTTGGAGCCGGCCGATGGAACGAACTCGTTCGGACCAAATGATGGTCTGAACCGCCCCGGGTTTTCCGGAGACTCCATTTCTTGAGAGGATGGGAGTCATCATGGGAAGATCAAGCAGATATTCACCGGAAGTTCGTGAGCGCGCAGTCCGGATGGTGTTCGAGCACCAGGCCGAGCACGAATCGCAATGGGCAGCAATGGCATCGATCGCATCGAAGATCGGATGTACGGCCGAGACGTTGCGGAAGTGGGTGCGGCAGGCCGAACGGGACACAGGCCGACGTGCGGGCCTGACCACAGACGAGAAGCAGCGTCTGAAGGAACTGGAGCGAGAGAATCGTGAGCTGAAGCGGGCGAACGAGATCCTGAAGAAAGCATCGGCATTTTTCGCGCAGGCGGAACTCGACCGCCGAGGAAAGTGGTGACCGAGCTCATCGATCGAAATCGGAGCCAATATGGGGTCGAGTCGATGTGCAGCATGCTGCACATCGCCCCGTCGACGTATTACGAGCACGCGGCACGACGACGCGATCCGGATCGATTGCCGGCGAGGACAAAGCGGGACGCTTCGCTTTGTGTAGAGATCGATCGGGTCTGGCGTGAGAACCGCCAGGTCTATGGTGCCCGGAAAGTCTGGAAGCAGCTCAACCGTGAGGGACAGCAGGTGGTTCGCTGCACCGTGGCCCGTTTGATGCGGGATATGGGCCTACAGGGTGTCGTTCGCGGCCGGAAGTTCAAGACGACAATAGCGGACGATTCTGCGCTGCGACCGCCCGATCTTGTCGATCGGGACTTCACAGCGACCCGACCGAATCAGCTATGGGTCGCGGATCTGACTTACGTGGCGACGTGGCGTGGATTCGTGTACGTCGCCTTCGTCATCGACGTGTTCTCCCGGAAGATCGTCGGCTGGAGAACGATGAACTCGCTGAAGACTGACATTGCACTGGATGCTCTGGAACAGGCGCTCTGGTCGCGCTCCGACACCAACGGTCTGATCCATCACAGCGATCGCGGGTGCAGTATCTGTCGATCCGCTACACCGAACGCCTGGCTGAGGCCGGCATCGAGTCTTCGGTGGGCAGCATCGGAGATTCCTACGACAACGCTCTCGCCGAATCCGTTATCGGACTGTACAAGACCGAAGTTATTCGACGGGAGGGACCCTGGAAGGGGCTCGATGATGTGGAGTTCGCGACGCTGGATTGGGTCTGCTGGTACAACGACAAACGATTGCTGGAACCGATCGGAGATATCCCTCCAGCCGAGTTTGAGCAGCTGTATTATCAGAATCCGCCGTCCGGCCTCGTCGAGGCCGGACTCAACTAAAACGGTCTCCGGGATTCCCGGGGCGGTTCAGTCAGGATGCCGGACACGCCAAGGAGAGCGAGAATCCCGAGCCCAACGAACAGGTTCCGCGCTCGAAGGGTTGATACGGCGCTTTCCAGAGATCCCAATTGATGCTGAGCCACCAACTGCCATGATGCACCGAAGAGTGTGAAGGGGACTGCCTGGGGACCCAGGCCGGGGCGAAGCCCTTCAGGAGGCAAACCGAAACCCATAGAACGTCTGGGCACTCGACCCCGACCACGGTCTCGCCCTCGGGCGGGAGCCACCCCATCCCTCGGAGGCGCTTGGGGAGCCAACGCTCGGATCGCAACGTCGGGTGAGGCCATCGTGTTTCGGGACAGTTCTTCTTCGGATCGGAAAACGATCTCGTCGGATTGACTCGATTCGAATACAACGACTTCGTAATCTTCTGGATCAAAATGTGTCTCGACTACATCTGGCAGGAGATCTGACGCAAAGGCGCGGGTGTCGATTTCGACAAGAGTCCATCCCGCGAAGCCTCGTTCGATGTTGCCTTCCCACAAGTCGAGCGCTCGGACCATAGGGGCCAGTATCCAGGCGGAATCATTTTTTTCGGAAACCTGGTCACCGGAAACTTGAGCCTCATCGGGGGCCGAGTTGCGCCGGAAGTCGAACCGTGTTCGGGAAAAGTCCGTGAGTTGGTCCAGGTGAGCCTTCAATAGCTCGGTCGCCTCGGACCAGGGTATCGTGACGAGCGTTCCGGATTCCGGATCGAAACGGAGCAGATTCAGTTCGCCGTCGGTGTCCCGAGTCGAAACATAAACAGATCTGACGATGTCCGGGTACGGGGCAGCCCCATTCCAGCGGTCCAGGTTCCGTGCGAGCTGTCCCTCCAGCGCAAAGGTTTCAGTTGGAGGTTGGGTCTGGAAGCTTAGCGCGATACTGGAGAATTCCCCGAAAATGTCGTCAATGAAGCGACGGGTTGAGGCGTCCAGCCCTTCTTCCAGCCGTTCCAGCTCCGATTCGCTTATCTGTCCGATCCACTGATATTGGAGAAAGGCCAGCACTGGAAGGAGCAGGCACAACCCGCCCATAAGGATGATCGACAGCGGAAGCCGGGATCGAATGGCCTGGATCGATTTCATGAGTTGGACCACACACTTGTGGGGTTGTCCGCTTAGACAGGGTGGGGCTGGGAAACGTTTAGCCTGATTGCGAAATAGCCGCCAGCCGGTAGGTGAGGGCTGATCGCTTATTCACGAACCAGAATAGGGCAGATACCGGGGTGAATCAGGGAGAGGACTTGTCGGAAGTGGTCGTCCACCTGCGGATCAAGGTTGGCAGGTAGTTGGCGGGGACTGGCTCGCTCACGAGTTCTCCCTGGACCGCATCGCAGCCCGCGTCTTCCAGTATCGCCAGGGCCCGTCTGGTTTCCACACCTTCCGCGCAGACCCTCATTCCCAGGCTGTGGGCGAGGGAAATCGCGGAGCGAACAACGATCTCAGCTTCACGATGTCGCCCTAATTCATGGATGAAGGACTGATCGATCTTCAACTCGTTAAACGGGAGGCGGACGAGTTGGAGAAGAGACGAGTACCCAGTGCCGAAGTCGTCCATGGAAAGTTCGAAGCCTTTGAGTCGGGAACGTGCCAGGACATCCATCATTTCGGGTACCGTGCCCGCCGTCGAGCTTTCAGTTACCTCGAGCGTCAACATCGAGTGTTCGAGTCCCTGTCGGTCCATCATGGCTGCGAGGCGGTCGGGGAGCGTGATGTCGGTCAGGCTGGCCGCGGAGAGATTCAAAAATATCGGAACCTTTACACCTTTTTCGTGACAGGCCTTAAGCGCGGTTAACGCCTGGTTGAGCAAAGAATCGGTGAGCGTATCAATCAGGTTCGAACGCTCGGCCAGATGAATGAAGTCCGCCGGAAGAAGAATGCCAAGCTCTGGATGTTTCCAGCGCGCGAGCACTTCCAGACCGATTATCGTAGTTTCGGCTCCAAGCGTCACTTTGGGCTGGAAGAACGGAACGACCTCGCCAGCTTCGATCGCCGCCTCCAACTGATCCTCGCCCAGGCTCGGCCGAAGAGAGAATGTCCGTCGAAGAAGGTTTTCCAGATTCGTCACCGAGACGGGCTTCTGCAGCGATCCCTGAATGGACAGGTTCCATCCCTCTCCCAGACGTTCTGCCGCATTGATCATCTTGGACTCGCTTCCGCTGATCAGCAGGATCTTCACCCTCGACGCCTTTTCCGCCAGTTGGCGCATCAGAGCGATGCCGTCGGTTTCAGGCATGACCAGATCCAGAATCACGGCCTCGGGTTCAAAGAGATCGTACTGGATCCAGAATTCCTTACCATTGGTTGCCGTCCGGACTTCACAGCCCAACCGCTCAGCGATTTCGCCGAAGACCTGCTGGATGTCAAGATCGTCATCGACGATGAGCAACCTGTTGGAAACCGCTGCGGACCGCTTTTCAATCGGTGTTTCCGCCGCCTCTTTGTCTTCGGGTTTCTCCGGGTTTTCTGGCCCGGGCGGTGGAGATGGATTTTGGGATGGTTCCGGCAACCGGGATCTCGCCTCGTGGGTAGTCGAGCAACCTTCGCAGTGGGTTGGTTACATGGGGTTTATGTTAATCACTGCTCAGTGACAATAGCACGTGGACATTCTCGTGTTAAAGTTGTTTATTCGGTGAATTATAGGAATAAAATTAGTGTTTTATCGAGAAAGCGGGGTGCGGATGTCTGAAGCAGCTGTGCGGGAATCGTGGGGATAGCGAACACCGCAACTCCTGGGCGGCTTCTCGTCATCGACGACGATGAAAAAGCAGCGGCGCTGGTGGTCGATGTTGCCGAAGGAATCGGTTCGGTTGTGAAGTCGGTTCACAACTGGGAAGACTTTTGGGAGGCGTATGGGAGCTTCGAACCCACCGTGATCGTCCTCGACCTGGTGATGCCGGACGTGGACGGCGTTGAAATTCTCCGCTTTCTGGCAGACCAACAGTGCCGTGCCAAGATTCTCCTGATCAGTGGAAGTGACACCCGAACGATCGATTCGATCAAGCGATTGGGGCAATCGTTAAACCTGAATACGGCAGGAACGATTCAGAAGCCGATAGGCGTCCTTCGTTTGGAAGCTCTCTTGAGAAAGGCCTCGGGCCTCGGCCATCCCATCGATGAGGTGGAACTCAGTAAGGCCATTCAAGGCGGTGAGATCGTTCCGTACTTTCAACCGAAGATCCAACTACTACTACTGTGTTACAAACGAAGCGGTCCACAGAACGGACAACGAGGAAGCTGCTGAATCAGGAAGCGGGCGATGCGAATGCGAAGCGTGGCAATCGAGCAGGGGTTATGTCGTTCGGGCCGGATCCGGGGTTCCGCGGGGTTTGAAGTGTTTGGGGAGTTTGGGGACGGATAGTCCAACATGCTCGACAAATGCAGAGGGGGAAAAACGGCTCCGCTCGGCGACCAGGAACCCATAAGAGGCAATACATAAGGTGCCATGATGGTGAAATCCACGCCAGCCGCGACCTTCGTAGTGTCCCAGACCGAGTTCCTGCTTGAGTTCCTGATAGTCGCGTTCGATGATCCAGCGCTGTTTGGCCTGACCGGCCAGATCGGAAAGCGAGGTATGGGCCCCAAGAGTGGAGAGCCAGTACCGGATCGGTTCGGATGCGGTCTTGGGCCACTCGACCAACAACCACTCTTTCGGATGCGGCGAGTGGCGCTCGTGATCCAGATGAGCGGGACGAATGCGAACTGCGGCGAAACGGGAACGCAGGGTCTCGGAGGTGCCTTCGCGCCAGGAGACGTTCTTCCAACGCTGGGGAGACAACGAGAGGGCCAGTTGCTTGACCGAAACCGGTTGATGTTTCTTGTTGCGCTGCATGCGGGTCGGTGTCCGTCCGCGGCCGGTCAAGGATTTCGGCGGCAAGGGACCCTGGCCCGGTTTCCACACGGTCGTGGTGCCTTGCACCCCTAGGAGTCTGCGCGGCAGAGCGGAAAGAACCTGGATTTATTGGGATTTGATCGTGTTGTCGGAGGCGACCGGACCGATTCTGCCGTTATGATGAACTCAGACCGGTGCGGACTCCAGTAGTAAGCCGTGTGATAAGGGTGGCGGTCCCGGTTTTCCGGATTAGGCCCATTCGATCTTCCCGTTCATCCGTCGTAAGTTCACTGCTAGAGTCACCAGGTTCCACTCACAGGTCACCTTGTCCAAACCTCGCAGACTGAACTGTCGGAATCCGAGCACCGATTTGATCCACCCGAAGGGCGGTTCACCAATGTGCTTTCTGGCCCGGTAGCGATCACGCCCAGACGGGGATTTCATCTTTCTCGTCATCCGACCAAGCGCGGTATCTTGTGGCGGGAGGGGGGCATCGTCCAGGTCCTTCTCCCGCCCCATGGCGACATACCCATCAATTTGGCGTTGTTCTAACATCCCCAGATTCGACTCGGATCGATACCCCGCATCAGCGAGCACGCGGCCTGGAGACTCTCCCAGGTTGTTGTTCACCGCATCCAGAGTCGGCTCCAACTGCCCCACATCCGACGCATTGTCGCTCACCGTGGTCGCCACGATGATCCGGGCCTCGGAATCCACCATCGCCTGCGCGTTGTAACATTGCTGGAACCCTTCCGTGGAGGTCTTCATGATCCGGCTTTCTGGATCGGTGAAGTTCTCCTGGGCCTTGGGCTTGGGCTCGCCCATGGGGCGTTTGAATGGCTTGCCCTTCTTTCCGCTTCCCGGTTCGTCGTCTCCCGGTTTCCGTCCGGCTTCCTGGTCCGCAGCCATCTGACGTTCCTCGAGTCGCTTCATCGCCGCCTGGATCGTGGCCAGACGCTTCTTACGGGTCGCCAACCCGTCGGGTAGTTCGTCTCCGCGCCGGTCCTTGCCGTAACGCTGGTCTTCGTCCTCATCGGTCGCGGTCGCCCGGTTCAACAGATCCCGAATCTGCTCACCCAACTCGGTCTCCTGCTTCTTCATGCGTTGATAGCTCATCGCTTTGCGTTTGCTCGCATTCGCCCGCATCTTGGTTCCGTCCACCGCTACCGTCCCCATCTTCACCAAACCCGCTTCTCGCGCCATCATCACCACTTGCACAAACAGCTTCCCGAACTCCTCAAGATGCAGTTTGCGAAAATCCGAGATCGTTCGGTGCGCGGGAAAGTTCTCGGCTCCCAACATCCGGAACGCCACATCTTCTCTCAACTTCGCTGCGATCTTCCTGGATGAAAACACTCCGGTCCCGTACCCATAGATCATCACCTTCACCATCATCCGCGGATCGAAGGCCTGATTGCCAGGCCCGTCAGTTCCATGCCTCTGTTCGAACCCGCTCAAATCCATCGCGTCCACAGCATCCGATATGAAGTACGACAGGTGATCTTCGGCCAGCCAATCGCTCAGCGACGGTGGCATCAGCAGGCTCTGTTCTGGAATATAGGCTCGGTAAGTTCGTGGCATGCCCTATCTTCCATCCATTCCCGCCCAATTTCGGTCCTTCTGCCGCGCAGACTCCTAGGACGTAGCTAAGTCCGAGTTCGGTGATGCCGTGCCGGAACTTGTAGTTGTTGCCGTAGGCCGTATCGCCCAGAACCGGTGCCGGAGCAATGCCGTCATCGACGGCCTGCCGGATTTGTTCCAAAGCAATTTGAGGTTTAGTTTGAAATCGAACGTCTTCGGGAATAGCGGCTTTGCTTCGACGTTCCGGATCCTTCGCCCAGGTCTCGGGGAGGTAGAGTCGCCATGCCACCGGCAAGCTGGATTTCGCTGTCGCCACCGACAGGCTCACCGCCACCCGGCAGTTCTCAGGTTTGCCGACCTGTCCACAGTATTGCCGGGCCACACCCACCGAGTGGGTCCCCTTTTTCACGAATCCGGTGTCGTCGACAATCCAGGCTTCAATCGGACCGTTGGCTTCCATCGCCCCCAGCGCGTACTGTCGAACTTCTGCCAACAGAGCCGCATCGTCCCAGGGCGCATCCGCGACCAGATGATGTAGCGACTGGTGCATTCGGCGTACATTATCCGGAGCCAATCGTGCAGCCATCGGCTCCACACTCTTACGTTTGATCGGCAGCAACAACCCGGTGCAGTACGACTTCAACGGTTCATGACGATCGGCGTGTCCTGCGGCCGACGCCAGGCGTTCCAAATAGGCCGCAAAACGTTTTTCCTGAGTGCCTGGCGCCTTCGATTTGGCGCTCATGACCGGATGCTAACATAAAATAGACCGTTTGTAACATAGTAGTACTACCCGCTGGCACGATTTGTGGACTCGAGGCATTGGCCCGCTGGAAGCATCCTGACCACGGGTGATCACTCCGGACGCATTTATTCCCCTGGCAGAGCGCGGCCAATCGATTCTCGATCTGACGATATCGATCGTTGAAGGTGTTCTGGAAGAGTTGCGGCAGTGGACCCTGGAAGGGTTTGAAGTCCCGGTTTCGGTAAACCTTTCGGTGCGGTGCCTGGGAGATCTGACCTTGCCCGATCTCCTGACCCGCTGCCTGGGTACCGACATCGACAGCTCGCTGCTCGTTTTCGAGGTGACCGAGAATCTGGATATCGGGGAAGATTCCGATCCAACGGAGGTCTTGACCCGACTTCGTCTCAAAGGTTTCGGCTTGTCGATGGACGACTTCGGGACGGGTTATTCCACGCTTGTCCAACTGGCGCGGCTTCCGTTCACTGAACTAAAGATCGATCGGGAGTTCGTGGCTGAGATCGGTGAACATCGTGAGTCTGAAATCGTCATCGAATCGTCGGTCGCAATGGCCCACAGCATGGGAATGACCGTATGCGCGGAAGGTGTTGAAACAGGCCAGGCTCTCGAGTTTGTTCGCAGTGCGGGTTGTGACAGTACACAGGGCTTTCTGATATCGCGGCCGATATCTTCCGACAAGGTGCTCCCTTTTCTTCGGTCCTGGGATCCGGCCCGATTGAGTCTGATCTAGCTGTCTATGATTTCGCGGAGAGTTCGGTCGAACCGATCGGGCGAACAGTCCTCCCCGACGCGCTCCAGGGCCTGACGCCGCACCTTTTCCCAAAGATCCCGGTTGGTATACAACTCGATTGAGCGTTTGCTGAGTTCCTCTGCAGTCTCACCGACCAACAGTTCTTGTCCATCGGTCCACCCCAGTTGCTGGGCCAGCAACGGCGTTGCGACGACGGGGATCCCGTAGGCAGCGGCTTCATGGACCTTGTGAGGGACGCCGGCGGAAAAACGGGTCGGTGCGATGAACACTCGGCTGTCTTCATACAGGGGCCGAAGTTCCTTCTGGGGGCCTACGACGTGCAGCGTGTCCGACGCCAGGGCCCATATGCGATCTGATTTGTTGACACCCACGACGGTGAGCGACACCTCGCCCAGATCTGTGCGAATCCTGGGAAGGATCTCTTCGCCGAGCCAGATAACTGCATCTCCGTTGGGACTGGTGTCGTCGTGGATGGCTCCGACAAACAAAAATCCGCTCCGCTGGTCAAATCCTTGCGGTGTCGGATCGATTTCCAGGGCGTGACCGAGCACGTGGACGTTTGAAACGCCGTCCTCCCGAAACGATCGCGCCTCTCCCCCGGACACGGAAAGCACAGCGCTTGCCGACTGCGCCAATTTGATTTCTTTGCTTAGCAGCGCCTGCTGTTTACGGGCTTCTTTGGGATTTCCCAGGACTTCGTGTTTCCGGACTTCACGTGCCGAGAAGATGGCTTCCGCATCGTAGACGACCCGCGTTTTGGAAAACCACTCGGGATGTCTTCCCATGTGTGGTGCCAACCGTTCCATATTATGAGGACGGCTTACGAGGATGACATCGTAGAAATCGCTGCGTTCGGCCAGGAATTCTCCAAGACCCCCTCCACTACCGTGCAGCATGATTTCCACCTCGCGGGGGACGTCGGAGTAGGCCTGGTCCCAGGCTTCATCGACGACCGCAGTGGGGTATACGGTCACGAAGTTGTTCCACTTGACCAGGCGCGTGAGCATTCGGTGTGCTCTGGGGAAACCAGATCCGAGGTAGGAGTGGGGCACGCGGTCGTCGATGATTAAGATCCTTCGCTGTGGCGCTCCGGCCGTTCTTGCAAGCAAGACGTTCCCCTCGCCCTGGGACCGGAGGGTTCGAATTCGAGTCTGATGCCTCTCAATAAATATTTGGCGGTGACGTATTTGAAGTTCCGAGGCCTGGGCCGGGCTCCGTGAAGCGAATTCATAGTGAAGGATGGCGGCGCTGGGTTCGAAAACGACTCGATAGCCAGCGTCCCAGAGTCTGATGCAGTAATCGGTTTCCTCGTAGTATGCCGGGCTGAACACTTCATCGAAGCCGCCGAGCTGTTCGAAGAGATCCTTGCGTGTGAGCAACAATGCTCCGGAACAGTAGTCGACGTCTCGCCTGAACATATACGGCGGGGCCAGAGTGTCGTGTCCCCGGCCGTAGCCGAAGCAGGTGCCGTTGTTCCAGACGATGCTTCCGGCTTCCTGGAGCCGCCCGTCCAGAAACACGATCTTGCCGCCTACGGCTCCGATGTCTGGCGAGCTTTCGATCGTGTTTGCCAATGCGTTGAGTGTTCCGGGAAGTAAGATCGCGTCATTGTTCAACAGTAAGAGATGGTCACCCCGGGCCTGGGCAGCCCCTTGGTTGACTGCGTGTATGAAATAGAGGTTCTCTCGGTTCCTTAAGACACGCGCACCGTCAACCCGGTCAAACAGTGAAGTCGTTCGGTCGGTGGATCCGTTATCGACAATGATGAGTTCGAATCCGATGCCCTGCTGTTCGGCCAGAGAGCGGAGGCAGGGAAGAGTCAATTCGGCTCGATTGCAGACGACCAGAATTACAGAGACACGAGGTTCGGGCGTTATCGGTATGCCCAGCCGTGCACCGGATGCCAGAAACTCTTCCAGGACAATGCGGGAGGCTTTTGCGAATCCGTCTTTAAACCCGACATTCTCTGCGTCCACATTCGAACCGGCTGCTCGAGTGCCGGAGAGGCGTTCAGGACTTCGTCCGTTAAGGCGTCCGGCAAAGTCGCGTATCCGGGAGGCAATCGAACGCAACGCCTGGGTCCACCTCCAGGAACGGGACTGAAGGATGCCGCTAAGAACTCTTTCCTGTTCGGCGAGCCGTAGCTCCTTGCTTTCCAGTTGCTGCTCCAGGACGCGAACACGGGCCTGATTTGTGTTTGGGCTTTTCGAGGACATGGGGTTTCGTTCCGACCGAATCGAGAATAGTGCTGGTCCGGAGTAACGTCAAGCGTGGGCGAGATCTATCGGAGAGCTAATCGGTTTGTCGATGGTATTTGGATTCCCTCGTCTTCCGGAACGAGGGCCCGATCGACACGCGAGGCGGTGATCGGGCTGACGATCTGGTCCTCCACGAGCCTGTATATCAGCCTGAGATGGCGCCCACGGCCTTCTCCTGGATTGCTCGATGAGGTCGTGACGACTGCCAGGTCCAGATCCGGCACAAGAAAGATGAACTGTCCTCCGTAGCCCCAGGCGTAGTAAGTCGCGTGACCCGCCATCTGACGGATCCACTAGCCGTAGCCGTAAAAGCGGCCTCTCTCTCGAGGCGATGGAGTGCGCCCTACGAAGGAAGCTTCCACCCACTGCTGGGGGACCACCTGTCGGCCATTGGTCCGACCCCCGCTGAGATACATCCGCCCGAAAGCCATCATCTGTTGCGGCGTCATCGTCATATCGTTGCCGCCGAAATAAATGCCCTGCGGATCACGGGGCCATTGGGCCAGAGAAAAGCCCATCGGCTCTGCAAGAACATCCCGGGCGAATCGCCACGTACTGTTGCCCGTGGCGCGGGTCAGAATCGCCGAGAGTAGATGTGTGTTTCCCGTGCTGTAGTCCATGCGGGTGCCCGGCGTGCGTATCAGAGGTTGGTTGAGAGCGTACCGCACCCAGTTCGAGCTCAGGACCCAGGCCCCATAGTTTCGGTTGCTTGTCGTCTCCAGGCCCGACCGCATCGTCAGGAGATCTTCGACCGTGATCGCCCGCTTTCCGGCGTTCCGTTCCCCGGCGAGCAGATCCGGAAAGAAATTCCCGATGGGTTGTTTCACGCTTTCGACGACTCCGCTTTCGATAGCGATCCCCACGAGGGCGGACACCACGCTCTTCGACGCGGATTTCAGGTTGGCGAGGCGCGTAGGTCGTGTTCCGTTGAAGTACTCTTCAACGAGCAGGTCTCCCTGCCAACTGATCAACAGACTGTGCAGACGGGGTAGCTGGGCGGCTTCCTCCAGAGCCCGATCGAAGGAAACCGTAGGCTCCGTTTCTGGCCGTTGTCCCTGCCCGGCCCCCGCCCAAGTCGTCAATGTCGAGGTGGTCAGTATGGAGCAGGCGGCCAGTGCAGCAAGCCATCGTAAGGGTTTGATTCCGGACCTCGCAACACGGGATTTCATGGTCAGGGATTCTACCAAAATCAGTTGCTTTACCGTCTTGGTCTTGAAGCCCGTCTGGTGTAGAATTCGGCACGGTATTTCCTGTAATACATCTAATCACTGATGCGATCTCATCGTTCATAGTGGGAAAGAGGGCTGTTTCTGGCAAGGAACACGTTTTTCAAGCATTTTTACGTCTTATTTATTCCAATGGAACCCTCGTGCAGAATCTGGCAGGAGTTCACTAATCGACATGACAAGTTCAGGCCGGGGTTCCACCTCACAAGTACTGGTAGTAGATGATGACGCCGAAATCCTGTCGATGCTGACGACGATGCTCTCCAGCCTGGGCTATTCGGTAATCGAATCCCGGCATTCCACGGATGCCGTAGAAATCCTCGAGGATCCGGATCGGTTGATCGACGTTCTTATCAGTGACTATCAGATAGACGAATTGAGTGGGGATCAGGTCGCCCGACGTGGGTTTCGTATGTCACGGAACCTGAAGTTTGTCCTGATGTCGGGCAATCCTGAGGCCCAGGAGAGGGTTCGCAGAGAAGATCTGTTTCTGGAGAAGCCCTTCGATCTGGAGAAGGTGCGGCACACGATGAAACGCGTCGACTCGGAGACCTGGCCTCGTTCGTTCCTGGGCCGCCGGAGGGGCGGTGATCGCCGGAGCGGAGCTGATCGGAGGCGCTTGGTCAACTAACCCGTATCGGGAGCAGCGCCGATGGGTCTTGCGGGCGAGGGTCGTGCCGCATTGTCACTCCCCGAGGAAGTTTGATTGTCGAAATGGCAAGCATCTCGCCTTTCCGATAAAAACAGAGGCCCGACGAAAAATGGGGTCAGAGCCCTATTTACCCAATTAAAAAGAGGCGTTACTGAAAAATGGGTAAATAGGGCTCTGACCCCAATTAAGTTGCGTTAGAATTTTCGCATGTCTCCTGAACGGAAGATTTTCTTCTGCCTCTTAGCGCTCGTTGTACTTATCCCCGGGGCGGGATGGGGCCTCGTGCAGCTCCCCTACGATTTCGAATATCCGGTCATTGAGTATTCGACCCGTCCGCCGTCCGATGCCATCGCCGAGCTTCAGCAGAAGATTGACGAAGGTGAGGTGGATCTCGAGTTCGATGCCAAGAACGGGTACTTGCTTTCATTGCTCGGTGAACTGGACATCGACGTTCGGTCTCAGATGCTCGTGTTTTCGACGACCAGCTTCCAGGTCAACCTCATTTCTCCCGAAAGGCCCCGAGCACTTTACTTCAACGACAGCGTTTACGTTGGATGGTTGCAGGATGCGAACGTCATGGAAATTTCAGCGGTGGACCCGAATCTGGGGGTCGTTTTCTACACGCTGGATCAGGTCGAGGGAGCGCCGCGGTTCCAACGCCAGAACGCTGAATGTCTGCGCTGCCACGATACGTATTCGATGACCGGCGGTGGGGTGCCGCGCCATCTGGTGGGTTCTGGATTTACGGACCAGTTCGGTGGGTTCGCTACTCACGAAGGTTGGCACTTGACGACCTATCAAAGTCCCCTCGAAGAACGTTGGGGGGGTGGTACGTTACAGGGACACACGGCGAGGGGCGCCACATGGGCAATATCATCATCAATAACGTTGCCGATCCAGCCGAGTTCGATCTGGACTTGGGGGCCAACGTGACCGACCTCGGCCCTCTGGTCGACACAGCCCCTTACGCGGGAGATACGAGTGACATCGTCGCACTGATGGTGCTCGAGCATCAGACCAGCGTTCAGAATGTGATCGTTCGGGTGAACTTTGAGACGCGGAAGGCAATTCAGGACGAAGAAGAGAGCAACGTTCAACTGGGCCGGAAACCAGGTTTCATCTCCGATCCAGCAGTGGAATTCATAGAGGGTTGGTCGGAGCTTCTTACCGGCATCCTCCTCATGGCTGAAGAGGCGCCTTTGGAAGGACCTATCGTGGGGACTTCGGGTTTCGCCGAACAGTTTCCGATCGCGGACCAACGGACCCTCGAGGGCGCTCTCTCAGGGAACTGGATCTCGATCGGCGACTCTTCCGCTATCCGCTTAGCTATGTGATCTACTCCGACGCTTTCGACGGTTTACCCAGCCTGGTCAAAGACTACGTCTATCGGCGACTCGGGGAGGTCCTTCGGGGAGAAGACGAGAGGGAAGAGTTTGATCACCTATCTGCTGAAGACCGCGCTGCCATTCTGGAAATCCTTCGGGAAACCAAAACCGAATTCGCCCGTTCCATCGCTGACTAAAATTAGGGACAGGTCACTCTTTTTCCCAGAGAACGCTCGATCGCATGCGAATCCGGTCTCAGAAAGAGTGACCTGTCCCTACTTTTTGGCGAGCCTCGAGTAGAGGATCCTGTCGATAGAGAAGGCACCCGCACCTTTGACCAAGACCGACACGCCCATGGCGATGGCCAGGAGTTGAAACTCGTAACCCTCATCTCCGGCTGGCATTCTCCCCGCCCAGTTGATGAAGAAACCCTCGGACCCGGTGACGATGATGATGGCGAACAGCATGGACGTGGAGACTCCGAACGAGGCGATCCGGGTGAGGAAGCCGACGATCAGTCCCATACCGCCCAGGAACTCGGCCATGATCGCGATGAAGGCGAAAACGACTGGGATGCCGTAAATGTCGGTAAAACGAGTCATCGTCGCATCGAAACCGCTGCCTCCAAACCAGCCGAACATCTTCTGGGCTCCGTGCGCGAATATCACGACTCCCAACATGACTCTGACTATCGTTGTTCCGATGTCGTTTGGGGTTTGGATTAGTCGGGAGAACATCAGCGAGCTCCTTTGGTCGAGAGAAACTGTCCGAACCTGATGTGGTGTCAAGGAGGCGGGTCGCGGGGTTCTTTATTCGACGGTTCCGTCCGCTCTCGTGAATCCGTTCTTGGCGTTACGCAGAATCCAGCGAATGACGCGGCCGTTGTTGTACACGTAACTGACGATGTGATTTAGGGTCGAGAAGCAGGTCTTCTCGCATTCCTTCTTCATTTCAGTAAGCTGGTTCCGGTCGAACTTGGGCGCACCTGCGACATCCCAATCATAGGTCGCTGAGTACATCGGAAAGCACGGTGCCAGTGTTCCATCCGTTCTCACGATGAGGGTGTTCTGGCCTGCGCGGCAGCCCCACGGTTCGATCTCGCTACGCAGGAACTCTTTCATCTGGATGAGCCGGTTTTTCTGGTTTACGATCCGGTAGCCCTGCTCGTGCTTTTCGACAATCCAGTCGATCAACTCATCCACCTTTCCGTAATCTTCCTCGTAAAGGAAAGTCGGATTGTCCTGCAGATGTTTGAAGTGAGGGGCTTCCAGCATGGGTGATTCGACGATGTGATAGTCGATACCGATGTCGTAATCGTGTGCGAACTCGGTGAGGGCCCGGACGTCATCCATGTTGTTCTTACAGATGCAAACGTTCAGGAAGACGCTGTAGCAGTAGCGGCGCATGTTTTTGATCAGATAGTCGAAGTACGGGCGGATCGGGTTGAGTGCCTTGTGGAGTCCCGGCAATTCGTCCAGGCAGTCGACAGCGAGATTGACCGTGGTCAGTCCTGCGTCACCTAGGCGATCAACGACGTCCGGCTTCATGAGCCTGCCATTCGTCGGCAGGTAGACGTTGAAGTCCTTCTTTGTGGCGTAGTCGACTACTTTGTGAATGAACTTCGGCCGCAGCAGCGGCTCCCCTCCCATCAAAGCCAGGAAACGATTACCCGTGGAATGGAGCCAGTCGATCGAGAGCTTCGCAGTGGGTTTGGTCATGCCTTGAACGCTGTTTTCGTAAGACCAGCAATAGTGGCAGTCGAGGTTGCATTTCCACTCGGTGAAGAGATACGAGATCAATGGGCGGAGTTGCTGAGGTTTGAGGCGCGACTTGAAGTATGGGGCGCCCATCCCTTTCCAGACACGCCAGGCCTTGAAGTTGTTGTACGCCCGCTCGGTTTCCCACATGACTTCTGGCCGTTGAGGAAAAACCGGTTCGGGCAGGCCGCCTTCAACGGGACCGTCGGGTTCCGGCAGAGGTTGTAAATCCCGTACGGGGTTTAAAACGTCACGCAGGTTCTCGTCGATACGAAACTCGGGCGTTGCTTCCTTTTTTTCCGTCGTGCTCACCGTGTCCTCCTAGCGGGCGCGTTAGCCAATCCTCGGTAGCTACAATTGCCAAATCCGGAGCGAAAAGTCCAGCATGTTTCTCGAAGAAGGGCGTAATGGCTTCCTTCACCTCGAGGGGAAACGATATCAGCTCCGACAGCCTGGTCCGTAATGGCCATCACATACAAACGGGCCGGAGTCAGAGTCTGGCTTCCTTGCCGGCTCGAAGGAATCCAGACTCTCTCGCCCACTTTGCGAACGGCTCCTCGTTTCGGCGATGCTTCGTCGATCCGTCTATTCAGGTGCCTTGATGTTTGGGTACGAGAACACGTAGTCCTGCTCCCCTTGGGGTGCATGGCAACCGAAGCAGCGGGAGAGATCTGCGTTCGAATTGGGGGACCGGTCCGCTGTGAAAGACTGGTACTCCCATTCGCCGTTACGAACGTCCTCAGGATACTCACTGCCCCAACCGGTGCGTTTCTCCATAGCGGTGTAACCACGGATATCGGTCTTGATCAACCGTCCGTCCGGGCTCGTCGCCGGCTCGTCGTTGGCACCGAGTTCGATGTTGTACTGGACCACCGTGATCACCGTACCGCTTGGGAGCTCCGCGTCGTTTCCGGCGGCCTCGATCGCTGCCTGGCTCGTATAGTATTCGCGAACCTGATTGTTTCGCGGGCGATCCTGGGTCCAGTACAGGACGCCGTCGGCGTAGTCTTCCGGAAACATGACCTTGTCGCCGCCGGTAGGCGCCTGTGCGGCCAGGGCCAAACCTCCAAGGGCTAGTACGAGTACGGCGATGGCGAACAGCGCTTGTGATTTCATTAGAATCCTCCTTCGTTTCTCCAACGGACGGGTGAAAGGGTTGAGGGCATCTGATCACACTCCGTCGATTAAGCCAAGAATAACGTCGTCCCTCTGGCGCCGAATATCCGGAGAAGCTGTGATAAGTTATTGGTCGTTATTTTTGACCGTCAGTACGCTTGATCTGCGAACGAGTTTTGAGATGCCCGGCTCAAGCAACGACAATGGAGGCCCTTTCAGTCATGTTGATCCGTAAATGCCTTGTTTTTGCGGCGATGGGAATGGTTTTGACTCTGATCTCCGCGCCCTCCGCCCTGGCCGCTGCCGGAACAGAAGAGTGCCTGTACCTGCTCGGCGAGACCGGTCCCGATCTTTCCATCACGACGACGCGCATGATTTCAGCCCGGGATGGTTTGCCGGAATACTGTCACGTTCAGGGACTCATACCCCCGAACGTGGGTTTCGAAGTGAAGCTGCCTACGGATTGGAACGGTAAGTTTTTTATGGTCGGGAATGGCGGCTTTGCCGGCCTGATACAGGACGATCAGACCTACGGACTGCGACGGGGCTATGCAACGGCTGCGACCGACACCGGACATGAAGGCCCCGAACCCAGCTTTGCGCTCAGCCGCGCCGCCGAAATCGACTTCGGCTACCGCTCGGTACAGGTGACGCAGCTGGCGGCGAAACGCCTTATCGATTCCTACTACGGCAGAACCCCAAGGTATTCCTATTTCAGCGGTTGTTCAACCGGAGGACGCCAGGCTCTGCTCCAGGCCCAACGTTACCCTGATAGTTTTGACGGCATCATCGCCGGGGCACCGATCTACGACTTCAGTCAGAAACAGGCCTACAACGCCGGCTGGGTTTCCAGTGCCCTGTTCGGCAACAACCGTGAAGGCCTGGTCCCGCTTTCCAAACTACAGATGCTCAGCGAGGCGGTCTATGCCAACTGCGATACGGAGGATGGCCTGGAGGACGGCATCATCGACGATCCGCGCGAGTGCAGCTTCGATCCCCTGACGCATCTCAAACAATGCCCGGAGGGCACAGATTCCGATGATTGCTTTACGCCTGCACAGATCGAGGCGATCGTGAAGATCTACGAGGGACCCGGCGACCTGTACACCCGCGAGGGCAACTATCCCGGCCACGTTGTCGGTGCCGAGTGGATGGAGCCAGAGCGTTCGGGACCCTTTACCGGGGGATGGGATCTTTATTTCATCGGTCTGACCGAAGCGAGCCGGGAAGACGCCGCCTCGGGCGGTCTCGATTCCTACGGCGGAGACCGGTTCCAGCCGGTTCAGCTGCGCAATTCCTCAAATTTCTTCAGGTACTTTGCGTCTTATCCGGACATGCCGGATTTCGATGCCACTGTGGACCTGGACTTCTCCTCGCTTCCCCCGCGCTTCGCCAGCGAAGACACGGTAGACGCGACCGATCCCGACCTCAGTGCATTTCGCAACCGGGGAGGCAAGATCGTGATGTGGCACGGCTGGGCCGATGTCGGGCTCATTCCGATGCGAACGATCGAATACTACGAGAAGGTCCAATCGACTATGGGCGCAACCGAAACCGATGACTTCCTGCGGTTGTTCATGTTACCCGGCATGTACCACTGCTCGGGCGGTCCGGGTCCGGACACATTCGACGACCTGACGGCTTTGGAACGGTGGGTGGAACAGGACATACAGCCGGACCGGATAACAGCTTACAACCTGCCGGCCTCGACCGAAGCGAACTACGTTGCGGAACGCAAAGGGCTGGACGAACTGGATCAGGCGCTGATGTCCCGTCCGATCTGTCCCTATCCCGAGGTCGCGCGATATGACGGAACGGGAAGCACGGATGACGCCGCAAACTTCATGTGTGTGTTCCCGTCGGAGTGACAAATCCCCAGCGAATTACAGGCAAGTAGAGAAGCCGGTCCTAGACGGGCCGGCTTCTACGTTAACCGGACGACGCACTACCAGACCCGGTCAACTAACCAAGAGGAGAGTCAGTCATGAAGCGTTGGAATACAGCTTTCGCGGTTTCATTGATCCTGATGATTGCCCTTGTCGGCCTGGCGCAGGAAAAGCGGCCGATGACTTTCGACGACATCATGGCTATGAAAAACGTAGGTCCGCCGGAGATATCACCGGATGGCAAGACTATCGTCTATACGGTGACCTCCGCGGCGATGGACGACAACGAGAACCGGCCTGAGATCTGGCTGCTTTCCACCGAAGACGGAGGCAACGGTCGACGGTTCACGTCGGGGAACAACGACCGGTCTCCGAAATGGTCGCCTGACGGGGAATGGATCGCGTTCATTTCAAACCGGCCTGTAGAGGGACGAGGGCAGGGGAACGGTGGAAACGGCGACGGGGACCGCAATCGGCCTCAGATCTACATTATCTCCCCAGACGGCGGAGAGGCCATGAAACTGAGTGATTCCCCTACCGGTGTAAATAACTTCGTCTGGTCGGGTGACTCAACCAGGATAGCTTACGTCGCTCAGAACCCCTTGACGGAAGAGGAAGAAAGGCGACAGCGAGATCGCGACGATGCGAATGTGATTGACCAGGATTTTCGTTATTCGAGCCTTCACGTAATCGAGGTCGAGTCAAAAAGTTCCGAGGAGATCGTGAAAGGCGATTTCGTTGTGGATCAACCGACCTGGTCTCCTGACGGAACGCAGATCGCCTACCGAGTCCGACCGACTCCGAGGGCGGACGATGGCAGTCTCAGCGACATCTACGTAGCAAACTCGGACGGATCTGAAATGCCGCGGAAGCTCTATGACAATGAGGGATCTGACACCAATCCGGTCTGGTCTCCTGACGGGGAAACAATCCTGTTCGGCACAAGGCCGGCCAGCCAGGGGACTCTGGGTTTCACGCGTCTGCACGCGATTTCGGTTTCGGGTGGCGAACCGACATCTTTGATCCCCGACTTCGACGGCCCTGCAAACAACGTTCGATTTTCGCCAGATGGCGAAGTGATCTATTTCGAGGGCGCGCAGGGTTCGAGCCGCCAGATTTTCAGTGCACCTGCGTCCGGCGGCAGCGTCAGCCAGATCACCGATTACGAAGGAGTCGTCTCGAGTTATTCGCTCTCCTCTGACGGAAGGACCTTCGCGTTCAGACGGTCCGACGTGCAACAGCCAAACGACGTGTACGTGGTTTCGATGCCGACGTTTGATTCAACCAGGATTACCAATCACAATCCACAGTTAGAAGACATCGCACTGGGAGAAAGCGAGGTGATTCGCTGGAACAGCCCAGATGGCCGAGAAGTCGAAGGCGTTGTCATCTACCCGGTAGATTACGAACCGGGAAGGCAGTACCCCGTGATCATGAACGTACACGGCGGTCCGGCCGGAGCCTGGACCCAGAGTTTCCCGGGACGTCACGGCAACTACGCTCACGTCTGGTCAGGCCGCGGCTGGGTGACGCTCCTTCCCAACCCGCGCGGCAGTTCCGGCTACGGCGAGGAATTTCAGCTCTCCAACGTCAGAGATTGGGGTGGTGGCGACTACGAAGACGTCCAATCCGGAGTGGACGAGCTGATCCGTCGCGGTGTGGCCGATGCCGACCGGATGGGCCAGACCGGATGGAGTTACGGTGGTTACATGACGGCGTGGACCCTGACCCAGACCGATCGCTTCAAGGCCGTGATGGTCGGCGCTGGACTGACGAACATGTTCAGCATGTATTCCACTAACGACCTTCAGAGGACTCTGGAAGGGTATTTCGGAACCACGCCCTTCGATGACGAGGAGGAATACCGTCGAGCCTCTGCAATGACGTTCATCAATCAGGCGAATACGCCCACACTGATCATGCACGGAGAGCAGGACCCGCGGGTTCCGAAAAGCCAGGCCCAGGAACTGTACATGGGGCTCAAGAAGAATGAGATTCCCGTTGAGATGGTGTGGTTTCCGAGAGAACCGCACGGACTGCGGGAACCGCGACACCAGTTGGACAAGATGAAGCGCGAATACGCCTTCTTTTCCGAGTATGTTCTCGGTGAGACCGTACCAGATACGCGAACAGAGCATGAAAAGGTTGTCGAGGTTGTCCAGAATGTATTTACTTACCTGGCAGCAGGTGACAGCGAAAACGTGAAAACGTTGTTCTGGCCTGGAGCAACGCTGGTTTCTGATCAGCCCGACGAGGCGGGGGAACGGAGACAGACGTTCACGACAGTGGAAGATTGGGTCGGATCTGCCACGAGAGGAAACGAAGAGATGGCCGAGCCTGAGGTGTCGATCAACGACAACATAGCCTCGGTCTGGGCACGCTATTCCTCCGGCTCTTCAGCGGCTGCGGGGGTAGATGCTTTTCACCTGGTCAAGACGGACGGGGAATGGAAAATCATGTCCTTCGTTTACACACAGAGTCCGATGGAGTAACCGGGGTTCTGTCAAGCGGGCGAGGGCCTGACTGTGTCAAACGCTTTGGCGGCCCCGAAGGAAGTCGCTCTGTTCGAAGATCAGACCCAGCGAAACATCTTGAGTGCAACGGCGTAGCTTACCCCGCACCACAGACCCAGAATTCCAATCGAGAATGCCTGGGAGGCCAGTGGTTCTCCTGCGAGGATGACGGCGCGGAGCGCGTTGATCACCTGCGTCAAAGGCAGCGCTTGAATGAAGGGCTGGACGAGGGCCGGAAATCGTTCCGAAGAAAAGAAAATCCCTGAACAAAGCCACATCGGAATCATCACCAGGTTCATCAAACCGCTGATCGTTTCGATCGTTTTCGCACGGGAGGCAACCATCAGTCCGATGCCGGCGAAGGTGATCGAGCCGAGGAGCGCGATCAGGATCACGGCAGAGTAACTGCCCGCGAAAGGCACTCCGAAAAGCAGATTCGCCGCCAGGAGCAAGAAGAACATCTCCGGTATGAAGAACACCACGCGGCTGCTGACCAACGCGACCAGAAAATGACTTCGTCGCATTGGAGTCGCGACCATCCGCTTGAGCAGGTTTTTCATGCGCAGGTCGACCGTGTTGAATCCGATCCCCCAGAGGCCCGCTCCCATCAGGTTCATCCCGATCAATCCGGGGACGAGAAAGTCGACATACCTGGAACCCGGCGCATCGGTTCGACGATCGTTCGAAAGCACCGTGTCTTTCCTGCCCGCTGCCCGCTGAATCGCATCGTCCACGACCACTCGGGTCGTGGTTCCAGCAGGATTCGTGGGATCGAAAAAGTACTCGAAGTCTCCCGATGGATTAACGGAAACAACTAGCGGTGTCCGGTTACGCCGCAAACCCTCGAGCGCCTCGTCATGGGCGAGGATGTCGATCCCGAAGCGTTCATCTTCCCGCAGTGTCTGAACGATCGGATCCAAAGACGCCTCCTCGGTCGCAGTGAATAACGTCTGCACGTCGGTATCGCTGTTGAAGGCCAGGCCCAGCCCGATGACCATGATGAAGGGAAAACCATAGGTCCAGAAGATGGCTTCAGGTTGCCGCAGATAACTCCTGACGTTCGCCAGGACTAACTGGGCAAATGGGTTGGTCTTAATCGTCACGAAGATGCCTCCCCGTCAGGCTAACGAATACGTCCTCGAGATTGACATGCCGTGTGGTGAGGCTCTTGAGTTGCAGGTTCTCCTCGGAGAGCAGGTCGAGACACCCAGGGATCGAGAGATGCGGTTCCGCCACGGTGAGAAGATACCGGCCCGCTTCTTCGATGGACTTGGTGACACCGACGATTCTGGAAAACATCTCAGGATCAACCATGCGATCGCCGTTGGACTCGAGGCTGAATTCGATGACGTGCTCGCCACCCAGCCGGATAATCAGGTCCCGAGGCGAACCCAACGCGATGATGTTGCCATGGTCGACAATGGCAACACGGTCGCAGAGCTTCTCAGCTTCATCCATATAGTGCGTTGTCAGAAAGACCGTGTTCCCGGCCCTCTTGATGTCGGTGACGATGTCCCAGAGCTAGCGGCGCGCCTGGGGATCCAGCCCCGTCGTGGGTTCATCCAGAAAGACAAGTTCGGGCTTCCCGACCAGAGCACACGCCACAGCGACACGCTGCTTTTGCCCTCCCGACAGCTTAGAGATCCACGCATCAGACTTCTCTTCGAGCGACACCAGTGCCATCGCTTCTTCCGCTTCGATCCCGTCGTTGTAGAAACTACGGAACATCTGAAGCGTCTCAAGGACGCTCAGCTTGTCGCGCAGCCGGGTCTCCTGCAGTGTGATTCCGAGCTTCTGGCGCAACTCGTAGTTGTGGCCGGTGTCCCAGCGCATTCCCAGAACTTCGACTTCACCCGAGGTGGCCGGAATCAATCCTTCCAGGATTTCGACGGTCGTCGTTTTTCCCGCGCCGTTCGGACCGAGAAGACCGAAACATTCGCCGCAATGGACTTCCAGATCCAGCCCGTTCACCGCGTCCACGGCCTTTCCGCCGCCTTCGTAGCGCTTAAAAAGTTGTTTGCAGGTAACAGCGTTCGACATGAGATGGGGTCCAGAAGATCGATATTACACTGACTGCAAGCCCCGAGGTAGCCGGGAAAGTGCTGTCAAGTTAAAGAACTCAAAGTCGGCATAAGGGCCTTAATTTCTTACTTCCACGATCATTTCGATCTCAACCGCGCGCTGACCGAGTGCGCCGGGGTGAAACACCATATGGATTCGGGCTCGGTCGCCAGCCCCTGGAGGATGCGCATCGCCTCGAGCACCACGGAAATGCTATGCGCTTATCTGAAGATTCTCGCGCGATCCCATTTTTCGATTGTGGACTCGATCAACTCTGCCATTCGCTCGTTTACCCTCTCGAAATACGTCCTGGCCTTGGCCGGATCGAAATCGGGATAACCCTGGCCGGGCTGATAGAGGATGATCGACGACGGGAACGGGTAGGCGCGCCAGCCGGATGGCGATGAGCCGGGAGTAGCCATGTCCGCCGAGTACCTTGCCGGATGGACGTGCTCGGGAACGATCGCCTGGACGTAGGCGTTTTCGTTGTTCCCGGCGTGGCCGCCGTCTTCTCCGAACACTTCGAAGGTGATCTCGCTGGCGATGGACCACCAGTTTGTGACCAGCGTGCGGACGCGTTCCCGACGACCGACTTCTTCGGCCACCCTTTGAAGGATCGCTGTCTGGCCTCCGCCGTGCCCGTTCAAGATAATCAGGTTTCGGAAACCGTTTCGCGCCAGGCCTGTCATCACGTCCATGATGAATGCTTCGTATGCGTTGGCGCCGATCGAGAAGCTCCCTGGAAAGGCATCGAGGGATCCAGTGAAGCCGTAATTCAAGGTCGGCGCGATGAGCGCATTCAGCCGCTCGGCAAGGTCCCGGGCCATCGCTTCGGGAGCCAGATTGTCCGAGCCATTGGGCAGGACGCCGTGAGGTTCAAGGGTTCCGGTCGGGATGAGAACCGTCTCGACCCGGGCGGGCACGAGCTCCGCGAATTCCTGCCAGCCCAGCAGGTTCATCTCACGGGTGGAGGGTGGGGATTGTGCCTGAGCCGAACTCGCCACCAACCCGAAAACAATCAGCAGAAACGCGATCCTGAGCCTCATCAGCCTGAACCTCCTAGTGTGAACAGAGAATGCAGATATAGTAAAGTTTGTGCGAGGAATATTGTGAAGAAACTGATGACGTCGTCGTGGCAAGCTGCTCGGTCCTGATCGCCGGACTGGCGCTGGGGTGCAGCAGGTTGGCGACCTGACTTCAAGTGCCAGAACGAAGTGAATTGGTAGAAGGCACCTCCAACTCCCCAGATTCCGACTTCTCAAGGGTTGAGACTCGATCAGTAAACAAAGCGGCGTTTATCGGGGGTAGTCGTCGCGTTAAACCTGGACTGGTCTCCCGATCGCCACTCACTGTCCAGTACAGTTTTGCCGCAGGGCGTCCCCAACCCTTCTCAACCCAATCACACTGCGATCGTGGCAATTAATATCGAGATCGGGAACAAATACCAGTACCCGAAACTCAGCATGGAGCCCCTATCGATCGATGGTGACCATCCTGCGACCGCCAACTGATGCCGCTCGCTGGCCACTCTCAGCAAGCCCGGTGGCTAGCAACCCTACGAGTAGATCGCCCCTCGGTTTTGTGCCGTCAACGAGCGGCTTCTGATGCGTGACGGTACGCCGTCGAGATGGCATCCAGAGCTTCGTCGGTCCGCCATACTGCGCTCGCGATGAATCTGAACCCGTTGCGGCCTATCGTACTTAACTCACTGCCATCCAAGGAGCGCAGACATGCTAGCTCTTGCTTTCGCGACTCAGATACTCGAGAAGAGCCCGCGCCTGGTTGTGCTCCTGATCTCTGGTTGAGTACACGAGCGTGACGGTCTTCTTCGCAGCCAGTAATGTCAACTCTTCGACGAGCCCGAAGCGTTCTTGTTTTAGCTCCAGGAAATACCGACGTTTAAACTCACGCCAGCGACTCGATTCGTGGTTGAACCATTTGCGAAGCTCCGTACTGGGGGCAATATCCTTCATCCAGCGATCAATTATGGCGTCGCGTCTGGAAACTCCACGCGGCCAGATGCGGTCCACGAGTACGCGAACTCCATCACTCGGGGAGGCTTCATCGTAAATTCGCTTCAATCGCAACGTTGAACTTGCCTCCTGTTATTGATGAGAACTTGTTCTCAGACACTCAACCACGGCAGGGTCCTTTCGCTCCTGACTGGTACCAGGTTAGGAGTTGACGATCGAAGGCGGCCGGTCCTCGATCGTCAGTATGAAGAATCAGTATATCGCTGGACAAGCGATCCAATAGATCTTGTGCAGTGCTGCCCATTACGGGTCTGGTTTTCCACAAGTTCTGGAGAATCGGGTTGCCAGTGGAGCGCGACTTCGGCATCAAACGCCACTGCGATCTGTTGAGCCAGGTTTATGCTGTGGTAGCGGTGTATGCGTCTCGAGGGGTCGATGCGGGCGAGACCCCGCGTCGTGCTCGGTCGATCATTAGTGGCCTGGACAGGGGCTCGGGTCTGCCCCCGCGTGGTGCGGTGATCGCGAACCGGTGCCTCTGCCACCAGGCATGGGCATCCTCGTCAGTCCACTGCCCTACGTCCGCGCACGCCTGCAGTGCGACCTGCAGAGCGGCGGCGTTCTGGGGTCGGTCCGTAGGTTCCTTGGCCAGGCAGCGCAGGATCAAGGCCTCGAGGTCCGGCGGCAACGGCTTCTCCAGGCGCTCGGACGGTGGCACCGGATTGCTGTGCAGTTGAGCCGAGCATACCTCAGCGATCGTCGTGGCCTGTAAACGCATGTTCCCCGGTGAGCAAGAAGTATCCCACCGCGCCCAGCGAGTAAATGTCGCTGCGAGCGCCGACGGAGTCCGGAGCTTTGAGCGTTTCCGGGGAAAAGTACATAGGAGTACCAGCGATGGCGTTGACTTGGGTTAACAAAGCTCCATCGGCTGGCTCAAGTTCCTTGACGAGTCCGAAGTCGAGGACCTTGACCACGTCGGGCCGTACACCCTGCTCGACGAGCATGATGTTGGCCGGCTTGATATCGCGATGGATCAGGTTGACCACATGCGCTTCCGCCAGCGCCCCCACTGCTTGGCTGAGGATCCGGACCACGCGTGCTGGAGGTTGCGGTCCGTCGTGATCCACAACGGTCTGGAGCGTGGCTCCGTCGAGGTACTCCATGGCGTAGTAAAACACGCCCGACGAGCTGCGCCCATAGTCATACACCGAGACGATGTTGGGATGGTTGAGCTCGCTCGTCCGCTGTACCTCGCGCTCGAAGCGCCGCAGACTCTGGTCATCGACCTTCTCGGGGGGTAGCAGCTTGATCACCGTGGGACGCCGCAACATGGCGTGCTTAGCGCGATAGACGACGCCCATGCCACCCTCACCGACTTTGTCGAGCAGCGTGTAGTTTCCGAGCTGAAGCGCCGCACGCACCTGCTCGCGAAGCGCGCGCGTGCGATAGCGAACGAAGAACGCGAACACCGCCAGACCTATCGTGACGTAGAGAACCCATGCCCACCAGGTGTGCCAAGGCGCTTGCGCGACGACCACCTGCACCGAGGCGACATGTTGGCTCCACACGCCGTCCTCATTGGCCGCCATGGCTTCGAGGGTGTAGGTCCCGCCGGGGAGGCCGACGTATCGGCCGCCCCGCTCTCCCCCGGCTTCGTACCAGTCGGCGTCGACCCCCGCCAGTCGGTACCGATAACGACTGGCGGCCGGATTGCGATAGTCGAGGGCGGCGACCTCGAATTCGAAAGAGTTCTCTCGCCAATCGAGGTAGATCGTGGTGACCTGCTCCGGCGCCGGTCCGACGTCCAGTGACTCTCCGTCCCGGGTAAAACCGGTGAAGAACACCGGGGCCAGGTTCGGCTCCTCCCGAATGGCCTCGGGGCGAAATCGCGTGATTCCGCGATCGTAGAACCAGAGCTCCCCGTCTCTCGTTTCGAGCGGTCGGAACACCACGCCCACATTCTTGAGGACGTCCCGGTTCATGCCGTAGTAGCGGTAGATATTGTTCGAGGGATCGACGCGTACTAGTCCCTCGTGGCCTCCTAACCACAGACTACCCCAGCGATCGGCGATCACCGACATCACGCCCACAATCGGCAATGTGCCGTTGCGAGTCGACAAATGCGTGAAGGTCCCGGTTTCGGGGTGAAAGCGATCGAGGCCGACGTCGGTCGCGACCCAATATTCCCCGGTGGGCGCGTGGTAGAACTGGTAGACCGTATTGCTACTCAACAACGCCGAGTCGTCAGGATCGTTCTTGTACTTGTGGATCACTTGCTCGGTCTTCGGATCGAAGACATCCAGACCCCCTCCCGAGCGTGCTAAGCCAGATGAGTCCGTCAGGCTCCTGGTGGATGTCGTACATTACGCTTCCGCTGACGCTGGTCTCCGGTTGATCGGCATCAGGGCGGAAATACGTCGTCTCTCCGGTGTCTTTGTCGAGTCGAAGTAGACCCGACCCCGCCGTACCCATCCACAAGATATTGGAATCATGAACATCGTCGCCCGGCATGCCAACTTGGGACTTCAACTCCTTCACACCGGTCGCAGCCAGGAAGCCTTAGGGTGGATCGAAGACGCTCTGGAACTCGACAATGATTTCTGGGGAGCCCACTGGGTATTAGGGAACTACCACCGAAAAGAGGGCAGTTATCGGGAGGCTGTAAACGAGTTCCGTCAAGCCGTTGCGCTTTCGGACGGGAATACCGTGTCGCTGGCGTCCCTCGGACACGCCTATGCTCTCTCCGGCCAACAATCCGAGGCCCTCGGAGTTTTGTCTAGGTTGGAGGAACTGGAAGAGCGAAGATACGTTTCCCCGGCCTTGATCGCTTACATCCACGCAGGACTGGACGCGACAGATTTGGCGTTTCAGCGGCTAGAGGAGGCTTTCGAGCAGCGATCTCGTTACCTGGTTTGGCTGAAGGTGGCCCCCGAATATGAAAAACTCCGTTCCGACCCGCGCTACCTACAGCTGATTACCCGCATCGGCCTGTCCGGGCCGAACAATACAGAATAGTTTCACCAGAGATCTGCGGCGCCGTGCACGACATTTCTGAGCGTCGATCCAGTAGAAATCTAAGGAGCTGTTCGCGCGGCTTCCGCGAAGTGGCCATCTGATATCTTGAACCGAACCCCGAATCCCGTCTTGGATGGAGTGGCCCTGGCGTGGACATGCCCGGTACGAATCGCTGGATTACTAATGAGTAGTCGCCAAGTGTTTGGCAGTCGTGCAACTCAAGGGACCCAGAAGCCGGTTTCCGGGGATCCCAGTCCCGATGCGGGTCACTTGGCTGTATAACCGGCTATTCGGACAATGGTCCATTGACCGATTTCTCAGACAATTAGAGTCGCTTTGGTAAACGCGAGCGAATTTTTGGCAAACGTTGCGCGAGGACGTATAAATAAGGCCCGCGTCCAAGGATTGCCGAACAAATATACTCAAGCGTCGACCCGACGCGGTGTTCTTTTGAATTTTGGCAACTCGAGAGACCCCGTTCCGGCTAAGCTGGGATGATGAAAACAACCCCCGCAGCTGGTGACACAGTCGATACGGAGGTCAGCCCTCGCGGGGCTCTCGAGGTGCTGTCCCAGCGCGAGGTGGAGCAGCTTCGGCTCGCGGCTAAATCGAGGGAGAACTCCCAGCTCTTTGATCTGCTTCGGCGCTGTGCACTCGCTGTGATGAACTCGGGCAGCGACGAAGACGACGCCGCTGCCGTATTCGACCGCTATCGTGATTTCTCGGTCGAGATCGTACAACGCACGCGTGGGCTCAAGCTCAAGATTAAGAATGCGCCGGCCAGCGCGTTTGTTGACGGTCGGATCATCGAGGGAATTCGCCAGCACCTGTTCGCAGTGTTGCGAGATCTCGTTTACATTCGTACTGAGATCGAGCAGAGCGAACGATTCGATCTCGAGCAAGGAGACGGCGTCACGGATGCCATCTTCCACATCCTGAAACACGCACGAATCCTGAATCCGAATCTCCGGCCTAACCTCGTCGTGTGTTGGGGTGGGCACGCCGTATCTCGCAACGAGTACGAGTACGCGAAGGGAGTCGGGTATCACCTGGGCTTGCGCGGCCTCGATGTGTGCACAGGCTGCGGACCGGGCGCCATGAAAGGGCCGATGAAAGGAGCCGCCATCGGCCACGCCAAGCAGCGCTTGCAAGATGCTCGTTACGTGGGTCTGACCGAGCCCGGGATCATTGCGGCCGAACCACCGAATCCGATGGCCAACCATCTCGTCGTCCTGCCCGACATCGAAAAACGCTTGGAGGCATTCGTGCGCATCGGTCACGGGGTAATTATTTTCCCAGGCGGGGTGGGCACGGTTGAGGAGATTCTGTACTTGCTCGGTGTGCTGATGGACCCGACCAATGCCGATCAGTACCTGCCCATCGTTTTCAGTGGCCCGAAGGAAAGCTGTGACTACTTCGAGCAGATCGACCAATTCATCGCCGAGACCTTGGGCGAGAAGGCACGCGAGCGCTATCTAATCATTATCGACGATGAGCGGGAAGTCGCCCGGCACATGGATCGAAGCGTCCGCAAGGTTCACACCCGGCGACGTAAGAGTGGCGATGCCTTCTACTTCAACTGGCTGTTGAACGTTCCCGACGGCTATCAGCGTCCGTTTGAGGTCAGTCATGCAGCGGTTGCAGATCTAGTGCTCCATCGCGATCTGCCGATCCACGACCTGGCATCGAATCTACGTCGCGCCTTTTCCGCCATCGTGACGGGAAATGTCAAAGAGCACGGAATTCGACTTATCCGGCGGAATGGACCATTCGAGATACGTGGGGATCACGCCATCATGGAGTTGTTGGATGCGATGCTTGGCAGCTTCGTCGATCAGGGACGTATGAAAATCGCCAGCGGGTCTTACAAGCCCTGCTATCGAGTCGTCGCATCGCGGACCTGAAACGAACGGCGGCCCGAGTCCGAATCCCGGTAGCGAAGATCTTACCGATCACCTTCATTCGGAACTGGAATCCGGAAAATCACTCTTTCAGTGAATCTGGATATTTCCGTATACATGTTTTCTCAACTTCCGACAGATCCGTCTTGTTCTTTTTTAGTGTGGCTCCTTTCTCTTCAAGTGGATATCCCACCTACGATCGGCAACCCTGCCAAATGCCTGGCCGGAGACAATCGATCGCTTCAACCATGGACCCATCTCGGAGGCTGACAGGCCACCCGTTCCGGTGTGTATAATCGAAGTAAATCCGTGTTTGGCAGCGAGGGACAGAGTCGTGGTGGATCTAGCTTCAGCATTGCCCGACAGCGTCGCCGAGAAAGTTCGTCGTGGCGAGGTCACCCAGGCTCGAGCCAAGGCCTTTATTGATCACATCCGGCGGGTTGAACGGGAGATCTACGCCCATGACGTGGTCCGTCAAAACCCATATACGAGATGGTTTAAACAGGGAACGGCCAACGTCGACCAACTCACGGATCTGGTGATCCAGTTTTCTGTGTTTTCCAACCACTTCTTGCCACTTGAGGCCAAGCGGATGGTCAACGCGGCGACCGAAGCAGAGGAAAAAAAGGCGCGATCGATTCTGGGGAGTGAGATTGGCGTACCGATAGACATCCACACCGGCGACATCGAAGGATTTCTATTTTCCCACGACAATGCCCACATTAAGTGGTTGCGAGACATCGGAGAGACCCTCGGCCTTGGCCGCGATCAACTCGGCAAATGGGCGCTCGGTAGTCAGGCAACACACCGGTTTTTGGAAAATCTGGAAAAAGTTTATGGTCACCCGGACAACAACATCGGATCCGGAGCGAGTTTTGCGATCGAATCCTGGGCGGGTTTCGGAATCGGTAAGGGCGAAGAGGCCGAGGGTAACAACTTCTGGAAAGAGCTAATCGTGGGCTTGGACGCTTACAACAAGACGCACCGCGAGGCTCTCGACCTGCATCCGATCGACGTCGGTTTCTTTCAGCTTCACTTCAATCTCGAACTGGGGCACGTTGCGAATGTCGAGGAAGAGCTTTCAGAAGTGTTCTTTAGCCCAGGTTTTGATCAAGAGCAGTGGTACTACGGCGCACGTGAGGCCCTCGACGCCATCCACATCTTCTGGAAAGGCCTGGACGAAAAACGCAGGACACTGGAGGAGTGATCCGGGCGTCGGAAGTGCTTGAAAACACTTTGAAACTTTTCTTCCCGCCTGGGTTTCAGCTCTCCCCGCCTTTCGAGTAGATCTCGACGTGTTTCGCCACTAGAGTCCCTAAAAATTCACCCTGAAGTTGGACTGGAGATAAATGAAGCGTCACATGGACGTATTGCCGGTTATACGTCCAAAGAGCCAGACCTCAGCCTCACGTTACCCTGCGCCCTGCGTTACCCGAAGACGCTCGCACAAGCCGTGTTTACGGCACCGTGGAGGAAAATACGAAACCGATTTCGCCGCTCCCCGCGCTACCTTCGAGCCGAGAATCAACGCTGGGTAGATTTACGGTAGCCGCAGGGGCCAGACGAACCGGATTGACTTCCACCATTTCCCGGGATCAGAAGGCGTGTTCTTCGATCCAGTTCAACAGAGTCTGTGCAATGTCCGCGTTGTTGAGTTCCTGCATCATGATGTGGCCGTTGCCAGTGATGCCGACGTCAGGCAGGAACAACCCCGAGGCATCGCCACCCAGCCCTCGGAGTCGATCGATGAGGTTCGCACAAGCGTTCGAGGGTTCAGAACTCTCAAGCCCCCCGCGCACGTCGAAGTACGGCACTCTTGCAAAGTTTGAGAGATCGTCGGGCAACTGTCCACAAAAGACTCCTCCCGCTGGCTCCACCGCAATAACCGCATGCAGCAACTCCGGGCGCCGGCTCGCAAGCATCTGCAGCATCGCGCCACCGGCCGAGTGCCCAACCACGATTGCCGGTCCGGTCTCTTCCAACAGCTCGGTCAGGCCTCTGGTAACTGCGGCGTCGAGAGAGCGAATACCGCTCACCGGGAGAGACGCGAGAAACTGATGATAGGCAGCCTCGCCATCGGGCCATTGATCACCCCCGCAATCCTCGGGATTATCGATTTCGTCGCCACCCATGTTGGGACACATCCCGTTCCCCCCGCCACGGACTCCCGGCTCAGGGCCCTGATCCCACGTCACCCAGGCCTGGCCAGTCCAGCGGCGTAGTGTGCCTTGTGTGTCTGGCATGGAAAGTCCGGCTTTGACCTGGTTAAATCCATCCACGGCGAAGGAGGACCGGCCGCGACCGGCTGGCTCGATGACGTATACGGTGAAACCGCGACGGACAAAGAAGAGATCCCAACCCTCCCGGCGATCCGCTGTCGTGCCATAGATTGTGCCCAACAGGTCACCACCGGGGATCAAAATGATCGGAGGCGCACCTTCCCGTTTCTCGTAGGGGACCGTGTACTCCACATAGCTGGCGCCGTCGACGATAGGACCTCGACTCGCGCCATTGCCCTGATAGAGATCTGGCGGGAGATTCGATGGAGACATCAAGCTTGATCACCGTGGCCTGGGCAGACGGCATCCAGGCCGCTATCTATGCATTCAAGGAGATCACGAGCCCGTACTGGCTGAACGAGCGACGGCTTAGGGATCACAAGATTACACTTATTGGAGAGAAGATCACCCGAGCCGCTACTGAAGGACCCATGAGACCAATCGGTGGCAAGGAGTAGCGGGCGAGCGAACCAGTCAAATTGCAAAGTCGGCGGACCTTGCGCAGCCACACGGACGTATAGCCGGTTATACAGCTGAGTGACCCACGGACCTCAGAAGCCCCGAACACGATTTCTTTCGGGAATCAGCCCCACAAATAGTCTAATCTTCGTCGGCTCAGCACCCTCGGAGGTCTTGGAAGGCTCGCATGGCCAGTCCTGAAGTCGTCCACCCTTTGCAGGCAGCGTTCGTAGTCGCCGAGCGGATGGCGCCGAGCGGCGTCATGCCTCGGTCGACCATCGCGGCAAACTCTTTCGCATTGTCGCCGTGAGGATAGACGCCCGCGTCCGTTCCAAACGCTATGTTGACGCCGGCTTCGATGGCACGCCGCACGCTTGCCGCTGCCAACGGGATCACCTGCTCGCCCTTGGCACGAATCGGCGGCGGCAGCATAGCTAGCAGCCTGTCGGACTAACACCAAATCAATAATCTAAGTCATTCATATGACCGTGTTTACAGTTTCGAGCTGAAAAGGGCCGTCGTTGAAAACAAAGGACTTACGCCGAAAGTCCGACAGGCTGCTAGGTCGATGGCATCGTTGAGGTATGTGGTCGGCACAAGGTAGGTGCCGTGTTCTTTCATCGCTGCGACGGCCTCGTCGGTGAGCATTGACCCATGGTCGATGGAGGCCACACCGGCCCTCACGGCGGCGAGGATGCCTTCGGTTCCGTGGGCGTGTGCCGCCACCTTAAGGCCATGCCGGCGCGCTTCCTCGACGATGGCCTGCAGTTCTTCGAAGGAATATTGCTGTGCGCCCACCGCCTCTTCGAACGACAACACGCCGGCCGTGGCTAGGACCTTGATTACCTTGGCGCCATGCTTGATCTGATAGCGTACAGCCCGGACCACTTCGTCGACGCCGTCGGCCACTCCTTGTTCTGGCGTCGACTCCAGTAGACCGGGGATAAAGCCGCCAGCGTCACCGTGGCCGCCGGTGATAGAAAGCGCGTGGCCGGCGGGCACGATGCGAGGCGCTTCGATGCGTCCAGCATCGCTCGCCTGCGCGAGCGCCACGTCGACAAACTCGACCGACCCAACGTCGCGCACGGTCGTGAAGCCGGCGATTAGCGTCTTTCGCGCATTGACGACGCCCCGGATGGTCCAGTTCGGCGTGGTCTCAGTGACAGTGCGAAGCTGTATGTTCGGCGTGAGGTCCAGCATCAGGTGGGTGTGCATGTCAATCAGGCCGGGCAGCAGCGTCATATCGCCCAAGTCGATCGTCTCGGCCCCGGCAGGCGCCTGGACCGGGTTGATGCCTTGGATCCTCCCATTTTCGACTACGACGACGGCGGGGCTCACGAACTCGCCGCTGTCGACGTCGAGCATCCGATCGGCCCGGATCACCAGGGATTGGGCGAGGGTTGAGGTGGCGCAGGCCACCAGCATGGCGCCTGCGAGGACGATTGAGCGGACGGCGGTTTTAGACATAGTCTCTCTCTGGTTCAATGGTGAACAGCCGGTGTCATATGGTTGATCTGTTATTAAAGTATCGTAGCAACGATTCTAAACGATTCTAATGGATGTGCTGGATACGTAGAACGGGAAACGTGAAGGTGCTTTGCATAAACGTCTCAATAGTGTACAGCTGCTCGCGATGGTGCCAATACTTGTTGTATGAGGCGAGAGAATGTGCTGCAGGTGCGGCCGCCGCTTCCGTTGATCCTCTCCTATTGCTCTGCAAGAATTCTCGAGTCCTGATAAATCATCTTGTCGGACGTTGAGAATTAAAACCGCTACTTTCCGATAAGCCGACTATTACTACTATGTTACAAACGGTCTATTTTATGTTAGCATCCGGTCATGAGCGCCAAATCGAAGGCGCCAGGCACTCAGGAAAAACGTTTTGCGGCCTATTTGGAACGCCTGGCGTCGGCCGCAGGACACGCCGATCGTCATGAACCGTTGAAGTCGTACTGCACCGGGTTGTTGCTGCCGATCAAACGTAAGAGTGTGGAGCCGATGGCTGCACGATTGGCTCCGGATAATGTACGCCGAATGCACCAGTCGCTACATCATCTGGTCGCGGATGCGCCCTGGGACGATGCGGCTCTGTTGGCAGAAGTTCGACAGTACGCGCTGGGGGCGATGGAAGCCAACGGTCCGATTGAAGCCTGGATTGTCGACGACACCGGATTCGTGAAAAAGGGGACCCACTCGGTGGGTGTGGCCCGGCAATACTGTGGACAGGTCGGCAAACCTGAGAACTGCCGGGTGGCGGTGAGCCTGTCGGTGGCGACAGCGAAATCCAGCTTGCCGGTGGCATGGCGACTCTACCTCCCCGAGACCTGGGCGAAGGATCCGGAACGTCGAAGCAAAGCCGCTATTCCCGAAGACGTTCGATTTCAAACTAAACCTCAAATTGCTTTGGAACAAATCCGGCAGGCCGTCGATGACGGCATTGCTCCGGCACCGGTTCTGGGCGATACGGCCTACGGCAACAACTACAAGTTCCGGCACGGCATCACCGAACTCGGACTTAGCTACGTCCTAGGGGTGCAAGGCACCACGACCGTGTGGAAACCGGGCCAGGGTCCCTTGCCGCCGAAATCCTTGACCGGCCGCGGACGGACACCGACCCGCATGCAGCGCAACAAGAAACATCAACCGGTTTCGGTCAAGCAACTGGCCCTCTCGTTGTCTCCCCAGCGTTGGAAGAACGTCTCCTGGCGCGAAGGCACCTCCGAGACCCTGCGTTCCCGTTTCGCCGCAGTTCGCATTCGTCCCGCTCATCTGGATCACGAGCGCCACTCGCCGCATCCGAAAGAGTGGTTGTTGGTCGAGTGGCCCAAGACCGCATCCGAACCGATCCGGTACTGGCTCTCCACTCTTGGGGCCCATACCTCGCTTTCCGATCTGGCCGGTCAGGCCAAACAGCGCTGGATCATCGAACGCGACTATCAGGAACTCAAGCAGGAACTCGGTCTGGGACACTACGAAGGTCGCGGCTGGCGTGGATTTCACCATCATGGCACCTTATGTATTGCCTCTTATGGGTTCCTGGTCGCCGAGCGGAGCCGTTTTTCCCCCTCTGCATTTGTCGAGCATGTTGGACTATCCGTCCCCAAACTCCCCAAACACTTCAAACCCCGCGGAACCCCGGATCCGGCCCGAACGACATAACCCCTGCTCGATTGCCACGCTTCGCATTCGCATCGCCCGCTTCCTGATTCAGCAGCTTCCTCGTTGTCCGTTCTGTGGACCGCTTCGTTTATAACACAGTAGTAGTAGATGGCTCACTGGAATCGTCACGCTTCTCTTTTTCTTTTTGGTGCAGCCGGCGACCTTGTACCCGATAGCTGCAGAAGGACAGAACGGTGAACCATCAGCTATTGATTTCCAAGCAGCAGACTTAGATGGAGGTTCGTTCGACGGCCTCGGCCTGAAGGGGAATATTGTCCTGCTGGATTTCTGGGCGGTGTGGTGCAGACCCTGCCTCGATGCCTTCCCCAAACTCTACGAACTTAAGTCAGATCTGGCGGACGAAGATTTCCAAATCGTGAGCATCGCGCCCTATTCCGGAACGGCTGGTGACGTAAGGCAATTCCTCCAAGAATACCCGACCAACTACATCGCAGTCGTTGGAGACGAAGATCTCATCTATCGCTACGGCGTTATTGGTTATCCGACGTATTTCCTCCTCGATCCCCTTGGTGACATCTACCAAAAGTATGTTGGGGATCTTCCGGGTCTGACGGACCGGATCAAATCGGATGTTGAAGGACTCAGGGAGAAGTTCGGAATGCGCTGATCGCAGCGTGAAGTTACAGTTGAAACTGATTCGAAAGGAGAAAGGAATGCAAAGAAAATTTCTCGCCATCGCTTCGTTGGCTGTGGTTCTGGGATGGGGCATTGTGAAGTCAGCCCCCGCCCAGGAGATCTCACCCGAAGCTCAGCAGGTCGTGGATTACCTGCTGGAAGATTGGCAGAAGCAGTTTCGGTCAACAAGTATCGCACTAGCGATGAACAATCTCGGGATGGAACCCGACGACTCGCTTCGATTGGAGGTCGGCGAGTACTTTCGCGCCAACGTCAATCGGGCCCGGAATCTCCAGTTTTGGGGTGCGAACAATTACATCCTGAGTAATGAAGAAAAGCGGGCTGCTAAGTACCTGATGGGAATTGAGAATACCGAAGGGCGGATGCCCGAGCTCGCAGAGCTATCCCAAGTGTTGGGAATCCCTGCCGAAAATCTTGCTTCGCGATTGCGATTCATGGCCGATGCCGGTTTCCTGAAGCAGGATCCTGTACAGGAACTCGGATTCTCACTTGCAGAAGGATTTGAACGTTGGGGTGGCCCACTCCAACATAACTTCCACACGTTACATGTCGAAGGCGAACGGCCCTTCGATGTTTGGTGAGCGGTCGACTTCCTGCTGTTGGTCAACAGCGATGATTACAAAGGCAAGCATTTCACCCTCGAAGATTCCTGTGCTCACGGCCACTTGCCAATCAGTGTAGAAATAGACAGTGCCACAATCACCGGCATGAATCCGGACTCTGTCTGGGTTCAGCAGGGTGGAGGCTGAGCGGTCGACAACCTCTTCTGGTCAGAAGAGCACATGAACGAATGGTTAGACGAGCACCCGGAATACCGGGAGTTGAACCAGTCTCCGATAGGAGAGTTTCTGGAGAATCTGAAGTCCCGAAGTCGTTAGACCAGTCACAACAAGTCTCGTTTCGAAAGGGCGGCCACCGAGGCCGCCTTTTTTGCTGTTCTCGCGGGCTGGACCGTGAGTTCAAACTCTATGATGCTTCTGACTCATCAAAAATAACCAAGCTCGATGGCTTTCAAGACCGCGCGTGTACGGTCGCGAACACCCATCTTCGAGAGAATACTGGAAACATGGTTTTTTACTGTGCCCTCGCTCAGATGTAAAGAATCTGCAATTTCCTTGTTGCTGTAGCCGCCGGCCATCAACCGCAGCACTTCGATTTCACGTTCCGTGATCGGGAATGGCTCGGAGAGGCTCTCGAAATCATGCTTTCGATTGGCGAGGCCCTCAAGCAATCGTTCCGTGACGGCTGGTCGAATGAGGGTGCCACCGCTAGCAATCTTTCGGATGGCGCTGGTGAGTTGTTCCAAGGACACGTCCTTCAACATGAAACCTCGCGCTCCAGCGCGAACCGCTTCCAGAACCAGATCATCGTCGTCGAAGGTTGTCAGGACCAATGTCGGAGGAAGCGTCCCTGCTTCCCGAAGTTTCTTCAGGACTCTCAGGCCATTTGCTTTGGGCAAGCGCACATCGAGGAGAACGACATCTGGGTTGCTTTCAGGAATAACGTTCATAGCCTCGGCCCCGTCTTTGGCTTCGGCCGTGACTTCGATGTCGTCGACCAACTCAAGCAGGCCATGAATGCCTTGCCGAACCAGAGTCTGATCTTCGACCAGGCAGACGCGAATCACGGGCTGCCTTCCTGGAGCGGCATCCATGCGTGGAGCCTAAAACCTTCAGATAGCTTAGAGTCAATCTGCAAATTTCCTCCGAACTGTTCCAGACGTTCCTGCATTCCTTTCAACCCGTTTCCTATTCGCACGGTCCGTGCACCCCGGCTGTCGTCACGAGCTTGCACCTCAACTCCGGAAGGCGACTTCCTGAACTCAATCCAGAGATTCGCGGCGTCGGCATGCCGGATCGTGTTGGTAATGATTTCCCGGGCGCACCGAAGCAAGGCCTGCGCTCGCAGCGGGTCATCAATGCTCAAATCGTCAGGCAGTATCATGTGAATCCTTGGGTTAGGTACGTCCTCGATGAGTCTTGTTAACGACCGTTCAAGGTTGATTTGGTCGGTATCACGTACCGAGCTCACCACGCCTCTGACGTCATCAAGCAGCGTCTTCGTGAGGTCCCGTGCATTCACCGCACGTTCTCTGGTTTCTGCGTCGCTCGTGTGAGCCAGGACTTCAAGGTTCAGGCTCAGAGCAGTCAGGTTGTGACCCAGGACATCGTGCAACTCTCTGGATATGCGTTGGCGTTCCGCAATCCGGCTGCTTTCCGATAAGAGTTCTTGAGTCGCCTTGAGTTCGGCATTGGCCAGGGCCAATTCTGATCGAGCCTTGGATTCACTCGCTGCGAAACTTGCACTAAACAACGCAAGGGCTTCGAATCCTGCGTAAGTAGCGAGGAGGGTCAACGCTACCCCCATCGGAAAGGACAGCGAAATCAGCCAACCCATCAACAACGACTGAAATAACAGCCACGACAACGCCCACGGCACGGGTAACATCCACCCCAGCTGGAGAGAGACAAGTACAAGTAGAGCTCCTTCAAAGCCCGAGCAGACAAGGCGGATCATCACCAACGCCAACGTGGTTTGAATGCCAACCATCGCGACACCGAGGGAATCGGGTTGGACCGAAGCAGGTTGCCAAGGTGTTGAAATGAAGGTAATTCCGAAAGCCAGGAAGAAGCCCAACCAGAGGTAATACGTGGGGTTCGTCAAATAGTCGGGGTTGAGCCGCAAGACCCTCAACAGCGGCAGGCCAGCCAGTATCCAAGTTAGGATTCCGGCAGAACGTAGAAATTGCCTGGCTTTGTGAGACAGGTCCATGATCCCAACGTTAGACCGTGATCATGTCAAAACGACAGTGCCGAAAGTCATGGTAAGCGGAAGCTGCTGAATTTACGAGTGGGGTCATGCCCACGAGATGGAACGCGCTGAGAAGACCGGCCAGGATCAGATTGGCCGACCTTGTCTCTACCACCGTGTCTTCGAGCCATTCGAACACTGAGGCGAACATGAGATCTATTCCCTGTGGGTGCGGCCTATGACCGCACAAGAACGGAGGCTACAGAACCCCCTGCAGGGCTTCGCGATCAATGATGGCCCGGTGCATTGAATGCTCCATGGACAACCGCGATCTGCCAGTTGTCGTCGACTCTCTTAAAGACCGTCGTGTTCAAGCCCAGAATATCCGCCTCACCACCAGTGAGCGTGTACGCATACGTCGCCCATGCTGCATCGGCCGTGTTGCCAGTTCGGACATTCGATACGCTGAGGGTCCGGGCCGGTGTCTGGTTGAACAGGATCCCGATGAACCCGAGGACCGTGCTCTTGCCGTTCATGATGTGGCCGTCCTCGTCCAGCCATACGACGTCATCAGCAAGATGCTGTTCGAAATACGCCATGTCGTGGGTGTTGTATGCGGTGACGCCTGCCTGAACAAGTTCCGCTCCCGGCTCCTGAGCAAGTGCGGGTGCCGCGCCAAAAGCCACGATCAGGAAAGAGATGCAGAGTAATTTCTTCACGTTAGTTCTCCCTTGAGGTGTTTGATCAATTAATACTTGAAAACTTTTCACGACAAATCGATACCGTCTTCCATCAATTCTTCATCAGAGGCCTCCCGGGCCAGAGTGCCTGGAGGGTTCTGATACCAATCCGGATCTTCGTAACTCGTAATTCCGTCCCGAACCTTCAGCACAGTGAACATGCCGCCCATGTCGACGGGATCATGTTTCCCAGGTGTGCTCTTCATCGAGATGCTGTTGTCAGGAACAGGCATACCCATTTCAGCCATGCCGGCCATACCGGTCTGCCCCATCGTCATGTATCCAGGCAGGAGCGAGCGGATGCGGTTGTCCAGGCCGCCGGGATCGAGTCCGATGACGTTCGGCCCTTCATGCCCCATCTGGTTCATGATGTGGTGGGTGAAGTGGCAGTGCATGGCCCAGTCCCCGGGTGCGTCGGCGACGAACTCGATGTCTCGCGTCGATCCTACAGGCACGAGCACTGTCGTTTCCGGCCACTGAGCCGTATCCGCAATGCGGCCCCCGTCGGTTCCCGTGATGTTGAAGGAATAGCCGTGCAAATGGATCGGATGGTTGTCCATAGCGCTCAGGTTCCCGAATCGGATACGGACGCTTTGACCCGTACCCACAACGAGAGGATCAGTTGCCGGAAAGGCCTTGCTGTTCAAGGTCAGGACGTTAAAGTCCGTCATCTCGCGAGGGTCGGGCCGACGGGCACCAATGGGGACGAACCACTCGCTCAGCATGATGGCGAAGTCGCGGTCTACGACGTATTGCGGTTCCTGTTCGTGGATAACGAGCATGCCCATCAGTCCCATGCCCATCTGCGTCATCTCGTCGACGTGAGGGTGGTACATGAAGGTGCCGGGATTCAACATCGTGAATTCATACCTGAACGTCTCTCCTGGGCGGATATACGGCTGGTTCAGACCGCCTACGCCGTCCATGCCGTTAGGAAGAATAAGCCCGTGCCAGTGGACGGTCGTGGGTTCCGGCAGGCGGTTCGTAACGTAGATACGAACCCGGTCACCCTCTACAGCTTCGATCGTCGGTCCGGGAGTTCGGCCGTTGTAGCCCCAACACGGACCCGTGAGTCCGGGAGCGAATTCATGTTCCACTGGCTCGGCCATGAGGTGGAAGACCTTCACACCATTTTCTACGGTCCGGAAAGGAAGCGAGGTGCCGTTGGGCGTAACCACCGATCGATAAGGGTTTCCCGTGCCCTCGGGTGAAGCTGTCGCTCCCGTCGTTTGCGATTGTGCTTCGGCAATGCTGGATGGGCCGATCAGAAGTGCGCCTCCTGCCAAGACCGAACCTGTCATGAATTTTCTTCGCGAAACCATCTCAAGTTCTCCTTATTCCCTGGCGTCAGACATGCTGAAGACATCACGCATCGTCACCAACCGGCCTGCCAGAATCTGATCCAATGTCGAGCGCGCTCGCCAATAGCTCCGCAGCGCTGTCACATACTCCTGGCCGGTGCGGATTTGTTCCCTGCGGGCCAGGAGCAACTGAAACACTCCCGTCTGCATTGCGTTAAACTGCCTCTGGGTTTCGCCCACAATCTGTTCCCAGATCGGGAGCAGAACATCCCGGTAGTGCTCGGCTCGTCGAGTGGCGATCAACAACTCGCTTCGCGCCCGGCGGACCCCCGCCCGGATACGGACAGCACGGGCCCGATACTGCTGCTCCAATTGCCGCATTTCAGCACGAGCTGCTTCGATGCGCCCCTGCCCCCGATCAAAAAGCGGCACCTCGAGGGAGATGATCGGGCCGGTCTGCCGAACACTTTCTTCTCTCCCAACCTGAGCCCCGGCCCGCAGCGCAGGCAGAAGGCCTTCTGCGCGTGCGAGGTTGGCCAGACGCGCCGACGCCGTGTAACGGTATTCGAGACCGAGAAGGTCCAGGCTTTCCTCAATGGCGCGAGCCTCCAGAACGTCAATGCCAGGCAGATCTCCTTCGGCTTCCGGTCCCCCTAGCCGTCCCGCTGACTGCCAGTCCGTTTCGGTTCCCGACAGTCCCATCCATGCATTGAGTTCTTCACGACGGCCGAGTGCGGCCGCCTCCGCCAGAGCCGTCTCACTCCGAGCCTGCTCGTAGAAGGCACGTTCGTTGGCCAGTTCCAGAGCTGTGATATTTCCCGCGTCATAGAGGCGTTGGGCTGCCTCGTATGATGCCGCGGCGACTTCCAGAACGGTCTGGTCCAGTTCCAGCAACTGTTCAGCCCCCTGGTAGTCGTAAAAGGCGTTGCGTACCTCGTAGGCGAACTCGAGTGCGGCCCCTCCGGTTTCGATACGAACCGCATCCAGCCCAGCTGCGGCGACGCCCCGGCGCAGTGGCAGGAACAGTAGGTCTGTCAGGTTGGCCGTAGCCGCGAAGCCGAAGTCCGAACGGCGGTTATCGGCAAACGAACCGATATCGCCGTCGAACTCGATGTTGGGCGGCAAGCTTGCATCAATGAGTTGGGCTCGGGCGATTCCCAGCTCTTCAAAAAGTGCCTGCAGGTCGGCGTTCTTCAGGAGAGCGATATCGACAGCCTCGTCAGGTCCAATGGGTTGGGCAAGCAGCTCAGCTACTCTTTGGTCGAGGGCAGGATCGCCTGAGAGCTGCCGCCACTCGGCATCAAGCCCCGCCCGTTGTTCGAGTAGAACTTGCACGGATTCAAACCCAGCGTTTCGCGGAGCGCAGGAGGTGAGGCTCCCGATTAAAAGAAACAGGCATGCGAATGGTTTTGGTCTTAGCATCCTCATCCCTCACGGCTCGGTGGGACCGGAGGCGTCTTCCCCCTCCGAGGCCACCAGATCGATGCTGAAGATCTGAATTCGTTCTTCCGGAAGTCGCTCGATTCTGAAGACGATTTCGTTTCCTACTTCGAGAGATTCTCTCCTGACTTCTGCAGCAACGGGGAATGTCATCGTCATCGCCATCATGAAGCCGGGAATCATCCCGTGTTGGATCTGTAATTGGTCTGCTGCTATGGCCCGAATCACTCCCTGTCCCACGAAGGGCGCATCACGCGTACCGTCAGGTGTGCGATTGTCGCTTTGTCCGATTTCACGACCTTCCTCTCCAGTCGTAAGAGTAAGTTCCCCAGACGGATACAGAGGCGCATTGGGCCGGAGGATGGCCGCAGGTTCGGCCTCCACTCGCCCGGGGGGAGCATCGATTCGCGCAGGGTGGTCTGAGGCCAGCCCGAGGGTTGTGGGTACACAGCCGGAGCCGACGAGAGCGAGGATCAGTGTGCCCCCCAACAGTAGCTTGTTTGGGCTGTTCTCCATCTAAATCTCCTCTTCTGAGATCTTTCAGCGGACGCTAATTGCCGCTGATCACTACCGTCGGTGCCACGTCGCCCACCCATTCCGCAGTGCTTCCGTCCGCGTGAGTTTGAACGACGCTCCACACCAGAGTGGTTGCTTCCCCAGGGTTTTCGGCAGTGAAGCTGAATTGTTCCGCTTGGCCCTGGGGAATCTCTCCGCCGCTCCACACTGCGCTTACAACGTAGCCGTCGGCATCCGTTGTCGGCTCGATCGTCCAGCCGGTTTTAGATTCGAAGTCGGAGACCGTCACGCCCATCGGAAACTCGGCTTCAATCCGGACTGTGGCACTGTCCCGTTCGGTAGGAACGCGCATCGTGTAGGTTTCACTCGCGCCGGTGGAGGATTCCGTAGGCGAAATCGTCACGTGAGCAAACCCGCTTCCTACGACGAAGAAAATCCCTAAAGCTGCGGCAAACACCAGATAAGGTTCTTGTGTTCTCATTCGCTTCCTCTCCGCGGAGGCAGACCCGCTGGCCTCGGCGCCGTTCTGATCCGTCGTTGTTGAGCCAGGCGTCCAGCCCGGCCGTGTTACCGCGCCAGGAGGAACTCCCGCCGCAGTGCTTCGTAATAATTCCGATCCAGAGGTTCTTTCAACTGGAAGACAAAGCGCTTCGTTTTATCGAACGCTCTTTGGTTTTCCTCCAGAACGCGTAATTCCAATTCGAATGCATTGGACGACCAGACGTTTGCGATATGGATGTCGCGGCGCCAGTTGCGGGCGTCTTCGGTATGATCGGTCTGGTAAACAATCCATCCGTCGCCGAAGGTCAGCGTGCCTTCACAGCCTCCAAAGACGTGGAGATGTTTGACGGCCACTTGATATTCGGGTTCGACAACCCTCGGGACCCGGTCCGTCACCGGCCGTGCAAGCTGCTGTCTGATCTGCTCAAAGGTTGCTTCTTCGAGGCCCGCTTCGCCGGGGAGAACCGTGAAGTCAAAAGAACGATCCAGACCCAGATGCAAGGCGAGGTCTTCGTAGCTTAGAACGCTGAATCGTTCCGCCGACCGGCGGTCGAAGCCCTGGACGTCCACCCAGGCCCAGTCGCGCTGATGCTCTTCTTTCTCCGTTTCGTAGCGGATACCGTTTTCAGTAATGTGGAGTTCGCCTTCGCAACTGCCCCAGGGATCGTGGTCGTGACGCACGAGAAGTGTCTGCGCCGAAACGGGGACCGCGAGGATCAGTACCAGGAACATCAGCCACAAGTGGCGATACCAGCCTCTATGCATCTTTTAGCCTCCAGCCTTTCAATATGTAGTAGATGACCGGGTACACGCCGAGAACCAGAACCACCGAGGTCACGACGCCGCCAACCATCGGTGTGGCAATGCGTTTCATGACGTCGGATCCTGTCCCCTGGCTCCACATGATCGGCAACAGGCCCGCCATGATGACGCTGGCCGTCATGATTTTGGGACGCAACCGCGCCCTGGTAGATCGCATCCACCAGGTTCTTGCGGTGACGCATGCGTCCCGCTCGCACCGCATCTTTGTAGGCCAGGTCCAGATAGAGGAGCATGACAACTCCGGTTTCGGCAGCCAGTCCGCCCAGTGCGATGATGCCCACCCACACGGCGATGCTCATGTTGTAGTCGAGCAGGTACAAAAGCCAGAACGCCCCGACCAACGCCAGCGGCAAAGAAAGAAAAACGACGAGCGTGTCGACGATGGATCGCGTATTCAAAAAAATGATTACGAAGATGATCAGCAGGGTCATCGGGATCACGAGCCGCAGGCGCTCGGCGGCGCGCACCATGTATTCGTACTGACCGCTCCAGGTGATGCTGTACCCGGGGGGAATCTCGACTTGCTCGGCCACGGCGTTCTGGGCCATGGCGACATAGGTGCCCACGTCTATATCATCCAGATCTACATAGACCCAGGCGTTTGGGCGCGCGTTCTCCGTCTTGATCGCGGGCGGCCCCTTCTTGATCTCCATGTCGACCAGCATCTGGAGCGGAATGTGTTGGCCGGCCGGCGTGGGAACCAGGATCTGGCCCAGCGCCGCGATGTCGTCCCTCAACTCCCGGCTGTAGCGCAGGTTGACCGGGTATCGTTCCAACCCTTCCACGGTCGTGGTGATGTTCATTCCTCCGATGGCGGACTGGATGACGTCCTGGACATCCCCGACCGTCAGTCCGTAACGTGCGATGGCTGCCCGATCCATCTGGAAGTCCAGGTAGTTGCCGCCCAGGACCCGTTCCGAATAGGCCGAGCGAGTTCCCGGCAACTGGCCGACGACGGCTTCTATCTGTTGACCGACTTGTTCCAGGACTCCCAGGTCAGGCCCTGCGACCTTTACGCCAACCGGCGTCTTGATGCCGGTGGAGAGCATGTCGATACGATTTTTGATGGGCATCGTCCAGATATTGGTCATACCTGGAAACTGCAGTGATTGATCCATCTCGGCGGTGAGGCGCTCCGGTGTCATGCCGGGCCGCCACTCGGCCTGTGGCTTCAACATAACGGTCGTCTCAACCATGCTGAGCGGCGCCGGATCGGTAGCCGTTTCGGCACGGCCGATCTTTCCGAAGACCGTGTCGACCTCAGGGAAAGTGCGGAGGATCTTGTCGGTCTGCTGGAGCAACTCTCGCGCCTTCGTGACGGAGATGCCCGGCAGTGTTGTCGGCATGTACAGCAGGTCTCCTTCCCAGAGAGGTGGCATGAACTCCGATCCAAGCCGGGAGTACGGAACCCACGTGCCCACCAGAACTACGAGCGTCAGCGCCAGAACTCCCCATCGAAATCGTAATAGAAGGTGCAGGATCGGATCATAGATCCAAATCAACAGCCGGCTGAGCGGATTGCGGCGCTCGGCCGGGATGCGCCCCCGGATCCAATATCCCATCAGGACGGGCACGAGCGTGATCGCCAACAGGGAAGCCGCCGCCATCGAATAGGTCTTGGTAAACGCCAGAGGTTTGAACAGCCGCCCTTCCTGGGCTTCGAGCGTAAAGACGGGAGCGAACGATACCGTGATAACCAGGAGAGCGAAAAACAGCGTCGGCCCGACTTCCTTCGCGGCGTTGCCGATGATCTGCCAATGCGGCTTCTTCCCACGGTCGCGTTCGAGGTGTTTGTGAGCGTTCTCGATCATGATGATCGCGGCGTCCACCATTGCCCCGATCGCGATGGCTATGCCGCCCAACGACATGATGTTCGCGCTGATTCCCTGGTAGTACATCACCGTGAACGCCATCAGAACAGCGATCGGCAGCGTGATGATGGCCACGAGCGAGGATCGGAGATGGAGCAGGAACAGGATGCAGACCAGAGCCACCGCCAGGCCCTCTTCGAGCAGTTTCTCCTGGAGCGTCTCCACGGATCTTTCGATCAGACCCGACCTGTCGTAGACCGTCTCGATCTCGACATCGCCGAGGAGCCCGGGTTTCAATTCTTCGAGTCTTGCTTTGACGCGCTCTATGACTTGGTAAGCGTTCTCGCCTGAACGGACAATGACGATGCCCCCGACAGCCTCACCCTCCCCGTTCAATTCAGCCAGGCCGCGCCGGATGTCCGGCCCGAGCTGCACGGTTGCGACATCCTTCAACAGGAGCGGCGTGCCCCTCGAATCTACCTTCAGGACGATGTCGCGGATGTCGTTCTCATTCTGGATATAACCCAGACCCCGGATCATGAATTCGGATTCGGCCATCTCGAGGACTCGGCCGCCCACGTCATTGTTGCTGCTCTGGACAGCTGTGCGTATCGCCGAGATCGAGACGTCGTAGGCACGCAGCTTGGTCGGGTCCACCGTAATCTGGTACTGCTTGACGAAGCCGCCGATGCTGGCGACTTCGGAAACACCTGGTACGGCTGTCAATTCGTATTTCAGGAACCAATCCTGGATGCTGCGCAGCTCGGAGAGGTCCCGCTCGCTGGAGGTCAGTGAGTACATGTACGCCCAGCCGACACCGGTGGCGTCGGGTCCTAAAGTGGGCGTGACGCCCGCTGGCAGCCGCTCCGAAACGTAGTTCAGGTATTCGAGAACGCGGCTGCGGGCCCAGTACAAGTCGGTTCCGTCCTCGAAGATCACGTAGACGAGAGAAAAACCGAAGAAGGAATAACCCCTCACGACACGGGAAAAGGGCACGGCCAGCATCTGCGTATTGATCGGATACGTCACCTGGTCTTCCACGACCTGTGGCGCCTGCCCTGGAAAATCAGTGTAGATGATGACCTGCACGTCGGAAAGATCCGGGATCGCGTCCAGCGGCGTGTTACCGATAGCGTATATGCCGCCCATTACGGCGAACCCGGCAGCGAGGATCACAAGAAACCGGTTCTGAATCGACCAATCGATGATTTTTGCAAGCATCTGGAACTGATTCCTCTGTCAGTCTCGATCGGGCATTTCCATTTCGGGCGACATCTCCGTATCCGCGTCGGGTGACATGTCCATGGCGCTCGGTGATGCTGCAGGCGGATCCTCGGCGAGCAGCTTTCTCACGGCTTCCCGCAGGTTGCTTTCCGAATCGATCAGGAATTGAGAGGACACGACGACACGGCTGCCTTCGGATAAGCCTGTCCGTACTTCCCAGAGACCGTTCCCGTTTACGCCTAATTCGACCTCACTCACCTGAAAAGTTCCGTTGCCGAGGTCGAGTACGACTACGTCGCGCTCGCCGCTTCGGATCACCGCTTCCTCAGGCACGGCGACAACTCCCCTCGCTGATGGGACATCGAACGTCACTTCGGCGTACATCTCGGCTCGAAGCTCCTCGCCGGGATTGGGCAGCTCGATCGAAAGCTTCAGCGTCCGTGTCTCAGGGTTGAAGAACGGGTAAACGTACCGGATGGTCCCGGAGTAACGCCGACCCGGCAAACTGGGGACCTCCACCAGGGCCGACTGGCCGACACGTAACCAGGGAATGTCGTCCTCGAAAATTTCGGCCTCGACCCAGATCGCTGAAAGATCCACGATCTGGTAGAGGTTCATGCCGGGCCTGGCGAGCATGCCCTCCAGCGCCTGCTCCATCTTCGAGACGACCAGACCGTCAACAGGTGAAAAGACCGTGAGCGTGCGTCGAGGTGCATCGGATTTCTCCAGTTCGTCGATCTGGTCGTTGGTGATGTCCCAGTAGCGGAGTCGTTGCCTGGAGGATTCCACGAGGGAGCGGGCGCGATCGATAATTTCTGGATAATCGCTCGCGCCTAGGCGTTCCAGATACTCCACGGCGTCCAGATAATCTTGTTGTGCGTTCACGAGCTGCGGGCTGAAGACGTCGAACAGCCGTTGCCCCCGCTGGACGCGCTCACCGATGTAATTGACCTGGACGTTTTCAATCCAGCCGTCGTACTTCGTGTTAATCGAGAAGATCTGGTTGTCGTCGTAAGCAAAAGTCCCGACGGTTCGAATCGTGTGGGGAATATCGGTGCGTGCGACCTCGGTGGACCGGACTCCAATGTTCTGGACAAAGACCGGGTCGATCCGCACCAGGCCCGGTGTGTCCACCTCGTCCTCGTAGACAGGAACAAGATCCATCCCCATTGGAGATTGTCCGGGTTCGTCGGATATGAACGTCGGATCCATGGGCGCGACCCAGTAAGCGACGGTCCGTTCCGCCGCCTCGTCCTCATAAACGGGGATTAAATCCATTCCCATCGGCGACTTACCCGGTTCGTCAGATATGAAACTAGGGTCCATCGGCGCGACCCAGTATCGGATCGCCCGTTCTCGGGTCCCGGCAGCGGAGGCGTTCGTTTCGTCAGACATCGCCATTGGCGTCAATCGATCCCGGAGAGCCGAGGCCCAATTCCAATTGAGGGGATTGACCAGGACAACGCCAGCCAGTCCGATTCCGGCGAAAAAGAACATAAGACTGAAAACGACGGTTTTCTTCATATCGGGTCACCTCAACGTTTGCGGAAATCGCGTTCCCAGGGCGAATTCCAACCGAGACAAAGCCTTCATGTAGTCGGATTCGAAGCGGGCCTCGGCCAAGCGGATATCCAGAAGCACGCGTTCGCTATCAAGAAGATCGAGCGCGTCCGTCAATCCTGTTTCGTAAGCTGTCTCAACCGATCGTAGCGCGCTGTCGGCTTGTGGAATCAATACACGTCGTAGAGGTCCAGCTGCCTTGTCAGCGTTTCGATCCGGTTTGCCTGGGTTCGAATTTCAAACCGCATTTCGTCTGCGATAGCGTCATAACGGTCCCGGCCGGCCACCACCCGTTCGCCGGCGGCCAATTCTGCCGTGCGGTACTTGTCGCGGCGGATCGGAATGTTGATTCCAACTGAAAAGTTGTAAATGTTCTTGCCGTTGTCAGGAGGCGGGAGCGCTCGACCTGCCCGATCCTCTCGTCCATCGACGTTGATGAGACCTGCACTGAACGTGAGATCCGGCCAATAGCTTTTTCGCGACAACTCCACGCCGAGTTCGTTCTGTTCGATTTCATCCAGAGCGGCGCGAAGTTCAGGACGATTCGCTTCCCCGACTGCATACAAGCTCTGAAGGTCCAGCATGAGTACCGGCAGTTCGACCGGTTCCACAGGCGAAATCGGTTCTTCCGGGCGACCGCCTCTAAGTGTGTTCAATCGCGATACGGCGTCATCGCGTTGCTCGGAGAGAATTTCCATCCGATTGATGACCCGAGTGATCTCGGTCTGGACCTTGATGACTTCGTGCTGTAATCCCCCTCCGGTGGCGTAGCGGGTTTGGGCCAACAGCTCGTAGTACTCCAGGACGAGTTGTTCCTCGCGCGCGATCTCGATGGAACGGTCCACGTAGGCGAGCTCGTAGAAGGAGTCCTTGACTCTTTCTGCTATCTGCCGTTCATACGCTCGATACTGCTCGTATTTTGCCGAGGCTTCGCGGACGGCCACTTTTTCCTGAAGATCCAGCGTTCCGAACCACGGGAACCGCTGGCTTACAGTGAGGCTTTGTGTCTGGGGTCCCACTCTCGTTTCCGGGCTTCGGATGAACTGAGTGAAGGTCATCATCGGATCCGGCAGTGCCGTGACCTGTGGAATCTTCTGGATTGAAGCCCGATACTCGGACAGCATGACTCGGGACTGCGGGTTTCCCTCGATCGCTTCCCGGATGAAATCTTCGAGTTGCGGATCTGAAACCCAATAGTCGAGATCCTCGTCGTCTCCCAACTCCTGGACTGCGAGAGTCGGGGCCGACAGCGACAGGAGGATCGGCAGGATCCATCCTGTGATCCGAAGTTTGATCATCAAAACCTCTTTGACGGCAGTTTTCGTTGCCCACGAACTCACTCTGTACGTTGAGTGCGTGAACGTAGAGATACCAAGGTGGCCGCTTCAGCGGACGTTAGGGTGAAGAATCAGATCAACAGAACGCAGATCTGGTGGGTCAGGGGCTGTCTTCCGGGAGGCCTCTGGAGGACTTCTCCCGAAGTTGGCCCGAGGACGATCGGTGAGGCTGCCCGGGTTTCCTCCCAGGAAACAGCCGCGTATGTATTCTGTGTCGGGACCGTTAACTGAAGGGACTCAACCGGGGCCGCCTGCGCGAGACAGCATTCGGGGACGGGTTCATCCCCTTCGTCAACAGGTGTGCAGTGATCAGCCGGCATGGCCTGTGCACTCACTGGCAAACAGCACTCGCCAATCGCCGCAGTCACCAGTCCCAGCGAGACGACCGATGCCAATAGGATTGATTTCCTCATGGTCCTGTACTTAGACGCTACTATAGTTTCAGCCCGTCAATCAACTTTCTTGCACTTCGAATCCAGGCCTTGCTGGCCGCGGTCGCCTTCCGGCAATCAGGTGTTGATGCCATGGGCGTTGATAGGCGCGTTGATTTACGTTCCCGACGTACGATATAAACATTCGGCGAGTTGCGCTTATGCTCCTGCATATCAACCATTTCCGGAAAGGTCGGGCCAGTGTCGCAAGCGACGTCGTGTCGACGCTGCTCTCCCTGTTTGAAGACGAGCAACTCGACAGAAAAATCCTGCCGCATTTGAACGTTCATCTGGACTGGGTCCAGTACAAGAACAACTTCCGAGAAGCAGTCGACCTTCGGAAAGCGGTGCGTGACGGGCAGGATCTGCCGCTCGTCGAACTCGTCATTGACGAGCGTCAGGTCTGCAAGGACACCTTGAGAGCAGACATGACCAGAGTTCTCGGCGAGGTTCGGTCCGATCCCGTAGAGGATGGCCGGCACGTCGCCCTCGAAACCTTTGGTCCGGGACGAGAGAGTATCATCTGGAATTTCGACATGTTGTACTGGCACTACCTCGCCCAGTGGGAACAATTTTCAGGTCGGGAATATGAGAAGGCGCTACCGTCCGGGTCATCAGACGGTCACAACCCGGTTGCCATCAAGGACTCCGTGGATGAATTCTGGAAACTGCTCCAGGATATGGAGAGTAAGAATCAGCTTCCTGAGGAGTTCTTCGTCATGGAAATCGGTGTGGGTACCGCCTCTCGCGCACACCAGTGGCTCGACCTTTTAAAAGAGTTGGATGAAGAACGGGGCAGTCAGTACTATCCAAAAATCCGCTTCCTGCTTGCCGATTACGCTATGGCGACTCTGGATCGAGCTCGGGAGAAGCTCAAGGACCATAGCGAGGTCACTAGCTTCATTGTCGTTGACGCTATCGACCCCTTCAAATCGCTTTCGTTCCTCCGCTACAAGGTGCTGTATATCCACCTGACGAATGTCTACGACAACCTGCAGACAGACGAGATCGTTCTCAGGGATGGCCGCTATTTTTTTGTAGAAGTCCGGGCCTACATCAAGGCCTCAGCGGTTGAAGCGATTTCGGGCAAATACGGAGTGGGATCAGGCGATCTGGTCAGAACAGTCAATCGTCTGTTAGACGTGGGGCCGGATCATTTTTCCGAAGTCGATGACGGCGCTGCTTTCTGGCAGGAGGTTTGGGCTGCTGTTCACCTTGAGGAAAGACTTGTCGCGGTTGACAGCCTTTCGGAAGCTCAATTACCGTCAGGTATGAGGGCGTCGCATCTGGAGGAGCTTGTCGGGGATGGATCGACGAACATTCGGTTCCACCTGAGTTCGGGTGCGGTTGAGAGTTTCGCCAATACGATTCCTCTCTTACATCCGCAGGGTTACCTGCAGGTGCAGGACATCTTTGTCACCGATTTGGCCGACTATCTCCAGGGTTTTCGAGGGCCCGGGAAGATGGACGGTTCCATCGTCAATTGGGTCAACGGGGCGCTGCTGGCCGAGGTCGGAGAGCAGGCCGGATACGACGTCCACTTTGCGCCTTTCCGTTACAGAGAAGGTTCGAGGACGTCGATTCTCTACACGACTCAAAGGGAGTAGTGGCTCCTGTCGGCTACTAATACGGAATAATGAAATTACCAATCTTACCCACAGCAGTTGTCGGAAGCTATTCAATGCCCGGTTGGCTGGAACGACTCAAGACCGAATACTCTCTCCGGAAGATCAGTCGTCAGGAGCTGGACGAAATCCATGATGCGGCTCTTAAGGCGGCTATCAAGGATCAGGAGAATGCCGGAGTCGACATCATCAGTGATGGGGAACTCCGACGGGACAACATGATCGACTATTTCGCCGAGCGCCTGCCCGGCGTGCAGATCGACCATGCTTCAAAGAAGTTTTATTACGACTACTACGACAGTGTCGTCAGGGGAAAGATCCCCGTGTCGTCCCTTGGCCTGGTCGATGACTTCAAGTTCCTGGCCGCCAATACAGTTCGGGAAACGAAGTTCTGTGTCACCGGTCCACATTCATTAGTGAAACGCATTCGCAACGAGTATTACCCAAGCGAAGAAGAGTTCGCCCTCGATCTGGCCCGCGTAATGAATCTCGAATTGAAGGAGTTGGCGAAGGCCGGAGCTAAGCGTATTCAGGTTGATGAGCCGTACTATTCTGGCTTTCCGACTGATCTGACGTGGGGCGTTAAGGCGTTGAACACTCTGGTCGACGGTGTGGACGCCGAGATCGGGTTGCACATCTGCTATGGCAACCGGTATGGGAAGCCTTCGTGGGCGGGAAACTACCGATACCTGTTCCCGACGATTCTCGAAGCCCAGGTGCATGAACTCACGTTGGAATTCGCCTGGCGAGGTGGCGAAGACCTGGAGCTCTTCCAGGAATTTCCGAATTCGTTCAGACTGGGTGTTGGTGTCATCGATGTGAAGAGTGACGCGCCAGAAACCCCGGACATTGTCGCTGAGCGCATCCGACATGCGCTCAAGTTTGTGCCAGCGGAAAGGGCCGTTGTCCTTCCTGATTGCGGCTGCCACCATCTGGCGCAGCCTGTCGCGTTTGCCAAGCTTCGCGCCATGGTCGAGGGGGCCGAGATCGTCCGACGATCGCTGGAAGGCTGATTCGCTTTCAACGAATCGGCTACGCAAAGTTTTCGCCAAAGCTCCCATTTTTTCCTGCACGCACACAGACTCTGCTCCCAGTTTCATTGGTATAATTGCGACACCCTTTCCTTTCCATAGGAAACGCCTCGCATGCCTCAGAAAAAGAAAAATATTACCCTCCAACTGTTCTATGAAGAGTTTCAAAGCCGCATGGGTGCGCTTGAAAGCGGTATGGGTGGGGTTGAAGGCCGTATGGGTGGCCTGGAAAACGAAATGACCGGTCTCAAAGACGAAATGAGTGGGCTCGATGGCCGAATGGGCAGCCTCGAATCCTCCCAGCGCTCGGTTCTGGCCCAGCTGGCGACGATCAACAGGCGCCTGGTATCGCTTGAAGAGATTACGTCGCGTCTGGGCGATCGTCTCGATACGCTCCATAGCCTGTGTGAGGGTCTGGGCAAGGGATTTGAGAACCTTACAGATGAGTACCATGCGATTACCGCCGGCTTGAAGCGGCTCGAAGAGCGGTTCGACCAGTTTGAAGCGGACCGGATTACCGAACGTATCGCGTCTCTTGAACGTAAGGTCGAAGCTCTGGAACGAGGCCGGAATTAGCCACACCGATAGGGTCCTTCGTAATAGCTCTTCCTACCTAAGAAACGCCACGACAAGCGCCAGCGTAATCAGCGAGGCTGCCGTGGAAAGGACGACGGTGGCGCCGACCGTGGAGGAGAGTATCTCGGAGTCCTCGGCGAAGAGGTATGCGTTGACGCCGGTTGGCTGAGCTGCGACAAGGACACCAACCCCGGCCCAAAGAGGGCTGAGATCGAAGACGAGAAAAGCGAGGACGAACACGGCCAGCGGATGAACGATGTTCTTGAGGAGGACCAGACTGAGAGCTTCTCGCAATTCGCCACGAAGCGAATAGCGCGAAAGGGAAGCCCCGAGAGTGAAAAGGGCACACCCGGGGGCTGCAGAACTCAGCATCTCTGCAATTGAGTTAAAGGGTTCGACGATACCGAGACCCGCCAGGTTAATCGTGAGTCCTAGGAGCAGTCCCAAGATCACGGGGTTCGCGGCGTGGGTTTTGAGAACTGAAACGAGGAGACCACCCGGCCCTTGGTTCATTCCGCCCGCGATGCCTTCAATGGATTTTGCCAGGAAAAACAGAACAGCCGCGTTACAGGAAAGAATCATGTACATCGGCAGTTCGCCCGCCTCGCCATAGACCAGAAGCACGATAGGAATCCCCATAACAACTATGTTGGAGTAAGAGGACCCCAGGCCAAAGACAGACAGTTTTTCCAAAGGATGGCCGAAGAACAACCCTCCGATCCCCGCACCGGCGCCGTAGGCAACGAGGGTGCCGCCGTAGTATGCACCCATCAGTGGCCACTCAATGACTTCAGAGAAAGAGACGTTTGCCATGGCCTGAACCAGCATGACGGGTATGGCGATTCGGAATGTGAAGCGGGAGAGTCCACGGATTCCTTCTTTATCGATCACCCGGATCCATCCAACGAGGTAACGCACAAGAATGAGTCCGAAAACGGGAGAGGACGATTGTATGAGATTTCCCAAAGTACCTTTCTTGCGCCACGGGGTTTTTCCCGGCCTCAAAGATCTCGCGCAGGATAGCGCATACGGCTGCGGTCACGCCATCGTCCGGTCGAGGGGCGAGTATGTGGTCGCGAGTGCAAGTTTCAGCGAATAAATGATCCAGTCGGACTTAAATCAGCTAAATACATTAATTACTCTTTTAGTGGGTGCCGATTCAAGGAGTATTAAGTTATCAGTGAACTATTTTTCAGATCTTTAGGCTTGATTAAACATATAAAGATATATTTATATAGACTCTATGGTTTTAGCGTCCGATCTTCCCCTGTTGAGTGCCGTGCATCACTTGCGAGCGATCGCCGAACCTACACGTCTGCGATTGATCCATCTTCTGGCGCACGGAGAATTGACCGTTACTGAGATCTGCCAGGTACTGGGCCAGAGCCAACCCCGAGTCAGCCGACATCTGAAACTGCTCTTGGACGGTGGCTTTGTAACGCGATTTCCAGAAGGTGCGTGGGTTTTTTACCGTCTGGCCGACGGCAGGGAACGAGGGGCTCCCGGGGATCTGGCGAGCATGCTCATCGAAAGGCTCGACGAAAGGGATCCTGTGATTGCGGGCGACCTGGAACGATTGACAGAGGTCAAAGCTGTCCGTGCCGGGGAAGCTGCCGCTTACTTTGAAGCCCATGCGGGGGAATGGATCCGGGTCCGCGCTCTCTATCAGCCCGTAGCCGAAGTCGAGACTGCCATGCTCGACCTTCTCGGGTCCGAGCCGATCGAATTTCTGGTCGACTTCGGAACCGGTACGGGACGCGTCCTGGAACTTCTCAGTGGTCTGTATCAACGCGCCGTAGGGTTCGATACAAATCACGCGATGCTCGGTGCGGCCCGTGTGAATCTGGATCAAGCTCGGATACGCCATGCGCATGTCCAGCACGGAAACCTCCTTTCTCTGCCACGTGTGTTAGATGTGCCCGACGCTGTTGTCATCCATCAGGTTCTGCACTACCTCGACAATCCCGCGGCAGCTGTTCTTTCCGCTGGAAGGCTCCTGCAGCCCGGTGGCCGACTCCTGATCGTCGATTTTGCACCGCACCAGCTTGAATTCTTGCGTACCGATCACGCTCACCGCCGATTGGGCTTTTCTGATGACGAGGTTTTCGAGTGGTGCCGGGCCGCGGGCCTTGAAGCAAAAGAAGTACGTCAGGTGAGGCCGCTGCCTGAGAAGTCCGGTGAGGTGGCGTCACCTGCCGTCTCGTTGTGGCTTGCCACAAAATCGATGCACGCACATTCGTTCGATGATCTGGAGAGGGCCGGATGAGCCGGGTTCATGCCGATACCGCCTCCCCGCCCCGCGTGTCGTTTGAGTTTTTCCCTCCCAAAACGCCCCAGATGAAAACTAACCTTTGGCATTCGGTTCAGCGACTCGAGCCACTCGGGCCTTCGTTTGTTTCGGTGACTTACGGTGCCGGGGGGAGTACCCGGGAACGGACCCACGACACGGTGAAGCGGATCGTTCGGGAAACCTCATTGGATGTTGCCGGACACCTGACATGCGTGGCCGCTTCGCGAGAGGAAGTAAATGCGGTAGCCCAGGATTACTGGGACGTCGGTGTGCGACACATCGTGGCCCTCCGTGGCGATCCACCGGCCGGAGCGGGCAACACGTATGAACCCCATCCGGAAGGCTACGCCACGAGTGCCGACCTGGTCGCGGGCATCAAACAGTGCGCAGCTTTCGAGGTCAGCGTTGGTTGCTACCCTGAAGTCCATCCCGAAGCAACCAGCCCTCAGGTCGACCTGGATGTGCTCAAACGCAAAGTGGATGCGGGTGCCGACCGCGCAATCACGCAGTTCTTCTTCGATCCGGAAATTTTCTTGCGGTTTCTGGACAGGGTCCGAGCCGCAGGCATCACGATCCCCGTTGTCCCGGGTGTAATGCCGATCGCAAACTTCAAGAACATCCAAAAGTTCGCTGCTAAGGTCGGAACGCACATCCCGAAACGGTTGACTCAAGTGTTCGAGGGTCTCGACGATGAGCCGACAACCCAACCGCTGGTGGCTGCCAGCTGCGCCGCCGAGCTCTGCCTCGATCTTCGCGAACAGGGCGTCGATGATTTCCATTTCTATACTCTGAACCGGCCCGAACTGACTGCCGCAACATGTCGAATCCTTGGTATTAAAGCCGCCGCCGCTAGTATCAAGGCCGCCGGCCCCGGTGTTAAGGCCGCTGGCCCGGAAGTCAAGCCCGCCGCCGACGGGTCAGTTCCGACCCAGGCCCAGGAATCATGACGCACAGCGAGCGCGTCGTACTGCTTCACAGGGAGGCTGCTTCGCGCATCCTGGTCCTTGACGGTGCGATGGGGACGATGATTCAGCAGCACAAGCTGACTGAGGCAGATTTCCGTGGCGATCGCTTCGGCGAGCACGGTAAGGACATATGCGGTAATAACGATATCGTCGCCCTGTCTCAGCCCGAACTGTTGCGCGAAATCCATACCGAGTACTTCAGGGCCGGTGCCGACATCGGCAAGACGAATACCTTCAACGCGAACCCGATATCCCAATCGGATTACGGCATGGTGGATCTGGTGTATGAGCTCAACCATGCCGCCGCCACGATTGCCAGGGAAGCTGCATACGAGATAGAGGTCGAAGACGGCCGTCCCCGTTTTGTCGCGGGTGTGATGGGGCCGACGAACCGGACAGCCTCGATGTCTCCAGATGTTCGTGATCCTGGATTTAGGAACGTCACCTTCCAAGATTTGCGGGAGGCATATGGCGCTCAGGCACGCGCACTTGTGGATGGGGATGTCGACATCCTGCTGTTGGAGACAATTTTCGATACGCTCAATGCCAAGGCCGCCTTGTTTGCAATCGACGAGCTTTTCGAGGAACTGGGCACGACCTTGCCGGTCATGATTTCGGGAACGATCACGGACCGGTCGGGCCGGATCCTCTCCGGGCAGACAGTCGAAGGTTTTTGGAACTCCGTGCGTCACGTTGAGCCGTTTTCAATCGGTCTCAACTGCGCCCTCGGGGCCAAAGAACTCCGCCAATACGTCGAAGAGTTGTCTGAGTTGGCCGATTGTCTGGTCAGTGCCCATCCGAACCTGGGTCTACCCAATGAACTGGGTGGTTACGACGAACCTCCTGAAACGATGGCAGCTCTGGTCAGCGAATTTGCGGATTCCGGTCTCGCCAACATCGTCGGAGGATGTTGCGGAACGACCCCGGGCCACATCGCCCAGGTCGCAAGAGCAGTTGCCGGCGTCACGCCGCGTGTGCCTACGGCACCGAAGAACATGTTGCGTCTTTCCGGTCTCGAACCCCTCAACCATGATCCCGATCGAGCCGCTGAACGGACTGCGACGTTCATCAACATCGGGGAGCGCGCGAACGTCACCGGTTCGGCGAAGTTCAGAAAGCTTATTGAGGCCGACGATTTTGAAGCAGCTCTGGAGGTGGCCCGCCAGCAGGTTCAGAACGGAGCCCAGATCATCGATGTCAACATGGATGAAGGCATGCTCGATTCGGAGGCGGTCATGGTGAGGTTTCTCAATCTCATCGCCGGTGAACCGGACATCGCTCGGGTTCCGGTCATGATCGACTCGTCAAAATGGTCGGTTATCGAAGCCGGACTCCGAGCCGTACAGGGTAAGGCGATCGTAAACTCGATCAGCCTCAAGGAAGGCGAAGCGCCGTTCCTTCGGCAGGCGCGGCTGGCGAAGCGTTACGGAGCCGCCGTAGTCGTGATGGCGTTCGACGAAAACGGCCAGGCCGGCTCGGCGGACGGTAAGGTCGAGATCTGCACCCGTTCCTACAAGCTGCTGACCGAGGAAGTCGGCATACCTCCTGAAGACATCATTTTCGATCCGAACATCTTTGCGGTGGCGACGGGAATCGAGGAACACAACGAATACGCGATTGCTTATATCGAAGCGGCCCGCCGTATCAAAGCGACGTTGCCACATGCTCATGTTTCAGGTGGTCTTTCGAACCTCTCGTTTTCCTTCCGTGGCAATAACCGGGTCCGCGAAGCCATGCATTCGGTGTTTCTCTATTACGCGATTGATGCAGGCATGGACATGGGGATCGTCAATGCCGGCCAGTTGGGGATCTATGAGGACCTCGACCCCGAACTTCGGGAGCAGATCGAAGACGTCATTCTGAACCGAAAGCCGGACGCCACTGATCGACTCGTCGAAAGTGCCGAAAGTTTGAAGGGGCAGGCGAGCGCGGATACCGGTCCGGATCTTGCCTGGCGCGACCAGCTCGTCGAAGCGCGCATCGAACACGCCCTTGTCCACGGGATCGCCGAGTTCGTTGTCGAAGACACCGAGGAAGCTCGAAAGGAAATAGGCAGCCCCCTGGAAGTCCTGGAAGGTCCGTTGATGGACGGTATGAACACGGTCGGCGATCTCTTTGGCGCAGGAAAAATGTTTCTTCCCCAGGTCGTCAAGAGCGCGCGCGTGATGAAAAAAGCCGTTGCCCATCTGGTCCCTTTCATGGAGCAGGAAAAACTGGAAAAGGGGGACACATCGGAAACGGCGGGACGCATCGTGCTGGCCACGGTCAAGGGAGATGTTCACGACATCGGCAAGAACATCGTCGGCGTCGTCCTTCAGTGCAACAACTTCGAAGTTGTGGATCTGGGTGCGATGGTTCCGGCCGCGGAGATTCTCGAAACAGCACGCGATGTTGGGGCGGACCTGATAGGCCTGTCCGGTTTGATTACTCCGAGTTTGGAGGAGATGGGTCATGTCGCTGCGGAAATGGAAAGGCAAGGTTTTGACATTCCGCTGCTGATCGGTGGTGCGACAACCAGTCGCCTCCACACGGCCGTTAAAATCAGTCCGAATTATTCAAAGGGCCCGACGATTCACGTGTCCGACGCCTCGCGGGCTGTGGGAGCCGTCCAGAACCTGGTGTCCCCCGAGCAGCGCGGCCGATACCTCGGTGAAGTCAGCGAGGAGTACAGCCGGATCCGGGATCAACACTACGCGAAAGACGCGGGGCAGGGCACTCTGACTCTGGCCCAGGCACGAGCCAACGGGTTGCACGCCGATTGGTCCGGATACACCCCGCCGCGCCCCCGCTTCACGGGACTCAAGGACTTTCCAGACTACGACCTCAAGGAACTGGTCGACTACATCGACTGGGGACCGTTCTTCCACGCCTGGGAATTGTCGGGACGTTACCCCGAGATCTTGAAGGACCCGAAGAAAGGAAAAGCGGCCCATGCGCTGTTCGACGATGCACAGGCCATGCTCGAGCGGATCGTCGAGGAAGGTTGGATTTCCCCGCGCGGCGTGATCGGTTTCTGGCCGGCGAACAGTTCAGGGGACGACATCGTTGTCTACACAGACGATGAACGCACCACATCGCGGGGTGCCTTCCACACGTTGCGACAGCAGTTGGTTAAGGCGTCCGGTCACAGGAACGTCGCGCTTGCGGATTACATTGCCCCTGAAGGATCAGGAGCTGCTGATCATGTCGGTGGTTTTGCTGTAACGGCAGGGCATGGTGAGACCGCACGCGTGGAGGGCTTCAAAAGCGAACACGACGACTATTCCGCTCTCATGCTGCAGGCCCTTACAGACCGGTTTGCCGAAGCCCTGGCCGAACGGATGCACGAGCGGGTCCGCCGCGAGTTTTGGGGTTATTCACCTGAAGAAAACTTCAATGCCGGAGAACTCCTTGCCGAGGGCTATCGCGGCATTCGACCGGCGCCGGGCTATCCCGCACAACCCGACCACACGGAAAAGGGCTTCCTCTTCGACATCCTGGAGGCCGAATCCAGGACGGGAATAAAACTAACAGAAAGCTACGCTATGTGGCCCGGTGCGTCGGTCAGCGGGCTCTACTTCAGCCATCCCGAAAGCCGGTACCTCAGCGTGGGTAAGATCGCAGCCGACCAGGTGGAAGATTACGCGAAACGCAAGGGCATGAGCCGTCCGGACGTCGAACGCTGGTTGGCCCCGATACTTGCATACGTGCCCGCGCGTGACGTGGCCTAGCCCGCATATTTCACCGATAGGACCAGAAAAGGCCGCCCTGTCTGGCATAAAGCGTTTTGAAATAAACGCTTAACAAGCCAAACGGAGACGGCCCTTATGAGAACAGAGTGTAACCAAACGACGTTCGAATTTCACGGACTTCTTCAACGAAAAGTGAAGGCGCGTTTTGACGGCGGAAAGATCACCTCCGACGCTGGGGTTCTGCTGTTGAGGGAAGTGGAAAAGCGAACGGGTCTGATCGCCGGACTGGCCGAGTGTTTCAGGGATTACCGGGACGCGAGGTTGATCGAACACACGGTGAGCGAGTTATTGGGGCAGCGCGTCTACGGACTCTGTCTGGGCTACGAGGATCTGAACGATCATGACCAACTGCGGACCGATCCGATGCTGGCCGTGGCGGTGGATAAGGCCGATCCACTGGGGGAGAAGCGGCGGCAGGCCCGAGACCGGGGAAAAGCGTTGGCGGGCAAGTGTACGCTGAACCGGTTGGAACTGACCGGGGAGCAAGTCGATGGGAAGGAACGGTACAAGAAGATTGCCATGGACCCGGACAAGATCGACCGCTGGATGGTGGATGCATTTGTGGCGGCTCACGGATCGGCGCCCGAGGAGATTGTTCTGGACCTGGATGCGACCGATGATCCGATCCATGGCCATCAGGAAGGACGGTTCTTTCACGGCTACTACGGCAACTACTGTTATCTGCCGCTCTACATCTTTTCGGGAGAGCATCTGCTATGCGCCCGGTTGCGGTGCTCCAATGTCGACGGTGCGGACGGCGCCGTCGAGGAATTGAACCGCATCATCGGCCAGATCCGGCAGAGCTGGCCGGAGGTGTCGATTATCATCCGGGCCGACTCGGGCTTTTGCCGGGATGAATTGCTGAGTTGGTGCGAGGCCCACCAGGTCGATTACGTGGTGGGTCTGGCCAAGAACGATCGGCTCAAGCGCGAGATCGCTGAATCGATGAGTCAGGCCGAAGCCGAGTTTAACGACACCGGGAAACCGGCGCGGGTGTTTAACGATTTCCGGTATCGCACTCGGAAGAGCTGGACCTGCACCCGACGCGTCATCGGCAAGGCCGAGTTCCTGGAGAAAGGCGCCAATCCTCGATTCGTTGTGACCTCACTGTCGCCGGAACGCCTGGACGCCCGCGCCCTCTATGAAGACTTTTACTGTGCGCGGGGCGACATGGAAAATCGCATCAAGGAACAGCAGTTGGATCTATTCGCCGACCGGACCAGCGCGGCAACCATGCGCGCCAATCAACTCCGGCTCTATCTGTCCTCGGCCGCCTACATGCTCCTGCACGCGTTACGCCGTCTGGGACTGAAGAATACCGATCTGGCCCGCGCTCAGTGCCAGACGATCCGCTTGAAGCTCCTCAAGATCGGAGCTCAAGTCCGTCTGACGGTTCGCAACATCTGGATCTCCATGTCGGAAGCCTATCCCTACGCCGAGGTCTTTGCCCTCGTCCATCGAAACCTGCAGGCGCTTCCTCTGCGCTGCTGAGAACCGACCCGATCCCCTGCGCCAAAATCGACTCGCTCTTTTCGGCTCCGCCGAGGTTTGTCTCAGTGCGTTTCGTCACCCTCTTCTGAACCCGAAAACGCAGCAACTCCCGCTTGTCGACACCGCCGAGTCACGCCACACATGCCCAATTCGAACCCAGATCCTCCCGAATCCGATTCTTACTGCCCAAATCCCCCTGATCGCCGGACTGGTGAAACATGCGGGCTAGGTAAGAAGCGGGTCGGCGATGATCTCTACCAGCGAGGGAGTGTTGCTGGCAAGTGCTTCATCCAGGGCTGAACGAAGCTCGGCAGCGTTCTCGACCCGGAAGCCGGCGCCTCCACAAAGCACCGCGTAGTCGGCAAAGTTCACGTTGTGCAGGCCCGTTTGCCACACCTCCCATTCGCCGTCTCTTTGTTCCTTGGAGATTTTTCCCAGTTCGGAATTGTTCAGCAGAACGTGCGTAATGTTCATGCCGTACTTTACAGCGGTCATGAATTCGCCCATGTACTGTCCAAACCCTCCGTCTCCACTGACGGAAACGACTTTGCGGTCGGGGGCCGCAGTCCAGGCGCCCATGGCGGCAGGAAAGCCGAACCCGATCGAACCCAGGTAACCCGACATCAGGACCGACTGCTGTTTGCATTCGAAATAACGGCCGAATGAATAGGTGTTGTTGCCGACATCGACGCTCAAGATAGCGTCCTCAGGAACTGCCTCGCTGAGCTGGGAGAAAATCACTGCCGAATTGATGCCCTCTCCGTTGTCTTTCCCCGCCCGGGCATGTTTTTCTTCCCTCCAGAGCTGCCATCGTTCGGCGAGTTCGTCACGTTGGATAGACTCGGTCCTCGATTCTCCGAGCCGGTCGAGAAGAAGATGTGCCGTTGTGCCGATGTCGCCCCATACAGGTTCGTCCACACTGTGGAATTTACCCAGAGCCATCCGGTCGAAATCCACCTGGATGATGGGTTTGTTCGTCGCGATGCCTGTGTGTGCCGCAAACGATGCGCCAAAAGTGATGAGTAGATCTGCCTCGTTCATGAACCAACTGGCAACAGGGGTTCCGCTACGTCCCAAGACGTCGGCACCGAGCGGGTGCGAATCGCTGATCAGTCCCTTTGCTTTGAACGTGGTCAGAACCGGACAAGCGAGAGCTTCGGCCAGTGCTACGACGTCGGAGATGCCACTGGAGGCGCCATGCCCGACGATGATGACTGGACGTTTGGCGCGCCAGATCCGATATAGCGCGTAATCAATTGCCTGCGGTGGTGGGGTGATGTCGACACCGCTGACGCGTCCTTCCCTGGGCGCCGGACCCTGGGCCCCTGCATCGAGTGTCTGGACTTCGTCGGGAAATATAAGGTGGGCGACGTCGCGTTCGACGATAGCGGTTTTTAGTGCAAGCGCTGCCAGTTCGGCATGATTGCTTCCGGGAAGGATGGTCTGGCTGAAGCGGGCGACGGCTTCAAATGCGGAGGCCAGGTCGATTTCCTGAAACGCACCCGGCCCCATCACCTAGGTGTTGATCTGTCCCGTTAAAGCAATCACCGGAGCGCGGTCGACCTTGGCATCCCAAAGACCCGTCAGCAGGTTGGTCGCTCCCGGGCCGGCGATAGCCAGGCATGCCGCGGGTCTTCCCGAAACCTTGGCGTATCCCGAGCATGCGAATGCGGCCGCACCCTCGTGCCGGACACCGATGTAGCGCATCTTTCCGTGGCCTTCCTGAATTCGTATGGCTTCAGCGAGTCCGAGGTTTGAATGGCCTACCATTCCAAAGACCGTGTCCACGCCCCATTCCACCAGGGTTTCTGCAATCACATGGCTGACGGTCCATGCCGAGCGAGTCGGCTTTCCCGCTTTGACCTCGACCTCGCCCTCGGTTTCGCGGGCGTCGAGCACTTCGACTTCATATTCGTTGCCGACTCCTTTGCCGGTCGTGAGAGAGAAATCGTAACCGTGCCAGGGACACCGGACGGCTCCGTCACATAGGAGGCCTTCACCGAGCGGTCCTCCCTGGTGCGGGCAGAGCCCGTCCACTGCATGCCATTCCCCGGTCTTCACCAGTGCTACTGATTTTTCATTGACCGACACGGCATGAACCTGCTCAGGGTCGAAATCAGCCGCCTTACCGACTCCGACCCAGCCTTCTTCTTGTTCGCCTCCGGATCGGCTGGCTTCCGATATCGTCAGTCCCTCGTCATCCTTGAATCCGCTATACCAATGGCTGCCGTCACAGAAAGGCTTGTTCCGCGACGCGCCGCAGCGGCACAAGGCGTAGTGCTCTTCGGTTGCCCCCTCGCCGAGAGCTGCGCCCTCTAGCCGGACCCCGCCCCGCACGTGGTACGGCCCGTTGCGTACAACCTGGACCTCTGGCGTGTCCGAATAGGAGAGATGAACGTCGCCATCCTGTTCGTAACCAAGCGCCCCCGAGGGGCATTTCCGGATGATTCGGATCGCTTCTTCAGGAGAGGCTCCGTCGGGGTCGATCCAGGGCTCGACGCCGGTGCGCCAGACCTTGGGCAACTCGTCGCTGCAGTACGCAGCGTGCGAACAGACCCCGCGGTTGTCGCGGATGCGTATTCCCTTTCCTTCGTAGATCTCCAGCTTGTCTGGAACCCGTTCGCCCGATACCTCGTCACGCCAGCCAGTTGTCAGGTGTGTCCGGTCGCAGTAAGGCTTCTTCCCAGAGTCGCCGCAGCGGCACAGGGAGAGCACCTTGCGCGGCGCGATGGGTTCTCTTCTCGAATTCAGGAAACGGTCGAGGCCGTGGATCAGCAGGGATCCATCCTTTTCAAAATCGATGAATGGCTTGGATGGGTTGTCGCTCAAGGTTCTCCTCTTAACCCTGATCTGTGGAAATGGTGGCAGCTATTGTAGCAGCTGGAAGGCTTGAATTCGGCAGCGTGGACTGCGGTTCCTAACTGGGGCGTGTGCGCCGAATCTTGTCTTTTAGGGGGGACTCGCTTCCTCCGCCAACTGCTGGAATCTTCAGAATTCTCAAAGTGTCACGTTCGCTGGTGTCTATTCGATAGGCGGAGGTCTCCTAAGGAGTAGCAGGCCTGCCGGGGAACGGGGGGCTTACCTCAAATACGGAATCGTCTGTGGGCCCTGCGGCAAGACACACAGCGTAGGCTTCGGTCCAGCCTTGGCCAGGGCTGTCCGTGTGGCTTGACCGACGTCGGCGATGGGTTCGAAGTGGGCCGACCGGATCTTAGCGTCCGAGAGGGCATCGGATTTGACCATCACGTTTGCCTTGAGCTGGATCTGTGCCTGGACCTGCACCTGCCATTGGTCCGGTCTGCGATATCCGGGTGCGGTAATCTTGTCGAGCATGTCCTCGGGAGAATTGCAGGACGCGAGGATCTCTCCATATGCACCGTGGTCGGGAACGCCGTCCCGGCACTCAGCCGCACAGATAATAGTTCCACCCTGCCTTACAATTTTTGCCGCAGCAGACATTCCTTTGACTGATTGGTAGAGGTTTTGATCGAGGGGATAGCCGGAGTTTGTCGTCACGACGACGTCGAACGGAGCATCGACTGCCTGCATCGCATTCGTTTGGGCATGGAGACACGCCGCTGCGTGTTCGGCGAATAGTTCTCCGGCAAAAGCTGCGGTGATTTCCTGTCGGCGATTAAGCGTGACGTCCACGGCGAAATCCACGCCCGTCATCCGTGAGATTTCCCGCACGTCGTCGTGAATCGGATTACCCTCGGTAACGCCCCAGGTAGCCCGTGGATCCCCAATCCTGCGGGAATCGTGCAGGTGCATTACCGTATCGAGGCCGGCCAATCCCGGCGCCACCATCTTGGGGCCTCCGCTGAATCCTGCAAAGAAATGCGGTTCGACGAAACCTGTCGTGATCTTGAAGTCCGACCGGGCCCATTCCCTGTTCAATAAAATCGGAACGCCCGTGGCGGTTTCTCCAACCCAGGTCAGGGATGAGTCGTCCCGTGCATCGTGGCAGACGATGCGATAGTTCGTCGCGATGTCATCTCCCAGCATTTCCTGGAGCTCATCGGGAGTATTGGCGCGATGGGTTCCGGTTGCGATGAACAGCGTAATGTCTGAAGGTCTCACATCCGGCATTTCCGAAAACAGGGCTTCCAGCATCAATTGCCGGGGCTGTGCCCGCGTGATGTCACAAACAGAAATGCCGATCCTCTGTCCGGAACGGATCAGGTCAGAAAGAGGGCGGCTTGACGTGGGTGTCCGAAAGACATCTCTCAACATGTCCCTGGGGTTGTCGGCCCCTGGCTGGTCTTTCGGTTCGATGACGGTGGTTTGTGCGTCGGGTAAGTCGACCTCCAGCCCTGTTGTGCCGTAGTCCAGGTTGACTATCAAGCTCCAGTCTCCAAATACGGGGAGAGACTACTCAATCCCTGTTCCCTCGGGATGTTGGAGTTCGGGGATTCGGCAGTCTGTCCCCACGATTCCTAAATGAGGCCAACGAGAGGGGCGATGATCATCATGGCTGCCGTCATCACGATGACCCAGACGAAGCTGATGATGGCGCCAGGGATGAACATGTCCATCATCTTGTAGTAACCCTTGCTGAAAGTAATCAACGGCACGGCATCCAGCGGCAAGAGGAACGCGCAGGAAGTCGTGAATGCGATCGGAAGCGCGTAGAGAACAGGATTCGTCCCGGCGGCCTCTGCGAGGAGCATGATGGGAGGAATCATGACGGCGACGATGACCGGGTTGATCGGCAGCATGAGGTGAATCACGACCGTGAAAGCGCTGATCAGAATCAGAATCAAGAGTGTGTTCACGTCAGCCAGACCGCCGAGAAGTGAGTCAACTAGCCATCGCGCCAAACCCGAGCTGGACGATGCCGCCCCCAGTGTCGTCACGCCGCCTAGCATGATGAGGATGTCCCAGCCCACTGCGTTCTGAGCCTCCTGCCAGGAAAAGAGTCGGATTCCGGGTAAGAACATTGCGCATCCGCCGCACATCGCGACCAGCGTGACGTCAAGAGCCGGCACCCACGTGCTCAGAATCCATAGCACCATCAGGGTTCCAACGATAACGATGACCTTCCATTCGGCCGAACTGATCGGTCCGAGCCCTCGACGCTCTTCCTCAATTTCTTCCGCCGTGCCGATCGACTCGATCTCGGGCGGAAATGCCTTTCCCAGGATATAGGCCGCGATCGGAAGTAGTACGATCACCATCGGAATCCCGATCGCCATCCATGAAAGAAAAGGTATCCGGGGGCCGCCGTTTTGCTCGATCACGACGATACCGAGAATATTGATTGCACTCCCGGCCGGAGTGCCGATGCCCCCAATCAGCGCGCCGATGGGTATTCCCACCATGATCGATTTAGCAAACTGTGATCCCGGTTTCAGACCCAACTTCGCGAAGATGCCGAGCGCGATAGCCATGAACACGGCCGTGCTCGGCACGTCCGACATCGTCAAAGAAATCATCCCGCTGCCGAAGATGAATACGTAAAGCACCCGTTTCGAATCCGTACCTGCTTTGGAAATCATCCAGAGCGCAAACCTGCGTGCGAGTCCTGTCTTGAGCCAGGCCAGAGAGATCAAAAACATCACCAGGACGAAGAAGAAGACAGGACTGATGAAATTGCCGAAGGCCATGCCAAGCGTGCTGAGTCCGAAGATGGGTTGGAAAATCAGCGCGATCAGCGCTGTTGTTGCAATCGGCAACGCTTCGGTCGCCCACAAGACGAGTATTCCGACCAACAGGGCTCCCAGCCTCTGACCCTCAGCGGACAGACCCTCGGGGGTGGGCAGGCTCAACACGACTGCTGTTGCCACGATCGCCCCTGCGATTCCCCATATTGCTGAATTGCCGTTCGAAATGTCGGGAGTCCGCCCCATCCTTCGCTCCTTTGTTGTCCTTGAGAAGCGGTACTCTACCATGTCTGGACAGCCATAGCATCAACTCGAGGCACGCGGCGAGCATCCCATTTCCAGGAACTCTGGGCCCCGGGGTTACGAAACAGATTGAACAGCGCGGTGAGGTTTATTCTTCGTCCAGGATGGCCATGATTTCACACTGAACGAGATAATTTTGCGGAAGATCCTGATTCTGAAACGTATGGCGGGCGGGTTGCGATTCCGGATCCGGAAACATTGCAATCCATTCTTCGTTGAGGTGGGTCTTGTCTTCGCCTCTGAGCCATACCGAGAGCTTGAGGATGTCATCGATCGATCCGCCGGCCGCTTCCATGATGCGAGGGATGTTTCGAAACATTAGCGCGCACTGGCTCTTGAGATCGTCCCCTGTCTGACCGGTCTGTGGATCTTTTCCGGGGATGGCCCCGGTCACGAGCAGGGAACCGATTCGCGTCACAAGCGGAATCGGGTTCATGTGTTCGAGACCCTCTACTTTGATAACAGTTCTTCTGTTCATGGCAGCCGAGGGGGCACCGCACACCCGTTCATGAAGTGGTAGTCCCGCTCTTGAATTCGCGGATCAGAGCCTCCTGGGAGCGCACCCCGAGTTTCGATGTTCAGGTCTGTGGAAACACGGATGATCGCGTCCGGAGACTCGTCGACGATCTGGGCCAGTTGTTCGGCCATTGTCTTGTTATTGCTCGTCACAGTTGTTCGGTACGGACTCGACTCAAATGAACGAAAGGAGGTACCCCTTGCGAATGGAAAGGCGCATTGTAGCCCGATGAGTTCCGACATCCAAGTTTCTGGTCGTCGGGCAGAGGCTATCGGATGGACATGTCATTTCGCAAATGGAAGATAGTCCGGGGAAAGAGATACCAGGTGAAGAGTAGATCCCGCTGACTGATACACTTGCCCGAGGGGCAATCGCATGATGTGGCATCGTTCAACGGTAGGCGTCGGCCTTCTCCTGTTCTGGCTGGGCCTGGCGACTTCACCAGTCGCAGCGCAGGTAGGCGTTGCCGATCCCGAAGTCCTCGATGCATGCGATTCCCTAGCTGCAGTCCTGGAGTCGGAGGGTGGATTCGGCAACCTCGTCAACCCGGTCCTGACAAACCCGGCCCAGATCGAGTCGACGGTAGAAGGCTATAGAGAAATGTTGTCCTGCCTTGACTCCGTTCCCATAGCGACCACATCAGTGGATTGGTCGCGGAACCTGAGGTATCACCTTCGTCTATTTCTTTCGTTCGCCGAGCCCGGCGGAATCAGTGCCCAAAACTCCCGTCTCGAATTGGTGGATCTGGAGACGAGCCAGGATACTGCCGTGCGTCGACTTATAGAAGAGGTTGGCCTCGCACCGCCGGAAGGTCTCGTTCTTGTTCGGTATTTCCGAAGCAGGGAGCAGATGCCGGAAAACATCCGGAGAGCCTTTGAAAACCCCCAGACACAAGCAGTGACGATGTCCTCCCGTTACGTTGCCGTTTTGACCTCGTCGGGAGGTTTCATCGAGGGCCGGATTGGAAATGATGCTTTGGCGGCGACGTTTTCCCACGAACTCGTCCACGCCTTTTTGAGCGCGCGCCTGAATCCGGAGCTTTCGCCGGTAGGGTTTCCCCGATGGTTTCACGAAGCAATGGCGATCCACTACAGTGACGGCGGGCGGGCGCACACCAGCATCGATCCTGTAACAGGGGGCCTGCTGACTACCGAGCCCACCGTCCAGTATGAGCAATACGAAAGAGTGTTTCGTTATCTGGAGTCCGAACTGGGCTCTGACCGGTTTAGCAGAGAAGTGCGACGCTCGGTGGAGGACGTTGATCCATCCGTTCTATATGCTGCGCTCGAGCTCGCTTCCTACGAAGAGCTCGTGATAGATGCAGAGCTGTGGTGGCGATGGTGGCCGGTGCCACTTGTGTTCGTCCGCGGTCCCAACGCCTGGTTGTACGGCGGACTGATGGTCGCTTTGGCCATCGGTGCTTTCGCCGCCTGGCGTCGATGGCAACCCGCCGTTCCCGGATCTGCGTTAGAGGTCGGTGTCGACAGCGATCTGATTGAGTCCGTAAAACTGGGCGACGTTCAGGGTATGGGTTATATGCTTCGATCGGGTGCAAATCCTGAGGCCTCCGACGAGGCGGGTTGGTCTGCTCTGGCTTGGGCTGTTTGGGTCAATAATGCCAAGGCTGTTGAGTTGCTGCTGAACAGCGGGGCAGAGGTAACCCATGAGGTTCGCACTCTCGTTGAATCGCGTGATTGTTCTCCAGAAATCGTCAGCGCAATCGCCGATGCTCTGACGCGGGAGGATGAGGACTCCGTTGAAATGGATCGAGGCTGAATGAGCTTCGAATATAGTCCTTCAGGAAGGACGGGATCGAAGATGCGGATCGGCATTCCAACCGAGATAAAACCTCGGGAAGCACTGGGCGTGATTGCTCTGAGGACACCAGGATGAACAAAGCTGCCAGATCGGAACTTGAACGATTCATGAAAGGCCTGGTTAGACGGAACCCGGGAGAAGATGAGTTTCACCAGGCTGTGCGAGAGGTTGCTATGAGTCTGGCTCCGTTCATCATGGAGCATGCCGAGTACCGTGACGCTCAGATCGTGGAACGTATGACTGAGCCTGATCGGATCGTTATCTTCCGGGTGACGTGGCAGGACGACGCCGGATGCGTTCGGGCGAACCGTGCGTGGCGTGTTCAGTTCAACAACGCGATTGGCCCGTACAAAGGTGGACTCCGTTTTCATCCCTCAGTGACGTTGAGTGTCCTCAAGTTTCTTGGATTCGAACAGGTGTTCAAGAACAGTCTGACGGGTCTGCCCATGGGTGGCGCAAAGGGCGGTTCCAACTTCAACCCCAAGAACAAGAGTGACGGAGAGGTTATGCGCTTTTGCCAGGCTCTGATGACCGAGCTTCACCGGTACATCGGTGAGGACGTCGACGTACCGGCTGGCGACATCGGTGTCGGGTCCAGGGAGATCAGTTATCTTTTCGGCCAGTACAAGCGCCTCGAGAATCGTTTTGCAGGCATTCTGACTGGGAAGGGGCTGAGTTTCGGAGGCAGTTTCATCCGGCAGGAAGCCACCGGTTACGGATGCGTGTACTTCCTGGAGCACATGCTGGAGACGCGCGGTGACGGCGTGGAGGGGAAGACCTGTGCAGTGTCGGGTTCGGGCAACGTGGCTCTGTACGCGATCGAAAAGCTGATAGAGTTGGGGGCCAGGCCCGTGACCGCTTCTGACTCAAGTGGATTCATTCATGATCCGGACGGAATCGATTCCGACAAGCTGGCCTGGCTCAAAGAACTGAAGGAAGTCCGGCGGGGGCGGATCGGTGAGTACGTCGAACAGTTTGCTCAAGCGACGTTCCATGAAAACCGGCGGCCCTGGGAAGTTCCGGTGGATCTTGCAGTCCCTTGCGCGACACAGAACGAACTCGACGTTGATGATGCCGTGGAGCTGACCAAAAACGGCCTGCTGGCGATCGCGGAGGGTGCCAACATGCCCTGCACCTGGGAGGCTACCGAAGAATTCGTTCGGGCGAAAATTCCCTTCGGGCCCGGAAAGGCGGCTAACGCTGGAGGTGTTGCTGTTTCGGGCCTGGAGCAAAGTCAAAACGCACTGAGGATCTCCTGGAGCCGGGAAGATGTCGATCAGCGCCTGCAGGAAATCATGCGGAATATCCATGCACGGGCGTCCCAGTATGGATATAAGAAAGACGGATACATCAACTATGTCGATGGGGCGAACATTGCGGGTTTCGTCAAGATAGCTGATGCGATGATTGCGTACGGTGTCGTTTAAAACTCTTGAGGAACCAACCTGCCAACAGACCAACCAGGAGGACGTATGAACCTGAACACGATTATCCCTGATGAACCCTCGTCTCGATTTAGAACCCTCTTTCGTCTCGCGGGGTGTCTGGCCCTCGTGTCGGCTCTGGCGTGCATTGCGCCGGGGAGCGTCCTCGGACAGGATGACGCCGATCACTTCGTTCCTTCACGGCCTGAAACAGTCTCTTGGGGATGGTTCCCCATAGACAAAGACCCGGTTCTGACGATCCAATCAGGGGAAACGGTTCGCGTCGACACGCTGACGCACGCAGGGAGCACGCAGAACGCCGAGCCCGTGGAATACTTGTCGGGGCTGGGCGTTGGACGCGAAGACATACACGAGGACGTGCTGGATTTCTGGGCGTCGAGAGAGGGGAGGCCCAGGGAAGGTCGTAGCGGACATGTCATCACAGGTCCGATCTATATCGATGGAGCCGAGCCCGGCGATATGCTCGAAGTGGAGATCCTCGACATCGAGACCCGTGCAGGGTGGGGGATCAACAATACCAGTGCGACGGGCGGCGTCTTCTCGACCGGATATCCGGGCGTTCGTGAGGACGATCGGTTGCTGGCCATGGAACCCCAGAGGCATCTGATTCGAACAGGTGAGGTGGATGGCCGTGAGGTTGCTCTTTTTGCCCCGAACATCCAGGTGCCGCTGGCTCCTTTCATGGGCATCATGGCCGTGGCGCCCGCGCCGGTAGTCGGCCAACCCGGGGTCACGGTGCCCGGAGTGCAGAGCTCGAGGCCGCCCGGTGCATTCGGCGGTAACCTGGACGTCAAGGACCTGAAGACTGGAGCGACGCTCTACCTCCCGGTTTTCCATCCCGGCGCGCTGTTCTATGTGGGAGATCCGCACTCTGCCCAGGGTGATGGCGAGGTGAGTGGCACTGCGATCGAGCAGTCGCTGACGGGCGTATTCCGATTTGTCCTGCACAAGGGAGCTACGATTTCGGGACCCCGCGCGGAGACCGACACCCACCACTTGATAATGGGGATCGATCTCGATCTCGATCGAGCCATGCGAAACGCAACATTTGAGGTTGTGAATTTTCTTGTCGAGGAGAAAGGCCTCACGCCAGCTAAGGCTCTCTCGCTTGCCAGTGTTGCTGTTGACTTCCGTGTCGGCGAGGCCGTGGATCTGACGCAGGTCGTTGTCGGGTACATCCCCAAGGATATCTTTCTCGAGGAGTAAAAGGTGGGGACAGACACCCTTTTTGTCTGCGGTTTTTCTTTCCCGCACGAATCAGCTCACGAAAAAGGGTGTCTGTCCCCACTTTTTCCAGCTGGCGGAAATTAGCCCCGGCTCTCCCATTTTCCTATGCACAGGAGCCGTGTCTGAATCATACTAATCGCTTCAACTTATAGCTCTAGAGGAGGAACCCCCTATGAAGACGATAGTTATTGGTGTAGCCCTGCTGTTCGCGGCCAGCGCTCCCATGTTGGAGGCCGCCGAATACAACCTCCAGGAAGGTCGAGTCACTCTCGAATCCGCATCGACGTTGTCATGGGGACCGGACGATGTCCTGTTCATCGGCGATTCGACTGCGGCGACAGTGTACGCGGTCCAGGTGGACGGCCTGACGCCTGCGGAATCACAACCGATCAACATCGTTGGTTTCGACAGAGAGTTGGCGTCTTACCTTGGAGTCCCCAGCACCGACTTTGTCGTCAACGACATGCTGGTGCATGGGTCGTCTCAGACGACTTTCTTCGCCCTGACCCGAGGTCTGGGCGACGGTTCCCAGGCGTTGGTTCTTTCCATGGACAACCAGGGACAACTGGAAACCCTTAATCTGAACAATATTCCGCACTCGAAGTTCGAAATCGGCGACGTTCCGGAGGCGGAAAAAGCTTTTGTCGAGCGAGGGCTTGGCGGACCGGCAACAGAACTGGACATCCTCAAGTCCAAGACACCTCAACGGACGTTTGCCATCACCGATATCGACTATTACGAGGGCGAAATTTTCGTGGCAGGCTTGAGTAACGAGGATTTTTCATCAGTACTGCGCCGAATTCCGTTTCCTTTCGAGGGCACATTGTCGGTGAGCAACATCGAGATCTATCATGGAGCTCACGGTCAGTACGAGACACGCGCGCCGATCCGGACACAGGTCATCCAGGAGTTTGAGGGTGTCCCTTATCTTGTCGCCGCCTACACCTGTACGCCGCTGGTTGTTATTCCCCTGGAGGCTCTCAAGGACGGTGAGAAGGTCTTCGGGAGAACGGTTGCCGAAGTGGGTTTCGGCAATACGCCGATAGATCTGGTCGGGTACCGGCAGAACGAAACGGACATGGTGCTTCTCACGAACACGAACTACAGTGCCTCGCTGATGCAGTTGGGGAATATTGTTCACGGGGAACAGCTCTCAGAACGGGTGGCAAATGCCGAGACCGCGGGTATCGACTTCGTTCCCATGCCGTTGACAGGTGCCCTGCAGCTGGACAATCTGAACGACGGTTTTTTTCTCGGTCTGATACGGGACCCTGTCTCCAGCGCGCTCAACCTGTATTCGATCGGCAGACGCACACCGTTCAAGCTGAATGAGTTCTACGTTGAGTATGATTTTCCGGGCTTCGACCGTGAGGCAGCGAGACAGCGCAGTTTTAACTAGGGCCATCGTTCAAACGGTCCTGGTCGCGTTTCTGCTGGCGCATCCTTTATATGGGGCTTGCCTGGACTCTCGGATCACGTACGATCAGGCCGAGGGTCGAGTGTTCTTCGAGCTGGAGGACGATGGCGGGCAGGTTTCTGTAGACCCGGCAGGGTTCGGTGAAGCCTTCCCCGTATTTGTCCAAGAGGGTTCCGAGTCCGTCCAGATCAGAGGCAGTTACGTGAGGGATGGAGCGAACATCGTCTTCATCCCTCAGTTTCCGTTTATTCCGGGTGTGGGCCGCTATCTGGCCGAAATCCGATGGGACAAGCTTGGGGAGTACGGACTGGAATGCGCCCGGTTGGGTACCTCCCAGACCTCTGTTGCCTTTGAGCCCACCCTGGATGGTCCCGTTCCCACGACCGAGGTCCTCGGCGTCTATCCTGATACCAGAGACATTCCAGAAAACGTTCTACGGTTCTATGTGACATTCAGCCAGCCGATGGCGCTGGGAAGTTTGAGCGGTCAGGTTCGCATCGAGTCCGCCGACGGCACAGACGTCGAAGCCTTCTTTCTCGAAAGCACGCAGCCGTTGTGGAATGGCGACCGGACACGTCTGACTCTGCTACTCGATCCCGGCCGGATCAAGAGGGGTGTGGGTCCGAACCTGGAGATGGGGCCCGCTCTTCGAGAGGGTGAGACCTATCGTCTCGTGATCGAGTCCGGGATCCGAGACTCTCGGGGGAACCTTCTTTCCGACGACTTTATTCATAGATTTACAGTGACCCCTCCAGTTTATGAAGCATTGACGATTGATGACGTGGTGGCCTCCGAAATAGAGGCAGGAACGAGGAATCCACTTCGAATATCCTTTCCCCACATAATGGACGTTTTCCAGCTCTCGCGGCTCCTCGCCGTTCGGACTGAGGCAGGTGTCCGGGTGGAGGGAGTCATCGAACGCGTGGAGGATCCTTATTCCATAGTGTTCGTTCCCAGCACCCCCTGGTCCGACCCCGGGTACACCCTCGAGATCGCGAGTAACGTCGAAGACGTAGCCGGGAACACTTTCCTGGCTGCGTTTGACGAGTCGTCGGGTTCGAGTCGCGTGACGTCTTCTGAAGCAGTGCAGGTCAGACCACTGACCGTAACGGGAATTCGCTGATTTCAAACTTAAAACAGTCTTTGTTTTTCAAAAGGGGAGTTTCATGAAGTTGCAAGCAATCCGAGTGTTAATGTTCGTTGCCGTCGCCCTCTTGCTGACCTCGGGGCAGGGCTTTGCGGTGCAGCTGCTGGACGGTGAACGAGAGGTCGATGTCACGGCGATCCCCGGGGTTATCGACGGCGGCGCCGAGTGGGAGAGAGTCTGGGCCAGTTTCTATACGGCTGACGGGCTGGTGTCGGCGCCCGGTGGTGGTGTTGTATTTGGTCAGGAGCAGACCGACAGGATCATCAAGCTGGGCGTGGACAACCAGGAATACACGGTTGTTGAGAACACAAACGGCTCCGGATCGGTTTCGGTGGATACCCAGGGACGGATCTTTGCCGTCCAGCGGACCTGCACCGAGCCGTTGAATCCGGAATTGGCGATGTGTAACGAACTGACGATGGTCAGCCAGATGTTCCCCGAATACAGGATCCTGGCCAACAGTTTTCCTGACGGCACCCCGCTTGGACGTTTGAACGATCTGGTCGCCGACGGCCGAGGCGGAGCGTACTTTACAAGGGGCGGCCTCTACTACGTCAGCCCCGACGGCGTCGTCAGCACGGTGGCCGATCAGGACATCCGCACAAACGGCCTGGCCCTGAGCCGGGACGGAGAGACTCTCTACGTGACCAACAGTACGGTCGTTGTGGCCTTCGACGTGGCGTCGAACGGGTCGACCTCCAACCGGCGTGATTTCGGGACGCTCGATGGTGACAACGGTGGTGACGGCATGACGGTCGACACCGAGGGCCGTGTGTATGTGACCGGGAACGCCGGTGTGCATGTGCTTTCACCCGACGGCGAACACCTCGGAATGATCCCCACACCGCGGCGCGCGATTACGGTTGCGTTTGGAGGACCGGACAACCGGACGCTTTACGCGCCCTCGATGGGTGCGATCGGGCCGGACGGAAAACAGTACGTGACGCCTGACGGCATTCGAAACATTGCGATGACGATCTATACGATCCCCGTGGTTTCGGAGGGATTTGTAGGCACCGTCGTAGAGTAAGAACAGACCCGCTTCTGGTCCGGTGACCCGGAGCGGATTGACCCGGTACTCCAGACGTTAGACTCTCTGCCGAAAGAGACTGCTTATGCCCACGATTGCCATTGCCCTGTGGCTGATCACAGGAGGACTGTGTTTCGTAATCGGTATCTATTTCCTCTGGAAGATCGAACAGTCCGGGGTCGAGCGCTGGGGTGCGTCGGGCAAGCTGTTCGGACTCGGCCCGGCGTCTCCCGCGAGTGAGAGTAAGAAGGGGGAAGAGGAAGAATGAGCGTCGGGCTCATGGCGACCGTTCTCGTCGTCTACCTGATCCTGCTCTCCTACTGTGGCCGGCTGGGATACAAAGCCTCCCGGTCCTTTTCTGATTACGTGGCCGGCAGCTGGAACATGGGCCTGTGGCTGCTGGCGGGAACATTTTCCGCCACCTGGATCAGCGCTGTTTCGGTGATGGGATTTCCGGGAATGCTGTTCGGAGTGGGGCTCGCCGCCCTGGCGGCCGTTTACGCCGGGTACTTCATGGCGAATACGCTGATGCCGATCCTGGCATACAAGCTGCGGCGCCCCAAACACCCGCCTGCGACGATACCCGAATACCTGAGACTCCGTTTCGAACCCTTCGAGAAAAGGAGCGGCCTTCAGGTGCTGGGCGGTGTTGCGATGGTCCTGGGTTACGCCGTGTTCGTCATGATCCAGGTGAGTGCATTCGGAATCCTGTTCTCGACCATCACGGGCTGGCCCTATCTGGTCTGCATCTTCATCTTCGCAGCCTTTGTGCTTTACATAGCGGCCGGAGGAACGCTTTCGGTTGCCATTTCAGACCTGTTCAATGCATGCGTGATTGTCGTCGGCGTGGTCATCTGCGCCGCGATCATCCTGCCCGAGGTCGGGGGATGGAGCGCGATGTGGGAGCAGTACGCCACGATGACCCAGCCCGCACTTCCAGATGGCGATGCATTCGAACAAGGAGCCCTGCTGTCTCTGCTGGGCCCTTATTCGCTTTCGACGGTGATCGGCTTGTTCATTGCCGCGGCCCTTGGGGGATCGTTGGCGCCGCATTGGCCCTCGCGTATGTTGTATGCCAGAAACGTCAAGACTGCGATCGCCCTGCCAATGGTTTCGCAGGCGGTGATTTGTTTTGTGCTGTACGGCGCGCTTCTGGTGCTTGGCGTGGGCGGCCGGGTTCTGGTCGGAACACTGGATGCAGCCAACACGGACTGGATCATGCCGTTCCTGTTCATGAACCAGATCGGTGGTCTGCTCGGCGCCGTCGGGATTGCCGGCCTTCTGGCGGCTTCGGTGTCGACCAGCAACTCCATGTTGTTCCATGGCGCCCTGGCTATCGTCTTCGATGTGTTCCGGAATCTGAGCCCGAAGCGGCTTTCGGAGGAGTCCCTTCAGAAGTACACCCGTGTGACCGTTGTCGGGATGGGCCTGGTCTCCATTCTCCTGGCCGTCAACCCTCCCGCCTTTATTGCCGTCATGTCGGCCCGGGTTTTTGGATTCTGGTGTGCTGCGTTCTTTGTCCCAATGTATATCGGGCTTTACTGGAAAAGACTCAACCGGCAGGCCGTCTACTGGAGCATGACGGTTGCTCCGTTGATGTTCGTGGTGCTTGAATACCTCATCGTTCAGGGGATCATCTCGGGCATCATCCCCGCCGTCGTGTGGGCTGTCTTTATCGGTGTTGGGGGGAGCGTCGTCCTTTCCTATGCTTTCAGTCCTGCACCCCGGGAGGGCTGGGAGCCGTTTTTTGAGGCCGAGATCAGCCCATCGACCGTCAAGGCCTGGGAGCAATCCCGTATCGACATGGAATCGGGGGCCGACGAGCCTCCAGGGGCAGGGGAAACGGTAGTTCTCGCCGAGAGAGGCTGACCCCCGTTGTTACGTGTGAACACTGTTACCCGTTGTCATAGGTGAACAAGCCGATCTTGCATTTAGTACAACGGCTGGCAATCAGAGTGGGGGCATTCCAAATAGCGCGCTTCTTTCTCAACGGTGTTCCTGCGAATATTGACTTCGTTTTTTCTGTTTCACACCATCGCAACCTTGTGTGTTGACCAGTAACGTATCCAAACTCCATATCTGATCCACAGTTAGGACACTTGAATTTAGAGATCTCCTCGTGAGTCATCCTATTCCCTACTTCGCCTGGTGAAGTGCAGCCGTTTTGAGAAGGCCTTTGTTCAACGAGAGACGCAGTTGTCGGCAGCTGCTTCCTCGCCGAAGCTCGAGTCGAACCAGTCAGGCAACAGCGCCGCCATCGGCCCGACAGCGCCAAAATGATCTACCTCGGCCAGCTCCACATATTCGACGCTCAAACCCCGCTCACACAGGTCTGACCGGACATCCCGCGTCAGTTCGACGGGCACATCGATGTCCACGTCCCCCTGGATCAACAGGATTGGAATCGACTCCGCGATAGGCAGGAACTGATCATTGGCTTCCAACCAGGTCCGCCAGGGCGTGCCCGGTTCCAAGGCTTCCGGCTTCGCGTAGGGTTCGTCCAGACCCGCCGCCTCACCGAAGATGTCAAAGCATCCCCAGGCTTGGGATGCAAGCAATTCCAGACCGGCCTCAGTCAGGATGTCGCGCAGACGGAGATCCGGTTTTCCAACCGCGAGTCCCGCCATTCTTGCCGCGAAATACCCTGCGTTCTGAGGTATTCCCAAATCGTACAGGGAGAGTTCCACGTGTCGCGAGGCGGGCGCTGCTGGTGCGATGCCGGCCAACTCGAGTTCCGGCGCGTACTCGTTCGCGATATGAGCCGCCCAGAGAACGGTCTGACCACCCAGGGAAAACCCGTACATTCCGACTTCTGTACCAGCCCCGGCCCGGGCAAACCGGATTGCGGCGCGGGCGGCATCCCAAGCCGACTGAGCCTGGGCGCGCCCATTGGCAAACGGCATCCCGCCGGGTGTGCCGAGTCCCTCGTAGTCGGTCGCCGCCACCACAGATCCCCGTGCCAATAGTTCCGCCAGCCCGGGGATTCGTGGCGTGGACTGGCCGATGCCGTAAAGATTCCCCCGCGATGGTGCGCAGGAGTCCTCAAAGCCCACGGTGCCACTGGCCCACACCAGTAACCGTCGGGGAGTCTCGGATTCGGTTCTCGGTATGTAGATCTCGCCGGAGACATATCTCAGCTGGCCGGTCACACCTTCGGTTACGTAGATGACGTTCCAGCCACGGCCACCCGGAGGCGCATCGTCGCGCTCCCGCACCCAATAGATGTCTCCCTGGCTGAGGCCATCGCCGATCCTGGTCGGAACGGCATCCCAGAATGCGTTTCCGACGGGTCCTTCCCGGACACTCGACAGGTCCTGAGCGCGAAGTGGTCCTCCCGACAGCAATAGCCCACCGACAAGTACACAGAATCTCAACCCATACTTCATATTGCTCCCCTTTAATACAAACCCTTGAATGGTCCCGATGGCATCACCTCGACATGAGGACAATCTAGGGCGTGTTAACACTAACGTAGTGCCTCGACGATGAGTGCGAAGTGAAGGAAGGCGAGGAACATGACGTCGAGTTTATCGAAACGGGAGAAGATACGCCGAAAACCCTTGAGTCGGCGGAAGAGCCTCTCGACTTCGTTCCTGCGGCGGTAGAGCACGCGGTCGTATTCCCACGGCTCCAGGCGGTTGCGCTTGGGCGGCACGACGGGAATCCACCCAAAATCCAGAGCCAATTGGCGGGTCTGGTCGTCCTGGTAGGCACGGTCCATCAGCAGCGGCAGCGGCGCGGGCAACGGCCCCAGGCCGGCGAGCAGATCGCGGCCCTGCGGGGCGTCGTGCGCTTGGCCGGGCGAGAGCGCAAACGTTATCGCCGTTCGAGCATTCGCGGCAACCAGATGAATCTTGGTGGTCCATCCACCGCGGGATTTGCCGATCGCTTGCGGACCGTTTTTTTTAACGCTCCCGTGCCGTCGGGATGCACCTTCACAATGGTCGAGTCCATCGAAACGGCTTCCACCCGGATGCGCACCAGTTGCTCGCGCTGGAGTTTTTCGAAGACGGCGTCGAGCACCCCGTTCTTGGACCAGCGGTTCATCCGGGTGTAGATGGTGTGCCAGTTGCCAAAGCGCTTGGGCAGACCGCGCCACTTGCAGCCCTGCTCAGCCACATACAAAATGGCGTTCAAGACCGTCAGGTTCGAAAGACTGACGTTGCCCCGCTGACGCGGCAGTTCCGGCTCGATGCGACAATACTGCTCCTGTGTGATCTCCATGCCTGATTATAAAACATTCATGCTCATTAGTGTTAACACATCCTAGCTGAACTTGCCACTGTCATAGCAGTGTAACCACACTTGATGACGGAAGCACCCTGCCCTATAATCCTCTCCGTTTGGACATTTTTCAATGGGGAGAAAGCCATGAACAGAGCACTGATCTTAACCGTGCTGGTCGTGTCGGTGTCGGTAGGGTCAGCTTCGGCGCAGTATCCGGTGCCGCAGCAGACTTCCTATGCCATGAACGCCGACGAGAGAGCGAACCTGGGGCTCGTCCACGATTGGTGGCGTGACATCATGCAGGGGGGCAACCTGGACATCGCCACCCATTACATGCCGGCCGACTTCATCTCACGGAACCCGAACGTAGGGGCCGGACGGGATGCGTTCGTCCAAACCCTCGGACGAAGGCCGGACCTGCTGCAGAATCGCCAGCAGAACGTGCCCGAGGTGCAGTTCGCCAAGAACGACTATGTCTTTCTGATGTGGGCGAACTTCGTCATCGACCCCATGGAGTCGGCTCACGTTTACAAGTACAACACGATGGACCTGTTCCGGATCGTTGACGGCAAGATCGTCGAACACTGGGACGGTGCGCGCAAGACGGTCGAGACCGACTTCGGCGAGAAGAGCATGGGCGGCGGCGTCTACGACGATTCCACCAACCTGTCGGCGCGCGAACGGGACACGCTCGAGCTCGGGATCGTCGAGTTCAAGGACATCCTCCAGTACGGCCATACCGAGCTTGCTATGGAGGTCATGGCGCCAGGCTACATGCAGCACAACCCTAACGTGCCGGGCGGCCGCGACAATTTCATTCAGGCGTTCAGTGGCCGCGATCAGTTGCCGCTCCGAGATCAGTGGAGGACTCCGCCGACGCTGACGTTGGTCAGTGGAAACTTCTACCTCAAGTTCGACGAGCGGTTCGAGGACGATCCAGCCAACCCGTCCCGGCAGACTGCGTACTACCGCTTCGACATGGTGCGGGTGGACGACGACCTGATCCAGGAGCATTGGGACGTGGCTTTCCCGAACGGCATCGAGCGTTAGGACGAACCGGCCCGTACCAGCTTACTTTTGAGTATCTAACCAGGCTGCGCTCAGTTGCGAACCCTGCGGTGGTGCGTCATGTGCGCATTATCTATTTGCTACGATCCTTCTCAGTACTTCGAGTTCGCCCCGGCTATCCACATTGAGCCAATCAAGCTTCCGATACAGTCCTGGGACATTCGTATAGACGAACAGTTCTTCTGCTTCAATACCTGCGGCTTCAGCTTCTGCTGCCTGGACAAGCTCGGAGCCTATGCCGACGCCCCGAGATTCTGGTGTAACGAACAGCGCATTGATCCAAAGCCCGGTTTCTTTGCTTCCGGGTTTTGGATACTTTGAAAAAACGAGACCACCTAACAACTTCTGGCCGTCGATTGCGAGTAGTGGAGAAGGCACGATAAAGCCGTCTTTTGTGGCTTCAAATGGGTCAACTTCTCCCCACTCTTCCACAAGCCATTCACGCAGTTGCTTCAAGTGATGCGGCCGAGAAGTGGAACTAACGATAGAAAACATTTGCCTGGATTCTAGAGCACATAACTAGAATTGCCCCGAGCTCGTTAACAACACTCGCCGGACGTTCCAAAGATAGGCCCTCTGACAACTCTGCAGGGTGTACACTGCCACGACCGGTCATTCGTTGCCCCAACATTCGAGTTTCCGAGGAGGTTTTGGCTATGCGCAGCAGCATCAAAATGGTTTGCCTTTTGGTAGTTCTCACCGTCATGTGTGGTCAGAGTCTTGGACAGTCCAACGCGATGGACGTGGTCGAGCGTGCCGCCGAGGCGCTCGGAGGCCGGGACCGGATTCTGTCTGTCGGGACTTTGAAAATCGAAGGCTACGGTCAACAGGCCGGGCAGAACGGAGGGGGGAATCCTTCGGCGTCACCCGATGCGCCTCAGGTGTGGAACAACATTCAGGCCTACGAAAAGACGATCGATGTAAACAACGAAAGGATGCGTGTCCGCTGGCGGCGCCAGGCCTTCCAGCAGACTGCGACGCTCAGCCGCGGCTTGGGCAACATCGTGCTGACCAATGTTCTGGACGGGAATATTGCCTATAGCGTGAGCGAGGACGGAGAAACCCAGCGCAGCAATGGTGCAGATAGTTTGAGAATCGAAATGCTGACCCACCCGGTTGTTCTGGTCCGCAAGGCGTTGGACTCCGCAACCCAGGTCAACAACCTGCGCGAGCGATTCGTCGATACAACTAAGGTGTTACCTTCCCAGTGACCAACCGAATATCCCAGCGGCGTTGGTAGAAAATTCTCAGTGCTGTCTGGTGTGTTCATCTGAATCCGACGAACTCCGTCCCACTCTTCCATCCGGATAACGATGATGTCGTCACTTTCTTGTGCTAGCTCTATCGGATAAGGGGACGCCATAGCATCGACCATGCCAGGTGCTATACACCGCAACCTTGGATCATCGCTGGACGCATCCCACGCGATACTGGCGGCCTCTGCCGTCTCGGTACGCGCTACGGTCCATTGCTGAGGCTCGGAGTTACTCCAGACTCGAAAGATCCCATCGGCGTCTTCTTCAGCAGCTCTCACGCTGGCAAGTTCCAATGGATTTCGGTCCTCGAAATCGATGGTTTCATTTGACCAGCGGGCCGTTACGTTTCCTCCCATTAGTACTTCTCTTCCATCCGGCTGGGACCCGGACCGTCATGTTGCGCCGGGGATGGACAGAGGACATGATCAAAGTGGGGACCCAGGTGAGGATTAACGGCAATCCCGCTCGGGACGGGTCGAATCTTATACATAGCCTGGAAATTATCCTTCAGGATGGCACTAGTCTGGACGGCGAGGACGTGGATCCACGGGCCAACGCTGACCGGTTTCGGAGGCGAATCCAAGGGAACCCTGACTGACACAGGTCCGGAATGTACGCTAATTGGCCGCCTGCAGCCCGGAAGCGTGCGTGGGCTGGGGAAGGCGAACACTCCCCTCGGGTCATAAACATTCATCCCCATCAACCCGACCAACTGCTTCACGTCCAATCGAAGCGCAGAAAACAACCGAGTGCCGTCACTGGACCACATCGGCCAAGGCTGTTTTTAAGGGATCACTGACCCGACGTCAGGGTCAGCTTCGATGCAGGGCATTGTAATCCTTGATACATCGCACGCGCCGCAGGATTTCTCGCCGGACAGCCGACAGCTGTAATGGTTCGTCCCTCTTCCCAGCCCGGCTCATCGGTCATCTGATTACGGTTGCCACCGTACACGGTCCAGACCACTTTCTCGCCGCTCGGTTCTGTGACTTCAACCCGCATATAGGAGTGCGGGTTGACCAACCTCAACTCTATCACTGTCCCCGATATCTCAAACTGCTCCTCCACGAGATAGAACGCCGTGGTTGAATGGTGCGCGTGCACCGGAATTGTCAGGATCAGGACGAGACCCGCTAATACGACTGAAATAACTACTTTCATTTTTCTAAACCTCCTTGGCATGTTCTCAATTCCTCTCGTCAAAAGCGCCTCCGCCTATTCATCCGGATATTTCGGCAGAATCACCTGCAGCGGAAAGGCGGCGGACACCAGGTCGCAGTCAGTGATCCAGGTGATCTCCTGATCCGTCCGTTCGTATTCGAGGGTTTCTGTATAGGGCCGCGTCAGAAACACAGGATCCTCGACGGTCAGCACCATTCTCAGACGGTTGGGCTCGATGAGCGAATAACGCTCGGTGACACGCTTGGCCCACGAAGAGGGAACCTGCAACTGATAGTCCAGTCCATTGGGATCAAACGTGAAGTTTGCCGTCTGAACGATGAAATCATTCCCTTCGTACCGGCCGACCGCATGTCCGTAGTAAGCGACATCGCCCGGCGGTGGTAACGGACGGCCGTCTGTCCAAATGGTCCGGTCGATCGTAGACGCATTGCTCGCCTCAGACTCCCAAATGACGCGGTCCCCTCGCTGCACGATCCGTATGGGGTTGTTCCACCCAATCGTGCTGGGAATGGACTCGGGAACACAATAGAACTTGCCTTCAAGCGGCTCGTCATAAAATGTCCGCCACGCCCGGGTCCTCGCGTTGATGTGATCGGACCAGTCAAACCTGCAGCCGAAACGAGGCAACTGTTGCTCGTCCTCTGGGATTACGAAGGAAGGACCGCACTCCGGCGGATTGGATCGGCTCACCCGATCCCAGGTCCCGCTGATATCCGGTAAGTCGCCAATTTCTGCCGGCGACTGGGCCGCGAGATTCGTCGTACCGGATGTCAGAACGACTATTAGGAAACAGATCGCCAAGGTTCCCTTCCACACCGCGGGGTTCGATTCATTCAACATTATCTTGCTTTACCTCCGTTATAAAAACTCCTGTCAATCCATTCTTATCTTTGAGCTTCAGACATGGCCGTACCAGTTCTGAACGAAGCGCGCCGCGCCCACCTCGGCGACTACTGCGAACCGACCTTACCTCGGCCCGCCTCCCGCAGCCGTTCCGAGTCGTAGCCGACGCCGCCCTTGAACACGGTTACGACGTTGTAGATGTCGCTGGGCGTCTCGATCGGGTTCCCCCGTATGACCACGAGGTCCGCGAGCTTACCCGGCGCGATCGAGCCGAGCCGCTCGTCCTCGCCCAGGATGCGCGCGCCGTTGAGTGTGACGATCTGGACGGCCCGTTCCGGATCGAAGCCGGCTTCGAGCAGCAGCTCGTAGTTGCGCAAGTTGCCGAGACCTGGGAGGAAGCCCGTGCCCCAAGGGTCCGATCCGGCTCCCAACAATCCGCCGGCGGCGACGAACGCGCGCTCCCACTCCATCATCTTTTGGAAGAGTCGCCCGGGGACGGTGAAGTCACTTTCCGACAGGGCGGCGTGGTTCTCCTCAACCTCGCTGCGCACCTCGGGATCGAGTAACTCGAGTCCGCGGGGGTCGAGCTGCGCCCGGCCTGGAACGAACGTCTCGTACACGCCGAGCGTGGATACCACCGCCGACCCGCCGGCGACGATCTCACGGATACTCTGTCCGACCGCGGCGTCATGCACATCGATGTCGGCTTGGATGCTCATGTTCTCGGGCGGGCACACGTCCGGTTGCTTATTCGGGACGTAGTCGCTGTTGGTGATGAAGCCGTGCTGCAGCGCGTCCAACCCGAGCGCGGCGGCCTCGGTGAATGTCACCGAGCACAGGTGCCCGGTCACACGAAGCCCGCGAGCGTGTGCCTCGTCGATCCCAGCGGCCAGCATCTCGCGAGAGACATTGCCCTGGAACTTGAACCAGGTCGCACCCTCGGTTCCCCAATACGCGATGACGCGCCGCACCTCCTCCGGCGTGGTCACGAGGCGGGCCCTGGACGCGCGCCACGGGCCGCCGTTCAGGTACGGGCCGGTGATGCGGAACCGCGGTCCGGGCAGTGCGCCAGCGTCAACGGCGCGCTTGAGGTTCAACTCTTCGTAGGGGAACATGCTACCCCCCGTCATCGCCGTGGTCACACCGAACGCGAGGTAGAGCAAAGGCCCGCTGGTGCTCATCTGGGTCATCTGCCGCACGCCGCCGAAATAAGTGTGCTCGTGAAGGCCGACGAGTCCGGGCAGCAGCGTATGATTCGTGAGATCCAGGACCTCGGCGCCCTCCGGAATCGGCGTGCTGGCGGCGGGGCCCACCGCATCGATGCGGTCACCGCGCACGATCGCCGTGTGATCGTCCAGCGCTGGACTGCCTGTGCCGTCTACCAGTCGCACATGGGTCAGCGCTACGACCGGCGCGTCGACTGACACAAACGGAGCGACGCCTGCGGGGAGCGGGGGCTCCTGCGCGACCAGGGGCGCGGTCGCTAGCAGCAATACAGCGATCTGTACCTGTGCAAACCGTGTCATCGTGGGGCTCCTACCTTGATGTTGGCCGAACTCTGAAGCGAACGCCACACCTCTCCCATTCCACCCCTACCGATGGCGGACAGGATCGTGTAGTGGCCTAGCTGAGTGGCAGATTCCATTGTTTTAGAAGCGTTGTGCGGTCATAGACCGCACCTACAGAAAAACTCGGTAAAGAATACTAAGAGAGGGAGTTAGGTGCTATCAAATTCTCAAGTCTCGAGAAACGACATTGTTCGGACGTTGAAAAACCCCAGTAATTTGCACATTGCTTGTCCACCGGTCGGGAAACGATGGTGATGACAGACGATTGTTGCCAGGAGGTCCATCCTCCAGATTGTTGTCCGATCACCGTGTCACTTGGGAAGGAGCTCGGAGAAAGCCGACCACCCGAGCAAGAATATTCGCTCACGGCATGAACCGCGCCGAGGCTCTGTTTTGTAACGCTCTGTCGGTAAAGCTGTCCAACATTCGGCGAGTCGTGTGTTTTAGATTTTTGGCAAAACGACAATCTGATTTCTCCCAGACCCAGCAACCTCTAACTCGCTCCAGCGACACTCAGTTGACATAGCTCTCAGGTCACTTCCTGTGGCCCGAGCGAAACGCCGGTTCGCTTTCCTGAAAAATAGGGTGTAAGAAATGCCCCGTTCGGATCACTCATAAACGAAACGGAAAATGGGTTACCTGCAAGGCAGAGACACTCTGATCTAAAACATCAACGGCAAAAAAAGGAGAACTATTGCCATGAAACGAATTTTCACAGTTTTTGCGACTCTGAGTCTGTTTGCTTTTCTCGGTGCAACTTCGCTTGATGCATCGATCTGGTTTGGCACTCGGTCGGTTCAACTAGACATCCCTGTCGATTTTCACATTGGCGATCAAGCGTTTCCGGCCGGTCAGTACAAACTGGACCGAGTACAGGGCGAACCCAGATTGGTCCAGATCTGGAGCGCTGACGGCAAGCGCAGTGCGTTCGCTTTCGTAACACCCGCTTCAGACGCAAAAGGAACACATGTCGTTTTCAGTTACAACGGTGAATCATACGACCTGTCGTCTTACGCCCGATAGTTGACCGCTCCGACATGTTTACTTTGCGGGCTCCGAAGGAACCTCCTGGAATTGGCAGTTCCATGGTGCTCCGGCGGATCTCGTGAAGTATCCGTGCCCTACCTCCTGTGCACAGACAAAAGGTAGGTCTTACAAGTCACTGACAAGCTCACTGACTTGGCGATACGGAATTTCGCAGATCACCATCTCTTCCTCCCTCAGAAAATCCTTGTGATGAGATTCAGTACGGGTTCCCGGCTGACGCCGGAGTTCCCGAGTCTTCAAGCAGCCCAAGGAAGTAGCACGATGTTGCCGGCAACTTCGTTAGCGGCGATCACGCGGTGGGCTTCAGAAGCTTGGCTCAGATGGAGAACACGGTCGAGTACCGGCCCGATCCGCCCTTCGCGAACCCGTTCCAGTCCCCATTTAAGATCTTTCAGGTCACTGGCCATGGAGCCCACCAGTCGTTTCTGGCTGAAGAACAGGCTGCGGATATCGAATCGGACCTTGGGGCCGGCGGCGAAACCGAACGCCACGATCGTTCCCAGGGGTTTTGCAGCTTCGATGCTCTTGGCCAAGACCTCGCCACCCAGATTGTCGATAACCACGTCTGCACCCCGACCGTCGGTCCAGTCCTGGATCTTCTTGCCGAGATCCTCGCCTCGTGTGTTGATGACGAGGTCGGCGCCGAGCGAACGGGCAAGATCACCTTTTGCGTCGCTGCGCACAGTTGTTGCAACCTCTGCGCCCAGCGCTTTGGCGACCTGAATCTGCATGCTGCCGGAACCGGATGCGCCGGCCTGAACCAGCACCTTGTCGCCCGTCTGGACGCCCCCCACCTCTCTGCCCCCCCGAACAGCAGTGGCGAGTGCGACTGGAAGCGTTGCCACTTCTTCAGGCCGCAAGCCGGTCCGGTCCTTGATGAGCCATCGTGCGGGGATTTCGAAATACTGGGCATACGTGCCCGGAATGGCTAAACCTGGAAGCGCAAAACTGGATGCCGTGGCTGCCGGACTGACGTCATACTCTTCCACCTTCTGCGGATAACCGGGGGCCGGGATGACTCGTTCGCCGACCGTGAAACCCTGGACGCCCTCTCCCAGTTCGGCTACCTCACCAGCGGCCTCGGAACCCAGGATGTGGGGGAATGGGAGTTCGGGCGCGATCGAACCTTCTCGAATGTAATGGTCCAAGCGCTGGATGCCTGCGGCGAGCACTTTGATCAGGACATGTCCTGGTCTCGGTTGCGGCGTCTGGATGTCTTCGTACTTCAATACGGTGGGGTCACCGAACTTGTGAATTACTGCTGCTTTCATTTTGGTCACCTCGTTTAGTTGGGTTTCTGTCTCTTAGTGTTGTGATACCCGAAGGCGGCTAACTGCCTGCTCGGTGCGATTTGTTTTTCTTTCATACATTGCCTTGGTAAAGGCAACACGAGGACCATTTGCACTTCCTCAGTAACTGACTGATTTCATTTGAATACCTAGCCTTGATGACCAACGATAAATCGTGATTCAACGAAATAGTAGGTGGACAAAACACGACATATCGTGATATCAGCGCCGTTGAGGTGCTTCCATGCGAGAGGGCGCACTGACACCCGACTTGATCAATGAGTTGACCCAGTACCGTCGCATTCTCAACAACATTCCAGCCGAGATCGGCGTATTCGACCCTGAGGGACGATTCCTGTTCAACACGCCGTCAGGAATCCGCAACCCTTCCGTTCGGGAGTGGGTGCTGGGGAAGACGCATCATGATTGGTGCCGGGAGCGCAACCACCCCATCGGGATTGCGGACAAGCGGCAGGCGATGATCGAGCACTGCGTTAATGAGAAGGAAACACAGACCAACGAGGAGGTGTGGACGGACAAGAACGGACGGGAGCTATTTTATGTGCGCACGTTCAGTCCGGTCGTTGACGAGCAAGGCAACGTAACGCACGTGCTGGGATATGGGCAGGAGATCACGGAATTGAAGAAGGCCGAGGATGAACTCCGCAAGGCGCTAGCCCGCATGTTTCACCAGTCCGGCGATCAGGGGGATTTGGGCAGTAAGAATCGGATTCGGGAGGATCTGGGTTCGAATTGGGCATGTGTGGCGTGACTCGGCGGTGTCGACAAGCGGGAGTTGCTGCGTTTTCGGGTTCAGAAGAGGGTGACGAAACGCACTGAGACAAACCTCGGCGGAGCCGAAAAGAGCGAGTCGATTTTGGCGCAGGGGATCGGGTCGGTTCTCAGCAGCGCAGAGGAAGCGCCTGCAGGTTTCGATGGACGAGGGCAAAGACCTCGGCGTAGGGATAGGCTTCCGACATGGAGATCCAGATGTTGCGAACCGTCAGACGGACTTGAGCTCCGATCTTGAGGAGCTTCAAGCGGATCGTCTGGCACTGAGCGCGGGCCAGATCGGTATTCTTCAGTCCCAGACGGCGTAACGCGTGCAGGAGCATGTAGGCGGCCGAGGACAGATAGAGCCGGAGTTGATTGGCGCGCATGGTTGCCGCGCTGGTCCGGTCGGCGAATAGATCCAACTGCTGTTCCTTGATGCGATTTTCCATGTCGCCCCGCGCACAGTAAAAGTCTTCATAGAGGGCGCGGGCGTCCAGGCGTTCCGGCGACAGTGAGGTCACAACGAATCGAGGATTGGCGCCTTTCTCCAGGAACTCGGCCTTGCCGATGACGCGTCGGGTGCAGGTCCAGCTCTTCCGAGTGCGATACCGGAAATCGTTAAACACCCGCGCCGGTTTCCCGGTGTCGTTAAACTCGGCTTCGGCCTGACTCATCGATTCAGCGATCTCGCGCTTGAGCCGATCGTTCTTGGCCAGACCCACCACGTAATCGACCTGGTGGGCCTCGCACCAACTCAGCAATTCATCCCGGCAAAAGCCCGAGTCGGCCCGGATGATAATCGACACCTCCGGCCAGCTCTGCCGGATCTGGCCGATGATGCGGTTCAATTCCTCGACGGCGCCGTCCGCACCGTCGACATTGGAGCACCGCAACCGGGCGCATAGCAGATGCTCTCCCGAAAAGATGTAGAGCGGCAGATAACAGTAGTTGCCGTAGTAGCCGTGAAAGAACCGTCCTTCCTGATGGCCATGGATCGGATCATCGGTCGCATCCAGGTCCAGAACAATCTCCTCGGGCGCCGATCCGTGAGCCGCCACAAATGCATCCACCATCCAGCGGTCGATCTTGTCCGGGTCCATGGCCATCTTCTTGTACCGCTCCTTCCCATCGACTTGCTCCCCGGTCAGTTCCAACCGGTTCAGCGTACACTTGCCCGCCAACGCTTTTCCCCGGTCTCGGGCCTGCCGCCGCTTCTCCCCCAGTGGATCGGCCTTATCCACCGCCACGGCCAGCATCGGATCGGTCCGCAGTTGGTCATGATCGTTCAGATCCTCGTAGCCCAGACAGAGTCCGTAGACGCGCTGCCCCAATAACTCGCTCACCGTGTGTTCGATCAACCTCGCGTCCCGGTAATCCCTGAAACACTCGGCCAGTCCGGCGATCAGACCCGTTCGCTTTTCCACTTCCCTCAACAGCAGAACCCCAGCGTCGGAGGTGATCTTTCCGCCGTCAAAACGCGCCTTCACTTTTCGTTGAAGAAGTCCGTGAAATTCGAGAGGTCATTACAAAAGGTGTGTAAAAGTCATCAGGCGGCGGCCTTCGATTTCATCACGACTCTGATGCCGTCAGCGAATTGCTGACCATCATAGACCTCTTGTAAGAGTTCGGATCCTTTTAAGTGCCTTCTCGGCGTCTGCCTGTGTCTGAGCCCGCCAGATCGCGTGCAAAGCCTGTTTCGCCTTCGCCTGGGCCGACTTCGGGAGCCCGTTCAGTACGTTCATGGTCTTGTGCATCCAGCAACGTTGGTGACGTGTCTCGGGATAGATTTCCTCCAGTGCGGCCCAGAATCCCATCGCACCGTCTCCGATGGCCAACTTCGGGATATTCATCCCACGCGACTTCAGCTTTAACAAGACCTCGCGCCAACTCTGTGTCGATTCCCGGACACCGTCTTCGATTGCCAGAAAACGTTTCTCTCCGCGTTGATTCGCGCCGATCACCACCAGTGCGCACAACTTGGTTTCTTCGGCCCGCAGTCCGCTGTAGATACCGTCGGCCCAGACATAGACCCAGCGATCGGCATCCAATCGCTCCTCGCATCCCCGGCGGTACTGCTCGGCCCAGACCTGTTTCAACCGCGATACCGTGCTCGCCGACAGGCCCTGCGCCTGGGGTCCGACAAGAACTTTTAGAGCGTCACCCATCTCGCCGCTGGAGACGCCTTTCAAATACAACCACGGCACCGCTGCTTCCAGCGATTTCGTTTTCCGAATGTAGGGAGGTACCAGGGCCGACCGGAACGTTACCGGGTCGCCAGTCTTCGCTCGGACTTTCGGGATCTGGACCGTTACCGGCCCCAAACCGGTCTGCAGTTCACGTTCAGGCAGATAACCGTTGCGCACCACCCCGGCGTTGCCCGTCTCGGTTCTCCGATCGCCGTGGTGGGATAGCAGTTCCGCCAATTCGGTTTCCACCGCGCGTTGGATCAGTTGCTGAGCTCCAAGAGGTCGTTCCAATCGGTGTGTAAAAAGAGAAGGCGGTGTACGCTTTCGGTGAATTCGAAACCGTAAGCAATCCCGGCAGCAATCGGGAGAAAGGTACACCACCCATGAAGAAGAAGAACATACCGGCATCAGTGGCGTCAACGAACGCGTATGAAGGTTTGGAGGACTGGGCGCGATCCCGGGTCCAAGTCTGGCTACAGGAGCTGCTCGAGGACGAAGTCACTCAATTTCTGGGTCGGGAAAAGTCGGAGCGGAGTCCGAATCGACGAGGATACCGGAACGGTCACGGGAAACCGCGACGCTTCGCAATGATGAACGGTACGATGGAGGTTCGACGACCTCGGGTTCGAAACACCGCCGAGCGGTTCGAGAGTCAGATCCTGCCGTATTTTCGACGGAAATCGAAACAGCTGGGCGAGCTACTTCCCGATCTCTACCTCCACGGTCTGGCCACAGGGGACTTCGAGCAGGCCATGCGCGGACTGCTTGGCGCTGGCGCTCCGTTGTCGCGAGCATCGATCCAACGACTGAAATCGACCTGGCAGTTGGAGTATGACGAGTGGGTCCAGCAGGACCTGTCCGGCCTCGAGGTCGTGTACCAGTGGGCAGACGGCTTGTACGTGAAAGCGGGGATCGCGAAAGAGCGAGCGGCATTGCTGGTGATCATCGGAGCCTTGTCAGACGGGCGCAAAGTGGTGTTGGCCTGTGAGAGCGGGCAGCGGAAAAACAAGGAGTCCTGGAGCCGCATTCTGCGCAATCTCCAGAGACGGGGCCTGAAGCTGGGACGGCTGACTGTCGCGGACGGTCACCTGGGCATCTGGTCCGCGCTGGCCGAGCAACAGCCCCAGGGCCAGGAACAACGCTGCTGGAACCACAAGTCGATCAACGTGGTCGATCATCTGCCGAAGACCGAGCAGCCCGCGGCCAGACAGCTGCTTCATGGGATGGCCTTCGCGAACTCCCGCGCGGCCTGCGAACGAAAGCGGGATCAGTTCGTCCGCCGATATGAGAAGAACTATCCCAAAGCGGGTGAGACGCTGTTGCGGGACTGGGACCGGATGATTACTTTCTATGAGTTCCCGAAACAACACTGGGTGCATCTGAGAACAACCAACATCGTCGAGTCGCCCTTCGACATGGTTCGCCTCCGCACCAACGCCGCTCGCCGATTCAAGCGTGTCGAGAATGCAACGGCAATGATCTGGAAGCTACTACGTGTCGCTGAGAAGGCTTGGCGACACTTAAAAGGATCCGAACTCTTACAAGAGGTCTATGATGGTCAGCAATTCGCTGACGGCATCAGAGTCGTGATGAAATCGAAGGCCGCCGCCTGATGACTTTTACACACCTTTTGTAATGACCTCAGCTCCAACTCGTAGTAGCTCTGTTATCGGATCCTCAATCGTCTCTCGACCCTCCGGTCCATTCACGTTACTCTTGCTCATAGTGGCGTATCTCCCTTGGTTGCTTTGAAGTCTGGTAAACAACAAATCAACCAGATACGCCGCTCTTCCTCAATCCCTTAAACACCAGATTCGGTTATAACTCCCTCTTCTCCATAACCTGCCCCAAGCACCTCGGACACTGACCCAACCGATCCTTCTTCCCCGCTCTGAACAGGGCGGATACAATCCGTGCTACAGCCAACGAAGGAGAGGGGGAAGACTATGCGCAATGTAGCGATAGCAGCAATCGGCGTTTCGGTATTGGCCTTTTTGCTAGCTGTAATCTTCGGTCTGGTCGGTGGTGCACCGATGGGTGTTACTCCAGAGGGATTTTCGCGGACATGCTCGAATCTCGCACTCATCGCCATTGCATTAGGTGTGTGGTTTAAAGAGAGCAGCGTGAACGCCTCTGAGTAAAGCGCGGTATGCGGGGGTTTGAGCTACCTGTCTGGTGGTAATACGCGACCCGTCCCCGGCACTTGGCCAGCAGTCTTGGCGGTGTCCTTGCCACTCTCAGCCAGGGCTTCGTTCTGCTTGCGAATTTCTTCCCTCAGGGCGTCCAGCTTGTCGTCAGTCATCTTCGCAAGGTCCCGCCGAAACATGTCTTTCCAACTATCCGCGCCGTCACCATCGAGGAACGCTTGCTCTACCTTGAGACGTTCCTTCTGAAGTGTGACAAGTCGAGTCAAGCGATAGGCGATCACTAGGAGTGTTGCGGCTATTGGAATGGCGACGATCAGAATGACAATGGTGAGTGTGTCCACGGTGGATGGATTATCCACTGCGTTGTTGCTGGACAAGAAAGGAAAAGTGTCGGCTCGTGTCAGCGAGGTGGCTGCTCGCCGATCAGGCCCCTTTGCTCGGCTAATGTGGGATAGGTGCGCAGCAGCATGCGGATCAGGGCGCTTCGGCTGTCAAGGCCTCGTTCGGCGACCAGGGCTTCGAGCCTGGCAAAGTCGGCGGGTGACAACCAGCATTGGAGCAGCTTCGAGGCCTTGCGACTGTCGGGTTTTTTGGGACGGGCCACGTCGCTATTATACCTTTCATAGCGCTGTCATGCCGGTAGTTCCCACGCTGGTTAGTTGCTGCGGTGAAAGGGAATATCTGGTTAAGACGACACTCTATCTAGGCCATTTGTAACGCTTGAGGGTGAGTAAGACATGGGTAAGCTTGGAGACGAAGCCCCTGGAGTCGATCAGGAGATGTTTGACAATGCGATTTTCGTTGTCAACCTCGTCTGGTTTACGGACACCGCGAAGAGCCCCCATCCTGAGTATCGGCTGTACCATGGCAAGAGTCCGTTATCTCTCCCGCCAAGTGAAGATGCCCATGTTCTAACGGCGCGTAAAGCTCTCAGGGTGTTAGTCAAGGCCGGTTGTGACGAGCAGCTGTTGCTCGCCGGAGTAGTCCTTATCGCCTGCCCTCACCGTTTATGGGATGAATGGAGAGCCGTCTTTGAACCTCCAGATCCCGACCGATTAGAACGTGATTTGAAGGAAGTATCGAAGACAGTACGTCGAGCCAATACCGCTCTGACGAATGCTGACATCCTTCACGGAGTCGAAGATCCTTTAGAGGGTTATTTCTACAAGCATTACAACCGTCTGTGGCGGACCATAGAAGAATACGCCGAACGGATTCCCCCGGTGCTTCGGGCGATAAAGAAATCCCGCCGAGCTAACTTCGAGCGAAACCAAGCCCTTCGCATGGTGGCCGATCACATCGAGAGCCTCACAGGTAAGCGTTATTGGAAAGAGTTGGCATCTCTTGCCGCAGCATTTGGCAGTGATGTGGATGTAGATGCCCTAAAACAGCTCTATCACGACAGCAAGCGGTTCTCTGCAGAGTAGTTGCACGCCTTCACTCCTTGTAAGAAGAAACCTCCAAGAAAACAGAACTGATCTTACTGCTACCTCAGCTCCGCATCTGTACGCTCGTGGTTGAACCTAAAGACGACGAGAGACCTCAGATGAATAAAACAACCGTGGCCTCCTCTCCACGATACGCAACCACCGACTTACCCCTCGCTGCATTCCTCAGCGCCCTGGGCCATCAACTGATCGCAGTTCGCAGCGACCGTGGCCGGGGTGTCTTCGTGTTCGAGGACAGCCCTGAGCTTCAGGACGCCACACTGAACTGGAGCAACGACGAACCTGTGCGAATTGTCCAACGTCAATCAGAATTCCTTCTCGCATTGACTCATTGAAAATGTTACCGAACTGAGGGTTGTTGCCTCATTAGAAATGTTACCCAACTCTATGAGAACGGAGGTGGGAAGTGAGGACACACATGACTGTTGCGGCAAGGCGAGAATTAGCTCTACGAACGGCGGTTCGCTACAAGAATGCGGCGCGACCGGAGAAGAAGCGAATCCTGGATGAGTTCCTTGAATCGACCGGGTTCCATCGGAAGCACGCGACACGGCTTCTGAACGACATTCTGAGGGGCGAACGGCCCCGACGGCAACCGCGCGGCCGGGTCCGTCGATACGGCCCCGCGGTGCAGGCCGCCCTGATCGCGGCCTGGCGCACAGTCAATGATGTCTGTGGCAAACGGCTCGTTCCGTTTCTGCCGGAGCTGATCCCGACCATGGAGCGTCACGGGCATCTGTCATTGTCTGATAAAACGCGGGCGGATCTGCTTGAGCTGAGCGCCGCCACGGCTGATCGGATCTTCCGTCAATTCCGATTCGATCATCGACCGCACGGCAAGACCACCACCAAGTCCGGACAGTTACTCAAACACCGCGTTCCGATTCGCACATTCGCCGACTGGGCGGACACGCGGCCGGGATTCATGGAAGCGGACTTGGTTGCACACTGCGGCGGGAACTCGGAAGGCCCTTTCCTCCACACCCTGGTACTGACCGACGTGGCGACCGGCTGGACCGAATGTCTGGCGTTGCTACGGCGTACGGAGGCGGACATTCTGCAGGCGCTCACGACGGCACGGCAGATCCTTCCGTTTCAGCTTGTCGGCCTGGACACGGATAACGGTTCCGAGTTCATGAACTACGGACTCCTCGCCTACTGCGAGCGTGAAACGATTCAATTCACCCGAGGCCGGGCGCGCCGGAAGAACGACCAGTGCTTCGTCGAACAGAAGAACGGCTCGATCGTCCGCCAATTGGTCGGCTACGACCGCTACGAAGGCTCACTGGCATACAGGCAGCTTGCCGAGCTCTACCGAGTGGTCCGGCTCTACGTGAACTTCTTCCAGCCGTCCATGAAGCTCACGACGAAGACTCGCGATGGATCCCGGGTGACGAAACGCTACGATATCGCGCAAACACCCTATCAACGGCTCTCGAATTCGGATGCGCTCGACCCGGAGGTTCGCGTTCGCCTTGCTGCGATTTATGAACGTTCGGATCCGGTCGATCTCCTACGACAGCTTGAGAAACTCCAGGATGCATTCTGGAGACATGCGAAGGAACTGGCCTCTCCCACGCTAACGGACGACATCGTGCGCGCCGCCCTTGTGTCCCCGAACTGCGACGCAGATGCAGACCGAGCCCCGATTGAGGCGGAACTCCCCGATCCCGGCTTCGAGCAACGAATCACGCGTCGGTATCGCAAAACACGGAAACAACCTGTGCCCCACACCTGGCGTACTCGCCCGGACCCGTTCGACGGCGTCTGGGAGGAGATGCGGTCATGGCTTGAATCCGATCCCGGGCGAACATCAAAGTCGCTGTTGCTTGAGCTTCAGCAGCGGCGCCCGGGGCGGTTCAGGCTTTTGGTTGCCCAACCAATGACGCAGGTTACGCCCATGCCCTTGAACAGTGTGTTGGCAGTTCCTGCGCGGTCCACGTGACGAAGGGCGGAGCCTGCCAACTCGACAACGGCAAGTGGTCGAACTACGACGCTGTGGACTTCGATGATCGACTTTCGATCACCGTGTTCAAGGACGGTGGAGCTATCTTGCGTGGTCGGAATGCCAGTAATCGACAAACTAAGGAGGTTTGGGCCCACGATAAGGTGACGCGGTGGTCACGTTGGGAAGGCTAGATGATGAACCATGCAGACGGGTTGCTTAAGGTAGCTGAAGTTGCCGACCGAGGTCATTACAAAAGGTGTGTAAAAGTCATCAGGCGGCGGCCTTCGATTTCATCACGACTCTGATGCCGTCAGCGAATTGCTGACCATCATAGACCTCTTGTAAGAGTTCGGATCCTTTTAAGTGTCGCCAAGCCTTCTCAGCGACACGTAGTAGCTTCCAGATCATTGCCGTTGCATTCTCGACACGCTTGAATCGGCGAGCGGCGTTGGTGCGGAGGCGAACCATGTCGAAGGGCGACTCGACGATGTTGGTCGTTCTCAGATGCACCCAGTGTTGTTTCGGGAACTCATAGAAAGTAATCATCCGGTCCCAGTCCCGCAACAGCGTCTCACCCGCTTTGGGATAGTTCTTCTCATATCGGCGGACGAACTGATCCCGCTTTCGTTCGCAGGCCGCGCGGGAGTTCGCGAAGGCCATTCCATGAAGCAGCTGTCTGGCCGCGGGCTGCTCGGTCTTCGGCAGATGATCGACCACGTTGATCGACTTGTGGTTCCAGCAGCGTTGTTCCTGGCCCTGGGGCTGTTGCTCGGCCAGCGCGGACCAGATGCCCAGGTGACCGTCCGCGACAGTCAGCCGTCCCAGCTTCAGGCCCCGTCTCTGGAGATTGCGCAGAATGCGGCTCCAGGACTCCTTGCTTTCCCGCTGCCCGCTCTCACAGGCCAACAGCACTTTGCGCCCGTCTGACAAGGCTCCGATGATCACCAGCAATGCCGCTCGCTCTTTCGCGATCCCCGCTTTCACGTACAAGCCGTCTGCCCACTGGTACACGACCTCGAGGCCGGACAGGTCCTGCTGGACCCACTCGTCATACTCCAACTGCCAGGTCGATTTCAGTCGTTGGATCGATGCTCGCGACAACGGAGCGCCAGCGCCAAGCAGTCCGCGCATGGCCTGCTCGAAGTCCCCTGTGGCCAGACCGTGGAGGTAGAGATCGGGAAGTAGCTCGCCCAGCTGTTTCGATTTCCGTCGAAAATACGGCAGGATCTGACTCTCGAACCGCTCGGCGGTGTTTCGAACCCGAGGTCGTCGAACCTCCATCGTACCGTTCATCATTGCGAAGCGTCGCGGTTTCCCGTGACCGTTCCGGTATCCTCGTCGATTCGGACTCCGCTCCGACTTTTCCCGACCCAGAAACTGCGTGACTTCGTCCTCGAGCAGCTCCTGTAGCCAGACTTGGACCCGGGATCGCGCCCAGTCCTCCAAACCTTCATACGCGTTCGTTGACGCCACTGATGCCGGTATGTTCTTCTTCTTCATGGGTGGTGTACCTTTCTCCCGATTGCTGCCGGGATTGCTTAGGGTTTCGGATTCACCGAAAGCGTACACCGCCTTCTCTTTTTACACACCGATTGGAACGACCTCTGCCGACCGACTCCGCGTTCCAAGGAGCTGGGTCTACAGCCACGCAGATGACCTAGGGGCTTACCGACTGGGCAAGTATCTGCGTTTCTCGTGGACGCGAGTTATCGAGCGGCTCGAACAGGCGGATTCGTTGGGTTCGCAAACCAACGACCGATTGCAAGGCATTGATAATGAGTGACTTCAAAAGCGTGGGGAACAATAAAGGAACAGTTTCCGCTCAAAGGAGTCGTGGCAGTGCCGACGTAACCGTGATGGTGAGCGTGTGTGTCGGGGATTATGACTTTGTGGTGCTAGATCGTGGCTGTAGGCTAGCCAGATGGGGCAGTTCGAAAGACCAAACCGATGGACCTACGCTAAAAAACGCACCAATAAGAAATACTCGCTCATGGAGGCTCTCGTGTCGGCGGGTATCTTTGGCATAGCCGCCTGGGGCGTATTGACGTTGTTCGGGCCTGATGACCTTCCTGAGATCCCTATAGGTGTCGCTACTGCCGTTGTCGGTTGCATCTTGACGTACATATTTCACTTGTTGGTGATCTTCGTGCGTGCGCCGCGTTTGATCGCGGAAGAAGCTGAAGGGTACTACCGGAACGAAACAGCTTTGTTGGATTCGGAGGTGCGGACTCTACAGCAGAAAGTAAGCGCCCTTGAAGCTGATATCCCAGTGGTTCTTCTCGAATGTCCGAGTGGATACTTGTCCCCTCAAGCCGAGCCTACACTCCGGACAACAAAGGGAAGTGTCTTAAACGTGCAGATACGGGATATATCAATTCCGAAGGAAGGCTGCAAGCTGATGTTTGAGAAGGTCCTGGAGGTGAATGAGACCGCGGTCTCCATCGATGTTTATCTGTATTCTGAAACTTCCTCCTCTGCCGAAAAAGTGCGCTCAATAGAGGCTGCGATCAAGGCGCTGATTGAAGACAAGGACGATTTTGACTTCATCGAATTGATGGCCATCATCGACTACGACGTTCCAGGTTTTGATACCAAGGTTATGACTGAACTCGGCTTGAAATTCACACGTATCGGAAGCAGCCTGAAAGCCGATGTCGAGTGGCAACAGACGAAACCCTTGGTGTGGCTCGAAGAGTTCGTACAGCCAGCACAGCAGCCTCCACCTGACCAGAAAGCGTGAAAACCAGTTGTCCCTAGCTGTTAACGTATATACAATAATGCTGATGGCACGACCTCCTAAACCAGAGCATCTGAGACGAAGCAAGATGCTGCCAATCCGCTTCACAGTGGCCGAGTATCAGGCGCTGGAAAGTGGAGCGAAGCGGCTCGACGTTACCGTGTCGGATGTTTTGCGTGAAGGGGCTGTGCTGTTCATGAAGACGAAAAGCAAAGGCGGGTCACGAAAAAAGGAGAAAAGCTTATGACCCGTCAATCTGACCAAAAAGGTTGGGTGTCGGATGCCATCCGAACGAAGCGTGGCGTTGCTTACAAGATTCGCTGGCGCATTCGGGCGGCTGAAGGCAAGTGGAAGCATAAATCCGAGACACTTTACGGCTTGTCTGGAAAGAAGGAAGCCCGTAGGGAACTGCGAAAGCGCCTCGACGATTCATCGCCGGGGACGCCCCTTTCTGAGATCGCCCTGCGGGAATTCATGGATGAGCAATGGCGGCCTTACCTCGACAGAAAGAGAATGAAGGCCTCGACGATTCACGGCTACGAATGCATCCTCAACAAACACATCTTGCCCGTGCTTGGAGATCATCAACTTCAACAGATATCGCCAGTGCACGTTGAGGAGTTCGTCCAATCAGTCGAGGCTGGGATGTCCCCACGGACCCTGAGAAACGTTCTGATGGTGTTATCTGGAATGTTCTCTCTAGCGGTAGATAAGGATCTGATCCAGAGGTCGCCGATTCGCGACAGTCACAAGCCTGACGTTCCAGAGTTTGAGAAGGAAGCTTGGACCGCCGAGCAGGTGAAGACGATCATCGACAACGTTCCTGAGAACTATCGAACCCTGTTCGTGACCGTTGCCTTTTCAGGTGTAAGGCTGGGTGAGTTACTGGCTCTACAGTGGCGTCACGTTAACTTTGAAGAACGGACGCTTCAGATTGATCAGAGCTTGTGGCACGGCCAGATTGTTCCACCAAAAACTCGGGAAAGTAAGAGGACGATTCCGTTTGGTGATGCTCTCGCGTCAAGTCTGAACGGACACCTAAGGAACTCTGCGTTCATCGGTCAACAGGACTTTGTTTTCTGCAAGGCAGACGGTTCAACACTGAATCCCGATGTGCTGCGGAAGGACGTTCTGTATCCGACACTGGATCGGGCCGGTATTAGGCGTAGTTCTCGTGCTTCTGGATTTCATGCTTTCAGACACTCAGCGAGTTATAACCGAATCTGGTGTTTAAGGGATTGAGGAAGAGCGGCGTATCTGGTTGATTTGTTGTTTACCAGACTTCAAAGCAACCAAGGGAGATACGCCACTATGAGCAAGAGTAACGTGAATGGACCGGAGGGTCGAGAGACGATTGAGGATCCGATAACAGAGCTACTACGAGTTGGAGCTCAGCAACTGATCCAACGCGCGGTGGAAACCGAATTGGCGGAACTGCTATCCCACCACGGCGATCGGAGAACCGAGACGGGCAACGCCGGGGTGGTGCGCAACGGTTATCTGCCTGAACGTGAACTGCAGACCGGTTTGGGGCCGGTAACGGTCCAGATCCCGAAAGTCCGAGCGAAGACTGGCGACCCGGTAACGTTCCGGTCGGCCCTGGTACCTCCCTACATTCGGAAAACGAAATCGCTGGAAGCAGCGGTGCCGTGGTTGTATTTGAAAGGCGTCTCCAGCGGCGAGATGGGTGACGCTCTAAAAGTTCTTGTCGGACCCCAGGCGCAGGGCCTGTCGGCGAGCACGGTATCGCGGTTGAAACAGGTCTGGGCCGAGCAGTACCGCCGGGGATGCGAGGAGCGATTGGATGCCGATCGCTGGGTCTATGTCTGGGCCGACGGTATCTACAGCGGACTGCGGGCCGAAGAAACCAAGTTGTGCGCACTGGTGGTGATCGGCGCGAATCAACGCGGAGAGAAACGTTTTCTGGCAATCGAAGACGGTGTCCGGGAATCGACACAGAGTTGGCGCGAGGTCTTGTTAAAGCTGAAGTCGCGTGGGATGAATATCCCGAAGTTGGCCATCGGAGACGGTGCGATGGGATTCTGGGCCGCACTGGAGGAAATCTATCCCGAGACACGTCACCAACGTTGCTGGATGCACAAGACCATGAACGTACTGAACGGGCTCCCGAAGTCGGCCCAGGCGAAGGCGAAACAGGCTTTGCACGCGATCTGGCGGGCTCAGACACAGGCAGACGCCGAGAAGGCATTCGATCTGTTCATTGAAACCTATGAGCCGAAGTATCCGAAAGCCACTCGCTGCCTCCAGAAAGACAAAGAAGAACTGCTGGCCTTCTTCAACTTCCCGGCCAAGCACTGGCAGAGCATCCGAACGACCAATCCCATTGAGTCGACCTTTGCTACCATTCGCCACCGAACCAAGCGATCCAGGGGTTGCCTGACGCGGGTTGGCATGCTGCACATGATGTTCAAACTGGGACAGTGCGCTCAGAAGAACTGGCGACGATTACGAGGATTCGATGATCTGCCCAAGGTGATTACTGGAGTGAAATTCAACGATGGAATCGAAGTGACCCACGTCGATCAGGCCGCCGCTTGAGTCAATCGGCAAAACACCACTTTTGACAATAACTCAGTGCCGGATGCCCAATGTCATAGGTGAGCCACTGATGGTGTCGCGCCTTGCGGGCTCCGCGCTCTGTCTTCGGGTTCAGTTGCTCAAGCTCCTCACGGACGCCAGGGGCCAGCCGGTCCCACACTATATCGTTTGTGTAGATTCCCACTACCTGTGGCCGATTGATTTTCATGCCTTGCCATTCCCAACCGCGAAGTCTGAAAATCTTCTTGTAGAACACGTCAGGGAATCGCTTGGCCCATTTTGCCTGCTCAGCCAAAAGATACTTATCGAGGATCTCTTGCAGGGCCCGACGGTCCCTGATCTCTTGGTAGCCAGTCGCTTCATCAATAAGGGCGGCGATTCCGACATGAGCAAGACCACGAATCAAAAGGTGCGCCTGGACCGCAACATGGAGTTGGTTCTTTGTAAGAACCCCGGCTTCTTCGGCGTCTATGAAGACGTTGCATACTGCGGGCAATAATTTGTCGGCGTACCCATAGGCCGAACCACCTTTTAACCTGTTGAATTCTATCTGACTCGACGTCACGCTTAACTTGCCTGGAATGAACGGGCTTAGGTTCTTTGCCGTCAGGAATGCGGGCATGTTGACGTCAGCGTCATAATACTTTCGCCCCTTAGCCTGTCTCGCCCTCCCCAGGGCCCTCATAAATCCGCTCTGAGTTATCAATCTCCGGCCGTCTTCCAGCACAGCGCATTGTTGGAACCACAAGGCGATGAACGTGGTTGACCATTTACCGAAGACCGAGCAGCCGGCCGGCAGACAACTCCTGCACGGGATGGCCTTCGCCGACTCCCGGGCTCAGTGTGAACGCAAGCGGGATCAGTTCATCCGGCGGTATCACAAGAACTATCCCAAAGCGGGTGAGACGCTGCTGCGGGACTGGGACCGGATGACCACCTTCTACGACTTTCCAAAGGAGCACTGGACGCATCTGAGAACGACCAACATCGTCGAGTCGCCCTAGTTCACTTGGCTGTACAACCGGCTATACAGAGAAGTGCCCTTCACGAAAGCTGCGATTCAGCAACCTGAGATAACGTGACCGGAATTTCTCTCGGCGATATTCTTTGCAGTATAGAAAGAGCAAGGGCGGGTGTGCGAAGGGCCAATACCCCCACCCGCCACTTTGCCCATGACTTTGCCCGTGCCGAACGGCCACGACCCAAACTCAACCAACTCCAGCCTAAGTACAGTCAACTTCAGCATCCGTAGAGGACTACCTGCTGCGCTATAATGTATTCTTGTGGTTATAGATACGCGGATAACCTGTGAAGAGAGAACCCACAACCCTGGGATTGTGGCTCCAGTGGTCGTGGGTTCAAGGCCCATCGCTCACCCTTCCCACATGCACAATCTAAGAAGTCGCAGCGCTGCTTTGTTGATGGCCCTTCTGTTCGTGCAAGTCGCTTCGCTCGCTCAGGGTTCGGTATCGGATACCCTCAACATCCCGCGCTTGAATCGACCTCCGGAACTTGCCGAGTTCCTCGACATGCGTCCGCCCGCAGATCTTGCCCGGCAAATGGCGATGGTGTCGGATTTCATTCAACGCGAGCCAAGTGATGGAGAACCTGCCACTCAGCCGACGGAGGTCTACGTTGGCTACGACGATGTGAACCTCTATGCGGTGTTTCTGGCCTTTGACAGCGACCCGGACGGCATTCGCGCCCGTATGAGTCCCCGGGAAGATACGGGCAGCGACGACTGGGTCCACATCGTCCTGGATACGTTCAACGATCAACGGAACGGGTACATGTTTGGCGCATCACCGTTGGGCATTCAGTGGGACGCGCTGTGGACAGAAGGCCAGGGATCGGACGCTGCGTTCGATACCGTCTACGATTCTCAAGGTGCGCTGACCGATGAAGGATACGTTGTATCGATCGCCATTCCCTTTAAGAGCCTGCGGTTTTCGGCGGACGAGGTACAGACCTGGGGGCTGCTGTTCGGACGCAGCATTCCGCGCCTGAACGAGCAGTCCTACTGGCCGCAGTATTCCAGCCGTGTAGAAGGCCGCCTGAATCAGGCGGCCAGGGTCGACGGTCTTGAAGACGTCTCCTCTGGCCGCAATATCCAGTTGCTACCCTTTTTCGGATTTCGTTCTTTTCGGGCGATCGACCGGCGAGATCCGTCGCAGCCGTTCTTTTCTACGGACCGGGCGGCGACAGATGCGGGACTGGACGCAAAGTTCGTTATCCAGGACAGTCTGGTCGCTGATATCGCTGTCAACCCGGACTTCAGCCAGGTGGAGTCAGACGAACCACAGGTCACCGCCAATGAGCGCTTTGAAGTCTTCTTTCCGGAGAAACGCCCGTTCTTCCTCGAAAACGCCAGCTTTTTTCAGACGCCGATCAACCTGGTCTTCACGCGCCGCATTGCAGACCCTCAGTTCGGTGCGAGGCTCACCGGTAAGGCGGGACCCTATTCGATCGGAGCGCTGGTGACCGATGACGAATCGCCGGGAAAGCGCGTGGCTACCGATCACCCCCAGTCCGGCAAGCGAGCGCGCTTCAGTATCGTTCGCCTCAACAGGGATATCCTGGATCAATCCAGTATCGGGATGATCTTCACCGAGCGCCGTTTCGATTCGACTTTTAACCGGGTCGGTGGCGTGGATACCCGCCTAAAGCTGAACGAAAACTGGGTGGCCGAGCTCCAGGCCGTCACGAGCACGACCCAGTTTGCCGACGGGTCCCGACGGTCCGGTCCTGCATACGAAGTGCTTTTGAATCGAAGCGGCCGTCAGTTCAATCTCAACGCCCTCTATTCGGACAGAAGCGCGGGCTTTGTCACCGAGGCCGGATTCAACCCGCGAGGGGATATCCGAACCGCCCAGATCGGTGGGTCGTACTCGTTCCGGCCGGAAGGGCGTTATTGGATCTCGACCACGCCCGGTATTACGCTGATTCACACCATGGATCGGGAAGGGAAACGGCTGGAACAACTCTACACACCCGGAATCGATTGGGAGTTTGTAGGTCAGACGTTCGTGAGTGTTTATTACAAACCGGAGCGCCTGAGGCTGCGACCTTCCGAAGCGGCTGTTATCCAGGATCGTGAATTCACGCGTGGTGTTTTCGGTTTTAACTTCAGCACCAGTCTCGTTTCCGAGTTCGAAATCGACGGGGCCTACGAAAAGGGAGGAGCGGTCAATTTCAGACCGGTTGCCGGACAGGAGGCATCGATGGAGAATCGGTCCTGGACTAACGTGGGCGTCACGTTGAAACCGGGACGCCAGCTGAGCATTTCGAACCGCTATCTGTTCACGAAACTCGGGGACCGCGAAAGCGATGCGACGATTTTCAATGATCACATCATCCGTTCCCGCTGGAACTGGCAGTTTACGCGTGAGTTGTCGGTCCGTGTCATCCTGCAATACGAAGCGTTGCTGGCCAACTCGGAATTCACGAGTCTCGACACCCGAAAAAACTTCAACACCGACTTTCTGTTCGTGTACCAGCTCAACGCCTGGACCGCCCTGTATGCCGGTTACAACAGTAATCTACAGAACATCGACATCGTCCCAACCGCAACAGGTTCTGAAATCATCCGAACGCCGAATGATTTGATCAACGATTCCCACCAGTTGTTCGCCAAGTTCTCCTACCTGATCCGCTTCTAACGCACGAGTCTGACCGCAGGTGCAACCTATGAAACTGTAGCCCGTTGGAAACTACACCGACAGCAGTTCGTGCGAGTCCAGACAGTCCGCTCAAAACAAAAGGTTTTCTGGCTGCTGACAACACCGTGTGCCGGGGATCTGAGACTTTGTTTGCGTCTAACCCCCTGCCCGAGTATTCTTTACCGAGTTTTCATGATCCGTTTCGAGATCGTTAATAATCGTTAATAGATGATGGCATCGCGCACTCAGATGCCGGCGACCCTAGACAGCCGTAACGTTCCCGACCGAGAGAAGGAGAAGAAGATGAATGGAAACCCGACACGCCTTCGGCGACGGCCCGAGCTTTGTATCGTTCTGGCGGTGGTCGTTCTGTTGGCCATACCGACACTGGGCTTAACGCAGGAGCGTGGCAATCCGTTTGGGGAGTGGCGCTTTCAGAGTGCGGACGCCTGGGGTACCCGCTTCTCGCCCGTTGACCAGATCAACGGAGAGAACTTTGAGGACCTCGAAGTAGCGTGGATCTTCCGTGGGGACAATTTCGGTCCCACACCGGAGATCACCTCTCGCTCGACCCCAACCTACATCGACGGAGTCCTTTATACAGTCGTCGGAAAACGACGTACGGTCGTGGCGATGGATCCGGCCACCGGAGAAACGCTCTGGACTTTCCGCGAACCCAGCACAACGCGGTGGGAGCGATCCATGCGGGCCGGCTACGGGAAGGGAGTCGCTTACGGAGAATTGGACGGCCGTGGGGTGATTTACATCACTACGCCTGCCTTCTTCCTCCACGCGATCGACGCAAAGACGGGTGAGCATCTGGAGAACTGGGGCACCCAGGTCCCGCTGGACGGCTTTCCCGAGACCGGAGTCGTGGACTTGCTCGGAGACCTCCTGCCGGGTTGGGGGCCCTACGAGGATTACGGCCGCCCCTACGATCCGGACTACGGGATCCCGGAGGAGCTGGGATACATCACCAACTCGTCGCCCCCGATCGTCGTGAACGGCGTCGTGGTGGTAGGGAGTTCCGCTGAGCAGGGCTACAACCAGACCCGTATCGAAAACGTTCCGAACGACATCCTGGCTTATGACGCCCAGACCGGGGAGCACCTGTGGAAGTTCAACGTGATCCCCCGGCCCGGCGAGTTCGGGAACGAGACCTGGTTGAACGATGCCTGGTCGTACACAGGAGACGTCTCCTCGTGGGCCCCGCTGTCCGCCGATGAAGAACTCGGCATTGTCTACATCCCGACCAATCCGCCCACCGTCGACTACTTCGGCGGATTCCGCCCCGGCGAAAACTTGTTCGGTACCAGCGTCATCGCTCTGGACGTCCAGACCGGAGAGCGCGTGTGGCACTTCCAGACGGTTCACAACGATCAGTGGAACTACGACCTTCCGAATGTGCCGATGCTTGTGGACATCACCGTGGACGGGGAAGAAATCCCGGCGGTGATTCAGACCACCAAACAAGGGATGATCTTTACGTTCAACAGGGAAACCGGCGAACCAGTGTGGCCGATCGAAGAGCGCGCGGTGCCCCAGACGGTGGTCCCTGGTAACTGGACTTCGCCCACCCAACCCTTCCCGACCAGGCCGGAGCCATTCGAGCCGCTCGGGCTTTCCGAGGACCGCCTGATCGACTTCACTCCCGAGCTCAAGGAAGAAGCTCTGGGAATCATGAGCGAATTCCAGATCGGCGGCCCGTACTCGCCAAGGGTTCACGTGGGTTATGACGGGCTGGCAAATGTCACCTGCACAGGCGGGCTGAACATCACACATCCGGCCGCGATGGATCCAACGACAGGAATCATGTACGTGTCGCACGGGCCGAATTGCAATGGGGGCAGGGTGGCGCCCGGCGTCGAAATGGACGTCCCCGACGTCCGTTCCACCACCGGAACGACAATCGCCGAGTGGGTGGCCGGTCCGGGTCTGGGCTTCTCGGGTCCCGAAGATCTTCCAATCTTCAAGGATCCGTACAACAGGGCCTCGGCTTACGACATGAACACGGGCGAGCGGCTCTACTGGGTTCCTATCGGGGAGCCGACGGATGCGATGAAGAACAATGCGGCCCTCGAAGGAGTGGACCTGTCGGGCGCCGGCGGCGGCAGCCGGGCTATCCTGATGGTCACGGGCAGCCTGCTCCTCACTGCCGAGGTCATGGGCGACGGGCCGGTCCTCAACGCCCGGGACAAGAGGACCGGTGAGCTGCTCGGAACAGTCGAGCTTCCGACGCGCGCACAGTACGGCATGATGACCTACCTGCACGAGGGCAAACAGTACATAGCTGTCCAGATTGGCGGTCGGGATTATCCGAGCTCACTGGTGGTGCTCCGACTGCCGTAACCAAGCCGATGACTCTAAGCCTGCCCTGGTGTAGACCGGGGCAGGCAATCTCTTCCTCAGTTCGGCCACATTTGTTGACCCCGCCTTCCCTTGCGGCTAGTCTTGACCCAGAAACCCGTCAAGACCCGTTGGAGTCCAACTATTCTTGTGCTCGGAAGCTGCTGCGGGCTGAAGGAGAACGCAATGTTGAAATGGACTATCAGTGCTTTCTTGGTCGTGTTCGCTCTGTTCCTCTCTGTAACTCCAGCTCTACCTCATCATTCGTTTGCAGCCATATTCGATAAGGAACAACCGTTCACCGTGACTGGGTTGCTCAATAGGGTGGAATGGAAAAATCCACACATGTTCTTCCACGTGGACGTTACAGGAGAAGATGGACAGGTTGTGACGTGGGCATTTGAAGGTTATCCACCAACCATGATGATTCGGCAGGGATGGTCACGCGATTCGGTGAACCCTGGGGACAGGGTGACGGTAACAGGATGGCGAGCACACAGGGGATCGCGACCCGTGGCTGGAGGAAATCGGATGACCTTACCTGACGGGCGCATCCTGCCCATAGGTGCCAGTTCCGAAGCAGAAAACCGCTAGCCCGCATGTTTCACCAGTCCGGCGATCAGGGGGATTTGGGCAGTAAGAATCGGATTCGGGAGGATCTGGGTTCGAATTGGGCATGTGTGGCGTGACTCGGCGGTGTCGACAAGCGGGAGTTGCTGCGTTTTCGGGTTCAGAAGAGGGTGACGAAACGCACTGAGACAAACCTCGGCGGAGCCGAAAAGAGCGAGTCGATTTTGGCGCAGGGGATCGGGTCGGTTCTCAGCAGCGCAGAGGAAGCGCCTGCAGGTTTCGATGGACGAGGGCAAAGACCTCGGCGTAGGGATAGGCTTCCGACATGGAGATCCAGATGTTGCGAACCGTCAGACGGACTTGAGCTCCGATCTTGAGGAGCTTCAAGCGGATCGTCTGGCACTGAGCGCGGGCCAGATCGGTATTCTTCAGTCCCAGACGGCGTAACGCGTGCAGGAGCATGTAGGCGGCCGAGGACAGATAGAGCCGGAGTTGATTGGCGCGCATGGTTGCCGCGCTGGTCCGGTCGGCGAATAGATCCAACTGCTGTTCCTTGATGCGATTTTCCATGTCGCCCCGCGCACAGTAAAAGTCTTCATAGAGGGCGCGGGCGTCCAGGCGTTCCGGCGACAGTGAGGTCACAACGAATCGAGGATTGGCGCCTTTCTCCAGGAACTCGGCCTTGCCGATGACGCGTCGGGTGCAGGTCCAGCTCTTCCGAGTGCGATACCGGAAATCGTTAAACACCCGCGCCGGTTTCCCGGTGTCGTTAAACTCGGCTTCGGCCTGACTCATCGATTCAGCGATCTCGCGCTTGAGCCGATCGTTCTTGGCCAGACCCACCACGTAATCGACCTGGTGGGCCTCGCACCAACTCAGCAATTCATCCCGGCAAAAGCCCGAGTCGGCCCGGATGATAATCGACACCTCCGGCCAGCTCTGCCGGATCTGGCCGATGATGCGGTTCAATTCCTCGACGGCGCCGTCCGCACCGTCGACATTGGAGCACCGCAACCGGGCGCATAGCAGATGCTCTCCCGAAAAGATGTAGAGCGGCAGATAACAGTAGTTGCCGTAGTAGCCGTGAAAGAACCGTCCTTCCTGATGGCCATGGATCGGATCATCGGTCGCATCCAGGTCCAGAACAATCTCCTCGGGCGCCGATCCGTGAGCCGCCACAAATGCATCCACCATCCAGCGGTCGATCTTGTCCGGGTCCATGGCAATCTTCTTGTACCGCTCCTTCCCATCGACTTGCTCCCCGGTCAGTTCCAACCGGTTCAGCGTACACTTGCCCGCCAACGCTTTTCCCCGGTCTCGGGCCTGCCGCCGCTTCTCCCCCAGTGGATCGGCCTTATCCACCGCCACGGCCAGCATCGGATCGGTCCGCAGTTGGTCATGATCGTTCAGATCCTCGTAGCCCAGACAGAGTCCGTAGACGCGCTGCCCCAATAACTCGCTCACCGTGTGTTCGATCAACCTCGCGTCCCGGTAATCCCTGAAACACTCGGCCAGTCCGGCGATCAGACCCGTTCGCTTTTCCACTTCCCTCAACAGCAGAACCCCAGCGTCGGAGATGATCTTTCCGCCGTCAAAACGCGCCTTCACTTTTCGTTGAAGAAGTCCGTGAAATTCGAACGTCGTTTGGTTACACTCTGTTCTCATAAGGGCCGTCTCCGTTTGGCTTGTTAAACGTTTATTTCAAAACGCTTTATGCCAGACAGGGCGGCCTTTTCTGGTCCTATTGGTGAAATATGCGGGCTAGGTCGAATTTGATCGGGTTGGCAACCAACTTCTTGAGAACCCATAGTCGATACGATATCTTCGCCGCCTGAAGACCTCTGCGTCTCAGCGTTGAAAACCAACTGTCGGTTAGATATGGCGTGCGAGCGTAGGATGCTATTTGGAGTCAATCACGAGTTCGGGTTCGGAGATGATCACCCGGGTATGGGGTGGAACCGAACGGATCAGCCAGACGTTACCGCCGATGACTGAGCCCTTCCCGATGACCGTGTCCCCACCCAGAATGGTCGCGCCGGCGTAAATCACCACGTCGTCTTCGATGGTGGGGTGTCGCTTCTTTCCCCTCACGATCTGGCCTTCTTCGTCCTTGGCAAAGCTCAACGCGCCGATCGTGACACCCTGGTATATCTTTACCCTGTCGCCGATCAGCGTAGTCTCGCCAATGACGACTCCCGTTCCGTGGTCGATAAAGAATCCCCTTCCAAGAGTTGCGCCTGGATGAATATCGATGCCGGTTCGCGAATGCGCGTGTTCAGTCATGATACGGGGAAGCAAGGGGACACCGATCCGGGTGAGTTCGTGTGCGATGCGGTAGACGCTGATCGCATAGATCGCCGGATAGGCGACGATGACTTCATCTGTGCTCTTTGCTGCGGGGTCGCCATCGTAACCCGCCTGAACGTCTTCAGAGAGCTGTCGGCGCAGGCCCGGAATCCTTTGGAGAAGGTCCAGTGACTGGTCCTCGGCAATGGAATAGCAGTGCGTGCAGACATCCCCTGAAAGTTCGCATTCCGGCCGCACGCTGCGGTAAACCTCTTCTGTCAACCTGGCGTAGATCGAATCGAGCAGCGCCTCGACGTGCTCGTCGATATTCGATTCTTCGACGTGTTTTTGACGGTGGTATCCCGGATAAATCACTTCTAGGAGGTCGTCGAGAATCTGGATGATCGCAGCTTTGTCGGGAAGCGGGACGATGTCCAGGTGTTGAAGTTTGGGTTCTAGCCTCCCGTAGGTGTCCAGAACGGCCCGCGCAATATCGCGAACCTCGCCGCGCTTCTTGAGATGTTCGCTCATGATTCTGACGCTCGAGGGCTGATTGCCGACTCAGGGCTTCCAGTTCTCGAGCGCGTTCTTGACGTTTGCCATGAACTGGTCCGCGACCACTCCGTCGATGATTCGATGGTCGAACGACAGCACAATGTAGGCCCGCGGCCTTACCGCTATTGCGTCATCGACGACCACGGGGCGACGTTCGATGCTGCCGACTTCCAGTATAGCAACCTGAGGTTGGTTGATGATGGCGATTCCAAACAGGCCTCCGAGGTTCCCCGGGTTGGTAACTGTGAATGTTCCGCCGCCCACTTCGTCGGGGAGGAGTTTCTTGGTGCGGGCCCGTTCTCCAAAGTCGGAGACTGCGCGGGCCACATCGAGCAGATTCAGTTCGTCAGCCTTTCGGATGACCGGTACGATCAGGCCGTCATCGAGAGCGACAGCTACGCCTACGCTGATGGTCTTCTTGTAGACGACACTGTTACCGTCGACGATCGAGTTGATTACGGGAAATTTCCGAAGAGCCCGTGCGGCTGCATGAATGAAGAACGGCGTAATTGTCAACTTGACGCCCGCACGTTCAAACTCCGCTTTGAGGGCTGTCCGTGCACTGAGGATCGCGGAGCAATCCACCTCAAATACTGTCGCCGCATGGGCCGAGGTGCGTTTGCTTGCGGTCATATGTTCCGCAATGGACTTCCGCATCGCGGTCATCGGTACGCGTTCGCCCGTTTCTTCCGTTCCAGCTGATTTTTCTTCTACGCGCTGTTCCATAAAGCTCTGGATGTCCCGCTTTGTAATGCGGCCGCCTTCTCCGGTCCCCTTGCCTTCCAGCTCGCCCAGATCGATGCCATGCTCCCGCGCCATTCGGCGGACCATCGGAGATGATGGAGTCACTGCACCTTCCTGAGGTTTGGAAGCTTGGGCAGATGCAGGTTTCGGTTCGTCAGGCTTTTCGGTCCTGGGTTTCCCTGACTCGGTGGACGAGGAGACCTCATCACTTCCCGAGCCCGCAATTACCGCGACGATCGTGTTTATTTCGACCGTCTCACCTTCCTCAATGAGGATTTCTTTAAGCGTTCCCGCGGCGGGAGAGGGAATCTCGGAGTCGATCTTGTCGGTCGAAATTTCGAAAAGCGGTTCGTCGCGCTGGATCGTGTCGCCGGCTTCCTTAAGCCACTTTGTAATGGTGCCTTCAAAGATGCTTTCGCCCATCTGGGGCATGATCACGTTAGTTTCTGGCATGAAATCCAGGTCCTCTTACCTTTTAGGAGTTCAGTACGCGTTCAGTTCTCGAGCGACCCGAACTACGTCGGACACTTTTGGCAGGAAGAACTCTTCCAGAGGCGGACTGTAGGGTACGGGAGTATCGGGTGCTGTGATCCGGCGGATAGGTCCATCCAGATGGTCAAAGGCCTCTTCAGAGATTGCGGCGGCGAGTTCACCGGAAAACCCACCCGTTTTCGTGTCCTCGTGGAGCAGGATAACTTTATTCGTTCTCTTAACGGATTCCAGTACCGTGCCTCGATCGTAAGGGAGCAGGGAACGCAGATCCACAACCTCGACGTCGATGCCTTCCTTTTCCAGTTCCTTGGCGGCATCCAGTGCCACGAAAACCATGGCGCCGTAGGTGATCACCGAAACATCCGACCCGGTGCGACGCACGGCTGCTTTTCCGATTGGAACGGTGTAGTCTTCCTCGGGCAATTCCTCCTTGATCCGTCGATACAGGAACTTGTGCTCGAAGAAAATGACGGGATCGGGATCGCGAATGGCCGCTTTCATCAGCCCCTTTGCATCGTACGCCGTTGCCGGACAGACGACTTTAAGGCCCGGAGTATGCACGAAGTACATTTCCGGGTTCTGGGAGTGGAACGGGCCGCCGTGAACGCCACCTCCGCTAGGTCCGCGTACGACAATAGGAACGCCCGCGCCCCAACGGTAGCGGCATTTCGCCGCGAAATTCGTGATCTGATCGAACGCGCATGAGATGAAGTCTGCGAACTGCATTTCAGCGACCGGGCGCATGCCCATCATTGCCGCTCCGATCGCAGCCCCGACGATCGCCGATTCGGATATCGGCGTATCGATGACCCTGTCTTCGCCAAACTCCTCCAGCATTCCGGCGGTCACCTTGAAGGCTCCGCCGTACACACCCACGTCCTCACCCAGAACGAAGACGGTCTCGTCCCGGGTCATTTCTTCCCAGATGCCTTCCTTGATTGCTTCAACGTAGGTTGTTGGCACCCTATTCCTCGTAGTACACGTCGGTCAGGCAGTCTTCGGGGTTTGGGTAGGGGTCTTTCTCGGCCAGGGCGACCGCTTCGTCGATTTCGCGGACAACCCTTTCGGAGAGTTTCTGAATGGCAGATTCGTCCAGTACTCCCTGCTCGGTCAGGGAAGTTTCGAATCGCTGAATCGGGTCCCGCTTTTCCCAGTCCTCGAAAAGCTTGGGTGGTACGTAGCTGGCGTTGTCATGCGCTGAATGTCCCGTCATGCGGAAACTCTTGCACTCAACCAGGCTGGGTCCTTCGCCTTTGCGGGCCAGCTCGATCGCCCCTCGAACGGCATCCCGGACAGCGACAACATCGTTTCCGTCGACGATCTCTCCCGGCATACCGTAGGCGCTGGCCCGATCGGCGACGTGTTCCACGGCCATCTGGCGATCCAACGGTGTCGAATAGGCGTACTGGTTATTGTTGCAGACGAATACGACGGGGCACTTCATGACCGTCGCCATGTTGACGCCTTCATGCCAGTCTCCTCGACTGGTGGCGCCATCGCCGAAGAAACACACGACCACCTGATTCATTTTCCGGATCTTGAATGACAGTCCAATCCCAGTTGCCACGGGCACGCTGTCGCCGAGCATGCTCACGAAAGCGATCAGGTTGCGGTCGAGCGAGCCCATGTGCATGTTGCCGTCCTTGCCCCGGGTTGGCCCGGTCTTCCGGCCCATGTACTGGGCTAGGACTTCTCGTGCCGTCATCCCTCGCATTAGAAAGGCTGCCATGTCCCTGTGAGAGACGCTCACGACGTCGTCGTCCGCCAGATCGATGCAGGAACCGACGGTAATGGCCTCCTGGCCACGGCCCACATATACCCCACCCACGATCTTGCCCTGACGATAGAGCTTTCTCTCGATTCGGTCCTCGAGCTCACGGGTCAGCTTCATGTAATAGAGCATGTCGGTGAGCGGGTTGGAGGCTGATAGGCGGGAAGGCGAGGACTCTCCGACGGCCGATTGAGATTTGGTGGTTTTCACGGTTATACCCGCTCTCTCGAAATGGCTTCTGGGTCGGCGATCAAGGGGTCAAGATATCCTATAAAAGGGATACTTTTCAAGCCTCGCCGGACCCCTTAAAAGGTTGACAAATCGACTTTTCACATCCGCAACTATCTGGAAATGAACGCACTCGGCCCATTCCTGGAGGCCTCATCGCCGAGGGTCCTGCCCACCATACCGTTCCAGTAATTCCAGGTTGAAAGGTGCATGTTCGGGATTTGGATCAAAGCCTCGGTAAATCGTGTGGCACGCGTAACAGACCGTCACTTCACCGACCAGGAGATAAATGACCGCGTCCACCAGTGCCGTCCCTGCCAGTGCCAGCATCGCATAAAAGGCATTTGATAAGGCGAACAGGACAATGCTGGCTGCGACACCCAACACAACGATGAATATACCGAGTGCCCGATTGAAATCCTTTTGGATGTATAGGTTATCGTGGCCACAGACAGCGCAGGCATCAACCTTCCTGCCCGCTGTGAGCGACTCGCTGGGTCGGAGGGTCGGGTCCTGACCACATTCAGGACACTTGAATTCCCTCGCTTGGGCAGGCGGCGTCTCCAGTTCCCGCTCACACCTAGAGCATTTGAAATGTATAATTTGACCCATGCGAATCCTTCTTGGCGCAGCGATTATATCGCTCCTTTTCCATTCGGTGGGGGTGGCCCAGTCACTGGCGGACCTGGCGAGGCAGGAAAGGGCTCGACGCGAGAGTTCGACAGTTGAGAGCACCGTTTACACGACTGAGGGGCTTCTGGCCCAGTACGCTCAACCGATCGATCCCGAATTGCTCGGCGCACTGGAGGGTTTGCGGGACAGCCTGCTTCAATTTGGGGCGGACGTGGCGGAGCCGACGGCTGGTTTGCTCGACGTTGGTACCGGATTGGCCGGCGGCTTGGTCGAAATGTTGGAAGCCTTCGAGGCGGGCTCGCTGGACGAGATTGAACGTTTGGAAGTCGAGCTTGACGATCCCTCCCTTTCGGGAGAAGAAAGAGCCGCACTCGAAGAAGAGCTGTCCGAGGCCCAACGCGTCCTCGCTGAAGTGCGCGCCGAACTGGTTCGGGCTCGACTCCAATCGGGTGAACTGCAGGCCGCCGAGCAGGAGTTTGAAGAGGTTCAACAGGAAATCGAGGCCGCCGGTTTCACGCCTTCGGCGGAAAACGGATCCGTACCAGCCGATGATCCAGCGGCGGCACTGATTGCATGGCAGACCGCCGTTGCCGAGCAGAGAGCGCTCGTTCAGGATCTGGAAGACAACGAAGTCCGGCAGTCGCTGGAAATCGGCCGCCTGAGGGGGCTTGTGACCGCACCGACGGGATCCCAGCAGGTGCGAAATCAGGCTCAGGTAGAGCTCGCTCTTGCTGAAAGTCAGCTGACCGATATTCGAGCAGCGCTGGATGAAACCCGGATCGAACTTGAGCGCCTGGAGGCGGATAGCCCGGAACAATAATCTCCTTTCGACGCCCAAGGATGTTCTCAACAGATCAATCAAATACACTGCAGGATCGAACCGTCCCCTCCGTCCCTCCGGTGAAGAAAGTGCGACAGACGTCTTGAAGAACGGTCCCATCGGAGAATCGTCGAACGTTGGCAGGATGCCCCTGATCGAGATGCGGGGCATCTCGAAGACCTTTCCTGGTGTGCACGCGCTCGACGACGTTTCCCTTGCCGTCAACGCCGGCGAAGTTCATATGCTGCTCGGGCAGAACGGTGCCGGCAAATCGACGCTGATCAAAGTTCTGTGCGGGGCGTATCCTCCCGACGCCGGCGAGTTCCTGATCGAGGGCCAGCCCGTCCGTATCCGTTCTGCCTCCGATGCCCGTCGGCTCGGCATTGCGGTGATCTTTCAGGAATTCTCGCTTGTTCCATACCTCAATATCGCCCAGAACATCTTTCTGGGAAGGGAGTTTCAGGGACGGTTTCCGGGCCTTGTCGATCAACGCCGGCTGCATTCTGAGGCAGAGACCCTGCTCGACGCTCTGGGTATGAAACTCGACACGCGGATGAAGGCTGCCCAGTTGGGTGTGGCACAGCAGCAGATGGTCGAGATCGCCAAGGCGCTGTCCCAGAACGCCCGGATCCTGGTGATGGACGAGCCCACTGCAGCGATTTCCGGTCACGAGATCGAGCGGTTGTTCGAACGTATCGAAAAGCTAAAGCAAGATGGCATTGCGATTATTTACATCTCTCACCGGTTGAGCGAGGTCTTTGCGATCGGAGACAAGATCACCGTGCTCCGCGATGGCCGCAATGTCGCGTCGCCCGAACCTGGAGAGACGAACATGGAAGAGTTGGTGCGCCTGATGGTGGGCCGTGAAGTTGATCCGATGAGCCGCCGAAGCGCTTCCGACGAGCCCGGCGAGACCGTGCTCGAGGTACTGAACCTCAAGGCTGTGAACGGCATTCAGGACGCAAACCTCAGTGTCAGGGCGGGTGAGATAGTCGGGCTCGCGGGTCTGGTTGGGGCGGGGAGAAGCGAACTTGCACGCGCTATTTTCGGTGCCGAGCGAGTTGTCGGTGGTGAAGTGAGGTTGGAAGGCGAGGCCTTAAAGGGTAATCCGGCCGACGCAGTTCGCCGTGGAGTGGGCCTTGTTCCTGAAAACCGCAAAGAAGAAGGCCTGGCTATGATCCGTTCCGTTCAGGACAACTTGCTGGTTGCGGGCCTGGGCGAACTGTTTCCTAGCCGGTGGTACGGGTTCAGGAAGGCAGCCCGGGTTGTTGCCGGATTGATCGACCAACTCAAAGTCGTAACACCCTCACCGCGAAGGCTGGCGAAGTTTTTGAGCGGTGGCAATCAACAGAAAGTGGTCATCGGAAAGTGGCTCAGCCGCAGCACACGGCTTTACATTTTTGACGAGCCCACGCGTGGCATCGATGTGGGTGCAAAGGCAGAGATTTTCAGCCTCATGGAAAAGCTCGTAGCCAAGGGTTCTGCCGTTCTCATGATCAGCTCTGAGCTTCCCGAGATTGTTTCCCTCTGTGATCGGGCTTATGTCATGCGCGATAAGAGAATCGTTGGAGAGCTCCGACGCAAGGAATTGACAGAGGAGAACATACTCAAACTGGCGATGCACCATGGGTGAAACCTCTTCCGTTCGAGTCAACCCCGGCGCGGGCAACTCGGGCCCGATCGCACGCATGGCCGCGATCCCGGGCGTTGCCTACCTTTTGGTTTTGCTGTTTATCGTCTTTTCTGTCTTCGGCCCCCGCTTCGCTTCTGTTCCGAATCTGATGAACATCGGAACGCAGTCTTCCATCCTTCTGTTGCTGGCGCTGCCCATGACGCTGATCATCATGGCTGAAGGGCTCGATCTTTCCGTTGGCGCGGTGCTAGGGTTGGCTGGCATCGTTCTGGCGATGGTGCTCGTAGCGGGATACGGGATTCCGGTCGCGCTTCTGGCGGCTGTGCTGGTGGGCCTTACCTTCGGAATCGTCAACGGAGTGCTGGTGACCTCTCTGATGATGCCGCCGTTTGTCGTTACTCTGGGAACGCTGGGCGTCGCTCAGGGCGCAGCGCTGGCGGTGACTGACGGGAGCAGTGTCGTCGGGATTGGTCTGGAATTGCCCATGCTCTACGCCAGCACCTGGCTGGGTCTCCCTTTTTCAGTGATCGTGGCGGGAGTCGTCTACGTTGTTTTTCATTTTGTCCTCTACCACACACGGTTCGGCACCTATGTTTTCGCAATTGGCGGGAACAGCGAAGCATTGATGCTTGCCGGCGTGCCCGTAAAGCTGTATCACGTATCGATCTATGCTCTCGGAGGATTGATGGCGGGGTTTGGAGCCCTCCTTTTGACTGGCCGCATGAATTCGGGACACCCGACGGCGGCTATCGGCATGGAGTTTGACGCGATCGCCGCGGTCGTGGTCGGAGGCACGCGTTTCGAGCATGGCGACGGTTGGCTGGGAGGAACAGTTCTGGGAGTACTCGCTGTCGGCGTATTGAAGAACGGACTCAACGTTATGGCCGTGCCGTCCTCGTTGCAGGTTGCCAGCATTGGGTTGCTGGTAATCGTCGCGTTGCTTATCGATTCGATCCGGGGACGATCATGAACCAGACCCACACAGCCGCTGTGCATCAGGTCGGCCTTTCAGTGCATATTCCTGCGATCGGATACCGATTGCTGGGCGTCCTGGCGCTGGGATTGGTTCTTGCCCTTTCGACCGACGCTTTTCTGACTGCGGCCAACCTGCTCAACGTTTTGCGTCAGGCAAGCCTGATTTTCCTGATCGGATCCGGCCTGACGCTGGTCATCGTGACTGCAGGTCTCGATTTGTCGGTAGGTGCGAACCTCGGGTTGAGTGCATGTCTGGCGGCATCTGCGATTCAGGCGACAGGATCGATCATGCTGGGTATTGCGGCAGGGTTGGCCTGTGGTCTGCTGATCGGGGTTCTGAACGGGTTCATGGTCACGTTGTTGAGGCTTCCGCCGTTCATTGCGACGTACGGCATGCTTTGGATGGTGTACGGAATCAATTACTGGTACATGGCCGGATCGACTATTTACGACTTTCCGCCGGGATTCCGAAACATCGGTAGCGGCTACCTGCTGGGTGTCCCGATCCCTGTCTATCTCATGGGTTTGTGCATCCTTGTGGGCGGGTTGTTCACACGCTACACTACCTACGGCCACGATGTGTATGCGATCGGAGCCAACCGGGAGGCCGCACGTTTGTCCGGCGTTCCGGTGCGTTCCCGACTCATGCTCGTGTACACATTAAGTGGTGCGATGGCAGGTCTGAGCGGCATCGTTTACCTGGCGCGGCTCAATTCTGCCGAAGCCGGCATGGGCGAATCCCTCCTGCTGCCCGCTATTGCTGCCGTGCTGATCGGCGGTACATCCCTTTTTGGCGGTGTCGGGAGCCTGGTGGGCACGTTTGTTGGTGCGCTAATCCTGACCCTGGCACTGAACGGTATGAACCTGCTGACGATTGACGCCAACTGGCAGCCTCTCATCACAGGGGTTATCGTGTTGCTGGCAGCATGGATCGATGCTTCGAGCCGAAGACGGGCCGAAGCCCGTGCTTAAGACAGCTGATAGCTAAATCGAATAGAAAGAGGAGAAATCCATGAAAGACGCATGGCTCCAAAAGCTCACGGTCGCAGTCCTCCTCGCTGGAGTTCTGGGTTCGTGCGCTACCGGCGATGAAGGCGCGGATGGTGCGGCTACGGAAGGAAACGAAACCCTGGCCGTTTTCACGAAAAACCAGATCAATCCGTTCTTTGAGGCCGTACGTGTGGGTGCTGAAAGAGGGGCAGCAGGGATGAACGCCAACGTCGTGCAGTACGTGCCCACCAGACCGGACAGCATTCCTGAGCAGATGAGCCAGGTTGAGGACGTTGCCATCAGCAGGCCCGATGCGGTCGTCTTCACTCCGGTCGACTCCCAGGCGATGGTTCCCGGGGTCTTGATGATGAACGTTGCCGAGATACCGGTGATCAACATCACGGATCCTGTTCTGGGTGGAGATGTCGTTACTTTCATGGGCTGCGACGAATTCACTCTCGCACTGAGCACCGGACGTTTCATTCTGGAAAGAATGGGCGGGGAGGGGAACGTCATCATCCTCGAGGGCGTGGGTGGTTCGCTCAACAGCATCAATCGCGTGGGCGGTTTCGTGGCGGCGATCGAAGAGTTCCCGGATGTCACGTTGCTGACTTCGCAACCCGGCAATTTCCAGAGGTTGCAGGCGCTCCAGGTGATGGAAAACCTCCTTCAGACCTACCCCGAGATCGATGGCGTTCTTGCTGCCAACGACTCCATGGCATTGGGTGCAATCGAGGCTATGGATGCCGCCAACAGGGCAGCACTCGTGGTCGGTCTCAACGGCACGAAGGAAGCGGTCGACGCGATAAAGGAAGGAAGTCTACTGGCGTCGGGCGACTGTGATCCTTTCCTGCATGGCTGCCTTGGTTCAATGGCCGCGGTGAGACATCTGCGCAACCTTCCGGTGCCCGAGGAGTTCCACTTTCCCATTACGGTCATCGAAGAGGGCAACTACGAACCCTTTGATGTGTTCCTGGAGGACAAGATCTGCCCGGCGTGGGAGAGTATCGTGGGTTCGGAGTAGAGTTTACCGCTGCACCAGTTACTGGTCTTCTGATCCAAAAACTTCCTGGAAGTAGAAGAAATCCTGCGTGTCCACGCAGATGGATTCCCGGATGCGATCATCCGGTGGCCGCCGTCTCAAGGTTACAGTTCTTATCCAAGGACCGGCCAGAACGTTGGGGTCCTCGACCGTGGCCTCGTACTCGAGCGTGTCGGCATCGCTCAGCCAGTAGCGCTCCACGACATGCAGGTCTTCGGTGTGAAACGTTCCCAGCGATTGAAGCCACGTTTCATCGTTGAACCCGATCACATCGACAACCAGAGTGTCTCCATCCCATTCGCCGACCGAGTCGCCCATGAACGTCGGAAACCAGTCATCAGGGTGATCTCGTCCATCGGTCGGGATTATGCGGAACCTGTGTTCGGCTTCATAAAGGATGATGATCTCGTCCGGGATCTGGACGATCCTCAGAGGGTTCGGGCCTCCAGTCTGGCGGGGAAGGCCTCGAGGTATGCAACGCAGGCTCGGGTCGTCTGCTTCGGTGAATTCCCGAACCCGTTCCAGGGCTTCCGGTGTGTAGGGAAGACCTCCACCCGGATTGGCGATTCTGTTGGCCGAGGTTCTTTCTTCCCTTTCGAGAGTGAAGTTCGATATGTCGAGCGTATTGGTCTGCCAAATGCCCGAGAGATCGGGCCTGCCGTCACCGGCTCTGGGAATCGGCCCAGCCCCATTGTCGGCAAGCTCTTGGGGCGCCGCCCAGACGTTGCCCGATGTCGGAAAAAATACGAGAACCGCCCACACTGCAAATATCGCCGTAACAATAGCAAGACGTTTCATTTCACTAACTCCTCGGAATCGTCTGGAAATCTGCTAGCCCGCATATTTCACCGATAGGACCAGAAAAGGCCGCCCTGTCTGGCATAAAGCGTTTTGAAATAAACGTTTAACAAGCCAAACGGAGACGGCCCTTATGAGAACAGAGTGTAACCAAACGACGTTCGAATTTCACGGACTTCTTCAACGAAAAGTGAAGGCGCGTTTTGACGGCGGAAAGATCACCTCCGACGCTGGGGTTCTGCTGTTGAGGGAAGTGGAAAAGCGAACGGGTCTGATCGCCGGACTGGCCGAGTGTTTCAGGGATTACCGGGACGCGAGGTTGATCGAACACACGGTGAGCGAGTTATTGGGGCAGCGCGTCTACGGACTCTGTCTGGGCTACGAGGATCTGAACGATCATGACCAACTGCGGACCGATCCGATGCTGGCCGTGGCGGTGGATAAGGCCGATCCACTGGGGGAGAAGCGGCGGCAGGCCCGAGACCGGGGAAAAGCGTTGGCGGGCAAGTGTACGCTGAACCGGTTGGAACTGACCGGGGAGCAAGTCGATGGGAAGGAGCGGTACAAGAAGATGGCCATGGACCCGGACAAGATCGACCGCTGGATGGTGGATGCATTTGTGGCGGCTCACGGATCGGCGCCCGAGGAGATTGTTCTGGACCTGGATGCGACCGATGATCCGATCCATGGCCATCAGGAAGGACGGTTCTTTCACGGCTACTACGGCAACTACTGTTATCTGCCGCTCTACATCTTTTCGGGAGAGCATCTGCTATGCGCCCGGTTGCGGTGCTCCAATGTCGACGGTGCGGACGGCGCCGTCGAGGAATTGAACCGCATCATCGGCCAGATCCGGCAGAGCTGGCCGGAGGTGTCGATTATCATCCGGGCCGACTCGGGCTTTTGCCGGGATGAATTGCTGAGTTGGTGCGAGGCCCACCAGGTCGATTACGTGGTGGGTCTGGCCAAGAACGATCGGCTCAAGCGCGAGATCGCTGAATCGATGAGTCAGGCCGAAGCCGAGTTTAACGACACCGGGAAACCGGCGCGGGTGTTTAACGATTTCCGGTATCGCACTCGGAAGAGCTGGACCTGCACCCGACGCGTCATCGGCAAGGCCGAGTTCCTGGAGAAAGGCGCCAATCCTCGATTCGTTGTGACCTCACTGTCGCCGGAACGCCTGGACGCCCGCGCCCTCTATGAAGACTTTTACTGTGCGCGGGGCGACATGGAAAATCGCATCAAGGAACAGCAGTTGGATCTATTCGCCGACCGGACCAGCGCGGCAACCATGCGCGCCAATCAACTCCGGCTCTATCTGTCCTCGGCCGCCTACATGCTCCTGCACGCGTTACGCCGTCTGGGACTGAAGAATACCGATCTGGCCCGCGCTCAGTGCCAGACGATCCGCTTGAAGCTCCTCAAGATCGGAGCTCAAGTCCGTCTGACGGTTCGCAACATCTGGATCTCCATGTCGGAAGCCTATCCCTACGCCGAGGTCTTTGCCCTCGTCCATCGAAACCTGCAGGCGCTTCCTCTGCGCTGCTGAGAACCGACCCGATCCCCTGCGCCAAAATCGACTCGCTCTTTTCGGCTCCGCCGAGGTTTGTCTCAGTGCGTTTCGTCACCCTCTTCTGAACCCGAAAACGCAGCAACTCCCGCTTGTCGACACCGCCGAGTCACGCCACACATGCCCAATTCGAACCCAGATCCTCCCGAATCCGATTCTTACTGCCCAAATCCCCCTGATCGCCGGACTGGTGAAACATGCGGGCTAGCCCGATGTAGGCAGCCGATCCTTGTCTTTTCTCTGCGTCTCTGCGCCTCTGCGTTCTGTCCCTCTTATTCCTTGAGATAGATTTCGCTGCCAGTCTCTTTGAATTCTTCGCTCTTTTCAGCCATTCCCTTCTCGAGGGCTTCATCCTCATCCAGGCCAAGACTGGCGGCAAAATCCCGGACATCCTGAGTGATCTTCATGGAGCAGAACTGAGGTCCGCACATGCTGCAGAAATGGGCCAGCTTCGACCCGTCCTGGGGGAGGGTCGCATCATGGAAATCGCGGGCAGTCGTCGGATCCAGACTCAAATGGAACTGATCCTCCCATCGGAACTGAAACCGTGCTTTGCTTAGAGCGTTGTCGCGTTCCTGCGCTCCCGGGTGTCCTTTCGCCAGATCCGCGGCATGCGCAGCGATCTTGTAGGCGATCACCCCGTCCTTGACGTCCTTGCGGTCCGGCAAACCCAAGTGCTCTTTCGGCGTAACGTAGCAGAGCATGGCAGTTCCGTACCAACCGATCATTGCCGCACCGATCGCGCTGGTGATGTGGTCGTAACCGGGCGCGACATCGGTCGTCAGGGGACCGAGCGTATAGAACGGCGCCTCATGGGTCAGCTCCAGCTGCAGGTCCATGTTCTCTTTGATCAGGTGCATCGGGACATGACCCGGCCCTTCGATCATCACCTGACAATCGTGCTCCCAGGCAATCTGGGTCAGTTCCCCCAACGTCCTCAACTCTCCCAACTGCGCATCGTCGTTGGCATCGGCAATCGATCCCGGACGCAGGCCGTCTCCCAAACTGAACGACACGTCATACGCCCGCATGATTTCGCAGATCTCTCCAAAGTGCGTGTACAGAAAGTTCTCTTCGTGATGAGCGAGACACCATTTCGCCAGGATCGAACCTCCCCGGCTGACGATGCCGGTCATGCGTCTGGCGGTCCAGGGTATGTAGCGAAGAAGAACGCCTGCATGAATCGTAAAGTAATCCACCCCCTGCTCGGCCTGTTCGACAAGGGTGTCGCGATAACTCTCCCATGTCAGGTCTTCAGGACGTCCACCTACTTTTTCGAGCGCCTGGTAAATGGGCACTGTACCGATCGGAACCGGCGAGTTGCGCAATATCCACTCGCGCGTGGCGTGGATGTTTCGACCCGTCGAAAGATCCATTACCGTGTCCGCACCCCACGTGATGGACCACTGCATCTTTTCGACTTCTTCCTCGATCGAGCTGGCGACAGCACTGTTTCCGATGTTGGAGTTGATCTTTACCAGGAAGTTCCGTCCAATGATCATCGGCTCTGCTTCAGGATGGTTGATGTTTGAAGGGATGATCGCCCGCCCCCACGCGATCTCGTCCCGGACAAATTCCGGACTTATAAACTTGGGTATCGCGGCCCCCATGGATTCGCCGGGATGCTGGTGGGCGAGTTCGGAACGGTTCGCTTCGGTTGTGGCGAAAGATTCCTCACGACCCAGGTTCTCGCGAATCGCCACATATTCCATTTCCGGTGTGACGATACCCCTTCTCGCGTAGTGCATCTGTGTCACTGATGCACCTTTTTTTGCGCGGCGAGGGCTCCTCCTCAAACCCGGGTACAATTCCAGACGCGACACGCCGGGCTTCTCAGTCGCCAGATCGCGGTGTTTCTCGCTGATATAACCGTCGTCTTCGGGTCGAACCGTGCGGCCACCGTACTCTTCGGTGTCGTCCCGCTCCAGAATCCAATCCGTTCGAAGCGGCTCTAGCCCCTGGGTCGGATCACAGTCGATGTCGGGATCACCCCACGGGCCACGCGTATCGTACACACGAATGGCGGGGTTCGCCTCCCGGCCCCCATCCTCGAGGGCGGTATCGGCCAGTTCGACGAGTCGAAGGGGAACCCGGACCCCATCATGAATCTTCCCGGGGACGTAGATCCGTCGGCTGCCTGGAAACGACGTATCGAGACTTGCGGAATTATCTTCGAAAGGTTTCGCGGAACTCATAGTTGTTCTCCCTCCGTCGGCATTACCCGAGTCAGGTTGCGTCCATGCGTCTTAGCGCAGGATTAGGGTCGACCTGCCCACGTGGAAGCGGCGAGGTCCTCTCAGCCCATTTACCGGCTGCAATCCAGAGCCCGGTTTGAGCTCCCCTGAAACTGAATAGTTGATAATTGCCTGAATCGACGACAAACACAAGAGGCGTTGCGGTATACGTACGTGAACTGTAGGTGCGGTCTGTGACCGCACAAATTATTTTGTGCGCTCATAGAGCGCACCTACAGAAGAAGGTTCCAAAAAAAAAGGCCCATCGCAGGTTCTGCGATGGGCCTTTCTGTTAACCGGCACTCAGGTTCTAGGTACTGAACGACTCTCCACAGCCGCAGGTGCCGGTAGCATTCGGGTTGTTGAACTTGAAACCCGCCCCATGGAGGCCATCGACGTAGTCAACTTCCGAGCCTGCCAGCTGGAGCATACTCGCGCGATCGACAAAAATTTTCAGACCGTCGAAATCGAACACTTGATCCGTGTCCTCATTCCAGGCCTTGTCAAAACCCATTCGGTAGGAAAAACCCGAGCATCCGCCACCGACCACCTGAATTCGCAATCCGGCGTATGTTTCGGGTTGCTCGCCCAGGATTTCCCTCACCTTATCCTCAGCCTTCTTGGTTATCGTAATCGCCGTGGTCTCTGCTACAGCCATTGAACTCCTCCTCTTCCTTTAAGCTCCTTTACGGAGCTTTTCTTCAAGGTCACGTTCGAGAGCGGGAGCCTAATCCGCCCTGGACCCGGTACCCATCACCTGCAACCGTATGATTCTTCTCACGAGGACCATCGAGTTCTCCCATAATAACACTTTGCCACTCCCCCAAAACGAGGTCGCCATCGGCAACGGGTAACGTAATGTGGGTGCCCAGTACAAGTGTCCGCAGGTGCGAATCCGCATTATTGCGGTCGCAGTCGGACCATTCGGGATCGTTGTGCCTGTAATACGCTCCGCGACTAACAAGGTTTTCCATGTGCGTCTTAATATCGAACAGCAGGGCATCCTGCCACTCGTTTATAAAAATAGCACACGTGGTATGCATCGAAGCGATCATCAACTGGCCGGCGTGAATACCGGATGATCTGACAAAGTCTCGCACTTGCTGGGTGAGATTGTGCAGTTCCATCCGATCCTTGGTGTCGAACTTGATTGTCGTACTGGCGACTGAATATGGCCCTGAAGCAACTTCGATCATGGGCTGGCCCAGCGCTTTCGCGGAGACGGAAGCCATATGTGTTTAACCCTTTGTCGTAACGTCCGAGCGGCACACACATCGGTGCGTGTCACTCAGTCTACTGATTGGCACAACCTGTTATTATAGCAAATTCGGACCCCTTCCTGTGAGAGCCCAAACAGCTGAAATATCTGGTCCGAAAGGGCTCTTCGTTCGAAAAAGGGGCCTCCATCATCCACTAGAGCCACGGGGCCGAAGTCTCTTCTCCCACCGCTACCTGTCGGGCCAAGGGTCGTTGACAACATCCCTTCGATTCTGTAACAGTGGACTTTCGCGGCCGTTGTCTAGCCGCAAGTGCTTCAGGAGACGAATTTGCTTTCTTACCTATTGGTTGCAGTATCGATCTTGATCATAGCCGGTTTGGTTTATGCCAACCGGAAGCAGGCCCAGGTGACAGGCGGGACGATGGACGAGCCGGATGTCGATTTGACCTACCACCCGCCCGCCATACCTGCAGAACCTTCTGAGAAGGAGAATCTTGTCGATCTCGTCAGAGATCCCGAGCTTGCCCAAATGAGCACGAAGGATCTCGCCATGGAAGTGCTCAAGGAATGCTACGACCCGGAAATACCGTTGAACATCGTGGACCTGGGCCTGATTTACGACGTGGATCTCGGAAAGGACGCACTCAAGATAAAGATGTCACTGACGGCTCCGGGCTGTCCTTCAGGCGAAGAGATCAAGCTAGACATCTTGTCGAAGCTCAAGGAGGCAGGATTCCCAAATCCCAAGATCGATCTGGTCTGGGATCCTCCGTGGACGGCGGAAAGAATTTCTGAAGAAGGCCGAAAAGTCCTCGGAATCTGATTTCCATTGGGTACAGACAACTCCGTAGAGAAATCAAAAAAGGCGGCCCGAAAGGGCCGCCTTTTCTTCTACAGATACACTCGATCTACTTGGATGCGGACATCGCCTCTTCTTTTTCGTCTTCCTTGCGATTCATCACTTCGATCTTGATCAAATCGATCTTGCTTGGTTTCTTACCGAGGGCCATTTCCTCAAAGATTTCTTTCGCCTTGGCTGCTTCGCGCTCCGCCTTTCGATGCTGGCGCTCTTCGTCGGCCGCTGTCAGCGGAAGATCTCCACGTTCGCGCACACGGTCTGCGTCTTCTGCGCGTATAGCGAGGCTGTGTTCTATGGACTCCAACTCCACTTCCTTGCCTCCGGCATAGACACCGTGCTTTCCGTTTTCCTTGTACCACTCCGCAACCGTGTGGGTCTTGAACATGTTCTCAATGATGTTCCGCCACCCGATACCCGTGTTGTAGGCACAAAATGAGATTTCCCCCATCTGCGTCGCGTACGGAATGATGCACATTTCCGTACGGCGGAAATCGTAGTTGAACAGGTCCTGGAACCACATCCCCGCGACAAAGAGGAAATTCCAGGGATCGGACCGCCGTTTCTGGATGTCCTCAATGCGTTGCTTCCCGGTGATTTTCCCGTAGTCCTTACCGCTCAGCCCAAAGGACTTGTCAAACTTCTTGAACACATCCATCAACGTCAGACTCGGAGGTGCGCCATACGGATTGTAGTGCTTCAACAGGGCCAGGCCCATCATCGCATTCGAAGCCCATTTTCCACGCCCCGCATCAGTAACCTTCTGCATGTCACTGACCAGTCCCGGTATATTCAGAAACTGAGGTACGGGCGCCATTTCCTTCGTATCTTTGTTGATCATCAAGGCAGTGCCGACGCCACAGTTGGGATGGCAGCCACAGCTGACCTGTCCCCAATCCCGTTCCGACCCGTGCGCTAGATCAGCGAAATCGGCGAAGGAACCCATCAGAGAAAGCGGGAACCAATCTCGGGTCGGTTCGGTGATGCCCACCTGCTGTTTGACATCGTGCGCAAGGTGCGAAAGCGTATACCGCTGACGAAGCCTGCGTTCCGGAGTTATTTCTTCGTCCCTTCCCGTAAACGAAACGGGCTGGAACGCGATGAAGGCAATCTTCTTTGGGTTGTCCATTGCAAAACGAACGATCGAGCCCACCTGGTCGTTGTTGACGCCATTCACCAGCGTCACGACAAGAATGATCTCTACGCCTGCTTCGTGCAGATTGTTTATCGCCCGCAGCTTCACGTCGAACAGATTTCCAACTTGCCGGTGACTGTTCGCGTCATTGCCAATGCCGTCGAATTGAAGGTACACATACCGAAGGCCAGCTTCGGCAGCTTGCTTGCAGAATTCCTTGCTTTTCGCAAACTCGATACCGTTGCTAGCCGCCTGGGTGCTCGCAAACCCCAGCTTCCTGGCATAACGCACAGCATCCAGGAAGAAGGGGGACATCGTCGGTTCACCACCCGAGAACTGGATCGACATCTGCCGGCGTGGCTTGATCTTCATGGCATTGTCCATGATCTCTTCGACATCGGGCCAGGTGAGTTCGTGGACGTAACCGACCTGATTCGCATCCATGAAGCAGGGGTCGCACATCATATTGCAGCGGTTGGTTAAATCGACCGTGAGAACACTGCCCCGGCCGTGCTTGATCGTACTGCTGCCATGGTTGTGCAGCTCTTCATCGTTGTGCGCCGGGATGTCCCGGCCCGGGAAGTTCTTCTCGATCCATTCCAGGAACCGGACGTCGACGGCCATCATGTCTTCAATCTTGCCGTGCTCCGGACATTCCTTGACCATCCAAACCTGGCCATCGCGCTCCACAATGTCGGCCTTCACTTCGCCGACTTTCTCGTGAAGCAGAGTCGTCCAGTCCTGCCGTCCGTTAACGATGGCTTCGCGCGTCTCCTGAACGCACTTGGGACAGAGTGAATCCGTCTGACGGGGCCATCCCAATGTGGGCTTGGTCTTCTGCCACGACTTCTGCAGCGGTTTCTCGGACCACTTCGGTGTGAACGCCGGCTTCGGGTCGTACTTGCCGACGTAGTCGATCGCATCGAAGGTAACTCCAGCGGCATAGCATAAAGCCGCATCAACGGCCTTCATGGCCCGCTTGCCCAGCGGGATCTTGGCCTGCAGGCCGTTGTTTAGAGCAGCCGAAATCTGCTCGGTTGAGGTAGCCAATGTGCCTCCTAAGCGTGTACGCCTTTCCCGCTGCCTACGGGCCTGTCCGGCTCGTCGGGAAGACTTCTCCTCTAGGTCGGGACAACTCAAAAATCAAAGTCCCGGTTAATATAAGTCCCAGTTCTGTGAACCACAGACAGTCCGACAGATACACACTGCCAGACTGACATAAGCGCCCGTAGAATAACCCAATTTTCGAGTTCTTCAACACAAATTTAGGGCGAAGTCCTTTTTTCCGAGTCGTTTGGCCTCTCAGGAGCCGGCCTCTTCCGGTGCCCTCGCGATTTCTACCGATACGAAGCGGACTTGATCGGAAAGATCAGGGGGTGATTTCCTGACGACGACCCGAATAGTTCCACCTCCCAAATCCGCACGCACCCGGCCGGCGATGAGTTCTGCAAACGTCTCGACGAGATGAAATTCCCGGCTGCCGGCCAGTTCCACGACGAGAGTCACGATTTGGGCGTAATCGATGGTGTCCTTCAGTCGATCGGTCTGGGCAGCCCTGCGAGCATCGATGCTGACTTCCACGTCAACCGACAATCGCTGTTTTACCTTACGCTCTTCGGCTGTTACGCCGATCGCAGCCACACATTCGATCTCGGAAACCAAGATCTTGTCGGTTAACGTGCTCAACAAACCGCCCTCACAGATCCCCTTCTCCGAGCGGTTCCCGTCCCGCAAAACCGGCTTCTCGATCATGCCAGTACTCGATCACGTCTTCACCGAGACGCCAGCAGAGGTAAACCACCCGATCCTCTCTGAGACAGGGGAAGTCGCACAGGCCTGTATCAAGGTCCTTGACGAGCACGCCCATGTCGCGCACCTGCCCCATCATCAACATCAGATGAGAAACAGACTCGACATACTCCACTCCGTGTGGACTGTAAGCGTCGAACATGGCTTTGTCGCGGATCTTCTGAATTTCCGGGTTCAGTGACTTGATCGAGTCCCATTCCTCTCGCAGGTCTTCCATCAGCGGGCGCAACTCGGCCAGCATCTCGTTGGCTTCGCTGAGTGTAAAAATGTATTCGGGTTCTTCCATTAAACCGGACGCTGAACCGGACCGCTCAAGCCTCGATGTACTTCTCGGTTTCCAACGCTGCCATGCAACCGGAACCCGCAGCCGTTACGGCTTGCTTGAAGATCGGATCCTGAACGTCGCCGCAGGCAAAGACGCCGGGAACGCTTGTGCGGCTGGAACCTGGGACTGTGACGACGTAGCCGTTGTCGTCCAGATCGATCTGGTTTCTGAATATGCTCGTGTTGGGGTTGTGTCCAATGGCAACAAACACTCCGTCCAGGTCTACCTCAGAGGTCGTATCGTCCTTGACGTTCCGAATCCGGACCCCGGTCACCGCGTCGTCTCCCAGAACATCTTCAACGACTGTACTGTAGAGAACATTAATTTTTTCGTTGCCCAGAGCGTGATCCTGCATGATCTTCGAAGCACGGAACTCGTCCCGGCGGTGAATGAGCGCAACGTCCGAAGCAAACTTGGTAAGGAAGGTAGATTCTTCCATTGCCGAATCTCCACCACCCACAACTGCTATTTTCTTGTCTCGGAAGAAGAACCCGTCACACGTTGCGCACGTTGAAACACCGTGCCCCATCAGCCGACGTTCGTTATCCAGCCCGATCAACTTCGCCGAGGACCCGGTCGATATGATGATCGTTTTTGCTTCGAACTCCTGCTTGTCCACGAAAACCCGGAAAGGAGTCTCACCAAGTTCGACGCGATCCACATAGCCGGTCAGGATCTCTGCACCAAACCTCTGGGCCTGTTTCTTCATGTCTTCCATCAACTGAGGACCCATTACGCCATCGGGAAATCCCGGGTAGTTGTCGACCATAGTCGTCAGCGTCAGCTGCCCACCCGGTTCGGCGCCTTCGATAAGAATTGGTTTCAGGTCGGCACGGGCAGCGTAAATAGCAGCTGTCAGGCCCGCAGGTCCGGATCCGATGATGACCACGTTGCGCATGAATTCACCTCGTTCGGTAAGAGAATCTTATAAGGTAGCACATCCCACGGACAGCTCCCGTAGGGGGCATTACGCAACGGGCATTCGGGGTCAGCCCCGAGCGATCGGCTCAATGGGAGAGGGGTTATTCGGGGTTCGAGAAGGAGCTGAAAGCTGATGGCTGACTGCATTGTCTCCTAGGCCGTACTCCTCACCAGTCCATGATCGTCTTGTAGTACTATTTGCAGATACGCGCCCATAGCTCAGCTGGATAGAGCGCCGGACTTCGAATCCGTAGGTCGGGGGTTCAAATCCCTCTGGGCGTATTTCGTTTAAGGGGCTCCGGCAGGCCAACTGACTCCTTCCGGCTTTCTAGGATGTGTTAACACTAATGAGCATGAATGTTTTATAATCAGGCATGGAGATCACACAGGAGCAGTATTGTCGCATCGAGCCGGAACTGCCGCGTCAGCGGGGCAACGTCAGTCTTTCGAACCTGACGGTCTTGAACGCCATTTTGTATGTGGCTGAGCAGGGCTGCAAGTGGCGCGGTCTGCCCAAGCGCTTTGGCAACTGGCACACCATCTACACCCGGATGAACCGCTGGTCCAAGAACGGGGTGCTCGACGCCGTCTTCGAAAAACTCCAGCGCGAGCAACTGGTGCGCATCCGGGTGGAAGCCGTTTCGATGGACTCGACCATTGTGAAGGTGCATCCCGACGGCACGGGAGCGTTAAAAAAAACGGTCCGCAAGCGATCGGCAAATCCCGCGGTGGATGGACCACCAAGATTCATCTGGTTGCCGCGAATGCTCGAACGGCGATAACGTTTGCGCTCTCGCCCGGCCAAGCGCACGACGCCCCGCAGGGCCGCGATCTGCTCGCCGGCCTGGGGCCGTTGCCCGCGCCGCTGCCGCTGCTGATGGACCGTGCCTACCAGGACGACCAGACCCGCCAATTGGCTCTGGATTTTGGGTGGATTCCCGTCGTGCCGCCCAAGCGCAACCGCCTGGAGCCGTGGGAATACGACCGCGTGCTCTACCGCCGCAGGAACGAAGTCGAGAGGCTCTTCCGCCGACTCAAGGGTTTTCGGCGTATCTTCTCCCGTTTCGATAAACTCGACGTCATGTTCCTCGCCTTCCTTCACTTCGCACTCATCGTCGAGGCACTACATTAGTGTTAACGCCCTAGTTTGGGATGATGTCGATCTGGGTGGAAAGAAGAGTGGCGAGCGGAGGCAAACGGTCACGGACCGAGCAGGACACCGATGATCGAGAGCATGATCGCGACCTGAATGCCGACGAGCCAGTTGAACTGGCGGGAGACGTCCTGTCGAAACCGGTCCATCTTCTGATCTAGAACGTTGAAACGCGAACTCAGTTCTTCACGAAACCGATCCACTTTCTGGTCCACTGCGTCCACGCGCCCATTCAGCTGAACGAGGAGTGCGCGAATCTCTCCAAATCCTATGGCGTGCTCTTCCAACTTACCCTCCAGGTAAGCGACTCGTTCTTCTAGTGACGGAGGCATTGCCGACCTCCCTCAGGATTATATCGCGCCTTGCATCCAGCGTTTGACGGGGTCGTTTAGGGAATCGGCACGAGACGTTTGAGTTCGGTGAACTAGGTCCGCCCGGGCGCTCATCCCAGCGCACTCCAGGCCGGGCCCCTGGCTACCTGCCACCCGGGCCAGGGAGTGCGCCAAGCGTCGCCGAGTCCCAGTGCTCCTGGATCAGTCCGTTTTCGACACGTACCATGTCGAACCAGTACACAGGATACGTCCTGCTCGAATCGTCCGGATCCTGCCACTCCTGTTTGAACATGAAGAACACGTACGGCCCGCTGGCGATGGTAATCTCCGGCCGATCCTTCCATTCGGGCTCGATTGGTTCGGGCTCGCTAAACCTAGCGAAGAATTGGCCCCTCCTTCCCCTCACCGGGCTTACGTCGATTCTCGCGGCCCAATCAACGAAGGCCTGTCGCCCGTTCTCGGATCTGGGGTTGTGCTGAATGAAGCCAGGTGCCATCGCCTGCTCGGCGAGTTCCAGATGCCCGTACTGCAGAATGTCCTTGAACAGAACCGTCGCAATTTCGACGTTGCGCTGCTCTTGCGGCGTCAAGTCGAGCCTGACGGCGCTGTAGTCGATCCATCAGGAGCACCCCCCATCGGAATCTGTCGCACCTTCTCGGCATAGTCCCAGTGCTCTTGGATCAGTCCGTTCTCCATGCGCAACAAGTCATACGTGTTGTACGTGTACGTTCTCGACGGCTGGGCCGCGTCCTCAGTCTCCCGCTCGAACACGAGCACCACGAAGTCGCCCTTGGCGAACGAGGTCACCGGGGGGATTGCCAGTTCTGTGGGCATCGGCTCGAGCGGAGGATCAAGTGCTGAGAAGAACTGCACGAAGCCATCGCGACCGGTCTGCACGTTGATGTTGTGTTGAATGTAGTCCTCGGCCATGTACTGCGGTGCGAGGTCAAGGTGCCTCGCTTCGAGCACCTCGCGCCACCAGTCGAGCACGAACTGCAACTTCTGCTGCTCATCAGGCGTCATCGTGCTCGTCTGCGCCGGGAGTGGAGCGCTTGCTGTGATTAACATAACCACGGCGATCGCGACTCGTCCCGTTGTCAACATGCTCATGACTGCAATACCTCCTTTACCCAGGAGTGAGAGGAACTCGTAGTAACGTACTTTGGTGCCGGATTCCATGTCTCTAATGAGTCGCCGTGAGGAACGGCAGAAATCGGCTAAGTCTATCGAGGTGGAAGCGTTGTTGGCAAGGGGACGGTCAACCGCCTCGTTTTGGCGAATTCTCAACGTCCGGGAAGACGATTTCTCAGGCCTTGACTCGGGGAATTATTGAGTCGGCACCCGTTCCTTAGAGCACGTGTCTAAGTACGCAGGCCCATAGTACTACTGTGTTACAAAAGGCCTATTTTATGTTAGCATCCGGTCATGAGCGCCAAATCGAAGGCGCCAGGCACTCAGGAAAAACGTTTTGCGGCCTATTTGGAACGCCTGGCGTCGGCCGCAGGACACGCCGATCGTCATGAACCGTTGAAGTCGTACTGCACCGGGTTGTTGCTGCCGATCAAACGTAAGAGTGTGGAGCCGATGGCTGCACGATTGGCTCCGGATAATGTACGCCGAATGCACCAGTCGCTACATCATCTGGTCGCGGATGCGCCCTGGGACGATGCGGCTCTGTTGGCAGAAGTTCGACAGTACGCGCTGGGGGCGATGGAAGCCAACGGTCCGATTGAAGCCTGGATTGTCGACGACACCGGATTCGTGAAAAAGGGGACCCACTCGGTGGGTGTGGCCCGGCAATACTGTGGACAGGTCGGCAAACCTGAGAACTGCCGGGTGGCGGTGAGCCTGTCGGTGGCGACAGCGAAATCCAGCTTGCCGGTGGCATGGCGACTCTACCTCCCCGAGACCTGGGCGAAGGATCCGGAACGTCGAAGCAAAGCCGCTATTCCCGAAGACGTTCGATTTCAAACTAAACCTCAAATTGCTTTGGAACAAATCCGGCAGGCCGTCGATGACGGCATTGCTCCGACACCGGTTCTGGGCGATACGGCCTACGGCAACAACTACAAGTTCCGGCACGGCATCACCGAACTCGGACTTAGCTACGTCCTAGGGGTGCAAGGCACCACGACCGTGTGGAAACCGGGCCAGGGTCCCTTGCCGCCGAAATCCTTGACCGGCCGCGGACGGACACCGACCCGCATGCAGCGCAACAAGAAACATCAACCGGTTTCGGTCAAGCAACTGGCCCTCTCGTTGTCTCCCCAGCGTTGGAAGAACGTCTCCTGGCGCGAAGGCACCTCCGAGACCCTGCGTTCCCGTTTCGCCGCAGTTCGCATTCGTCCCGCTCATCTGGATCACGAGCGCCACTCGCCGCATCCGAAAGAGTGGTTGTTGGTCGAGTGGCCCAAGACCGCATCCGAACCGATCCGGTACTGGCTCTCCACTCTTGGGGCCCATACCTCGCTTTCCGATCTGGCCGGTCAGGCCAAACAGCGCTGGATCATCGAACGCGACTATCAGGAACTCAAGCAGGAACTCGGTCTGGGACACTACGAAGGTCGCGGCTGGCGTGGATTTCACCATCATGGCACCTTATGTATTGCCTCTTATGGGTTCCTGGTCGCCGAGCGGAGCCGTTTTTCCCCCTCTGCATTTGTCGAGCATGTTGGACTATCCGTCCCCAAACTCCCCAAACACTTCAAACCCCGCGGAACCCCGGATCCGGCCCGAACGACATAACCCCTGCTCGATTGCCACGCTTCGCATTCGCATCGCCCGCTTCCTGATTCAGCAGCTTCCTCGTTGTCCGTTCTGTGGACCGCTTCGTTTGTAACACAGTAGTAATAGACGATGCATAGAAAGGTGAGCGACATCAGTTATTCTGAGCTGATTGGCTTTACACACAGCTAACCTTAAGATTACTTTTGGCTCGACAAGGAGGGAAAGACATGGCGATTACGTTGCCGGAATCTGTGAAGAAAATCCTACAAGAGCAGATCCACGGGCACATTATTACGTTCAATCCGAAGGGAACGCTACAGGTCACGTTGGTCTGGCTGGATGTCGATGGGAATGATGTGGTTTTCAATACAGCCGAGGGACGGATCAAACCCAGGAATCTCCGTAACACCCGAGCATAGTTATCAGCGCCCAGGACCCGAACAACCCCCGCTCTTACATGGTGTTCTATGGCAAGGCAACTGTCAGTGAGGCCGGCGCCGACGAACACATCGACAAGCTCGCGAAGAAGTTCATGGGTGTTGACAAGTACCCGTTTCGCAAGCCAGACGAGACGCGACTGATCGTGCGAACTGCAGTCGACCGGATAGGCGGCCACGACGACACGATGACGCCCTGGCAGAGTAGTCACTGAGCCACCCCAAGCAGTCTAGACGCCGGCGTTTTAGGCGGAAATGAAACGTCAAGGTCCGAGAAGATGATTTCTCAGGACTTGACCTCGGAAATCACGGCACGGGCACCCGTTCCTTCGGTGCATCGTTTTGTTAGGCACGTGATGTCTCTTGGAGATGAGCGAAGAGAACGCTGAAAAGGCGATTTCGCAGTTCAATGGAAAGGAACTGGATGGCCGGGAACTAACAGTGAACGAAGCCCGACCTCAAACCAATCGCAACAGTGGCGGAGGTGGCCGAGGCGGAGGACGCTACTAGGGGTTCCGCCTAGCGAAAGAGGCAGGGGGGCTGCTTGTTCTACGTGCACCCGTCCCTGCCGCTCACGGATCGAACGACGAAAGCGATAAAACTCGCTTCCAAACTATCTAAAGTCTCTAACGAAGCGTCATTCGCCTGCTAAACCCGATTGACGTTCTGATGTTTCCATGCGCCTTACGCGATCTTCGAAATCGATCGACAAACGATGGTATCTGAGCGTGGTCTGCCGGAAGTGCCGATCCGCAATATCATTCGGACTGGATCAGTCCGAAGGTAAAGGCATCTTACCGCCGATCGGGAAACTTGTGCTCACATGCGGTGAATGCGGCCATCATGCCGCCTATGACTCGACGAAGGTCTCCCGTAGCCAGAAGATGCTTTGACGTTGGCTACTCTATTTCTCCCGCTGCCCGACTTGCTTGGCAAGGCAGGATCGTTGGGAGGTCAACGTCCGACAAGATGATTTATCAGGACCTGAGAGTCATTTTTAATGCAGAAGCTGATCCACTTGCCTTTGCAAACTATAAAACGAGGCAGAGAAATGCGCGACGATGTACCTATTGACACACCTCTTCACTACTTCTCGGAAACCACTCGCCATACGTATCGGCATTGGCACAAGTGATCACGCTGTTGTCTGAGTAGACGATCTTGCCATCCATTATCGTGAGTACGGATTTCACATCGCGTAAGTTTCCCAGGTCTTCCATCCCAAAAACATCGTCGGAGAGGACAGCCACATCTGCCAGTTTGCCCTCTTCGATAGACCCCAGATTTTCCTCATCAAACGAGAACCATGCGTTGTTTATCGTCATCCATCGAATCGCTTCTTCGACGGTCAGAACGTCTTCAAATACTACGGTACCGGTATCATCCAGGCCCGTCGTGACGTGATATATCCCGAGCCAAGGGTTAATAATGGCCACGTTGCCACCATCTGATCCCAGGCCAGAATGTACATCGTGTTCGAACAAAGCCTTGAAAGGGGGTGGGGCGATGGGCCCTTCGGATGAATACGAGAAGTAAGCCGCGACAGCTCCACCACCGAGAGCTTCGAGCCGGTCCATACTTGTCGTGGTCAATAGAGGGACATGAGCCAGGTGCCAACGCAGGGCCGTCAGATCTTCGCTTGACGATTCAAAGGCCGTTAAATAACCATCGCTTTCCAACGGCGACAACGTGTGCTGAAACACAGTTGCGCCGAGACTTGCCGCGAGATTGATCTTAGGGATGTAAGTTTCTTCGTTGACAACGTCCTCTACTGCTGTCGGGAATCTAACACCCCCACCGTCGATAAATTCGCCGATCGCGTAATTGCGGTACATTGCGTCTCTAGACGTATCGTTGAGGGTGGTGATTTCATTTTCGAGCGCTTCCAGGCTTGCGCCGCCATATAAACCTCGAACACGCATAACGGCGCCGTTGTCGGCAATCCGCTGAACTTCTGTGCCTCCGTCCGACAGTGACATGGTCATACCGAGGCTCGCCGCCCAGGCCTGAACACCGAGAACTCCGTCGACTCTATCCTCTTCGGTTTGCTCAGAGCGTAACTGTTGAGCGGCGATGCTGTTAAAGAAGGCACGGTTGTTCGTGCCCGAGCCAATGTCGACCACACCATCATCGGAAACAGGCAATCCATGAGCGCGGAAGTAATCAATGCCCGTTGAATTGGTCTGAGTGCCGCCAGTGAATGTGGATTCAAGATAAATCGGATGGTCGAATTGATTCAGCGTCTCAAAGCTTGGTAATGCACCCTCGACAAATTGCCCCGGGGTAATGGCACCGATTACGGTGACAAAATTGTTCTGTGTACCGACAGTTCCCGCCTCGGGTAGAGGAATATTCTCTACTGTGATCTGTTTCTGCAGGAGGACTACCGCCTCATCCCATGATCTTGCGGAATCCATGGCATATACCATGTGCCCCGGCTTGAGGCCGCGTCCGATAACGTGGCTGTGGTTGTCAATGAGCCCAGGTATTGCCGTACGTCCTGAAAGATCGATTCTGCAATCGCCGTCGACACCAAGTGTCTCTTCATCGCCGTTACTCAAGCCTGCGACGAGATTGTTCTGTAACCGAACAGACGAGACGACGCTATTGTCGGCATCCATGGTGTGAATCACGCCGTTATAAAGCACTTTTCCGGAGGCTTCGCTGCAAACATCTGCCCATCGAACGCCTGCGCCGACGTCCGGGTCGTTACAGGCGCTTGCAGCGAATGAAATAACTACGGCAAAAGCAAACTTGATTGATATTCGGTTGTTTTTCTTGTTCACAATCTCCCCCTATGGTGCTTGCGTTTAGGAGGCCCAAGATCTCGTAGTGGCCGAGTTTGGTGCCAGATTCCATCGTTATGGTGTGTCGCTGAAGAAACCGTGAAAAACTCGGTAAAGGATACTAAGGGAGGGGTTTGTAAGCAATCAGAAGGTCAACGCGAGGTCATTACAAAAGGTGTGTAAAAGTCATCAGGCGGCGGCCTTCGATTTCATCACGACTCTGATGCCGTCAGCGAATTGCTGACCATCATAGACCTCTTGTAAGAGTTCGGATCCTTTTAAGTGTCGCCAAGCCTTCTCAGCGACACGTAGTAGCTTCCAGATCATTGCCGTTGCATTCTCGACACGCTTGAATCGGCGAGCGGCGTTGGTGCGGAGGCGAACCATGTCGAAAGGCGATTCGACGATGTTGGTTGTTCTCAGATGCACCCAGTGTTGTTTCGGGAACTCATAGAAAGTAATCATCCGGTCCCAGTCCCGCAACAGCGTCTCACCCGCTTTGGGATAGTTCTTCTCATATCGGCGGACGAACTGATCCCGCTTTCGTTCGCAGGCCGCGCGGGAGTTCGCGAAGGCCATCCCATGAAGCAGCTGTCTGGCCGCGGGCTGCTCGGTCTTCGGCAGATGATCGACCACGTTGATCGACTTGTGGTTCCAGCAGCGTTGTTCCTGGCCCTGGGGCTGTTGCTCGGCCAGCGCGGACCAGATGCCCAGGTGACCGTCCGCGACAGTCAGCCGTCCCAGCTTCAGGCCCCGTCTCTGGAGATTGCGCAGAATGCGGCTCCAGGACTCCTTGCTTTCCCGCTGCCCGCTCTCACAGGCCAACACCACTTTGCGCCCGTCTGACAAGGCTCCGATGATCACCAGCAATGCCGCTCGCTCTTTCGCGATCCCCGCTTTCACGTACAAGCCGTCTGCCCACTGGTACACGACCTCGAGGCCGGACAGGTCCTGCTGGACCCACTCGTCATACTCCAACTGCCAGGTCGATTTCAGTCGTTGGATCGATGCTCGCGACAACGGAGCGCCAGCGCCAAGCAGTCCGCGCATGGCCTGCTCGAAGTCCCCTGTGGCCAGACCGTGGAGGTAGAGATCGGGAAGTAGCTCGCCCAGCTGTTTCGATTTCCGTCGAAAATACGGCAGGATCTGACTCTCGAACCGCTCGGCGGTGTTTCGAACCCGAGGTCGTCGAACCTCCATCGTACCGTTCATCATTGCGAAGCGTCGCGGCTTCCCGTGACCGTTCCGGTATCCTCGTCGATTCGGACTCCGCTCCAACTTTTCCCGACCCAGAAATTGAGTGACTTCGTCCTCGAGCAGCTCCTGTAGCCAGACTTGGACCCGGGATCGCGCCCAGTCCTCCAAACCTTCATACGCGTTCGTTGACGCCACTGATGCCGGTATGTTCTTCTTCTTCATGGGTGGTGTACCTTTCTCCCGATTGCTGCCGGGATTGCTTACGGTTTCGAATTCACCGAAAGCGTACACCGCCTTCTCTTTTTACACACCGATTGGAACGACCTCGTCAACGCTCGAATTTAGGCCAATTCTCAACGTCCGACAAGATGATTTAACAGGACTTGACCGGGAAGCTTAAGGTAGCCGCACCAGTTCCTTAAGTCGCGTTTGGTACGCGGACACCCGGGCGCGATAATGATGGAAGTGCTGGACCTATCGGAAACGCTCGCTCAGGAGCTGGAACGCCCGCGGAAGATTTCCGCTCAGGTTGCTCGCCATCTGGTGGCAAATTACGGCATCGCCGACGATGAGACCGGCCCATTTCTCGTCCAGACGCTGCCTACGCTCGAGGAGGATGAAATCGACCTGATCCTGTCGCCCTTGTTCACGCCGAAGCTCGCCGACCAAGCCGTGTTCGCCGGTCGGCTCGGCAGGCAGTCGATCCCGTCGGATGAGCTGGTTCGCCTGGTTGTTCAGGTGGTTGCCCGCCCCACAGACGCCAGCCTTGCCGGGATGGACGACCAAAACCATCGGGTCAGGCTTGGCGAGGTGACCGTGGAGCGTTACGTGTATCGCCTTCGGCTGGAAGCAACGATTCCAGAGGCAACATTTGAGCTCATCCAGCGGCATCCGTCCGGCGACTACCCACTTTTTCAGGCCGTCGCGCGCCGCGCAACCTGGGAGGGGGACGGCCGGTCCGGAATCCTCAGAGGTTACCTGATGGCAACGGCAGGTATCGAGGCTTGGGGCGCGGCCGAGGTGCGCTCCCTGCTCGATCTGGTGGACCGCTACAAGCCCATCGACATCGCCGATCTGGTAGCGAAGATTCCCAGATGGCAGGAAGGATTGCGAAGTGATCTTAGCTTGGCTTCGGGACGAAAGCCGTTTTTCAGCGAAGGGATCGAACACTCTCACGGTGGAGAGCGCGACCATCGTTCACCAGAGGGCGCTCTGATCGAGGCGAAGAGGCGGGAACTGAGTTTTCTCGAACGCCTCGAGTTACTTCTAGTGCACTGATCCGGTAACAGGACTTATCGTTCCGCGGCGTCGAGGTCCGCGAAGATGATTTATCGGGACCTGAGAATCGTTTTCATGGTCATCTAGCCCGCATGTTTCACCAGTCCGGCGATCAGGGGGATTTGGGCAGTAAGAATCGGATTCGGGAGGATCTGGGTTCGAATTGGGCATGTGTGGCGTGACTCGGCGGTGTCGACAAGCGGGAGTTGCTGCGTTTTCGGGTTCAGAAGAGGGTGACGAAACGCACTGAGACAAACCTCGGCGGAGCCGAAAAGAGCGAGTCGATTTTGGCGCAGGGGATCGGGTCGGTTCTCAGCAGCGCAGAGGAAGCGCCTGCAGGTTTCGATGGACGAGGGCAAAGACCTCGGCGTAGGGATAGGCTTCCGACATGGAGATCCAGATGTTGCGAACCGTCAGACGGACTTGAGCTCCGATCTTGAGGAGCTTCAAGCGGATCGTCTGGCACTGAGCGCGGGCCAGATCGGTATTCTTCAGTCCCAGACGGCGTAACGCGTGCAGGAGCATGTAGGCGGCCGAGGACAGATAGAGCCGGAGTTGATTGGCGCGCATGGTTGCCGCGCTGGTCCGGTCGGCGAATAGATCCAACTGCTGTTCCTTGATGCGATTTTCCATGTCGCCCCGCGCACAGTAAAAGTCTTCATAGAGGGCGCGGGCGTCCAGGCGTTCCGGCGACAGTGAGGTCACAACGAATCGAGGATTGGCGCCTTTCTCCAGGAACTCGGCCTTGCCGATGACGCGTCGGGTGCAGGTCCAGCTCTTCCGAGTGCGATACCGGAAATCGTTAAACACCCGCGCCGGTTTCCCGGTGTCGTTAAACTCGGCTTCGGCCTGACTCATCGATTCAGCGATCTCGCGCTTGAGCCGATCGTTCTTGGCCAGACCCACCACGTAATCGACCTGGTGGGCCTCGCACCAACTCAGCAATTCATCCCGGCAAAAGCCCGAGTCGGCCCGGATGATAATCGACACCTCCGGCCAGCTCTGCCGGATCTGGCCGATGATGCGGTTCAATTCCTCGACGGCGCCGTCCGCACCGTCGACATTGGAGCACCGCAACCGGGCGCATAGCAGATGCTCTCCCGAAAAGATGTAGAGCGGCAGATAACAGTAGTTGCCGTAGTAGCCGTGAAAGAACCGTCCTTCCTGATGGCCATGGATCGGATCATCGGTCGCATCCAGGTCCAGAACAATCTCCTCGGGCGCCGATCCGTGAGCCGCCACAAATGCATCCACCATCCAGCGGTCGATCTTGTCCGGGTCCATGGCAATCTTCTTGTACCGCTCCTTCCCATCGACTTGCTCCCCGGTCAGTTCCAACCGGTTCAGCGTACACTTGCCCGCCAACGCTTTTCCCCGGTCTCGGGCCTGCCGCCGCTTCTCCCCCAGTGGATCGGCCTTATCCACCGCCACGGCCAGCATCGGATCGGTCCGCAGTTGGTCATGATCGTTCAGATCCTCGTAGCCCAGACAGAGTCCGTAGACGCGCTGCCCCAATAACTCGCTCACCGTGTGTTCGATCAACCTCGCGTCCCGGTAATCCCTGAAACACTCGGCCAGTCCGGCGATCAGACCCGTTCGCTTTTCCACTTCCCTCAACAGCAGAACCCCAGCGTCGGAGGTGATCTTTCCGCCGTCAAAACGCGCCTTCACTTTTCGTTGAAGAAGTCCGTGAAATTCGAACGTCGTTTGGTTACACTCTGTTCTCATAAGGGCCGTCTCCGTTTGGCTTGTTAAACGTTTATTTCAAAACGCTTTATGCCAGACAGGGCGGCCTTTTCTGGTCCTATCGGTGAAATATGCGGGCTAGGGCACCGGCACCCGTTCTTTGAGTTCCTCGAACCAATTGAGGACGATGTTGATTTGTGGGCGCGTCACCTCGGCCGTCTGAGCACTGCAGATGCGTCTCAGGCGAGGAAGCTTACGAACATGCTTGCGGCGCGCCCGAAATGGCGGCACTGATCCACCGCGACGACGTATTCGAGCTGTGTGATCGTAGGCATGCGATGAATATAGGGAATGACTATTGAAGATAGTAAAATAGATCTATCGATCTTTCGTTGCTAAATTGAATTCCGGAAGGGGACCTTTGGACGCGCGAACTTGTCCCGCTCCAGAAAGGTTTTCCGACACCCCGACCGTGCTTCAGGAGCGTATACACCGATTCAATGTATTTCGAATCAGGGAGCCTATGATGCTTAAACGAACGATATCTGTAGTTACCCTGTTGGCGATTGGGATCTCTCCGGGCTTGCCAGTCAACCTGGCGGTTGCCCAAGATGGTGCTCCGACCAATGATTATTGGTGGCCGAACCAGTTGAGCCTCGATCCACTTCGCCAGACCTCTCCGGAATCCAATCCCCTGGGCGAAGACTTCAACTATGCGGAAGAGTTTGAAAGCCTCGACCTGAATGCTCTGAAGGCAGATCTTGAAGAGCTGATGACGACTTCTCAGGACTGGTGGCCAGCGGACTTTGGTCACTACGGGCCGTTTTTCATTCGTATGGCCTGGCACAGTGCGGGCACCTATCGAACCATCGATGGCCGGGGCGGCTCTGACGGGGGTATGCAACGCTTCGCGCCGCTCAACAGCTGGCCCGATAACGCAAACCTGGATAGAGCGCGTCGATTGCTCTGGCCGATCAAGCAGAAGTACGGTCGCAAGATTTCCTGGGCGGATCTGATGATTCTCGCGGGCACAGTCGCCATGGAGTCGATGGGCTTCGAGACCCTGGGTTTCGCTGGTGGTCGTATCGATGCCTGGCAACCCGAAGAAGTGAACTGGGGACCTGAGGGCGAGTGGCTCGCCGCCGATCGACGTAATGAGGACGGAGCCCTGGATCCTCCTTTCGGTGCGACGCAGATGGGCCTGATTTACGTGAATCCTGAGGGCCCGGGCGGCAACCCGGATCCGCAGGCGGCCGCTGACGCCATACGTGAGGCTTTCGGTCGCATGGCGATGAATGATGAAGAGACGGCTGCGCTGATTGCGGGTGGCCATACCTTCGGTAAAGCCCATGGCGCCGCTGATCCGTCCCAGTACGTAGGTGTTGAGCCCGAGGCTGGCAATATCGAAGCACAAGGACTGGGCTGGCAAAACAGCTACGGCAGTGGCAATGGCGCCGACACGATCACCAGTGGCCTGGAAGGTGCGTGGACGATCAACCCCGCAGCCTGGACCCATAACTACCTTGAAAATTTGTACGCCTATGAGTGGGTGCAGACTCGAAGCCCTGCCGGTGCAATCCAGTGGGAACCCGCTGGCGGTACTGCATCGAATTTAGTGCCGGATGCCCGCGATCCGTCCGAACGGCATGCGCCAATGATGTTGACCACCGACCTTGCACTGAAGGTGGACCCGGCCTATCGTGAGATCACTTCGCGCTGGCTCGAGAACCCGGAAGAGTTCGAAGACGCTTTCGCCCGGGCCTGGTTCAAGCTGACTCACCGCGACATGGGTCCGGCGTTGCGTTACCTCGGTGATCTGGTGCCTGACCAGGAATTCCTATGGCAAGACCCCATTCCTGAAGTTGATCACACCGTGATCAATGCACAGGATGCGGCCGAGCTGAAAGCTGAGATTCTTGACTCCAGTTTGTCTGCCGCTGAATTAGTGAGGGCCGCCTGGGCCTCAGCATCCACTTTCCGCGGGACCGATATGCGCGGTGGCGCCAACGGCGGCCGTATTCGTCTCGCGCCCCAGAATGATTGGGCTGTAAACGATCCGGCTGAACTGGACCGCGTGTTGGAGGCCCTGCAGGAGCTCCAGAGTGATTTCAACAGCGTGCAATCAGGCGACAAGCGAATCTCTCTTGCCGACCTGATCGTTCTCGGCGGTGCTACTGCCATTGAGCAAGCGGCTCGAAGTGCGGGTGTCGAGGTGGATGTGCCCTTTGTACCTCGTCGCATGGACGCCTCCGAGGGGCAGACCGATGTGGACTCCTTTGCTCTGATTGAGCCGACCGCGGATGGGTTCCGCAACTACTTTGCGAGCGTTAACCCCCGATCTCCGGTGGAAATGCTGGTGGAGAAGGCGGCTCTGCTGAACCTGACAATTCCTGAAATGGCGGCCCTTGTCGGCGGCATGCGAGCTATGGATGCCAATGCTGGAGGCTCGGCTCACGGCGTGTTCACAGACCGTCCCGGCACACTGAGCAACGACTTCTTTGTCAACCTGATCGACATGTCAACCGAGTGGACCGCGTCATCCACCGAGGGCATTTTCGAAGGTCGTGATCGTGCCACGGGCGAGCCCAAGTGGACAGCTACTCCGGTAGACCTGATCTTTGGTTCTAACTCTGAGCTGCGCGCTGTTGCTGAGTTCTATGCCGCGGACGACGCGCAGGAAGAGTTCGTGCACGACTTTGTTGAGGCATGGACGAAGGTGATGACCCTGGACCGCTTCGATCTGGAGTAGTAGTGGCAAGGTCTTAGCGAAAGTAGGTGCTCCAGAGCCTCTGAAAGGCGGCTCACGTTGAGCGCCGGGTCAGGGGATGGCATGGATAACTTTTCCTGATCTAGAACAACAATAGACGGCGGTATTTACTATGCCGCCGTTTTTGTGTGGGCTTCTCGCGCACGCCAGACTTCGCCCATCGAGCCCTTGCCAAGGGCAGAAACGACGTCATAGTGTGCGAGTTTTGATCCGGGCTGAATCACGTCTAAATAAAACTGCAGAAGGGACTTCGCGTCAATCAGAAGGTCACATGCCTGGGTTACCGCTTAACCGGACAAGTGGTACGTTCAAATTCTCAACGTCCGACAAGATGATTTAACAGGAGTTGAGAATCATTTTCATGGTCGTTTAGGGAACCGCCGAGTTATTGTCAAAAGTGGTGTTTTGCCGATTGACTCAAGCGGCGGCCTGATCGACGTGGGTCACTTCGATTCCATCGTTGAATTTCACTCCAGTAATCACCTTGGGCAGATCATCGAATCCTCGTAATCGTCGCCAGTTCTTTTGAGCGCACTGTCCCAGTTTGAACATCATGTGCAGCATGCCAACCCGCGTCAGGCAACCCCTGGATCGCTTGGTTCGGTGGCGAATGGTAGCAAAAGTCGACTCAATGGGATTGGTCGTTCGGATGCTCTGCCAGTGCTTGGCCGGGAAGTTGAAGAAGGCCAGCAGTTCTTCTTTGTCTTTCTGGAGGCAGCGAGTGGCTTTCGGATACTTCGGCTCATAGGTTTCAATGAACAGATCGAATGCCTTCTCGGCGTCTGCCTGTGTCTGAGCCCGCCAGATCGCGTGCAAAGCCTGTTTCGCCTTCGCCTGGGCCGACTTCGGGAGCCCGTTCAGTACGTTCATGGTCTTGTGCATCCAGCAACGTTGGTGACGTGTCTCGGGATAGATTTCCTCCAGTGCGGCCCAGAATCCCATCGCACCGTCTCCGATGGCCAACTTCGGGATATTCATCCCACGCGACTTCAGCTTTAACAAGACCTCGCGCCAACTCTGTGTCGATTCCCGGACACCGTCTTCGATTGCCAGAAAACGTTTCTCTCCGCGTTGATTCGCGCCGATCACCACCAGTGCGCACAACTTGGTTTCTTCGGCCCGCAGTCCGCTGTAGATACCGTCGGCCCAGACATAGACCCAGCGATCGGCATCCAATCGCTCCTCGCATCCCCGGCGGTACTGCTCGGCCCAGACCTGTTTCAACCGCGATACCGTGCTCGCCGACAGGCCCTGCGCCTGGGGTCCGACAAGAACTTTTAGAGCGTCACCCATCTCGCCGCTGGAGACGCCTTTCAAATACAACCACGGCACCGCTGCTTCCAGCGATTTCGTTTTCCGAATGTAGGGAGGTACCAGGGCCGACCGGAACGTTACCGGGTCGCCAGTCTTCGCTCGGACTTTCGGGATCTGGACCGTTACCGGCCCCAAACCGGTCTGCAGTTCACGTTCAGGCAGATAACCGTTGCGCACCACCCCGGCGTTGCCCGTCTCGGTTCTCCGATCGCCGTGGTGGGATAGCAGTTCCGCCAATTCGGTTTCCACCGCGCGTTGGATCAGTTGCTGAGCTCCAACTCGTAGTAGCTCTGTTATCGGATCCTCAATCGTCTCTCGACCCTCCGGTCCATTCACGTTACTCTTGCTCATAGTGGCGTATCTCCCTTGGTTGCTTTGAAGTCTGGTAAACAACAAATCAACCAGATAGGAGGTCATTACAAAAGGTGTGTAAAAGTCATCAGGCGGCGGCCTTCGATTTCATCACGACTCTGATGCCGTCAGCGAATTGCTGACCATCATAGACCTCTTGTAAGAGTTCGGATCCTTTTAAGTGTCGCCAAGCCTTCTCAGCGACACGTAGTAGCTTCCAGATCATTGCCGTTGCATTCTCGACACGCTTGAATCGGCGAGCGGCGTTGGTGCGGAGGCGAACCATGTCGAAGGGCGATTCGACGATGTTGGTTGTTCTCAGATGCACCCAGTGTTGTTTCGGGAACTCATAGAAAGTAATCATCCGGTCCCAGTCCCGCAACAGCGTCTCACCCGCTTTGGGATAGTTCTTCTCATATCGGCGGACGAACTGATCCCGCTTTCGTTCGCAGGCCGCGCGGGAGTTCGCGAAGGCCATCCCATGAAGCAGCTGTCTGGCCGCGGGCTGCTCGGTCTTCGGCAGATGATCGACCACGTTGATCGACTTGTGGTTCCAGCAGCGTTGTTCCTGGCCCTGGGGCTGTTGCTCGGCCAGCGCGGACCAGATGCCCAGGTGACCGTCCGCGACAGTCAGCCGTCCCAGCTTCAGGCCCCGTCTCTGGAGATTGCGCAGAATGCGGCTCCAGGACTCCTTGCTTTCCCGCTGCCCGCTCTCACAGGCCAACAGCACTTTGCGCCCGTCTGACAAGGCTCCGATGATCACCAGCAATGCCGCTCGCTCTTTCGCGATCCCCGCTTTCACGTACAAGCCGTCTGCCCACTGGTACACGACCTCGAGGCCGGACAGGTCCTGCTGGACCCACTCGTCATACTCCAACTGCCAGATCGATTTCAGTCGTTGGATCGATGCTCGCGACAACGGAGCGCCAGCGCCAAGCAGTCCGCGCATGGCCTGCTCGAAGTCCCCTGTGGCCAGGCCGTGGAGGTAGAGATCGGGAAGTAGCTCGCCCAGCTGTTTCGATTTCCGTCGAAAATACGGCAGGATCTGACTCTCGAACCGCTCGGCGGTGTTTCGAACCCGAGGTCGTCGAACCTCCATCGTACCGTTCATCATTGCGAAGCGTCGCGGTTTCCCGTGACCGTTCCGGTATCCTCGTCGATTCGGACTCCGCTCCGACTTTTCCCGACCCAGAAATTGAGTGACTTCGTCCTCGAGCAGCTCCTGTAGCCAGACTTGGACCCGGGATCGCGCCCAGTCCTCCAAACCTTCATACGCGTTCGTTGACGCCACTGATGCCGGTATGTTCTTCTTCTTCATGGGTGGTGTACCTTTCTCCCGATTGCTGCCGGGATTGCTTACGGTTTCGAATTCACCGAAAGCGTACACCGCCTTCTCTTTTTACACACCGATTGGAACGACCTCACCAGATACGCCGCTCTTCCTCAATCCCTCAAACACCAGATTCGGTTATAACTCGGAACCGCCACCCGTTCCGCACTAGCGGCCATCAGTATTTCTACGATGTCGGCGTGGCCTCGTTCTTCGGCCAAGCCCAGGGCCGTCACCCCCTGGTAACTAGTATTTCTTCCGGGATTCGATCTTCGCTAATTTAACAGCTCGTGGCAAACCTGTGCCCCGTTTGCATGCAGGAGTACGGTTGTCAGCCCACCCAGCGTCAATGGCTCCTACCGCCTCGGCGACAATGTGACGTCACGCCTCTTCCGGCGTTCCGTTGAAGGCAACCAACGTCATACACCTCAAGCAGCACCCCTCGGGACATCTCGAAGAACCAACTCCTCAAGAAAAGATCTTAGAAACGATGGGTGTAAACCAACTTGGACGCAAGTTGGCGATCGAAAGTGCTGAGCCCGTCCAGGGGGTCGCTGAGCCAGTTGTGGTTGTACACCAGATACAGGTCGTTGCCTGGATTCAGAATCCAGCGGAATCGGGCCTGCCATCCCAGGTTCCGGCTGTCGTTGTCGTACTGGATGATGTCGGCGAACGAAATCCAGGGGCTGAACTGAGCGTTCACTTCCCCTCTTAAGGTACTGACCGAGAAGCTGCCCTGAGGCAGTTCGATACGGGTCCATTGGTTGTCCAGGCCGATGGAGAGCCCGCTGCGTGGCCGGATGGTCAAACGGGGCCCGAAATCGCGGCGCGTTCCGCTGAAGTAATCGCCCCATCTGAACCGTCCGCCGAAAGAGACGGGCCGCTGGCTACTCGTGTTCCAGAAGGCATCATAGCTGTTGTACCGGTACTGGGTTCCTGCCGGCAGGATCACAGAACCGTTCGGTCCCATCCTGAAGTCACTCTGAAGCCTCTCGAACTCCCGGAAGATACCGAAACCGAAGAAATCGCCGGTATGAAAGGTCATCTGGAACAGGTCGAAAACGAGCGACTGCGACAACATAACGTTTCGGCTGTCGTCGGTCTGGTTGAAGCCCACGCTCCATTGGAACTGTCGGATCAGGGGGTGGTTTTCCGGGCGGGGCGAGAGGCGAAGGAAACTATCGTATTGTTTGATACCCGTCCGGTTGACGAAACCCACGGCCGGATCGAAATTGGCCTGCGTCTCCGTGAAGCCGACCCGCCATCCCACGAGATCGTTGTTGGAATTCACCGACGTCCCGTAGCGCGCGCTATTCCCGGTATCGTCCGGATTCGTCGTTGTTACGTAGTGCGAGGTGAGTGAGAGGTTCTTGTCACCCATGAAGCGCCGCGTGGTCAAGTTAACATCGAATCCCAGCGTCTGCAGTGCGGGTCCAATCGACGCCGGGTCCGCTATCTGGTCTTCACGCGTGCTTCGCCGTGTGTAGAGCATGCCAAAGTGGGATTCTGTTAGGATGCGGCGCGCACCTCTGAAAACCGTGAAATCCTCCCCAGGCCGAACGCCGTCTTCCCCAGTACGTACCTGCAGGATACCAATGTCCTGAGCACCGGCCTGCCCGGTCAGCTTGACCCCGTAGTCGACCCTCTGGGGTTGTCCCTCTGTCAGTCCGATCCGTCGGCTGAAGAACGCGTCACCGAAACCGGACATAGAAAAGAAGTTACTTCCCTCCAGGAAAAAGTTCCGCTTTTCAGGGAATCGAAGAGAAAATCGGGTCAGGTTGACCTGGCGGTCGTCCACCTCGGTTTCCGCAAAGTCTGTGTTGACCGTGAAGTTGGCCCTGAGGCTGGGCGTCACGTTGTAGATAAAATCGACCCCACTGTCTCCTGTATAGGAGGCGTCTGTCCTGTTCCCCGGCGAGGATCGGGCTCGCCCCGTCGCGTAGGGTCTCACATCCAAACCGATGCCCTGACTGATTTCCGACATGCCTACGATCAAGCCGGCATTGGACATCCTCCGCAGGCCTCCGCTGGTGCGCCCGAAACCGTTCCAAATGGTTTCCTCGTTCTTTCGCCGTACTGTTCGTTGGAAATTGATTCCCCACGCCTGCGCGTTCGGATCAAAGTTCAGCGTGCGGAACGGCATTTCGACTTCGATGACCCACCCGATCTCGCTCCGGCGAACCTCCGCGTCCCAGATTCCGTCCCAGGCGCCGCCTCCACCTCCGCCGAACCCGCCTCCACCTCCACCAGGGAAACCGCCACCTCCACCAGGGAATCCTCCGCCTCCGAAGAATCCTCCTCCACTGACGAGTTGGTCGCCCATGGCTCCGGAAGGATTCATCTCGAAGAAATACCCGGTCCGTTCGTCCAGGTAGGTGTCGAAGACCCACATGAATCGGTCGTCGGCGTCCAGGAAGGCATCCCGCTGCATGGTGTTTCCCATGAGCTGGTCGGGTTCGGAGTCGTAGAGGATTACCCCCATGTACATATTGTTGTCATTGAAGAGGATGTACACCTCGGTGGGCTCGGTCGCCGCGGCTCCGTTGTCCGGGTCGATCTGGATGAACTCTGTCGCCGGTTCGGCCCGGCCCCACGAGATTTCATCCAGGCGGCCATCGAGGTTGATGCTTTCGCCCGGCTGGAGTCGCGAGGCGGCCATGACCCGGCGGTCTTCGAAGCCGTCGAGGCCTTCTTGCGCCTGGACCTGTGATGTTGTCTGTCCGAGAAACACAAGAGTCGCTTTGACAACGTAAAAAGAGCCCACCCCGATCGAGTAAAAAGGACCCACCCCCCGGGTTAATGGTTTGTAAGTAAATCCGCCGTCGGGGTTGCGGGAAGTGTGGAAGCCGAAAGCTTCCAAGCCGCGGTGGTAACGCGCCGGCTTTGCAGCGGGTTTCCACGGTGGCGACACTTTCCACAGCCGCTCGCTCGCGTGTGTTTCACGCGGAACCTTGGGCGGACCGGGGTTTCTTCTTCCGCTTGCCCGCGGCACCGAGACTCTCGGTGAAGCGGATACTTTCCCAATCGAACTGATGAATCGCACAGTGATGGGTCAATCGGTCCAGCAGGGCCGCGGTCAGGGCGGCATCGCCGAACACGCTGGTCCACTGCGCAAACGGCAGGTTCGACGTCACGATGAGGGAACCCTTTTCGTACCGGTCCGAGAAGACCTGAAACAGCAACTGGGCGCCCTCGGCCGAGAACGGGATATAGCCGACCTCGTCGACGATGAGCAGCTCGAAGCGGGACAACTTCGCCAGTTGCCGCTTCAACTGTCGCTCCTCACGGGACTCGATCAGCGTATTGACCCGCCCCGCGGCCGTGGTGAACCCGACGCGGTAGCCCCTCCGGCAGGCTTCCACGCCCAGCACCGTCGCGGCGTGGGTCTTGCCGGTGCCGTGCTTGCCCAACAGCACGACGTTCTCGCACCGGGTGATGGTGTCGCACTCGGCATAGTCGCGCACCTGGACCGCATCCAGTGCCGGCCACTTGTTCAGGTCGGTCGTTTCCAGGGTTTTCAACCGTGGGAACCGGGCCGTGCGCAACCGGCGCTGGATCTGATTGGCTTGCCGCTGTTCCAACTCGCGACTGGCCAGAGCCAGCAGAAAGCCGGGGTACCCCTCGCCGGCTTCCTTGGCCTGCCGGCCGTATTCCCGCCAGGCACGGACCATGGCCGGCAACCGGAGCTGCCGCAATGCGTCGTCCAGGACCACCTCCTGTCCCGGAGTCATCGCACACCTCCAGCCAACAGGTCGTATCGATTCAGATCGGTTCCGGCAATCGCCCGGTCCGTGATCCCGGGCATCAGTCCGGACTCGAGCGGGGCATGGGATCGGGCGGGTGCGTCCTCCCGCATCAGAATGTGCCGCACCGCTTCCAGTTCGACGCAGTGGGCATCGAGCGCATCCTGGACGGCGGCCGACACCCGGCCCAGATCCCAGTTCTGGTGGAGTTGCAGGATGCTGATGAACTCCCGGGTGCCCCGGCTGTACCCATGCCGGTCCCGCAACCGCTCCAGCACCGTCTCGTAATGGGCCGGCCACTGGGGCCGCCACTGCCGGATCGGGCGGGCACTCTCAAACGAGGCCACCTTCCGCCGGATCAACTCCAGGTAGTGCAACGGATCGGTCCGCCAGTCGCTATGACCGAAGGCGCGGGCATGTTCGGCCACCTTCTTCTGGTCCGCGTAAAAGCTCACCCGGTCACAGCCGATATGGGCCCAGAGCCGGCGTCCCACATACGCGGTCGGCACCGAGTAGCGGTTCGAATCCACCTGGGCGGTCTGGTACCGGCTGATCCGCACGCCCACCACCTTCGTGTTTTCGAATGGCGTCTCGGGCAGCGCCAACAGGCGCTCTTTCTCGACCGCGTGCCGTTCCCCGATCGTGCGGGCGTCGGCCCGGCCGCCGATCCGGCGCTGCTCGTCGGTCGCGCAGCGTTCCAGCAGCTGCGCGTTCAGTTCCTCGAAGTCGGCCACCTCGGGAACCGGCACCAGGAAATTCCGGCGTGCGAAACCGACCAGACCCTCGACACCACCTTTCTCCTGGCCCCGGGCCGGATTACAGAACCGCGCTTCAAAGGTGTAGTGGGCTCGTAACGCCGTGAACCGGTCCTGCTCGATCCGGGCCTTCCCCCTCAGAATCCGCCTCACAGCTGTCTTCAGGTTATCGAAGACCACGGCCGGGAATACGCCGCCGTACCAGCCGAACGCCCGGATGTGACCGTCCAGGAACATCGCCTGCCGTTCCCGCGGATACGCCCGCACGAACGACTTGCCCGAGTACCGGCTCCGCATGCAGAACAGTTTGACCTGAACGTCTTCACCCTTCATCCGGACCCAGCCCGTCCCCCAGTCCACTTCCGCTTCCCGCGCCTGTTCCGGATCCAGCGGCACCACCGCCCCCGGCCGGTGCCAGCCCAAACGCATCTTCCGCTCCCGTACCCATCGCCGCACCGTCGGCTCGGCTCCGGTGAACCCATGTTCATCGACCAGGCGCCGCCATACCCGGTGCGCCGTGTGCCGCTGCTTGACCGGCTGCTCCCGATCGGCCCGCAGCCAGCCCTCCACGATCCCGGCCACCGGGTCCATCACCGGACAGGCCGGCTCCTTCTCCCGCCGATACTTCGGCTCCTGGCCGGCCAATACTTTCCGGACCGTCCGTCTCGTGTGCCCGGTCTCCCGGGCGATCTGTCGAATGCTTTTCTTGTAAACTCGATGTGCGGTCCTGACCATCTCGTACTGATCCATCCCTAACAACTCCTTATCCTCCCTCCGCCATGCCGGTTCATCCAGGCACTCGCCGGGGGAGGCTATCAGGGTGGGTCCTTTTTCCTCGATCAGAACCCCGTTTGGTGGGTCCTTTTTACGTTATCGAAATCACAAGAGTAAGGAAGAACAGCAGCGGAGCTGTCGGTAGGATTCTTTTCATATCGAGCTAGTAGTCCTCTAAGTCAAACGGTTACCGGAGGCGTAATCACATCCCGCGATTGGACGTTCCGGACTGATCGGGGTGAGCAACTCAATTTCTCGGGCGTCAAAGAAACCAGATCATCCTCATCTCAGGTTCGATTCGAAGAGCGTTCTAAGCTGACGGACGAAGACACTCATTCGATGTTGGCTACTTCACGGGCACGCCTCACCTCTCCCATTCCACCTTTCCCATGCGGCTGAGAATCTCGTAATGGCCGAGTTTGGTGCCAGATTCCATGTTCAAGTGTGTCGCTGAAAAAACCGAGAGAAACTCGGTAAAAGATACTAGAGGAGAGAGTTAGTTGGCATCCAATTCTCAACGCTTGTTAAACGACATTGTCGGACGTTGAGAATCGCACGGCTCAATCCTGATGCCTTCAGTCCATGTTTTCTTACAGTTGGGCGCGAATTAGGGCAGGCGTGCATAACGACGTGTAAAATCCGGGCTCGGCTACGGCTAGAATGCACCTGTGACGTTATGCAATGACGTCGCAGAGAAAAGGAAGGCTCTTGAACCACAGGGGCTCGATTTTCTGAATGATTCTCAAGTCGCGGGTTCGAATCTCTCGCGCCACAATCGTTGATTACAAACGCACTTGACACAATGAACGTTACGCTCCGACCGGCGGTCCCCGCTGACGCGTCCTCCTGTGGCCGCATTTGCTACGACGCCTTCAAGTCCGTCTCTCGAACACACAACGCCCCCTCCGACTGGCCCTCGGCCGAAGACGCAACCTTCGCCATGCGGTCCGTCCTCGCCCACGCCGGGTTCTACGGGGTTGTCGCCGAGAGAGAAGGCCGGGTCGTCGGCAGTTGCTTCCTGGATGAGCGTTCGAGCGTCGTCGGTCTCGGCCCGATCACAGTCGACCCAGCCCATCAGGCTGACTCAATCGGGCGACGGCTGATGGAACACTCCCTCCAGCGGATCGATCAGCAGGACAAGCAGGGCGTGCGGCTCGTGCAAGCCGCCTACAACAATCAATCGCTGTCCTTATATACAAAACTGGGCTTTGAGATCCGAGAACCCCTGGTCAACTTACAGGGCACGTCAATCAATCTTGAGCTAACCGGCTATACGATCCGCCCTATCCGGGAGGACGAAATCGACGGTTGCGGCAGGATCTGTCGTCGTATTCATGGATACGATCGAACCCGGGAACTTCGGGAGAGCATCGGGGCCGGTACGGCCCGGTTAGTCGAGTCGGATCGTCGGGTATTGGGGTACGCGACTGCGATCGGCTTCCGAGGTCACGCCGTAGCCGAAACCAACGGCGCACTGACGGCACTGATCGCAGCTGCAGGGGAGTTCGCCGGCAGCGGCTTCCTCCTGCCAAGCCGAAATGGCGAAGTGTTCCACTGGTGCCTTTCTAAAGGCCTTCGAATCGTACAGCAGATGACGTACATGAGCCGAGGCTTCTACAAGGAACCGGAGGGAGCCTTTCTGCCCTCCATACTCTCCTGAAATCAGCGGACAGGGGTCTCAGCCAAAAAACTAAAACGGCCCATCCGGACACGCGGGATACTACATCCGAATGGTTAGCCGGCCATGGCTACGCGTCGAATGGGCCGTTTACCCTTTATCCGATCGCTGCTGACCCGCGTTCGCCGGTCCGGATTCGGATACTGTCAGGCAAGTCCATAATAAAGATCTTCCCGTCACCGATGTTTCCCGTCCGGGCCCCCTTGATGATTGCTTCTACAGTGGGTTCGACGAAGTCGTCGTTGACGGCTATTTCGACCTTCACCTTCTTGAGGAGATTGATCGTATGAATGACACCACGATAAGCCTCCTGGTACCCCTTCTGTTCCCCTGCCCCGACAGCGTTTGACACCGTCATCTTGTGAATGTCGGCGTCAAACAGCGCCTGTTTCACATCGGTAAGCTTGTGGGGCTGGATCATGGCAACAACTAGTTTCATTTCACACCTTCCATCGGAATAAAGCTTTGGTTCAAGTTCATGTCAGATACTGTCTCGACTAATCGGTTACGAAGATCTGGAAGCCGGAATACGCTTCCATACCATGCTCCCCGATATCCAGTCCCTTCTGCTCCTCCTCCGCTGACACACGGAGGCCCATCACAGCCTTGATCACGCTGAAGATCACAAGAGCAGCAACAAACGTCACAACACCGTACGCAGCAATACCTATGAGCTGCGTTACGACGCTATGGTCGGGACTGAAGATGCCGACGGCCAGGGTGCCCCACATGCCACATACAAGGTGAACCGAGATAGCACCGACGGGATCGTCTATCTTGAGCTTGGAATCGATCGTAATAACCGCGAGCACGACCAGCACACCGGCAACCAATCCGATGATCACGGCCGACATCACCGAAACGGAATCGGCGCCCGCTGTGATGCCCACCAGACCGGCCAACGCGCCATTCAGAGCCATTGAAAGGTCTGGCTTCTTCTGGACGATATTAGATGTGAAATAAGCCGCTACAATACCTGAGGCCGCTGCGAGGCAGGTGGTCACCAGCGTGAAGGAGACAGGTCCGGGATCGGCCGAGAGTACTGAACCGCCGTTGAATCCGAACCAACCCATCCACAGGAGAAACACACCTACTGTCGCCAAAGGCATGTTGGATCCGGGTATGGCACGAACTTCGTTTCCGTAGTACTTGCCGATCCTGGGTCCTAAGAGCAGAGCCCCTGCAAGGGCACCCCATCCCCCGACGGAGTGAACAAGCGTTGAACCGGCGAAATCATAGAAACCCATCTGATCGAGCCAGCCGCCGCCCCACTTCCAACTGCCAACAAAGGGGTAGACCAGGCCCACGAACACGACGGTAAACACCAGGAAGCTGTTCAGCTTGATCCTGCCGGCCACTGCTCCGGAGACGATCGTCGCACCGGTCGCGGCAAACATCCCCTGGAAGAGAAAATCCGTCCAGTAAGAATAACCACCGCCCGCATAGTCGATCAGTCCCGCTGCGCCGTCAGGCGAGCTTATCCCGAAACCCGCGAAACCGAAGAATTCCCCAATTGAGAACTCACCGGGATACATGAGGTTGAAACCGATGATGGCGTAAGTCAGAAGACCGATCGCCACGATCATAATGTTCTTGAACAGTATGTTTACGGTGTTCTTGGCCTGAACGAGGCCCGATTCCAGCGTCGCAAACCCCAGGTGCATGATGAACACCAGAAAAGTCGCCACCATCATCCAGGTGTTGTTCACCACGAACATCGCATCGTCAGCGGTCGTCTGGGCCTCGGCCATCGAACTCATGCAAGCGACAACGGTCATCAACAATATCAATCTGCCGGTCCAACGTTTAACTAACATGTGCCTCCTTCTCGTCCCTGCGTCGGCTTGTCACGAGATGGACTATTTAGAAACTTCAACTACGTAAGTGGCCTCAGACCGGACTGCGGTCGGAGACCGAAAACTCTTTCTAGAAACTCAAGCTAAGACTGAAACCGCCCCAGACCGTAGTGCCATCATCTGGGCCTGTATACTGACTGGCCCGAATTTCGTCAGTGATTAATCCACTGACGGTTAACCACGCGCCCGCGGACCAGTTGTCGGTGATGGTGATCGGAAGGCTTGCGGTCACACTCCCGTCGTGGACTCCGGCCTTGTCGAGCCCGCTGTAATAGAATTTTGTAAAACCCCCGTTTGCAAAGCCGAGTGAAGCCGACACGTCGAAACTGCTAACGACATCGTTGTCTATGGGAAAGGAGTGTCCCGCACCTAACAGGAAATAAGCGCCCGTGTCACCGCCTCCTGCGCTGGTCTCGTCAACATCGATGTAGATGGTGGCATTCGGAGCCAGGGGGACCGTATCGAAGCTGACTGTCCCGTAGATTTCAGTGGTCGTCGCGAATCTCTCCGGAAACGTGTAAACGATCGCGCCGACTCCCACCGACACAGCGTCGAACGAATAGTCGTAGGAAAACGTATAGTCAATTTCCGTGAAGTGGCCTTTCAGGCCGCCGCTCGCACCTGCTCGTGGATCACCGGCATTAAAGTCGTTAAAGGAAGTCAGGTCTATAGTGCCCCACGCGTTGAAGGCAAATCCTTCGATACCCAAGGTCACCGAAGGCTGGAGGCTCGGATCGTCCGTCAATCTCTGGCCCCGCCAGACGTAACTGCTGACCACGGCGACGTCGCCTGAAGCCGAGTAAATGGAATCTTGGGCGGCCGCAGTCCCAGCTACAAGGCCGCACAGCAGAAACAATCCCAGGGTCCGTGTCCAAATCTTAGTTCTCATTAGATTTCCCTCAATTGACGGGTCACTAGCCCCGTACTAAAGTTCCGTGACAAAAACACTCGGTTGAAACAAAAAACGCCCACCACGCCCGCAATTCCGGGTGCGAGTGGACGTCTTTGTCGGGTCGAGACCGCAGTGTCTCGGAAATAAAAAAGCCCTCGGGACACCTCTCCCGAAGACTTCATCGTCTACACAAACGATACGCCGTTGTATCTTTGTCGAAATCTATTATGCGGATGTGTGTATGAGAGTCAACCTCAAAAATTCCGAAATTTTGGGGACAATTAATTCGGGGACAGTGATCAAATTCGAATTTGCTCACTGTCCCCGAATTAAAACGCCAAGCCCAATACGTAAACCCCGTTGTGATGCTCCCGGTGTAGTTACCGTATCGTCCACGACCTCCAACGTCATCTGAAGTTCTCGATCTGCACAGGCTCCCGACGACGGCCCCAGTCACCCGGTGAGGATTCGAACATTCCCGCACAAGTGGTCTGGCAGCGTGAGCATCGACCTTCACGATCCAGATTCCAACTCCCCAGCTCGTACCAATCGCGTCCGATGAGTGTCTCTCCGCAGGCGTGGCAATAAGTCGTGTCCGATGGAGGGTCGTGGATGTTGCCCGTGTAGACATACCGCAACCCGTTTCCCATCGCAATTTCACGCGCACGCTTCAGAGTTTCCGGCGGTGTCGGGCCACGGTCGGTCAGCTTCCAGTCGGGATGGAAGGCCGAAAAGTGCATGGGTATGTCCGAACCCAGGTTATCCACAACCCAACGTGTCATCTGGTCCAGTTCGTCTTCGGCATCGTTCTTGCCCGGAATCACCAGGTCGGTCAACTCTATCCACACATCGGTCTCCCGGCGAAGATATAGAAGGGTATCGAGTATCGGCTCCAGATGTGCGGCACACACCTTCGAATAGAAGTTCTCCGTAAAAGCCTTTAAATCGACGTTTGCAGCGTCTATGTGCTGGAAAAACTCCTTGCGTGGCTCCTCGGCGATGTAACCGGCGGTGACAGCAACGGTGCGAATATCCCGCTTCCGGCATTCGCGCGCGACATCGATCGCGTACTCCATAAAGATGACCGGATCGTTATAAGTAAACGCTACGCTACGGCAACCCAACGATTCAGCGGCCCGGGCGATGGTTGCCGGGGAGGCCTGGGCTGTTAGCGTGTCGAACTCGCGAGACTTGCTGATATCCCAGTTCTGACAGAACTGGCACCCCAGATTGCATCCGGCTGTTCCGAAAGAAAGAACGGAGGTACCTGGCAAGAAGTGGTTCAGGGGTTTCTTTTCGATGGGATCTATACAGAAACCACTGGAACGTCCATACGTAGTGAGAACGACCTGATCTTCATGACGCGCGCGGACGAAACAGAAACCCCGTTGGCCCTCCTGCAGACGGCAAAATCGTGGACAAACGTCGCACTGGACGCGGCCATCATCGACGGCATGCCAGTACTTGGTGGCAACTACACCTTCGTCCAGTTCACGCGTCATGATTCCCTGGCCGTGGCCAGCATCCTCCGGCGGTTCGTAAAACAACAGAGACGCCATGATCGATCAGCAGCTTGCCGATCCACACCATGGACCCGTAGAAAGAATCGATATGAACCTCATCGTAACGTGCTTTTCCAGAATCCTTGCCGCCCGATCAAAATGCACGCGAAGATAGTCCTCAATAGCTCTCAGTTCGACATCGGTCCCCGGTTCCCTCAGGCATGGTGGCCTTCTTTCATTTGGAGACACGCGCTACCTACCTTTGTGTGGAGGAATACTCCCCACAACATCCAACGATATCCGGCGATTGGTGGAGGTCAACCAACAAAAGATGGGTGGTACAGATCACTAGAATGCGAATCTTGACCTGGGTTCGGTCAATCCCTAGACTGGGGCTGTCCGCGCCTGTAGCTCAGCTGGATAGAGCGCTGGTCTCCGGAACCAGAGGTCGGAGGTTCGAATCCTCTCGGGCGTACTTAGGGGCTGCTGCCAAGCGGCCCTTTTTGTTTGCCTTACGAGTTTCACGTCTGTCATCAAGGTTCCTGTTATTGTTCCCAATTCCTAGTTTTGGGGAACATTGGGAACAGATTTTCCCAAAACCGCTTCTTCAATGGCCATCGCCGCACCACGTTCATCCTCAGTCCACGTATGTGTGTACGTGTCTGCAGTCGTCGCGATATCAGCATGGCCTAAGAGCCGTTGAGCCAACTTGAGATTGCCAGTGTGTTTATTCACCAGGCTGGCAGCTGAGTGTGAGTTATTGTCAAAAGTGGTGTTTTGCCGATTGACTCAAGCGGCGGCCTGATCGACGTGGGTCACTTCGATTCCATCGTTGAATTTCACTCCAGTAATCACCTTGGGCAGATCATCGAATCCTCGTAATCGTCGCCAGTTCTTCTGAGCGCACTGTCCCAGTTTGAACATCATGTGCAGCATGCCAACCCGCGTCAGGCAACCCCTGGATCGCTTGGTTCGGTGGCGAATGGTAGCAAAAGTCGACTCAATGGGATTGGTCGTTCGGATGCTCTGCCAGTGCTTGGCCGGGAAGTTGAAGAAGGCCAGCAGTTCTTCTTTGTCTTTCTGGAGGCAGCGAGTGGCTTTCGGATACTTCGGCTCATAGGTTTCAATGAACAGATCGAATGCCTTCTCGGCGTCTGCCTGTGTCTGAGCCCGCCAGATCGCGTGCAAAGCCTGTTTCGCCTTCGCCTGGGCCGACTTCGGGAGCCCGTTCAGTACGTTCATGGTCTTGTGCATCCAGCAACGTTGGTGACGTGTCTCGGGATAGATTTCCTCCAGTGCGGCCCAGAATCCCATCGCACCGTCTCCGATGGCCAACTTCGGGATATTCATCCCACGCGACTTCAGCTTTAACAAGACCTCGCGCCAACTCTGTGTCGATTCCCGGACACCGTCTTCGATTGCCAGAAAACGTTTCTCTCCGCGTTGATTCGCGCCGATCACCACCAGTGCGCACAACTTGGTTTCTTCGGCCCGCAGTCCGCTGTAGATACCGTCGGCCCAGACATAGACCCAGCGATCGGCATCCAATCGCTCCTCGCATCCCCGGCGGTACTGCTCGGCCCAGACCTGTTTCAACCGCGATACCGTGCTCGCCGACAGGCCCTGCGCCTGGGGTCCGACAAGAACTTTTAGAGCGTCACCCATCTCGCCGCTGGAGACGCCTTTCAAATACAACCACGGCACCGCTGCTTCCAGCGATTTCGTTTTCCGAATGTAGGGAGGTACCAGGGCCGACCGGAACGTTACCGGGTCGCCAGTCTTCGCTCGGACTTTCGGGATCTGGACCGTTACCGGCCCCAAACCGGTCTGCAGTTCACGTTCAGGCAGATAACCGTTGCGCACCACCCCGGCGTTGCCCGTCTCGGTTCTCCGATCGCCGTGGTGGGATAGCAGTTCCGCCAATTCGGTTTCCACCGCGCGTTGGATCAGTTGCTGAGCTCCAACTCGTAGTAGCTCTGTTATCGGATCCTCAATCGTCTCTCGACCCTCCGGTCCATTCACGTTACTCTTGCTCATAGTGGCGTATCTCCCTTGGTTGCTTTGAAGTCTGGTAAACAACAAATCAACCAGATACGCCGCTCTTCCTCAATCCCTTAAACACCAGATTCGGTTATAACTCTCCGGCACTTCAAAAACACCTCAACGGCGTTATTGCTCTGATGAAGTCCGTAGTACAAGCGAAAGGTGGGTGGGACGAGTTCAGGAGACGGCTTCAGCGCGTATTCCCGAAGATCAATACCAACATTGAGCTGCCTTTTGAGTAACCGCTCTAAAGGAAATCTGCTAGACTTGCGGAAGTGGGTCGAAGCCGCCAAGAGTTCAAGCACTTAGCGGCCTCTAAGCCAACTCGTCCTATGCAGGAGGAAGAGTCGGCCTACAAAGTATTCTACTTCACAAGCCTCTCTCTGTTCATCCTCCTGTGTAGGCCGGTTGGCGATCCGTCCAGGAGGTTCCAAATGCACAGACTGTTTTTGATCGCGCTTTTGGTGCTGGCGTGCGCCTTGCCGATGCTCGGTCAGTCCGATACGATTTTTGATGGCCATCCCTATGTCAGAGTCATTACAGATGTGGACAGCGCCAATCGTGCTCTGCTGACTGCCGATGAAACACTGGAATTCCGCACTCGGATTGTCAAGAATGGCGACAACTATTTTTGGGAAAGTCGAGGCGGACGGCCACTGATATATATTCCTCCAAGAAACCCTCAGGCGATCTATCACTATTCCATCGAACCTAGCGGTGCTGGATATATCGAGGTGGAAAAAATCGGGAGCCAAGCCTGTGTGTATTATGAAGAGATTTCACTTGGCATGACAGTCTACATATATCGGGGTTCTGCCGTTCACTGTCTTCTCCAGGGGGCAAGCGGTGGGTCCTTGAGGTAAGATTGCTTCTTCTCTTGAAAGGAGAAAGCAATGGCAACAACGGAAGAAAAGCTCACCGCATTGGAAGCATCGATTCAGACATTGAATGCGACCCTGAATGAAACCGCGAACAATATCTATGCGCTCTTGAGAGATATTCAGGGCAGGATGACAGGGGTCGAGAATCGCATGATCGCATTGGAGACCCGGATGGCTGGCGTCGAGGGCAGACTTACCGGAATAGAAACACGCTTGATTTCAGTCGAAACCAGGATCGCATCAATACCCGATTCAATCGCGGACAAGATCGGCTTTGCGCAGACCCAGCGCCCATAGATTCTCCTGCGGGCGTCTCAAAAAGCGCCTGTTCGAGACTAATCTTTTGCGGATGATCGCCGCCCCGCCCCGCTGCCGAAAACGCTTCTTGGAAGTCTGGACCGGCACGCAAGCCGAATACGCTGCGCTGACGCCAGACCCCGATACACTCTACCTGATCCCCTGAGACAGGGGACCTTAAACTAGGAAATTCCGAAGCCGAGAACGCTGACCCTGGGCCCAATCAGTAGAGCTTGACGGTTTATGGCTGTTAACTACAGTGATTTTCAGAGATTGCCCTGGTACTACCAGGCTGGGATCGTCGTGGGTGCCTCTGGAGTGGTTCTCGCCTTGTTCTGGTATCAGTTCCTGCGGCCGCTTGGAGCCGAGGTGGTGACTCTGAACGCTCAGCTGACCCAACTCAATCAGGACGTTGCGGCCGCTGTTCAAAGACAGCAGCAACTGGCTGAAATCCGGGCGGAAGCTGAACAAATGCAGGTGCAGCTCGATGCCTTGAAGCCTATTCTGCCGCTGGAACGCGAAACCGATGAAATCCTCCGTCAAGTCCAGCAGGCAGCGACGGATTCTTCGTTAAGGCTCTTGAGGGTATCGCCCAGAGCGCCGGTGGATAGCGAGTTCTACTCGGAGTGGCCGATCGACATGCAGGTCGAGGCCACCTACCACAACATGGGTCTCTATCTGGATAGAATTCGCGAACTGGACAGGATTGTGAACATCACCGGTCTTCAGATAACTGCGACCGGAGACGGCATCACGACATCGGTATCGGCTACCTATACGGCAACGACGTTTGTGTACATCGAAGAGGAGCCGGCACCGGGGAGCTGACCATGAGTTACAGACTCGCATTCATATTGGGCTTCATACTGGTTCTTCTGCCGGCACCCTATGCGAACTCCGCCGTCCCGATGGCGCCTCCTCAGGAGGCGCCTGCAGTACAAGAGGAAGAAGAGCCCGCCCCACCGCCTTTGGCGATCCCTGCTGGGTTTCGCTACGACCCGAGCGGTCGCCGGGACCCTTTCGTGAATCCGGTGCCGCCGCCCCTAGTTCCGGTCGATCCGCTCTCACTGGTGCCGGCGGTTCGCCCCTTGGGACTCGGCGGCGTGCTGCTCAATGAAGTGCAATTCATTGGCATAGTGGCGTCAGAGGAGCCGTCGATGAATGTCGTGGTTGTCGTGGCCCCCGGTAATCGAACTTTCTTTGCCCGGGCAGGCGATGAACTGCTCGACGCGGTAGTCAAGGAGATCAGCCCCAACGCAATCGTATTCGAAGTAAAACCTCTCGAGGGTCAACCTGATCCCGAACAACGAGAGGAAGTTGTGCGAACGTTAAGTGCAACGCCAGGAGAATAAGTGATGACCGTCTTCACTAAAACAATTACTGCAGTGAGTATCCTCTTACTGTTGTCAACCGTGGCCGTAGGCCAGATTTCAGACGATCCCATAAAGGTGGAAACACTTGTGGTGACGCCGGCAGAAGATGCCGTCGAATTTACCGTCAACTCGACCGAGTGGGTTCGATACACGTACTTCGAACTGGAAGGGCCGCGTCTGGTCGTGGACTTTCACAATGCGGAGAGCGAGCTGGGATTCTGGAGAAGGGAAGTGGACCATGCCGGGGTGACCCAGGTCCGGTCGTCTTTCTTCACAGACGACAACCGGGAAGCCACACGACTAGTCTTTGACCTGGAAAAGGAAGTTCCCTACGAGATCATTGATGAGGGCGAGGGGAAGGTTCGTGTCCGCTTCGGCGCCGAAGACGCTTCCCGACTGCTCACAGATGTGACCGGACAAGCTGCGGCTGACTGGTTTGATGGTGATGGGTTGGAGAATCTGGAGCTTCTTTCGGGTCCCCTCGAAGCTACACTTTTGGACCAGGACGAGATCAAGGCGACTTTGCTCTCCGATTTGGGGCAAACCTGAGAGGAAGCCATCGTTTCGTTATTCGATGACGTAGAGACGGTGGAAGCAGAAATTGAAATAGAAGAAATCCCCGAAGACCTTGTCGAGAAGCCGGAAGCGATCGAATTGGACAACGAGACCAACGAGACTGAAATCATTCTCGCCCGATCATCCGATGAAAGCCAAGAAAGCGACCAGATCCTGGCCGCTTTTGAGACGAAAGAAACCGAGAGGGTTTTAGAAGCCACGCCGACGGCGGAAATCGCAGAGGTCCTTGAGGCTGAACAGCTCGAAGCAGCCGAAGCGTCCGAAGATTTCGAAAGCGATCTGCTGGGCCGGATGGCGAATCCCATTTTCACCTCGGAAGAGGAGACCGCGGCCACGGGACAGAGTTTCCTGACACTGGCGTCTGCCGAACCGACTGTGGTGCTCCCCACTCCCGGGACCTTACCGCCGATCGTCGTAGAGGAGTTGGAATCCGAGGAGTCGGCCGAAGTCGACCCTCTGAGAGCACTGGCACAGCCTGAAACGACGGTTATGTCTCCAGTTTCGATTGCCGAGACGGTCGCCGAAACGGTGCCCCCAACCGGGGCCATAGCCCCCGCCCCGCCCTCAGCCTTTTTGGTGCAGGCCCCCGTCCAGGCTCTCGAGACACCGCAGTACACGGGTGAGATCGTTACGTTTGATTTCAGAGATCTGGATCTCCAGGACTTCTTCCGCCTGATTGGAAACATCAGTGGTTTGAACGTGTGGTCCTGGATCCTGCGGTCAACGGCACGGTGACTCTGCTGTTACGCGACGTACCTTGGGATCAGGCTCTGGACTTGGTGCTCAGGAACAACAACCTGGGATATGAGTTGCAGGGAAATATTCTGAGGGTCGCCACGCAGGGAACTCTGCAGGCGGAAGAGAACGCGGCGCGCGACCTGCGCGAAGCGCAGGAACTGAATGCAGAGCTTGTGACACAGACCTTCATATTGAGCTACACGCAATCGGATACGGTGTTGGGCGTCATCCAGGGTCTGTTGTCGGCGCGCGGTACTATCATTACCGACGCACGCCGAAACGCCCTGATTGTCACCGATATCCCAAGCCAGTTTGGGCGTGTGGAATCCCTGGTTTCGTTCCTCGACACGCCTGCGCAGCAGGTGGAAATCGAGGCCCGTTTGCTTTCAGCAAGCAAATCGTTCTCCAGAGATCTTGGTGCCCAGATCGGTCTTCTGATTGGCAACAGCCCACCGGAAGTAGCCTTACCGGTCTCCCGGGTTCTGGAAGTCCGTTTAGCCGAACTCCGGCGCCCAACGTCAACGTCGGTGGTGCGGTTCCGTTGATCTCGGATTTCCCGGCCGGCGGTACGTCAGGGTTGTCATTCCTTCTCGGTGCGGGGGGGGACATCCTGCTGGATACGATTATTCAGGCTGCCGAGGCGACGGGTACTGCGAAGCTGTTGTCCCGACCGAGAGTAACGACGCAGAACAATCAGGCTGCCACCGTTTCCCAGGGCACACAGATTCCCGTTCAGACGAACGTCAACAACACCATCTCGGTTACTTTCGTGGACTTCTCGCTCAGTTTGACCGTGACGCCGCAGATAACAGAAGCCGGGACAATATTGCTGACGACAGCGATTGAGAACAGTAGCCCTGAATTCGGACGCTCCGTCAACGGGATACCGTCGGTTTCCTCGCAGCAGGCAACGACGCAGGTCCTTATTTCGGACGGCGGAACCGCCGTGATCGGGGAGATTTTGCTCGACAACGATTCGATCAACATCAGCCAGGTTCCGGGCCTGGGTAACATTCCGGTCTTGGGGAATCTTTTCAAGAGTACGCAGGTGATCAAGAGCACGAGCGAGCTGTTGTTCTTTATTACAGCGCGCATCAAGCCTGCGAACCCGTTAGAGTTTCTGTCGGAAACAGCTGCGGAGGAATCCTCCCAGCTCTTTGCTCAGTAATCGGTAACAAACGATACTTCTCATATCCGGGTGAGGGTCCTCCGCTACCGAGCGGAGAGCCCTCACCCGGAACAGGTTTAAGCAGGTCGGCCACGTGACGCGTTCCCTTTTCCACGAAGTGTTCGAAAAAGTGCGGAATGAGCTGGGAGGCATTCGCGCTATGGCTCTGGTGAGTCTGGACGGCACGATCGTCGAGGAGGTGATCACCGATCCCGCCCTCGATCAGGATACACTGTCGGAATTTGCTACGTTGCTGCGTATCGCGCAGCACACGTCCGAGGACACGGCCGCGGGCCAGCTTACGGAGACATCGTGGACCGCGGACCGGTCTCTGGTCCTGGCGCGACGCGCGTCGGGGGAGAATTTTCTGATCCTTGTGGGTGAGCCGGGTCTTCGGATCGGGTTTGCCCGGTACCTGCTGCGTAGAGCCGCGTGGGAACTTCGGCCGCAATTTGAGAAAACTCAGCCCTAGCAGATGGTGGCAGAAGTCTGCGGGGCCAGGCTACAAGCGCGATCGCGCTAGATGCTATACTTCCGACGGCCATGAACTTTAAAGAGCTTAAAGAACTCATAGAAATCGTTTCGACGACCGAGGGCATCGAAGAACTCGAGGTTGAGCGTGCCGGGGTGCGTTTGAGAGTTCGGAAGGCGGGGAGTAGCCCGAATCTTGCCCAGATGATCGCTTCGGCCCCCCAGCAGACGACGGTTGCGACTCCCACCGATACAGCCGCGCTGGTTGAGGCGGCGGGAGTATTTTTCGTAACCTCGCCGATGGTAGGGACGTTTTATCGCGCTCCCAACCCGGATGCGGACCCGTTCGTCAAGGTCGGAGATTTCGTCGAAAAAGGAAGTGTCGTCTGCATAATCGAAGCGATGAAGCTGATGAACGAAATCGAATCCGAGGTTGCTGGCGAGATCGTCAGCATCCCGATCGAGAATGGCCAACCTGTTGAATTCGGCGAACGACTGTTCGCCATCCGCCCACGCTGATTGTCTGACCCGAGGCCTCCAATTCCATGTTCAGGAAAGTACTGATCGCCAACAGAGGAGAGATTGCACTCCGGGTCCTGTTTGCATGTAAGGAACTCGGTCTTCGGACCGTTGCCGTCTATTCGGAGGCGGACCGGCATGCGCTTCATGTTCGGTTTGCGGATGAAGCCATATGTATCGGACCGGCCCGCAGTTCGGAGAGTTACCTGGATATTCCCAGCGTTATCAGCGCCGCGGAGATTACCAATGCAGATGCCATACATCCCGGTTACGGGTTCCTTGCCGAGAGCGCCCACTTTGCCGAGGTGTGTGAGGAGTGCGGGATCAAGTTCATCGGTCCCTCTCCGTCCAGCATTCGGATGATGGGTGACAAGGTGCGCGCGCGGTCGGCGATGTCTCGTGTCGGATTGGAAATCCTTCCGGGAAGCTCCGATCCAGTCCAGGATACTGACGAAGCTTTGGCTGTAGCTAAAGAGATCGGCTATCCGGTCATCATCAAGGCGACCGCCGGCGGCGGTGGCCGCGGGATGCGCATCGTGAGGGATTCCTCCGAATTGGCCCGGGCCCTGGGGACTGCCCAGGCCGAAGCGCAGGCAGCTTTCGGTTCGGCAGAGTGCTACATGGAAAAGTTTGTCGAAAAGGCCCGCCACATAGAGTTTCAGATTCTGGCTGACGATTTCGGCAATGCCATCCACCTCGGTGAGCGGGAATGTTCGATCCAGCGCCGGCACCAGAAACTCCTCGAAGAAGCGCCGTCCGTAATGATGGACGATGTGCTTCGCGACAAGATGGGAGCCCGCGTCGTGTCGGCGGTTCAGAGCCTCGGCTATACGAACGTCGGCACGATGGAATTTCTTGTCGATAGGAACAGGAATTTCTATTTCATGGAGATGAACACGCGGATTCAGGTGGAACATGGCGTGACGGAGATCGTTACCGGCATCGATCTGATCCGTGACCAGATCCTGGCTGCGGCCGGTGAGACCCTGCCTCACCGGCAGGAGGACGTCCGTTTTAAGGGGCATGCCATCGAATGTCGAGTGAACGCAGAGGATCCGTTCACACAACGGCCTTCCCCGGGGAAGATAACCTCCTGGCATCCCCCTGGCGGACCCGGCGTGCGTGTCGATACGGCCGCTTACGCAGAGTACGTCGTGCCTCCCTACTACGACTCACTGATCGCCAAGGTGATCGCTCTTGGAGCCAGCCGCGGGGAAGCTCTTCGACGGATGGACCGGGCGTTGAGCACGTTTATTGTGGAGGGTGTCCGGACAACCATACCTCTTCACCTGAAGATCCTGGCTGACAAAGATTTCCAATCCGGCGACATGTCTACTGACTTCCTGGAGCAGTCCAGTGTTCTTGGTAAAGCTGCGGGCGTAGCCGAATCTGCATGAAGCGGCTACCGGCGCTGTATGCCATCGCCGATGCCAGCTTCGGCGATCCGGTCGATATTTCCCGACGTCTTTTCAACGGCGGTGCCAGGCTCGTGCAGGTTCGGAATAAGACGGCTTCGTCCGGCGAACTCCTGGATCAGGTAGTCCGGATTATTGATAAAGCTCCGCCGGATGCCCGTCTCATCGTCAATGATCGAGCCGACATTGCGAAGATCGTAAGGGCTGCGGGCGTCCATCTGGGTCAGGAGGATCTTTCCCCGTCTGCAGCGCGGCGCATCCTCGATGACGATAGTATCGTCGGCGTTTCCACCCACGACGTGTCCCAGGCCCTGGACACAGCTGATGAACCGGTCGACTACGTCGCCGTCGGCCCCGTTTTCGAAAGCTCTACTAAAAAGAACCACGCCCCGGTACTCGGACTGGACGGTCTCGCTGCCATCTGCGGCCAGTTGGAGCGGCCGGTTGTTGCCATTGGAGGCATTCGGCTGGAACATCTGGAAGAGGTATTGGCCGCCGGTGCAAGCTCGGTGGCGGTGATCTCGGATCTTGTCGGTCATCCGGCTATTGAGGAACGGACTGGAAAATTTCTGGACAGGCTGGCTGAAATCGAGAGGGCTTAATGCCGAAAGGTAAATACAATCGTCTACTACTTAAGTGCTGGCGTCTTTCGACTGAGGTCGTTCCAATCGGTGTGTAAAAAGAGAAGGCGGTGTACGCTTTCGGTGAATTCGAAACCCTAAGCAATCCCGGCAGCAACCGGGAGAAAGGTACACCACCCATGAAGAAGAAGAACATACCGGCATCAGTGGCGTCAACGAACGCGTATGAAGGTTTGGAGGACTGGGCGCGATCCCGGGTCCAAGTCTGGCTACAGGAGCTGCTCGAGGACGAAGTCACTCAATTTCTGGGTCGGGAAAAGTCGGAGCGGAGTCCGAATCGACGAGGATACCGGAACGGTCACGGGAAGCCGCGACGCTTCGCAATGATGAACGGTACGATGGAGGTTCGACGACCTCGGGTTCGAAACACCGCCGAGCGGTTCGAGAGTCAGATCCTGCCGTATTTTCGACGGAAATCGAAACAGCTGGGCGAGCTACTTCCCGATCTCTACCTCCACGGCCTGGCCACAGGGGACTTCGAGCAGGCCATGCGCGGACTGCTTGGCGCTGGCGCTCCGTTGTCGCGAGCATCGATCCAACGACTGAAATCGACCTGGCAGTTGGAGTATGACGAGTGGGTCCAGCAGGACCTGTCCGGCCTCGAGGTCGTGTACCAGTGGGCAGACGGCTTGTACGTGAAAGCGGGGATCGCGAAAGAGCGAGCGGCATTGCTGGTGATCATCGGAGCCTTGTCAGACGGGCGCAAAGTGGTGTTGGCCTGTGAGAGCGGGCAGCGGGAAAGCAAGGAGTCCTGGAGCCGCATTCTGCGCAATCTCCAGAGACGGGGCCTGAAGCTGGGACGACTGACTGTCGCGGACGGTCACCTGGGCATCTGGTCCGCGCTGGCCGAGCAACAGCCCCAGGGCCAGGAACAACGCTGCTGGAACCACAAGTCGATCAACGTGGTCGATCATCTGCCGAAGACCGAGCAGCCCGCGGCCAGACAGCTGCTCCATGGGATGGCCTTCGCGAACTCCCGCGCGGCCTGCGAACGAAAGCGGGATCAGTTCGTCCGCCGATATGAGAAGAACTATCCCAAAGCGGGTGAGACGCTGTTGCGGGACTGGGACCGGATGATTACTTTCTATGAGTTCCCGAAACAACACTGGGTGCATCTGAGAACGACCAACATCGTCGAATCGCCCTTCGACATGGTTCGCCTCCGCACCAACGCCGCTCGCCGATTCAAGCGTGTCGAGAATGCAACGGCAATGATCTGGAAGCTACTACGTGTCGCTGAGAAGGCTTGGCGACACTTAAAAGGATCCGAACTCTTACAAGAGGTCTATGATGGTCAGCAATTCGCTGACGGCATCAGAGTCGTGATGAAATCGAAGGCCGCCGCCTGATGACTTTTACACACCTTTTGTAATGACCTCTTTCGACTGTAGGTGCGGTCTATGACCGCACATGTGCGCTCATAGACCGCACCTACAATGTATACAGTGGTTCAAGAGCTCGGATTTGCGTAAACTGAAGAGTTGAGCAACGAACGTTAGTCCCGACCGTGGCAAAAGGATAGGATCAGAAGGTGGCAAAGGACGCACTATTAGAGGTTCCAGATCAGAGCGAGGGTTGGAGTGCGCCTGTGGCCACTGAGATCTGGCCCGATGTTGCGTTATATATGATTCGAACTCGACGGTATCGGCCCACGCTATTCCTGCCAAAGAGTTCTCTCCGCCTGTGCGCTGCGACAGATGGCGATCGATTCCTCCGGTTCATACGCCGGATGATGCGAAACCGAAACCCTGTCATCCGTTGGGTCGGCCGGGTAACGCGCGTCGGCCATCGTTACTATCAGAAACTTGAGGATCGGATCGATCCGCAGGAACGGATGATCAAAGCGCTGAACTGCCCGCGCTCCCTGAAGGTCCTTCACGCGCCAAGTTCCGATCCGGAAAGTGAGTTTCGGGATCTTCTACGTGGCCAGGTTGTCAAACACGGTGCGTGGCTCGTTGTGGATGGGATACTCACGGCCCTGACCGTGATGTTTTTCTGGGTTCTGGTGCCCATTCCCGGTCCGAACGTCTTTTTCTACTACCCGGCATTAAGACTTGCCAGTCATTACAGAGCCATGACGGGAGCCAGACGCGGACTGAATGGGATTGAAATCGCGTTCGAGCCTATGGCGGGGCTGGCTCATGTCGAAGAAGAACTCCGAAACCCGACAGGTGCAGACGGTGCCGAAGACAGTGTGTCGGCCCGAATCGAAGGATTGGAAGTTTTTCTCCGCCGGTTGACTTAGATTCCAGCAATCAAGGCTGCTCAATCCAAGGCACATAGATACCAGATGCGCGTTCCGCTCGAAGCCTTACCCTCAATGTCGAAGCTTTTCCTCGACTACATTCAGGGTTCCGATAGTGCCTGCCAGTTCTATCCGCACCGCCCTTCACTGGATGCTGTCGAAGAATTCGCTCGCGGGTGTCCTTCAATCGATGATGCGCATCGGAACCGACTGGCCGACGCACTGGAATCGCAACACGAGGGATGGAACGTGGACACCACTTCGATCAAGAAGCTGCGTTCTGGTGCTGTGGCGGTCGTGACAGGACAGCAGGCCGGACTCTTGACCGGACCGATGTATTCTATTCTGAAGGCCCTCACGGCGGTCAAGATTGCCAGGCAGCTGGACGAGCGTGGTGTCGCTGCAGTGCCGGTGTTCTGGATTGCCGCCGAAGATCACGATCACGAAGAGATCGAATGGGCTGGAATTCTAAGCCAGGATTCAACGCTGGAGAAGGTTACGTCTCCGCTACCGAATCCTGACCGTGCGCCTGTCGGATGGCTTCGCTTCGGTTCGTCCCTCCCCGATGCGATAGAGGAGTGTTTCCGTCTTCTCCCGCCTTCGGAGTTTGCCGCCGAGGTGCGGACCCTTATCGAAGGCGCTTACAGTCCGGAGGTTTCTCCCGTCGAGGCCTTCGCCCGGATGATGGGCGGGTTGTTTGAAGGTTCCGGCTTGATACTCGCCGATCCGCTCTCTCCCCCTCTGCGGTCGATAGAAAAAGATGCCATTGCCGGTGTGGCGAGGCGGGCGGAGGATGTTCGTTCTGCACTCGCCGCACGCACCCAGATGATCATCCGGGCGGGATATTCCGAGCAAGTGCGGGTGGGTCGAAACTTTACCGGATTCTTCGCCTATCGAGAGGGATCTCGGGTGTCGCTCGAACCGGAAAAGGATCTTGCCGGACTGGATTTGAGTCCCAACGTTCTATTGCGCCCCGTGGTGCAGGATTCCATGTTCCCCACTGTGGCTTTTGTCGGGGGGCCTGCCGAGGTCGCCTATATGGCGCAGGCGGGTTCAGCTTACGAGTGTCTGGGAAAACCTGTGCCGCCTGTGTTTCCGAGGATCACAGCAACGTTGGTGGAACCGCCTGTCGCCCGTGTCATGAAGAAATACGATCTGGGTATCGAAGACGTGTTCGAGGGTATGGATCAACTCAGAACCAGAGCTGTCGGATTAACGTCCGGAGTCGAGGTTTTCGACGACGTCCGCCGGCGTGTGTCGGACCAGATCCAGCGTCTCGGTCCGGTCATGGAAGAGGTGGATCCTACACTCGGCGGGGCTTTGGACAATGCTGTTCAAAAGATAATGCATCAGGTGGATACCCTTCGTTCGCGTTTCGTAAGGGGTGAATCGCGGCGCAACGAAGTTCTGGAACGGCACCTGAATACGTTGAGCACACGTCTGTTCCCGGAGCGCAAGCTGCAGGAACGCGTCGTCAACGTCACCTCGTTTCTTGCTCGATATGGTTTGAATCTGATTCCGATGATGGATCGGAAACTGGAACTCGACCCTTCGGTGCACCAGGTTATTGAACTCTAGGAGGAAATTGGGGACTGACAACTCATTCCCGTCTTCAACGAGAGGCGTCTGTCCCCGAAGTCTCGTATGAAAATCGGTATCACCTGCTATCCGACCTACGGCGGAAGTGGAGTCGTGGCTACAGAGTTGGGCAAGGAACTCGCGGCTATCGGTCACGAAGTTCACTTCATAAGTTATTCGCTTCCGATTCGCCTCAAGATGAACGATCGAATCCATTTCCATGAAGTGGAGGTTCTTTCGTACCCGTTGTTTGAGTATCCACCCTACGATCTTGTTCTGGCTACGAAGATGGCGGAAGTAGTGAATCGGTCCGAGCTGGACATCCTGCACGTTCACTACGCCATTCCACATTCGATAAGTGCTTTTCTTGCGAAGAAGATGTCCGCAGATAGAGAGATTCCGTTTGTAACCACACTCCATGGGACCGATATCACGCTTGTGGGAAACGATCGATCCTATCTACCGATCACACGTTTTGGAATCGAGGAAAGTGACGCCGTCACTGCTGTCTCCGAGTACCTGAAGGAGAGAACGATCAAAGAGTTCGATACTCAGCACGAGATCGAGGTCATACCCAACTTTGTAAATTGCGACGTCTTTAGAAAGTCTTCCGATTCGAAGTATCGTGCCAGGTTTGCCGCCGAAGACGAGGGACTGTTGATCCACATTTCAAACTTCCGGCCGCTGAAACGCACGAGCGACGTGATTGAATTATTCAGTCGTCTGAGAAAGACGCATAAGGCGAAGCTTCTGATGGTGGGAGATGGTCCGGACCGACCTAATGCGGAGTGGCTGGCCGCGGTGAGGGGCGTTTCCGATGACGTACTTTTCCTGGGCAAGAGTTCCGAGATGGAGCGCCTGCTGTCGGTGTCAGACATACTTCTGCTGCCCAGCGAACTCGAGTCCTTCGGGTTAGTAGCTCTTGAAGCGATGGCTTCAGAAGTCCCCGTAATAGCGACGCGCGTGGGCGGTCTCTCCGAAGTCGTCGAAGATGGCGTCGACGGCTATCTTTTAGAGGTAGGGGACACGGAGTCGATGGCTGCGGCCGCGGCCTCGCTTCTGGGCGACACCGAACTCCACCAGCGCATGGGACAGGCGGGCCGAGAGCATGCCCAACGTGATTTCTGCCACGAGAAAGTCGTCCAGCGATACGTGGAACTCTACGAGAAAACCGTTTCCAGCGCCTCCTGACGATTCCGAAAACGCTTATCGACCGTATTCCTATAATAACTATGCCGACCGGCCTTCATCGGATGAGTCGCGCAAAATGTGCGCGGTGCCCCTCATTGAGTCTAAGTTATTGAAAGGAAAAGCCAACGAGCGGAGTCGAACCGCTGACCTGCTGATTACGAATCAGCTGCTCTACCAGCTGAGCTACGTTGGCAAAAAAATGCTCACCCAGAGGGTGAGCAAGAGTTGTAAAGAGAAAAAGGATCTGCCCCCAGTCAGGGGCAGAAAGCTCCAATGCATTCATAATTTAATTAAGGGGGTTGGGCCTTGTCAACAAGAATTCTTGCTAATGACCGAAGGCGTTGGCTTTATTCGGGTTGCGCGTTTTCAACTGCTCAGGGATTGAGCTCTCTGGTTGTAATTGGTTGATCTAACTTGAGTTGTATTAATTCGAGTTCTTCTTCACTACCGAAAACAAGACCGGGATAGCGGGTCTTCATGTAGATGCGGAAGCCACCGAAGACAAGGCCGACGACGAGAGTGAAAGCCAGCGCGATGCCTATGAACGTGAAGATGGTCAGGATCATTTGAGGCAGTGTGAGTGGGTCGGGAAGTGTCTCGGTCCAGGTTACCTCTGACTGATAACTCAACGCTGACATGATCGACTCGCTCAACTCATCACTGTCGCTTTCCAGCAGTATCGCAAACAACGAAACAGATCTTCCGCTGGGCAAGTCGCCCTCAAAACTTTCAATCCAGGTTTCAGAATGCAGCCGTGCCAGCTGTTGGGTCGGGTAGAGCAGCAACGCAAGTCTTCCCGAGTTAGAAGCTTGTGTGTACTCGGCAACGGCAATCTCCACGCTGTTCTCGAAACCGAGTTCGGCAGGGTCCAGGCCGGAGATCGTTTGAAAGGCTGCGGGTGTGAGGATGTATTTCTCAGACTCACGTATCAGACCTTCGGCTGGGAGAAGCAGCGAGACCGGAGCCTTTCTTGATCGACCAAGTATGTTGTCTGCGATCAGTTCACCCAGGGCTCTGGTCGCCTCCCTCGGACCCTCCAGTTCAACAACGTATTTGGATTGCCAGAACACGAGCCTGTCGCCGTTTTGATAGCTCTCGATTCCGACGACAGCCAGTTCAAAGTCGGGACTCCTCCAGTTACGCTTCAACGCGAAGAGGCCATATGAGGCAGTGGAATCGATCATCTCGTAGAGCGCTACTTCCACGCTTCCATCCGTCGATTCAAGTGTTACCAGGGTAGCCCCGATAAAGCCGTATTCGAGAACGCTCGGGGTGTTGTCCCCAACCAGCGTTTCGATATCAAAGTCCGTATACTCAATCGGTTCCGACCCAAGGCTCCAGGCGGGATCCTCCAGCATCCATTCGACAAGAGTTTCCCTGGTTTGTGCTGCGAGCGGCGTGGCGAATAGAAGAACGGTCGCAACGATCCTTATAAAAGTCATTATTTCCTGCACTCAACAGGCTGTTGGGATTCAGTCCCGAGCTTCGGCTGTTTCGAAGCCGCTCAGGGTCTCTGAGTAGGATCTTACACCGTCCAAGAGAGACTCGGCAATTTGATCGCGCCGGTCTCCTTCCTTGAGCAGGCGTTCGTCGTCAGGATTGCTGATGAAGGAGACTTCAGCAAGGATGGAAGGCATGTTGGCACCGATCAAAACCACGAACGGAGCCTGCTTGACTCCCCGGTTTCTTCCGAAATCGGGTGTGGTCGCCAGGGCCCTTTGAATGTGTGAGGCAAATTCCCGCGATTCATCCACTTTGTCTCGAAGCAGAATCTTGCTGACAAGATCCTGAAGTTCCGAGATCGATTGAGCCGATGCGGCGTTTTCGCGGGCCGCAATTTCTGAACCTTCGCTGGAGGTGGCGAAGTTGAGGAAGTAGGTTTCGAATCCTCGGATCGACCGGCTGCTACTCGAGTTCGCGTGTATTGACAGAAACAGGTCCGCTTCAGCCTGATTGGCCATTGCCGTACGCGTTTCCAGGGGAACGAAGGCGTCGTCGTTACGGGTCAGGACGACTTCGGCACCCAGTTCCAATTCGATCTTTTCTTTGAGGCGACGTGCGATGTCGAGAACAAGAGCCTTCTCAGTGAGCCCGCTGGGACCGATCGTTCCTGTATCTCGCCCTCCATGTCCCGGATCGATGACGACACGCGCAACTTTCAGGCCGAGGCTGCGAATCAGGGAGTGGTCTCCGTTTTCTGTCGGCTGTGCGGGTGAGAGGACGCTGGCTTCGGCACCGTCGGCATCGGTGACATCGGAGGCTTCTGACTCCGGTTCGGGCCGAGGCGCTGTTCGAGTGGCAACCTTCCTCACTTCCGGATCGGGGTCCGATGCGGGCGCCCCAGGTTCGGGTGTCCTGTTCACTGGTTCTGAGGCGCCGAGAACGTCGATAACGAGCCGATCGGGATCACGCAGCGTAAAGGTCGTTACGTTGCTGAGCCCGACCAGATCGAGTACGACACGGACCGTGTCCTGGTCATACTGTCCCACCCGGATGTTTTCCAGCATGACCGATTCGACGGGCAGAGCACGTTCCCGAAGAGATGCCCCAACCCGTGAGTTTGCGATGTCGACGAAGACCCGCGGCGGGTCCTGAACCTCGCCTCTGGTGAAGGCCGGTTCGCCTGCCATGTCGACAACCACTCGCACGGATCTGGAGGATTCCCAGTAGCGAACGTTCTCTATCGAAACCACTGACGATGGCCGAGCAGTTCGGGCGCGGATCTCCTCGTCGGGTTGAACGTCTTCGACCTTCTCTCGAACCGGTCGATTCATGCTTGCGATATCGGCAATCGCAGTGGGCAGGAACCGTGAAGCAGGATATTCCCGGATCAGGAACTGAAGTGTTGTGATGGCGTCCTTTGGATCGCCGATCTCTCTGTAGAGCGCCGCGATGTTGATAAGAGCGTCGTCCGCGTATCCGGTGTGGGGCGTGATGAGGTAAACCCGCTCGTAAAGGCGGATCACCCTCAGGTATTCGGCCCGAGACCGATCTGCAGTCGGCTTTTCTTTGAGAGAGATCTCCTCTCTCTGTGCCACCTGATAAGCGGTGCCCGCCTGGTCTCTGAGCGGAGTCTGTGCAAGAGCCGCCGTCGTTGACCCCAGCACCAGTAGCAGCACAGGGATGACCCTTGCCCCTCGAATCCGTTTCAGTTGTTGTTTGGGTATATGCACAGAGAAGAGTCGCTACTCGACGTTCGAGAAACGCAATACTCCTCGCTCATCCACCGTGCTCGAAATCGCCCGGGTGGCCGGCGCCACAACCGCTGCTGTTTGAGGCGGTGGAACGGGGAGTTGAGGAGTCGTCCGTGCCGGTGGAGCGGCGGAGGCAACCGGCTGGACTGTCGGTGCTTGGCCGCCACGACGGTTATACGCAGATCGTACCAGTCGGACGTAGTTTTGCGTTTCCGGTATAGCCGGTATTCGACCCAGGCGTGCTACGCGATTTTCTCCCGAGTTGTACGCGGCCAGTGACAAATCGAGGTTCCCCTCGAACATCTCCAATAGGAATCTTAAGTAGCGGACACCGCCGTCTATGTTTTGAGCCGGATCGAAGAAGTCACGCACGCCAAATCTTGCCCCGGTTTCCGGAATCAGTTGCATCAGTCCCATCGCACCCATCGGGGATACGGCCCGGCGGTTGAAATTGGATTCAACTTCTATGACGGAACGAACCAGCGCTCGGTCCACGCCATGCCTGGCGGAGATGCTGTCGATCAGGGGATCGAGCGCGTTTGCCGGATCGAGGGATGCCACTCCCACAGGTGCTGTTGTCGGGTTTGAAACAACTGGAATTGGCTCGGCTGCGGGTTGGCTGTATGTGGCCAGATTGGTGAACACGATCTTGCCGTCGTCTTCGACGAATGCCGAAATGCGATCCTGTCCCCAACTCTCCTGGGAGATGCCCAGGGCAGCAACGGTCAGACCGATCGCGAAAAGCCATCGTATGTTCATCATAACCACTACAGACGGTGGCTAGACCACCAGATCCGCCACGATATTGTACACTTCTTGTAAAGCCTGATCCAGCTTTTCGGGCTCTTTTCCGCCGGCCTGAGCGAAGTCCGGGCGGCCTCCGCCACTGCCTCCGACCAGGCCTGCAACCTGCTTGATGATCTTTCCGGCGTGGAGTTGGCCCTGCAGATCCTCCGACACCGAGGTGACAAGGGTCGCTTTACCGTCTGCGGCCATGCCCAGAACGACGATCCCGGAACCCATTTTTCGCCGTAGATTCTCAGCCAATTCACGCATCAATCCTGCGTCGACTCCGTCCACCTTTTGAGATACCACGCGTATGCCCGATACGGTGTTTTCCGCTTCAAGCAGATCGTCGAGTCTGGAATTAGCACTCTTGCGTTTCAGGCCTGCCAGTTCCGTTTCAGCCTGCTTCTGCTGATCCAGGATCCGTTCCACGGTTCGCGTAAGCCCCGACCGCGGTGTCTTGAGGCGGTCGGCAAGTTCATCGAGGAGCCGTTCGTCGGCATCCAGCCGTTCATAGCTGCCCAGGCTCGTGACCGCCTCCAGGCGACGGATTCCCGCTGCGACGCTGCCTTCGGAAACGACTTTGAAAAGGCCGATGTCGCCCGTCCGACGGGTGTGCGTACCACCACAGAGTTCCATGCTAACCCCGGGAACCGAAACCACACGTACTTTCTGCTGGTATTTCTCTCCGAAGAAAGCGATTGCCCCCGACTCGACGGCAGCGTTGAGTTCCGTTTCCTCGGTTCCAACGGCGTGGTTATCCAGAATAGCCCGGTTGACGCGTTCTTCGATGTCGGCGATCTCGGCCTCGCTCAAGGCTGCGTAGTGCGTGTAGTCGAAGCGGAGCCGGTCCGGCGCTACGAGCGAACCTGCCTGCTTGACATGGACTCCCAGCGTGTCCCGGAGCGCCGCATGGAGCAGATGGGTTCCAGTGTGGTTGGCCGCGATTCTCTTTCGCCGCCGTGCATCGACGCGGGCTTCTACTTCTTCGCCCACGGATAGTCGTCCGACTTCGAGTTCGACGCGGTGAACGGTGAGGCCCGGTGCGGGGGAGAGCGTGTCGACCACACGGACGGCGCCGGTAGGAGATGTCAGACTTCCAATGTCTCCAACCTGTCCTCCCGATTCGGCGTAGAAAGGCGTTTCGTCGAGAATGATTTCGGCCTGGCCACCGGTTCCTTCGACGGTTTCGACCGGTTCACCGTTGGCGACAATGCCCGCGATGCGGCTCCGGCTTTCGAGGGTTTCGTATCCCAGGAACTTCGTTTTACCCTTCTTGAGAAACTCGCCGTAGGCTTCCGACGTCGGTTGATCACCTTTCCAGCTCTCTCTAGCCCGCTCCCGTTGCTTTGCCAGCTCTCGGTCGAAACCAGCGACATCGAGGCTCAGGGCCTTTTCATCCGATATCTCCCGGATGAAATCCAGTGGGAGACCGAACGTGTCGTAGAGCTTGAACATGTCCCGGCCTTCGATGACATCCTTTCCGGCAGCTACGGCCTTGTCGGCGATTTCTTCCAGCTTTCCGACGGCTACGGCGACCGAGGCCCTGAAACGGCGCTCTTCGCTTTCAACGACTCGCGACACGTATTCGCGGCTGTTTACCAGGTCGGGATAGGCGTCCTGCATCAGTTCTACGACGTGGCCCGTGATGGTGTGAAGAAACGGTTCCTTGTATCCCAGTAACGTACCTTGCCGGATCCCGCGACGCATGATCTTGCGCAAAACATAGCCGCGGCCTTCGTTCGAGGGAATGATGCCATCGCTGATCAGGAACGTGGCGGAGCGGACGTGGTCGGCGATGATTCGTAGCGAGACGTCGACCTCGGGGGATTGTCCGTACCGGACTCCGAGCAGGTCACCGGCTCGATCGATGAGGGAGCGTAGCAGGTCTGTCTCAAAAACGCTCACCTTGTCCTGTAAGACCGAAGCCATTCGCTCCAGCCCCATACCTGTATCAATGGAGGGCAGCGGGAGCGGGTTCAATTCTCCAGCCTCGTTCCGGTCAAACTGCATAAAAACCAGATTCCAGATTTCGACGTAACGGCCACATTCGCATGGGAACGTGCAGTCGGCGTGGTTTTCTTCGCTCCCCCCGGGACCGAAATCGTAGTGGAGCTCGGAGCAGGGACCGCAGGGGCCGGTCTCGCCCATCTGCCAGAAGTTTTCCTTTTCATCCATGCGTACGATGCGCTCTGGGGGTACGCCGACGTGATTGGCCCACAGATCGGCAGCATCATCGTCTTCGCGAAACACCGTCACCCTCAGGCGGTCTTCGGGCAAACCGAATTCCTTCGTCAAGAGTTCCCATGCGAACTCCACCGCCTCCTTCTTGAAGTAGTCGCCGAAGGAGAAGTTGCCCAGCATTTCGAAGAAGGTGAGGTGCCGGGCCGTGTGTCCGACGTTGTCCAGGTCGTTGTGTTTTCCACCCGCGCGCGCGCACTTCTGACTGGTCGCGGCACGGGAATAGGGTCTTTTCTCTGATCCGAGAAAAACGTCCTTGAACTGGTTCATACCCGCGTTAACGAAAAGCAGCGTGGGATCTTCAGCGGGGATCAGAGAAGAACTGGGGACCACGGTGTGGGCTCGGCCCTCAAAGAACTTCAGGAACTTCTGACGGATTTCACCACTGTTCATAGGAACTCTTCCAACTCACGGAGAATTTCCTCCGCATCATATCCAAGACGCTCTACAGATCTATAAAGACGAGCCACATCTTTCTTCGGAAGAGGCGGCCGAAGCCTCAAACTCTTCATTTTAGCCCTCACGATTTCTCCAGTAGAAGGCCAATCCTCGTTTTCGATGACCTCACGGACGATGTCGGGGGCTACGCCGTGGTGTCTCAGGTCGATTTCCAACTGCAGCCGGCCTTTGCGTGTCCGGCTCCTGACGAAGTTCTCTGCAAAGCGACGGTCGTTGAGGAATCTTTCGGACCTCAATCGCTCGATGACATCTTGCGGCACGTTTTCGAAACGTTGTTCGAGCTTGAGGCGCAGCCGATGGGGCTGTAGTCGCGGGCTCGGAGCAGCTTCAGGGCGTAGGCGTATATTTCGTTCATGGAGCCGAAATCGGTGAGTCGGGAGACGCGTTTCGGGCGCGATCAATCTACCCGAGTCAGCCAGCCCTCAGGCGCTGCGGCCTCTCCACTGACAATGCTGAAAAATCGGGATTGGATCTTTTCGGTGATCGGCCCTCTCTGTCCGGCACCCACGTTGATGCGATCGACCGATCGGATGGGCGTGATCTCCGCTGCCGTTCCCGTGAAGAACAACTCGTCGGCGATGTAGAGCCATTCCCGAGGAATGGCCTGTTCGGAAACCTTCAATCCAGACTCTTCGCAGATGGCGAGGACCGAGTCGCGTGTAACTCCGGCCAGGACAGACTGGTCGACGGCGGGTGTGTAAATCATCCCATCACGGACCAGGAAAATGTTTTCGCCGCTCCCTTCGCTCACGTAGCCATCGGTGTCGAGCGCGATACCCTCGGCGTATCCGTTCGTAACGGCTTCAATCTTGACCAGTTGCGAATTCAGGTAGTGGCCCGCTGCCTTAGCCGTTGCCGGCGACGTATTTGGAGCCGGCCGCGCCCAGGTGGACACGCAGACATCCACGCCTGTTTCCAAGGCTTCCTGTCCGAGGTAGGTGCCCCATTCCCACACTGCGATATAGGTGTCGATCGGGATTCCGGCCGGGTCGATCCCAAGATGGCCGTAGCCGCGCAGGACGATAGGCCGGATGTAGCAGGCCTCAAGTCGATTGGCGCGAATCGTTTCCAAAACGGCCTTTTCGAGAGCCGCTTCGTCGTAAGGCATCTCCAGTCTGTAGATCTTTGCCGAGTTGGCCAGCCTTCGAAGATGGGAGTCCAGCCGGAACACCATCGAACCCGATTGAGTCTTGTAACAGCGTATACCCTCAAAGCAGGCTGACCCATAGTGAACGACATGGGAGAGCACATGGATTTGAGCGCTGTCCCAGTCGATGAGTTCGCCATTGCGCCAGATTTTTTCCGATCGAGTCATAGGCTATGAACAGGCATAATGTGCCCTTAACCAACATGTTACACTGAGCCGGCCATGCTTAAGGTGAAATTCGGCACCACAGTCGTGCTCCTGTTATTGGTCGGTTCGCTCGCAGGATGCGGCTATCGGCTGGCTGGAGATCGCATCGATTCGGGTGAGGGACAGACGTTGGGCGTCCCTGTTTTTAGAAGCCTTACGACGGACTTCAGAATCGAACAACAGCTGACCGAGTCCGTGCGCCGCGAACTCATTCGGCGAACGCGTTATCGGGTCATACCCTCCCGGGATGGCGATGTTGTCGTTACAGGAGAAGTTCTCAGCATGACTTCGATTCCGATCATTTTTACCAATCAGGGACGGGGCACGGCTTACACCGTCGCTGTTGATGTGAGTGTTCGCGTCATCGATACGTCCGACGGCAGCGTCCTGTTCCAGAACGACAGGTGGACGTTCAGCGAAGTGTTTGAGCTCTCCAACAACTCGGAAGAATTCGTTCCTGAAGACTCGGCAGCGATCGATCGACTGGCGGGCCAATTCGCGTCCTCTCTGGTCGCGTCTCTCACGTTTGCGAATACAAGTCCGTGAAATTTTCTGAATTTCGAAGACACACGCCGAAGTCGTCAAGCCACGCTTACGTGTTCGTGTGTGAAGATGCGTTTCTGGTCGAGGAATCGAAGGCCGTATGGGCGGGCATTTTCGGTGGGGACTGGGGATTCGAGAAACTCACCGTAAAAGAATTCGAATCTATCGATGCATCGGAGTTGATGGAGTCGGCAATGAGTTCTCCGCTGTTCGGTCCCTCCCGCGCGCTCCTGGTAACCAACGCCGGCAAGGTCACCAAGAAGAGGTTGGCTGACATCGAACACATCCTCGAGCTGGGGCAGTCTTCGCTGAAGATCGTTCTGGTCGTGGAGTCACGACGGTCGAAAATTGGTGGAAAGACCCGGATTCCGGTCATCGAAATCGACCCTCTTCGCCCTGCGGATACGGCCCGTTGGGTTCGTGACAAGTACGGCGTTGCTCCTGAAGTGGCCCGTTACATCGTCGACAACGTTGGGACTGAACTGCAGGTTCTCCATGGGGAAATGGAGAAATTGGAAATCTACCTCCGGGGGGCCCGGCCGGCGGAAACTACCGATGTCGACCAGTTGATTCTGCGATCGGAACAGTTTGGCCCATTTGAACTGGACGACGCTTTTCTGGACGGTGACTATCCTCGCTCGGTCCGTGTGGTAGGCGCGATGATCGAGGAAGGTGTGGAGCCGATTCTCATCCTGTCCCGGATCGTTCGGGTTTGGCGCCAGATATTTGTCGGAAATGTTTTGGAGGGTCGGGCCTCGCCCGACGACGTCGCCCGGGCGGCTTCAGTCCCTCATTGGAAGGCAGCCACTTTCGTCAACGCGTGCAGGCGATTCGGATACGAGCGCGTCGTTGAAGGTTTTGGGGAACTGGTTCGTGCAGACCGGGCCTTGAAGACGTCGTCTCCCAATCCAGAATTCTATTTTGATGTGATGCTGTGGAAACTGATGAGGTAATAAAAAGGGGACAGACATCCTTTTTTCTGCGTAAGCGAAGTGTTTTCTTGTTGATAGGTAAAAAAGGTGTCTGTCCCCTTTTTATTACCTACGCGGGGACGGCGTTGACACGGCGGTTGATTCTGGATTTGTAGCGCCGGGCCGCGTTGGCTTTGATCACGCCTTTCTGAACGGACCTGTCGATTACGCTGAAGGTTTTCGAAAGCACTGCCTCGGCCTCATCACTCTTACCTTCCGAGATCGCAGCTTTCAGTTTCTTGAGCTGGGTTTTAAGCTTCTGGCGATTCATCTGGTTGATGAGCCGGCGTTGCTGATTCTGCCTGTTCCGCTTTAGTGCGGATGCATGGTTTGCCATCTATAAGTACCTCGAACCGAAAATGATAGCAGCAGGGCCCGTTTCCAGTCAATGAGGGCCGGCTGAACAGGTCTACTGTCTCTAACCACATGATATAATTCGTCCCCAGTATAAAACTGCCAAGAATGAAAAAGACCATCCCCATCGGCGAAGGTGTCGCCGACCTGTTCGGTACTTACGACAGCAACATCAAGTATCTGGAATCTGCTCTCAGGGTCGAGGTGCATATCGCGGAGCAGAATCTGACCGTAGAAGGCGAGGACAGGGACGTCACACTGGTCGACCGACTCATTCAGGATTACGCGAGCCTCCGCGGGGAAGGTGTGAAGCTTTCCGACGAGGACCTGAAGTCGGTCATTCGGATAGTTTCCGAGGACAACTCCATCACCTTGCGCCAGGTGGTCACCGAACCCCGTAAGTTTCAGGTCGGGAAACGGAACGTTTCCCCGAAAACGCTGAATCAGAAAATCTATATGGACGCCATCGACCGTCACGACATGGTCTTTGGAATCGGTCCGGCCGGAACCGGTAAGACCTACCTCGCGGTTAGCATGGCTGTGCGGGAGCTTCTGGCAAAGCGCGTCAGCCGCATCGTCCTGACACGCCCTGCCGTGGAAGCCGGTGAGCGACTGGGATTCCTTCCGGGAACACTGGAAGAAAAAGTGGATCCGTATCTACGCCCTCTCTATGACGCGCTGTACGAAATGCTCGATGCCGAGCGCGTTGAACGGTACCTGGAGCGCCGCGTAATCGAAATAGCCCCGATTGCTTTCATGCGGGGACGGACCCTCAACGATGCGTTCGTCATCCTCGATGAAGCTCAGAACACGACGTCCGAGCAGATGAAGATGTTCTTGACCCGGATCGGCTACTCCTCCAAGGCCGTGATCAACGGAGACGTGACCCAGGTGGATCTCCCTTTCGGGAAGCGGTCCGGTTTAATAAACGCGCGTAATGTGCTCGATGGAATCGACGGCATCGTCTTCGTATCGTTCAACGAACGGGACGTCGTCCGCCATCGCCTGGTGGCAGACATCGTACGGGCTTACGAGGCCTTTGATTCTGAGAACGGCGCCGGTCAGGGTTCGCTCGAATTCCGGTCACCGGAAGCCGAAGCTGAGGCCGGCTGATGGCGTCGGGCATAGATACCGCCGACGTTTCAGGAGAGTTATCCGAACCGGCCGAGCCCGAGCCCTTTCTCCTCATCAACCGACAGCGAAAACATCGGATTGACCGCGGGCCGATCCTGGACTTTCTGACCCGGCTGGTCGAGTACGTGTCGGCGGATGCTCCCTTTTCCGTGGTCCTCGTCAGTGACCGAACGATCCACCGCTACAACCGGGAATACCGAGGTCAGGACAAGGCCACCGACGTCCTTTCCTTTCCCTCAGACGAGCCGTACCTGGGCGACATTCTCATCTCTGTTGAGACAGCTTACGAGCAGGCCCGCAGGTCGAAGGTGTTAACGCTGGAACGTAACATCAGGCGGCTGGCCCTGCACGGCCTGTTGCACTTGATGGGTTATGACCACGAGACCGACGATGGCGATATGAGATCGGTAGAAATTCGCCTGCGTCGAAGGTTCCAATGTTGATTCAATTACAGCTGTTAATAGCCGCGATCCTGGCCCTGGGGCTTCTTGTGATGTCCGTCCTCGACTTCGCACTTGAAGCGGTAAACAAGATCGCATTGCGTCGCATCACCGACAACGGAGAGGGAAGGCGGAGTCGCTTGATGGAATCGTTGTCGGAGGCCCGGGCGGAAGTCCTGATGGTCGTCCACATGACGATTCAGACTCTGCTTGTCGTCCTGGCCGTTCTTTTGACCGGAACCTTTCTCAGTTTTCCGTTGCCACTCCTTGCGGCCCTGCCTCTGGCCGGGGCAACAACGCTGATCATCGTCCTGGTTTTCAGACAACTGATTCCCCGGGCGATCGCGCTCCGGAGTCCCGACGAGGTGCTCGAGCGCCTCATTCCCGTACTTGCGATTCCGTATTTCATTCTTTATCCCTTGGCCCGCTTCATCACTATGATCCTGATCCGCTTCCACCAATGGGACGGTATCGAGACCGAGGAAGAAGAGGAGGCATCTGAGGAGGAAATCCAGGCCTTTATCGATGCGGGTCAGGAGGAGGGGATTCTCGAACAGGATGAAGGCGTGATGATTCAGTCCATCGTCCAGTTCGGGGACAAGGTAACTCTCGAAGTCATGACGCCGAGAACGCAAATCATTGCTGTCGATGTCGCCTGGGATTTTGACAAGATCGTGAATCAGGTTCTGTCGAGCAAACATTCGCGGATGCCGGTGTATCGCGATGAACTGGACAACATCGAAGGGTTTGTTCATGAAAGGGATCTCCTGCGCCTGAACAGACGGGGCGATGCGCCTGACAACCTGCGTCCCTTCCTTCAGCCCGTCCACTTCGTTCCTGAGACCAAGCCGATCGACGATCTGCTTGAAGAGATGAAAGGCCGTGGCCAGCAGTTGGTCCTGGTTGTCGATGAATATGGAGGCGTCTCCGGGCTCATCACGATCGAAGACCTGATCGAGGAGATCGTCGGCGAGATCAGTGACAGCCCCGGTTCGGAGACGGCTAAGCTCCTGGACGAGGGAAGAGGCAGCTATTTGATGCCGGGTACCACAGAGCTGGATGTGCTGGACGCGCGCCTGGGTCTCACTGCCTTTCCCGAGACAGAGTGCACGACCGTCAGCGGCGCTGTTGTCGAACTATTCGGAAGGCTTCCGTTGCCCGGTGAGCGGATCAGACACGAAGCGCTTGCGATCGAAGTTGTGGATGCCGACCGACGAAAGGTCAGGAGTCTGAGAATCAGAACGCTTGGTTCCAAGTCAAGTTGATGGACGAAGGCTTGAAATCGGGTTTTGTGTCTATCGTCGGACGCCCCAACTCCGGAAAGTCCACGCTCCTGAATCGGCTGGTCGGCCAGAAGATCTCCATCGTTACGCCGCACCCCCAGACCACGCGGAACGTCGTTCGCGGCATCGTAACCGATGCAGAAGGCCAGATCGTTTTTCTCGACACTCCCGGAATTCACAAGCCGCTCCACAAGCTCAACGAGCGCATGATGCGGTTCATGCTCGATTCGCTGAAGCACATCGACATCGTCATGTTGATCGTGGACGCTTCGACCAGCCATGGACGGGGAGATGAGTACGCACTCGACCTCATCCGGAAAGTCGGGACCCGGCGGTTTCTTCTGCTGAACAAGGTCGACAAGGTTGCCAAGCGTGAATTATTGCCACTGATCCAACGCTACAGCGAAGCCGTCGACTTTGACCAGATCGTTCCCATATCGGCGAAGACCGGAGACGGGGTCGATGGGCTGAAAAGCGAAATCTATAAATGCCTCCCCGAAGGCCCGATGTACTACCCGGAAGAACAACCCACCGACCAACAGGAACGGTTCCTTGCAAGCGAAATCATCCGGGAAAAACTGATTCTCAAGACCCGTCAGGAACTGCCGCATGCTACCGCAATAGCTATCGAACGTTTCGAGGAGGAGAGTGACAGGCTTCAGATCTTCGCGTCAATCTATGTCGAAAGGGATTCCCAGAAGAAGATCGTCATAGGCCAAGGAGGGCAGGTCATCAAGGAGGTCGGCATCGCCGCCCGCAAAGAACTCGAATCCCTCCTCGACAGCAGAGTTCATCTTGAGCTTCACGTCAAAGTCAGAAAGAAGTGGAGGGATGACGAGCAGATCCTGAAGTCGTTGGGGATCTAGCACTCAGCCGTCGGCTTTCGGCTATTAGCCCAACTGCGGGTTCGGGGATAGAGACCGAGTCCAACCGTCATCGGATATCGAAACAGAATGCTGCCTGGAAGCAACGGTATCCGTCCGCGAATTTCGCCGATTTGGTAGAATTAAACTCGGCATGTCGGACGAAATCATATTCGCCGTTCAGGAGTCTCCGGAAGGGGGCTACGAAGCCAGGGCTTTGTCTGCACCCGTCTTTACTGAGGCTGACAGCGTAGAGACGCGGTCGAGTGTCATTTCGAAGAGGGAGAGCGCCCGTGTAGTATGAAGCTTCCCCGCGACCTCAGTGGGGAAAATCTTGCGGTAAGCTCGGCAGACTCGGCTACACACGGACGCGCCAGACAGGGAGCCACATCCGGCTGACTCACGAGACGCCCGAAGGACGCCATCACGTAACGATTCCTAGGCACAAAGCCTTGCGCGTTGGCACTCTCAACGCCATTCTCACCGAAATAGCCCAACACCTTTCGATTGAACGGACAGATCTACTTGAGCGTATTGAGCAGTGATACGCGGCAACGTCCAAAACGTGGTATGAAGATAGCGGTTTCCATACCCGACGAAGTGTTTAAAGAAGCTGATCGTCTGGCCAAACGTCTGCATATGTCGAGGAACGAAGTCTACAGCCGCGCGTTGGCCGAGTACATCGTTCGTCACGGAATCAATCACGCTACGGAGTCGATGGATAAGGCCCTCCTCGGCGGTCACCCAAAACCGGCCAATGGTGGTCACCTGAAAACCGGCCAACGATAGAGGCCCGGGACATTGACAGCAGGCGGAGTAATCTCCGTCGGCATGAGCAATGTCTTGAGCACAGAAAAGAGAGAACAAGTTGTTGCATTGGGGCGGCTTGGATGGCCGCTGCGTCGGATTGAACAGACCACTGGCGTTCGCCGTGAGACGGCCAGTGGGTATCTGAGAGCGGCCGGAATCCCCGTACGGCCGCCCGGTAGCTGGGGCCGGCGACCGGCAAAACCGGCCAACGAGGTGACCACCGACCCGGACGGCGTAAGTGGTGTCGTTGAAAGGGTTGGCGATTCCGATATTTCAAAACCGGCCAACGAAGTGACCACCGACTCGGAGGCCGAGAATCCGGTCCCGGCAGAGTCGTCGAGCCCACCGTCGAGCAGTTCCTGCGAGCCGTACCGGGAGACGATCGAACAGGCGCTGGAGCGTGGCCGCAACGCGATGGCGATCTGGCAGGACCTGGTTACGGATCATGGCTTTGCCAGCAGCTACGAAGCGGTCAAGCGGTTCGTTCGCAAACTCCGGGGCGTGCGGTCTCCCGTAGCGGTCGGCATCATCCAAACCGACCCTGGAGAAGAAGCCCAGGTCGACTACGGAACCGGACCCATGGTTCGGGATCCGAAGACCGGCAAGTACCGGCGGACCCGGCTGTTCGTGATGACGCTGGGCTACAGCCGCAAATCCGTGCGGTTGCTGAGCTTCAAATCCAGTTCCCTTATCTGGGCCCAGCTGCACGAGACCGCGTTCCGGCGCCTGGGTGGCAGTCCCCGTCTCATGATCCTGGACAACCTGCGCGAGGGTGTGATCGACCCGGAGTATTACGACCCCACGCTGAATCCGCTGTTCCGGGATGTGCTGGCTCACTACGGCGTGGTGGCCCTGCCATGCCGGGTGCGCGACCCAGACCGCAAAGGGAAAGTGGAGTCCGGGGTGGGACACGCCCAGAAGACCCCACTGAAGGGACAGCGCTTCGAGAGCCTCGAGGAGGCTCAGGCGTATCTGGACCGGTGGGCCGACACCCGCATCCACGGCACGACCAAGCGGCAGGTGGGGGCCATGTTCGCTGAAGAGAAGCCGTCGCTAAAGCGGCTGCCGATCGAACCCTTCCGCTACTACAAGTACGGGCAGCGTGTCGTCCATCTCGACGGTTGTGTGGAAGTCGAAGCGGCCTATTACGGTTTACCGCCCGGTTGGATCGGACGAACGGTCAAAGTGCAGTGGGACACTCTCCACGTCCGGATCCTCGACCCGAACACCTATCAACTCCTGCGGGAGCATGTCCGTCAAAAACGCGGTGGATATCGTGTCCGCCCCGAAGACAATCCCAAAAAGACGCCCCTAACTACCGTGCAACTGCTCGCCCGCGCCCGCCGCGCCGGAACCCATATCGGCACGCTATGTGAGGGGATTCATCGCCGACAGGGGAAGGCTGCGGTCCGCCGCATCCTGGGTGTACTCTCCCTGGCCAAGAGGTACGGTGTGTCCGCCGTCGAGGATGCTTCGGCTGTGGCACTGGAACTCCACGTCTACGAGTATCGTTTCCTCCGCCGCTATCTGGAGCGGCGACCTCCACTCGCACTCCGTCAGGTCGATCCTCTCATTCGTGAACTGACCCAGTATCGCGATCTCATCAACCTCAAGATCCAGGAGCAGGAACAATCATGAATCTCATTGAACTCCAGCGGGCTCTCCGACAACTCCGTCTCGGCGGCATCGCCGAGGTCCTGGAAACACGACTCCACCAGGCCCAGACCGAACCCATGGCGCCGATCGATCTGGTCTCCCGCCTAGTCTCCGACGAACTGGACCGTCGCAGCATCCGACTGCTGGAACGCCGGCGGAAGCAAGCCCGGTTCCGCGATCCCCACAAGACGCTGGACAGCTTCGACTTCACTTTCAACAAGAAGATGAATCGCAGTCTGGTCTTCGATCTGGCCACGGCCGCATTCATCTCCAGACACGAAGACGCCTTGTTTCTCGGTCCACCCGGCACCGGCAAGAGTCATCTGGCTCAGGCCATCGGTCTGGCCGCCATCGAGCAAGGCTATCGGGTCGTCTACCGTGAAACCCATGCCCTTCTCGACGACATCGCCGAAGCCACCATCGACGGGACCCGTAAGGAGTTTATGGAGGCTCTGGCCACGGTCCCGTTGCTGATCATCGACGACCTGGGGATACGGAAGCTCCCCCCGACTGCAGCAGAGGAACTTCTCGAGATCGTTATGCGACGGTATGAACGAACCAGCACGTTACTGACATCGAATCGGCCCGTCGAAGACTGGGGCAAACTACTCGGCGACAGCGCGGCTGTGACTGCGATGCTGGATCGGTTGCTCCATCACGGCCACATCCTCAAGTGCGGGCCTCGGAGTTGGCGCACCAAAACGGGCTTGCCGACTCCCCCACGAAAGGGGTAGAACTACACCGTCCCGGGCCATGCCCGTTGGCCGGTTTTGAAGTGACCACTGAGGACTGGGAAGCGGCAGGAGAGGCAATGGAACGGACGCTTACGCTGCGTCCCAATTTCGCAGAGGCCCGCGCCTACTATTCGCATTTCCTCGTGATCGTGAACCGACCGCAGGACGCGGTTCTTCAGATGGAGCTCGCTATCGAGTTGGATCCATACAATGAACTGATTCGATCGCTTTACGGTATGGTGCTGGCCGCGGCAGGGTACTCTGACCGAGCGATAGCGGACCTTCAGATTGCCTAACGCACTTCCCCTGGCAATCCGGTGATAAGGCGGGGGCTGTTTTTTGCGTTCTGCGCGAAAGGTATGTTTGCCGATGCGCTCGCTGCTCTGAGGACTGGCTATGCTGCGCTCGGCGACGATGAGGTTGTTGCGGCTCTGGAACCGGGCACGGGCTATGCCGATGCGTTATGCCGGACGGCAGAGATGCTCGCTGACCGAGCGCGCTTGCGATATTCTTCCCCCTCCGATATTGCCTGGCTTTACGTCGCTGCTGGGGAAACGCAAGAAGCGCTCGAATGGTTCGAAGTCGGCTTTGAGCAGCGCGACCCCGACATCCCCTACATTCGTGTTTGGTTCAATGAGTCGCTCCGCGATGAGCCACGATACCAGGCCATCGTGCGTCGTCTGAACTTCCCCTCCGAGTAAACCTTCCAAACCCGTCGCCCGTCAAAAGGGAACGAGAAGCCATACGACGTGTCAGCGGCGCACAGTGCTCGACTGACTGAACGAATCGCTATAACGGTCAGACCAGGCTTGGAGAACTGAAGGAGCGGGTGCCCGTGCCGTAAAGTAGGTCGTCCATCCCTGCCTAGCGATGAAATCCATGCTCGAGTGCTGTTAAATCATCTTGTTGGACGTTGAGAATTGGCCTAGATACGGGCGCCAACCTTCTGATTGCTTTACAAATTCCTCTGAGGTCGTTCCAATCGGTGTGTAAAAAGAGAAGGCGGTGTACGCTTTCGGTGAATTCGGAACCGTAAGCAATCCCGGCAGCAATCGGGAGAAAGGTACACCACCCATGAAGAAGAAGAACATACCGGCATCAGTGGCGTCAACGAACGCGTATGAAGGTTTGGAGGACTGGGCGCGATCCCGGGTCCAAGTCTGGCTACAGGAGCTGCTCGAGGACGAAGTCACTCAATTTCTGGGTCGGGAAAAGTCGGAGCGGAGTCCGAATCGACGAGGATACCGGAACGGTCACGGGAAGCCGCGACGCTTCGCAATGATGAACGGTACGATGGAGGTTCGACGACCTCGGGTTCGAAACACCGCCGAGCGGTTCGAGAGTCAGATCCTGCCGTATTTTCGACGGAAATCGAAACAGCTGGGCGAGCTACTTCCCGATCTCTACCTCCACGGTCTGGCCACAGGGGACTTCGAGCAGGCCATGCGCGGACTGCTTGGCGCTGGCGCTCCGTTGTCGCGAGCATCGATCCAACGACTGAAATCGGCCTGGCAGTTGGAGTATGACGAGTGGGTCCAGCAGGACCTGTCCGGCCTCGAGGTCGTGTACCAGTGGGCAGACGGCTTGTACGTGAAAGCCGGGGATCGCGAAAGAGCGAGCGGCATTGCTGGTGATCATCGGAGCCTTGTCAGACGGGCGCAAAGTGGTGTTGGCCTGTGAGAGCGGGCAGCGGGAAAGCAAGGAGTCCTGGAGCCGCATTCTGCGCAATCTCCAGAGACGGGGCCTGAAGCTGGGACGGCTGACTGTCGCGGACGGTCACCTGGGCATCTGGTCCGCGCTGGCCGAGCAACAGCCCCAGGGCCAGGAACAACGCTGCTGGAACCACAAGTCGATCAACGTGGTCGATCATCTGCCGAAGACCGAGCAGCCCGCGGCCAGACAGCTGCTTCATGGGATGGCCTTCGCGAACTCCCGCGCGGCCTGCGAACGAAAGCGGGATCAGTTCGTCCGCCGATATGAGAAGAACTATCCCAAAGCGGGTGAGACGCTGTTGCGGGACTGGGACCGGATGATTACTTTCTATGAGTTCCCGAAACAACACTGGGTGCATCTGAGAACAACCAACATCGTCGAATCGCCCTTCGACATGGTTCGCCTCCGCACCAACGCCGCTCGCCGATTCAAGCGTGTCGAGAATGCAACGGCAATGATCTGGAAGCTACTACGTGTCGCTGAGAAGGCTTGGCGACACTTAAAAGGATCCGAACTCTTACAAGAGGTCTATGATGGTCAGCAATTCGCTGACGGCATCAGAGTCGTGATGAAATCGAAGGCCGCCGCCTGATGACTTTTACACACCTTTTGTAATGACCTCATTCCTCTCTTAGTATTCCTTACCGAGTCTTGCGCGGTTTTCGCGACACTCCATAACCCTGTCAAGATCAATCGGTTAGGAAATGATACATTCCGAGAACGTTCAGGCCCACCCACTCGAAACCGGCCCAGTGACTGTACTCCTCCATCTTGATATCTTGCTGCATCTCCTCCAAAGACTGACCTGCGGTGATTCCGGCCCCAACCTGGTCTCGCAGCTTCTCCATGTATTCCCGCCACGCTCTGACGTCTTCCCGGGTACCGACCGGCCCGTGGCCTGGCGCAACGAAATCAAAGTCTGTTGCCAGCTGCTCCGCTTCTATGATTGCTGCCATCCACTCTTGGAACATCCCATCCTCGTAGTCCATTTCCCTGAACGGAAGCCGCCCGAACGTGACGTAGTCGACGACGAACATCACGTCGTCGTCAGGAAAAGTGATCATGCTTGAATCCATTGAGTGATTCATCTCGCCAACCCAGCTCATGTTCACCCGTTTGCCGCCCAAGCGGATCTGAATCTCGTCTTCATAGGTGATGTCCGGGGGGCGCACGAAGCTCACGGGTCCGCGCACAACTTCCGCGCCACTGAGCACGCCGTCCTTGTTCGCATCGAATCTAGCAAACTGATTTACATCCCCCACCTCGCTCTCCTCTACGGTGCCGTTACCATTGCTATCCAACGCCGCCACCGGTGCATACTGCCCGACCACTTGGGACAGAGTGGTAAGAGCCGGTGGCATCGCCAGGTGTGACAGCATGTTGGTATGACCTACAAACCGGGCGGTATCTTGAAAGACGTCCCCGCCGGAGGCGTGGTCCCAGTGGTAGTGGCTGTAGATTACGTATCTGACGGGGACCCCGAAGCGGTCGCTGAATTCCTGCTTCAGCCACATCGCGAAATCGGTATTGATCGGGTCTGCCAGGACAATGCCCTCCGGCGTGACCAAGAAAACGGTGCCGTGGTTGTTGTTCATGGCCCTGTAGACGCCACCGGAAATGTGGCTAATAGACCGATTCGGTGCCGATTGGCCAACGCCCTCGGACGCAAGTACCACCGTTAGGACCAAGCCCACGAAAACCATTCTTATCGTACTGATACGCATCTGGGTCTCCTCGTTCAACAGCAAGACCGCGCTGTGCTGTACTTTCTAGTTACTTGAACATGGGCACGGCTGATTCGACGGGTGCCGGTACCGTAATTCTTTAAGGCTAACTCCCGATCATCTTCGCTGACACTAAAAACCCCATCTTTTAGCCCTTTTTTCACTGTCCGAGAAGATCGTTTGCGAGGACTTGAGAATTGCGTGCCGTTAACTCAGGACAATTCTCGATGTTAGACGCCCGATGAATTAGGGGAGGTTTTCAGAACTCCAACTCTTGAAATGCGCGGCTTAGCGCCTCGGTGATAGCCACGTCGAATGGCCCATCCGCCACGTTATCGCGCGATCAACTGGGGCGAGTTTTTTAGAAAGCGCGCGGCCGGCGACTACGCGGATTACGGCGACGAGATTCAGATCAGCCACCACTACGCATAGCGCCAACGGCAAAGGGGGACTCGTCAGTCCCCTCTTGTCACCTGACCGATGAAGTCGACGATTACCGTCGAAACGCTCTCATCGGCCGTGCCGAGCGCGAGCAACTGTGACGAATGATTGTGTCCCAGGCTCTGCGCATAGCGCGGCATGACGCCATGCTCAACGACGAGCTCGTGCAACAGAATGGCCAATGAGCGCGTGTAGCGCGGCGCATCCCATTCCGCCGTCGTAAACAACACCGGAATATCGGTGCTGCTGACATTGCCGGGGACGACGCGCTCGGCATACGCCGACGCATCCTCGCCAAAATACGCGCGCTCACCGGGCGTCGGATTGTCGAAATCGAACGTATACGGGCCCGACATGAGGATCGCGCCGGCCGCGCGGATCGTGCCGGGCGGCATGAGCTCGGGCCTGAACACGTAAGTCGCCGAATGAAAGGAGCCCGTCGAGAGGCCCATGACGAATATCTGCTCCGGATCGCCGCCGTATTCATCGGCATGCTCGCTGAGCCAAGCCACGGCCGCGCCGACGTCTTGCGCGCCGGCAGGCCAAGGATGAGTTCCGGCGAGACGATAGTTCGACTTGACGCCGACTAGTCCTAAGCTTGCGAAATAGTTCGCAGCGGCCGCCGTTGATTCTTTGCTGCCGCCGATCAAGCCGCCGCCGTGAAAGACGACAATGACGGGCACGGGATCGTTCGAGTTGCGCGCCGTCGCCGTGTGAATGTCGAGTTGCTGGCGCTCGTGCGAGCCATAGGCGAGCCCTTCCACGACTTCGATCTCAGCCGCTTCGTAGAGGGTTGGTACGGGCGCCACGATCTGAGCCGTCTCGCCCGCGATCGGTCCATCGAACACGCGCCCGAAAGCTGCGAGGCGCTCCGCGACATCGGCCGGCAGGCCTTCGCGCGCGACATCGGCCGTGCTTAAGCCTCGTTCATCGGGCGGCGAGAAGCGCAATGTCTGGAGGGCCTTGTACGCGTCATCGCAGCGCTCCAAGCTCACCGACCTGCTGTGATACACGGGCGTGATCAATACGGGCGTTCCCGCTACCGCTCCGGCGCCGCCGGCAAGCGACACGCACAGATCCGGTCGCGATTCGGGGCTCAGCCGCCCCCACTCGAAGCGCCACTGCTGCGTAGCGCTGTCGGTGCACTCGCTCGCGTGTAGCGTGGCGCCGGGCTCGAGCGCCGTGGCGGCCAGGCAGCGATCGTATTCGGGCAAGGTTATCGCGCGCGTCCCGTCGGTGCGTGCAAAGATCTGATCCCCGAGCTCCGCGCCATATTTGCACGTATGCACCTGCAGCGGTTCGTCGACTCTCGCGTTTTCTCCGAAACCCCGGATATCGAGGCAATAACCACGGGCTTCATCGAGCGCGTAGGTCGTACGCAATAATCCGACGTCATCGGCCCAAGCGATCTGTGTGCCGATCGCGATGAGGAACAACGCGGCGCCGCAACGGTAACTCTTGTTCAACATGACCTTCCCCCTGGCTGCCTATTTGAACTGTGGGGCAGTTCACCTAACCGGCGTCACGCCAAGCTGTCGCATCCCGCCCCCAGCTTTCTATGTTCATATACCATAGCAACAAGCTGTCAGTTCGTTGCTAGAAAATCGAGGTCGGTGGACAATATGAAACGGGGACTCCTTATATCGTTGGTCTTCGTCTAGGCGCCGGCCGCCGCCCAGCAAAACGTGCCGTTTGCGAACGGCATCCCCGTCGCATCGGAGCTCAAGGTGTCGCCCGTGCCCAAGACCTGCGAGACCGCCGAAGGGCAGGATATCCGCGTCGCGGTCGTCGCGCGCGACCTCGCGAATTCCTACAGCTTCGCGTTCTGATCGTCAACATGGAAACGATCAATCAAGATCGTGTGCGGCTGCTCGATTCACCGGCTTACCCGAATGTCAGTGAGGCTTACGCTGAGACCTTCGACAGGCAAAAGAGACTGGCAGGAACCTTCGATGTCTGGGTTTCATCACATGCCGGTCATTTCGGACTTCACGATAAATTCGAGCCTGGAGACTCTTACGATCCGGAGCGCTTCGTCGGGATCGACGAATATTTGGAACGCATTCAGCAGTACGAGCAGATCTATCAAGATAAGCTCAAACAAGAACGGCAAGATCGATTGACCAAAGAATGAGGTCAAGTCCTGAGAAATCATGCCAGCTCAACCGGTCGCTGCAACACATGCATTAAATGTCTCTGCCGGAGTTGCGAACTCCAGAGTCTTGCGTGGCCGTTGGTTGAGCCTTCTTGCAATGAAACTAAGACTTGCCTTAGGTTCGCACCGGCTGATCCTTGACTTCAGGGCTGAGTGTGAAAACATGCTGGTCAAACAACATGTCAAAGGAGCCTGACCGATGAGTGCGAAACGAAAGGTCGAGATTTTCAGTGCCGGTTGTCAGCCGTGTGCGGCCGCTGTCAAGCTTGTTCACAGCCTAGCAGGTGATGCCGACGAAGTAATCATCTTGGATATGCATGACCCCGACACTGCCGTCCGAGCCAAAGAATACAGAATCGAAAGGCTCCCTGCTGTGTTCGTAAATGGTCATCCTGCCGATTGTTGCGCAGGCGTCGGCGATGGAGTGAGTGAACAAGCTCTCAGGAATGCGGGTGTCGGCAAAGCGCTCTGAAGTCGAGGATCGACGTAGCGGCCCGGATAACTGCTGCCATTAGAGGAAAACATCCCATGAGCGAAGAACTTCGAGACAGACAGATTTCGGAAATCATCAAGCTCCTCCAAAGAATCGCTGAAGCACTTGAAAGAACAGCTGAAATAGAACACTTAGAACACACTGACACTTGAAAAATGGCGAAATCGACGGAAGCTGCCGTTATTGGGACTAAGGAGCACAGAACTGATTCGAGGAACTGAAGGAACGGGTGATTGTGGAGGTCAAGTCCTGAGAAATCATCTTGTCGGACGTTGAGCATTGGCGAATTACTGAGGTTTTTCAACGTCCGGAAAGTCGTTTGTCAGGACTTGAGAGTTTTCTTGCGTATAAATCCCATCTGTAGTCAGATTTACGCACCTTACGGTCCGCTTCGACATACACTAAAAGAATGTACCGGCGTCAGTTTCTTAAGGCATCAGCATTGATAGGCGGTGGCCTCGTAGGCACTCCTGTATTCAACACCAACGCTCAGCAATCCGGTCAAACTGGTACCAGCGAGCAACCCATTCGCATCACCCTGGGTGGGTATGGCCCATCAACGTCAAGTTTCAGCCAGGGATTGAAGCAAATCGGCGATCGCCTCGGCGCCAGATTTGGCGACGATGTCGAGATCGAATATCTCTACAATATTCTAGATCTTGGTTATGAGGAAGCAGGCGATCTGACACGGCTAGTTGATAATGGTGTGCTCTCGCTCGCGTACTTAACCATGTTCGACGAGATTCCCGCGTTGGAAGTCGCCGCGCTTCCATTTCTGTTTGCAAACAGCGCCGCAGCAAGGGTTGCGATGGATGGAGCGCTAGGACAGTCAGCAATAGATACTATCGAGGCTGATACGAACTTTCGCGTTTTGGGATTTTTCGAAAATGGCTTTCGCCATGTATCCAACAGTGTCAGGCCGGTTCACAGTCCGGTCGACTTGAAAGGCCTCTCAGTTCGCGTTCTTGGTGTGCAAGCCAGAACATTTGAATTGCTTGGAGCCAACCCGAAGGTCATGCCTCTATCAGCGGTATTCGATGGCCTTCAGTCTGGCGAATTGGATGGTCAGGAAAACCCTTTTGAAAACGTTGTCAGCTACAACCTCTACCACTCACAGCGTTATTACACTGAGACTTATCATTCGTACTTGTCTCGACCAATTTTCGTTCACCGACCTTCATTTGAAGTCTGGCCTGATGCACTGCAAATGGAGATGCGCACGGCCGTCAAAGAAGCGGTAACCCTTCAGCGGCAGCTGCATGATCAGGCAGAAATCGATTCTGCCGAGATTATTCGTGAGGCTGGTGGGGAAATTGTTACGCTCACGCCGCAGCAACGCCAGGCATTTGTCGATGCCGTTGCGCCTATTTACGCAGACGCTCAGAATCAATACGATCGGGTACTGCTGAATCTGGTAGGTCTATAATCACCAATTGTCAGTGACTGATCAGCTCTTAAAAGACGTTCGTCCCAAAGACTTCCTGTCATCATGTTCAATACGAACTGTGGACCAGAACTGACCTCGGCGGATCTGTTGCGGAGGCAACCGAGTGACTCCGAGATTGTCGTTGTCTTGAACTGGCTCGAAGAACTGAAGGAACGGTGACTGTGCCGTAGAGTCGGTTGTAGCCCTTCCCGCCCTCAACCTCTCAAAAGCCAATCTCAAGTCTTGGTGTCCGGGTGCTGGACGGTCAGGAAAAAACTCGCCGCGACGGGCACTACATTAGTGTTAACACGCCCTAGAGAAGCATTGGGGAGTTTGGGAGGACGACTATGCGCCTGAGTCCAGTCATCGCGGCAACGTTAAGTCTGTTTATTTCGTGCCCATCCTTCGCGCAAGGCTGGATCGAGTATGCCAGTCAGGAGGATTTCTTCACCGTCAATCTCCCGGGTGAACCTGAGGTGCAAGACATCACCTACGACACGGAATATTTCATCACCTTGCCGGGGCGTGTCTATAGCCACGAGGATGGCCTGAACCGCTATTCGGTCACTGTGGTCGATTACACGGACGCCGCAAAAAGACACGCAGAGCGAGTGGTGAGCTGCCGAGCTGCCTTGAGAGATGGGGACAGTTGCCGCGATTACACGGCGACTGATCTTCGGGCAGCGATCGACTATGCGACGTGGAATTTCCTTCAAAGAGAGGCTGAGCTGACGCATTTTGTGTACTATATCGCGGACTTGGTTGAAGGACGTTCTTTGCACCTCACCAACCCCGATGGATCCCGCACCTTCTCCGCAATCAATATGCACGAAAACCGTCTCTATATCCTGGAGGGAACCGTGCCCGCGGATTCACCACCGCCGTTAGTGTTCCAGCAATCCTTGGGATTCCTCGACCAGGAGGGCAAAAGAATTCGCTATGAGTCGGCCTACTCCAACGGATTTCCAGCACCTCCCCGTACCCGATGACGGTCGGCCGAGCGACTCGACGAGAGCGATACTACTGAAACAGTTTCTGTGATGTATGGGAGGTAAGGATGCAGTTTAAAGTGTTGAGCCTTGCGGCTATTTGTGCGGTTGCCTTAGCCGTGCCGGCTTTGGCGCACCATTCCCACGGCAACTACGACGCATCGACGTGGACGCTTTATGAGGGGACGGTCAAGGAAGTGCACTTGATCAACCCGCATTCTTGGGTCTATCTCGAAATCACGGACGAAGAAGGTCAGGCCGCAGTGTGGGCTTTAGAAGCCACCGGTCCCGGCGGTCTCCTACGCAACGAAATCAAGCCCGAAGACGTCAGACCGGGCGACACCATCAGAGTGCGGTGTCATCGGCTCAGGGACGGCTCCAACGGCTGTCTTCTGGGGTTTGTGACACCCTTACACGGTGATCTGGCACGCGGCCACGGAATCGAGAAGGAAATGGGACTAGCTAGGCAGACGAACGCATTGACGAGGACGCCTTGATGCAGATTGGCAGTTGGTGATCGGGGTGGGGAGTGGGGGAGACGGGAATGCTGGAAATAGGCAAGGAAGCCGATATCTCCATCCTGGATAGAAACCCATTGTTAGACATCAGCCATGTGGGGACTGTGTCCGCTGTGATGACAAATGGAAATTATTATGAAGCGAACCTCTTTGGCGCGCTGCTGACTTTGGGTCCGGCAATTAGTGATCCGGGGCCGGTTTCGAGATCGTGGCGAAATAGGCGAAATAGTTGTTGAAAGCGTACCGCCAGCACTAAACGATTACGAAAGACTGAACGCCGCCCGCGCCCACGCTGCCCCACCTTCGCAAGCGAAGAGCTTAGACCGCCTCTTTCTTAGTGCCCTGCTGCTTCTTGGCCCAGTAATCGGGCGCCGCTTTCGATTTCTCGAGCGCCTCGGGGCTTTCGAAGCCAGGAGCCATCGAAGCCGACGAAATGCCAGCCATGACCTGGTGGTGGTCGATGTTCAGCAACCGTAACCAACTCTGCTGGCCGTACGTGAGACCAATGGCGCAACCCAGCTCCACCATCTCCGGTTCGCTGAAGTGCTTGTACATTCTTTCCCAGAAAGCATCGCCGGTGTCGATGCGCCAGACAATCGCCTCGGCATAGGCGAGCGCAGCCTTCTGACGGTCGGTGTATTTGGCCGACCTCTCGAAGTTCATCAAGTCGTCGATCTGACGTTCGTTCACACCTGCCTTCTGGCCTTTGATCGAACGCTGATTGCCGCAAAACTCGCAGACGACGGAACGGGAGACATAGACGCGGCACAATTCCTTAACTGCATGATCGAGAATGCCGTTGCGAAAAATGTTGTGCCAGGAGTCGGCGAAGAACCAGAAACAATCCGGCACATGGGCCCGAACTGCGCTGCTTTCGGGGCGAGGGGTACCTTCTCTCACACAGCGATCCATTTCCTCGCGCATCTTTGCAGTCATGTCCTCGAGCGCGACATAGCTGATCCTTTGTTTGTCTGCCATTGGTGTCCCTCCTACCGTCACGTCGGTTTGTCTGTTCGAACCTGTGCGGATCACCCAGAACCGCCCTGGGAAGAATAGCCGAGATTATGAGCGTTGTGCAGGTATTTGGTAATCGGTGGGACCGTTGGCCTCATAAAGCCGGGCGTTCAGGCCACCGGAGTCAATCCCAATACGATGTCAAATCGCGCTTCCAGTTCGCCGATCTGCGACTCCGGGATCGGAGCAAAATCGACGATTATGGTTTTGCGTGCCTCCGGATCGGTGACTCGGGCCAAAAGGTTGTCGCGTTCATTCTGCGGCGCCCCCTTGACGTAACACTGCGTCGTCCACTGTTCGTGGCCTTTCATCTTGACCGCAAAATGGATGTGCGGCGTTCGGTTTCCATAAGACACCGGCTTGATCGTGCGGAAATAGTATTCGCCCGCGGAACCTGTCAGAAAGCGTCCAAACCCCTGGAAGTTCTGGTCGCGCTCCCCGTTGGCGTCGCTGTCGCTATGCAGGTAGACTCCGTTGTGATCCACTTGCCAAATTTCAACGACAGCGTTCCTCAACGGGCCACCTGAAGCGTCCAGCAGTCTCCCTGTCAGGTGGGTCACTTCACCGATCGCAGGTGTGATGCCATCGTTCACCGTCAGCAGGTCATTGTCGGTGTCCAGTGGAAGGCGGTCCGGATAAAACGGCCCCTCTCCCTGGGGTGCTGTAAGTGTGAGTTGCTCGGCGAACAGGCCGGGAACGTTGAAGAGGCTGTGCACACTGAGCCCGGCAACTCCGCACGCCATGCCTCGAAGAAAAACGCGCCGACTGTCGAGCAGTTTCGATTCATGCATCGTCATGCTCCTTGGAGCGTAGAGACGCCCGTTTTGATCAGAACTAAATGTAAGAAAGCTGGTGAAAGTCTATCGACGAATGGAATTGGAAGCAACGAATTCTCGACTTCCAACGTAGGGGATCCAAGCACCGGACCCGGCCATTACCTAATCCGCGACATGAATTGAATTAGAATGCACGTGACAAACATCAAGAGGGGGAGCAAATGAAGAGATTCTTGACCAGCTTTTGGACTGCCCGCGTCCTGGTGATCCTCGGTTTCCTGCTCGGTTGGAACAGCTTAAGTGCAACAGCGAGGCACATCGGGAACCCTCAGACCTTGCTCGTCGGGGGACTAGAGACGCACAGCTGGCACCATTTCTTTAGGGAACTTGGGGGCGATTTCGGTGCAATGATTGCCATCCTGGTGATCTTGTTCGCGGCCCAGGGTGTCCGAACGCCGGTCAGCTGGTGGGTAGTGCTCGTTCTCATGATCGGATTCTACGCGCCCTTCTGGGTCGGCACGCCATTCATGCCCGAACTGGGCGCACCCAGTATGGGAGCCGAAGTGAATCACCTGATGATGGCCATACCCGCTTTGCTCGGCTGTTTCTTGGCGAAAAGACACTTTCGAGGGGACGCAGCAGGGGTGTAGCTGGTCAGATCCGGGTGGCGGAGCCAGGTGCTGGGGCAACAGCGACCGTGTTGCGACTCGCCTTCCCAACGCTTATCGGTTGGTCGCTCGTCTTGAGAGGTTGTCATTTATGATTGCGTTGATGTTTCGAATTCCGACGACTATGTTTATTGGCGCGAACCAATTTGATGCCGGCTTCGCTCGCTCCCAGTCGAGCATTGTCCTGAACTGGTTCGAGGATCTGAAGGAACGGTTGCCGGTGCCGTAATGGGCAACTACGTTGTCGATCTGAATGACGTTCGTCGAGCAGCGGCTCGCATTGCCCCTCACGTTCACCGTACTCCAGTTATCACGAGTAAGACTTTAGACGACCTGGCGGGCCGAAGCTTGTTCTTCAAATGCGAGAACCTGCAACGTTGCGGTGCCTTCAAGGCCCGGGGCGCGGTGAACGCCGTGCTGTCCCTCGGTGACGATCAAGCCGCACGGGGTGTCGCTGCGGACAGTAGCGGCAATCACGGCCAGGCGCTGGCGTATGCTGCCAGAATTCGCGGCATTGCGGCACACATAGCGATGCCCAGTAATGCCCCGATCGTCAAGCAACACGCTGTCAGGGGCTATGGCGGACGGGTGTATCTGAGCGAACCGACCCTCGAAGGACGCGAAGCGACTCTTGCCACAGTACTTGAACAGACCCACGCCACACGCGTTTCCGCCTTCAACGACCCAGCCATCATTGCCGGGCAGGGAACCGTCGCGCTAGAGCTGTTGGATCAGGTGGACAACCTGGACGCGCTGGTGGTTCCTGTTGGAGGTGGTGGTCTGATTTCGGGGGTTGCGCTCGCAGCCCGGGGATTGAACCCTCGAGTCCGCATCTTCGCAGCCGAGCCCCACGGCGCGGACGACGCATATCGCTCCAAAGCCGAAGATCGCTACGTTCCGTCGCTCGATCCACAAACAGTTGCCGACGGACTGTTGGTCAGCCTGGGAGACTTTACCTGGCCGGTGTTACGCGACTTGGTCGAAGCCGTGATCCGTGTAAGGGATGATGAAATCCTGCGCGCCATGCGGCTACTGTGGGAACGCATGAAACTGGTAGTTGAGCCAAGCGGGGCGACGTCGGTAGCCGCAACTCTATCTCGGGAGTTCGCCGAGCTCACAGGTCTTGGCCGAGTCGGCGTAGTGCTCAGTGGCGGCAACGTGGACCTCGACAACCTGCCGTTTTCTGATACAACCACGAACGATTCCGAATAGTTGTCTCGTTGGTAGGGAACTGCCTGTCCAGGCCTCGCACTCGGATCGACATCTCCCTTGAACGAATTGTCGGAAGTTGAGGATTGGTAAATTACCTGCGGTTTTCAACCGCCGGCAAACCCGTTTATCTTCACCCGAGAAGCTGCTTGCGTATAAATCTCATCTGTAGTTGAATTCACAAAGATTTTTGAAGCTCACTTCCGCACGTTAATTACGATGCACGTGATGAAGGAGAAAAACACTTTTTCAGGAATGAAACGGCGGGCAAGAATGAGATTATCCGTCGCTCTCGGCCGAGCACTTTTGTTGCTTGTGATGTCGACGGGCCTGGGCAACGCCGCCCCGACTCAGAATGCAGGTGAAGCACGGAACGTCGAGTTCGTCGGGCATCATGACCTTCAGGGTCGTGATTCGCTACAGGTGACGGCCAAAGGGGATGACGCGAACGGCGATTGGGTGTACGTAGGGCATTCGGATAACACCTGGGACCAGACCGAGGGCTTCAATCCCATCACCAACCAACTGGAATGGAACGGGACTTCGATACTGAACGTCTCCGATCCAGCCAATCCGGAATTGATCTGGCACATACCGAATACCGTCAGCGCCAACTCCCGCTCGACTTCAGTCGTGTATGACTACATTTTTGATTCCGATCCGACGGGGAGAGACTATCTGATACGAAACTCTCAGGGAGAGGGGTTTGCGAAGTTTCAGATCTTCGATATCACTTCCAGGGACACGAATCCGTCCGAGATTCGCTTGGTTGGGGAGATCACCCGGACACCGGAAGATTCCTGCGGGCCGGGGTGCGGCGGTTTGCTAACGGCCGTGCACAAAGGCTGGTGGTCGCCCGAGACCGGCCTGTACTACAGCGCAGCCAACGAGCCGGGTTTTCGCGACGGAAACCACCTGGTGATTTTCGATCTCGCGGACCCAGCAAACCCGCAGTTCGTCGGAAGGGCCTGGTTGCCGGGGCAGCGAACGAGCGAACCCGAGACTTCGAACGGGAACAACTGGCACCATCCGATCGTGGATGAAGAAAACGGCCGGGTCTACGGAGCCTATCTGGGTGGAGGAGATGTGGTTTCCTTTGACATCGAGGACCCGTCCAATCCGGAGCTGGTCTGGCGTATCGATACCGAGCCACCGGGAAGAGGAACCCACACCGTCGCACCCGTATTCTATGATGACGTCCCCAACTTCGGGCCCGATTCCTTGCCGAGGACGTATGCCCTGGTTGCGGATGAAGCCACTGGTCCTGACATAGGGTGTGCCGATCCGGTTAGAACGAAAGTCTACATGTTCGACATGACTGCCGCCGACGAAACCGGCGTCCCCTACCCGGTGGATACATGGCAGGTTCCGGATGCCGATTTCTGTGAGAAGGGCGGCCGTTTCGGCCCTCATCAATTTGCTGAGACGATCAATGGAGTGCTTAACAGATTCGAAGACAAGATCGCTTACATTCCCTATTTCAATGCGGGATTGAGGATCGTCGATGTTTCGGATCCTTACAACATGATCGAAGTCGGCTATTACGTTCCCAGCCCGAATGAGAACTCTCACCCTATCCAACCCGGTCAGCCGACCGTCATCCAGATCAACGACGTGGCTATCGATCGTCTGGGGTTGCTCTATGCGTCCGATAGGGTAGGTGCAGGTCTCTTTGTTCTGAGGCGAGAGTAGTGCGACACCTCTGCGTCTCTCTAAAATGACGACAAGGTGTGGCCGAAGTTCGTTCTCACTGTTGTCTCATCACTTCGACACGCAACGGCGACCACGCCATGCCATCCGGGCTCTCATGAGCACTCGCCAGAACCCCTGGCTCTGACTCTCCAAGAGAATCCAGATCGAACATGCGGATGGTGCCCTGTCCGGGATCGCTCACGAAGGCTACGCCATTGTGGATCAACACTCCGAAGTTACCGTCCTGAGGTGTGCCGTCGCGCAATTCCACCTCGGCCAGCATCACGCGTGACGCCACGTCGAAGAGGCGTAAGTATTGGGGAACAGGGGGCCCCCCACCGCCGCCGTTGGGCACGATCGCGCGTCCGCCAGGACCGATGTCGACGCGTCCCGCGGAGCGTCGCGAAGCGACTGTCGCCACAACCTTGAACGACCCAGTGTCGATGACGGAGATAGTCTCCTCCCCTCGGTTCGCAACCCACACTTCTCCGCCGTCGGGAGTGACGGATATGCCCTCGGCCCCCGTCCCTGTGGGAATTACCAAGGGGGAGCGATCCTCCTCCAAAAAGATGACCGACAGCGTTCCTTCCCCGCCGCGACTGGTCACATACGCGTGGAGCCCGTCAGGGCTCAGCCGTAACATGTGACCTTCCCGACCCCCGGTCGGATAGGTTCGCACGACTTCCATTCGGTTCAGGTCTATCAAAGCGATTTCGTCGGAATCCTGCATCGTCGCTAACGCGTGCTGTCCGTCCGGGTGGAAAACGGCCGTGTGAGGGCGCGAGTTCGGACCGAGGTCGATGCGGCCCATGATGCGTGCGTCCGGTATATCGATCAGAATCACGTGCCTGCCTGGGTTGTTGTTGGGTCCGTACTCGGCGGTCATGGCTAGACGTCCGTCCGGGGACACCGCCACCTCGTGGGGGATGAGGGGGCCTACCGGTAGACGCGCAGCCTCAACACGGGTTTCAAGATCGATGAGAGAGACGCTTCCGCCGCTACGGTTGGCCACGACGAGTGTGCCTTCCTGGGCGAGGGCGACGACACACGGTAAGAATAGAATCGCGGAAGCCAGGACCAGGCAGGCTATCGATCGCATCAATGCGTTCCGAGCTATGCGATGAACCGAGGCAGAGGTGAGGTATGCCGTCCGACAACATTGAGCGGACCGCCCTTTATCTGTCAAAGGGGCTCGACTAGGATTGTCCCAAAGGCTGACAACATCGAGAGAATTTGTTACGAATCGGCCTGGCTTTCTTGTCATCGGTGGTCGCCCCTATGATCAACTCGCGTTGATATTACTCCCTCACACCTCCTTCTGTCCAAGTGTGTGATTCGATGCCTGACCATGACTTTCCGAGGTCAACTCCCGACAAATCCTGTGGGAAGTTTATAGGGTTGAACGCCGATGTCGGTATATGCGAGCATTTTCCGATGCTCATCCAACGTGACCAAAAGCGGTGCCGCCATGCCCTCTGACCACGATCACTCACACGATCAACCCCATGGCTCCGAATTGTCGGATATGCAGATCAGGGTTCGTTCCCTGGAGACGGTTCTCTCGGAGAAGGGCTATATCGATCCGGCGGCGCTGGATGCCATCGTCGAAGCTTTCGAAACTCGTATCGGGCCGCACAATGGCGCGCAGGTCGTCGCGCGCGCCTGGAACGATCCCAGGTTCAGGAGCGAACTCCTTGAGGATGCGACGCGGGCGGTCAATGCTATGGGCAATGTCAGCCCCGTTGGCAGCCATCTCATTGCCATCGAGAACACCGAGAGGACGCACAATATGGTCGTGTGCACGCTCTGCTCCTGCTATCCATGGGAAGTGCTGGGGCTGCCCCCTGTCTGGTACAAATCGGCGCCGTATCGCTCTCGTGTGGTGGTCGAGCCGAGAAAAGTCCTGTCGGAATTCGGCGTGACCCTGCCCGTGGAAACAGAAATCCGGGTGTGGGATTCGACCGCTGAAACAAGATTCCTGGTAGTGCCCATGCGACCCGCCCGAACCCAAGGCTGGAGTGAGGAACAACTCGCCACCCTTGTCACACGCGACAGCATGGTCGGCACAGGTCTGGCGAAGAACCCGGGCGAGGAATCGTGACCAATTCGATCCACGACATGGGCGGCATGCACGGTTTCGGCAGGGTGCGGCCGGAAGTCGATGAGCCGGTATTCCACGAACCTTGGGAAGGCCGCGTTGATGCCATGCATCGGGCCATGGGGGGGCTCGGCCTGTGGACGATCGATATGGCGCGCGCATCGATGGAGACGCTGAGGCCGACTCTTTATGTCAGTGCGTCCTACTATCAACGTTGGCTGCTTGGCCTCGAGCGCCGCGTTGTCGAGCACGATCTCGCCTCCGCCGACGAGCTTCGAGCGGGACAGTCGCTAAGGACGATCGACAAGCCGAATCGCATCTTCACGCCCGATGACGCGAGCCGCATAACCCGCGGTAACTTCGAACGGGATGCGTCGGACTCGCCCCTGTTCAAGGCCGGCGACCGCGTCAGGACACGGAACATCAACCCGGAAACTCACACGCGTTTGCCGCGCTACGCGCGGGACAAGGTGGGAGAGGTCGAAGCCGTTCGCGGTTGCCACGTCTATCCCGACTCGGTCGCCATGGGCGAGGGCGAAGATCCGCAATGGTTGTACACAGTGGTGTTTCCCGGTCAGGTGCTGTGGGGAGAGGATAGCGATCCATCGGTGAAAGTCTCTATAGAGGCGTTCGAGCCCTACCTGGATTCGGCATGAGCGAGATCAACACTGAGGCCGCGCGCCAGGCCATGGAAGCCGTTCCTAGTATTCCGCGCGACCGAGACGGGCCCCTCTTCAGGGAACCGTGGGAAGCGCAGTCCTTCGCCATCACCCTGGGACTTTACGATCAGGGCCTGTTCTCCTGGAAAGAGTGGACGGCGGCGCTTGTCGTGGAGATCAAACGCGCACAGGAAGCGGGCGATCCCGACACAGGCGAAACCTATTATCTGCATTGGCTCGCCGCCCTGGAATGGATCGTTCGGGAAAAGGGCGTGGCAGACGATGCTACGCTTGGCCGGTATCGCGATGCGTGGCGTCGGGCCGCAGACCGAACGCCGCATGGTCAGCCAATCCTTCTTGATTCCAAGGATATCGAGGCCTAGGAGTCTGCGCGGCAGAACGTTTTTACGCCATTAGGCCCACAGTATGTTGTGGGTATACAGCGCTTAGCGTCGATATGTAGTGCCACCTTTCTTCCGTCGCGCAGACTCCTAGGCACTCATATCTCAAGATTTGACCTTTTTCTTGCCTATAACTGCAATCTGTACTTAGATTTACTCAGATTGGGGGGGGACGGCGCTTCAGCAGAAGGTTTCAAGGGGAGCGGAGCGTTTCTGTGGGACGACCAAGGAGAATGAAGATGCGATTGGTGAGGGTTATCGGATTGGTGGATCTGTCCGTTTTCATCGTGCTGGCAATCGGGCTGACCACCCCGCTCTGGGCCCAGGGCCCTATCGACGAGGCGACCGGCGACCACTGCCGGGAGGAACGCGGTGAGGCCGCTTGTTCTTTCGCGGCAATTGATTTTTCGGGAGAGTGGATCGACAACTCGTTTGAGGAAGACGATCGAGGAGGACCGCTGACCGCAGGTCGGAGTCGATCGGACGGACTGCAACCCGACGCGATGCTCGGCAACTACCTCGGCATTCCGTACAACGACGCCGGACGACAGAAGGGCGCCGCTTTCGACCTGGCCATTTATTCCCATCCGGCCTGGATGTTCAGACCGCATCCGGTCCAGTATTCCATGCGCGGAGTCATCCGCAACTGGAGAATGAGCAAAGAAATCCATCCGCAGACAGGAAATCTGGTGGCATACAGAATCACGGGAGGGTACAACCTGGACCGGATCATCTGGATGGACGGCCGTCGGCATCCACCCGACTATGTGGAACACACCTACGATGGCTTTTCGACGGGCCTGTTCGAACGCAACATGCTGGTCGTGACGACCACGCACATGAAGCATGGATACCTCAGGCGGAATGGCGCACCGGCGAGCGACCAGGCTACGATGACGGAGTACTTCATCCGCCACGGCGACCAACTGACGATCGTCCAGTTCACGGACGATCCGGTTTACCTGGAAGAACCTCACATCCGCACCGGAGATCATGTTCTGTCCCAGAACCGTCATGCTGGAAGTGTCGCTGCGCGTCGAAACGTTTGGAACACCGCCGAAGAGGTCGAGTGGGACGACGGCTACCTCCCGCATCATCCGCTCGGTACGAGCCACACACAGATTTCGGATTTCCTCGGCATTCCTTTTTTGACGACTCAAGGGGGCAGCGAAACGCTCTATCCTGAATACCGGGAGAAGTTGAAGCAGTTGATGAGTGAATCCGAAGCCGCCCGATGAATCCCCTTGCCGGGAGTTGAAAACTGGGGGGACCCTTCCGAAGAACGGACGTCTCGATTGCTTCTGACCATTCTTGTCAAGTATTGTCTACCGAACCCTTTCACTGGAGGAACGCATGTCGTCTGAACAAGAACCTGTCTGGGATGGTAATAAGGTCGAACTTCGGTCAGAGAAGCTGGATGATGGCGTTTTTGCCTATTACCCGAGTGACGCGAAAGAGTTGGAGAGTCAGGGGCGACCCGTGGCCACCAGCGGAGGCTTCGTCGTCGGCGAAAAGGGCGTCCTGATCATCGACACGATGCTCAATAAGCGCCTGAACATGCAGGTACAGGCCCTGGTGTCAAAGGAGACGGACAAACCGATCGCTTTTGCCCTCAACACGAGCTTTCACGGGGACCACTCTTACGGGAACATGTACCTACCTGACGAAACGGTCATCATTCAGCACGCCAACACCAAAAAATACGTCGATGCCCACTTCGAAGAGGATACAGAATTCATGATCCAGAATCTGGGTCAGGGCCGCGGTATCGAAGAGATTGTGCCGAAGACTGGCGACATTCTGGTTTCCGAAGGTGGGCGGCTCGAGGTGGATCTCGGTGGCCGGTCTGTGGAGATCATCGACTTCGGCTTCGCCCAAACGGGTGGAGACCTCTTTGTCTGGGAGTCTGCGGCCAAGGTGTTGTGGACAGGTAACCCTGTGATAACGATCAAGCCATCACTGCCCTGGCTTCTGGACGGCCATCTGGTTGAAACCCTGGATACGCTCGAACGAGTCTACGACTTTCTACCGAAAGACGCTCGCGTGGTTCCGGGCCATGGGTCAGTCATGGTACCCGAAGATATTCGTTGGCACATTGACTATCTCGAAACTGTCAAGAGACAAGTGCAGGAAGCTGTCGATGGCGGCCTGACGCTAGAGCAAACCGTCGATAAAGTGAAAATGCCCGAGTTCGAAGGTTATGCCTTGTTTGGCTGGGTTCATCCGGCCTTGAACGTGTCGGCAGCTTACAGAGACCTCAGTGGCCAGGCGGACAGCTGAAAGCCCGTCTCGGTTGTCGTACATGAAAAATGATTCTCGGGTTCCCGTAAATCCCCTGGTCGGAAGCTCGGAATCGAACCTACCACTTTCGATCAATCGGCAATACAGCCATTAGGTCGGCCCGACGTCCAGCGTCTCTAGATAACGATGGTGACCGATTGCCAGCTTGCAAGATGTCAATCGCACGCTTCGATCCAAGTCAATGACACAAAGGAAAGATATGACTCCCAGACCAATCAACTTCACCCAGAAGCTCTCCAAATTTGCCGAGCACTGGTCGCCGCGCGTCGTCGCGGCAATGAACGACTATCAGTTCAAACTGGTCAAGCTAAAGGGTGAGTTCATATGGCATGATCACAAAGACACTGACGAAGTCTTTATCGTCCTGAAGGGCAAGATGGAGATCGGATTTCGCGATCGGTCTGTCGCTGTCGAAGCGGGAGAAATGTTTGTAGTGCCGAAGGGAGTGGAACACATCACCCGAGCCACGAGCGAATGCCACGCGCTCATCGTGGAGCCACAAGGTGTCGTAAACACAGGAGAAGCTGGGGGTGCCTTAACCGCCGCGAACGACGTGTGGGTATAGATCCTGACCGACATATGAAACAGAAGAGCAGAGGTAGGCGATGAAAAGGGCTGTATTCACCACGAATAGCCGCGGTTGGCTTAGCAACTTTCGGGCTAAACCGCTGTTAAATCATCTGTCGCCGTCGACTAATTCCGGACCCACAGCCGTGAAAACAGTTTGTTTGTGCGATCCTACTTTCCCTCATTGACACCGGAGAGCAATAAGATGGAACAGCAGAACTATATCGACGGCACCTGGGTCGGCGCAGCCGACGGGCAGACGTTCGAGCAGCGCAATCCGGCCGACCTCGAAAAGGTGACCGGGCTCTGGCCCAAGGGCACCCGCGATGACGCAAAAAAGGCGATCGAATCCGCGCACGCGGCTTTCCCCGAATGGTCCGGGATCGGGGTCTACAAGCGTGCGGAGTATCTGTCGCGGGCGGTCGCGGTGCTGAAGGGCAGGATTGAAGAGGTCGCGGCAACGCTGACCCAGGAAAACGGCAAGACCCTGGCCGAGTCGCGGGCCGAGGTGGGGTCGGCGGTGCGCGAGATGGAGTATCAGATCGCGCAGGGGGTGTCGATGTGCGGCGAGACCGTGCCCTCGGCCGAGCCCGGGGTCTTCGCCTATAGTGTGCGGCGGCCGCTGGGGGTGGCGTCGATTATCAGCCCGTGGAATTTTCCGTTTAACGTGCCGGGCCGCAAGTGCACACCGGCGCTGATTAGTGGCAATACCATCGTCTTTAAGCCCGCGAGCCTGACGCCGGGTGCGGGCAAAGCCTTTGTCGATGTATTTGTCGAAGCTGGCTTGCCGCCGGGGGTCCTGAATTTCGTCTGTGGCGGGGGGAGTACGGTCGGGGACGAGATGATCGCGAATCCGCTGGTGGAGTCGGTGTCCTTTACGGGATCGACGGGCGTCGGCAGGGGCATCCAGCAGAGCGTGGCCCAGACGCTAATCCGCACCCAACTGGAAATGGGCGGCAAGAATCCGGTGGTGGTCTTAGAAGACGCCGACCTTGACAAGGCGGCGGATGCGGTGGCCACGGCGGCCTATGCCTGTGCCGGGCAGTGGTGCACGTCGACGAGCCGGGCGATCGTGGTCGAGGAGGTGGCGGAGGTCTTTACCGAGAAGGTGTTGGAGCGGGTGCGGGCGATCCGGGTGGGGGAGGGTCGCGGGGATGTCGATATGGGGCCGGTGTGCGGCTCGGACCAGCTGGAGACGATTATGGGATATATCGAAATCGGGCAGGGTGAAGGGGCCGAACTGGTCGAGGGCGGACAGCGGCTGACCGACAATGGCCTGGGCCAGGGGTGTTTTATCGCGCCGACGGTTTTCGCCGGAGTCAAACCGGAGATGCGGATCGCGCAGGAGGAGATCTTCGGACCGGTGTTGAGCGTGATGGCGGCGCGGGATTTTGGCGAGGCGCTCGAGATGGCCAACCATGTGGAATTTGGGCTGTCGTCGTCGATTTTTACCAAAGACATTTCGCGCGCGTTTCAGTTTCTGGACCAGACCGAGGTGGGATTGACGCACGTGAACATGATGACGGCCTATCGTGAGCCGCAGTTGTCCTTTGGCGGAGTGAAGTCATCGGGGCACGGGATCCCCGAGTCGGGCAAGACCGGGATCGAGTTTTTTACCGAGCACAAGGTGGCTTTTATCAAGTATCTCTGACGGTTGTTGCGGAAACGTTGGATGAACATTCCATCCGGATAGCAGATGGTTTCGACCGCCGAAGAGCGGCGATCCCGCTTTATTCTGTTGACTGTTCCATGCCACCGCAGTACATAGCACCCAACGTTCTCAGACGATTCGAAACATTCACCACAAAGGGAGGCACAAAGCCTTTCGAGGGGGTTCTTATGCGCAGTTTTGTTGCTGTCGGTCTGTTGGTGGTCATGTGGGCGTTCGTCCCTCGAGCCGGAGCTCAGTCTGGCACGCATCCGATAATCGGGAACTGGGTGCAATCCATGGTCGATGCGCCGCAGACAGCAGTGCACACTTATGCAGTACGTGAGGATGGGTTCATGGTCTGGAATCGCGCCACTGTCAGCGCTCAAGGGGTTGCTGGATTTATCCAGGTGGTTCTCAAGTCGGACGGTGCCGACTATCCCATCTACCAGAATGCCACCTTAGCTAATATGTCGGCGACTGGAACGCCCATCACTTTCACGGGTTCATTCACGCTCACCAATGATGCTCTTGAGATGGTGACTAAGAACAGCGGAGAACCGGACGGAACAATCCGAACCTGGACAGTTTCCAGTGACGGCCAGACTTTGACGCAGATTGCCAGAAGCACAAACGACCAAGGCGAGACTACTGAGGCTGAAACCATCTACAAGAGGGCGCAGTAGCGGGAGCCCAGCGAGGGGAAACAACCGAGCCGGTCGCCTCACGCTGGCCTTAATGATTGAAGGTTGCCTGCGAGATTGTTGAAGAGCCTAACCGACCTGATAGGTGCCGGCAGAGAAGTTCAGCTTCACGTTGACTGTGCCTTCGTTGACCAGCCATGGACGGACTGTAAACTTGCGCGCGCCGCCCGAGTGCATTGGATCGTTCTCAGCAACCTGACGTGCTCGGGCCAGGTTCCCTGCCCGTAGGACGATCATGCCATCGCCTTTCCAGGTTTCTTCATCGTCCTCCCAGTGCGGACCGGCACCAACGTAGACACCCGTCCGTTCCATTTCCTGCTGGTAGGCGAGATGTGCCTCGAGGTTGGCCATAACGGGTCCCATTCCGCCGGTCGGCGTCGTATGAATGACGTACAGCTGCAATTGCAGCATGTTCTGGGTGGCTTCAAGGATCTCGGCACGTGTGATCTGCGGCTCGTCAGCACTCATGGGAGCGACTCCTTAACGAAATAATTTGGAAACGAGTAGTTTCGGACCTCGCCCAGATCCGCACGGTAGAATGCGGCGTGAACGTGGTAACGTTCACGCCGTGTGGACCTACAAGATTAGATTTCGCTCGATGATGCGATGTCTCTAGCCGGGTGCTCCCGCGTTGTGCGCGCCCACAAGCCACGCCGCGCCTTCGGCGTACAGCCGTTCGACTTCCGGACCTTTCAATCCCGGCATTCGCTCCTTCACCTTGTGGCCAACCTGCGTCTGCAGGTAGGCAAGGTGCTTGTAACCTTCGGGAAAGCGATTGAGCACCGCCGGGTCGAGCTTCAGACTGGCACCCGGTTCGACCGGATCGATGCGGTCCTTCTCGTAGATGGCCTGACGCCGCACCAGTCCCCACTTCCCGGCTCTTTTCTCGAAGAAGTCGTAGAACCGGCCGGTACAGACGACGTCACACAAGACATCATGCACAGGTGCGCGCTGACTGATGGTCATCTTAGTCTGTGCAATTGCGCGGTCGCCGGCGATATCCGAGGTGTGCGCGCCATGAGAGTGAATGATGCTGACACCCTTCTCCCACCCCTCACGCCGGGCCTTCGTGAAATCCATTGCCGATGCCTGAAACCAGGTCGCCGTCATCCAGCCGTCCTCATGCCACAGTTGGGCGAAGCGTTGCCAGTCACCGCTGTCACTGTAGATGATCCACTTATCGACGATTTCACGAATCGCATCGGCGTCAGCTCTATTGTCCTGCATCTGACTCCCTCCTCTGTGGCTGGTCTTGGGCGCTTCGTCAAATACGAAGCCTGGCAAGTATAGCTCGCCGAAACAACGAAACCCTGACAGCGGGCGCACTTCTAGTCGCCGAACAGATCAGACAGTACTCGAAAATGATCTTGTCGGAAATCGGGAGTTGAACCGAGTGTAGTTCGCGTGGGAAAGAACCTAAAATTCCGACTGTTGCAGAGCGAGGTTTAGCTCCTCGGTGATGGCCAGGTCGTCGCGAATCTGATTCAGCAGATCCACATCGATGGATTCACCACCTGCAAGAACAATAATGTTGGGAACGAGGCGGCGGCTTACGTTCACCAACCGCTGTACTCTCCGTTCGAGGCTTTCTTCGGGAAGCGGAGCAACATTTATTTGAGGCGGATCGGTCCCGAAATTGACGATGTCCCGCAGTTGGTCAGTTGATTCGTCTATGTCTCTTGACCGCCGATCCAGTTCCGGCTGTGACCAATCTTCGGAAAGGGAAGCGAAATAGATTTCTTCTATCTGCAGGGCAAACTCTCGGGTCAGCCTCAAGAGGGATTCTAAACGCGACTGGAAAGCCCCATCGCGAAAGGCGGAACTCTGCTCGAGGGTTAAGGGTAGGGCGTCTTCCAGAGCTCGGAAGCCATTTCGCCTTTGCTCTTCCAGTTGACGCTCGGCGTTCTTTCTGATCTCGAACTGCGTTCTCCGACCAGTTCTTGAGTCCTCTTGAGCATGGACAGGTATCGTGCTGATAGAGAACACAAACGCAAGGACGATGAATGTAACCGTGACTCTCATTGCTCTAAAGACAACATAGACTTACCGACGTTGGATCGTAAAGAAGAATCGACTGGTGCCCGAAATTCGTGGTTTGACCCTTTCCTTGCCAATCCTTCCTCGTGTAGATAGACTTACCGGAATTTTGCCGTCCTTTTGGCGATGTACGAATACATGATATCAGGCATCAAACTCGGCCACTACAAGATCCTGTCTGCAACCGCCACAGGGTGCAGACAGAGAATCTACCCTTCGGAGTGGCCCCGATGACTGACAACCGCCTCGCCGTGAATCGCCGTCGATTCCTCAGTTGCCTTTCGGCTGCCGGGCTCGGGGGCACCCTTCTTCCGGGCGCGCTCGACGCGGTTGCGCAGGACGCCGAGACCATCACGTTCCAGATGCTGGATGCCGCCCAGGCTATAGCCGGAATCTCGTTCACGCGTGATGAGCAGGAACGGATCCTCGACCGACTCAACGGAGGCAGGAGTCCAATCCCCGCCTTCACTTTGATGAAGGACGCCGGGCTCGGGAACGACACACAGCCTGCCTTCGTCTTCAATCCCGTCCCACCGGGCAAGGTGCTGCCCACTCGGCGGAGGCCATTGCTGCGCCAACCCCTCGATGTAGTGATGCCCGCTTCAGACGAGGAATTGGCATTCCTTCCCCTCACGCACCTCTCTCGGCTTGTCGAGACCCGACAGGTCCGGTCGATAGAGCTCACCGAACTCTATCTGGCGCGATTGAGGGAGCACGACCCGAGACTTTTCTGCGTCGTCAACCTGACTGAGGACATTGCCCGGCGTCAGGCGAGGCAGGCCGACACCGAGATCGCGGCTGGAGATTACCGGGGCCCGCTGCACGGAATCCCGTGGGGATTGAAGGACCTGCTCGCTGTGCGCGGCACAAAGACGACCTGGGGGATGACGCCGTTTCGGGATCGGGTGATCGACGTGGACGCGACGGTCTACGAGAAGCTGACCGAAGCCGGTGCGGTTCTGGTGGCGAAGCTCGCCACCGGTGCGATAGCCGTCGGGCCTCGATGGTATGGAGGACTTACACGGAACCCCTGGAACACCGAACAGGACGCGGCTGGGTCCTCGGCCGGACCGGGGTCGGCGACGGCCGCCGGACTCGTGGGCTTCTCCATAGGGACCGACACCGGCGGGTCGGTCATCGGCCCTTCGGCCCGCAATGGCCTTACCGGTATGCGGCCCACTTTCGGAAGGGTCAGTCGATATGGGGGCATGGTGCTGGCCTGGACCCAGGATACGGTGGGTCCAATGTGCCGATCGGCAGAAGACTGCGCGCTCGTTTTCGACGCGATCCGCGGACCCGACGGGCGGGATAACACTGTTACAGACATGCCGTTTAACTGGGACGCCATGGCGGACCCGACCCGGCTTCGTGTCGGTTACCTGCGCAGCCAGTTCGAGGGTGAGGTCGAAGACACCGGTGACGCTGAGCGCACGGCGCTTGCGCGCCAGACCCGAAGCAACAACCTGGAGGCCTTGAACCTCATCCGGTCCCTCGGGATCGAGGTCGTCCCCTTCGACTTGCCTGATGTGCCGGTCGAGACGATCGACTTCCTGCGGTACGTCGAGACGTCCGCGGCCTTCTATGAAATTACGATGAACGGCCAGCTCGCCGAGACCGAGCGTGGACCCGAGCAGAGCGTTCGGCCCATCGAGATCCGCGCCGGCCACTTCACGCCGGGGGTCGAATACGTCCAGGGAAACCGAATGAGGATGCGCATCATGCAACAGGTCGACGAAGCGCTGGGCGACCTGGACCTCTACCTCGGTCTCGACCTCTCGCTCACGAACCGCACCGGGCATCCCGCCCTCAGTGTGCCGAGCGGCTTCCATCGTGGCTCGCCGACAGCGCTCCAGATGACTGGAAAGCTGTTCGGTGAAGCCGAGCTCCTGCTGCTTGCCCATGCGTTCCAGGCAAACACCGATCATCACTCGCAGCACCCCGTGCTTTAGCGTTCCTTCTTTCTGGGCTAAAGACGATCGAATTGCGGCAGAAGGATAGAGTGGGACCCACACGCCGCTACAGGCCGACGTCTCAGGATGGGTTGTCCAAGTCTCGAAATCCTCGCCCGCCGCAGACAGCCGAACTGAGGTCGAGGCTCCGGACCGGAGATCCGTTCGCTCAGTCGGGCCTAGCTCAGGGCCATCTCCCAAATGGACCTCGACTCGAACCCCGCACAACGTCTGGCCGGTCGTGTTCTCGACCGTCCCGACGAAGGCGCCTGCGGCGTCATCGAACGACAAGACAAGTTTTACGCCTCTTCGCGTGAGGTCCCAGGTGTCCTCGCGGCCGATATACAAACCGGATTCTTCTCCTTCCTCACCCTCCTCACCGTGCTCGCCTTCTTCTTCCTCTCCCTCACCACGGTGTTCCCCTTCTTCGCCTCGCTCACGTTCGCGCCCGGAGCGGGCCTGTCCGCTCGAGGCTTCTTCGATCTCAAAGGTTGATTCACTCGCCGCTTGGGAAATAGGCTCTTTTGAGAACACGGCCATGCCAAAAGCGGTGACCATCGCAGCGACGATCACGAGCCATGTATAAGTTTGTTTCGACATACAGATTTATCCCTCATTTTCGTGATGAAACAGTATGGATTGAGCTCGCCATCTTCACAACTCCGATGTTTTCCCCGGCGCCGCGCCGACCGATCAGCGTGTCGTTCGGCGGCCCGGACGAAAGGAAGCTTTTTGGAGTGGGCATCCGGGACGTGGAGATCATGTCCATCCCGCCCCCCGCCGCCGGAAAGAATATCTGGTAACCAATGGCGCGGGACTGCGTCTTATATGGGAATTGTTTAAATCAAAATGCGGCAGTGCGCGGTTTGTCTGGCGTGAAGGATTTCAAGAGGGAGGGACCGATGAGGACTTGGCGAATCTGTTTAATGCTATGCATAACCCTGTTGATCAGCTCGGTAGAGGGCGAGGCCCAGGTGAGAAACATGAATCCAGTCTGGTCGCCAGACGGGGCCCGATTGGCGTTCGTCAGCAACCGCGACGGTAACCCCGAAATATACATCATGGATGCGACTGGAAAGACTCCAGAGAATGTAAGCCAAGATGAAGGACTCGACCTGAGTCCAGCGTGGTCGCACGACGGCACCCGGATCGCATGGGTGTCCAATCGCGATGGGCAGAACGACATTTATGTTCTCGAATTGACCGGCATGAACGTCCGTCGACTGACCGACAATGGTGGCATACTGACGTCCTCCCTCTCCTGGTCACCCGATGACGAGTGGCTCGCACACGGTGTGGGCACGCACAGTGGCGCGAATCTGCACATCCAGCGGCTCGATCAAACTGAAACCGTCCAGCTCACAGACACCGTAGAGTTGGATGCCGCGCCGGCCTGGTCGCCTGACGGGACGAAGATCGCGTTTGCGTCCAATCGTGAAGGAGACCTGGATATTTACGCACTCGATATTTACAGTCGAGCCGTCACCTCGATTGCCGGCTCCGCGGAAGAGGAAGGGTGGCCCAGTTGGTCACCAGACGGTACGGGGATTACATTTTTCAGCGGGCGGGACGGAAACCTCGAGATCTATCTGTCGACTGGGGACGGATCGCAGCCCAGTAATCTCACGCTCGATCCAGCCCGCGACTACGGGCCGGCATGGTCTCCTCTGGGCGATCAGATTGCGTTCGTGTCCGACCGCAATGGAAGTGAAGACATCTATTTAATAAGTCCGGATGAATTGACAAGTCCGGATGAGGAGAGCGTCGTTCAAGTTGACGTTCGGAAGTGAGAGTGCCCCCGAGTGAACCTCGAGGCCTGACCGGCGTGTCTGAAGAGGCTGGGGGATCGAACGAACCTATCCTCCCCGACCTGCTGGTGTCGGCTCTTCTTCCTGCTCCGGCGTAAAGTCCTCGCCTGGATTGATGAACTGGTTCGTCTCGAACTGATACTGCCTGTCGTGTAGCTCTTTATAGCGGCCGTCCAAGGCCATGAGCTTGTCGTGACTGCCATGCTCGACGATCTCCCCGCCCTCCAATACCAGAATCTGATCCGCGCTACGAATTGTCGATAGCCTGTGAGCGATGACGAAACTTGTGCGGCCCCTTCGCAGCGCCCGCAACCCGTCCTGGATCATCGCTTCGCTCTCTGAATCGAGACTGGACGTGGCTTCGTCGAGAATGAGAATGCGGGGATCGGCCAGGATCGCCCGGGCGATGGCCACCCGCTGCCGCTGGCCACCGGAGAGCTTTACTCCGCGTTCGCCGACGATCGTATCGTAGCCATTCTCAAAGCGGTCGATAAACTCCGCGCAATGGGCGATGCGGCAGGCAGTGGCCACTTCTTCCTTGCTCGCCGACGGATTCGCGAAAGCAACGTTCTCGCCGATCGTTCCATCGAACAGGAAGTTGTCCTGAAAAACAGCGCCAAGAAGGGTCCGGTACTCTCGCAACTTGAGGCCTGACAGATCCTTCCCGTCGATTAGCACCTGGCCTTGACGCGGCTGATTGAAGTTCAGTACGAGGCTGATGAGCGTGCTCTTACCGGAGCCGCTCGAACCCACCAGGGCAGTCGTCGATCCGGCCGGAGCCTCGAACGACACGTCCTTGAGAACCGGCACGCCTTCCTCATACTCGAACCAGACGCCCTGGAACTCTATGTCGCCAGCCAACTCGCCGATTGGAGAGCGCTCGGCGTCTTCGTCGTCCTCGGTCCGCATTGCCATGATTTCCCGGATCCGGTCCAGCCCGGCGAAGGCTTCGGTGATCTGTGTTCCGATGTTGGCCAACTGCGCAACGGGCATCGCCATGGTGCCTGTGAAGGCGACGTACATGAACAGGTCACCGACCGTCATGTCGCCGCGGACAACGGCCCGGCCGCCAATTACAAAGATCACCAGGCCGATCGTACCGATAACAGCGGAAGAAAACGCCATCACGAAAGACGTCCCGGTCATCGATTTGGCAATGTTTCGGAACAGCTTGTGAACGAGTCGCGCAAACACCAGGTCTTCGCGCCGCTCTGCCGTGTAGGTCTTGATGACCCGGACGCCCGAGAGGGATTCCGATAGCCGCCCCGTGACATTTGCGTTCAACTCGCCTCGCATCCGAAACAGGGGACGCAAGCGCTTGAAGGTAGCCGCCAACACGGCGCCGAACAGTCCCAAAACTGCGATCGTGATCAGCGTCAGATACCAATTCAGATAGAACAATACGCCCATTGCCAGCAGAGCCGTCAGAACACCGCCTGTCAATTGAACAAGTCCTGTGCCGACGAGATTGCGGATGCCCTCGGCGTCAGTCATGATTCGTGAAATCAATTGGCCCGTCTTCATCGAGTCGAAGTAACTGACAGGCAACCGGCTGACATGTTCGAAAACGCGTTTGCGCATCTCCGTGATCGCCCGCTGCGCGGCCACGCCCATGATTTGCGACAACGCGAACGTCGTAATGGCTTGAAACAAGGTGGCGCCAGCGACGACAAAGGCGACAGTCAGGAGAAGTTCCGTCCGTCCATTGCCGATCACCTCGTCAATGACGTACTTGGTCGATGCCGGCATGACCAGGCCGAGCACTCTGTTGACCAGCATGAGGCCCAGTCCAAGCATCAGGCGCCGCCGGTGCCGGTGTACCAGGGACCTGGCTTCGATCATCGCGTTGGAGTAATCGACTTTCTTTTTCGGCTTCTCTTCGCTCATGCTCAACCTATAGTACACGGTGCCTAGCGTGTCGCGCTATTGCCGCGCCAATTCGGCCGGTACTGTAATTCCTGAGGTCAATTCGGGACAGATTCTATTAACGGAAGCTCGGAAGCGGACCCACACCTCAGCAGAAACCGACAAGCGGGCCCGGGACGAGACCATCCCGAGGCTGTGCGGCGGCCTCAAGATGGTTAAGATCATCGTGATCCCGACGTGTAAAATATAGCTCTCACAAAACCAACATCAGAAAGGTGATCCAGCATGGAAATCTCTTCGAGCACTTCTGTCCCGACGGTATGGCCCAGGTCGATCCGCGCCATCGCAGTCCTTGGCGCAGTAGCAATATTGGGCCTTGCCAATTCGATCCAGGCGCAGCTGCCACCTCCACCGGGCGAGACTTTCGACGTAGTTAGCATCGCCGGCGGGCTCTCCAACCCGTGGAGCGTGACCTTTCTGCCGGGCGGTGACATGTTAGTTACTGAAAGAGGCGGCCAGCTACGCATTATCAGGGACGGGAACCTGCTACCCGACCCCGTGGGGGGCGTCCCCGCGGTGCGCGCTGTAGGTCAGGGCGGCCTGCATGATGTCGTGCTCCATCCCGATTTCGAATCCAACCGGATGATCTATCTCAGTTACGCTAAAGGGAATGAGGACGACTCGCTGGGCACGACTGCACTCGCTCGAGCCCGCTTCGAAGACGACCGCCTGGTCGATCTCGAGGAGATCTTCGAAGCAGACGCATGGTCAGACACACCCGGGCATTTTGGGGCCCGAATCGCTTTCGGTCCGGAGGGGTATCTGTTCATGTCGGTCGGTGACCGGATGGCCGGCCTTTCCGAAAGTGGCATGGACCCGGACCTCGAGGGTCATCCCTCGCAGGACAACCGAAACCATCAGGGAACGATAGTGCGTCTGAATGAAGACGGCAGCGTTCCCGCTGACAACCCGTTCGTTGGGCGAGCTGGGATGCGCCCGGAGATCTGGAGTTCCGGCCACCGAAATCAGCAGGGTCTGGCCGTTGATCCCGAAACCGGAGAGCTGTGGGCGACAGAACACGGGCCGCAGGGCGGCGATGAGCTCAACCTCATACGTCGCGGTGCCAACTACGGGTGGCCAGTTGTCGGGTACGGCGTCAACTACTTTATCGGCACGGAAATCCATGCTTCTCGGTATCGTGGTGGGATGGAACAGCCGACGGCATTCTGGGTGCCATCGATCGGATCCTCAGGCCTGGCCTTTTATCAAGGGGACGAATTTCCCAACTGGCAGGGCAACGTGTTTGTCGGCGGGATGGCGGCGGATTATCGGCGTCTGGTCAGACTTTCCATAGACGGTCAGACGGTGACGACCAGGCAACCGCTGCTGGTGGGAACTTATCGCATTCGTGATGTGCGTGTCGGTCCGGACGGTTTAGTTTATCTGGCTCTCGACGACACTGATGGTCAACCGGGCGAAGTTGTTCGGTTGGAACCTACTGAAGAGTGAGCGAGGCAGCCGCGTTCCTGATCCTTTCCTGATGATGGATATGTTCCCTACAACGCTGCTGCAGCGTATAATCGTCACATCGTGAAGAAGCTCATCGGTCTCGCCTTACTACTAGTCGTGTTTGTGTTGCAGGGAACGGCCGACGTGCGTCAATCGGAGTCGGAGTTTGTGTTTGCCAGGGTTCAATTCAACATGAACTTCGAAGCGGTTTTCGAAAGCGAGGCTCCCTGGCACCATGACTATCCGTATTCGGAAAACTTCTTCTTGGGAATAATCCGGGAGCTCACTGCTGTTCACGCGTTGGCAGATGCTTACCAGATTGTGCAACTCGACAGCCCGGACATCTTTCACTACCCGTTCCTGTACGCTTCCGAACCCGGCTACATGGCTTTGACGGACCAGGAAATTGAGAACCTCCGTGAATATTTCGATCGGGGCGGATTTCTGATGTTCGACGATTTCCGTGGACGGGATCTGGGAAATCTTCGAGCACAGATGGAGAAAGTGTTCCCGGAGCGGGAAATGTTCCAATTGGATCCTGGCCAACCGATCTTCAATAGTTTCTTTTCGATCGAGTCACTGGAAATGCTGCCGCCGTACTATGACGCGCGCTTTCTGGGTGAAGCCGCCCAGTTCTGGGGCATGCAGGACGATTATGGCCGCCTGATCATGATCGCGAACCAGAACAACGATTTTGGCGAATACTGGGAGTGGGTCGACCGGGCTGAAATGCCCTTCCAGCCGGCTGCGTTGTCGGTCAGGTTCGGTGTCAACTACCTGATCTACGCCCTGATGCACTGACCGCAGAGCGGTTGGCTACTTCCGACTGAGTTGAGATTTCGCTGCCTCCCGAACGACTCCTCTCTTAAAGTCGCACTCAGCCCCAGGGAAGTGCGGGGGAATGGCGAACCGGAGACCCAAAGGCCGGCATGACCGGCATCAGGGGTTTCGAAGTTCCCTGAACAGTATCTCGACTCTTTCGTTCAATCTCCTGGTTTCGGGATCGTCGTTTGAAGCGATGGGGCGTGTTGTGCCGAAGCCCTCGGCCTGAAGGTTGTCTTCCAGGATGCCCAGGTCCAGAAGATAGACTCTTACCGCTTCGGCTCTTTCTTCCGACAGGGTGAGGTTTCTCGATGCAGGTCCTGAATCGCTCGTGTGGCCCTCGATTCGAATTTCGGGCGTCTCGTCCAGGCCAATGATGCCGGCCAGAAGCGCCAGGAATTCACGGCCTTCCGCCTCGAACTCTTCGCTGTTGGTTTCGAAGTAGCGCGCGGGCAGGGTCACCATCAGACCGCGAGCTGTTTCTCTGGCGCCGGCTCCTATCATCAACGCATCTCGAAGAGGGGGCCACCGATCCCCCAGACGCGCGACCTCGGCTTCGAGCGAGCTCACCAGCCGGTTGGCTTCCGTGATTTCGAGGTCCAGCGAGCGGTTGTCATTCTGTGCCGCCCGAAGGTCAGTTTGTAATTCGGTCATGCGAGCGCCTGTCTCTTCCTGACGTCGATCGAGCCGGGCGAGTTCCTGCTCCATCTGCCGGTTTTGTTGTTCAAGCAATTCCGCACGACGTGCCATCTCGGCCAACTGATTCGAGACGACCTGATCCCGGGCCGAACGAGCGGCGAGGGCCGAGAGGCGGATCGAGTCGTTCACGTAAGGCAGGAGCACCTCCATCGGCATGTTTCGCCTTAGGAGTTCTTCCATCGAGTCCAGTGCCACCCGGGCTCTTCTGTAGTCGGGCTCGGCCAACTGGGCTGCGTCCGCAGATTCCGCTACGAGGAAAGCCATTCGGGCCTCGGTGATCCGTCGAGGCAAGGCACCCTGGGGCGGCAGAGAGATTGAGGAGTAATCGTGAGCTCCGACCTCTACGTTGAGCGGTTCGACACGGATATCATCGTCTCGCGGGGGCTGGCTTCTGAAACCGACGATCTGGCTGGGTGTGGCGACCATGAAGTGGGGTTCGGCCGTGACAATGATCCCGAAACGCTGCAGGGAAGTCGTAGTGTCCAGCTCCGCTTCGCGTCCGTCCACTTCGAGCTCTCCGAGGTTTTCGAATTCGCCTTCCGGTGAGATCGCCCAGACGACGTAAGAACGCATCATCGGATCGAGGTTCGAGAGAGTTTCGATCCGGTCAATCCGCACCTCAAGCCGGCTGATTGTCTCTTCCCGGCGAACCTCGACCTCTCCGTTGGGTGACAGCGGCACGTCGACCCCGGAGTCTGGGGGAAAGGTGACCAGGCTCAGGTCGATGGCGCCGGATTGCGCTGCGACGAGAATAAGAGTGAGGAAAACGTTTGAAACCATTCGCCTATTGAACAATCGGACATGCTTCGATTTCAACTAGTTTCCCCACTTGGAACCCGATCTCCTGGGCGGTGGCGCATGTGATATCGCCTGGATTCGCAGATCGGTCCGCGTGTTCTGGGGGGCTCTGGTTTACACATAACCTGTTCATTATAAGAATGTTAGATCCTGTGCGAACTTGTTTCGCTGGACTGCCCTGGCCGGAATATGTATCCTGATACCGCCTCCCCGCTCAGGTAACCTTTGTTTCGAGAAATCGTTCCGGCTGGATTTCAATCACGTTCTCATATGTTGGGGTGTTGTCGGGGCAAGGAGTAACGATGAATCTTCTCAAAGTAGGAAAGAAACCCGTGGTGATCGCCTCTAAGGCGACCGTGATGGATGCCCTCGAGGCAATGGAAAAAGCCACTGTCGGCGCAGTCCTGATCATAGATGGCGAGCAGCTGAACGGAGTTTTTACGGAGCGTGACCTGCTCCTGAAGGTCGTCCTGAAGAAGAAGGACCCCGAATCGACTCCGGTGACCGAAGTCATGACGGCACCTGTCCTTACGATTCAGAAGGACAAGGAGCCGGATGATGTGTTGAAAGTTATGCAGGATAAACACATTCGACACCTCCCGCTCGTCAACAGTGAAGGAAAGGTCGAAGGCATGATCTCAATCCGCCATCTGCTGACCGAAAAGATAGAGCACCTGACCCAGGAACTGGATTCGCTTGAAGCTTATATTTCGGCTGACGGCATCGGCGGCTAGTGTGTCCGACTGCCACTTGCGATCACAGCCCTGCCTCTGGTGGCGAGCCGAGATGCCGCCCGAGCAGGACTTTGTCTATCACTGCCTGACTTAATCGATTCCTGTCCTTCTTAAATTCGCTCGAGTACTCACCACTGGTCGTTGACTGCGATATCTTCAACAGCTAAAGTGCCTCAGCAACTCTTCTTCTGACGGAGGCATGAATGGCGCTGTACGCTCTGGCCGCACTCGTTCCGGTTCTGGCAGTGATGTTCTTTTTGGTCGTTCTGCGTTGGCCCGCGACCCGGGCGATGCCCGTTGCCTATGTGTTGACCGTTGTGGTCGCGTTGTGGATATGGGGCGTTCCCGTGATCCATATCATCGCGGCAACGTTCCGGGGTGGGGTAATTGCGCTCACGCTGCTGTGGATCATTTTTGGTGCAATCCTGCTCTTGTTTACGCTGCGGGAGAGCGGCGCGGTCACGACTATACGGCGAGGGTTCATGGGAATATCCAAGGACCGCCGTGTTCAGCTTATTATCGTGGCTTGGCTCTTCGGTTCCTTCATTGAAGGAGCGGCCGGATTCGGTACGCCAGCCGCAGTAGCATCCCCACTCCTGTTGGCTCTCGGTTTCCCAGCGCTGGCGGCCGTTATGGCGACGCTGATTATTCAGAGTACGCCGGTCAGCTTCGGTGCCGTCGGCACGCCGATCATGGTCGGAATGGGACAGTCTCTCAACGTGCCGTTGGTCGAAGAGGCGCTCTCGGCGGAAGGTATCGCGTACGCTGATTTTCTTTACCAGATCGGTATGTTCACGGCGATTCCCCATGCGATAGCCGGAACGTTGATTCCTCTGATCATCGTGTGTATGACCACACGATTCTTTGGTGAGAACCGATCGTTTCGAGAGGGACTGGGGGCCTGGAAGTTCTGTCTGTTCGCCGGCCTTAGCTTCGTCGTTCCGTACGTCTTGGTCGCCATATTCCTGGGTCCGGAATTCCCCAGTCTCCTCGGTGCACTGATCGGTTTGGCGATCGTCGTGACCGGTTCCCGTGCCGGGTTGTTTCAACCGAAAGGCGAGCCCTGGGATTTTCCGCCCAGAAGTCAGTGGGAGGCAGGCTGGATCGGGAACATTGTTGCGGACGCCGGTGAGGAGCGTCGTCACATGACGCTCTTTCTGGCCTGGGTACCCTACCTGCTCGTGGCTGCGCTTCTGGTCGTCACGCGTCTGCCCTTTTTGCCGTTCCAGAGTTATTTGAGTTCCGTGAGTTGGAACTGGGCGAACATTTTGGGGACAAGCTTGTCCCAGAGTGTTGAGCCACTCTACTCTCCCGGTACGATCTTTATTCTGGTTGCGCTGGCGACGATCGTTCTCCACAAGATGACCCGCAAAGAGACGAGCTTTGCGTGGACGGACGCGGCTCACAAGATGGCTGGTCCAGCCCTGGCTCTGGTCTTCGCGGTGGGTTTGGTCCGGGTGTTTATCGATTCCAATACGAACATATCGGGTCTGGACAGCATGCCGCTTGTCCTAGCTGAGTACGTAGCTGGAATCGCGCAGGGTACCTGGCCCTTCTTCGCGCCGATTATTGGTGCTATGGGTGCGTTTGTGGCTGGAAGCAATACAGTCAGCGATCTGATGTTTGCGCTGTTTCAGTACGGGGTTGCGGACAACATCGGGACATCGCGCATCGTGATCCTGGGTCTACAAGCTGTTGGGGGAGCCGCGGGTAACATGATCTGCGTGCACAACGTTGTGGCGGCCAGTGCTACTGTGGGTCTTGTCGGTAAGGAGGGTGCTCTGATTCGTCGGACGATTCTGCCGATGACTTACTACGTGGTGGTTGCCGGGGCGCTCGGACTTCTCTTTTCCTACGTCCTGTTCCCGAACATGTTTTGAATCGTTCAGGGCTTTTAGCCCTCAGCCCTCAGCTGTGAGTCTTGATGCAGGCTCGGCTTCGAAACCGATAGCTGACAGCCTGACGCCGTCCAGCTTAACTTGCCTTCTTATGCATCGCCTGGTGCTTTGCGGCCAGGTGTATTTTCTTGATCTGCCGCTTCAGGTCATGGACCTTCCGTCGCAGTTCTCTTAGATTCTTGTGGTCATTGGCCTCGATCAGCTGGGCCCGCTGAGTTTTCAGCTCCTGGATCTGTTTCTTGAGATCGCTCTTGCTGTGGACCGTTGCGTCAGCCAACTCTTCGTGTGGTTTTTCGATGCCCAATACTCCGGCCAATTCTTCGATCAGCTGGGCTTTGTTCTTTCCGCTGACTGCACTGAGTCCCTTCTCGTGCGCTTCTTCGCGAAGCTTCACGACCGTCATTTTCTCCAGATCATGCCATTCCATTTGAGGAAACCTTTCTCCCGGGCGAGCAAAAACCAGGGTCCAGACTGCCCGGGCCGTGACAGCTTATCGAACGGAATGTGTGCAGGTCAAATATCGGCCGGTGCGGCCTATGACCACACGTCGTATTCATTTGACTGTGCGCCGATAGAGCGCATCTATCAGAAGAAGGTACAATTGCAAGGACTGTACCTGGAGAGGGGGCCTTTGGCTGAAAGAGTGTCATGTCCGGACCACTGGAAAACCGAACCGTAGCGATCACAGAGCATCGTTTTGAGAATGAATTGATGACTCTGATCGAAAGACATGGTGCCCGGGTTCTTTCCTGTCCGCTGCTGGAAGAGCGTCCGGTCGGGAACCGGTTTGAGTTACAGGTCTTTATAAGAGAACTCATCGCGGATGGATTCGACTTCATGGTGTTTTTCACGGGAGTCGGTGCCCGGTTTATTGCCCAAGAGGCCGATACGATGGAGCAGTCGGATCAATACAGGCAAGCGCTCGGCGGAATGAAAGTCGTGGCTCGGGGCAACAAACCCAGATCAGCGTTGGCGAAGCTGGGATTAGGTGTAGATCTGGCGCCAGAAAAAGCGACTTCTGAAGGTTTGCTCGAACTGCTCGCGGAGGAAGGGATCGATGGAAAACGCGTCGGGGTTCAGCTCTACGGCAGCCCGAACCCGGATTTCATCGCGGGCCTGGAAAACCTTGGGGCTCGGATCACAGTCGTTCAGGTCTACAACTATGGCCCGGCTTCGGATTCGGAGCGGGTGGTCGGTTTTATCGATACACTACTTTCCGGCGAAGTTGACGTGATCACCTTTACCAGTGCGCCGCAGGTCGAGTCTCTCTTCGACACTGCCAATACGGCGGGCCGAGCAGGGAAACTCGGTGTCGCTTTGAACGAGAAAATCTCTGTTGCAGCAGTGGGCGAAGTAACCGAGCGGGCGTTGGTTGGCTACGGGATCACCGTGCGGATTCTTCCCAGGGCGCCAAAGATGGGCCCTCTGGCGGATGCGATTGCTCAGTATTTCGACAAGAGACAATGGTGAAGTATTTTCCGATTTCGTTGAACGTGAAGAGCCGGGACGTGACGGTGATCGGGGGTGGTCTGATCGCCGAGCAACGGGTCGAGACGTTGCTCGAGTGTGAGGCGCGCGTGAAGGTCATCAGCCCGGAGGTGACGGAAAGGCTAAAGTCTCTTGCCGAGGACGGTTCCATTCGCGTTCAGTTGCGCGGCTACGCGCCCGGGGATCTTGACGGCGCGTGGGTGGCGCTGGCTGCCGCCGATGATTCATCTGTCAATGACGCAGCCTGGGGTGAGGCGCGAGAGCGTGACATTCCTATCAATGTGGCGGACGATGCTTCCCGGTGTGATTTCATCATGCCCGCGCTCGTGCGCCGAGGCGATCTGACAATTGCGATATCCACGGGTGGCACGAGCCCTGCTCTGGCAGCTCGATTGCGGCGCCGTATATCCGCGATCGTGGGACCCGAATACGGGAAGCTGCTCCGGGTCTTGAGCCGCGTTCGGTCCCGGCTGAAACAGTCGGTGCCCGACGATGAAGAACGCAAGAAACTGCACTACCGGATCGTGGATTCGAAGATCCTTGGGAGAATACTCGAATCAGAACGCGAGATAGTCGATTCCGAGATCGATGAAATCATCAGGGATGCTTCCCGAACAGAACCCGAGGCAGAAGGTGTTGTGTATATCGTCGGCGCCGGTCCAGGGGACCCGGGTCTGATCACCTGGCGCGGTCTGGAGTGTGTGCGCCATGCCGATGTGATCTTGCACGATCGTCTCACGGACCCACGCCTGCTGGAGGAGTCGGGTCCGGGTGCAGAGGTCATCGACGTCGGAAAACGCGCCGGAGATCGCGGCCGCATGCAGGATTTCATCCATGAAACGATGGTCGAGCGGGCTCGGCGTGGTCAGATAGTCTGTCGTCTGAAAGGGGGAGATCCTTTTGTATTTGGGCGGGGCGGGGAAGAGGCGATGGCGTTGACCGGGGCCGACGTTCCCTTTGAAATCATACCCGGAGTGACCAGTGCGATCGCAGCGCCGGCTGCTGCCGGAATACCGTCACGCACCGTGGTGCGGCGCATTCTTTCATGGTGATGACAGGTTCCCGGGCCGACGATGCCAGTCCCGAGGAATGGGCGGGAGCGGGAAGCATTCTTGCGGGAGGAGGAACGTTGGTGGTCCTGATGGGGCTGTCCCGTCTGGATGTCATCGTGAAACGGCTCAGTGAAGCTGGTTGTTCAGGTGAGACGCCTGCTGCTGTGATTTCTCGTGGAGCCTGGACCGAACAGGATGTTCGTATCGGGACACTGGAAGACATCAAGACTCGATCGGGAGGAATCGCGTCGCCCGCGGTAATCGTTTTCGGTGTGACCATCGAGGAGAGAGGCCGGCTCCGAGAGGTACGTGCCGCTATGTCGAACAGAAAAGCGTGAGGCGGAACCGAGTCTTAGATTCGCCCGCCGGAGATCGCTGGAATAATCGCAACTTCCGCTCCTGTTGGAACCTTTGTCTTCAGGTCGTCCAGGAAACGTACATCTTCGCCATCGACGTAGATGTTGAAGAAGCGTCTTAATTCTCCCGTGTCTTCACACAGGCGGTCTTTGAGCCCCGGATATTTCTGATCCAACTCATCGAGAATGTCCGAGATCGTCTCGGCCTGGACATCGATCTGGGAATCCTCTGCGGTGAAATGCCTGAGGGGTGTAGGGATGGTGACCCGAGTCGTCATCGAATTCCTCCGTTCTTAATTTGACTTACGCGGTTAGGCCCAGTTCGTTCACGGCAGCATCGAATGCTCCAAGTTTTGCTTCGATCACTCTTGGAGACTGAAGGTTTAGAGCATCTTGCGTCTTCAGGCCGTTTCCGGTGATCGCAATAACTGTCTGGTCATGAGGCTTTATCTTTCCCTGTGCAACAAGTTTTCGAGTCACTCCTAGAGCGACTCCCCCGGCAGTTTCGGTGAAGATGCCTTCGGTTTCAGCCAGCAATTGAATGTTTTCGACTATCTCTTCGTCTGTAACGTCTTCGCCCCACCCACCTGAAGTGGTCATGATTTCTGCTGCATAGTATCCGTCTGCGGGCGACCCAATTGCGAGTGACTTGGCGATAGTCGCCGGTTTTACGGGTCGAATGTTCCGGGTTCCGTTTTTGACTGCTGCCGTTATTGGATTGCAGCCGGTTGCCTGAGCACCGTAAAGCTTGGTTTGAACCGGTGCCTCCAGCAATCCCAGGTTTTCGAATTCTTTCATTCCCATGTGAATTTTCGTAATCAGGGATCCTCCGGCCATGGGGACAACGACCGCGTCGGGCGCGCGCCATCCGAGCTGCTCGGCGATTTCGTACCCGAACGACTTTGACCCGTCACCATAGTAAGGCCGCAGGTTGACGTTGACGAACCCCCAGCCATAACTGTCGGCAACCTGGCTACAGAGGCGGTTGACGTCGTCGTAGTTGCCGGCAACGGCGATGACGTGGGAGCCATATATAGAAGTAGCGATGACCTTGGCTGTCTCCAGATCCTCAGGAATCAATATCCAGGCGGGCAGTCCGGCTGCGGCGGCATTAGCCGCGACTGAATTTGCGAGGTTTCCGGTGGAAGCACAGCCGACGGCAGGTAGTCCGAATTCCAGAGCCTTGTTGATCGCGACGGCGGTGACGCGGTCTTTAAAAGACAGTGTCGGGAAGTTTACGCCCTCGTTCTTGATGTAAAGCTCATCGATGCCGATTTCACGTCCCAGTCGCTGGGCATGAACCAGAGGTGTGCCTCCCGTCGCCAGTCCGATCTGAGGGTCGTCGTCAATCGGCAGCAGTTCGCGGTAACGCCAGATGGAATTGTCGCGCGAGCGGATGACCTCTCGCGTTAAGACCCTACCGATTGCTTCGTAGTCGTATTCGACCTTGAGAGGGGCGAAACACTCCTGACACCCGGCAATCGGGGTCTTAGGGTACTGATGGCCGCATTCTCGACAGCTTAGCCCCGTAACGAAGCTCATTCATCTCTCCTGGGCGCGTACCAGCGGGTTCCACAATAAAAAAAGAACCCCGCGCCATACAGCACGGGGTTCTTTCGAAATCCGCCGGACTGTTTAGCACATTTTTAACGTGGAGCAATTTGTCTTTAAATCGCCACGCTGCCCATACTAAAAACCCTACGCCAACGGCGCAGGGCTTCAGTGGGACACCTGAGCTGTTTAGCACATTTTTAACGTGGAGCAATTTGCGTAAATCACCACGCCTAACCAGCCCAGTGAGAATAGCCCGGTGCAGTCTGCACCGTCAACTTATCTTTTCGTCGGACCCCGCGAAGAAAGTGGCGAAAAAGTGGGGACAGGTCACTCTTTTTGCGTCTGTGCCGCACTCGAAGACGAAGAGCGGGCAAAAAGAGTGACCTGTCCCCACTTTTTTAAAGACGCCGGCTTCCAGGCTGAAGGGCTATCATAAAGATAGGACGGAAAGGGGTTTAGATCGTTGTTGAAGGCTGCAAGGACGCAAGAAGTGGGGGTTCTGTAGTGGGCGAGTTGATGGTCAAGCGCTTGAAGACCGACCAGCTGAGGCACTTCGCCAAGACGCTTTTACGTGATGTGCGGGCCCTGGAGCGAATGCTTTCGGAAGGCTTGATCCAGTCGGGCCAGCGCCGGATAGGCTGTGAACAGGAAATGTTTCTCGTCGACAGGGCGTGGCGGCCGTTTCCGGTAGCGCTGGAGATACTCGACCGGCTGGGGGATGCACATTTCACGACCGAACTCGGGCGCTTCAATCTGGAAGCGAATCTCGACCCTCAGGCGTTCGAAGGGGACTGCCTGTCGCGGATGGAAGCAGATCTTCTGGCCAAGCTTGCCGCCGTACGCGAGGTTGCCCATGGGATGGGCGGAGAGATCGTTCTGACGGGTATTCTTCCAACGCTGCGGAAGTCGGACCTCGTTCTTGACAACCTGACTCCCAAGCCACGTTATTACGCGCTCAACGAAGCCATGAATCAACTTCGTGGCGGCGATTATGAGTTTAGGTTGCGGGCTTCGGATGAACTCATCGTCAAACAGGATTCCGTCATGCTGGAATCCTGCTGCACCAGTTTTCAGATCCACTATCAAACCGATCCGGAAGATTTTGTCCAGCTCTACAATGGGGCGCAGGCGTTCACAGCGCCGCTTCTTGCAGCAGCTGTCAACTCTCCGATGCTGTTCGGCCGGCGTCTGTGGTTCGAAACCCGCGTACCTCTGTTTCAGCAGGCTATCGATACGCGCCGAGCAACGGCATCACTGAGAGAGCGTTCGTCGCGCGTAAGTTTTGGGGAACGTTGGTTGGAAGGTTCTGTTGTGGAGTTGTTCCGTGAAGACATTGCCCGATTCCGCATTCTGCTGGGTGTTGAAGTCGACGAAGATTCACTTGCCACCCTCAAACAGGGGGAGATTCCCGATTTGAGGGCACTTCAGGTACACAACGGAACAGTTTATCGATGGAACCGCGCCTGTTACGGCTCGAACGGCACGACGCCGCACCTAAGGATTGAAAATCGTGTTCTGCCCTCAGGTCCGACAGTTCTGGATGAGGTGGCAAACGCTGCGCTGTTCTTCGGACTGATGCATGCCATGCCTGACGCATACCCGAACCTCTCCAATGTGATGGATTTTGACGATGCACACGTGAACCTCATGGTTGCCGCACAGACGGGATTGAAAGCGCGCTTTCGGTGGATTCACGGAAGAGCCATATCCGCAGGGGATCTGATCCTCGAAGAGTTGTTGCCGATTGCACGGGAGGGTTTGAAGTCTGGGGGAATCACCCAGGCTGATGTAGACCGGTATCTGGGCGTCATTGAAGAACGGGTGTCGGCGGGCCGAACCGGAGCACAGTGGATGTTGAAGTCGTTTGCCGACACTCGGGGGCTTCGTCGGGATGCTGCGCTCACGGCTTTGACGGCGGCGACAGTCCAGCGACAGTGGAGTGGAGAGCCGGGCTATCGGTGGAAGCCTGCAACATTGGAGGAAGGTATGACCCTCGAACGCCAGAAATTGCGGATCGAAGAATCGATGAGCACAGATCTGTTTACGATTCATCCGGACGAACCCATCGACCTAGTGACGAATCTGATGGACTGGAAGCGCATTCGCCACGTTCCCGTTGAAGATGACGACGGACGGTTAGTGGGACTCGTGTCTTATTCTGAGGTGCTCCGATACTTCAACCAGGGTGGAAAGGAAGAAGGCCTTCCGGTATCTGCGGATTCTATTATGGATCCTGAACCAGTGACCGTATCACCGGAAACACCGGTGTTGGATGCGATCTCGTTGATGACCGAAAAGAAAGCTGATTGTCTGCTTGTGGTCAAGGATGAGCGGCTTGTGGGGATTGTGACCGAACATGACGTGCTGAGTCTGGCAGCGCACCTTCTCGCTGAAGGCCAGAATGGTGCCGGGGTTCGGAACGGATGACCTTGCGAGTGGACGACCGGGTGATCGGGCGATGGGGCGACTCGGTGACCGGCCCTCTTGTTATTGCGATTGCCGGATTGCACGGTAACGAGCCCGCCGGAGTTACTTCCGCATGGCGGGTTCTGGGCAAGCTTGCGGAATATTCACCGGCGTTTTCGGGAAGGCTGCTGATCCTGGCGGGTAACCTACCGGCTCTGGCTCATGGTCACAGGTTTGTCGATGAAGATCTGAACCGTATCTGGTTTCCGGAGCGGCTTCGCGAAGAGGATTTCCGAATCCATCCTCCCGGAACAGTAGAAGAAGCGGAGCAGCGGGAAATGCTGCACGAGATCAATCGGGTGCTGGATGGTTTCAATGGAACGGCCTACTTCCTGGATCTCCACACGACGTCGGCTTCGGGAGCGCCGTTTTCCGTCTTGGCCGACACGCTGTCCAACCGCGAACTTGCAGAAAGACTACCCGGCACGATGGTTCTCGGTCTGGAAGAACACCTCGACGGGACCCTACTCAACTACGTGAATGATCTGGGGCATGTTGCGATTGGTTTTGAAGGAGGCGAGCACGATTCCCCCGACTCGCTCGAGGCCCAGGAGTTGGCGGTGTGGGAGACACTGGTTCTGGCCGGATGCGTTCGCCATTGGGAGGTGCCCGGCCTAGATCTGCTGATCGAAACTGTGGAAGCGCGGGCCAAGGGAACGCCAAGGGTTGTTGAAATCAGGCACAGGCATCATGTCGTGCCGGACGATGATTTCGAGATGAAGGCCGGATTTCGGAACCTGCAACCGATCGGCCATAGCCAGGTGTTAGCCAGGGACCGGAACGGAGAGATATTGGCCACCGAAGACGGGCGGATACTGATGCCTCTGTATCAAAGTCAGGGCAGCGACGGATTTTTCATCGTTCGCGAGGTCCGTTCATTCTGGTTGGCCCTGGCTGTCTGGATGAGGAGGTTCCGCTTAGACAGGCTTCTCCCTCTCATGCCCGGAGTGGCGCCACACCCGGGGGCCGCGGACAGCTTCGTGATCAATAACAGGGTCGCCCGTTGGTTCGTCGTTGAGGTATGTCACCTGCTGGGCTTTCGCCGGAAACGCCTCGAAGGCGGGCAGCTGATCGTCAGCCGCCGTAGAGAGGCGCCCGTGAGAAGTGCCTGAGTGCTCCCGCCGCCTAAAAGAGTACGGAACAATCTGAGGAAATGCCCTTGGGCCCGCAGTCAGGAAACTGCGGGCGGCGAGGCCGCTCGGTCAGGATGACCGTCTGAGCGGCCGCTGCAAGTCTTCGTCAGCAGTCGAGGGGAAGAGTCTATCGGGGGTCGGGATAGACCTACGTTTCCTCATCCGTTTCAGCCCGAAATCCGATGCGTTCGAAAGGATTAAAGATGCTCGAAGCAATGTTCATGAGGTGTGCCGCAATCCGTTTAAGGTATCGCGTGTAAAGGGCAGTCGCTACTGCGTCAGTCGGCGTGATGTCCGGGTCTGGAGAGCCGATTAGTTCAGTGACGATTTCGTCGCACTTTCGAAGAATCCACCAATGACCTTCCATCAGCTGGCGGGCTCCTTCGGCGTTTGAGGACTTGAGCATGGGAAGGATTTGTTCGTATACCTCTCCCACGCCCGTTTCGATTTTAATAAGATCCGTTTCGTAGCGGCCGGCTGTCAGGCGGGTCGGGTGATGGGAGGCAAGATCCTTGATGTTCTTGGTGTAGTCTCCAATCCGTTCGATGTCGATCACGATACTCGTCAGGATCAGTCCCGGAATCACGTTGGTTCCACCGGTAATCGCCAGGTGCTTTAGCACCTTTCGCCGCACGTCCTGTTCGTATTGATTGATTTTTTGATCCATCGCATAGATGTCGATATCGACCTCAGCGGAATCGCTCTGGCGCAACGACTGAACGGAGGCGGCAAACATCTTGCTCGTGTTGTCCAGCATCACGTGGGATTCTTCCAGCGCCTGTGTCATCGAGTTTGCTGTGCGCCACAGTTCGATCAATTCTTTGAATCGGAGCATTCCTAGGTCACCCCATCAGATAGATTAGAGTCAGCGGTATCAGAAAAAACATCGCCGCGACATAGACAAACGGAATCAGTCTCGAGCGTATCGCTAAATCCGCCATCATGTTTGCACAATAGAGCGGAATCGAGCGTATCGGCCAGACGATCGCGATACCGAATACATTAAAGAGAACATGCGCGAACGCTACCGTCACGGCAGCGGAGTTCCCTGTGACCAGGGCTGCCAGCATTGCCGTAATAGTTGTTCCCAGGTTCGCTCCCAGAGTCATCGGGAAGATCTGACGAAGAGTCAGGATGCCGGCGCCAGCCAACGGCACAGCAAGTGACGTTGCAATCGAACTGCTTTGAACCATGATTGTCAGGACAACACCGAAGAGGAACGCACGAGTTGCGGTCCTGAAGAGAATCGTATCGAAAAAGGCTTCGACGCGCGCGACTACAAGAGCTTTCAAGTTGATGATGATATAGCGAAGCGCAAGAAAGAGGAGCACGATTGATATCAGCAGCATCACCGTCCCGGACTCGCCCGCCGCCGCGGCGATGAAGGCGGCCATCGGATCGACGATCAATTTGATCGGGTTAACGAGGGTAAAGCCTCCGGAATTCCGGAGCCAGCCTTCAAGAACTGTCGACAGGCGCCCCAGGAAATTTGTCGTGAGCTGGAGAGGGAACAGGATCAATACGGCCAGGATATTGAAGAAATCGTGCACGGTCGCAGCGGCGAAAGCGCGGCGGAACTCTGAGGGGCGCGACACGTGACCCAACGACACCAGGGTATTTGTTACGCTGGTTCCGATATTGGCTCCGATGATGATCGGTATGGCTCCGGGAACCGTCAGCGCCCCCCCGGCAACGAGGCCCACGGTCATCGACGTCGTCGTTGATGAGCTCTGCACAAGGCTTGTGGCCAGGACACCGATAAAGATCCCGACAAAAGGATTTGATGTCGTTGTCAGCAATTGTTCGGCGAATCCCTGTCCGAAGAACTGAAAAGAATCACCCATCAAGGCGATGCTCACAAAGAACGCATACATCAGCAGGAGAAGCAGTCCGAGCCGGACCAGGCGTGGGACGTCTTTCTTATCTAGGGTCGATGACACCGGTGATAAACGCCCTCTTAATTAGGTTCCGTTTCGCTCGTGCGGATCGTCTGGAAGTCCACAGTGATAGTTGATCCCTACGGGGGAGTCAACCATATTTCTGACCATGTTAACGGGGGTGTTCCCAAGAGTGGTCCACGCACCTGGCGGAGAGGGATCTGATGGGTTTCGCCGAGTGGCTCAGCCTTGTATTTTTCGGTTCGCTTACAGGTCTGGCGTGCGGGATTTGGATTGAACCCAAGCGTCGCCGACAAGCTGTCGGGCTTGGTTTTTTGGGAACATCGGCGACGCTTTTTCCTCTGCTCCTGGTCCGAATTGTTGATTCGGAGTGGGCCGCTGTATTTCGCGACTGGATGCCTGCATTGCTCCTGCTGTTAGCGTATTGGCAGGCGGGCCGATTTTTCGTCGGACCGAACAAGGAGTTGCAGAACAGGTTGCGAAAGATTGACGAAAGCTTCGGAGAGCGCCTGAGGCTGCTTCGAGCGTTTAGCGAGTGGGTCTGGATCGGGCGGATTCTGGAGCTGGCGTACCTTCTCGCCTACCCCATCGTTCCACTGGCCCTGGCCTTCCTTTACCTGTCTGGCCTGTCTCACCGTACCGATTATTTCTGGGCGGTGGTGTTGGGAGCTACATATCCGTGCTACGGCGCTCCCGCATTCTTCCCGACCCTGCCGCCACGCTTCAAGGACGGAGCCATGGTGGATACTCTTCGAGCAAGAAATGGAGTCTCGAGAAAGCTGAACTTGTGGATATTGGATCGTTTCGGGATTGGAGCCAATACTTTCCCGAGTGGTCACGTTGCCGCGACGTCGGCATGTGCACTTGTCCTCTTACGCGAAATACCGCAGACAGGCATCCTGTTTGTGATCCTCGCGATAAGTGTCGCCTTGAGTGTCGTCGTCAGGCGCTATCACTATGTCCTGGATGCTGTTCTGGGGATTCTTTGGGCTACAGCGGTGTGGTTCTTTGTCGGGATCGTTTTCTGATATAGACAGACTTCTTCTGTAGGTGCGGTGGCCGCCGCCCGGAGCCGGCGACTGTAGCATGCCTTAGCATGGGGCCCACCGTCCCCTGGACGGTCCTCCCATGCCCGACCGCACCTACAGTCGGACATCTTAGCGTACGGATCCGATCAGAAAGCCCTTCAATATCTGGAGTCCAACCAGAAGAATCATCGGTGAAAAGTCCAGACCGCTCATGGGAGGGAGTGCGCGCCGGATGGGGCCCAGCAGCGGTTCCGTCACGCTGTCGACGAACTGGGCGATGGGGTTGTCGTGTGGCAGCTGAACCCATGAAAGAATCACTGCAACAAACACGATCAGCGAATACAGATCGATGATGTTGATGAGGATCATGTCCCGCTCAGACCAGTGACGTCAGAAATCGTGGCGCGCGCCGGTGTCCGGTTGCCTGTTCATAAGCGAACGCGAGTCCCAGGAGCAGAGGTTCTGTCCATGCCCGCCCGATGAAGGAGATGTTAACGGGCAGCTCTCCGAGAAATCCCATCGGTACGGTGACGCTTGGGTAGCCCGCCACGGCCGCCGGGGTGCTGCTGGACCCGGTGCCCGAGTCGCCGCTGACATGGTCGGTAACCCATGCGGGTCCGCCTGTCGGTGCGATGATAGCGTCCAGGGTGTTCTCGTCCATCACCTGATCGATACCTTCGCTTTGCGAGAAACGAAGGTTGTTTCTGAGCGCGTCTATATACGCCTGTTCGGTCAACGGCCCTTTTGCTTCGGCTTCGATCAGGATGTCCTGTCCGAAGTAGGGCATTTCGCGGCTGGCGTTTGCGGAGTTGAATTCGATGATCTCGGCCAGGCTTCCTACGGGCGCATCTGGTCCGAGAGAGTCCAGGTAGCTGCTAAGTCCGTCCTTGAATTCGTAAAGCATGACCTCAAAACGAGTGTCTGCGTATCGGTCCAGGTTGGGAATGTCGGCAGGATCGACGATCTGGGCACCCGCATCGCGAATAACCTGGATCTGGGACTCAAACACTTCCATGACAGCTTCATCAAAGTCGAAGTTGCGGGCTACGCCGATGCGGGCTCCTCCGAGGCTCCCGGGATCGAGAAACTGTGCATAGTCGGTTTCGGAGGGTCCGTCGCTTGAATTGGTGGCCGGATCACGCGGATCGACACCGGTCAGTGCGCCCAGGACCAGCGCAGCATCCGTCACGGTTCGGGTCATCGGTCCTGCCGTGTCCTGGGTCGCCGATATCGGGATGATTCCGGAACGGCTCACGAGCCCGACCGTCGGTTTGATGCCGACGATTCCGTTTCGCGACGCCGGGCAGACGATCGAGCCGTTGGTTTCGGTACCGATAGCCAAGGGGGCCAGATTTGCCGAGACAGCAACGGCCGAACCCGAGCTTGACCCGCACGGGTTGTGATCCAGCACGTAGGGGTTTCTGCACTGTCCGCCGCGACCACTCCATCCACTGGAGGAGTCACGGGACCTGAAGTTGGCCCATTCACTCAGGTTTGCCTTGCCGAGGATGACGGCGCCGGCCGCTCTCAGTTGCTGGGCAAGGAAAGAATCCCGAAGCGGCGTGGACCCTTCGAGGGCTAGCGACCCGGCGGCGGTCGTCATCTGATCTGCCGTATCGATATTGTCTTTCAAGACAATGGGGATGCCGTGGAGTGGGCCGCGCGGCCCCGTGGTTCCGCGCTCCTGGTCCAACGCGTCGGCAATTACGAGCGCTTCCGGATTCGTCTCGATCATCGACCGCAGTTCCGGTCCGGAGGTGTCGAGTTCGGCGATCCGATTCAGGTAGAGTTCAGTGATGGAGACCGAAGTCATCTGACCCGATGCCAACTGTTCCCCAAGCCCGGACACAGTGAATTCGTCCAGTTGGAAAGGGGAAACCGCGACCGCATTCTGGGAGCCGTCTGTCTCGGGCTCCTCGGTCCCGCAGCCGGCGGCGATAGCCGCGCTGCCTAATACTGTGGAAACGATGAATCGGCGGCGATTGATCATCTTTTCTCCGTGTCAGCGGAGGGAATCGACCTGGAGTTTTGAAGCAATAGTGTCCAGGCTGCTCACTCCTTCTGCGTGGATGGCAAAGCCGTAACGGCGTTTCGGATCAGCTTCGCGAATCAGTGTGTGGTCAGAGCCCAGGAGCCGTTCTATAGTGGACTCGATCGCCGGCCGGAGCTCACGATCGGTCTCTTCGGTATTGGGCATGTTCAGCCGGTCGTTAAAGGAAAGTTCCCAGAAGCCCGGCCGGGGTGAGAGATCGGACGGATATTCCGGCTCCCCCATGAGCGCTGCTGACAAGGCGAGACACCGCCGGAAGGTTTCCATCAGGCGCTCTTCGATAGTCCCTTCCAGATCGCGCTTGTTGACATAGAGTATGCCGGGTCCCGGGTCGGCCAGGTCGAGTGCCAGGTTCCCCTGTTTACCGATGATCATGATTCCGGGTCCTTTAGCTACGTGGGCGTAATCGGCCATGTCAATCCAGCCCGAAGGGTGTCCCCCATCCTCGCGCCAACGAGCGAAAACGTCGAGCAGCGGCTCCAGTACGATCTGGTCTCCTCTGTCAGTGAACAGTTTGAGGTTGATTCTTTGCAGTTCCATTCAGGTTTCAGGCTTTCGTGTAGACCGTCTGCGCCTGTTCGAGGAAGAGGGCCGCCTCTTCTACACGACGCCTGGAATCATCGGCCGAGAATTCCTTGCCGTTTCCTTCTTTCGCCCTGAAAAAGTTTTCCGCGAAAGGCTTGTAGAACTGACCTGTGTCATAAAACCTTTTCCGAAATTCGCCGACACTGTCGTAGTTGTCCGACAAAAGGAGACCCTCGGTCGACAGCAGGGCATCGGCAGCTTTCATGGTTGCATCCATCGCCCCTTCGGCGGCTTCCTGATAGCGTTCTTCATCCAGGGCCAACGTGGCTTCGAAAACCAGACGGTCCGCTTCCTCCAGCATGAACTCGGCCTGATCCACCATTGCACCGGCGCACTCCCCGACTCCGGTTTCCTTGTGGTACTTCCACGTTTGCCGGCTGTCGAGGTAGAGTTCGGGTGTCTCCTCGAAGCGGGGGAGCGTAAGATCTTCGATCGCGGACTTCAGACGGGCCTTGCCGAGCCGTTCCACGAATTGGGAGAACGTCTCGTCTTCCTGTTTTTCTACGGAATACAGGTCGGTCAGGCGTTGGACCACTCGCGTCGCGTTACGCGCAGGGACTTTCGCGGTGACCAGTCCGTAGGACGCCGCATTGCCTTCCCCGGTGCCGCCAAGGACCACCTGAAAGACCGGGGCCGTATAGGCGCCCTTGCGTTGGACTGAACCGAGGAATCCGATGTCGGCGATGTGGTGCTGACCGCAGGAGTTGAAGCACCCACTGATCTTGATCTTGATGTCCTCCCGACGGGCTATCTCTGCCATGCCACTGTTGAACTGTTTATCGAAGTCCGCAGCCAGGCCGCGGGAGGATGTAATGCCGAGCTTGCAGGAATCGGTGCCGGGGCAAGCGGTGATGTCTGCCATGCGGTTAGCTCCCGCACGGTCGAGCCCGATGCGTTTGAGATCGTCGTAGAGAGCAGGCAGATCTCTGTTTGAAACCCAGCGGAGAAGCAGGTTCTGGGTAACCGTCGTGCGCGCCGTATCACTGATGTAGTTGGTGCAGACGCTCGCCAGTTCCCGAAGTTGGTCTGCAGTGATATCCCCGAGAGGAAGAAACACTTCGACCATTGAGTAGCCGTCCTGAACCTGGGGCCGGACGTTTGTTTCGAACCAGGCCTTAAACCGAGAATCGGTCTGCGCCTCGGGGTCGAGCGTGGATCCGGGTTTCAGCGGCTGTTCAATATAGGTAGACGCTTTGGCGATCGCGCCCTCCCACTCCGGGTCGTCGGGTAGCTTCGCGCGCTCTTCTTCAACCAGGCGCCTAAACTCGTCTATCCCCAGAATGTTGACCAGGAACTTCATTCGTGCCCGATTTCTGTCGTCTTTCTCTCCGAGGCGTGCGAACACGCGAGACATCGCCTGCGCTAGGGGTAGCATCTCGTCGGCGGGAACGAACTCGCTATAGAGTTTCGCCTGGTGGGGAATTGCGCCGAGGCCACCCCCGACGTAGACCTTAAAGCCCTGGACCTTCTGTCGGCCTTCCTCGCGCACCATCGCCACTGCGCCGATGTCATGCATTTTGGCTAGGCCACAGGGTTTGTCCTGGCATCCGGAGTATGCAATCTTGAACTTCCGTCCGAAGTTCTGCGCATCGGGATGGCGCAGGAGGAAAGCGGCCATCGCCTGGGCGTGGGGCGTTGGATCGAATTCTTCGGTAGAGCACACACCCGCTTCCGGACAGCCCGTTACGTTGCGGACGACATTGCCGCAGGCTTCCCGGGTCGTAATTCCAACCTCTGCCAGCCTCCGCATGAGGTTGGGTGTGTCGTCGATGTCCACGAAGTGGTACTGAACATCCTGGCGGGTCGTGATGTGGCTGATGCCGTCAGCGTATTCCTCCGACAGATCAGCCAGTTGAATCATCTGTTCGATGGTCAGCATCCCCAACGGTATCTTTATGCGTTGCATTTGGACGCCATCCTGACGCTGTCCATAGACGCCGTGCCTGAGCCGGAACTCCAGAAAGACCTTTTCCGACATCTGGCCGGTCTGGACGCGTTTGAGTTGCGTCTCGAAGACGTCAATCTCGTCGCGGATATCTTTAGGCAGATGGGCCCATCGATCTTCGGGCTGCGGTTCGGTGGGTGTTTCAGTTGTTGCCATGGTCGGCTTCTCCGTCGTTTTTGATTTAGCTGCCTATTCTATATTAGATTGGTCCAGTTTATCTACAATCAGCCAGGATTGCACGATCGCATGGGTGATTCTGGCGGTTTGAGATCGCCGAGTAAACGAATAAATATCTGATTATAAATACATTATTCAGGCCGGTGATATGAGGTCGGGCGGTCACGTATTCTTGACTAATCTTATAAAGTAACTATAGAATCTACTAATCGCCAGCCGTCCCCAATCGGCACTGGCGGAAACGGGGAATTGTTCCTCCAGTTGAACTGATAGCCGAAAGTCGGTCGCTGACACCAAAAGGAACTAATAGTCTTGGAATTCAATATTCTACTACCGGTTGCAGGTTTCGTAGTCGGAGTTGTTGTGGGCATGACGGGCGTCGGTGGAGGCGCACTGATGACACCCGCTCTGATCTTCGGGTTGGGCGTGCCGCCAGTCGTTGCCGTTGGGACAGATCTGATTTTCGCCGGCATCACTAAATCGATTGGAGTCTGGGCCCATCGGGTTGAGGGCAACATTGACTGGTCCGCGATGCGTTTGCTTGCGTACGGCAGTATCCCTGCAACAATCATGTCGATAGTGATTCTGAATCGGGCGGGGTCTCGAGAAGGTTTGAATGCAGCCGTTTTGCCGGTCCTGGGGGGCGCTCTTCTGCTGACCGCGCTTGTCGTTGCCTTGCGTGGCCGAGTTGCTGCGGTTGCCCAGCGCTTATCCCGAGAATCAGATACGCTGGCCCCCGGTTGGATCGTTTTCTCCGGCGTGATCCTGGGGTGCCTGGTGACGCTCTCCTCCGTCGGAGCGGGGGCACTGGGGATTGCGGTCCTTTTGGTCTGCCGGCCAGCAATGGAGTCGAAGCGCATCGTGGGCACGAATCTTGCGCATGCATTGCCCCTGGCATTGGTAGCCGGTGTCGGGCACTGGACTCTCGGGACTGTTGATTTCGGTTTATTGGCCGCGTTGCTGATCGGGTCGATTCCCGGCATCTACATGGGGAGTTCGTTGACCGGAAAGGTCCCGGAACCGGTGTTGCGTGGCGTGCTGGCAACGGTCCTTGTGGCCGCCGGCTTAATGTGCATTCTCTGAAACTATCTGAATCCATCTGAAGAGATGACAAACGCAGACGTTTCCAAAGAAATAATGTCCCAGCGGGTAGAGGGCGTCATAGCTGTTTTGAGGGATGTCGTCTCCTCGTCGGCTCCGGCTGCGTTTGCTTCCAGTTTCGGTGTCGAAGACATGGTTCTTCTCGACCTGATCGCCACCCATGCCCGCGAAATAGAAGTGTTCACCCTCGACACAGGCAGGTTGCCCGAAGAGACATACCGATTGATGTCCAAGGCCAGGGAGCGCTATCCGGTTCCTGTTCGCGTGTATTGTCCCGAAGGGCAAGCCCTCGGAACATACATCGAGCGGAACGGTCCGGACGCCTTCTATCAAAGCGTCGCGCAAAGACGCGAGTGCTGCCACATTCGCAAGGTGGAACCTCTGGGACGTGCTCTGGAAGGAAAAAAGTCGTGGGTGACAGGTTTGAGACGAGACCAGTCGCCGACGCGTGAAAACCTCGACATCAAACTCTGGGACAAGACCAACGGTATTTTCAAGTTCAATCCTCTTCTAGAGTGGGGCGTAGACGAGGTGTGGGCCTACATTCGTACCAACGATGTTCCCTATAACAGTCTCCACGACGCCGGCTATCCCAGTATCGGTTGCGGACCGTGCACGCGTGCGGTCGAGCCAGGTGAGGATATCCGCTCCGGCCGCTGGTGGTGGGAGAGTGCCGATTCCAAGGAGTGTGGCCTGCACGCGGCCAAACAATCGTGATCATGGATGTGAAAGCGCACTCGAGCCACCTCGACGTTCTTGAAGACGAGTCGATCTTCATTCTTCGGGAGGTTGCGGCAGAATTCCGGAACCCGGTCATCCTGTATTCGATCGGTAAGGATTCCAGTGTCCTGGTTCACCTTGCAAGGAAAGCGTTTCATCCCGCGCCGATCCCGTTTCCCCTGTTGCACATCGATACGGGATACAAGTTCCAGGAGATGATCGAGTTTCGCGACCGGTTCGCGGCATCGATTGGCGCCCGCCTGATCGTACATCGGAACGAGGAGGCTATTGCGTCCGGAGCGCACCCTCTGAAACTCGGCGTGGCTCGATGCTGCGGGCAGCTGAAGACTGAAGCGTTGCTCCAGGCACTTGAAGAACATGAGTTCGATGCGGCGATCGGAGGTGCCCGCCGAGATGAGGAGCGCTCCCGGGCAAAGGAGCGCGTTTTCTCTTTCAGGGACGCGTTTGGTCAGTGGGATCCCAAGAATCAACGCCCTGAACTCTGGCATGTGTTCAACACACGTGTTTTCGAGGGCGAGAGTATGCGCGTGTTTCCGCTGTCGAACTGGACCGAAGCCGACATCTGGCACTACATTCGCAGGGAAGAGATTCCGATTGTTCCTTTGTATTTTGCCAAGGAGCGCCTGGTCGTCGAGCAGGGACCAAATCTCATTCCGGCCGACGACGCCGGGAACGTCAAGGAAGGGGAGGTACCCAGGACGATGTGCGTCAGGTTTCGGACACTGGGCTGTGCTCCCTGCACAGGGGCCGTGGCTTCGGAAGCGACGACGTTGGATGAGATTGCCATTGAAGCAGCCGCAGCTATTCGCAGTGAACGTGGGACGCGCGTGATCGATCATGGGGCCAACACCATGGAAGACAAGAAGAAGGAAGGCTACTTTTGACCTCGACAACGACTCCGATTGGCATCGATCAGATAAAACTGCTGAGGCTGACGACGGCCGGCAGCGTGGACGACGGGAAGTCCACATTGATCGGCCGCCTTCTTGTGGACACGAAAGGAGCTTTCGAGGATCAGATTGCGGCCGCCACCGATTACAACGAACAGCGCGGCGGGCGGGGAATGGACTTTGCGCTTCTGACCGACGGCCTGCGCGCGGAGAGGGAGCAGGGCATCACGATTGATGTAGCCTACCGATACTTCGCGACACCCAAGCGAAGATTCATCATCGCCGATACTCCGGGACACGAACAGTACACGCGCAACATGGTGACGGGCGCCAGCACGGCAGACCTGGCGCTGATCCTTGTCGACGCGAGAAACGGTATGGTGACCCAGTCCCGCCGCCACATCTGTATTGCCCATTTGCTCGGGATCACCGACTTCGTTATCGCGATCAACAAGATGGATCTGATGAACTATTCCGAGTCCATTTACGCCGAGATCAGGGATCAGTTTACCGATTTCTTCGAGCGGCTCGGTGTCCGCCATGCGCGGGCGCACAAGGCCTGGTACGTTCCCATGTCTGCATCCGAAGGAGATATGGTCGTGGAACGTGGCGATCAGATGGGATGGTATCGGGGAGAAACATTGCTCGAACTGCTCGAATCTGTAGAGCCGGCCACAGATGTTTCCACCGCCGGTGTCCGCTTTCCGGTGCAGATGGTCTCCCGCCCCCAGACCAAAGAGCTTCCGGATTTCCGGGGGTACATGGGACGTATGGCATCGGGGAGTCTCTCGGTTGGAGACACGGTCCGCGTCCTCCCTTCGGGACTATCGAGCCGGGTGAAGAGCATCGTTACTTTTGATGGGGAGCTTGACAGTGTCGAGGCGCCCCGATCGGTGACAATCACTCTGGAAGACGACATCGACATTTCCAGGGGGGACACGATCGTGGGTGAAGGTGACGATCCCCGGATCACCAAGGAATTTGCAGCCACGATGTGCTGGATGTCGGACGCTTCGCTGGAGAGTGGTAAGAAGTATTTGATCAAGCACGGTTCACGGACGACCAAAGCTCTCGTTTCACGGGTCGACCACCTCATCGACGTCAACTCGCTCAAGACAACGCTCGAGACCGATGCCGAGGACCGAACGTTCGAGAAGAACGATATCGGTCGAGTCCAGATCAAGACACTACAGCCGTTGGTCTGTGACGCCTACCGGTCGAATAGGGAAACCGGAGCGTTTATCCTCATCGACCCCGTCAATCACGACACGCTCGCCTGTGGCATGATCGACCTGCCTCGCGACGGTTTCGCACCCAACATTTAAGAGTCTGTCCCCTTAATTGCAGTATAGTTTGCTCTTGTTGCAGATTCTGCAGGTTTGGAGACCGTACGCGATGAAACATAGATCGATCGGCAATGAAACCCCAGCGCGACTGATCCTGTCCGGACTGGTTTTGATTCTGGCCCTCGCCGCATTGGGAGGCGTTTCCGGATCGCGTGCCGCGCAGGAGCCGCCTTCGGCCGGGCCCGCTGATCCGTTGCTTATCGAAGACCTGGTTGCGGCAAATCACATTCTTTATCAGGAAGGCATCGTCGATGCCTTCGGTCATGTCAGCGTCCGCCACAACCTGGACCCGAATCGCTTTCTACTTTCCCGATCGACTGCGCCTGAACTTGTAACCGCAGATGACATTCTTGAATATGACCTCGATGCCAACCCGATTAACCTGGGTGAGCGCAGGCAGTATCTGGAACGCTTCATTCATTCCGCGATCTACGCGGCTCGGCCCGACGTACAGGCGGTCGTGCACAACCACTCGCCCGGTCTTGTTCCATTTGGAGTCAGCACTGTGCCGCTTCAGCCGATTTACCATATGGCGGCGTTTATCGGCGAAGGCATCCCTGTATTCGACATTCGTGACGCTTTTGGTATCACCCAGATGCTTGTAAGCGATCCGATGCGGGGGCGTGTCCTGGCCGAGACCCTAGAGGATCGACCGGCGGTCCTCATGCGGGGACACGGTGTGGCCGTCGTCGGGCCTGACCTCAAGTTTGCCGTCGGACGCAGCATCTACCTGGAAGTCAACGCACGGCTTCAGACCGAGGCCATGAGTCTCGGTGGAGATATTACCTATCTGAATCTGGGCGAGAGTGAAGCCTATTTGGATGAAGCCGGGGAAAACCAAGGTTACCAGCGACCCTGGGAATTGTGGAAACGGCAGGCGATGGAAAGGTAAGCGGCTTTAAGTGTTCAACTTAAACGCAGTATCTTCATCTATTAAATTTGTTTTGGCAATGGGCATATCTGTGTTTTCATTCGCCTATGTGCCTGGGGCGATCCTTGGCCAGGAGACTCCCTCATTCCCCGACACGCCATACGAAAACCTTCAGATCCTCACGGGTGCACCACCCGACCAGCTGGAACAGATCATGGGAGCGATCGCTCTTTCCCTCGGGGTGGAATGCGAATACTGCCATGTCACCGGAAACTGGGCGTCGGATGAAAGGGGGGCCAAGGAAACGGCCCGCGAGATGATGCGGATGTCGGCAGAGATCGGCGAAACCTACTTCGGAGTCCTCGAAGCGCCCAGCTGCTGGACTTGCCACAGAGGTTCACCCAGACCTGAGACCCAACCCTTTCCGGCTCTACCAGCGGGAGCACTCGGTCTTCCTGTTGGGACCGCAGGCGCCCTCGCGTTTGCGAATGAGGACACCGCGTCGGGTGAAGTCTATGTGAACATCCAGAACTATACAGACCTGCCGGCCAGCGGGCTTCGAGGTGTCATGGAGACATACACCCGTGATCTGGGCGTGGGCTGCGACCACTGCCATGTCGAGGGCGACTGGGCAAGCGACGAGGTGTTGATGAAGCTGGTCGCGCGCCGGATGTTTGAGATTCAGCAAGGATTGGAGGGCGAGTACCTGCCTGAGGGCGCGTTATCGTGCTGGACCTGTCACAGGGGAGAGACGCTGCCCGAGACGAACCTGCCACCCGGGTTGCTGCCGCAATAGGTCACCCTCGAATACGAAGATCGGTGTGTCTTAAGCAGATCGCCGACTGCTGATCGTTATCTATTCGATATTTCCCGCGACTTCTTCCCACACCCTGGCAAACGCCAACGGTGCGAACAGGCCGGACGTGCCGCGTTCTCCCGACGGTCCGAAGTCTGCTTCCTCGAATGCTTCTTCGGCTGTGCGTTCCGGATCATAGAGACGTGTGGCTTCGGAGAGAACAGCCTCTACAGCCGCTCTGAACTCGGGCACGTCGGCCGCAAGCGTCCGAGGGTCGTCGACAAAGCCGTGTCCGGGGACGTAGTGCGACACGTCCATGGCTTCCGCCGCCTCGAGCGCTCCGATCCACTCGTTTGCAAAGCCGCTCCGGAGAGCAGGGAATTGTCCGGCAAAAAAAGATTCGCTCATGAACAGGACGCCTGTCGCGGGCAGGTGGACCATATCAGGTCGCCCCCGGTGTGTGACCGTCCCAGATGCAATATCTGAACTTCCGTAGCGCCCATCGTCAAAGTCCGGTTGTCCGTGACGGTTTCGGCCGGGACAATGATCGGAGCATCGTCCGCTTCCCGGTCGGGCGAATTGGCTGCCCGCTCGAGAGCAGCCTGAGAGTTGGGGTGGGCGAAGAAGGTCGCCTCTTCAGGAAACGCGGAGTTGCCGCCTGTATGGTCGCCGTGTTCAGATGCGACGACGACGTTGGTGACGGATTGGTCGGTCACCCGGGCGATCTCTTCGAGCATCAATGTGACCGTATCGGGGTTCCCCTGGCCACCGGCGACGAGGACACCATCGGACGTCACGACGACGAGGCTGTTGGTCGCGTAGTTTCGTCCGAGGGTTTCAAATACATAGACGTTTTCGGCGATCTCACGGAGCCGTGGAAACTCGTCCCCGGTCAGTCCACGCTCGGCCAGGCCGGGCGTGGACGGCCCTTCAGAGGCTGGCGGGGGCGTTTCGGCCGGAGCCATCTCGGCCGGTTCGCTGGCGCAACCGGTGAAGATCAGTAAAACGATTGTCAAGAGACTGTACTTCCAGAACGGCATAGTTCCTCCTCGGCTGTAAGGGCCTTCGGTCAGGAGCGTCACGATACCACTCGGGGAAAATCTGTCCAAGCATCGTTCATTGCCCATCCACCTGCGAAATCGTGCGAGGAAAGAAACCGGATCACTTCCTTGATGTCGGCAGTAACATAGGCGCAGTGGGTGTAACAGGGATGTATCGAGCCATTGCCGTTATCTTGCTTTTGGTGGCCACATCGGTGGCCGTCTTTTCGCAACTCGGCCGGAGCGTGTTTTCACCGGGCGCGGACCATCCGGCCGTCCGATATTTTGAAACGACCTCCGATCCGATCGTGGGTCTGAATCGCCGGTTGATAGGCGGGGCAGACACACTCGAGTCTAACGGGCCGCTCGGCTATCTCGAATCCGTCCTGGACGTCCTGGATGTCCCGGTCGAATCGCAGGTGGTCGCATATTCCAAAAACAGCCTGCAGAGCCTATATATCAGTCCAGAGAATCCGAGACTGATCTATTTCAATGATGCGGTTGTGGTAGCCGCGATTCAGGGTGCACCTTTGATCGAGGTGACAGCGATCGACCCGGAAAAGGGCGTGATCTTCTACTCGTTCGAGCAGGAAGCTCCTTCGCCGCTACAGTTTTCAAGAGAGAACGCAACCTGTCTTCGATGCCACGAATCGTTGAACAGTTTGGGAGTGCCGGGGTTGCTTGTCCGCAGCGTCATGCCTTCCCGGGAGGGCTGGCCGAATCCGCAACTGGGCAATTTTGTAGTCAATCACGAGAGTCCGTTCGAAGAGCGCTGGGGCGGCTGGTACGTGACCGGGAGCCACGAAGGAATCCGTCATCTGGGAAACGGGTTCATCACCGATCGGTTGGACGAAGAATCGATCCGTGAGAATCAGAAACTCGTCTTGGATTCCATAGCGGACCGGGTGGATGGTGGAGCCTACCTGGTTCCTTCCAGTGATATTTCGGCCCTGATGGTGTTTGATCATCAGATGCACATGACGAACCTGCTGATCCGGTATGGATGGGAAGTTCGTTATGCCCTGGCCTTTCCGGAAGGTGTTTTCGATCTGAGCGATCGGGCTCTCGAACATGCCGTCAACGAAGTTGTGGATTACATGTTGTTCGTCAGCGAACCCGAACTGTCGTCTCGTCTGTCGGCGGGCTCGGGTTTCCGCGAGATATTCGAACAAAAGGGGCCCCGTGACGGGCAAGGACGCTCGCTGCGGCAATTGAATCTCGATCAGCGACTGATGCGGTATCCGCTGAGTTACATGATCTATTCCACGGCGTTTGACGGCCTCCCCGTCGAAGCGAAGAGCGCCATCTACGCCCGCCTGTGGCAGGTTCTCTCTGGAAACGATGACAATGTCCGATACGGCCGGCTTTCGCCCGAAGATAGACGTGCCATTGTTGAGATTCTTCGGGAGACGAAAGAAGGTCTGCCAGATTATTTTGAGCCGACCCTCTGACGGCCAAGAGTTCAGGGTCTAGTCAGGTCATGGTATCGTGACCCTTATGCCGATCTACGAATACGAGTGTCAGGAGTGCGATAACGAATTCGAATTGTTGATACTCCCGTCGACGAAGGACACGCCTCGGTGTCCGGAGTGCAAGAGCAAGAAGATCGAACGGACGATCTCCCGTTTCGCAATGAGTTCGGAGAGCATTCGGGATGCAAACTGGAAGTCGGCCCGGAAGAAGGGAATGAAGGTGGGTCTCGACAAGCAGAGAGAAGAAGTCAAATACCAGAAGAAGGTTCTGGACGAAACAGACCGATAGTTCCAAACGGCTTTCCCGGCATCCATTTGACCGTTACTGGTTCTCTTCGTAATATCTAGCAGTTCGAGGCTCGAAGCCACCAGGTTCGTTTCAGGAGGTATCTCACATGCGTTCTCTCACATGGATCATGACAACCGCGCTCTTTATGGCGGGCACCCCGTCTTTTGCAGCCCAGGACGTCGCCCAGTTGAACGAGCTGAAAGGCGAAGCCGTCGAGACGGTGGATACGCTGGCGACGTTCACGCAACAGATGGTGGACATGATCTTCAGCTTCGGTGAACTGGGATTCCAGGAAGTTGAAACCTCTGCCTATATCACTGGAATCCTTGAAGAGAACGGGTTCGAGGTAGAGCGCGGCATCTCGGGTATGCCGACGGCGTGGATGGCGACATGGGGTTCGGGTGAACCTGTGATCGCGTTGGGAAGCGACCTCGATGGTATTCCGAAGGCGTCACAGAAGCCGGGTGTCGCCTACTACGATCCGATCATCGAAGGCGCTCCAGGTCACGGTGAAGGACACAATTCGGGACAGGCAGTCAACGTTACGGCCGCGTTAGTCGTAAAAGAAATCATGGAACGCGAGGGCATATCCGGCACGTTGAAGGTGTGGCCGGGTGTGGCTGAAGAGCAGCTCGGTTCGAAAGCCTATTTTGTTCGCGACGGTTTTTTCGAGGATGTCGATATCGTCCTGTATTCCCACGTCAGCAATAACCTGTCTGCGACCTATGGTCCCAGGGCGGGAAGCGGGTTGGTCTCTGTAGAGTTCACTTTTCACGGTGAGGCGGCTCATGGTGCCGGTGCCCCCTGGCGCGGCCGCAGCGCTCTGGATGCTGTCGAACTGATGAACATTGGCTGGAACTACCGACGGGAACACATGCGGCTTCAACAGCGATCGCATTATGTCATTCCGAACGGTGGCGATCAGCCAAACGTCGTTCCTTCCGAGGCATCAGTCTGGTATTTCTTCCGCGAAACCAGCTATCCAAGGATTTCGGACATGCTTGAGGCGGGCCAGACCATGGCCGAGGCGGCGGCGATGATGACGGGAACGGACGTGGAACACCGAATCCTCGGGTCGGCGTGGCCTGCGTATTTCAACAAGACGATTGCCGAGACGATGTACGCCAATATCGAGACGGTGGGGTTGCCCGAATGGAGCGACGATGACCAGGCGCTGGCCCAGGCGGTGCAACGAGAACTGGGTAACGAAGAGCAGGACGGGTTGGCCACGAGCATCGATCCGATGCCTGAACCCATCGAGGAACCTCAGGGTGGAGGATCGGACGACATCGGAGACATCTCATGGAACGTGCCGACTGTCACGCTCCGATTTCCCTCCAACATACCGGGACTGCCAGGACACCACTGGTCGAACGCCGTGGCGATGGCCACACCCATCGCGCACAAGGGCGCGACTGCCGGCGCCAAGGTGCAGGCGATGACGCTGCTGGACTTCCTGCTGCGGCCCGAGCTGAGGGATGAAGCCTGGGAATACTTCAGGGACGTTCAGACACCGGAGACGAGGTACACGCCGTTGATCAGTGCTGACGACACTCCGGCAACGCATCTGAACACCGACATCATGGAGCAGTATCGGCCGCGGATGCGGGAGTTCTATTTCGATCCAACACGCTACGACACGTATCTGGAGCAGTTGGGTGTCGAGTATCCAACGCTAAGGTAGAGGACTCGATCTCGACGAGTAGCCGATCGGCTTGCCAAGGCGGACCCCTTAGTGGGTTCGGACAGCTTTTCTTACGACCTGGCGCCGTGCAACGATGCTGCCCAGAAGCAGTGGGCCGACCAACAACACCCTTTCCGCTAAGGCAAGCATCAAATCAGTGACTCCTTCCACGGGGAAATTGATTAATATGAAGACCACTGTCATGATCGGAACAGCCAAGAACGCAACTGCGACCGAGGCGTAGATCCCTCGCACGGGCGCGGCTCTGACAAAGGCGAATCCAGTCAATAAGGTCCCGAAAACAAATAGGCCGGGGCCGTCGTCGAATTCCGCCAACACGAGCATCAGTAACCACGTGGCGCCGCAGGCAACGGTCAATCCAAGAAGGGCAGTCGGGACTCACTGAACCCCTTCCACCAGAGCGCCAAGGTTGTCCGAACAAGGTGGGACCAGAACCAGATCCGTCCACGGGATCGGGCTTCTTCCAATAGATCACCCTCTATCGACCGTCCGTGTTCAGGAGACGTAAACAGCGTCAGCAACATTGCCGACAGCGACCACTTCGACATGGGTACCTCCCAGGAGTTCCAGCCCCTCGAGCAGACTCTGGTAAGCGTTATGCGCCCTCTTCACCGTCTTGAGGCCCGCCGCGCTGACCTTGTAGTAGCGCTTGGCCCGTCCACCGCGCTCGGGTGTCGGGTCACCCAGCCGGGAGGCTACGAAACCCTTTTCCTCCAGGCGTTGCAGTGTCGTGTACAGGGCTCCCGGCGCCACGTTGCGCCCGGTGTGTTCGGTAATCTCCGCCCGGATGCTAACGCCGTACGCGGTGTCATCTAAACGGAGAATCGACAGGAGGACGATCTGCTCGAACTCCCCCAGAACGTGCGTGCCCATGGGAGACATTGTCGGTGACTGGATTGTTGGCCGCTTGGACGATCTCTTCGTTTGGTTTGTGGGTGTCGCTATGTTAGCAGTGCTGCATCGCTTCTTCTTCAGCAAGAAACTCAAAGAAGAAATCATGGAGTCAGAAACAAAACTACTCAAAGCGATTGAACGCAAACAAGATGGATCTGATAGCAAATCCAGGGATGTGCAGTCAAGAGGCGTGATTGAGTTGGAGCGGCGAATCGACAGGGTTGAATGGGACTGGAATAGGCTTAAGCGGGCAGAGTCCGCGAGAGAAATAGCGAAAGAGATCAAACAGTTAGAGGCCGAAGACGACGCGAAAGAAAGGCGCTCCAGCGGAACCAAGGGACGCCAGTCCTAGAATGCGCAAAATAATGGGGGCGTATGAAGAAGAAAAAGAAACCGAAGCCACGTCGAAAGCCGCCCAAGATGCTCGAATTGGACGACCACGCGCTTATGGAGAAGCTATTCGGTAAGCGCGCTGTCAAGAAACTTGACGAGTTAGCAGCGCAGAAATCGAAATGAATAACTATACAGTCAGTTCGTCAAGTGCATAATCACGGTTTCTTTGGTCGGTTCGACACAGAGACGTTCGTCGAGATGGAAGCTGAAATCCTTGAAGTGTTCTGGAGAAACCCACATGTTTACGTGATCGTCGAGACCACGGATGCGGGAGATCAAGCCGTCCGCTGGGACCTGGAGACATCCTCGCCGACCCTCCTGACGCGCTCGGGAATGGGGCCGGAAACCGTGAGCGTTGGGGACCAGGTCCGGATCGCAGGCTTTCCCTCGGTCACCGGCCGCAATGAGATCTTTCTAACGAACCTCCTGATTGCAAGCGGCGAAGAATTTATCCTCAGAAGAAACGTCGATTTGAAATGGGCAGACGAGCGAACCGGTGACGATTCGTTCCTGTTTCAGACCGAGGGCGACACCACTCAACCGGACCTGGGCATATATCGAACCTGGAGTCACACGAACACGATCCCGTTTCTGTTTCCCGAGGCCACCGATCTCAGCTTCAGTGTGAACGATTACCCTATGACCCGGGCGGCGCTCGACGCGTTTGACCGGGCAACGGACAATCCCACCGCCGACTGCACGCCAAAGGGGATGCCAACGATCATGGAGCAGCCCAACCCTATGGAAGTTGTTGGGCAGGGCGAGGATATACTGCTAAGAATCGAGGAGTACGACACGCTCCGTCTGATCCACATGGAAGAGGCCTCCGCACCGGTCGGTGAGCCGTTGTCGCCGTTGGGGTATTCGGTGGGCCGCTGGGAGGGAACAACGCTCGTTGTAACGACGACCCGTCTAAACTGGCCGTTCTTCAACCAACTCGGAATTCCCCAGAGCGAAGACTCGACGATTGTCGAACGTTTCAGCCCGACGCGGGACGGGGGCCGAATGGATTACGAATTGACGGTTACCGATCCGGTCAATTTCACCGAACCGGTAACTCTCGGGAAGCACTGGCTGTATCTGCCGGACCAGGAAGTCCTGCCCTTCGACTGCGCCGTTCGGAACTGAACTTCCTGTTCCAGAGGTTAACTCGCGGTTACTCCGATCCTTCGCCTGTCCACTGGGCGCTCAACCCATCGCGGTCGATCATGTTGCCGCGGAGATAGACCGAATCGATGAGCCGCGTGTTGGTGATGTCGTCCAGCGGATTGGCATCCAGGACGATGAAATCGGCACTCTTGCCCGCCTCGACGGTGCCGGCATCGTCGATCTGTAAGACCGCAGCCGAATTACGGGTTGCCGACACGATGACTTCGGCCGGTGTCATTCCCGCCTCGACCATATCCAGCATCTCGACATGGGGTTGCCAGTCGGTCGGGCCGTCGGTTCCAAAGGCGATCAACATGCCGGCTTCGTTGAGCCGGGCCAGGTTGCGGGCCTGGATCCCGTGCGACTCCTGAGCCGCCGGCCGGTCCGTGGCCCCTTCCTGAAGCGCGGCGACCTCTTCAGCAGTGAGTGATCCGCTGAGCCAGCTCATGTCTGTGGCCACACCACGATCGGGCATGTTCGGAATGAGGAAGAGATCCGGACGTTCCTGGACCATGGCGACGAACTCATCGTCGATATCCATGTCCCGGACACCATGGGCAAAGCCGTCAAGGCCTGCTTCGACCAGACCCTTCGCATCCTCGAGGGTGAAGATGTGCGCGGCAACCCGGAGGCCGTTTGCATGGGCTTCGTCGATGACAGCGCCATACAGTTCCGGCGTGAGCTTGGGATAGGCGCCGTTGCGGTCGTCCACCCATATCTTGACCAGGTCGACCTGGCGTTCGGCCAGTTCCTGGATGGCTGTCCGGGCTTCGTCCTCGGTATCGATCCAGTAAGGTACCTCCGAGCGACCAGGCTCGGGGCGGGTGATCCCGCGGCCTGCCGTTCTCAGGAGTGCAGCGTTGGGGATTGGATTCTCGCGTACCTCGAAAGCGAGATCGCCATCCTGCCCCATGCTGATAACAGCGCTGATGCCGTAGTAGGCAAACCGCTGCAGCTGTTCTTCGAGTTCTTCCCGGGTCTGGGCGACATGTTTGTGTGCGTCCACAATGGCCGGCATGACCGTTTTTCCGGTCAGGTCCACAAGCGTGGCTCCCGCGGGAACATTGACTGTGCCGGTCGGACCGGCTTCGATGATGCGCCCGTTCTGCACGGTGAACGTGGCGTTCTCAATCGGGGCGTTGCCGTCGCCTACGATAAGGCGTCCTCCCTCAAATGCTGTCATGCCTACGACCGGCGGCGCCTCCTCCGGACCGGCGCACGACGTTGCCAGAAACATGGTGATCGCAATCAGAGTCGTGGTTAACGTTACACGGCGCATGGAATACCTCCTCAGAGCTCGAATTACACGTTGATACGTCGCCCCCAGCCAGGTCGGGTGCCAAGGTCCGAACGCGAGCGTCGATGAACCCGGATAGTCTAGTATCTTGTTGCCCAGATAGCGAGATTAACGTTGAACCGGACCGTAAAGATCCAAACGGTGGAGGGAGTGACCCTATTTAGGCGCTCTACGCTTCTTGACTGGCTCATCGGAGCGAGCTTTGAGGAGCCCTGGAACTCGGCCTGGCTCGGCTTTCAGGTTGGGTGAAGATTCAGTAATCACCAGTGAAAGTGCGTCGATTCGCTGGAGGGTGAGCGAGTAGGCCCCGGTTTCGCCGGAGAAGAACGATGTGGCTTCGATTGAATAGTCGCCGGTTGCGGGGATCGTTGTCGTACCTGAGCCGGGAATCCGTGAATTCGTTCCGTCGCCGCCATCGTCGTTGGATGTCAGCTCCTGCCCCGAAGGATCGATGAGGTACAGGTAGGTGTCAAAGTCGTCCGAGCTCATCGATATGACGATCGCGTCATCGGCTGTTGCCGAGAACGTGTAGCAGTCGGCGTTCGAGCCAGTTCGGAAGACGGACGCAGAATCGCCGCTCGCGAGGCTGCCTTCGATGGTCTGTCCGTAGACAAGAGTCGTACAGTCGGCGGTCTCGGTCCGTGTCAGGGTCAACGAGTACGTGCCAGTTCCACCGAAGTACGATGTGGCTTCAATCGTAAACGTGCCCGTGGAGGGCGCCGGGAACGAAACGATCCGTGAGTTGATTCCATCGCCCCCGTCGTCGTCGGACGCAACCACGTCGCCGAGCGCGTCGGAGAGGAAGACATAGGTGTCGAAGTCGTCCGAGCTGAGGGACACACTGATCCGGTCGCCCTCAACGGCAGAAAACGTGTAGCAATCCGCACGTGAATCGGTCTGATTCCTGGATTCGTCATCGAACAGTCCCAGTGTTCCCGTCACGGTTTCTCCGTAGCTGATGGGTGTGCACGTCGCACTTTCGAACCGGGTCAAGACCAGGGTGTAGTTCCCGGTCGAACTACCGCTGAACGAAGTCGCTTCGATCACGAATGTCTCTGTGGAGGGCAGTTCGAGCGAGGTGATCCTGGAGTTGACACCGTCGCCGCCATCGTCATCGTCGGCGACGACATCCCCGTCGGCATTCAGGAGATAGAGGTACGTATCGAAATCGTCCGAGGTCAGGGAAATATCGACCCGGTCGCCGGCCGTGCCCGAGAAGGTATAACAGTCCGCACGAGACTCGCTCCGGTTCCGAGATTCGGCGTCGCTTTCCTCCAGGACGCCGGTGACGGCGTCGCCGACCGTGATCGGGCTGCAATCGGTCGACGGAGCCAACGAAACCTGGGACAGTGATATTGTGTAAGCGCCTGTTGCTCCTTCGCCCCATGAAGTGGCCTCGAACGTGTAAGTGGTGGATGCAGAGACACTGAATCCGCTGATTCTTGAGTCCGTCCCCCTGCCGTCGTCGTCGTTGAAGTCGAGAACCTCGCCCGAGGCGTCCTGGATGTAGAGATACGCGTCGAAGTCATCCGAGCTGAGCGACACGGTGATGCGTTCGTCCGAAGGAGCCGCAAACGCATAGCAATCGGCCTGGGAACCCAGACGGTTCGAAGATGTCCCGTCTGTCGCGGCAAGTTCACCACTGACGGCCTGCCCCAGGCTGATAGTAGAACAGGTCAGAGATGTGGAAATGGCTTCGCGCGTCACCGAGAGAGTATAGGTGCCCTCTCCGGTCTCGCTCCAGGAGGTCGCTTCGAGCGTGTACTCCCGGGTTGTGGGGAGCGTCACCGTCATCCGGGAATCTGTCCCGGCGGGGCCGTCATCATTCGAATCGATGACTTCGCTTTCGGCATCCATCAAAAAGAGGAAGGTGTCGAAGTCGAGAGAATCCATAGCGAATGTGAGCCGGGAGCCAGCCTCGCCGGAGAAGGTGTAACAATCCGCCCTCGAACCTGACCGGTTTCGGCTTCCGCCGTCACCCAGATCCAGAGTCCCTGATACGGTTTGACCCAATGCAATCGTGGAGCAGGTGAGCGCTGTAGAATCCGACGCCCGAGCCAGCGACAGGGAATAAGCGCCCGATCCGGAAGAAGTGTACGCTGCGACTTCAATCGTGTGTACGCCTCCATCGGAAAGCGCAAGGGAACCGCTGTCCGGAATCCTGGAGTTGCTGTCTTCCGATCGGTCGTCGTTGGACGCGATGAGCCGGCCCGCGGGATTTACGAGATACAGGTAGGTGTCGAAGTCTGTAGAGGCTAGGGTAACGGCGACACGGTCCCCCTCTGCTGCGGAGAACGTGTAGCAATCGCCATAGCTCTGCCGGTGATCCGATCCGGCATCGCTGCCTGTCAGGCCTCCCTCGATCGTTTCACCGAACGCGATAGGGCTGCACTCGAGCGGTGTGTCGGCCGTAACGGAGAGCGTCAGCGTGTAGCTGCCCGCCGCCGAGTCCGAGAAGGACGTCGCTTCTACGACGTAGGTTCCCGACGCGGGAAGTATCAGAGACCCCGAGGAGGGAATCGCCGCATTCAATCCTTCGCCCCCGTCGTCATCGAATTCGATGATGCGCCCGACGTTGCTCATCAGGAACAGATACGGGTCGATTTCGGTAGAATTCATCTCGATCGCAACGCGGTCACCGAGGGTACCTTCGAACGTGTAACAGTCAGCGAAAACGCCGCTCCTGTTACTGGAAAACCGATCGGTCGCCTCGAGGCTTCCGGTGAGGGTTTGTCCGGGAGTGATCGTGCCGCATCCCTCGGTCGGAGGTGTGGGGGTGGATCCGCGAACGCCGCGAATCCTATCGTTCGTGCTGTCGGCGATGTAAACGTTGCCGGTGGCATCCACCAGGAGTGCTCCGGGATCCGCCAGAGCAGCTTCCGTGGCGGGGACGTTATCGCTGGAAAAACCATAACGCCCGCTTCCTGCGAGCGTTGCGATGAGGCCCGTGACGGCATCGACTCGGCGGATGCGGTCATTGAAGCTGTCGGCAATGAAGATATTTCCGGACTCATCGACGGCCACCCCCGCCGGGTCCGCCAGGGCTGCGAGGGTTGCAGCTCCTCCATCGCCATCGAAGTCCCGCTCTCCGTTACCGGCAATGGTTGTGATCGTGCCTTCCGGTGTCACCTGCCGGATGACGTTGTTCCACGTGTCGGCGATGAGTAGATTTCCTGAAGGATCCAGAGCCACGCCCTTGGGGTTGTAGAGGGAAGCCTCAGTCGCGGGGCCGTCATCGCCCGAGAACTCGGTCGCGCCGTCGCCGGCGACAGTAGTGATGATCCCGGTCGTGGTGTTGATGAAGCGAACACGGTAGTTTGTCTTGTCTGCGACGTAGAGGTTGCCGTCGGAATCGAGGGCGAGTCCGGACGGATCGGCCAGAGCAGCTTCGGTCGCAAGCCCGCCGTCACCTGAGAAGCTGAAGTCTCCGTTTCCGGCGACAGTGGTGATGATTCCGGTTGAGGTGTCGAGGAAGCGGACCCGGTTGTTGAACGTGTCAGCAATATAAAGGTTGCCGGCGGCGTCGGCCACGACCGCTTCGGGCCATGAGAGCTGTGCTTCGGTTGCCGCACCGGTGTCACCGGCGTAGCCGTTAACGCCACTCCCGGCAGCGGTGGTGATAATCCCGGTGATGCCGTCGACGCGCCGAATCCGGTGATTGCTGGTATCCGCAATGAACAGGTTGCCTGAAGAATCGCGGGTGATGCCTTCAGGTTGACTGAGGGAAGCGCCATGGGCAAAGCCGTTGTCACCGGAAAACTGGGTGAACCCGTCACCGGCGACTGTCGCAATGACGCTGGTGTCGGGTGCGACACGCCGAATTCTGTGATTGAACGTGTCGGCTATGAAGATATTACCGGAGGCGTCGGCGGCCACACCGTACGGCGAAGCCAGACTGGCCGCTGTCGCTAAGCCGCTGTCGCCGGAGAAACCAAACGTCCCCTCGCCAGCGACGGTTGATACCATGCCTGTGGTTGCATCGATCTTCCGGACCCGGCTGTTGCCCCAATCCGCAACAAAGATGTTTCCGTCCCGGTCCACACCGACCCCTCGCGGTTGAAAGAACTCGGCTCCGAGAGCCGAGCCGTCGGCAAACCCTTCCAGGCCATTTCCGGCGATTGTGGTAATCACGCCGGTCCCGACATCGACTCTTCGAATCAAGCTGTTTCCGGAATCGGCGATAACGATATTGCCGTCCGGATCGACCCCGACGCCGCCGGGACTGTCAAGATCAGCGCTTGTTCCCGCTCCGCCGTCTCCGGACGAACCCTGCTGTCCCGTTCCTGCGAAAGTCGTAATCGTGCCGGTGGCGCTGTCGATACGACGGATCCTGTGGTTACCCCTGTCGGCAATGAACACGTTTCCGGATCCGTCCACTGCAACGGCTGTGGGAGCCGCAAGGGCCACGCTCGTTGCAGGACCGCCATCACCCGATGAACTGCGTTCGCCTGTCCCAGCCACCGTCGTGATGATCCCGGTCACCGCATCGACGCGTCGGATCCTGTGGTTACCCGTATCGGCGATATAGAGGTTTTGTCCGACGTCAACTGCGACGCCCTGCGGCCCCGCCAGCGCCGCAACCAGGGCGCCTTCGTTGTCCCGGGAGAACCCGCGCCTTCCTGTCCCTGCAACCGTACTGATGATTCCAGTGACAGCGTCGATTCGCCGGATGCGGTTGTTGCCAGTGTCGGCGATGAAAAGATGTCCGGCTCCAAAGGCCAGCGAGGTTGGAAAGGCCACCTGCGCCTGAACGGCCAGGGTCCCGTCACCCGCGAACGTGTTGCCTCCGGCGATGGTTGTGATCTCCCCGTTGGGGAGCACGCCGAGTGGTATCGGGTCGACCAGAAGGGGTTTCTGAACCAGGCCGCCGCGGGTTTGAACTGTCACGGTCACCAGTCCGCTGGGCAACTGTGGCGCGGCAAAAGATATGGTCTCGGTGTCGGTTGGGGTTGCGCCACTGACCTGGACGCCGCCGACGATGACGACGCTGTTGGATTCGAAATTCCTCCCGCGGATCGTTACCGTATCACCGCCGAGGTTGGATACGCGGAAAGGTTCGATCGTCGTGATGACGGGTTCTCCGTAGCGGATCTCCTGGATCGAACGTTTCGAGTCCGCAACGAGAAGTTGCCCTTCCGCTCCAATCAAAATACCCTCTGGTTGTTCGAAGGAGTTGGGAGGACTGACCGATACGACTTCGCTGCCCGAGAGGATGGCCCGTACCTGCTGACTCCCTGGCTCGGTGACGTAAATCGTCCCGGATGAGTCCACCGCGACACCGGTCGGGGAATTGAAAGAGAGTCCGGGAAGTCCAGATAAGACCCTGGATGACCAGAGCTTCTTTGATCCAGGCACGATGATTCCAGTGCTGGAAGCCTGGAGCAGAGTTTCCACTTCGCCTGCGGCCGAAACTCGCCGGATTGTTCCGTTGCCTGTGTCCGCAACGATCATGCGATCCGGTGGTGGTGGAAGACCCAGAAGCTCTCTCTCGATCCGCTGTGCCTGTGTTTCCGGTTCGAGTGCAATCCCGATCGGCGATCGGAACCGCGCTGCGGCCCCGGTGCCATCCGCCTCTCCCGGGGACCCAGCAGTACCGGCAACCGTCGAGACCGTTCTAGACACGAGATCAATCTTGCGGATAGTGTGATTGCCGGAGTCGGCGACCCAGAGGTTGCCGCTGTTATCCAGAACCAATCCTCCCGGATTGTTGAAGGATGCCTCAGCGACCAGTCCATCCTTGTCGCCCGGGGCGCCAGTCCCGGCGAGTGTTTCGACCTCGCCCTGACTGGCCAGAGGGACTTTTCGGATGACGTGGTTCTCCGAGTCGCTGATGTAAAGGCCTCCGGTGTTGTGGTCGATTACCAGCGCTCGGGGCGCCTTGAATAGAGACTCCAGGGGCGATGTGTTTCGCAATCCGGGAGTCTGTTCGATTCCCGCAAAAATCTGGGCAGACTGTTTCAGATTTTCAGAGGAACGGATCGTATGTTGCTCGGCCGATGCGACGTAAAGGCGGCTTGCCTGGTCCTGGACGATCGCGGTTCCAAACCCGGTGACACCTGAGATCACGTTGACCACGCTGATCGTGGCCGTAGCCACCACCTCCCCGGCTCCGACAACGAGCGTTGAAAACCCGGCCTGTCTCCCGAAGACCAGTCCCAGGCTGCTGTCGACTGTGGCGACGTCAGAACTGACACTGGTCAGTGTGACCGGGAAGTCGTCACGGAGATTCCCCAGGCTATCGACCACGCGAATCTGCGGGCGCCCTGATTCTCCTTCGTTGACAACCATCTCGAGGGTTGCTTCATTGGATACCGGATCGATCAGGGAAACCGAGGCCACTGAAGCCGTGTTTCCAGGAAAGAACCGCTGACCTCCGACGACATTGAATCCGAACTGACTTCCCGTCGTGCCTGCGACTGGAACGCTCAGAACGGTTCCGTTGGACTGGAAGAAATTCAGATCGCCCACGGAAGGGATCGCTGCATTTGCACTCAGAAGAATGAGCTGGGTTGAGAAACCCCCGCCAATTGCGATCTGCGGAAACATTAGAAGGGTCGCATCCGGAGGGGCGTTCAAGTCTGCTACAGGCAAGGTTGTCAGAACCAGGGTGCTCGCAGTATTTACGGTCGTGAGCTTCAGGGTCACCGGGGCAATCGGAGCAGTGCTCTGGATCTCCATCAGGCCGGTAAACCCTTCGACCAGATTCGGAAACAATTCATGGGCAAAGATAGCCAGATGATTCCCTGTAGCGAGTTCCCGCGTAACCGAGGATTCCGGGAAACCGTTCCGGTCCAATAGCGTGATTACCATGTTCGCTGTCTGGGTCCCCGGATTGGCCACCGCCACGCCCGTCCGCGTTCCGTTGTGATCGACGAAGATCCGGGCCGAGGTGGTTGTTGCGGTCGCGCCAACGCCCGCCTCGGTCACGAGCTGGCCGTTGATCTTGAAAAGGAAGATGGCTGTGCCGGCGGGGCTGGTGGAGCCGACCTGGGGCACTGCGAGCGCGTACCCGACGCTCAGCCCCTCCACGCTCTCGAGTTCGGGTTGGAACGTGCCGTTGGGTGGAATTTCATAGGAGAACGCTGAGGCCGTGGTTTCCGAAACCCGTGCGACCAGTGGCTGGCCATTGGATTGGACGAGCTGGATTGTTCCCCGGATGGTTTCCCCGGTCGGGTTCATCAACACGATCTGCGTTGTAAATCCTTCGCCGACTGCGATGTGGGGGAAGACAACGGTTTCTGTCACCGAGGACGCGTTCAAGTCGACAACGGGCAACGTCGAATAGATGGGTTCGTTGGATTGGTTGAGCGTTTGACGAAACGCTATGGCGCCAATGGGTTGGCTGCTGGTAAAGGTCAAGCTGCCTGTAAAGCCTGGCGTCTGCTCTGTAAACAGTTCAGAGACGAACCGTGCCAGATGTGCGTTGGCCCCAAGAGTCTCTGTCTGGGTAGCGACCTGGGTTCCCGCTGTATCGCGAACGACCATGACGACACTGGCCGCCTCAAGGTTTGGATTGGCGATCGCGAGGGCGGTCTGGGTGCCACGTTCGTCAACGAAGATGCGGCCTGAACTCAGGGGTTCGACAGCTCCGACGCCGGCCTGACTCACCAAGATTCCGGATCCGTTGGTAAAAGTGAACAACGCGGTTCCGGTTGGAGCTTGCCCCCCCGTCAGGGGTCAGGACCGTGTAGCCGACCTGGATCTGGCCCAGCGCCCGGGATGGGGCGAGAAGGAGGCAGATCGCCAGAGTCAGGAGTCCAATTCGCCGATTTGTGAGAATTCCGGGCATGGGGAGGCGTCCCTATCTTCTTATATATAAACGGGTGTCATGAATTGAGCAATTCCCAATCTTGAATTGAAGAACCTTGGCAATGAAGGGTTTGGGAGGCGTTTGGCCAACTGAGCAACGTAAATCCGGGCTTTGGGAGCGCCCGGAGGCGTCCCTCCCGGTGGTTTGGGGCCGCCTGGTTTTCCGCTCAAAACGCCGGTCCCTCCCTGACACATTGACTGGTTCATGACCAAGTTGTAAAGTTCGGTTATTGAAGGGTTTCAAAGTGTAGCTAGAGCATAACACTAACGTAGTGCCTCGACGATGAGTGCGAAGTGAAGGAAGGCGGCATGCATTCTGGCCTCTTTCGGCCTGATATCCACTCATTCGGCTGTCACTGCGGGTCCTCGTCAGGAACCCGATGGGGTTATAGATCCTGAGCGTCTCTGGGCCATAGTCATCGGTGTTTCGAATTACACCCACGCCGAGCCTCTGTTGTATGCCGCTTCCGATGCGGAGGCTTTCGGGGAGTTTCTCAAGAGCCCGCGAGGAGGAGGAATTCCCGAGGACCACGTCACGATCCTCGTCGAAGACCAGGCGACGCGGTTCGGCGTTCTGGTTGCACTGGAGGAACTGCAGGGCAGGGTTCAGCGGGGAGACACGGTTTACGTATACGTCGCCGGCCACGGCTTCATCAAGAACCGGGTGGGATATTTCATTCCCAGTGACGGGGCCTTGAACCTGCCCGCGGCTACGGCCATCAATTTCTCGCATCTCAAGGACATGGTCGAATCCGGCCTGGCCCATGCGAATACGCGCATTCTTGTGACCGACATGTGCAATGCGGGACGTATCGGGCCGAACCAGACGGAATTGGCGGCGGGCATACAGAACCTGATCAACGCGAACCTTCTCGACCTCAACGCGGGCGCGGGAACTTTTCTGAATCTGCTGGCCAGCCGGCCCACGGAGGCGTCATGGGAAAGCGACGAACTCGAGCAAGGAGTGTTCACCTACACGCTGCTCGAAGCTTTGAACGGAAGAGGTAGTCCTTCAGGTCAGGCGATCGCCTCAGCCGAGGACGTCGTGAACTATGTCCGTTCTGAAGTCGCCAGCTATACGGCCAGCCAACAGAACCCGATGGCAAACGAGGGCTTCGATCCTATGTTGCCGCTGGCCTATCTGGACCTGCCCGGGCCGGAGCTGTCACCAACGGATCCAAGAGCGAGTCTAGTTGTCGTCAACGCCGGTCGGTCCGGTTACAACCGTGTGGAGTGGCAGGAGCCTCTGACCGAATCCCAGGCGCTGTTATTGCTACCGGAGGATCAGGACAACATCGAGATTTCACCCCTGGAAACGGGCGCACTTGAGCTGGTCTTTTACGGCGACGAAGAACAGGAACGCAACGTTACCGTCGAGCTCGAATCGGGCGAAAATACGCTCACACTGGATGCCGCTGGGTTCCAATTCCGACCGTCGGGTCCGGTTCAGCTTGCTGCATTGGGGACAGTCGCTCCTCCTCGGGCCCAGCTCGCAGTTCCGGTTGGAGGATCGATACTGTTCCTGCGACCGGCCGCTGGGACCGATATCTACGTCGACGGGCGATATTTCGGCAGCAGCGATACGACCGATGAGCTGGTTGAGCTCCGGGGCCTCGAACCCGGCATTCTTAACCTACAGTTGCTCGAAGGAGCAGACAGGGAATATCGCTTCCGCCTGGAGTTGTTCTCCGGACCACAGGTTCTGGATCTTTCCAGTGGCGAACTGCGCTCCCTTGCCGCGAGACCGCCGGCGCCATCCCCAAATACAGTTCCGCTGACCCTTCCCGCAGCTACGGTTCAGACGTATCAGGATTTCGAACGGGCGCTCTGGGCTCGCGATCTGATCGAGCCGGACGGGCAATCCGCCTGGGACTACTACAACCAGATCGCAAAACCAGGTTCCGGCCGACATCTCCGACGACATGCGCAGCCGCCTGGTTGTTGCCCTCGGAAATGAGGCGCAGCAGACGATCCTGAAGTATCGCAATGGAGGCGCCATCCGTTGGAGCGCCGATGTCTTCGAGGAAGGATCGCTGTTGATCCAGCGCGTCCTTGATCTGTTCCCGACAAAACCGGAACTGGAATCTCAACGCCAGTTCTTCGACGGTCGTGCGCTGGCGGAAAACGGTCAGTACGCGGCGGCGGTTCAGACGCTTCAGCAGGCGATCGCGCTGGACCCGGAAGCAAGCCATGCGCACAACGCGATCGGGCTGAGTTTCTGGCAGCAGGGCCTCCTCGACGCGGCGATCGCGCCTCTCCAACAGGCGATCGCTCTGACTCCGGAATGGAATTATCCCCGGTACACGCTGTCGCTGGTCTACCTCGAGCAGCGCCTCTACGATCAGGCGGAGCAGGGATTTCAGGATGCGCTGGTCAATGACGCCGAGGACAGTACGGCCTATCACGGTCTCGGCCAACTCTACCTGCTGGAGGGCAGAAATGACGACGCTCTGGTCCAACTCCAGCAGGCGGTCCTCTTTAATCCGGGCAATGCGTACGCGCATCACACCTACGGCCAACTGCAGCAGCGACTCGGGATCCTGGACGAAGCAGAAGAGATGTTCCGTCTCGCGATCCGTCTCGAGCCCGGCGAGCCCGCTTTCAGGGCCAGCCTGGGGAGCGTCCTGGTGGATGCGGGTCAAGGCGCCGATGCCGATGCTGTTTTTGCCGCAGTCGCAGCGACCGATCCCGACAATATTCCTTCGTCCAGGCCTACCGTGCTTTTCTGGAATCAGAGAACAGACTCGATGAGGCGGGGGCGCTTCTCGAACGGGCTGTCGAGTTGAGGCCGGAAGATCCAAACCTGCGCGTTCTCTATGGCGGATTTCTCAGGGAGCGTGGGGAACTTGATGATGCGGAGGACGAATACGAAGAGGCGATCGATCTGGATGAGGCCAATGCCTTTGCACACCATGACCTGGCCACCTTGCATCTGGAGCGGCAGGATCTGGATGCGGCCGAACGAGAACTTCAGAACGCGATCGAGGCGGACCCCCGATTTTCTGCACCCAGGCGCCTGTTGGGCCAGATACGATTCGCCCAGGGGCGGTTTGAAGATGCGCTCGAAGAATACGAAACGGCTCTAGAGTTTTCAGTAGAACCGGAACAGGTGGCCGAGTTCGAAGCGGCGGTTGCCGAAACCCGGACGCTCGTCGTTGCCGACAAACTTGAAGCTGCGGAAGACGCTTTTGAGGACGAACGTTACGGTGATGCCTGGGATGGGTACCTCGAGGCCGCACGAGTATCTCCCGAGGATGCCGATGTGCGAAACGCGATACTTCAGTTCCAGTACGATCGCCCCGAGGAAAGTGAAACCGGTGATCTGCCCGATTCCGAGTTGGCATCGGTGCTTGCGACCCGGTTCTGGGTCGACCAGGTTGTTGCCGAAGATCTCTGGAGAGCTGGCAGAGCAGGGGAAGCCTTGACGGCGTTCACCGATGCACTGGAGGGCCTGGACCCCGATGAGAGAAGACGCATCGCCGGGACGCGTTTTAACCTGCGGAACGAAGAGCACGGCATTCACGAGATCATCTATCGCTGGGCGATGCGGATGATCGGTGAGGGCGACTACGCCCAGGCCCAGGCCGTCATGGACCGTGCCGAAGCGCTCAGTCTGTATGCTCGGGTTCCCGGTTTCTTGCCGCTCACGATCGATAGCCTGATGTATCCGGAGGATGTTGTCGACGCCGAGGTGTTCGCCGACTTCGAGATTTCCCATCATCCGGACGAGCGCGCCCATGAAATCTACGCGATCCTGGAAGCGGTGACCGGAGCGATCGAAGAAGTCCCAACCTATCTGGAGACTTTCGAAGGGCGTGGGCCCCACATCGGAATTCGGATGTCCGTTGCGGAAATACTGAGACAGGAATCCATGTTCGAAGACGCGGTGCCCCTGCTCGAAGCCATCGTTGAAGGTCCGGAACAGGATCCGACCGCCGCCCTCCCGTCAGTTTATGTCCTTCTGGCCGATCTGGAATGCTCGGCCGGGGACTGCGCCGGAGCGCTGGAAACCCTGGAATTGGCGCAGGAACTATTTCCCGCAAGCGACCTGATCCAGGATGCGATTGGGCGGATGAGATAGTTTTGACGATCGGATCCACAGAATCGCGACCCCGGCCTCTGTCCATCGTTCTTCTAATCCTTTTGATTGGAATCCCTCTGTTGAACGCAGCCGATACGCTCACCGGCGAGGTGCGGGGCGAAGTTCTGGACATTGTCAGCCAGAATCCGATTGAAGACACGACGATGACGCTGACCAACGTGGACCGGGGATGGTCACGCCAGTTATCCAGCGACAACATCGGAAACTACGTTTTTATTCAGCTTGAACCCGGAAACTATTCGGTGGTGGCGGAAAAGGAAGGCTATTACACAAGCGAACGCACCGACGTTCTGGTCCGTCTGAATCAACCCAAGGTTGTGATTCCCGCATTCGAGCTTCGAAGCCTGGTGGCTACGCCGACACAGCAGCTGACCGTCCAGGGAGAACAGACACGTGTGGCGCTGATCGATCTGACCGCACCGGGACCCAATCCAACGATTCTGGCTTTCATCAACGAGCCGGGCTTCACGTCGCTGGCCTCTACACTCGACTGGACTCTACGCTACAACTTCGAGGGCGAAATATTGGACCTCCTGCCCATGAGAGGCAGTCGCAGCTTCGACCAGTTGTCGCTTCTTTCGCCCGGTGTTTTCAGGGTGCCTTTTTCGAGTGGATCCGGCCCGGCAGTAGGGAACGGTGTGGGCGGGACCGGCCAATTCTCGGTCAACGGAATGCGGAGCCGAAGCAACAACTTCACCGTCGATGGGTCCGATAACAACGACGAAGACATCGGAGTGCGCCGGCAGGGTTTCGTGGCGATGGTGCCGCAGACCGTGGAAAGCGTTCAGGAGTTTCAAATCGTCACCGCAGGTTTCCCGGCGGATGCGGGACGAAACACAGGCTCTATGGTGAATGCTGTGTCACGGTCCGGACAGCAGGATGTTCACGGCAGCGTGTACGGATTCTTTACCGGCGACGGTCTTGCAACGCGCAACTACTTCGACAGATCCTTCGAAGATGGTGTGAACGGGCCGGGCCTTGACGGGGGTCGATACGCGGGAGAAGACTTCAGCCATTACCAATATGGAGGCGTTGTCGGCGGGTCCATCATTCCTGATCGCCTGTACTATTTCGTATCCGCAGAAAAGCAGAGGAGCCGCGGTACGGCGCTGGGCGACTTTGTCGTTCCGACTCTGGGGCAGCGGGGTTTACGGACTGCGAACGGAGTCGTTGGAATCGATGATCTCGGAGGATTTCTCCAGGGGCGGGGCATTCCCTATTCCGACCAGGCGGGCAGGGGTGTCTTTTCCCTCTACCCCCTTCCGAACGACCCATCCGGCCCTTTTGGGGAGAACAACTATGCGGCCGCCCGTCCTGGACCCAAGCGCTGGTGTTGACGTGGCGTTGGGTGCGCAATCGGGTGAGGGCATCGTGGAGGTCTGGAGGGATGCCAACCCGACCGCCACCACCATATCCGGGCGCATCCAGTTGGTCCAGTCCGACGGGACGCCTCTGGAAGTGGCCTGGGATGGTTTGACGGTCTCCGAGAACACGTATGAGATCGCACCCGACGGTGTGTTCCGGGCGACATTAACCCGGAGTGCGAGCGTAGCTGTAGGCTACGCCGTCCTGACACCGGAAGTGGGAGTGACCCCTTCGGGCAGCGTCGTGTTTCAGCTCCTGAACGGCACACAGTTGGTGACCGAAGCTGGTGTGGGCGTGACCCGAGAAACGACGACAGCACGGATCTCGCTCGACAACGTCGGACGCCAATCGGGAGTCGCGATTGCTAATCGAGGGGTCACGTCTGCCGACGTCGTATTCATTCTCCAGGACCGGTTCGGCGTCGAACAAGAGCGGGTTACGGTCACCATACCGGCCGGTGGTCATCTCGCACGAATGGCCCAGGAGTTATTTCCAACGCTCGAACTGGGTTTCAGCGGGTTGATGAAGATCCAGAGTCCGGTCCCCGTGGCATCGATCACACTGCAGTTGACTGTTAACACACGGGGCGAGCTGGTCATGACAACGCTCCCTGTGGCGGATCTCACCGACACCCCAACAGACTCGATGCTCGTGTTTCCGCACATTGTCATTGGCAGCGGGTTTGAGACACGCCTGGTGTTTGTGAACGGAGATGCCGCAGGGGTGGGCCTCGAATTTTCTATTTCCGATGGTACGCCGATGACCGTACCGCTGGGAGCCGAGACCTCGAACCAGTTCGCTTTCGACTTCGCTTCCAATGAAGGCCAACGGTTGTTTCCCGGAGACACAGCGACAGTTGCAACGCTTTCTCTGCGAGATCTGGTGACGAATCAAGCGACTGAGGAGGTGAACGTGAACGTCGGAGGTTCACTTCGTCTTCGGGTGCTGGTTCTCGACAGCACTGGGAAAGCCCGTGACGATCTGGGGGTGACATACAGCAGCCTGAGCACCGGGATCGCCAGCGTCGACGGAACCGGAAGCCTCCAAGGTCTTCAGAATGGCTTTTCAACCTTGACCGTAACCGCCGGTAGCGTGATTGCTGCCGCAACCATTACCGTGACCGACGTAGAATCGGGCGTTGCGGGCTTTGATGTGCTTGGCGTCACGCAGGATGAGTCTGGAACCCTGTATCTGGCTTCGAGCGACTCTCACACGATCCTGTCCGCTGCAAATCTCACACAGATTCCCCAGCTGTATGCGGGCGTGGAAGACAGTCCGGGGTTCACCAACGCCGCCCGGCTGGAATCGCAGTTTGCCAATCCCGCCTACCTGTCTTTCAGTAGTGCAGAAGGAGATCTTTATGTAAGCGACGGCTCGAACCATGTCATCCGTCGCATTCGCTCCGGAACGGATGGGCAGGTCGAAACCCTCGCGGGAACGGGTGTGGCCGGAAGCGCTGATGGAGAGGCGTCCTCGTTTAGCAACCCCCAGGGCATCGCCCTCGACGGTCGCGGAAACATCTGGGTTGTTGATTCGGGTAATCATACGGTCCGCCGCATCGACCTCACGACCGGAGTGGTCGAAACCCTCGCGGGATCGGCGGGTAACGCCGATCTGGTGGATGGGCTTGGTTCGGTCGCGCGATTCGATTCGCCGACTGGAATTGCACTGGAGGTCGAGTCCCTGGCCCAGCAACTGGAGAGGGAACTCAGTGGAGACCCACCGCCTCCGATACGGATGCTGGTCACTGATTCCAGCAATGGAGTGGTTCGCCGGGTCTGGGAGACGGGCCAGGTCGACACGGTGACATCGCTTGGATCCAGCTCGGCTCTTCGAACGGGCACTGCGGATTCTAAGAGTTCTGCAGAACTGGCGGCCTCAGCTCTGCAATTTTCCTCGCCAGCAGGCATTGCATCGGACACGTTCGGAAATATCTATGTCACCGAGCCCGGTCTCGATCAGGTGCAGGTGATCCTTCCCAACGGCCGGACCCAACCTCTGGCAGGGCGTAACACATTTCAGGAACCACGGGGAGTGGTCATCACGGATGACGGGAAGGTTCTTGTTTCCGACCGTCAGAGCCTGGCACGGTCCGTCGAATTCGGAGCTCCGACCATCGAAAGCATCTCGCCTCAAAGAGTCCTCAACACGGGCGGAGAAACCGTGACGATCGTCGGGACCAATTTTGCGCCAGGCACCCTGGTCCTGGTCGGCAAGGTACGGATTGAATCGACAGTGGAGAGAAGCAACCGAATCACGTTTACCGCGCCGACCGCCCTCAGCGGGATTCGGACGCTGACGATTTTGAACCGTGGGGGTGTGGCTCAAACGCCTCTCTGGGTTGACGCCGTACCACTCGGAGCGACCCCGGCGGGCAACATCACAACCGTTGCGGGTGGCAGCGACTTTGTGGGTGATGGACTAAGAGCCAGACGGGCGGCGATCAGTGTGCCTTTTGCGACGGCATGGATTCGGGGCGGTTTTCTGATCGTCGATCGAGGGAACAACCGGATCCGTCGATACGACTTCAAGACCGGGATCATCACGACGATTGCCGGAACTGGTGATCGGGATTCGTCCGGAGACGGAGGCCCTGGTGTCGCCGCTGGCCTTCATACACCGCATGATGTCGCGGTCGACCGTTCAGGAAACGTGTTCATTGCCGAATTTGGAGGCCAGCGCATCCGGATGATCGGCGCTTCGACAGGTGTCATCTCGACCATTGCGGGAACCGGACAGCGCGGGTTTTCCGGAGACGGAGGCTCCGCGGTGGATGCCCTCATGAATCAGCCTGCAGCTCTGGCCATCGACCGGCAGAACCGCTTGTTCGTTGCCGATTCAGCAAACAACGCTATCCGACGCATCGATCTCTCGGACGGCACGATTTCCACTGTCGCAGGTCTTGGCGCATCCGATTTTGGCGGCGACGGGGGCCCGGCCACAGAAGCAAGCCTGAATGCTCCGCGGGGAATTGCCGTCGATACATCCGGCAACCTTTTCATCGCCGATGCCTCAAATCATCGGATCCGCCGCGTAGACGCAGTGACCGGAGTCATCACGACCATTGCGGGCACTGGCGAGGAAGGGTTCTCCGGTGACGGTAGCCGTGCGGCGGGGGCTGATTTGAACTGGCCGGGAGGGATCGCAACCGACAGAGACGGCAACGTCTTTTTCGCCGACCGTCGGAACCACCGGATTCGAAGGGTAGATGCGGAAACCGGCTTCATCTCAACCGTCGTCGGTAGCGGTACGGATGGTTTCGCAGGGGACAGTGGTTCCCCGACAGACGCGTCCCTGAGCCGGCCTGCTGGCGTTACCGTAAGTGGGAATGGTGGTTTCATTCTCATAGCCGATACGTTGAACAACAGGATCCGGCGTGTGGGTGCACGCGACGGCCTCATCCGCACGCTGGCCGGCAATGGGGCAGCACGAATCATCGGAGACGATGCTGCGGCCACCGCAGCCGGCCTCTACGCGCCGCTGGACCTGACCTTCGACCTGTCCGGAAACCTGGTCGTTTCGGATACGTTCAATCATCGCGTCCGTTCGATTGATGCGGCCTCCAGAACTATTACCACGATAGCGGGCGGTGGAGACGAAGGGTTGCGATTCGGTAGAGGCAGCGGTGGCTACGCCGGGGATGGCGGCCCCGCGCTCGCCGCGTCGCTCGACAACCCTAGCGGGATCTTGATCGATGCAGCGGGGGATCTCACGATTGTAGACTCCCGGAACAATCGACTCCGGAGGGTCGCTGCAGCGACAGGGAGCATTCAGACGATTGCGGGTACGGGGCAGGCAGGTGATTCCGGTGATGGGGGGCAGGCCGCTGACGCCGAGGTGTCTGCGCCCCGCCATATCGCGTCCGACAGCGCAGGGAACCTGTATTTTGCGGACACGGAGAATAACAGAGTGCGCCGGATCGATTCCGAGACTAGCGTCATCACGACAGTCGCGGGTAACGGGGCGAGAGGGTTCTCCGGAGACGGAGGGTTGGCCCTCGAAGCGGAGTTGGATCGGCCCCGCGGGATCGCATTCGATACAAATGACAATTTCTTTATCGCCGACGTTTTCAATCACCGAGTCCGCCGTGTGGATGCCGTGTCAGGGCTGATCACGACGGTAGCGGGGAGCGGCTCGTTCGGTCGGGGGGAAGGGGGCTTCTCCGGAGACGAAGGCTCGGCGACCGAGGCCCGGCTGAACCTTCCCATAGACGTCGCTGTCGATGCGGCGGGAAACTTGTGGATAGCCGATTACTTCAACAACAGAGTGCGCCGGATTGGTTCTGAGACTGGAGTGATCACGACTGCTGCAGGGAGCGGCACGTTTGGGTCGAGGGGCACGTCTTCCGGTGACAATGGACCGGCGACCTCGGCCACCTTCCAGTTGCCCCTTGCCCTTACCTTCGATTCAAACGGCAACCTTTTCATCTCAACCTCCGCTGGCCGGATCCGTGCTGTTCGCGGAATCGGCAATCAGTGACTGCTAATCGGAGACTGTAGATTTCTTTCGAGAGGCGAAATAGATCAGGAGTCCGATCGCCGCGGCAATCCCTGCATCTCTGGCCTGCACGAGGGTGCTGTTGGTCAGAAGCCACGCGACCAATAACAGAGACACGATCGCAACCACGATTCCCATGGGGGCGATGAACTCTGCGGCGGGAGAACCTTCCCGGCGGCGCAGCACCGGCAAAGCTGCGCATGTGGAAGCATAGGCGAGCAGTCTTGCGATGACGCTGATCGTTGCCGCATAGACGAAGGTTCCCGTCAGCGTGAGGACGAGAACGATCAGGCCCGTAAAATAGATGGCGACGTGAGGTGTGTGGAACCTCGCGTGTGTCTTTCCAACGATTCCGGGAAGCTCACCGCGTTCGGCCATCGCGAACGGCAGGCGCGGCGTGACCATCAGCGTGACGTTCAGATTTCCGAGAATCGAAACCAAGGCTCCCGCTGAAATGATCGCCGCGCCCATCGAACCCAGGAAACGGCCTCCGGCGTCGGCTAAGGGCCGCGTCGAAGCAGCCAGGCCGGGGAGTGTTCCGATTGAGACGACCTGGATCAGAACATAGAAGACCGTTACGACGGCAATGGACGTCAGGAGGGCCCAGGGTAGATCCCGCCTTGGGTCGCGAGCCTCACCGCTCGGTATGGCCGCCATTTCAAATCCCGTAAACGCATAGACGAGCAGGAGAACCGAGACCGAGAAATCTCCAAGCTCGGGTTGCGCCCCTAACGCGTAGTTGTTGGAGTCGATAAAGAACAGGCCGATCACTACGAACAAGACGAGCGGTATGAGCTTTGCGATCGTCAACCCGTTGGTCAAGACTGTGGCATCGCGGACGCCAACAACATTGATAGCCGTGAGGCCTGTGACAATGGCAGTGATCGCTATGGCGCGCGCGGCTCCGGTTTCGACCGATGGAACGAAGAATCCGAAATACGCGATGAGGAGGTTGCAATTGGCGGCAAAAGCGGTGATCCGTGCAATCCACATCAGCCAGCCGACCTCGAAACCCACGACCGGCCCGAAAGCCTCACGCGCGTAGAGATAAGGCCCGCCAGTTTCGCTGTAGCGGCTGCTGACCTCCGCGAAACAGAGGATGATCAGAGTGACCAGGAAGGCGCATAAAAGGAACGCGAAAAGGCTGTAGACACCGACAAGAGCGAACACGGCGGACGGCAGTCCGAATATCCCGGCCCCGATGATGGAGTTCAGGACGACGGCCCCGAGGTCCCACCTCCTGATGACGCGAACGAGTCCTTCTCGTGTCGTCTCTGCCATGGGTTTCGTGTAGTTCGGGATTCGAGTTACTCGACGAAACCCGGGCCGTGTAGCACCTGGCCGGGACGGGCTCCAGTGTGCGTACCCTCATCGACGACGACGGTCCCGTTGACTAAGACGAACCGCATGCCTATGGCGTACTGGTTGGGATCTTCAAAAGTTGCGAGATCCCTAATGTTCTCGGCGTCGAAGACGGCAATGTCGGCGTAGAAACCCTCCCTGAGAACACCACGATCGCGAATGCCAAGCCGCTGCGCAGTTGCGCCGCTCATCTTTCGGATTGCGTCTTCCAGGGTGAGGATCCCGCGCTCCCGCACGTATTCTCCGAGGACCCTGGCGAACGTCCCGTATTGCCGGGGATGGGGTGCGCCGGTTCCGAAAACTGAGATCGGTCCGTCCGACCCAATAGCCGTTGCCGGGTGCTGCATGATGCGCTCAACGTCTTCTTCGGACATGGCGTGAAAGACAGCAGTTGCACCACCTCCGCGAATGATGTCCATGATGACGTCTGCAGCGTTTTCAGGTGTGGGTTCCAGGCCGCGTTCGATGGCGATCTCGGCCAGGTTCTTTCCTTCAATCGACCGATCCCACGAGCACAGGGAAATGGACACGTTGGCGGGATCGCCCCCGCCCCGGTCGTAGAGGATCCGGTCCACGATACCGGCCTTTATTTCGGCCCGGATCTCGGGATCGCCGAAACGTTCGATCAGAGCTTCGGTGCCGCCTTCCTGCGCCCATTGAGGCACGATCGAGTTGATTCCACTCTGTGCGGCGGTATAGGGGTATTGATCCAGCGTGATGTCGACACCGCGTGCTCGCGCGGCGTCGACCAGCGCGAGAGAGTCCACGCTATCGCCCCAATTGGCGCTACCCACTACCTTGTGGTGTGTGATCTGTACGGGAAGTCCGGCCTCTTCTCCGATTTGGATGGTTTCGTTGACCGAATCGAGGAGTCCGGTGACTTCGTCACGCATGTGGGAGATATAGATGCCGCCATAGCCGGCGACGATGCTCGAGAGGTCGACGATTTCTTCGGTGGGCGTAAAGTTCCCGGGAACGTAGAGGAGCCCAGTTGAAATCCCAAGCGCGCCGTGTTCCATGGCTTCGGCGACGAGTTCCCGCATGCGCTCCATTTCTTCGGAGTTCGCCGGACGGTTCTCGGTTCCCATTACGGTTGAACGAATCGTTCCTTGCCCGATATAGACAGCCCAATTCGGGCTGATGCCGGTGGATTCGATCCTTTCGAGATGATCGTCGATGGGGTAGGGCGAAGATCCGTCGTTTCCTTCCGTCAGCGTGGTGACGCCCTGGAGCAAGGCACTCTCGGCTCCGGGGACGTCAAAGATTCCCCGAATGGCGTGAGTATGGGGATCGATGAAACCCGGGGCGACGATCAGTTCCGTCGCATCAATAATGCGATCGGCACTGGCGTCCTCGAGGTTTCCGATCTGAACGATCCTCTGGTCCCGGATGCCGACGTCGGCCCCGAACCAGGGATTGCCGGTACCGTCGATGATGCGGCCTCCGCGGATAACGACGTCGAACGTGTCCTGTGCTGCTGCGTCATTTATTGAAAGACCCGCTATGAGAACGATTGGTAAGAAGCTATATAGCAGACGGCGCATGGATTCTCCCCTTTGAGTGTCCGGTGTGAAAGACATGATCGTTGAAGATGGGTGCGTCCGCAATAGGAAAGGCGTGACGAGAAGATTGCGAAGAGGGATTGCGCTCCCTCGTTCAGACGGCCATCCTGGCCGGGTCTTCCATGTGAAGAGGGGCGCAGCTCGCGATCATCCCGATCGCAAGCCCTTTTGGAGCGGCCCGCAAGTTCCAGGCATGTCCGGAAGGATCTGCGAATCACGATTGCGCACTGGCCCCGAGTTGTATATAAAGAGCCCGAATCCCAATGTTCTCGAGGCCGGCCGGCTGTTAGGAGAAATCGATGCGTAGATACGTGAGTGTTCTGGCGTTTTCCTTCGTGTGTGTCGTGGGCGGTGCCGTCGTTACCGCATCCGGGCAGGGACAAACTCCTGCGGCCGGCGACTCGCCCCCTGCATGGGCGTACCCGGTTAATCCGGGAGGCGGGCAGCGGGCCGAAGACGATGGCACACCCCTCAGTGTCCCAGGGAGTGATGTTCAGATGACGTTGGATGAAACCCGGAATCTGTTCGCTCCTCCGGACTGGCATCCGGGAGGACATCCTGCGATGCCCGAGATTGTGTCCAATGGACGGAATCCGGAGGTCCGCGCCTGCGGCTATTGTCATTTGCCGAACGGGCAGGGGCGCCCTGAGAATTCCGGGATTGTCGGTCTTCCCGCACAGTACATCATCCAGCAGATGGCCGATTACAAGGCCGGGCTTCGCAGGAGTTCTGAGTCGGCAATGGGACCACCCAGGGCGATGTTGGCGATTGGCGAAGCGGCTAGCGATGAGGAGATATCTGCCGCTGCTGAGTACTTTGCAAGCTTTAACTTCAAGCCATGGATTAGAGTAGTCGAGGCCGACCGAGTCCCCCAGTTGCATGTGGCTGGAGCGATGTACGCCGCAGTAGAAGACGGAGGCACGGAGCCGATCGGACAGCGGATAGTAGAGATTCCCGAGAATCTGGGTCGGACTGAACTCCGAGACGACAGTTCGGGGTTCGTTGCGTATGTGCCTGTGGGTAGCATCGCCCGGGGTGAGGAACTGGTGACGACCGGAGGCGGGGGGCGCACTGTTCAATGTGCGGTCTGCCATGGCCCGGATCTCAAGGGTTTGGGGCCTGTGCCTCCCCTGGCGGGCCGGTCGCCCAGCTACGCGGCCCGGCAGCTCTACGATTTCCAGACTGGTGCGCGAAGGGGCGCGTGGTCTGATCTGATGCAGGACGTCGTGGCCGACCTGACATTGGACGACATCGTCGCGATCGGGGCGTACACGGCCTCTCTTGAGCCATAGTGGATTGAATGAGTACTACCGGTAAGACAGATTCCAGGTCCGCTGAACCTGTTTCGGGTACGGTGGAGTTAGTCATTGCGGCCCGTCAGCGAGGAGTAGATGGCTTCGGGGTCCGGCGCATCCTTCCTTCGAGGAAACGTCGAAGGGTCGGTCCATTCACTTTTCTGGATCACATGGGACCACATTCCCTGGGACCGGGACTGGGAATAGATGTCCCCCCGCACCCTCACATCAACCTCGCAACGGTTACATATCTTTTTGAAGGGGAACTCGTTCACAGGGACAGCCTGGGATTTACTCAGACGATCTGTCCGGGAGACATCAACTGGATGCATGCCGGTTCCGGTATCGTCCATTCCGAGCGAACTGGTCCCGAGTTGCATGCAGCCCAGACCCGCATAGAGGGCATTCAACTTTGGGTGGCCCTTCCAAAGGCAGAGGAGGAAACGCTCCCCGAGTTCGGTCACTATCCCGAAGACACGCTGCCGCTATGGGAAGGCCCGGGCCTCAAGGCGCGGATTCTTGCCGGAACAGCCTTCGGGCTCCGATCACCGGTGAAGACTACCTCAAACACCCTATACGTTGACGCTGCACTGGAGTCGGGCGGGGAACTGTCTGTTCCCGATGCCGAGGAACGCGCGGTATATGTGGCCAGCGGAAGTGTTTCTGTGAATGGCGATCAATTCGAAGAAGCCCAGATGCTTGTTTTGCGGCCGGACTCTGAGGCTGTTCTTACAGCGAACGAGGCCTGTCGGCTCCTTGTGCTGGGAGGCGATGCGATCGACGGCGAGCGTTACATGTTGGAACTTCGTGTCCAGCTCAAAGGAGCGGATCGAAGCCGCAAAACAGAACTGGCGGGAAAATCGTTTTCCCCTGGTTCCGGGAGACGAATCCGAACGCACACCCCTCCCGGATAAATAAGGGTTAAATAGGGGTCAGAGCCCTAAATTCCCAATTTTTTACCGGAATAACTGTAGGGACAAATAGGGGAAATAGGGCTCTGACCCCTTTTTTGGGGGAAGGGTATGGGTGGCAGTTCAGCAGACGCCGATATGATTCGGGGTATCGTCGACAAGTGGGTGATCTACAGTGACGGTGGTGACTGGGAGCGCTTTGCCGAGCTGTGGCACGACGACGGCTGGATGTCGGCCACCTGGTTTCAGGCCCCTGCCAGTGACTTCGTAAAGGCCCGGCGCGAGGGTTGGGAGAAGGGCGTCAGCATCATTCATTTCCTCGGAGCCCATACGTCTGACATCGACGGTGATCGCGCGATCGCGCAGACGAAGATGACGATCAGCCAGCGCGCCCCCGTTCATGAAGTGATGTGCGACGTTGTCTGTACCGGGCGTTTCTACGATTTCTTCGAGAAGCGGGAGGGCCGGTGGGGGCTGGTCCGCCGTCAGCCGATCTATGAAAAGGACCGCATGGATCCTGTCGATCCTGGCGCCACATTGAATCTCGACCCGGCGATTCTTGAGAGATTTCCGGACGGGTACAAGCATCTGGCTTACCTGCAGACCGAGGTCGGCTACAAGGTCAAAGTGGGTGGAATGCCCGGTCTGAAGGGTCCGGAAGTCGAGAGGTTATACCAGGAAGGTGCCGCAAGGCTGGCGGGGTCCCCAACGCCCGGTAAGCCCGGATAGGCAACAGGGGAGCCACTCGAGGGTGGTAAGATTATCGCTACGATGAAAACCCTGGAACGCTGTCTTGAAGAGACCGGGATGAGTGTTGAGGCACTCGTAGAAGAATCGGGACTCGATCGAAGAGATGTGAAGGCCATAGTGGCCGGCAACTACACGCCGAGTCCCTCACAGCGGAAGCGTCTCGCCGTTGCTATCGGAGTTTCCGCCGACAGGATTGACTGGGGACATGCCGTCGAGGTCCAGCACCTCTGGGGCCACGGGCCACAATTTGGACGCACGCCCTGAAAGTTTGAAAGGAACAATTCGAGAGGAACAAATGGAGAACAGAATCTTGAAATTACGTCACCTAGGACTGGCCCTGGCTGCAGGCACGATGCTGCTTGCGACAGGCACAACCGCTTGGGCCCAGCGCGGGCGCGGCGGGCCTGCCGGCCCACCTCCGCCTGCCCAGCAGGCGGCTCCGTATGATCTGACCGGTACCTGGGTGTCTATCGTCACAGAGGATTGGCGGTGGCGTATGGTGACACCCCCCAAAGGCGAATACTCCAGCTTGCCGATAAATCAGGCCGCCCGCGACTTTGCTGATAACTGGGATATGGACGCCGATGCACGAAACGGCGTGGAATGCCGCCCGTTCGGGGCGGGAGGCATCATGCGCGTTCCGGGCAGGGTCCAGATCTCATGGGAAGACGACGAAACTCTCCGGATTGACACGGACGCAGGAAGCCAAACCCGATTGTTCCATTTCAGTGATTTTGACAGGGCCACCGAGCCCACCTGGCAAGGCAACGCGGTAGCGGAGTGGGTGATGGTCGGTGGTGGACGCGGCCGACCGCCAACGGGCGGGAGCCTCAAGGTCGTGACGACCGGTATGGAACTGGGTTACGTGCGCTGGAACGGCGTGCCTTACAGCGAAGACGCTGTAGTCACTGAGTACTTCGACAATTTCGTCGCATTCGACCAGGAATGGTTCACCGTGACCACCGTCATCGACGATCCCACGTATTTCAACGGTTCCTTCATCGTGAGCTCGGACTTTCGGAAGGAGGAGGACGATGCCGGCTGGAATCCGACGACTTGCATGACCGAGCCCATGCAAGTCCCCACAAATCCGCTGGGCTGAAAATAAAAAAGGGGACAGTGAGCTAATTCTAAGAATTAGCTCACTGTCCCCTTTTTTATTCCCCTTTTTCCTATCTGCTGGCCTGTCCCGCTTCTATTGTCAGGCTTTCATACACCGCACCGAGGAACATTTCGGTCGTCCAGTCGGGCAGCGAGTAGCGCGAATCGTAAGTCAGGCTGGGCCGGGAGGCTATGACTTCGTCCAACGTCTGCCCCCGGTCAATCATGGCCTGGACACGGTCCCGAACAATCGTCATCGCATCCCGGTAGCGTACGAGGTCGCCCTCATCCGTGATACGTCCATGACCGGGAATGATAAGTGTTCCGCCCTCGGAAAGAGTGTCGGAAATAGCCAGATCAACGAGGAAGTTCAGACTATCCAGGACTCCGTTGATGCTACCCCCGTACTCCAAGTTTATTCGGGGGTAGCCGTCCAATCGGAAAACGTCTCCAGCGCTGATCACGTCGGCGCGCCGGAAGTGCACGACGAGGCTCGTGTCATCGATCGAACTCGGCTGATGGATCATCTCGACAGGTTCACCATTGAAATACAGATCGTATTTCGGTGTAAAGAACGTATCGGTCGGCAGCATTTCGAACTGTATGCCCGGAACCGCGGCCATTCGATGGAGAGCGGTCTCATGGGCCACAATGGAAGCGCCGACGTCGATACCGCCGATGTTGGTCGCATTGCCACCCGTAAATGTGTCGCCGGCGATCCGAACCGTGGCGTTGCCGCCGACGTGCTCGGGAAGATTGGTCGTATTGACGATAAATCGAATCGTCGCGTTGCTGTCGATTTCCTGAATCGCGGTCAGTAACGCATCACTCATAGTGGCCGAACCGGAATCGACGAGCATGATGCCGCTCGAGCCCACCGACACGGTCACGTTTCCCCCCGCGCCGGTGATCATGTAGATATTGTCAGAGACGTGTGTGGTACGAGTCTGAGCGTATGCCCCGGGCCCAAGAGCCAGCACACCTGCGACCATCAGTGCGGCAAGGCCCTTCACAGGCTTAAGTCCCGTTCTCTCACCCATCAATCATTCCCTTCGGCAGCAAACAATTCTCTAAGACGATCCCGATATTCGGGTAACAGCGTCTCGGCGCCGCCCATCGCTGCTTCAGACGGGATACCGTACAGCTCTTGATACTGTTCCATGAAAGGGTTTTCGTTGGGGAGATGGTGGGGGATGTCTCCCAGCGCGCGATCGATCTCGACGAGACCGCGGCACGGATACGGATGGATCGTCTGGCCCATGCTCAACTCGAAATGGCGCGAATGAATATAAGGTTCTTCCAGAGTGTGCGGGTCTTCCAGAATACTGATCAGCGTCAGGAAGTTGTCGTGACGTGTGAGAAACTCGATCAGAACGGCTTCGTCGCTGTGCTCGATTCCGTTACGGCGAATCCGTGACTCCTTCATGTGAGTCGTCGTGATCTCCAGCGTGTTGCCCACCCAGCGTCCGGTAGAGAAACCCTGCCATGTGTGGAGCGCGTCTTCGGAAGGCCGCGGCCGGCCATCCATCCAGACGGTCCGGAACCTGTTGAAGGATTCATGAAGGAGGTGCCAGGCAATGACGTCCTGGCTTTGCGGTTCCACTTCCTTCGTGATCCGCAGGTTGGAATGCATCGCAGCGTAGTTGGCCGGATGCGGACCACACTGGTGCTCGGGAACAGTCAGCAGAGACGCGCTCCAGCTCTCTCCACGCTGTTGCCCGGCCTCGTTGATGGGAAGACCCGCGAAGTCCCCGATCATAGGTCCTCCCGCCCGCTCGGGCTGGTCTTCGTGCATCCGGTTGCCCCACTCGCCGGCCAGGTCGATCTGGGCGAAGACAGGTGTGGGCAATATCAATCCGATGAGAACCAGCAACGTTGCTGAAGGCAGCATCTGCCACATGACCCACTGAGTGTTTATCAAACTACTGAATCGTTTCATGTTTCTCCGGCCTCCGTACTGAACACGTTTGGTCTCTGGGCTCGCTCGTATCACGCAATGTTCACGGGAAATCGAGTCACTGTCAAGACTCATTTGGGAGTGTGCGGACCGTGTCGGTCCTCAGAGGTTGTGATCCGGAAGGGGCGGAGTATCCGGACACTTACAGTGTCCATGTTCAAAGTGTCACAAACCTCTCACTTTTCTTCGCAGTTGACATATATTGACCTCGCACTTTACCAAACTTAATCAACGAGCTAAGCCGGTTGAAGGAGGAAGAGCAATGAAAGAAGCCGTTACCTGTTTATCTGTGTGGCGTGTCGCCCTCGTTTGGGTGTTGGCGTTGACCATAGGTGTGCCCGATCTCGTGGCCCAGGACGAGCCGTCCACTGCTGGAGAACCCCCTGTCATTGAAGACAAAACCGCAGGGATGAGGCCAATGGACGGTTTCTTTCCGCTGTACTGGGACGACTCGGAAGGCAAGCTCTGGATGGAAATTCCTCAGTTCAATACTGAAGTCCTCTACTTCAGAGGGTTGTCTGCAGGTCTGGGATCGAACGATATTGGACTGGACCGCGGGCAGCCTGGCGCGTCGCAAATCGTCTCCTTCGAACGTGTGGGACCGAAGATCCTGATGGTTCAGCCCAACTACCAGTATCGAGCCACTGGAGAGAATCCCGATGAACAGCGCGCCGTTCGGGAGGCCTTCGCAACGTCCGTGCTGTTTGGATTCACCGTAGCCGCCGAAACCGACGGCCGTGCCCTGGTGGACATGACTGATTTTCTTATTCGGGACTCCCATAATGTTATCGGGCGACTCCGGGACCAGCAGGATGCCACCTACAGGATCGACGCGACTCGTAGCGCCGTTTACCTGCCGGACACGCGGGTATTTCCAGAGAACACGGAGATGGACGTCACGCTCACCTACACGAGCGATCAGCCTTCACGACTGGTCGGGACCGTTGCGCCGACGGCGGGCGCGGTGACTCTGCGTCAGCATCATTCGTTCGTCGAACTGCCCGATGGAAACTACCAGCCACGCGAATTCGATCCACGGTCCGGCGTGGGCGCTGTCTCGTATATGGACTACTCCGCGCCGTTGGGGGCACCGATCACGACTCGGTTCGCCCGAAGGCATCGTCTCGAGAAGCAGAATCCAGCGGATGAGGTCAGCGAAGCCGTCGAGCCCATCGTCTACTATCTGGATCGCGGCGTTCCCGAGCCGGTCCGGTCTGCGTTGTTGGACGGAGCACGCTGGTGGAACCAGGCCTTCGAGGGGGGCGGGTATCGTGATGCGTTTCGTGTCGAGATGCTGCCCGAGGGCGCCGACAAGATGGACGTCCGCTACAACGTCATCAACTGGGTCCACCGCTCTACACGCGGCTGGAGTTCTGGCGCCAGTGTTACGGATCCCCGAACAGGTGAAATCATCCGGGGACAGGTCACGCTGGGTTCTCTTCGGGTGCGCCAGGACTATCTGATTGCAGAGGGTCTGCTGGCACCTTACCAGAACGGAGACGAGACGCCTGCGGTGCTCGGTGAAATGGCTCTGGCTCGAATCCGTCAGCTATCAGCCCACGAAGTTGGACACACGCTTGGATTCGGGCACAACTATTATGCGAGCCCTCTGGGGCGTGTTTCGGTTCTCGATTATCCGCATCCGCTCAGTACTCTCGCCGAAGATGGAACTATCGACGTGACCGACGCCTATGACGTCGGGATCGGGGAATGGGACAAGATATCGGTGGCGTGGGCCTATCAGGATTTTCCTGAGGGAACCGATGAAGGTGCCGCACTCGAACGCGTTCTGAGCGATGCTCGCAGTCGCGGTCTGATCTACATGACAAACCAGGATCTGGCTGCCAGTCCCCTGGTACATCAATGGGCCAATGGACGCGACGTGGCGGCAGAGCTCGAACGGATGATGGATGTGCGCCGCCGAGCGCTCGACGGGTTCGGCGAGACCTCGATTCCAGAGGGCATGCCTCTTGCCACGATAGAAGAGGTGCTCGTTCCTCTGTACCTTCACCATCGTTATCAGATCATCGCAACCGCTGCGGGTCTGGGCGGCATCAACTACAGTTACGCGATGCGAGGAGATGGTCAGGTCCCATTCGAGCGGGTTTCCGGGCAAGAGCAACGGCGTATTCTGGGGTCATTGCTCAAGACACTCGAACCCCAGGAACTGGCCTTGCCCGACACGGTGATCGAAAGCCTTCCACCCCGACCTTCCGGGTACGGTCGACACAGGGAACTCTTTCCTCGTTACACAGGGATGATGTTTGATGCGATTACTCCCGCAGTCACCCTTGCGCGGGGAGTGGTCGATAACCTCCTCGAATCGGAAAGAGCCGCCCGCCTGGTCCAGCAGCACGCGCTGGATGGGACCCTTCCAGGCCTGGATGAAGTGACGGCGGAGATGATCGACGCCGTGTTTGGCGCCCCTTCAGGCGGGGTCCCTGCTTCGAGTGCCTATGAGCAGGAGATTCGCAGGGCCGTGGAAAGAGTCGTGGCCGAGGGTCTGATGGAACTTGCGGCGAATGCAGAAATGCCCCAGGTTCGTGCGATCGCCACCTACAGGCTGGATCAGTTGCAGCGAAGACTGGGTACGGATTCGGATCGGCCGACAACCCAGGATCAGGCACATCTTTCGTTACTCGCATCCGACATCGGCCGATTCCTCGAGCGTCCCGCTACAACCTTCAGCCAGCCTTCGGCCCCGGTCCCGCCTCCAGGCGAACCGATCGGAGATCCTGCCCTGGATTGGCTCGGGGATGCCTGGATGTGGTGTGAGGAGGGGTTGTACTAGGTTTTCTGCATTCTGTAGGCGCGGTCATAGACCGCACCTACAGGAAGAACCGGACCTAGAAGTTGAAGAGGTTTGTGAACTTGAGGATTACGGCGCGCTGAAGTAGCTGTCCGTTGTTGGTGTCGCGAAGGTCGTTGTAGACGAGGAAGAAGTCGCTCAACGGGTTGTGGATGATGTTGAAGCGGATGTTGGAGCTGACCTGTTGCGTATCGGCGTTGTACTGGAAGAAGGCGTTGAGGAACGTGTTGGGGTTGAATGAATACAGAAAACGGGCGCCGACCAGGTCTGTGGTGAACTCTCCATTTGCGAGGTTGACCTGGTTGCGGGAATAATCCACGTCCATCTTGAAGTGGTAATCCGGTCTCCAGCCGAAGCCTGTCGAAAACGAACGGCGGCGGCCGTTCCAGAACTCTCCCCATTCGACGCTCCCGTTACCGCTGAGCTTTCTTCCCGGGTTGGTTGTAAACCGGGCGGTGTAACCCAGGTACCTGTAATCGCCTTCCGGGATCATAATGTCGCGGCGGATTCCGAAGGGTTCTGTCAACCTGTCGAAGGTATGGAGCAGTCCGAAGTTAATCGAACTGATGTTCTCAAATCCAACTCCGAGATCAACGCGTGACTCCCGCGTCTCGATCTGCTCTGTCGTACCGTTTTCGTAGTACTCCAGGGTTGTCGAGAACGCCAGGTTTCGAACCAGGGAACTCGTTTCAATGAGCGGGTTCCACGCGAATGCGCCCGTGTAGTGCGTGTTGTTCCTGCGGCGGACGAAACCTACCTCGGGATTGAAATTCGTCTGTATCTCGTTGTAGCCGGCCGCGATGATCAGTTCGTCGTCGCGCCAGGCAGTCTGGACCTGACGGGCCTGATCCTTTCCTGAAACCCCCGGCGTATCGCTTCGGAGGATGTGGGAGTCAAACTCGAGCCGGTCAAAAAAACTGGAGACGAACGTCCGCACCGTAGACCCGGTTGTAATCACCTTCGACGGTGGAGTCCCGATTCGTAAAGATCCCGCCGAACCAGGAGTTGGTCATGATGTTCCGTTTGACGCGTCCGACAACATAATTATTGGACGGGGTCGAAGCCTGGCTTTCCGTCTTCATGGCCAGGAAACCGAGATCGTAACGGCCCACCTGTCCCGTGACCCGACCTCCACCCACAATCGGAATCGGTGTCCCCGAACGGCTCAGACCAATGCGGCGGCTGAAAAATGGAACCAGGTTGCTGCCCGCTCCAAAACTGAACGTCGATGCGTTTTCCAGGAAGAAGTCGCGTTGTTCGGGAAAGAAGAGGTTGAAGCGGGTGAGGTTGACCTGTTGCTGGTCCACTTCCACCTGTGCGAAATCAGTCCGGTACGTGGCATCGAGAGTCAGCGAAGACGTCAGCCCGTATTTGATGTCGACGCCGCCGTCGAAATCCGGATCGTTGTCGAAGTCTCCAAACGGAGCATTCGGCGGGCGTATCTGAGTGATTCCTGCAGTCACGAAAGGCGTCACCTTGAGATTACGGCCCTGCCGGATCTCCTCCAGTCCCAGGAGTGTTCCGTACTGGGAAACTCTGCTCATGCTGTATCGAATCGGTATGGGAGCCCAGTCGGCTTCCTCGTTGGTACGAATCGTTCTTCGGCTCAGGTTGAGCCCCCAGGTTTGGGATGAGTCGGTTGAGAAACGAAGCGTCTTGAAGGGAATCACAAACTCAGCGATCCACCCCTCATCGTTACGCGTCGTTCGGACGTCCCAGACCCCGTCCCAGTCGCCATTGAATCCGCCCCGGCCTGCGAGGGGGCTGACCTGCGCGTCGGCCTTCGCGCCCGCGGCGTTCGTCCTGAAGGTAAATCCGGACTGTAGATCGTGGAGGCTGTCGAGGCCCACGACCACCATGTCCGAGCCCTGAAAACCAAAATCCTCTTCGAGGTCATTGATGGTGATCCGGTCGGGTTCGGAGTCGAAAAGGAGAATCCCGACGTAGAGATTCTCGTTGTCAAGAGAAAACGGGCCTCTGTCCGATCGATTGCCCGTATTCCAGCAATGGGTCGGCGCTGAACAAAATCTGTCGCCGGTTCTGCCAGATCCCAGGCCGCCTCGTCGAGGAGGCCATCCACGGAAATTTCTTCGGTGATTCGAAGCGCCGTGACGTTTTTGTCGAGGCGTGCGGTGTCGTAGTCGACTGGCTCGGGGGCCTGGGCGAAGGCGGACAATGCCAGGCTTACGGCCACAATTGGCGAAAGGGCCGTCCGTTTCAAGACACGGGCGGTTTTCATCCTGATCGAAGTCACACCGCTGAAGGTCATGCCAGGGGTGCTAAAAGCCGTACATGTGTTCATCAGGGTCGACTACGTTTTCCTGCCAGTCCAACATGTTGGCCGCTGCCGCGATGTTTTCTGCCTGACCTTCCGCGACCATGGTCTTGAGAAGGTCGATCTGTTTTTCCGTCAGTCGACTCTGGTCCAGGGCTTCTCGCCAGCTCGCAAAATCTCGCTGTTCCCAGGGAAGGGCCATTCTTGTCTATTCCTCAGATTCGTTCCCAACAGAAGGGTGAAGCTCAAAACTGCTACCGTCCCTAAAGAATAACTCAAGATGTCTCGCGTTTAGCCTGAACTGCGTCATTGACAGGCAGATTTTTTCCGCAGTAGTGTCTTCCTCTGATGCTTTGGCCCACCGATTCTGCCGGCTTGTATGCTCAAACGTAAGTCTGCTGCCGTCTCTGAAGAACACGACGGCGCGATTGAAGGCGGCGTTCGTCACTGAGTGGGTTGCCTGTTCGCGAATGGTTTCATCGATCATTAGAGAAGTGTCATAGTTGGTAATGATGTTGCTGGGCAGTGTGGCAACGAATCGATTGATCACGACGCCCACGTTCCGTAAGATGCAGCTTGATTCTGGAGCCGTCCCGGCCTGGAATCGATCAAAGTTCATTCGGGAGATGAGCCATGATCATACAGTCTGTGCCATCAGGGCAGGATGATTCCAGACGTTTCGTTATCACGCTGGAAGAACATCTTGACCTCGTAGGGCAGCTGGCCGAAAAGTTCGGTAACGGTCGGTTCGAATCGCCAGTGCCCCGAGATGAATTCCTTTATGCGTGTCGGTGGCACGACCGGGGGTGGCGCGACCTGGATCTCAATCCTCCGCTGGACCCCCGGACCGGATTGCCCTACAACCTGGTGGAGACGCCGATTCCGATCATCGTACTGACCGGCGCCCGCTCACCTGAACACAACGAAGCTCACCATCCCTACAGTGGATTGATCGCCAGCATGCACATCTGGGGCCTGTACAACGGCCGGTATGGAATGTCGGAGATGGTGTTGATCGATTCGGTTCCCGACCAGCACCGAGTGGCAGCCGATGCCATGTTGAAGTCTGAACACCAGAGGCAGGTCAGGCTCAGGGCGAGTCTCGGGGAGGATCCCCGGACCGCGCCATGGGTTGAGGAAGCGCCTCTCTTTGCAAACTATAAGAGGCTCCAGTTTTTCGACACGCTGGCGCTCTATTTCAACTGCACTCCGGAAGAAGGAAGGGGAAAGGCGACGTTTACGAACGTGCCCATAGGCGTACACGCCGACGTCGATGTTGTTATACGCCCGGAGAAAGAAAAAACGTACAGCCTGGATCCTTATCCGTTTAAAGAAGACGCGATGGAAATATGTTTCGAGGGTCGATTTCTCTCTCCGCAGAGGGAAGCAGCGGATCCCGACATGGCGGCACTGATGAGGGACACACCTGTAGAACAGCAGACCTGTACCCTGGTCTCCCGACCAGGGTGAGGCGGCAGGCTCAATCAACCCGCCCCTCTCAGGCGCTACTGTCTGGTCAGTGTCATCGGCTGCGGACCCCCACCACGACCGCCACCGCCACGACCCCCACGGCCACCACCGCCACGACCCCCGCGGCCGCCACCGAACGCCGGGGTTAGCGTCAACTCATTGTCTTCGATTGTGCCCGTGTAACTGATGTTGAATTCGCCCTGTGGCGTCTCGAGCGATCTTGAAAACGTGAGCGTGCCGCCGTCGATCTCAGCATCGGCAATCGTCCGGACTGCTGCCCTTGCATAAACGTTCCGCTGACGTCATCGCCACTCACTTCTAATTCCAGCGTGACTTCCTGCGTCCCGCCTCGGCCCTGGGCCTCACCTGCCCATGTGCCCGCAAAATCCTGGGCGTAGGCAGACGCCGATACGAGAAAGAAGACCGCGATCACCAATAAGAATCTCGACCTCATTTCCGACTCCTTTGCGTCCGAGTAAGTCCGGATCTGTCCGACTCGCTTCGCCATCACTTGCTCGATCGGCTCAACCAGACGCCGCCTCGGTTGAAAATCCCAATTCGCTATTCAATACGTACCCGAGGTTTGTTCGGTTACAGCATACCTGAGAGATGGTGTCTCCTAGAGGTTTCGTACCGATAGGGCGGCAGAGCCCGCTACCAAACGGGCTTCAAATGTCGAAGAAATAATTGGGATACCTATGATGCGCCCGATTCTAATCGGTGAGAGAATGGTTGTGGAACTGGACTGACTTGTACTGATGCGAATTCTGATAGCTGGCGGCGGTGAAGTAGCCGCCCTGATCGCGAGCCGCCTCATCGGTGAAGGGAACGAGGTCATTCTCATCGAGGAAGACGCCGAGCGTTGTTCAGAACTCGAGGAAACCCTCGATGCGAAAGTCGTTCATGGAAACGCGGCCAGCGTCCTTGTCCTGAGACGGGCGGGCCTGGAAACGGCCGACATGTTGATAGCGGCCACCAATTCCGACGCCACAAACGTTCTGGCGTGCCTGGTTGCCAAGGTCGAGTCCAAGGTTCGGGTCAAGGTGGCCCGAATGCGTACCCACGAGGTGGAGCACTGGCGCAACATCGCCACCGAATCCGGCCTCGACATCGACCTCATCATCCATCCCGAATCCGACGTTTCCGATCGGATCATGCGCGTCCTCAACTATCCAGGCGTTTCTGACATCACCGATTTCGCCGGTGGCGGTGCGCGTCTCTTCGGGATGAACGTGGAGGCGGGAAGCTGGGTGGCCGGCAAGACGCTGCTGGAACTCCAGCAGGCCGGTCCACCTGAAGATTCGCTCATAGCGATGATCTTTCGCGGGCAACAGGTGACCATCCCTCATGGCGCAGAGCGTCTCAGAACGGGCGATCACATTTACGTTATGGCGACGCGTGAGAACCTCGACGAAGTGCTCGCGTTCATGGGGCTCGAGAGCGGGAAGTCGATCGCACGTATCTTCATTGTCGGAGGCAAGCAGCTGGGAATCCGGATAGCAGAGATTCTGGAGGACGAGAACGTCCACGTGAAGCTGTTCGAACGGGAACTGGACCGTTGCGAGAAGATCGCCACGATACTCGACAAAGCCATTGTAATCCATGGCGACGGCACGGATCAGGCCACCTTGATGGAAGAGAACGTTGAGGGGGTGGATGCTTTTCTGGCTCTGACGAACCACGACGAAGACAACATTATCGCCTCGCTGTTGGCGCGGCGTTTCGGTGTCAAGAAGGTCGTCGCGTTGATCAACCGGTTGAGCTACCTGCCGATGGTTCAGCGTTTGGGTATCAACACCACGGTGAGTCCACGCCTGGCCGCGGTCGACAGCATTCTGCAATATGTTCGCAAGGGACGCGTCCTGAGCGTTACAACGTTCGGAGCGGAAGAGGCTGAGGCGATCGAGCTGATTGCTTCCGAGGGAACACGTTATGTGGGTCGCAAACTGAGCGACGTCCGGTTTCCCAGGGGCGCCATTGTTGGCGCGATAGCCCGGCCGGACGGTCAGGTAGTCGTGCCCCGTGGTGATTCTATGATTCAGGCAGGAGATCGTGTCATTTTCTTTGCATTGGAAAGCATTGTTTCTGAATTGGAAGCCGCTTTTCTGTCTTAACCCGTCGTCGGTGGCGGGCCACAGACCACTTGTCAGAGGAATCCGTTGATCCACTTCGCTGCTGTCGGCTACGTCCTCGGTCAGTTTCTGCTGGCCCTTTCCGGGACGATGCTCATTCCGCTCGCATATGGCTGGTTTGCGGGAAGCGAGGGATTGGCGTCTCTTGTCTATGGTGCGCTGATCACGGCGGCCAGTGGCGGGGCACTCGTCCTGGCTTCAGGCAAGCCGGAGAAGGAACTCACCCAACGGGAAGGGCTCCTGCTCGTCGTTTCCGTCTGGGGATCAGTCGGGCTGTTTGGCAGCATACCGTTCTATCTTTCGCCTTACTTTTCATCTTTCACTGACGCTTTTTTTGAATCGATTTCAGGATTCACGACAACCGGAGCCACCATTCTGGATCGTGTCGAAGTTCTTCCCGAGGCCCTGCAGTTTTGGCGTTGCTTCTCCCACTGGTTAGGCGGGATGGGAATTGTAGTCCTGGGTATCGCCATACTTCCCCTCGTCGGTCACGGAGGAATGCAGCTTTACCGTGCCGAGTTTTCAGGTGCCAAATCAGAAAGGCTGAAGCCCCGTATAGCAGAGACGGCTCTTTCGCTCTGGAAAATCTACCTGACACTGACCGTGGCCGAGTTCATAGCCCTCCGACTGGCAGGCATGAACGGATTCGAAGCCATGTGCCACACGTTTTCGACGCTGGGAACAGGTGGTTTTTCAACACGTACGGAAAGCATCGCCGGCTTTAACAGTCCTCTGATCGAGGCGATCATCATCGTCTTTATGCTCATGGCGGGTATCAGCTTTATCCAGCATTACCGGTTCTGGGTAGAACGCAATCCCCGTGAGTTTTTCAAAGACGTCGAGCTTCGCTATTACGCCCTGATAACTTTCGTGGCTACCGGAGTCATCGCTGTCGTTCTCATTTCGAGTCAGGGTTACCCCATCGCGCTGGCTGCACGTAACGCTCTGTTTCAGGTGAGCGCGATAGTGACGACGACGGGGTTTGTCACCGACAACTTCGAGGTGTGGCATCCGCTGCCGCAATTGATTCTGCTGGCTCTGATGTTCGTCGGGGGATGCACGGGATCGACGGCCGGGGGTATGAAAACGTCGCGGATTCTCTTACTGGCACGCGTGGTCGATCGGGAATTCAAGAGGATGGTCGAGCGCCGGGGCGTCTTTGCGGTGCGTCTGGGCGGGCAGGTCGTTTCCGAATCTACGATCCAGAGCCTGCTGAATCTGGTGTATCTGGCTTTTGTAATAAACTTCGTGGCCTGCCTGATGCTTGCTGCATTGGGCGTGGACGTGCTGACTGCGATATCAGCCGTAGCCGCATCGATGTTCAATATCGGGCCCGGATTGGGGGCTGTAGGCCCGGTTGAAAACTACGGAAGCCTGCCCGATCTGGCCAAGTGGATCCTCGGGGCCTGCATGATCGCCGGACGCCTGGAGTTCTACACCGTCATCGTTATTCTGACGCCAGCGTTCTGGCGAAAGTGAACGCGAGTGGAACTTTCCGGACCCCGATGTCGTGTAACGTAGAATGAAGGGGATGCTGGGGAAAGTGACTTTGCAGCGTATGATCAAAACGGTCATAGAAAATGTGTGAAATCGTCAAACCCGAGGTCGGTTCCAGACTGTTGCTGACCCTGGCGTGTCTGATCGTACTGATCGCGGGCCTGCGGGCTGCCGAGCCCGTGGTGGTCCCGTTCCTGCTGTCGGTGTTTCTCGCCATGCTGGGCGTCCCTATGCTGGCGTGGTTGCAGGGGATGGGCGCTCCGCGCTGGTTGGCGATTCTCGTCGTCGTTCTCAGCCTCATTGTGGTGCTGGTGGGCGTGGGAGCGATCGTCGGCGGTTCGGTGAATGCGTTTACCCAGGCGTTGCCTCAGTATCAGGAAAGGCTGACCCTGCTTCTGGTGTCCGCAGAGCAGCAGCTTGCGTCATGGGGGATCAACGCTTCAGTTTCCACCCTCGTTGGGGACTTGATCAATCCCGGACAGATTCTGCAACTGGCCGGGGGGCTGCTGTCGACTCTGGCTGCAATCCTGTCGAATTTCCTACTGGTGTTCCTGACAACCGTCTTCATGTTGACCGAGGCCACAGGATTTTCAGCCAAGATACGAGCGGCATGGGGAGACGCCAGCTCGAAGCTGCTCGGCTTCTCCAGTGTTATGACGCAGGTTCACAGATACCTGATCATCAAGACCGTGATCAGTCTGTTCACCGGGCTTGTACTGGGCTTCTGGGTGGGAATCCTGGGCGTCGATTTTCCGGTATTGTGGGGACTGCTGGCCTTCCTGCTCAACTACGTGCCCAATATCGGGTCGATAATGGCAGCCGTTCCTCCGATCATGGTGGGGATGATCCAGCCGGGAGGAGGGCTGGGTCTAGCGCTTACGGTAGCGACGGGTTATCTGGTCGTGAATCTTGTCGTTGGGAACGTGGCGGAACCGCGCATGATGGGCCAGCGCCTGGGTCTGTCCACTCTGGTTGTTTTCATGTCCCTCGTGTTCTGGGGCTGGGTCTGGGGTGGTGTCGGGATGCTGCTTTCAGTTCCCCTCACGATGGTTGTCAAGATCCTTATGCAGAACAGCGACGAACTCCGATGGGTCGCGATCCTTCTGGACAAGTCTCCGACTGAAGACGACCCCGAGGGCGACATCGAGAGTGACCTCGCCGTTGCCGGAGAGTAGCGGCTTCTGGGCAGACGGCTATCTCAGGCTAATTTTTCGATGATCAAGTCGGGATGGTTGCCGGCAACGGCCACCCGATACCAGATAAAAGGAAAGAGGGGATTGGGCAACCAGTACATCCAGCCGAGGCTGGGCACCTTCCCCTTGTCCCCCAGGTCCAGATCCATCCAGACATAGAGAAATTTATAGGGGCAGAGGCCCGGAATGTAGTTGGGCTTGAACCCGTCTGTCTTGAGGTACTTGCGCCTAATATAGAAGTTTCCTTCGAAACCCGTGATTCCCCAGCCAGTGGGGCCTTCGGCCAGAACGGTGCCAGAATCTCTGTGTGTGATCCGAATTTGATTGCCAGCCATCCGTCAGTTCACGATCATAACAATGTGAGAGGTGGCCCACTGTAGGCGCCCTTCCCGTGGTGTATCATTTTGTTAAACAGAATCTCGTTACGTTCGTCTATCAATTTTAGGGCTGAAAACGGGAGAGAGCAGTGAACAGGTCCGTAAACGAAGCAGAGAGCTTCTACCGCGAGGTAACAAATCAGAAGTGGTTCACGTCACTGATGAGTCAGATTCGTGGGCTGGCGGCGGAGAAGCGTAACCGGGTTGAGGTCGAGATAACTGCCGAACCGGATCCCTCTGTCCTCGAGCATATGGTTGCCCGGCGCTCTCCTTTGGAGTCGCTCTGGTCGCAGGTGAGCGAACTCTACAAAGAGTTTAAGAATCCTCCCGAACCGATCGAAGTGACTGCCGCAGCCGATCCCTCGGCTCTGTCCGGACTCATCGATTCGCGCTCCCCTCTGGACTCGATCATTCGGCAGGTGAGGAGCATCGTCAACGACATCCGGAATCCTTCCGAGTTTACGGCCACGGCCCAACCGGTAGAGACGCCGTCGATATGGTCGGAAAGACAGTTGAATGTGCCAACGTACCTGACTGTTGGGGCCCACCTGCTGGTTATCGCTTTTATTTTTTCCGGCCTCAGTTTCAGCCGCGATTCCCAGTTGTTCGTCGCCGAGACTATTGTTCCGCTCTACTTGCCTGTGGATTTGATGCTTCCCCAGGAGGCGCGGACGTCTGCAGGTGGTGGCGGTGGAGGTCGCGAGACCTTGACGGCGCCCTCTTTGGCCCAACCGCCGCGTGCGGCTGAGGAACAATTCGTACCACCTCAGGCTGAACCGCCTCGGAATCTGGATCCACTTCTGGTGGCTGAACCCACGATCGTTGCGCCGCAGTTGGCGTCCCTGCTTCCGGTGACCTTGCCGGAGCTGGGCGATCCGTTTGCGGGCATTCCGGCACCTCCCTCATCGGGTCCGGGTGTGGGTGCCGGTATCGGTACAGGTCAGGGCCGGGGCGTTGGGGAAGGTAGCGGCCCGGGACTAGGTGCGGGAGAAGGCGGTGGATTTGGTGGCGGGGTCTTTGAGGTCGGGGGCGGCGTCAGCCCACCGACAATTCTTTATCGTCGGGACCCGATCTATTCCGAAGATGCGCGCAAGGCGCAGTATGAGGGTACGGTCGTTCTCGAAGCTATCGTCCGAAAAGACGGATCCGTAGAAATCTTGCGGGTTGTGAGAGGCCTCGGTCTGGGTCTGGACGAGAACGCGATGGAAGCACTCAGGGAGTGGCGTTTCAGGCCGGCGACGCGTCAGGGCGTACCTGTGGACGTTGCGGTCAATATTGAAGTCAACTTCACTTTACGGTAGCTCGGCCGAACTGCCTTTCAATTCGTATTTCCAAAAAAAAGAGCCACGGACTGCTCGCGTAAAGACTGAACGCCCGTGAGTCAGTCGAAATAAGCACCGATGTAGAAAAAGATTTCGCTCGGTCGTTCATTCGGCCATCCTGGCCGAACGACCGGCGACGCTCGCAATCAGGATGATTGCGAGCCCGTCAGGGACTCATCGATACTTTTCAGCAGGCACGAGGAAGCCCTGCCCGGGGCGCTAGGGACGGATCAGGAAGTCGATCCAGCACCCGTGAACGGTGTACGGATCGAACGGGTCCGGTGCCTCGTCAAAACCGTTTCCCTGATTGGCAATGAGTCCGGCCCGATAGATTTCCGGATCCAGGATGGCAGCGATTTCGTCCCGCACATCCTGCAGGTGAAAGAGTGTGGCATCGTCCCCCGCCCGCGCGAGCGAGGACTCCACTGCAGTGTCCAGCGTTCTCAATTGCCCGCGTAACAATGCGCGCATGTCGTTCCACTGAGCGTCGTCACTGTTGAGTCGGGTATCGATCAGGTCGAGATAAAGACGCTGCAGGTTTCTTCGAAACGCGTCGGTCGATACGGCTTGATCGGACAGTTCCGCCCAAATCCCTTCGCGTAGGTCCGCCAGAAATTCGGTCGGCCTGTAGGCATCGTCATCCAGAGCACTCTGTTCCACCAGCCTTGTAAAGCGATTCGCATTGAGCAGGAAGTTCAGGACGGATCGCTGGCTGTTGCGCAGTCTGGAAAGGACGCCTGAGGGTTCGATCCGTCGAAGGATTTCAGGTCGAACCAGGAAGTCCGGAGTTTCAAAGGCGTTCTCGTTCAGAAAACGGACTGCGTCCTGCTGGGTCGGGCGAGCCACGGCTGTGAAACGGACTCCGTCCTGGCCACCGTGTATCTGCCTGGAATCAAATCCCCCCACGAGTGCACCCACGTGGTTCATTTCGCGAACCCACTGCCCGAGCACCCGTCCGTAAAGCTCTTCGAGTTCGTCCCAGTTCTGCCCCGGCTCGGTAGCCGAGCTGAGGAGGAGATCCATCACCCGTTCAAGGTTTTTAACTCCAAACCCAGTCGCTTCGACAGCGTTTGCATCGCCAACGGCTTCGGTGAGTTCACCGGGGTCGGACGCTCGGGAACCGTTGGTCGAAAACCGGAGCCATGGAGTGTTTTCCTGTTCCAGTGCCCAGGTGTTGAGTGTAGCGACCTCCTCGTCAGCAGACGCCGCATCCGGTATCGGCTTGTACCCCCACATCGTGGCCCAGACGTGGTAAGGGCCTATCCCGGGAATGAGATCTTCGACGGGGATGTTGTCTTCGGGCTGCGCCACATAATTGAATCGTGAATAGTCCATCAGTGTCGGCGTGTGACCCATGGTCCGGAGCCATTCCGGATCGCGAATGTTTTCGAAGGGATATGTCGAGCTTGCCTTCATGTTGTGCTGGAAGCCCAGAGTGTGCCCGACTTCATGGGCGACAACGAAGCGAAGGAGTCTTCCCATCAACTCATCGGGAAATGGAAGCGTCTGTGCACGCGGGTCCAGCGGAGCTGCCTGCACGAAGTACCAGTCGTGCAGAAGGTTCTGGATGTTGTGATAGAATTGAATATCGGATTCCAGAATTTCTCCCGTTCTGGGGTCGTGCACGTGGGGACCCGACGCGTTCTCGATGTCGGATGGGAGCCAGCGGATGACCGAATAGCGGGCATCTTCGGGACTCCAGTCCGGGTCTTCGTCCCCCGAAGGCGCGTCCCGCGCCGGGATCGCGTTCGAGAAACCTGCGGCTTCGAACGCCTCCTGCCAGTCCTCGACGCCTTGCTTGACATAGGGAATCCATTCGGGCGGCGTCGCCGGATCGATCCAGTACTCGATGGGTTTTACCGGATCCGAGAGCTCGGCTTCGGGGTCTTGTTTCTCGAGTCGCCAGCGCGTGATGTAGCGGCGCTCGGCGGCCCGGTGTTCGTCTACGCCATAGTCGGTCTGGGTGAGGGAGAAGTACCCGACCCGGTCGTCAGACATTCGGGGCATCATAGGGTCGTCGGGCAGCTTTACCATGCTGTAGGCCATTTCGAGGGTCGCGCTTCCCGGTTCCATCCCACCGCGGTTGTTGTTGCCACCTCTGCCCTGACCCGGGTTGTTGTCCGGCGGGCGTGTGTAAGTGTGTACGGCACGGACCTCTATGTTTTCAGGAAACGAGACAATTCGGTCCACGAAGGATCGCCGACGGTCAAGCCCCCGGGCCCGGAGTCGGGAACGGGCACTCAATTCAGTAACTTCCGTAGCGAAAAGATCGGTCACGTCAATGACCACGGCATCGTCCTCCCCGAGCGCTTCGATATCGAATGCCATCAGGATGGTCTCGTTGTTGGAGGCCTGGACGGCCTGGGAGATCGGGAGGTTTTCCTCGGCGACGACTTCGTAGGAGACATTTCGAAGAAAGACACGCTCCCCGCGGCGTTCCCATTTCACGACCCGTGTGTCGATCTTCTGTCCTCCGTAGCCCTGTCCGACGACGGTTCTGGCGATACGGCCGACTCAGAGGAACTCGTTTTCGAGCTCCGCAGCCGGTATCTCGTAGTAGTAGTCCTCGTCAACGCGGTGGACTGTAAAGATACCGTCATCCGATACCGCCTCGTCGGTAACGACCTCATCGTAGGGCTGGATGCCTTCCCGGTCCCTTCCATTACGCCCACCCCTCTCTTCGTCTTCGTCGTCCTCCGAGGTCGAGGCCGCCTCTTCGTCCTGGGTCGGCTCCTCCGGTTCGGGTTCCTGTGGTGCTACGTCCACGGGTACCGAAATGAGCAGAAACACCATAATCAACATGGAAAGGTACTGGACCATACGTGTCATCGGTTTTCTCCCTCGAAGCTGTTGTGGCGAAACGAATGCCTCTTTTCGCCCGAAAATATGGCAAGAAGCGTTTCACAAAAACTAAACTGTTTCCGCACGCAACGCAAGCAGCGGTTGGAGGTTCATGTCGGGGAAGATCGGTATTCGCAGGGAAGACAGGAATCGATGGGAGCGTCGTGCGCCGCTGGCCCCATTGCATGTGGCCCGATTGGTTTCTTCCGGCGTCGAGGTCGTCGTTCAACCTTCGGAGATCCGGATTTTTTCAGACGAAGAATACCTCCGGTCTGGCGCCGCAGTTTCCGAGGATCTTTCCGATTGCAGCCTCGTTCTGGCCATCAAGGAAATACCCGGAGAGTATTTTCGCCCCGGGGGCGCATACCTGTTCTTTTCTCATGTTTCCAAGGGGCAACCTTACAACATGGGAATGCTTGGGCGCGTTCTGGAGTGCGGGGCCAGTCTGCTCGACTATGAACACATGGTGGACCCGGCCAACCGGCGCCTTGTGTTCTTCGGAAATCACCCTGGCGCCGCCGGCCTTTTTGAAACGCTCCACGCTCTGGGCAGGCGCCTTGAATGGGAGGGGCAGTCCACACCATTGTCGTCGGTTCAGCGTCCTCTGGAATTCTCCAGTCTCGAGGAGGGCCGGAAATTGCTGGCCCAGGTTGGACGCCGGATCTCGGAAGCTGGAATGGGCGAAAGCCTCGCGCCGGTCATCGTCGGGTTTGCGGGCTACGGAAATGTCTCAGGCGGTGCGCAGGAACTATTTGACCTGTTGCCGCACGAAGAGATCTCTCCCGACAATCTGAGATCGTTCATGGCGGCCGGAAAGTTTTCCGAAAGGAAACTCTACAAGGTTGTTTTCAAAGAGGAAGACATGGTCGTTCCCATTGAAGCCTCCCGGCCGTTCGATCTGGAGGACTACTACAGCCGTCCGGGCAGGTACCGGGGTAAGTTTGAAGAATACCTCCCGCACTTGACTGTCTTGATCAACTGTATCTACTGGGAAGAAAAGTATCCCCGGCTGGTTACAAGGGATTGGTTGCGGTCGGCGTGGACAGCGAGCAGGAGATCGAACAGTACCGGTCCGCGATTACGCGTGATCGGTGACATCACCTGCGACATCGAGGGATCGATCGAATGTACGCTCAAGGCGACCGATCCCAGTATGCCGGCGTACACCTACATCCCTTCATCCGGGGATATCGTTGACGGCTGCGAAGGAGAAGGCGTCGTCGTCATGGCCGTTGATACTCTGCCGGCCGAGTTGCCGCGAGAGGCGTCTCAGAGCTTCGGCGATATGCTGTATCCCTATGTCCCCGAGCTTGCTTCCGCTGATTTCAGCAAGACGTTCGATGCCCTGGAGCTTGGGGAAGTTCTCCAGAGGGCGGTGATCGCGCATTGCGGCCAGCTGACCCAAAGATATCGATATCTGCAAAACAGAGTGACCAGTGAAAGGAATGAGTGAGGAGTGCGAGCAGATCCAGGGCGCTGACAACCCCTCACTTGTCACTGGGGCCTGATGTCATGCGACATCAGAAGCCGGGCTGGGGGGTGACCCCCGCCGCCCGGCGCCTGGCCAGCAACGCATAGGTGAATCCAAGAATCAGTCCGTAAACAAGATGCCCAACCAGGCTCGGGAACATCGCCGCTGCTGCCGTCGCGTTCCAGTTGACGCCGATCCCCATGCCCATCATCGCCGGCATCAGCGTGAGTGGCCCGAGAAACCACCATGTGATTCCGTATGCAGCCCCGTACCCGAGTCCGGTCGCCCCACCCTTGACGAGGGTATGAAACAGCAGCGCAAAGGACCCGCCGATGACGGCGCTGATTATGAGGTGAACGAAGAATCCCACGCCGGGGGTGGGCGATCCGACCATCTGTCCGATCATCGGGAGCATGCCCATCATACCCATCATCACTCCGAAGACGATTCCGCCGGCTATGCCCGCGATGGCTCCATGTTCGATACGCTTTACGTTCATTTTTTGTCTTTTCTCCTCTATGAGTGGTTATATTTCGTTAAACCGGATCCTGCTTCGTTAATGAGTGGGGCCAGTGGCCGATTTCTTACACACGATTCGCATGAATTTCGAAGATTCAGAATTCCCTGAACGAATGCGGGCGGCTGATCCCGAGGCCATACGTGGGGTGGTGGAGGCGTATCTGCAACATATCCTTAATGCTGCGAGGGCTTCGGGTCTGGATCCTCAACGTGCCGAAGACGTGACCCAGGCTACGTTCGCAACGTTTATAGAGAAGGCATCCAGTTTTGAGGGCCGCTCCCATGTCAGAACCTGGCTGTTCGGGATTCTCTATCGCAAGATTGCGGAAGCCCGCCGAGGTCTCGGCCGGGAGGGTCTCTTCGATGACATTGACGAGGTCGTGGAGAAACGGTTTGACGAGACAGGGATGTGGGTCGATCCGCCACAGCCCATAAACTTACTCGGCTCCGAACTCGGAGCTTTCATCGAAGAATGTCTGGAGATACTGCCGACCGCTCAACGGATGGCATTCTTGTTTCGAGAAAAAGAAGAGATGTCGACGGAAGAAATATGTAAGATTCTGGATGTCTCGCGCACTAACTTAGGAGTGCTGCTTTACCGCGGCCGAAATCGGCTCAGGGAATGTCTGGAGGCCAAGGGTTATTAGCGACATGGGTCTCAACTGCAAAGAAGTTACACGGCGTCTTGCCAGCGATGAACTGACGACGGCGAACTGGCGCGAACGGGTGATGGTCGGTTTCCATATTTTTATGTGCGACAAATGCAGGCGCTACAGATCTCAGCTGGAGACAATGGGGCAGGCTGCTAAGCAGCTGTGGCGGAAGTCGGACGATCGAGAGACCGCCCGTCGGATGGAGAAAGAGATTCTTTCAAAGATCAATAAATGAGTAAGTTGATTGAGATAATATAATCTGTAGGATTAAGTGCCGCTCTTGAGAAACGTCCCGTTCTGCATTTCCTTGAACGCCTGCATCAGTTCTTCTTGTGTATTCATCACAAAAGGTCCGTAGCGTGCGACGGGCTCCCCGATGGGTTTGGCCGCAAGCAGAATGAACCGCATGGCGGAGTCCTTCGTTACCGCTTCGACGCCCTCACCATCACTGAGAACGACGAGGTTGCTCATCGGTGTGGGAGCGCCGCTGGTGTCGGTCTGTCCGATGTATCCACTGCCCTCAAAAATGTAGGCGAACGCGTTATGGCCGGCCGGGATCGGATGCGTGAAGCGTGAGTCAGGCTCCAGGGAAATATCCAGGTAGGTGGGATCGGTCACGATTCCCTCGATCGGGCCACGCTGACCGTCGACCTCTCCCGCCAGGACCCGTACAACGGCGCTCTGGTTAGAAACCTCCGGCACCTGTCCGGGCGGAATGTCCTGATAGCGAGGTTCGGTCATCTTCTCACTTGCCGGGAGATTGACCCATAGCTGAAAGCCCCACATCAACCCCTCTTCCTGTTTGGGCATTTCTGAATGTACGATGCCGCGTCCGGCCGTCATCCATTGGATGCTGCCCGCTTCAAGGTTTCCCTGGAGACCGGTATGGTCGCGGTGTTCCATTCTTCCGGCGAGCATGTACGTGACGGTTTCAAAGCCCCGATGCGGGTGATCCGGAAACCCGGCGATGTAGTCCCCGGGTTGATCGGACCTGAATTCGTCAAGAAGGAGGAAAGGATCCAGGTGATCCAGGGCCATTGTTCCGATGCTGCGCTTGAGTCGAACGCCTGCGCCGTCTGAAGTTTCCTGGCCGGGTATTGTCCGGACGGCAGTACGGAGTTGCATGTGTAGTCTCCCTATGAGGATGATGAGGCTGTTTTAAATAGAATCGCCTTATTTCACAATATACTACAGCCTGGGAACGGATGCCTGGAAGGCATATATGCTCAATTGGGGCAGGGAAGTACCCCTTGCCCCGGGAGTCGAATTCTTTCTTTAAGGTCAGCGATGATGCGGGACGGATCAGATCAGTTCGAAGAGTCACTGGCCATGGCGAATGGAGAGATCCGCCAGCTCAAGGCTACCGTCAACGCGTTGCGGGATGAACTAGAGAAGTTTCGGATAGCTGAAGATGAGCGGACGCAGAAGACCGTTGCGGGCGCGAACACCGAAATCAGCCAATTGAAGGATACGATCAACGCCTTGCGGGATGAGCTCGAACAGCGCCGCATAGGGGAAGAGGAACGAACCGAACGGGCTGTGGCCCAGGCCAACGATGAGGTCACGCAGCTCCGGAATACTGTCAATGCTTTACGGGATACACTGGAAGCCAACCGGTTGGAATCAGAGGATAGGGTGCAGAACTTGGAACGGGGGTACCATAACGAGACAGCCCAGCTTCAAGATACGATTTCAGTCCTGAGGCAGCAACTGGAAGAGATCCATGCGCGATCTAAGTGACCCAAAAGAAGCGGCCGCCGTACGTCGCCCCACGTCCCCGTCTCCGGAACTGCTTCTGAGCGTTTCGAACCGCCTGGCACTTTCCAGAACCCTGACCGAGGCTCTCGACACCCTGGTCGAGTTGACAACGACGACGGTCGGAGCCAAACGCGGATCGATCTTCCTGAACGATCCCACGAGCGAGGAGCTCTACACCCGAGTCGCGGACGGGAAGTTCAGTCGCGAGGTCCGGATATTGAACACGGTGGGTATTGCCGGGCACGTTTTTTCGAGCTGCGAAGGTGCTGTTATCAACGATGCCTATGCGGATGAGAGATTCAATCCCGAGATCGACAGCAAGACCGGTTTTACGACGAAAAGCATCCTCTGTGCTCCGCTGCTGACGCTTCGCGGCGAGAAGATTGGAGTCTCCCAGCTTCTCAACAAGAAAGACGGGAAGTTTACAGAGCAAGATCTGGCTCTGCTCGAAGCCATGATCGAGCAGGCTGCGATTGCCCTCGAGAATCTGCGTACGGTCGAGGAGGTTGAAAGCTCTCGGTAGCAAGAACTGGAATTCCTCAACGTCGTTTCGGAAGTGTCGTCCGAGCTCAAGCTCGGCCCCCTGCTTCAGAAGCTGATCGGGACCGTCACGCGAATGTTGGACTCGGAGCGATCGACTCTGTTCATCAACGACGAAAAAACGAACGAGCTGTTCACGTTGATTGGCGAGGGCCTCGGCACTACCCAGATCAGGCTTCCCAACACGGCCGGCATTGCCGGCACTGTTTTCACTTCGTGCGAGAGCATGAATATCCCGCATGCCTATGCGGACCTCAGGTTCAATCCCAGCTTCGACCGACAGACCGGTTTCTTCACCCGCTCCATCCTCTGCGTGCCGGTGATCAACAAGGAAGGCAAGGCAATTGGCGTCACTCAGGTCCTGAATAAGAGGGGTGGGCCGTTCACAGAGGAGGACGAAGCCCGGCTCAAGGCTTTTACGTCGCAGATCTCCATCGGCATAGAAAACGCCAAGCTCTTCGATGACGTTCAGAACATGAAGAACTACAACGAGAGCATGCTCGAGAGTATGTCCAGCGGTGTCGTTACGATGAACGAGGACGGAGTAATTCTGACGTGCAATAAGGCCGGGCTCGAGATCATGAGAGTCGACGAAATCGAAATTCTGCTCAAGCCTGCGGAGGAGTTTTTCGTTGAACAGAACGCCTGGATAATTGAAAAGATTACCCGGGTCGTCGAAGAGGAAACCCAGGAAGTCGTCATGGATACCGAGATGGAATTCGGTGAGGAGACGGTTTCCGCCAACGTGACTCTCATGCCTTTGATCAGCGCGAATGAGAAGAAGCTGGGTTCCATGATCATGATCGAAGACATCAGCGGCGAGAAACGGATGAAGTCTACGATGTCCCGATACATGGACGCATCTCTGGCCGACAGGCTTCTCGAGGAGGATGAAGACATCCTGGGCGGGCATAGCAGTGTGGCGACGGTATTGTTTTCCAACATCCGTAGTTTTACTTCTTTTACAGAGGAGCTTGGCGCTCAAGCGACAGTCGCATTGCTGAACGAGTACTTCACGCTGATGGTGGAGTGCATCCAGGATCAGGGCGGGATGCTGGACAAGTTCATCGGCGATGCAATCATGGCAGTGTTCGGTACGCCGCTGGCCCACGAAGACGATCCGGATCGGGCTGTTCGGGCCGCGATCGACATGATGCGCGCTCTCGAGGGATTCAACAGGGAAAGGGAGGCGGAAGCTCTCAAGCCTGTGGATATCGGCGTGGGCATCAACACGGACTCGATCGTATCGGGAAACATCGGCTCGCCCAAACGTATGGACTACACGGTGATCGGGGACGGGGTCAATTTGGCCTCACGCCTTGAAAGCGCCTGTAAGCAGTACGGAGCGCGCGTCCTGGTCAGCGAATATACGTACAAACAGTTGAAAGGCACGTATCGTGCCCGTGAAGTCGACCGCGTGATCGTTAAAGGCAAGACGCAACCTGTAGACGTTTTCGAGATCCTCGACTATCACACCGAAGAGTCGTTCCCGAACATCATCGAAACGCTCGGTCATTTCCGGGATGGGGTCCAGTATTACCGCCGTCAGCAGTGGGACAAAGCCGAGAAGGCGTTCAACGAAGCCATCGCCCTGGGGCCTTCTGACCTTCTGTCGAAGCTCTATCTGGAGCGCTGCGAGCAATTGCGATCGGACCCGCCAGCCGAGGATTGGGACGGTGTCTGGGTCATGACTTCGAAGTAGCCAATCCCGCCGGTACGCCTAAGTTCCGATCCTGAACCCTGGTTCCAATGATGGAGCCCATCGTCCCGGCTCCGACAATTCCAATACCTAACATGTCTTAACGAAAAGTGTGGGGGGTTGCTAGCGCGTCAGCCTGTATATGAGGATCGCGGCTCTCTGAATAGCCGGGACGATAGAGGTAAGGTCGAGCGTTTCTTCCACCGTATGTCCGTCCTCGCCTTGCGGGCCGAGTCCATCGATCGCAGCTCCCACGTTGGGGGCGACAAACGACACGTCTGCAGCGCCCCTCTCGGAAGGATCTTCGGGCCGTACGGGCCGGTAGCCGAGAGCTTCACTTATTGCGCTGTAGTCTCCGAGCAACGCATAGTTGTCCTCGGTCGGTGTCATCGCGGGGTAACCGGGACTAAACGTGAGGGCTGCGCTCGTCTCGGGCAGATTGTCTTCGACGATTGCACTCATTCGCTCCTGGGCGCTTTCCAACTGGTCTGTGGAGATGGTTCGTAAGTCACCCTCCAGGATCAGGCGCTGGGCGACGACGTTGGTCTTGCCGCCGGCGGTGCCCGTGCTGGTGGACGGATCGTAGTCGACATCGGTCCCACCAAGAATAACGCCGACGTTGAACGTGAGGTATTCCTCGCCACGAATCTGACTGTAGAAGGCGTTCAGGATACGCGAGGCTTCGTAGACCGCGCCGGCGCCGACGGTGTCACGGAAGATCTGGGAAGAGTGGGAGGGCGTGCCCGTTACTTCAAGAGACCAGTTGGCAGCTCCCCGCCGGGCAACGACACCGATGTTACTCTGATCGTCCGCAGAGCCTCCTTCAAAGCCCAGCGCGATGTCGCTCTCCCTCCCGAAGTCGATCAGCGCCTCTTTGGCGACCGACAGAGGAAGTCCCGGTCGTTCTTCTTCGCCGGTAAAGATGACGCGTATGGTGGTGTCTTCGAGCGCACCCACTTCGGCGAGTGCCTTGAGGGCGAAGAGCAGGACAACGTTACCCCCTTTCATGTCCGACACCCCGGGGCCCCTCGCCACGTCCCCTTCGCGCGTGAATCGTTGAAAAGGGCTGTCGGGTTCGAAGACGGTGTCCAGATGGCCGATCAGCAGGACGGACCGGCCCCGATTGCCCTCACGTTCAGCGACAAGGTGTCCTGCCCGGTTTATCGTCTCGGGGAGCGGAAGCCAGCGGGCGTCGAATCCCAGCATGTCCAGTTCAGGTTCGAGGACGTCGGAAACTGCCTTGACGCCCTCAGGATTCAGCGTCCCACTGTTGATGTTTACAGTGGTTTCGAGAAGTTCGAGCGCTTCCGGGAGATGCTCTTCGGCGTATTCGGCGATCTGCCGCTCGATGTCAGACAGTTGAGCCGTAACCCCTGCTAAAGGAACGAGCAGAGAGAACAGGAACGAAACGAAGCAGCCTCTGGAAATCGATCGCATGGTTTTGATTATCAATGGCGGCGGTTCGTCCGTCTAGAGCTTTTCCATCTCCCAGAGAACCACGTCGCTGTCCTTCGGAACGAAGATGCCACCACCACAGTTGATGAAGTGTCGGCCGATCGCCTTTCTGTACCACTCCGTTTCATACCGATGCATCGTGTTGTCCGTTCGTTCGGGATCGCAGTTGTCCTTGTCCCAATCCTGGGCCGTCAACATCTGCAAATACGCTGCACCCCGGCAGTGCCGGGCGATATTGGCCAGCGCGTCCCGAATTCCCCGCCGCGTCAGATAGGGAAGGACATCCTGGCAGATCACCAGGTCGTATTTATGCCGGGAGCTGAAATCGGTGACCGATGATTCTATCCATCCAAACTGCTTACACAAATAAGGGGAAACATCGGCGCCTGTGTAGCGGGCCCGCGGATCGTAGGTGGCCAGTGCACCCTTCCAGCGGCCCAGACCACAACCGAGATCGAGGACTTCCCGGAGTGGAATCTCCAGGTACTCGAGGTAGCCGAGGACGAATTTCGAAAGACGGGAGAATTCTTCCGGGCTCGAGGCACGGGTGTCCGCACTCTGGTAGAAGCGTTCGAAGAACTCGCGGTCGAATTTGCCGGGGTCGGGTTTGTTGCTCACAGGAACCTTGCTGTAGGCGCGGTCTTTGACCGCACGGCTCAAAGTACACAGCCCTCAAGGCATGGGGTATCGGCCGAAGGACGATGGACCGCCCCATGCTAGTGAGGTGGCGTACCTAACAGACCCAGATTCCATGGGTCCTACTCATTCTGGGTGCGGCTGGGTTGAGACGCGGAATCCTGGGTTGAGACGTCCTCGGAATCTTCCGGGCTGCTGCGGCTTTGTCCGTCGAACCGGCCTCCCGCTTCGACGACCAGTTGCGGCGTTCGGATGTCGCCCCGTACCCGGCCCGTTGAAAATATCTGGACACCCCGACTGCAATCGATGTTGCCGGAAACAGCCCCATGAACCTCGACCTCGCCTGCTTTGATATCGGCGTGAATCGAGGCACGCTCACCGATGACCAGAGTGTCGGAAGTTTTGATCGATCCCTGAACGTGGCCATCAACGCGGACCGTTCCCGAAAAAACGAGTTCTCCGCTCAGAGAGGTTCCTTCATCGAGGAAGCCTTTAAAATCATCCGATCCTGAATTCGGTTTGAACTTCAAGCTTTTCTCCCGACCATGATCCGTCAGGTATTGTGAAACGATCATCCTCCGGAGTCAAACCGGGCCCGGGTTTTGCGGCTCCCCCGATGACGTGTGCGGGTTGAGGTGAGAAGACCCGGCCCTTTTGTCATAGAGGCTCTTTTGGGGTGGTGATAGACTTTGAATATGATTCTCAAGCTGAAGGGTTTCTTTGACGCGATTGGCAACTTCCTGGCCGAATACTACAATCGCCCTCCTGCCTGCTGTGCCTCCGGAGGGCTCAGCCGCGACCAGCTTGAAGGCCGGCGTCCTTCTTCCGAGAAATCTCCCAACTCCCTTATCTGAACTGAAGTGTTTCTCCAGGTGCGGTCTGTGAGCGTATGACGGTATTCGATTGTGGTGCGCTTATAGAAGCTGTGAATAAATGACTATCAGCGACTGTAGGGGCGGTCTATGACCGCCCAGATCGATTTCTTGTGGGCGCCGATAGAGCGCCCCTACAGTAGGAAGGCCCTTTGTCAGGTGACCGCCTCTGCCACATGACGGAGGCGGTTACCCGGAGCTTAGCGGAGATGTTCGTTGAAGTGGGCGATCGTGCGCTCCCACGCCAGGTTGGCTTGTGACTCGACGAATCGGGGTGTTGAGTCGTTGTGGAATCCGTGCATCGTGTTCGGGTACGTGTGCATTTCGTAGTCCACGTTGTTCGCCTGGAGTGCCTCTTCATAAGCCGGCCACGCAGAGTTGATCCTGTCGTCGTCGGAAGCGTACTGGATCATCATTGCCGCATTGATCCGTGAAACGTCAGCCGGAGCCGGAGCGGCACCGTAGAAGGGAACACCCGCGCCCAGTTCGGGAACCCGAACCGCCAGAGTGTTGACCATCCCACCGCCGAAGCAGAAGCCGACTGCGCCAACCCGGCCTGTCGATTCGTCATGGTTGATGAGGAAATTCGCCCCAGCAACAAAGTCTTCGGTCATTTCCTGGCGGTCACGTGAAGACTGCATCCGACGACCGTCGTCGTCGTTGCCCGGGTAGCCGCCGAGTGGATAAAGGGCGTCCGGCCCAAAAGTGATGAACCCCGCGATTGCGCCTCGGCGGACGACATCCCTGACATAGGGATTCAGCCCCCGGTTTTCGTGAACGACAAGAATTCCCGGCCACGGACCGTTTCCGTTCGTTGGTCTGGCCATGTACCCTCGCATGGTCCCGGCACCCTGAGGTGAGGGATATTCGACGTACTCGGCGCGCATCCGTTCGTCGGTAAAAGACACCTGTTGCGCCATGGCGTAGTTGGGGCTGAGGCTGTCCAATATCATCGCAGCGGTCACTCCGCCGACGGCATACTTGGCTGCTCCGTCGAGGAATCCTCTGCGATCGATCATTCCGTGAACATAACGATCGAAAAGTGCCAGAACCTCCGGGTTAAAATCCTTAGCTTTTTGTCGTTCCATGTGTGTGGCTCCTTAAGATTTGCGGGCGCATCGGTCCGCGTCCCGCTGTTTTAGAATTTAGCGTTTAGGTATTGCGGGTTCCCGCCTCAGCCGTCCGACGATAGGCGGCGTAGTTGTTACTCGCTTGCAACCCATAAACGAACGGATTCGCCGCTTGTCGAAAAAAGCTGGGCAAAATCATACCGATTTTTCCTATCGGACACACCGTAAATCGAACAATTGTCGAGACGCTCACCCCAACCGACCCTCGCCCTGAAGTCGTCGTTCGAAGTCAGGCTGATCTCGGAGAAAGGGAGGAAGGACCTCGTCGGTCTTATCAGAAAATTCCCAGGGGGCGATAAAAAGTGATCAATCGTCCGCAGGTGATGATCGCCAGCCACAGGACCAGCGAAACTCCACCGATTATCCTGGCGATCTTCGGGGTCTGCCCACCGACTTCGACACCTGCGACGTCGCGATAGGTGGTGGTGTAGAAGATGAGCACGTTGATGCCTGTCAGGAACATGAAAATCATCTTGAGTTGAAACGCGGCGTTGTACATGTACTGATCCGGCTCACCTGTGAAAAAGAGGCTTCCCGTGATCATGTTCATTCCGTAGCCGAGAATACCAACGGGCACGAGTCTGTGCAACGTCTCTGGTTTGATGTTCTTAAAGAGTCCCAGCAGTCGCAGATCGAACAATCCAACGGTACCGATCAGAAGCGAGAGCCCCATAAAGTGGAGTGATTCGAGGATAGGCCACAAGTACGGGCTGCCTGTGACCCACATCGACAACGCACTGTTGTCGAGCCAGAGTCGGAAGGATGTGACGATTTCAACAGACAGTAGAAAGTCGGTCATTGACAGTTCATTAGAAAAAGAAAATGTCTTCGCTTGTCAGGCGGCTATAGGTGTAGGCCAGCAGACGCCCAGCTGTTGTCGCAGAAGCCCAGAGAAAGAGCGATGTGCCAGCCATAATCTTCACCTTCTTCGGAACAAGGCCATCAGAATCAGGGTTGCGAATATGCCTTCTCAACTGTCTCAGAAGGAGGAGGGCTGCCGCAATGAGAACGAGTTTCAGGTAGAACACCGGGTTCGTGAAGGCTTTTACCGGATATGCAATGAGCAAGGCGATCCCGGACAGGACGTTGACGAAGAGTCCGAACCACATGACGGGGAACACACGATCCAGGGAACGTAGAGGGATCGATTGGGCCAAGCCGAGGATTCTGACGTTGATGGCGGCATTGGTACCGACCAGAAAGGCCATGCCAAAGGCATGGAGTGTCAGCGGCAGGGGAAACGCCAACATCGAGGATGACTCGCGGAGCCAGCTGCCGAAGGCACTCTGTTCGAACCAGATCAGGATATCCATTTAGTTGCCACTCGTGAGGCCGCGGCAATGGTATCGGAAGCCGGGGGGGGAGATCAACGCTGTCGGGCGAATATTGCTAGGCCGTCAGGGTCGGCTTCGAATCCAAGTCCACCCGTCCGAAGGACGTTCGATGCCTTTCAAATGGATCTTGTGCTCCGCGGGGTTTCGACCCGGACTGCCGGTGAGGATTATCCAGTCGCCCGCCTTTAGAGTGTTTTCGTTCACTCCGGCTCTGCCGAGCCGGTTGACGTTGGCCCATTCTGCCGCAAACATCTGCATCTCACCGTCTTCGTCGGGTGCCATTACGTAAATCCATGCGTGGGGACTTCTCAGGGTGAACTCGAAGAGCTCACCTTCTACCGAAACTAACCGATCTTCAAAATAGAAACGGGCGAACGAATGGTGTGCGTATGCGGGGATGCCCACAGCGAGAGTGAGAAGAACCAGGCCCGTCAACAGACGTTTCATGCGCTTGCTCTCTTCAGCCAGCATGCTCTTAGCTTAATACCGACCGAGGAAAACGGAAAAGCCAAAAACAGATAAATCCCTGCAGACGACCACTTAGGGAAGCGTCCGTTGCGGGGGAGTCTGCCTAATACCACTCGCGGATTCGCACCTCGATGTCGCTCTCGCTGCCGAGAGCGTTCCGAAACACCTCGGGGTCCTGACCACGGAAGTGATAGGGATAGACGATTGAAGGTCTGAAGGCCTTCGCGCAGTCCGCCGCTTCCTCCGGCGTCATGGTGAAGGGCAGGTTCATCGGCAGAAAAGCGACGTCGATGTTCTCCAGCGCCTGTATTTCCGGGACACACTCGGTGTCTCCGGATACGAAAATCCGTCGTTCGCCCATCGTTACAACGTATCCCTGGCCCCGACCCATTGGGTGGTAGAGCCCTCCTTCTTCCGGCCCCCGAGTGAGGTTGTAAGCAGGCACGGCTTCGATTCCGATGATCGTGTCCGGAAGACGGATCGCGCTGTACTCTCCGTTTAAATACACGGTGGCGGTAGTGATCGTGTTCCAGACCTCACGGGGCGCTATGGTGACCGCCCCCGGCTTTCTCACCGATTGAGCCGCGTCGGGATTCATGTGGTCGCCATGGATGTCGGTGATCAGGACAATATCCGCTCTGCGGTCCTGCATTTCGGAAAAATCACCCACAGGATCCACGTAAACTCTTCTCCCGTTCAATTCCAGCATCAGGCTTGCGTGCCCGATCGGGGTGATCGTCACGTCGCCTTCCGTGCTTTCGATGACGTCGGATACTGTGGGATTGTGCGGTGGCGCGGCTTGGCCACCACGACCGCGCTGGGCGGCGGATAGTTCGCTGCAGGGAATCCAGATGAGCAGAGCGCCATCCAGCAGGACGAGGCCCAGGCTGAACAATCGATTCTTTCCCAGGACGTCTTTCATGGTGTATCCCCTCTATTGGTCCAAATGAGCGGTTCGATAACTAGGTAACTTCCTGTAGCTATTCCATATATTTGGGAAAAGCATTGCAACGGGCCCCCGATGGAGGGCTAGAGTTCACCGTTTACCGCACCGTGGCGGAGCAGTCAATGAAAAACCCTTTGAGCCCCCCCATAGAGTTGAACTTCGGAGTTTTTCCGACCTTTCGAGCCCTTTCGGTTTCTCGGCCGAGTTCAGAGGCGATGTTGATCCGGGGTTGGATCCCGTCGCGCCTGCGCGGGTCATTCACCAGGAAGGAGCGTCAGCTCTGATCCAGAACACTGATTCCCCAAATACATCCCGTGCGCTTCGGGATTCCTCGCTGGACAACCGACAGCGGTTATGGCCCGTCCTTCTTCCCACCCGGCCGCATTCGACATCTCGACACGGTTGCCCCCATAAATAGTCCAGACAACCGTTTCTCCATCCGGCTCGGTGACTTCAACCAGCATGTAGGAGTGGGGATTCACCAACCTCAGGTCCACCACTACCCCGGTGACTTCCTCGGTGCGATCCAGAAAATAGAACGTCGCCTGCGAGTGGTGCGCCTCGAGGGGAAGGGTGAGGATCAAGAAGATGCCCATCATAAGGACTGAAATTCCAACTTTCATTTCTCTATTCTCCTTAAGCATGATTCCAAAATTGTCTTCGCCTATTCATCGCTGTGTTTCGGCGGAAGCATCGTCAGCGGTGCTGCCGCAGAGGTGGGATCGCAATCCACAATCCAATTGATCTCCCGGTCGGTCCGCTCGTATTCGAGGGTTTCTGTATAAGGCCGTGTGAGGAAAACAGGATCCTCAACGGTCAGGACCAATCTTAGACGGTCGGGTCCGACGAGCGAATAACGTTCTGTGACGTGCTTGGCCCAGGAAGAGGGGACCTGCGACTGATAGTCCATTCCGTTGGGATCAAAGGTAAAGTTACGCGTCTCGATGACGAATTCGTCCTCCTCGTAGCGCCCGATCGAATGGCCGTAGAAGCCGACGTCGCCCGGCGGTGGGAACCCCCGGCCATCTGTCCAGATCGTCCGGGCGACCGTATAGGCCATGCTTCCTTCGTTTTCCCAGATGACGCGGTCACCTCGCTGAACGAGCCGTATGGGGTTCATCCACCCGAAAGTGCTTGGAATGGATTCGGGTATGCAATAGAACTTGCCCTCGACAGGTTCGTCCTGGAATGCCAGCCACGCGCGCGTCCGTGCGTTGATATGATCGGACCAGTCGAACCTGCAACCGCGACGGGGCAACTGACGTACGTCTTCCTCGATGATGAAGAAGGGCCCGCACGCCGGCGGATTGGACCGGCTCACCCGATCCCAGGTCCCGCTGATGTCTGGTATTTCGCCGTTCTGGGCCTCGGACCGGGCCGAAAGGTTCGTCGCGCCCACCAGGACGGCAAGCGCCATGAAGAAACTCGTGATCACAGTTTTCCGTCGCCTGTCTTTAGATCTGCTTGTCATCTTTTAACTACCTCGACACTCCATCGCGAAGTTGCGATTATTCGTCTGAATATTTCGGCAGCAGCATCAATAGCGGTGCTCCTGCGGACACTGGATCGCAGTCGGTAATCCACTGGATCTCCCGATCCGTGCGGTCATATTCGAACGTTTCTGTATAGGGACGGGTCAGAAACACGGGGTCTTCGACGGTCAAGACCATGCGCAGGCGGTTGGGGCCTATGAGCGAATAACGTTCGGTGATGCGTTTGGCCCAGGAGGAGGGCACCTGCGACTGATAATCCATTCCGTTGGGATCAAAGGTGAAATTCTGCGTTTCGACGACCAATTCATCGCCTTCATACCGCCCGATCGAATGCCCATAGTAGGCCACGTCGCCGGGGGGAGGGAGGGGGCGTCCATCTGTCCAGAAAGTACGGACGACGGTCGCCGCCATGCTCGCCGAAGATTCGGTGACGACGCGGTCACCTCGTTGCGATATCCGTACGACTCCTCGCGCCAGCGTACTCGGGATGGATTCCGGAATACAGTAGAACTTACCTTCGACGGGTTCGTCCTGAAACGCCAGCCACGCGCGAGTCCGCGCGTTGATATGATCGGACCAGTCGAATCTGCAGCCACGGCGGGGCAAACCTCGCTCGTCTTCTTCGATGATGAAGAAGGGGCCGCACGCGGGCGGTCGGGTGCGCTCTACGCCCTGCCAGTTGCCGCTGATATCCGGCAGGTCCCCTGCTTCGGCCGGTGACTGGGCCCTGAGCCCTACCGCACCCACAATCATCGAGACGCCGACCAGAGCAGCCGTAGCGATTGTGTTCCAAGCGCCGAGATGAGATGAACGCGTCATTTCTGTCCTTCCTCCTGTCACAAGCGCACTCCGCGCTGCACACGTCTCGCTCTTCCCAGAGCCGACCCGATCTCGTCGTGGTCGAACTGTTTACCGGATTGCTTCGTTACCAATACATCCCAAAAAGAATTCGTACGATTGGAGCAAATCTAACTACAGATTGGAGTTGTACGCAAGAAAAGTCTCCGATTCCCCTCAACCCGGGCCGGAGCTTTATCGACGATCCGGGGTAACGCGTTGTTCAATTACGCGCTCCCGGAATAATCAGAAGCGCAGTTTCGTCTGAACGGTGAACTGGCGGCCCGGACCCAGTGCCGTTCCCGAAAAAACGCCGCTGAAGTTGATCACGTTGAGGTGATCGGTCGCGTTGCGCAGGTCGAACTGAACCGATACCGACCGGTCCTGCTGCTCCCACAAGAGCAGCCCCAGAGAAACATCGACGCTGAACACCGAGCGGAGCCGCCCCCAATCGAAATCAACCCGGTCGAGGATCGCCTGCGAGATCTGTTGTGTGTCGGCGTCGGGTTTGCTCCCGTCATCTTCACCCCCATCATCGTCCTCGAGTTCCACGGGCAACCCGCTGCCGTAACGGACTCCACTGGAAAACCAGAACCGTCCCTCCGGCTGGACACGGAATAACGCCGACACAGTGTTACGCTGATCCTGACTGATTGAGAAACGTTCCCCGGGGAGTCGTAATTCGTCGGCTTCGCCGCCTTCGATAAATAGTCCTCCCGTAACCGGTGAGGTCGCGTGCCCGATCATGTTCGAGTAGCTAGCCGATGAAGACAGCCAACGCCAGGAGGGCAGATCGAGGCGCACCTCGGTGCCTGTAACACGGGCCGTGTTGAAACTGATAGGGAACGATAAACCCGTGTTCAGAAAGACGTCGTCGTCCACATAATTCCGGAATGTCCGCCAGTACTGACTGATGTCCAGGCGCACCGCATCGAAGAATGGTTTGCCGAGGCCGACTTCAAAGAAATGACCGCGTGAGGCAGGAACGGCGACCGATTCGGAGACTTCGTCCAGTCCCAGCTCTCCTGCCGCACTGCTGAACAGGAGATTCTCAGTCGGCGGAGGTTGAAAGATGCGGTCATATGCCGCCCGTAATTGTATGTCCACCGCCGGAATCCAATAGCTGACGGCAACCCGCGGACTGACGGCGTCATCATTGATCAGGAAATCATAGTGGTCATAACGGAGTCCGATGTTTGCCGCAAAGTTTCCTAAGCGCACCTGGTCCCGGACGAAAAGGGAAAATTCCTGACTCTGCTTCTCGCCCTGAAAGTCTACATCGAAGCCCGGATGAGCTTCGGTTTCGCCGAAGCGGAATGCCTCTCGTATATCGCTGATTCGAACATCTCCACCAAATTTCAGCGTATGACGCTCGTCCTCGAAGGTGAGGTCTGCTATCAGCGTCGACTCCCGGAAACCTCGATCCTGTTCGACGCGTACGGGTGTCGCCTGCGGATTGCTCCAGAGCCGGGCCGAGAGATCGCGATGCATGAATCGAACGGTTCCCAGGACATTGGTTGAAACAACTCGCTGGTAGTTCACCCCCAAGGCGGTCTCGCCGGAAAACCTGTCTTGTCGTTGGCCCGCTTCTTGCTGGGTGAGGTCGTTCGGGACCAGGAACCGGCTTTCACCAGTCCGCACATAGAACGAAATCCGATCCTGGGGAGTCAAATCGTGGTCAATCCGAAGATCAAAACCGCCCGTCGTCGCCTTGTTCGTGAAGTTTTCCCTCGACGGAGGGTCCAAGTAACGGTCGGTCGAACCACCCCGACTACCAAGAGAAATCGACGTGTTGTCGGTCCCAACCTGGTATCGAATGGATCCGGCGCGGTTGTCGAAGCTGCCGAGCTGGGTGTCGATCTCGATTCCGTGGCCGGGCGTGCCGACTCTACGGGTGTCGAGAGCTATGACACCACCGAGACGTCGACCATATTCGGCCGGGAGACCACTGGTCATGACGTTAACGGCCTCAAATTCGGCCGTCTCGAAACCAGGAGCGAAGCCGATCGACCGGTTGTCATAGACGGGCATCCCGTCCACGACGTACTGGGTGTCGTATTCCGATCCTCGAGGATGAAGGACCGCGTTAGCTTCTACCAGCCAGCCCGGTAGAGTCGTGACGACATCCACCGCGCTGCGGCCGAGGGTTGTCCCTGCAATCCTCTCGAGCTCGGTGCGGCCGATCTGCATCACTGCCGCGGGCTGAGCGATGTCCAGGAGAGGGGCCGTATCGGTCACCGTAATGGCAGTCGAGGTCCCTGCTACTTCCAGTGAGACAGTAATGTTGCGGGGAATGGCCGTCCGGATTTCAATCGTAGTGCCGAACTCTCGAAATCCGATTCGGCCGACCGTGAGGCGATACGTTCCCGGCCGCAGCCGTAGCATGCGCGCCAGCCCCTCCGGGCCTGTCTCGGCTCTGGCTTCGAATCGGGGATTCCGGCCTGCCAATTCGACATCCGCGAGAGGGAGGGCCAGCCCCTCGGAGTCGGTGACCAGAACGCGGATTTCTCCTTCCATAACCTGGGCCTGTGCGAGACCTGTTCCGAACAGAACGATAGAGAGCAATCGGATCCAAGTGCCGAGTTCTTTCATCACGGTTGCCGTTTTTTTTCGATTCGTCTCAATTGCTTGCTGTCGAGGTGTTCCATCTGAGTTTGGGGATGACGTGTCCTCGAACGTCGAATTTCTTCTCTTCCCAATATCCTATCAGTTGGGAAGAGCTGCGTATTCTCGTTTAGGAGCCGGCTGAAAGAAAGAAAATTAGCTTTCGTGTTGAATCGGCTGAGTGAGAACTTCGGACACTCGATTCAAACAGTTCGGACGGGGTGAACGGTTTTTGAAGGAGTTCTGATGGGGGTATCTGGTGGATGGAATCGTCTGCATAGCCCGACATGAAAGCGACTCTCGTGGTTGGATTTTTCCGGACCCACTCGCTCGTGAACTCGGGCCCGTTCATGCCGGGCATTATGATGTCGCTTAGAATCAGGTCCACGGATCTTTCCGAGTACAGGGCCAACGCCTGCGCCGGTAAAGTGGACACGCCTTGAGTCAATCGAAGGATGGACAAGAAGGGCTATCCCTTCTTGATCGTATCTCCAGTCTGTACACCCCTGTAGAGCAAGGATTCTTCCATGCCGGCTTCCAGGCACCGCTCAGCGAAGTTTTTCGGTGTCTGAGAAAATTCCTCCCCGACCCAGTCGTCATCCACGATATCGGAGTCGAAGTCGTACTCGGCGCCTCCGCCCGACGGATTGAGGAAATACCAGAAGTAGCAGGAGGAAATCGGATGGCGTCCAGGCCCCAGCATCGTTTTCCAACCCCTGCGGGTCATGTTCAGACCCCCGCCGAACAGCTCGTGAATGTTGGCGACCTCGAAGGCGAGGTGATGGAATCCCAGCTTTTCGCCCCTGCCTTCAGGGTTGAGCAGGAACAGATTGTGGTGGCTCTTAGATGCGCCGCCCCGGAGGAAGTAGGCGACTCCCGGATAGCTGTCGCTGACCTTGAATCCCAGGCGATTCACGTAGAAATCGAGTTCGACTTCCGTGTCGGTCACCATGAAGACAACGTGCGTCATCTCCATAGGTTGAGCGGATTTGTAGAATTTCGCGCGACGGTTCAGTCGCCCCACACGGCCCGGCATGTTGAATTCCGGATCCGGCGCCCTCACCTGGCGGCAACGCGACACGCGGAAACCGAGTCCAAACCCCAGGGGATCGATTGTGTGGATCGTGCCGTCGTTGTCTCGTGTAACGGTCCGATCCCGTGATAACTCTTCTTCCAGAGCCTCTAGATCATCCGCGGAGCGGACTCCAAACACAGATTCCCGGACTGTCGGACCCGGTTCGATCGCGACCGGTAATTCGGTGTCGCCTTCGAGGCGTACTTCTACAGTAGATTCATCCTGGGCAGCGAACAGCAATCGCGAAGTGTCTTCGTCTCGGAGCGAAAGACCAAAATCCTCCCAGAACTTTCCAGCCCTCGACAGGTCGTCGACACCATAGGTCACTCGATCGAGAGTCGTCACATTCATGTTCTTTTGTTCCGTTGTAATGTTGGAATCTGGCAGGTTTCGACCGAGACGTTCAACGGTGCGGATCATGCAGGTTCCTTTAAAGCGGATCATGCAGGTTCCTTTAAATATGTAATAAGGTACCTATGTTAGACCAGTTTGGCGTTCGGGGTCGGTGATTCAGGGTTGAGGGTGTCAGAATCGAAATATTCGGGAAAAAGAGAGCATTGTGCGCCGAGCGGCGAAAGTAATCGGGAAAGTAGTCGGAGTGATCCTGGTCGGGTTCGTCGTGTTCGCTTACCTGAACAACTCCTCGCGGAGAGCGGAACTGAGAACAGGTCTCCCGACCGTGCTGTCCCATCGCGGCGTATCCCAACAGTTCGAAGGAGCCGGATTTTCACCCGGGAGTTGTGAAGCAGAGCGCATCGCTCGTCCGTCGCACGATTACATCGAAAACACGATCCGGTCCATGGAAGCTGCTTTTGGGCGGGGCGCCGATGTCGTTGAGTTCGACGCTCAGTTGACCCGCGATGGTCAGTGGGCGGTCTTTCATGACCGACGGCTGGAGTGCCGGACGAACGGAACCGGTCTGGTGGCCGAACACACGCTGGAAGAACTCCAGGCTCTTGATGTCGCCTACGGATACACAGCAGATGGCGGGAAGACCTATCCGTTTCGTGGTATCGGTGTTGGCCAGATGCCATCAATGGATGAGGTCTTCGAGTCATTTCCAGCAAAGTCGTTTCTGATAGACATCAAGGCAAACGATACCGGAGACGGTGTCCGTCTCGCCCGCCGTCTCGCCCAGTTGCCTTCCGAGAGGCGCAACACCTTGACCATCTTCGGCAGGGAAGAGGTTCTGGTTCGGTTCAGGGCAGATCTGCCGGAAATTCCAGCGTTTTCACTTCAGTCTATCCAGGCATGCCTGGTCCCGTATATCGCCTACGGTTGGACGGGCATCGTTCCCAGGGCGTGCCACGACGCGCCGGTTTACGTTCCAATTAACGTCGCACCCTTCTTGTGGGGATGGCCCAACCTCTTCATGGACCGATTGGAAGCCGGGGGGAGCACGATTGTGACCGTCGGACCCTTCCCCGGCGGAATTTCACCGGGCGTGGATACACTCGAAGACCTGTCTCGGCTTCCGGACGACTATAACGGAGGTATCTGGACGAACGATGTTCGGTTGGTCCGGGATTCCATAGAGAGCGTTCAGTAAACAGTAAAGACTCACGAAGCGTATGAGCATCACCACTACGGCAAACATCGACGGCGTGATCACGCCGTTGGCCGAGGCCCGGATTCCGGTGACTGACAGGGGGTTCCTTTTCGGTGACTCCGTCTATGAAGTTTTCCGGACATATTCCGGTGTCGGCTTTCTCTACGACGAGCACTGGGCCCGGCTTGGGAATTCGGCCCGGTTGATCCATATGGAGGTTGGGTACTCCGGCGAGGCTTTTCTCGAAGAGGTGCGGCGAACCATTGTTGCCAGCCGAGCACCAGAATCCAGGGAAGACGTGTACGTCCGATACATCGTCACCCGCGGCGACGGCCCGGTCGACCTGGTTCCACCCCCAGAGGTTCGGAGCCGCTTCGCTGTCATCGTGAAGGAAGCGCCCAGTTGGGACCCGAAGTTCTATTCCGAGGGCGTTACACTGGCCGTTCCCAGGGTGCGCCGGAACCCGTCGAACGCGCTGGATCCGAACATCAAGAGTGGAAATTATCTCAACAACGTATTAGGGATTATCGAAGCCCGCGCCATGGACGCGGACGATTGTGTTCTTCTCAACGATCAGGGGCTGGCGACGGAATCCTCGACCAGCAATGTATTTTTCGTTGTCGGGGATCGCCTGGTGACGCCGTTCCAGAGGGCGGGAAACCTGATCGGCCTGACCAAGAAAACCCTGCTCGGACTCTGCCGCAACGAAGGAATTGATGCAGCGGAAACGGCGATCGGGGTTGGAGATATGCGCGAGGCGTCCGAGTGCTTTCTCACAAGCTCGACCCGCGAAATCATGCCTGTTCGAAGCCTGCGCCTCCAGAGTAGCGAAGTGTTTGACTACCCGGCCGGGGGCGGACCTCTAACCCGAAAGACGATGGAGTTGTATAAAGCGTTCGTGGCCAGGTACGTTGCAGGACACGAATCGGAGCGGTTTTTTTGATTCTTCTGTAGGTGCGGGAGTTCATTAGCATGGGCCCCCCGTCCTTGGGCCGGTCCCCCCATGCTTGAGCGCCGGTTAATTTCGGGGCCGTGCCGTCATAGACCGCACCGACAGGGAAGAGTTAAGAAATAGAATCTTCTGCCTTTGGCTCCGCTTCCTCCCGTCGCCGGTGCCGCCAGCCGATTCTTCGGCGTCTGCCCAAACCTCCAAAAAGAATCCTTGAAAGACCCAATAATCCCAGGGCTTGCCAATAGGTGATCTGGGGCAGGTCAAAGATGGCCGGCATCAACCAGTTCCACAGCGCCATGAGAGCGACGCTGTAGATCGCGATGGCGACGACCACGAAAAGGACAAACTTCGGGATGCGCCTGGGTGAATCCTCTTTCATTCCCGCATCGGGCCGAGGTGCCAAGGGAAAGGGGGTCGGTCTCTAGTGATAGTGGCCGTGTTCGGGTGACCAGACGGCGGCCGGCGTGTCCTCGGCCTCGCTCGTGGCCACGGCTCTGACGAATCCGATGGTACCAATGAGCAGAAGGCTGCCTAAGAGGAGAACAAGAGCCCTGGACGTCGAGTTGTTGGCTGTCGCGGCTGTACTGCCACAGCAGTTTTTGTATTTCTTGCCGCTGCCGCAGGGGCATGGCTGGTTTCGACCGACTTTTTCTTTTTTCATAAGTAACCTTTGCTCCGATTCAGAAAGCCCACTGGAAGCTTATAAGAGCAACAGGGCGCGGTCAATCAGAACGCGCCCTGTTCTATTTGGACTACCGGGCCAGCGGATCGGGCCGTACCTGGAAATGTACGACAAGCGGCCTGTTTCCCTGACCGCCTTCCATGAGCCAGGGTGTCCGATCACCTTCCGAGACCCACAACCCGCGGCCCTTCCAGCCGGCATCCGGGTCGTCTATGCGCCCGTCAAACCCCTTGCTGTAGAAGCCCATCGGGTATGGAATACGGAGGGTCACGAACTCGCCGTCCACAAGAGCGTGAACGCCGTCAGCGAGGTTCCCCGTGGCGATCGGGACGTTCTCACCGAGTCCGGAAGAATTACGCTGGTCGACCCAGGTGTAGTAGCTGGACTCGACGCTGAACTCCGGCAAGTCGTCGAAGCCGGGCCCGGGCAGATCATGCAGGGTCCAGCCTTCCTGACAGTGGTCTCCGGTGGCATCCGGACCATTCAATGGCCCTGTGCATTTACTGCGATCAAACTCACCCATGTGTCCGCTTCCAAGTGACGCCCAGACCACGCCGTTACGGTCGATGTCCGCGCCTCGGACCCCGAACCCCGGGGCCGGAGGACGATAGATCTCTCCGAGCCCGGTTTCCGGATCGTATCGGACGACGGCGCCCCTAGCCTGGAAGGCGTTCGATCCCCAGATAGAACCGTCAGCGGGGTTCGGCATTACGGCGTAGAAGCCCGCGTTGATTCGTGTGTCCATCTGTGGGTTTGCGGGTTCATCCGGTTCGGTCCAGTCGTCCCGTTGGCCATTACCATTGGTATCCAGAATGAGGGGCGACCAGCCCTGTGAAGCTTCGCTGTCGCCGGTCTCGTCATACATCCTGGTGTCGAACCAGCCGACCACGGGGCCACCGCCACTGGTCCAGAGCGTGTTGTTCTCGTCCTCGGCGAACTGAAGATGGTGCGTCCCGTAACAGGTGTCTATGGGCGTATATTCTCCGGTATCCGGTTCGTACACGGCCAGCTGCCGTCCCGAGCGGGCGTTGGGAAACAGTTGGGCGGATGGATGATCGGAACCTTCCTGGCAGAAATCCGGATTGTTCGGTCCCCGGACTCTTGCGGTGTACCAGACACGGCCGTCTTGGTCGAACATCGGGTTGTGGGCGTTTGCCTGGCTGTCCCATATGATCTCCTCACCCCAATAGGGTGAAGCCGCATACGGAGGTGTGCTCGCCGTTGTCGGTGTATCCGGGTCCAGTACCCGAGCCCTCAAGCTGGTGTCCGTGTTGGCGACCGGGTCAAGGATCGGGAAATCGTCCGTGCTGAGCTCCGGGGCCCCATAGATCCGGCCATACGGGTTGAGGGTGGGGTCGCGGCGGTCGGTGGATGCTAGATCGTGCATATAGACCGAAGGGCTGCCCCAGTCCCGGACCGTCGCGACAACGTTCCGCTCGATCCCGGACGGTCTGTCCGGCACGGTCTCGGGTATCTCGCCGGCAGCAATACGATCGGTCCAGTCCGCCAGGTACTTGATGGGAATGCCCTGCAGGCGGCCGGTCACCTGTCCCAGCATCTGTCCGCCGGCCTGCCCGGATTGAATCCGGCGCGTCCAGGCATCTTCGGAGGATTCGAACTCTCCCAGGCTTTCCGGTATCGTGCGGGTCGATGCCTGACCTAGCTGGTGGCAACCGATGCAACCCATGTTCTTCATGAAAGCGAGATACGAGTTCATGCCCCCCGGAATGTTTTCCACTTCACTTTCTTCGGGCAGGTCCATCATGGAGTACCAGTGACTGGCAGGGTAGACCTGGGCGGCCGTAGCGGCGTCAGCAGCAACAACGGCGGTAAGGTCGAGCATGTCTCCGGGTGAGGCGGCCACCTTCGCTGAGTCGCTCAGACCATAGCCGCGAACCCAGATGTCGTAGTCTGCGCTCGGGAGATCGGGAACCACGTAGCGTCCCTCGTCATCGGTCACCACGATCCGGGCGAATCGTGTTTCAAATTCTTCTGTTTCCGCGATGACCCAGACGCCGGCTTCCGGGCCGTTGGCGCTGGTGACGACACCCCCGATATCGTCGTTATCGATCTGGAGTGTGGAACTTTCCGCCCCCTGACATCCCGTCATGACGACGACCATCAGAATACCCAGAGCAAAAACGGTGCTTTTACAGTACAAGCCGTTGCCTATCCTCATCTCGTTCTCTCCCTCAGGTGGATTTGGTTCCGCCGATTCTATCATTCCGGTGGGTTCGGGCGTGTGTGTTAGTGAACGGTTGTTTTTCCCTCTCCGCGATGATATCCACTGTACTTGAGTGTGCCAAGTTTGGCAGAAAGCAGGTTACTGGCCCCATCTCGAAAAAGGACTGTGAATCGTGACGCTGGGAGATCTGAACAAACATAAATACGTGGCGCTGGAGACGTATAAGAAGAGCGGTCAAGGCGTGAGCACGGCGATGTGGGTCACGGCCAAAGCCGACGCTTTGTACATGCTGACGGACGCGAACAGCTGGAAGGCGAAACGAATCCGGAACAACGACCGGGTTCGCCTGGCCCAGAGTGACTCGAAGGGAAAACTGTGAAGGGTGAGTGGGTGGACGCCAAGGCCCGGCTTCTTGATGATCCTGAGATACTGGCGGCACAGAAGCGGCGAGCCGTGGCAAAATACGGCGTGATGGTCCGATTGATGTCTCTTATTGTGCGACTGACCGAACCCGGGCGAGTCGATGTCGTGATTGAGATTCAGTGAATAGGTGGAAACAGATGAATGTGATGACAAGGCTGAAAGATGTTTACGGAGCGAAGATGTGGAAAGTCTCCTTTGAATCCGCCACGAGCTTGGTCCTCGTGTCGATTCTCAGTGTAAGCATATCTCCGGTGGCTCTTGCCCAGGGCTTGAACGCTGGACCAGGGTCGAGCGAGGAGCAGCGGGCACGCATGGAGTTGCCGGAGGTTGAATCTCGGGCCCGGGATTTCGCGACTGCCGAAGAACACTACGACTACCTGCTGGAGGAAGCTGACGGCGGCACCCGGCACACGATGGCCACCATACCGGTCTGGGACGGACTCTGGGGTTCGGGGAACAACACGATGCCCGGCCTGTTCTTAGAAGATGGATCGCTGGCGATTGCCATGAGCCCAGGCGGAACTGTGAAAGAAGACGTCTTGACTCCTGCCTATGAGCAGCAGTTTCGGGAACGTCGAGCGGAACTGGAACAGTACGGCGAACAGCTCTACGACCACCTGACCAACTGTGAGTACCCCGGTGCAGCGCGCTGGCTCTGGGAGCCGTATATCAAGGAGTTCGTCAACACGCCGAAACAGACTTGGATGCTAAACGACATGATGAACGAGACCCGCCGCGTCTATATCGGTGCCGAACACGTCAACATCGAAGGAGCACACTCGGCGACCGGCGACAGTATCGGTTTCTGGGATGATGACAAGCTGGTCCTGTGGACCAAATGGATTCAACCGGTCGACTACCTGCGCGGCCTACCGTTGACCAGCAATCAACTCGAGATGGTAGAAAGCTGGCAACAGATCACGGGAGAGGACGGGGCCAGAATGTTGGTCACCCAGGTGACGTTTTACGATCCCATCGGACTGGTCAGGCCACAGTCGGCCGTTTACAGTCACAATTCCCGCCCGGACCTTGAGGAATTCGGTGTCCGGATCCGAAACTGGGAATGCCCGACCAGCACCAACTCTTACCTAAGGCGTGTTAACACTAATGAGCATGAATGTTTTATAATCAGGCATGGAGATCACACAGGAGCAGTATTGTCGCATCGAGCCGGAACTGCCGCGTCAGCGGGGCAACGTCAGTCTTTCGAACCTGACGGTCTTGAACGCCATTTTGTATGTGGCTGAGCAGGGCTGCAAGTGGCGCGGTCTGCCCAAGCGCTTTGGCAACTGGCACACCATCTACACCCGGATGAACCGCTGGTCCAAGAACGGGGTGCTCGACGCCGTCTTCGAAAAAACTCCAGCGCGAGCAACTGGTGCGCATCCGGGTGGAAGCCGTTTCGATGGACTCGACCATTGTGAAGGTGCATCCCGACGGCACGGGAGCGTTAAAAAAAACGGTCCGCAAGCGATCGGCAAATCCCGCGGTGGATGGACCACCAAGATTCATCTGGTTGCCGCGAATGCTCGAACGGCGATAACGTTTGCGCTCTCGCCCGGCCAAGCGCACGACGCCCCGCAGGGCCGCGATCTGCTCGCCGGCCTGGGGCCGTTGCCCGCGCCGCTGCCGCTGCTGATGGACCGTGCCTACCAGGACGACCAGACCCGCCAATTGGCTCTGGATTTTGGGTGGATTCCCGTCGTGCCGCCCAAGCGCAACCGCCTGGAGCCGTGGGAATACGACCGCGTGCTCTACCGCCGCAGGAACGAAGTCGAGAGGCTCTTCCGCCGACTCAAGGGTTTTCGGCGTATCTTCTCCCGTTTCGATAAACTCGACGTCATGTTTCCTCGCCTTCCTTCACTTCGCACTCATCGTCGAGGCACTACGTTAGTGTTAACACGTCCTAGCTGAGGACGGGACAACGCAGTTTTACCTGCCGGGAGATCTCGAATACAAGGATCCGCGCGGGTTTACGGATTTTCCGGATATCCCGGGTCAGTCGCTCAATCCTATTTTCGATGCGCAATGAGTCACTGAGGGCAAAGAGCCAAATGGAGAGGAAGACGACGATGAAAAACCTAATGCTTGCCGCATTCGTGATCGCCACCTTGTGCGTGGCTGGTACGGCCACGGGCCACCATTCGTTCGCGATGTTTGATACAGCCCAGGAAATGTTGATTGAGGGACGTGTTGTGGACTGGCACTACAACAACCCGCATAGTTGGCTGTATGTCGAAGCTCCCGATGAAAACGGTGAAATGCAGACCTGGAGTATTGAGGGGGCGGCACGGGTGCATGCTGCCCGTCAGGGCGTGACCGGTAACACGTTTCGAAAAGGTGAATTTGTCAGGGTGGTGATGAACCCTCTTCGGGACGGGCGACGCGCCGGTGCGGTGTGCATCGTCGTCAAAGAGGACGGAACCATTGCACAGCCGAATGACGGGACATGTATCGCAAACGACGTTATCGACCGGTGGGAGTCAAACGGGTGGTTTGAGACGACCGGTCATCTCGACGTTCATCCTGCCGACTGATTTCCCTCGGGGACGGACCCCCTTGAGCCGATAACTGCCGTTTCCCAAACGAGGGCAGATCCGGCCAGCTCGTCGGGCCAAGTCAGGCAGGACGCCGGACATATCGCGGTCAATACCCTCAAATGAATGTGCCGTTCTGAACAGGTACTGGGCCTACCCAATTTGTTGACTGCTTGTTGCCGGCACCAATATACTTCCGCCAAATCTACCTGACAGAGTACGTTTACTGAACGACAGGGGAATCTGAGCCCAGGTAAGGGGGTGTCTTATGTCAGCGAATCGACGTGAGTTTTTCAAGGCAGCGGGACTGGCAGCGACAGGCGCGGTGGCGGCAACGAGCCCGCTATCTGCCGGGGTTGAATCTGAACCACAGGCGCAACTGGCTCCTGAGACTGTCGGAGCCAAACTTCGTGAGCTGCTCGAGACAGATACAACGTCGATTACGGAATCAGACAGCTCTGATTACTGTCCTTGTCCCCCCGTCCACACGGCACACTTGTCCCCGAGCAGGGCGGGTCATTGGGACTCGCCCCGCACCTCGAGCATCGGTGAAAAACCGAACCACGGGTGAACATACCGGACGCCTCAACACCATGTATAAGGGAGTGAAAAGATGGATCATGCCAGTAGTTTCAGAACAGTAGCCAAGAGGGCTCGGGGCGCGATGATCTCTTTTTTCGTGGCAGCCGCCGTGCTGGTAGGCCCCATGGACATTGCAGCTCAGAATCCCACGATCTCTCCGGTCGGGTCGGATTTTCTTGGGACCTGGCGCAAGACGAGCCCGGGCGGAAACTGCGGTTCCCTCCTAGACCCTTTCGGCGGCCCTCGTGAGTTTTGTCAGTTTCCGGTCGATCAACTCGAACCGCTTTTGAACGGAAGGGCCCGGGCATGGATCGAGTTTTCCGACGAAACCTTGTCGCCGAGATGGGCCTGCGTCGCGGCGGGAATCCAAACCGTGTTGACCGATGCCGGGGGCTACCTTTGGACCATATCCACGAGGCCTGATGCGGTCGTGCAGTCCTTCGAGCAGTCCAACTGGGTGCGTTACATCTGGATGGACGGCCGGGGCCATCCGCCTGCTACCGACATCTTTTATCACGGACATTCGATCGGCCGCATGGACGGCAACGTGTTGGTCGTCGAAACTACGAATTTTACGTTTGATCCGGATGGCTGGGACGACCAGTCCCACATCGCCACTTCGCATCTGAAGAAGTTGACCGAGCGCTACATACCCACCGGCACGGACACTGTGGAGATTGAATTCACCGTCGAGGATCCTGTTTTTCTGAAGGCGCCTTTTACGTGGAGCCATACGTATGGAAAGACCGATCAACAGTTCATCGGTTCCTGGGACTGCGATCCCGAGGTTGGCTTGCGGGAACTGTATCAGTCGATTCCGAGCAGGTACGAGGACGACACGACGCCAGCGAGGTATATAAACAGCTTCTAGCGGGAGGGTAGAGTGGCGAAACTTTTGGTTCCCACAATTTTGGCCGTTACCTTTCTTGTTCTGGCCGTCCCGATCCAGGCACACCATTCGATCACTGCACTCTGGTTTACGGACCGAAGCATTCCGATCACCGGGCTTGTGCGTTCGTACGGACAAGAAGAACTCGAAAGAAACCTGGACTAGGCCACCAGATCCTTGTAGGGGAGCATGTCCGCGTTGACGATCAAACGCAAGGCATCCCGGAAGATGTAAGGGTTGTCGCGGTTGTTGAAGCGCCATTCCAGTTCCTCAAGATAACGGTCCAGATGTTTCGCACTGATCTTATGGAACGATCCGACGATAGACCGCTTGAACAGGCTCCACACGCCCTCAATGCTGTTGGTGTGGACATCGCCGACAACCCATTCCTCAGCGGAGTGGTTGACGGTCTCATGGCGCGTGTCGTGATCCTCGATCCCGAGGTAAGACTTCAGGAGTTATTGTCAAAAGTGGTGTTTTGCCGATTGACTCAAGCGGCGGCCTGATCGACGTGGGTCACTTCGATTCCATCGTTGAATTTCACTCCAGTAATCACCTTGGGCAGATCATCGAATCCTCGTAATCGTCGCCAGTTCTTTTGAGCGCACTGTCCCAGTTTGAACATCATGTGCAGCATGCCAACCCGCGTCAGGCAACCCCTGGATCGCTTGGTTCGGTGGCGAATGGTAGCAAAGGTCGACTCAATGGGATTGGTCGTTCGGATGCTCTGCCAGTGCTTGGCCGGGAAGTTGAAGAAGGCCAGCAGTTCTTCTTTGTCTTTCTGGAGGCAGCGAGTGGCTTTCGGATACTTCGGCTCATAGGTTTCAATGAACAGATCGAATGCCTTCTCGGCGTCTGCCTGTGTCTGAGCCCGCCAGATCGCGTGCAAAGCCTGTTTCGCCTTCGCCTGGGCCGACTTCGGGAGCCCGTTCAGTACGTTCATGGTCTTGTGCATCCAGCAACGTTGGTGACGTGTCTCGGGATAGATTTCCTCCAGTGCGGCCCAGAATCCCATCGCACCGTCTCCGATGGCCAACTTCGGGATATTCATCCCACGCGACTTCAGCTTTAACAAGACCTCGCGCCAACTCTGTGTCGATTCCCGGACACCGTCTTCGATTGCCAGAAAACGTTTCTCTCCGCGTTGATTCGCGCCGATCACCACCAGTGCGCACAACTTGGTTTCTTCGGCCCGCAGTCCGCTGTAGATACCGTCGGCCCAGACATAGACCCAGCGATCGGCATCCAATCGCTCCTCGCATCCCCGGCGGTACTGCTCGGCCCAGACCTGTTTCAACCGCGATACCGTGCTCGCCGACAGGCCCTGCGCCTGGGGTCCGACAAGAACTTTTAGAGCGTCACCCATCTCGCCGCTGGAGACGCCTTTCAAATACAACCACGGCACCGCTGCTTCCAGCGATTTCGTTTTCCGAATGTAGGGAGGTACCAGGGCCGACCGGAACGTTACCGGGTCGCCAGTCTTCGCTCGGACTTTCGGGATCTGGACCGTTACCGGCCCCAAACCGGTCTGCAGTTCACGTTCAGGCAGATAACCGTTGCGCACCACCCCGGCGTTGCCCGTCTCGGTTCTCCGATCGCCGTGGTGGGATAGCAGTTCCGCCAATTCGGTTTCCACCGCGCGTTGGATCAGTTGCTGAGCTCCAACTCGTAGTAGCTCTGTTATCGGATCCTCAATCGTCTCTCGACCCTCCGGTCCATTCACGTTACTCTTGCTCATAGTGGCGTATCTCCCTTGGTTGCTTTGAAGTCTGGTAAACAACAAATCAACCAGATACGCCGCTCTTCCTCAATCCCTTAAACACCAGATTCGGTTATAACTCCCGGACTTTGAGCAACGACGCAAGAAGGCGATCGTTACTACAGAAGGGGCCGCCGAAGTTCGTTTCCAGCAAGCTCTCTATTACTACTATGTTACAAACGAAGCGGTCCACAGAACGGACAACGAGGAAGCTGCTGAATCAGGAAGCGGGCGATGCGAATGCGAAGCGTGGCAATCGAGCAGGGGTTATGTCGTTCGGGCCGGATCCGGGGTTCCGCGGGGTTTGAAGTGTTTGGGGAGTTTGGGGACGGATAGTCCAACATGCTCGACAAATGCAGAGGGGGAAAAACGGCTCCGCTCGGCGACCAGGAACCCATAAGAGGCAATACATAAGGTGCCATGATGGTGAAATCCACGCCAGCCGCGACCTTCGTAGTGTCCCAGACCGAGTTCCTGCTTGAGTTCCTGATAGTCGCGTTCGATGATCCAGCGCTGTTTGGCCTGACCGGCCAGATCGGAAAGCGAGGTATGGGCCCCAAGAGTGGAGAGCCAGTACCGGATCGGTTCGGATGCGGTCTTGGGCCACTCGACCAACAACCACTCTTTCGGATGCGGCGAGTGGCGCTCGTGATCCAGATGAGCGGGACGAATGCGAACTGCGGCGAAACGGGAACGCAGGGTCTCGGAGGTGCCTTCGCGCCAGGAGACGTTCTTCCAACGCTGGGGAGACAACGAGAGGGCCAGTTGCTTGACCGAAACCGGTTGATGTTTCTTGTTGCGCTGCATGCGGGTCGGTGTCCGTCCGCGGCCGGTCAAGGATTTCGGCGGCAAGGGACCCTGGCCCGGTTTCCACACGGTCGTGGTGCCTTGCACCCCTAGGACGTAGCTAAGTCCGAGTTCGGTGATGCCGTGCCGGAACTTGTAGTTGTTGCCGTAGGCCGTATCGCCCAGAACCGGTGCCGGAGCAATGCCGTCATCGACGGCCTGCCGGATTTGTTCCAAAGCAATTTGAGGTTTAGTTTGAAATCGAACGTCTTCGGGAATAGCGGCTTTGCTTCGACGTTCCGGATCCTTCGCCCAGGTCTCGGGGAGGTAGAGTCGCCATGCCACCGGCAAGCTGGATTTCGCTGTCGCCACCGACAGGCTCACCGCCACCCGGCAGTTCTCAGGTTTGCCGACCTGTCCACAGTATTGCCGGGCCACACCCACCGAGTGGGTCCCCTTTTTCACGAATCCGGTGTCGTCGACAATCCAGGCTTCAATCGGACCGTTGGCTTCCATCGCCCCCAGCGCGTACTGTCGAACTTCTGCCAACAGAGCCGCATCGTCCCAGGGCGCATCCGCGACCAGATGATGTAGCGACTGGTGCATTCGGCGTACATTATCCGGAGCCAATCGTGCAGCCATCGGCTCCACACTCTTACGTTTGATCGGCAGCAACAACCCGGTGCAGTACGACTTCAACGGTTCATGACGATCGGCGTGTCCTGCGGCCGACGCCAGGCGTTCCAAATAGGCCGCAAAACGTTTTTCCTGAGTGCCTGGCGCCTTCGATTTGGCGCTCATGACCGGATGCTAACATAAAATAGACCGTTTGTAACACAGTAGTACTAGACGGAATCCTCGACAAGACGGGGAAGATACCAGACGGTGAAGAAGATCTCTGCTTTCAGGGGTCAGCTTGTCCTTGAGCCTCCTTACACGCAAGCACCGTCCTTGAAAATCTGGCTCCCTTTGACGATAATCGCCTCAATGGCCGCGACACATTCAAAGCGCTCGAACCGCACCTGACGCGGGGGGCACTGGGCGGCCGGAAGAGCTTTTTGGGTGGGTCTTTCCGTAGATCTGCAGGGTTTCTTCTAATACTCCGTTACCTGCATGGGTGTGTGCTGACAAGGAGCAAATGGCATGGCGTTCGGAACAGCAAAACTCGGCGGACTGGCGGCGTTGTCCGCTTTGATGGCCCTGGGGCTGACCAGCCCGCTCGACGCCCAGAGGGGTATTGCCGGGATAACCGATTTTTCTGGCGAGTGGGTCGACAACTCGTTTGAAGGAGACGATCGCGGCGGGCCCCGCACGGCGGGTCCGAGTCGAGCGAACGGACTCCAGCCCGATGCGTGGCTCGGCAACTACCTTGGCATACCCTACAACGACGCCGGACGGCAGAAAGCCGCAGCCTTCGATCTTTCCATCTATTCCCACCCCGCCTGGATGTTCAGACCCCACCCTGTCCAGTATTCGATGCGTGGGGTCATCGCCCAGTGGAGGATGTCGAAGGAAATCAATCCACTGAACGGCAGGTTAGTGGCCTATCGAATCACGACTGGTTACAACCTCGACCGGATCATCTGGATGGACGGACGTGGGCACCCACCCGCTTATGCCGAACACTCCTACCAGGGCTTCTCGACCGGACGGTTCGAGCGTGGAATGCTGGTGGTGACGACCACGCACATGAAGCACGGATACCACAGGCGCAACGGCGCCCCGGCGAGCGACCAGGCGACGATGACCGAGCACTTCATACGTCATGACGACCGGTTGACGATCGTGCAGTTCACTGAGGATCCGATATATCTCGAGGAGCCCTACGTTCGTACCGGGGACCATGTCCTGGCACGCGATCGGCATGCGGCAATTGCTTTCATAGGTCCCACAGCCGCGGGCTGGGGTGCAATCGAAGAGGTCATGTGGGACGAGGGTTACCTTCCGCATTACACGTTGGGTACCCGTCACCCACAGCTTGCGGACTGGCTCGGAGTCCCCTATGAAGCGACTCAAGGGGGAAGTGAAACGATCTATCCCGAATACCGCGAGACGTTGAGGCAGTTGATGAGTGAAACCGGGACAAGCACATCCCGTGGTGGGAGGTAGGAGAGTCAACGGAACGCGTCAAGGGGGTGTGAAGAGTTCCATATTTATACCTCTGAATTAACCCCTAGCGCCCCCCTATTCCCTCGCCTATTCGACTCGTACCTACCCCGTTGGGTATTGCTGCCACCCAAGCCGGAATCATCAATCATCCTCGGCACGGCGGAGTATATGTCACTGGGGCAGGCCAAGCGGGACGCCCTGGATGAAATCCTAGTCTCGGCGTTGAGAATTGGGTTGTTTCCGATACATCCGGTCTATAGACTCAGTCTGACTTTTTTCACGTGTCCAAACTGATTAAATAGCGGCGGAACCCGGCATTTAGCTCGGCCATCAGCCTGCCGCCACCGCAGGCCATCCACTTCGAAGAGGCGAGAACGATGAAGACGATCTTCTATGCAGCAGTTGGCGTAGTGGTAATAGTTTTATGGGGTTGTGCCCCTGAAACAGCGGTTGATCGCTACGATCTCGTTGTACAGGGTGGACGGGTAATGGACCCGGAATCCGGTCTGGATGCAGTCCGTAACGTAGGTATCCGAGACGGACAGATTGCGGAGATCAGTTCAAATCCTCTTTCGGCAGTACAGATTATCGATGCCACGGGTCTCGTCGTTGCTCCTGGTTTCATTGACTTGCATATCCACTCGCCGTCCGAGGAATCATTCCGCCTAATGGTTCAGGATGGTGTCACGACTGCGTTTGAGCTTGAGGTAGGTACAGCGGACATCTCCACCTGGTATGGCGAGCGCGAGGGAGGACAATTCCTGAACTATGGCGTCAGCATCGGACATATTCCCGTCCGCATGAGGGTCATGGGTGATGAAGGGGACTTCCTGCCAAGCGGACCGGGCGGGAGTCGGCGAGCGACCCAGGACGAGATAGCAGAGATGGAAGGGTTGATCGAGGAAGGCCTCGAGCAGGGAGCGGTTGCGGTTGGTTTCGGTCTGGCCTACACACCCGCGGCGACAACGGCCGAATTTGAATCAATGTTGCAGGTCGCAGCCGATCATGGTGCGTCGGCTCACATCCATCTGAGAGGCGGCATGGACGGTTTGAACGAAGCGATAGATACGGCATCGGCCACAGGCGCTTCGTTGCACATCGTCCACATTAATTCCAGCGGAGGTGGGTCCACTGCCGAATTTCTCGGGAGAATTGATGAGGCCCGTAGCACCGGTCAAGACGTGACCACCGAGGCCTATCCCTACGAAGCAGGTTCGTCGAGGATTGAATCTGCAATCTACGACGACTGGGAGTCCTGGGAAGACGATCGTTTCATAATGTATCAGTGGGTCGAAACCGGGGAACGACTCACTCGAGACAGTTTCGCCCGATATAGGGCGCAAGGCGGCAGGGTGATCAGCCATACCCGCACAGAGGAAATGACTCGGACAGCTATTGAGAGCCCGCTCACTGTGATCGCCAGCGATGGGGGAATACGAGATGGGCAAGGCCATCCCCGTAGTTCGGGGACATATTCAAAGGTGCTCGGAAAGTACGTGCGCGAGGACGGAGTCCTTACTCTGATGGATGCGCTGCGAAAAATGACGATCGAGCCTGCGCGGCGTCTGGGAGAGTACATACCCTCAATGGACAGGAAAGGGCGACTTAGCCTGGGCAGTGATGCCGACATTACGATATTTGACTCTCGGACGGTGATCGACCAGGCAACGTACACTGATCCAACCCTCCCGTCACTGGGAATCCAACATGTACTGATTAATGGCGTGCCCGTGGTGGAGGATGGTGAACTTGTGCCCGACGTCCGGCCCGGACGTCCGGCCCGGACGTGCGATCAGAGCACCGTGACTTGAACGCGATCAAACACTCGGCTTCCGATACGCCAATTCTATGCGCGATAGATGTAGTCGAAGACCATGCAAAAGCAGAAACCAACAACCTCGCCTCGTACCTGCGTAGAAGGGAACTGGTGGGTGCAGACCCGACCAGCACGGTGTTGAAGGGGCTAGAGGAGGACTAATGAAGAAGAGGTGTCTTTTCGTTCTCATATTGGTGCTCATCGCACAGCAATCCTGGGCGCAAGGCGACATCGCCTCCCTGCAAGACGAGGCCGTCGAGTGGCTGCAGGACTACGTTCGCGTCAACACCATTAACCCTCCCGGAAACGAGATAGCCGGCGCCGAGTTTCTGGCACAGATTTTTGACATAGAAGGTATTGATTACGAGATTGCTGAGTCAGCTCCGGGTCGTGGCAATATCTGGGCCCGACTGGAAGGCGGTGACGAACCGGCCCTCATACTCCTGCACCACATGGACGTTGTTCCTGCGGATCGGGAATACTGGCTGACGGATCCTCTCCCTGGCGAAATCCTCGACGGCCATGTATACGGACGGGGAACCCTTGACACCAAGACGAGCGGAATTATTCATCTCGCAGCCTTTATTGAAATGCATCGGCAGGGGACTCCGCTCTCCAGAGACTTGATCTTCATGGCGACTGCCGATGAGGAGGCGGGTGGTAATTTCGGTGTCGGATGGCTGGTGGAAAACCGTCCGGAGCTGTTTGAAAATGTAGGTTTTGTGCTCAACGAGGGCGGTGGTGGAGGGGAGGACGAAGGTCGTGCCCAGTTTGGTATAGAGGTCACCCAGAAGGTTCCGTATTGGTTCCGGCTCAGTGCACAAGGTGAACCGAGTCACGGTTCCCGCCCCCTGCAGTCATCTGCCGTAACCGATCTGATTGCGGCACTGGAACGGCTCCGGGAGTACGAGTTCGAACCCCGGATCGTACCGGCCGTGGATGCATTTTTCCGAGGCCTCGCAGCTACGACCGCGACTAACTGGCAGGATCACTTCTCAGATATCGCAGCTGCCATTCGTGTTCCCGGTGTTGCGTCTCAGCTGCAGCGGGAAAATCCAGGAATGCACGCGCTAATCCGGAATACCTGCTCCCTCACCCGGCTCGGTGGAAGTGACAAGATCAACGTTGTCCCGCCCGAGGCATGGGCAGAACTGGATTGCCGGCTGCTGCCTGACCAGGACCCGGAAGCATTCCTGAGTGAGCTGGGTGACGTGTTGGGCGATGATATTGCGGTCGAAACGATCCTTGGATTCACCCCAGCAGTTTCATCAATAGACACCGACCTGTATCGCGTTCTGGAGAGTGTCAGCACGGAGTACTTCCCAGGGGCGCCCGTGGTGCCTGCAGTCTCTACAGGATTTACGGACAGTCACTTTCTCCGCGACCTTGCCATCACGGCTTATGGCTACGAGCCAACCGTCGTTCCGCTTGCGGACGAAGCCGGTGTGCATGGGAACAATGAGCGCATTTCCGTAGAAAACGTCCAGAGGGGTGTGGCGATGATGCTGGATATTCTTGAGAGCTTTGTAAGCAACATTCGTAACTGAGTTGCTCGCTTGCCAAAAAAAGAGATTGATCGTGTGTGCAACCGACGATGAGAGGCAAGCTGGAGATCGAATCTTGAGCATGGAACCCGCACAGCACTCGGCCCATACGAGATCCTTGTGCTCCTAGGCAGGGTGGAATGGGCGAGGCGTATCGCGCTAACGGCAAGCACGGAGAGCCGCAGCGCGACAGTCAGCCTCACCTCCGCGTTCCGTTTTCCTTGGCGTATCGCGCCACCTCCTCATGAGTGGCGAACCAGACGTCCGGAAGGGACCGCATGTACTGGATGAGCTCCTCCAGCATCGTGATTCGCGAACGGTGGCCGATGATCTGCGGATGCATGGTCAACAGGAAAAGTCCGCCCTCTTCGTAGGCCATGTCGAACTCAGTGCTCCAGATCTCGTAGACGCCGCTAGGTGGTGTATAGGGGCGAATGTCGCTGTAGCGGTCCATGCCGAAGTAGGGATAGTCGTCCAGAATCCATTCCACGGGGAGCTCTATCACTCCGGTGGCCTCACCACTCGCCAGAATCTCGTAAGGCACGTCGTCGGCCATGAGGCTGCTGTCGTAGAAGAGTCCGAACTCGCGGATAAGGTCCAGGGTACTCTCGCTGTATTCCCACGACGGGGCACGAATGCCCACTGGCCGGCGGCCTGAGATTTCTTCGAGCGTATCGAGAGATCGTTGCATGAGCATTCGCTCCTCGCCTCTCTCGAGCGTCGAGGTAAACTCATGAATCCAACCGTGGAGGCCCACTTCGTGTCCGGCATCAGCGATCCGCTTCACCTCTTCCGAGTAGAGTTCGGCGCTCACCGCGGGGATAAAAAATGTCGCCTTGATGTCGTACCGCTCAAGCAGGTCGAGTACTCGGGGAAGCCCAGCCCGGGCGCCGTATTGGCCGGTTGAGAACCGGGACGACGATGTGGTGCCGCTGCGCAGCAGCAGCGTCTCGGTATCCAAATCGAAGGAGAGCGTAACCGCAACTTTGCCTCCGTCGGGCCAGGACTCCGGAAGGAGCCGTGGTCCGGCGCGGACTCCCTCTACCGCCCCACGCCAGCGCGACTCCGGCCACGTCCACGAAGGTTCGTCTTGGGCAGCAACCTGCGCAAAGGTAGTCAGAGCGGGCGTGAGCCCGAACATCATGATCAGGAAAAACGACCAAGCAAAATGGCCTGGCGCGATGGACCCTATGAGCGGAGCGTAGTTTTTCAATGCCATGGTTTTCCTCAGCTGTTCTTCTTGTGGGACGGATTTCTGCTACCGACCGGTCACGATTTGGTAAGCCTCCGTGATCAAGTTAGTTCGTTTTGCAGCAGATCCAAGAAGAGAATCAAATCGGCTCTTTTCCCAACAATACTTGGGGGTGGCCCGGAATGAGAATGTCAAAGTCCAGCTGAGGATAGTCAATATAAGAGCGCTCTCGCAATGAAAATGGGGCCACGTCCGCGATTTCATGGCTCGACAGATCGGATCGGAGGCAATCCACTTCCCTGTAGTGGTGGTGCCAAACCAGAGAAGTGATGACGCTCGCGACTTTCATTGACGGTAACCATCTGGTTTTATAGACTTGCTCAAATTTTCCTCTAAAGAATCGACAGCCTCGGAAGGAGACTTGAAGCCCTCCTGTGAAGCCGAGGCATTCCGAGTCGCGGGAGGTTTCGAATGGCTGGATATTCACGTCGAGATTTCATCGGGTCAGGAGCCGCGATGACTGCAGCGTTCGGTTTCGGATTGCCAGTGGGAAGGATATTGGCTTCCCCACCCCAGGGACAGAGCGACACGGCCGACCCCGATCTTGTGCTCGTCAACGGTCGCATCTTTACTATCGACGGCGAGCAACCGCGAGCTGAAGCCTTGGCTGTGAAAAACGGCCGTTTCATCGCTGTGGGTTCGAATGATGACATCCGTCCGCTCGCCACGCGAAATACAGAAGTTATCGACGCCGAAGGAATGACGGTAACGCCTGGCTTCATTGACGCGCATTCACACCCTTCCGGAGCCGGCGTGGACGAGCTAGTCCAGGTCAACGTCGATCTCCGATCGATCTCCGAAATCAAAGAAGCGCTTCGCGATCGTGCTTCTATCACACCGGAAGATGAATGGGTCATCGGATTCAAGTACGACGACACAAAACTTCGGGAAGGCCGGCCCTTGAACAGAACAGACCTCGACGAAGCGGTGCCCAGAAACCCGGTGATGGTGCGACATCGCGGAGGACACACGGCTGTCCACAACAGCAAGGCCTTCGCGCTTGCCGGTGTCACGGCCGAGACCCCGGATCCTGAGGGTGGGGCGTTCTACAGAGAGAACGGAGAATTGACCGGCAGAGTTGCTGAGGAAGCGCGGAATGTCTTCGACGGACTGATTCCTTCGGGATTAACCCGGGAACAACGTCAGGCTGGAGTCCGGCTCATTTCTGAGCTGATGACGAAATCGGGCCTCACGTCAGTCCACCAGACCGGTGGCGGCACGGACGATATGATCGCCTACCAGGACGCACGGGTTGCCGGCGAGATGCGTTTTCGAATGTATCTGTTCCCGCGAGGCGACTTGATTCGAAATCTCAAAGCAGCAGGCGTCCGGACCGGTTTCGGCGATGAATGGCTTCGGATCGGAGCGGTCAAGTACGCCGCAGACGGTTCCGCGTCCGAACGCACGATGCGGATGAGCACGCCCTACGTCGGACGTCCCGACGACTACGGCATCCTTACGATGTCGCAAGAAGAGATCCACGAGGTTGCTGAGGACGCCCATCGGAACGGCTTCCAAATCGCCATTCACGCCAACGGTGATGTGACAATCGACATGGTGCTGAATGCGTACGAGCGTGTCCAGCGACTGTGGCCAAGACCGGACGCGCGGCACCGTATCGAACACTGCTCTCTGGTGAACCCGGGCTTACTCGAAAGGATCAAAGCCGTTGGTGTCATTCCCGCGCCCTTCTATACGTACATCCACTACCACGGCAACAAGTGGGTGGAGTATGGGCCGGAGAAGATGCGGTGGATGTTCGCGCACCGATCGTTCCTGGACTACAATATTCCGGTGGCACCCGCGTCCGACTACACACCTGGACCGTACGAACCGTTGATGGCGATCCAGAGCATGGTTACCCGAAAGGATTTCGACGGACGCGTCTGGGGCCCGAACCAGCGCGTGAGTGTTGATGAGGCAATGCGTATCTGTACGATGAACGGAGCCTATGCATCGTTTGAAGAAGGGATCAAAGGATCGATAACCGCGGGTAAGCTGGCGGATTTCGTCATCCTTGCGGACGACCCGCATGAAATCGATCCGGACCGTATAAAGGAGATCCAGATCGTTAGGACCGTAGTCGGTGGGGAGACAATGTACGCGGCGTAGTTTGTGTTTGGCAAGACGATGAGCCAAAAGCTCGGTCAGCTTCGTCTGACCAGGGTGTAACTCGCCGAACCTAGTTCACCGCGAAACAGTACAAGAGGCCGGCGCCGCCCGTGCTGACCAGGTTCTCCTGGCTGCAACCAGCACTGGAATGGGAAGAATTCCACGAATTGTCCTGGAAGCCTATCCGGTCGTGATGTCCAAGCTGCGCGCTGCCCTGACCATCGGCTGAGCTTGACCAGTTCGAACAAGTGTGGTCTTCACCGTCTGTAAGCGCCCGCCCGTCGGCCGTGGAGCCGGTCAGAATGTCATGCTGGTTTGGCCGGTCAAACTGACCATTAATGACTTCGCCATTCTGGTCCAGGGCATGAAACGCATGCATCCCGTTGCCGCGGCGTGCGAGCTCCAATGTGTCACCGTGAAGATGCGCGAGATCCCGCGCAATCAAGAACCCGTTCGCGTTATGCCAGGGACCGTCGCCGATCCGGTCGCGTGCATTGACCGCGCCCGGGCCTTGAGTGCTGAGATACGCGCGCCATGTAACCTCACCACGTCCGGCAGCACCAGCCAACGCTTGGCAATGAGCATCTGCTCCCGCAAGGCCGCCGAGATCAGCTCCGTTGCCCAAGCCGACGCTCGTCACAAAGAAGCTCATCGGCTCTGGCTGATCTTGCTGCGCGAGGGTTGAGGGCACGGCGATGATGGCCGACGCCAGGACAACTGCCAGTAGTGTTGGAATTTCTTTCATTTTTCATCCTTTTGTGCCGACGAGCCGCGCTCGTGGCTTGGTTTCTGTTCGGCGAACATTCAGGGGAAGGCTCGGCCCTCAGACGCCGTAAGCAGGTCCTATATTACTCACCTCCGCATTAGGCACATCAAACAAATTCTGATCCGAGGCGACAGAAATCAGCGATCATTCATTGAAGCTGGCTCAGGCTTTTCCGCAGGTGTCATCCTGGAGAAATGGTGCCGCTGTCGAACGTATCGAGTTCAGGCCCTGTTAATCCGTCTCTTAGGAGGCGTTGAAGAAGGTGGTAGAGACGAACTGATCCGGGGACCCCAGTTGTGGATAATATAGTCATCATGAGTAATACGACGACAAGACACGAAGTGCGGATTGTAGGGGTACCGATGGATTTAGGCGCAGGACGGCGGGGTGTGGATATGGGCCCATCCGCTATTCGTTTCGCCGGCCTTTCCGCTGGCCTTCGCAGATTAGGAAACAACGTGAAATACGAAGGCAACATTTCCGTTCCGATTCCGGAAGCAAAAACACCTGGGCGGGGTTTGAAGTATCGTCGTGAAATTCTAAAGGTCTGTAACTCTTTAGCCCAACATGTAGAAAAAATCATCGAAGCTGGCGCGTTCCCGATTGTGTTGGGCGGTGACCATTCGATCGCGATGGGAACGGTCAGTGGAATATCCAATCATTACCGGAAGAAAAATCGAAATATCGGACTTATTTATGTTGATGCCCACGGTGACATGAATACTCCAGACACCTCACCGAGCGGCAATATCCATGGCATGCCCCTGGCGGCATTGCTTGGGATCGGTCCCGAAGAACTCACCAACATCCATGGTTTCTCTCCCAAAGTAAAACGAGAAAACACAGCATTAATTGGTATCCGCGCGATTGACTCCACGGAACGCGAAGTTATCAAACAATCGGGAATTCATGCATTTACCATGCGTGAAATTGACGAACGCGGTATCGGCGAGGTCATACGGGAGGTCTTAGACATCGTCAACGATGGGACAGCTGGCTTTCATCTTTCTTTTGATCTTGACGGACTAGACCCAGAAATCGCCCCTGGCGTGGGAACACCTGTCAGAGGTGGAATCAACTTTCGCGAAGCACACACCCTAATGGAAATGATTGCGGATAATGGCCGCATGTTGGGCTTGGAAATGGTCGAACTCAATCCCATCCTGGACAACCACAATACGACGGGGGAACTTGCGGTCGATCTGATTTTATCTTCCCTCGGACAAAGTATCTTGTAGGGAGAAATCATTCGAGAGTTCCGTCGAGACGGGGACCGTTAGTTTTAAATGATTTAAGCTTTGTTCTCTAATCGCGACAAACATGCTTTGAAACCTTGAACCCAGATTAGATTGGGGGCGTTGCGGCACCGGCTGCAGAAATGGGGGGATGATATGGCCGATTTGGCTTTGATCTACGGGTTGCGGCTTTTACCTGTCGAAGAACTGGAGGCCGTCGAGGATGCGGTTGTTAAATTGAAGAACGGGAAGAGGGCTCGCGTTACCATGCACCTGCTTCACGGAGATCAAAGCAGTGTCCAAAATCAGCTCGCTCAAAGTATTGAAGCGTTCTTCGACTTTTATCCGGAGCTATAAGACGTTTTCGGGTTCTAGCTAGGGTCGTTTTTGCGCGTTGCGTCAGCGTGCGTCCGCGTACGCCGTGTTCAGCGTATAAGCTTGTATCGCTTCCTCCACAGTCAGTTTTTCCTGTGGGAACCATCCGCCTTCCGGCCCTCCGGAGAGTGTCTTGCGCGTCACAGCCGCATACATGCCGAGCATCGTGTTCAGGTAGTAGCGTGACGCGTTGGTACCGGGTGAATCCGAGCCGAAGCTCACGATACCGCCGGAATCCCACTGGCGACGGAACGCATAGGCGCCGCGCGATCGGTCACGGCCGATTCGCTCCTCCATCCAGCGCATATCATCGGATGTGTGGTAGGGCTGCACCTCGAATACGACCTGCATCGCCCCACCTCTTTCGATATCACGATCGGTCATAACCTGCGCATGAACGAGCCGAAAGCGTCGGTCCTTCACACCGTTCTTGGCGATGATGCGCTCGAGCATGTCCATGAGGTATCCGTTCGCCTCGTCGCCGATCGCGTGCACGGTCAACTGGATGCCCGCTCGATCAGCCTCGAGCGCCAGTCGCTCGAGCCGGCTCTGCATATCTTCCGGATTGTCGGGACTGCGCTCGAACGGGAACATGATGTCGCGCCAGATACCGCGACTCGACGGATTGTGGGTATACGGCTCGTAGAACCGCGCCGAGCTGTTACCCATGATCCCGTCGATCCAGGCCTTGAGGGCACCGAAGCGGATCCATTCGTCGCCGAATCCCACACGCATGCCCAGGTCGGACATGGACTCCCATCTGTCCAGGGGAGGGCGATACCGGACGCGGGCGGTCATCAGGCCTTGCTCGCGCATTTCCCGGTAGATATCGACGTAGATCGGATCGGAAGTTACATCCGAATAACTTGTAACGCCCACGCTCGCCATCTGCCTCCAACCCTCCCGCGTCTCGGCAACACGTTGCTCGCGTGAAGGCGCCGGGATAATGTCGTCAAACAGGGCGCGCACGTTGTCGCGTACGAGGACCGTCGATTCGAGGGCCCCGGACACCGGATTGAACAATGCACCGGTCGGTTCGCCGTCCGGTGACCGCTCGACTGAGATGCTTTCGGGGTCCGGCGTGCCTCGCCCGATGCCCGCAAGTTCCAGCGCTCGACCGTTGGCCATGTAGATCTTGCGATCGAAGCGCCTCACCAGCACCGGTCGGTCCCCGGTGAAGCTGTCTATCATTCCGCGGTTCGGCAGAAACAGGTTGCCGTACAGGTCATCCGGGTTTACCTGCCTGCCCGCTTCACCGACGCCACCCTCCTCCCAGGTTTCGTAAGCGGACCAGTCTCCACCGGTGATCCAGGTGCCCGGCGCGTACCGTAGGTCCACCTCGCGGACGCGCGAGACGAATGCGGCCTCGTCAGACACATCGAGAAGGTTCAGGCCGTACAACAGCCGTCCCGTGCTCTCGAAATGCACGTGGTTATCGTTGTATCCGGGCGTGAGGAGTCGTCCTGCGAGATCGATGACGCGAGTGTCGCTGCCGATGTAGTCACCGACGCCGTCGTCTGAACCGACATAGATGATCTGACCACCCACAGAGGCGACCGCCTCTGCGCGGGGGTTGTCCTCATCCACTGTCCAGATGACGCCGTTACGCAGAACGAGATCGGCCTCCTGAGCCTCGACGCTGAGGGTCCCGACCGCCGACAGCATGATCAGAGCAATTGCGTTTCTTGTCGATATCATGAGATTACCGCCAGTTTAGTCATTGTGGTTGTCCAGAACCCTGCTGCCAATTCTATAATTTTACTCGGCTATTGAATTTTAGAAGCAGACGGTGTCAGTGCCGCTCATGAACAAATGATTACCAATCGCGATTCTAACGCGCAAGGAGGAAGAGAACCATGTTTCAGAACGACCGACTCCCGATTCCACTGTTGGCCGCGATCGTCTTCGCAGCCATATCCATCCCCGCCGAGGCGCAGGACCCGGGTCCGGACGGCATCATCCCTCAACCGTACTGGGCGCTCACCAACACACACGTGATCGACGTGCGGACGGGCGACATCGTCAACGATGCCCTCGTCGTGGTTCGCGATGGGCTCATTGAGTCCGTGGATGCCGGGTCACCTCCAGCCGGGGCCGAAGTCGTCGACATGGAAGGCAAGTTTCTCCTTCCGGGATTCATGGACGGGCACTGGCACGGTGAAACGCTGGACAACATGCAGCGGGCACTGGAGTCCGGGGTGACGACCATGAAGAGCGGGGCCGTGGACGGCCACACCGACCTGTGGATGCGCGACGCCGTCGAGGCCGGTTACCTTGCCGGCCCGGAGATCCTGGCGGCCGGTGTATACGTGAACCGTTTTCCGGGCGCCACGGCACTCTCGGATCCCAGGCTCTACAAGTACATGAACGTCATCGTGAAGGGCGAAGACGCCATCCGGGAACTCGTACGTGTCAACGCCGACCTCGGTGTCGACTGGATCAAGACGCGCACCGGAGGGACCGCCTCGTCGCCGGGGGGCTGGGATCCCGAGACGGAGGTATACACGCTGGATGAGACAACCGCTCTGGTGGAGGAGGCGTCGTCCTATGGGATTCCCGTGGCCTGCCACGCGCACGGCGAGCAGGTCATCGACACCGCGATTCGCGGGGGATGTCGCACGATCGAGCATGGCTTCTATATTACCGAGGCGAACCTCGGGCTCATGCGGGAACGTGGTACCGTCTGGAGCCCCACCTACACATCGGTTGAGGGCTACATGTTTCCCCACGACGACTACAATAGCTCGGCTTCGCGGATGCGCGCTCCCTGGGTGCTCCACAACATGCGGGAGATGCTTCGCGTCGCGCACGAGCTCGGAGTCACTCTGATTCCGTCCACAGACACGCAGTACGGCCCTGGGAGCAACGTAAGGGTGTCGGGAGAAATCATCAACTTCGTCGAGTATGCCGGCATGTCGCCGCTGGAGGCGATCCAGTCGGCGACCCTCGTTTCGGCCTCCGTCTACGGCCCCAGCGAAGAGACGGGCGTCATCGAGGCCGGGCTGGAGGCGGATTTGGTCGCCTACGACCGGAATCCGTTGGAGGAGGTCCATGTCTTGTCGGATCCCATGTTCGTCATGAGCAATGGCCGGCTCGTGTACCACCGGACCGTCAACCCAGAAGGGTACGTCGCGCCGCGGTCGGAGTGGATCGGCTATGGGACGGGGGGTCCGAATCCTTGAAGGGGTATGGCCGCACTAGTGGCTCGTCCCAATATGGATGGTACAGGCCACTAGACTCTCTTGTCTGCGGATTCACACAACTCCATGACAGTGCAGTTCGCGCAATCGGGCTTTTTGGCGTTGCAGATCTGCCGGCCATGATGGATCAGGAGGTGGCTGAACAGGATCCACTTTGTCCGAGGCACGATCTCCATCAGTTTCTGTTCGATCTTTTCTGGACGGGATTCGTTCGTGAATCCCAATCGTCTTGAGATCCGTTGCACATGCGTGTCGACAACGACCCCTTCCGCCTTGCCAAATGCGACTCCCAGGACGACGTTGGCTGTCTTGCGAGCCACGCCGGGCAGTTCCAGCAGTTGATCCATATCGTCAGGCACTCGTCCGCGGTACTTGCTGTCGATGAGCTTTGAGGCTTCCCGGATGTGTTTCGCCTTGTTTCGAAAGAATCCGGTCGAGTGAATCATCTCTTCCAGTTCTGCGGGTTCCGAGCGGGCGAGGGCGCGCGCGGATTTGTATTTCTTGAACAAGGCGGGCGTGACCATGTTGACGCGCTTGTCCGTGCTCTGGGCAGAAAGGATCGTTGCAATCAGGAGTTGGAGCGGGGTCGAAAAATCCAGCTCGCAATCAGCGTCGGGATACGTGGATTCGAGCGTTTCCGTAATTTTTTCGAGACGTCTGTAACGTGGCACCTACTTCTTATCTCCGCTTTTCGAATCGCTCTTCGTTTTCTTCTCGGCAGCCTTGTGCTTTCCGGATGAGGAGTCCGAATCGGAGGTGTCGCTTCCGGATTTCTTCTTGTCTCCGTCCTTCTTCGAATCTGGAGTCGATGCTTCTTTCTTGCTGTCTCCACTTTCGTCCTCGCCGGTCGAGCCCTTTCTCGCGTAGTCAGTGACGTACCATCCGTCGCCTTTCAGGTGGAATGAGGACTGGGAGATCAGCTTCGTAAGCTTCCCGCCGCATCCCTCATGTTTTTTGAGAGGGGGATCGGAGAATTTCTGTATTTTTTCGATCACGTCACCACACTTACTGCAACTGTACTCGTAGATCGGCATGTCGATTTAATAGCACAATGCGTTCTCTGTTGAAAAGAGCAGTTGCCGGGCTTGGGTTGATTCAGATCCAGCTATCTCATAGAATTTATTCGGTACACACGCTTAACGAAGCGCACTTATAGATGAGGAGGATACGAATGAGGGAGCAGTTGTTCTGGGTCCTGGCGACGGTTTGCCTGATAACGGTAGCTGCCGTTGGAACTCCGAGTGTCGTTGGGGCTGAACCGCAGTCCAATTTTGCAAACATCCAGGTCCTGACAGACATGTCCGACGGAGACATTCAGCGGTTGATGCAGTCCTGGTCCCAGCAGTTAGGTGGAGTCAGTTGCACGGAATGTCACGTCCAGGGGGATTTTGCTTCGGACGATAACCCCCGGAAGAATGTCGCTCGAACGATGGCCCGCATGGTCATGTCCCTTGATGAAGGAGGCTTTCTTGAAGACGTGGGTCGGGAAGCCAATTGTTTTCTGTGCCACAAAGGGGCGTTTGAAATTCCGGGTATGAACTGACGGAGTAGCAGACCCAACCGGTAAGGTATAGAATGGCGACCCTCGAACGGGTCGCCGTTTTTGTTGGTGAAAACGTTCGACGTGGAGGTCGACGACGTGATCGACGAGGTCAGGAAAATACTGCTGGAGCTCGGAGAGGATCCCTCCCGCGATGGCCTGCTAAAAACTCCGGAGCGCGTCGAGAGCTCACTACACTATCTGACGAGCGGATACGGGCAGGATGCAGATGCAATTCTGAACGACACCCTTTTCGACGTCCCCTACGACGAGATGGTTATCGTTAAGGACATCGAGCTCTTCAGTCTCTGCGAACACCACCTTCTTCCGTTTTTCGGAAAGTGCCATGTCGCCTACCTGCCTGATAAGAAGGTAGTGGGGTTGAGCAAGATCCCTCGTCTGGTGGACATGTACGCTCGCCGGCTGCAAGTCCAGGAACGGTTGACGAAGCAGATTGCCGAGACCATAAACGAGAAGGTGCATCCGCGAGGTGTCGGCGTCGTAATCGAAGCGCAGCATCTGTGCATGATCATGCGCGGTGTGGAGAAGCAACACTCGGTTACCGTGACAAGCTCCATGACGGGCGCTTTCAAGGATGACCAGAACACCCGGAGCGAGTTTCTGAACCTGATTGGCCGGTCCTGATCCTATGGTCGACAATGTCATATTCGATCTGGATGGGACGCTGACCCGGGTACCGAGCCCCTGGCGTCATGTACATGAACGTCTCGGCGTATGGGACGATGTTGCGTCGGGATTTCTCGACCAGTGGTTGTCTGGAGAGATTCCCTACGAAGAGTTCTGCCGCCGGGATTTCCAGCTCTGGAAAGACCACGATCGCTCACAGATTGAGGAGTTGCTGGAAGAGATTGAAATCAACCCTCATGTTCCGGCGATTGTGGCTCGGCTCAGGGAAGAATCGATCCAGTCCATCATTATTTCATCGGGTTTTTCATGCGTTGCCCGGCGAATCCAATCAAGCTTCGGATGGGAACCTTTGCGTATCTATGCAAACGAACTTGTCGAAGGCCCCGAGGTTCGAATTCACGTTTCAGCTGATCCCGATTCACCGGTTTCAAAGAAGCGTCTTGCCCAGGCGGCGCTCGATGAGATCGGCGGCGATCCGGAACGGAGCCTTGCGGTTTCGGACTCAGAACGGGATCTCGAGATGATGGCCCAATGCCGTTACAGCCTCCTGGTAGAGAACGAAGACGATCTGGCCGAGGTGCATCGGTTCCTCGATCTCGGGAGGTGACCCGATGAACGATTCACTCAAATACAAAGCCGGCATAGCGGCCCTGGATGAAGTCAAGACCGGCATGACCGTAGGGCTGGGAACCGGTTCAACGGTGACTCATTTCATCAGGGAGCTCGGCAGTCGCGTTCGCGACGGCCTGGAGGTGACGGCCATCGCAACCTCCCTCCAGTCGGAGAAACTGGCGGTTGAGGTCGGTGTTCCGATCGTCACTTTCAAGGAACAGAGGCAATTGGATATTACCGTCGATGGAGCCGACGAGGTGTCGCCTGAGCTCCATCTGGTCAAAGGATTGGGCGGAGCGTTGGTCAGAGAAAAGATCGTTGCCACGGCCTCACATCGGCTCGTGATCGTTGTTGATGACAGTAAGCTGGTTGACCAACTGGGGACCCGGGCGCCCGTTCCGGTTGAAGTGGTTCCTTTCGCAACCGACATCGTGATACATCAGCTCGGCGAGATTGGTGGCGAACCCAGGCTGAGGGTTTCCTCCGGGAATGAGCCCTTTGTTTCCGACAATGGAAATCATGTGGTGGACTGGCATTTCGGCCCGATACTCGATCCGCCTTTGGTGGAACGGCAATTGAAATCCGTCTCCGGTGTCGTCGACTCGGGAATTTTTTCCGATTTGGCGGATCGCGTGATTGTTGCCGGGGGAAAGGGCCTGGAAATACTCGATCGGGAGCAGTAGGTGGGACGGAACGTTGACAGGGGTTTTCGGGTCTTCAAGGCAGGACGGGAATTTCCACGTACAAGTCCCCACCCCGGATTTCACACGGAAAAGTTGGCGCACTCAGTGTTTTACCCTGACAGCTTCCGTCGTCTAGCCGGATTCTCCATCCGTGCCAGCCACAGATGACCGTACCGTCCTGGGCGATTCCTTCGGTTAGCGGAAACCCGAGGTGGGGACAAAGATTTTCAACCGCGTAAAAGGTTTGATCCCACTGGAAAAGAGCGATGTCGAGGCCTTCAAGCTTGAAGCCTCGTCCCATCCCGTCTTCGGGAACTTCATCAACGGTCCCCACACGGATCCATTTTGTCGTTACTTTCATTCCGATACTCCGAGGTACAGGCCACTAGTCTAACAAGGGGACGGAGGTTCTCATCGATCGTCGAAAACTGGGTTCAGAGCGTTAAGAATCCGGGTCCCGCCGACTCTAGGCTCAGAAAGCCAACCCTCCGCGCATGTTATACTTAACTGTTTTTGCCCCGTACTGAGAGTTTCCGGGAATCATCCGACAAATTCGTCGAAGCACAATGTCTAATTTCAGAGTCTTGCTGATGGATGGAATTGATCGGGCAGGCGTCGATCTGCTTGGGAAAACCGAGGTCATCGAGCCGGTTGTCGAAGCAAAGCTTCCCAGGGACAAGCTGCTCGGAGTCGTTTCAGAGATAGATGGCATCGTCGTTCGCAGTGCCACCCAGGTGGATCGCGAATTGATCGAGGCGGCACCGGGACTGAAAGTCATTGGTCGAGCCGGCGTCGGCGTAGACAACGTCGACATCGATGCGGCGACCGAGCGAGGCGTTATCGTGATGAACTCTCCGGGCGGTTCCTCTACCACGACGGCGGAACACACCGTGGCGATGATGTTCGCGCTGTCCCGCAATATTCCGCAGGCGTACGACCTTCTCAAGGAAGGCACGTGGGAGAAGAGTCGCTTCAAAGGCGTCGAACTCAGCGGGAAGACGCTGGGAGTCGTGGGGCTGGGTCGCATCGGCAGCGAGGTGGCGCGCATGGCCCAGGGAATCGGAATGAACGTGATCGCGTACGATCCGTTCATTCGGCCCGATGCGGGTCAGACCGGCGGGCTTCACCTGGTTGCTCTGGAGGAAATCTTCGCCGAAGCCGAGTTCATAAGCGTCCACACACCACTGACCGAGGAAACTCGAAACCTGATCAACACCAGTGTGATTGCCGGGATGAAGGACGGTGTGCGTCTCATCAACTGCGCGCGTGGAGGGATCGTCAACGAAGCGGATCTTGCCGACGCTCTGCGATCAGGTAAGGTTGCCGGAGCGGCATTCGATGTCTTCGAAACCGAGCCCAACACAGATTCGCCACTGTTCGGTCTGGATAATTTTATTGCGACGCCGCACCTGGGTGCCTCGACGTTTGAAGCACAACGCAAGGTGAGCGAAGACATCTGCCGACAGATTGCAGACTATCTGATCAAGAACACGATTCGGGGAGCATTGAATTTTCCGCAGCTCGACGCGGGACAGCTTGACCGCTACAAGCATTTCGTGGACCTCGTCACGCGACTTGCGACGTTCATCAGCCAGATAGCCGAAGGACCCATGGAAAACGTTGCGGTTCGGTATTCGGGAGAGGTATGCGACATGAACCTCGAGTATCTGACCTCGACCGTCATGCGGAAGCTGCTCGCTCCGATCCTGGGTGAAGAGATCAACCTGATCAACGCCACGCGAATCGCCGAGCAGCGAGGTGTCAAACTGGAAGAGACGCGTGTCCCAGTCCCGGAAAACTTCACTAGCCTGGTTGAAATCGAGGTCCGCACCGAAGACGAATCGCGCCGCGTGTCCGGTACGGTTTTCACAGACAAGCTGCCACGGATCGTGTCGGTAGACGGGTACGAACTGGAAGTGGTTCCCAGGGGCCACATGATTTTCTTGACGAACGACGACAAGCCCGGTGTCATTGGTGATATCGGGACGGTACTCGGAAAATGCAAGGTCAACATTGCGGGTATGCATCTGGGCAGGGAAATCGAGGGTGGAACAGCTCTGGCTCTCTTGTTGATCGACAATGCAGTGGACGAAGGAATTGTCGATCAGGTTCGCAAGATCAAGAACGTTCTGACCGCGAAAGCGATTCGAATCTGACCTGTTCAAGCGATTTCGCCATGCCCGGCACTCTAGCATCGCTGGCGCGGCACACAGCGATCTTTGTTCTCTCCTTTCTCACTACATCCATCAGCCTGGCTGCGCAGGATCCGGTGGCTCGGTTTACGGGAACTGTTACCGACGAATTCGGAACACCTGTTGAGGCGGCCGAGGTCCGCGTCCTGCTTGATGGGGGCCGTTTACTGGATGCCGTTACGGGGACTGACGGGAATTTTGCTTTCGAGATCGACGAGCCGTTTCAGCTCGAGGTGACCCGGTCCGGTTTTCGTTCGGTGCGGACGACAGTCCTCTCGCTAACCGGCGGCGAGACCTATCAGATCGGTTTCGTTCTGCTATCTGGAGATCCGTCTGATGTTGAGGTTGTCGAACTTCAGTTGAGCGAACCGATTCAATTCAGCGATGCGTCAACTCCGCTCGCACGCGACGACCTTCCGCGTTCGGACCGGCTTTTTGGTCTTCGTGGAGGACTGAACGTATCCGGTATCGCCGAAGGGTCCAGTCAGCAGTGGATCGCTGCTTCAGGCAGTGTGTTTGCGAGTTCTCCAAGCGCCATGGTCCTGATCGAGCCATTTGACCTGTCGGCGGAATTTACCTCCAACATGGGTGTGGATGATTCGCTTCCGGCAGGTGGTCCGCGTTTGAACGGCAATGCATATTATTTCCACCTGAATGATGCGCTGAACGCCCGAAATTTCTTTGATCTTCCCGACGAGCCGATTCCGCCTTTCAAATACCACTTCTTCGGGTCTGAGCTGGGAGGTCCCATTGGGGAGCGAACGTACGTTTTCGGCAGGTACTGGGGTTTGCGTATCCGGCAGTCTGTAACACGTGCGGCTACGGTTCCACCACCCGCATGGGTCGGAGGCGATTTTTCTTCTCTGTCCGATCCCATTCTGGATCCCGAAACCGGCTTTCCTTTCCCGGGGAACAGGATTCCTGTCGAGCGATTGCACGCCGACGGCGTTCAGTTGGCCGGCCTGTTTCCCGGGCCGAATGTTGGGGGAACAGACATACAGAATTTCAGGACTGTCGGAACGCTCAAGACCGTTGCAGATGCGTTCGGGATTCGCGTGGACCATCGGATGACCGTGTCCGACGAAACCTCATTCGAGTACCAATACAGCCGTGACACGACCCAAGACCCGTTCAACTTCGTGACGGGGATCACAAATCTTCCCGGATTCGGTGTTCGGGACTCCCTGGAGACGCAAACGCTGAGAATCGGAAACGCCCATGTGTTTTCACCGACCCTCTTCCACCAGTTTGGGTTCTCACTCGGATACCTGGAGCAACCGCGGCAGATTCTGACGTCTTCGGAATATCCGGCAGTCATTATTACGGGGTTTTCAAACGTGGGGCACGCGACCAACCTGCCCCAGGAGCGGCGCAACAGGACGATAGAGTTCACGAACGATTTCTCCTGGATTCACGGAGGCGCGACCACTCAGATCGGAGGTAGTGTTCGGCATTTCAGCTTCGATGCCTTCATGGATCTGTTCAGCAGGGGTCAGTTTCAATTCAATGCGGATTCGTATTCGCAGAACTCTTTCGCCAACCTTCTGCTGGGTCTCCCAGCGAACGCCATACGCATCGAGGGAGATACAGCGCGCGAGTTCGATAGCCGGACCACCGGAGCCTACGTGCAGCATCAGTGGAGTCTCGGCTCCGGTCTCGACGTCAATGTCGGGCTCCGTTACGACTATCAGTCGCCTTTCGCCGAGGCCGGGGACCGGGTGGCGAACTTCACGACTCGGGGGACGCTTGACGTTTCACCCGACCGGCTTTACGGAGTCGACACCAACAACTGGGGCCCGCGTGTTGGTGTGGCCTGGAGTCCGCTGGCCGACACCGTCGTTCGTGCAGGCTACGGGATCTTCTACGACAACCTGGCCGTCGGTGACAGCTTGTTTTTGTTGGGATTGAACCCCCCGTTCGTCAGCTTCAAAGTTGAGAACAACGATCCGGTTTTGCCTCGCTTCGACCTCGGAACGGTGTTTGAAGACCCATCCAACTCCATTCCACCGAGCGTGTTTTCAGCTTCAACCTCTCTAAGAAACCCTTACGTCCAACACTGGAATTTGATCATTGGGCGGACTCTGTTTTCCGATTACGACCTCACCTTGTCGTACATAGGACAAAAGGGGACGCACCTTCGACGCCAGCTGAACCTGAACCAGCCAGCGCCTGGACCCGCAGTCGCTTTGGAAGAACGACGGCCTTTCCCCGGCTTTGCGAACGTGTTCCAGTTTGAAACAAGCGCGTCATCGATTGCCCACGCGGGAGATGTGAATGTCGTGCGACGCTTTGCCAGGGGGATGGGCTTTGGCGCGAGCTACCGGTTTGCGCGGATGATCGATGACGCGACATTGATCAGTATTCTTCCGCAGAACAGTCGCGACCTGAAATCAGAAAGAGGTCTTGCTGATTTTCACGTCAAGCACAGCTTTTCGCTGACTGGAGCCCTCGACCTGCCGTATCTGGATGGGTGGCAACTCCAGGGGGTTGGTCTGTTCCAGTCCGGAACACCTCTGTCAGCAATACTCAGTTCCGATGTGGCCGGCACAGGGAGCCCGATCGTGAATCGTCCCAATCTGGTAGGGGACCCCCGTGTAGACAATCCGACGCCGGCACGGTTCTTCAATACCGATGCCTTCGAAGTCCCCGAGCCGGGACAGTTCGGGGACAGTGGCCGGAACGTTATCATTGGCCCCGGCCTGGCCAATGTGGATTTTGCGCTGAGGCGGACATTTCGTCTGTCCGATGAGTTTCAGGCAGAGTTCCGTGCGGATTTCTACAACGCTTTCAACCACCCGAACTTTATCGCGCCACCTACGACGCAGAACTTTACCGATTCTCCAGAGTTCGGAGCGTTGTTCGTCGCCCGCTCTCCCAGGACGATACAACTGGGGATGACGCTATTCTGGTAGTCGTGGGCACACGTTATGGCTAAAATGGCGTCTAACTTCTTTATCATGCGTCGAAGAAACAAACCGATAGTCCGGATCTCGTGTTCCCTGCTCCTTCTTACGATTCTTTTCCTCGATTCGACATCCGCTCGAAGCCACACAGGAGGTCGAACGTCCGGAAGTGCACGCAGAATTCGGTTTCGGAGTTTTCCCCTGGTCCGCCGAGGGCATGGAAAGCCTCTCATCCGAAGAGGTCCGAATGCTCCTTTCGGGATTTCACAGGGGATGGTCCGTTGACAAGTTCATTGAAGAGACCGAAAGGCCGCGTGTGCGCATTCTTACCCTGATGGACGATCTGGAGAGTGCCCTCCTGGTTCGAGGCCGGAACGACTTCAACATGAGACCCGGTCTTCCCGTGTTGCGCGAAGAGGACGTTCGAAAGGCCGATCCGTTGCTGGAACGGAACACCCGGGAGTTTGTCCAGATCATCAACGACCATTGGGACGAGGTCGAGGCGTTTCGGTCGTCGCTGGAAGCCGATCAGGAGTTTCCAGAACCCGAGAACTTGTATCGCATCTTAGTGGGCGGCGTCCTGCTGGGAGGGATGATCGATGCCCTTTATGACGAGGGTACTCTGATGCCTGGTCCTCCCCGTCGGGCCAGAAGGGGGGAGGGATACTATGCGTGGATGGTCGAAGGCGCCGAGGGACACAACTATCTCGTACACCAGACGGCTCGAGTCGGACGTCACGAGGTGTTCTCGGTAGGTCCCGTCGCTGAGGAAAATCTTCGGATTCAGCTGGACGACCTGGCCGCGGAAGGCCCGGTATACGAAACCGAAGACGCCAGGCGCTGGCGGATTTTTACCAGTGTATTTTCCAGAGATTACCTCATTCCCTACCTGAAGACTCAACGGAACGATATCTTCGACATCCATTCCGACATCGAAGCGTCCGAACTACAGCGCAATTGGGGAGTTCGTGGCCTGGTACTACCAGTCACTTGTAGAGCGGACCGCAGACTCTCTGGTGGCGTCCGGAAGGATGGCCGCTCCTCGGAACTTTTTTCAAATACGCTCTCCGGGAATCCCGCCGCTAGCGGTACAGGTCACTCGTTAGACAGATCACACGGACAAAGAGACGGATTGCACGTGGTTCTTCACGCGGATTGTGCGAATTGATCACGCAGTGCTCTGGAGTTTCTTGACTAGTGACAGCCGTGGACACTAGCATGGGTCGGTTGACCGAATCCTGCCGTTGAAAGGGAGTATCAGCAGCCATGAGACTTCTGTTGTGTTCTCTGGATAGGTTTCATCTCTGCAGCGACGCCCCTCTGGGCCCATCACTCGTTTGTAGCTGTGTTCGATCGAGCCCAGCCCGTCAGCGTGACCGGAACGATCACGAAGGTGGAGTGGACGAACCCGCATATCTGGTTTTATGTCGATGTTGACGGTGGAAATGGAGAGGTGACGACGTGGGGCTTTTCGGCCGCACCTCCAGGTGTCCTCATGAGACGAGGCATCACCAGAGGATGTCCTCGAGCTTGGATCCGTGATCAACGTCGAGGGTTTTCGAGCCCGGGACGGTTCCAATAACGCCTCTGGCGGGCGTGTGACGTTCCCCGACGGCCGGAACGTGTTCACGGCTTCAAGAGAAGATGCTGCTCCCGAAACCGAACGCAGGTAAACCTTGACAGCCTTCATAGCGAGGATAGCGAGGTCCCCCATGAGAAATCGTTTACTGTACTCCGTCATTGCCTTGTCGACTTTAGCTCTCGTAGTGTCCGGGATGACGTTACTTCGTCCAAGCCCAGTCCGGGAGCGAATCGGGCGATCAGGGTTTCCCCGAACCTCGCTCGGGAAGCCCCGACTTTTCGGGGTTCTGGTCTCAGCCCCGACATCCGGATGCTCGCGGAGGCGGAGCTACCGTCTTTACAGAGGAAGAAATGCCTCCGTTTCAACCGGGCGGAGAAGCGCTTTTTTTCGAGCCCCGAACAGGCGATCCCTACCATGACGAACCACGCGCGTTCTGCCTGCCGTCCGGTTTTCCATCTGCATTCTTTGGTCCCTATCCGGTCCAGATAGTCCAGGCGGAAAAATGGATGGTCATGGTGACCGAGTTCCAGCGCACGGCCAGGCTCATCCCATTGGACGGCCGCCCTCATCTTGAAGGGATAGAGCCGACGTATTACGGCGATTCGGTGGCCCATTGGGAGGGGGACGTTCTCGTTATCGACACCACGAACTTCAAGAGATGGTCTCTCGACGACTACTACTACGTGAACCCAGAAGAGTATCGGATGCACAGCGACGCGTTTCACACCATCGAGCGACTGCGATTCCTCGATTCAGGCACTCTCTCCTACGAGTTCACCGTCGATGATCCCTAAGATTTTTACTGCACCGTGGACTGAACAGCTTGAGATGGAACTTCACCCGGAGTGGGAGCAAGTCGGCCTCTACGAATTCGTTTGCGAGGAAAACAATCGCTGTCCGGGGTGGAGACTGCAGCGCTCAGTAGCGATACTCGGCTCCATCTACGTAGAGAACCCCCAGGCATCCACTTTTTCTTCATGTCCCCTGCGGTTAGAATTCCTTCATGGAAAACGACAGGATGGCCGAGTCTTTAGACGATGTTGCCCGAGCACTCGGAATCGGAAGCATCCAACGACACATCTTTCTTTGTGCTGACCAGACCAAACCCAAGTGTGCTCCCAGGGACGAAACCAATCAGGCTTGGGACTATTTGAAGAAACGCCTGGCTGAATTGGGCCTTCAACAGGACGAGACCCGGGTTTATCGTACGAAGGCGAACTGTTTGAGGGTGTGCCAGCAGGGGCCGATTGCTGTCGTGTATCCCGAGGGCGTGTGGTATCACTCGGCAACGTCCGAGGTTCTGGAGCGCATCATCAACGAGCACCTTATTGAAGGGAATCCGGTTGATGAGTTCGTCTTTGCCCGCAATCCACGCTAGTGGCCCGTACATACAGACCACTTAGTCTTTTTCCTTCACCCATCCAGACCTGATCATCGATGACGGAGCGAAGCCAGAGTGCGAGTGTTTCCTGGGGAGTCGCGGATCTACGTGCCGAGGCCGGCGAACTCCTGAAGCTCGGACTCCCGGTTATCGGTACGCAACTGGCCCAGATTGCGATGAACGTCGTGGATACCGTGATGGCCGGCGACCTCGGCCCCGAGGCTCTGGCCGCAGTTGCACTGGGAAGTAGCCTGTGGAGTACGTCAGCACTTTTCGTCATCGGTCTTCTGATGGCCGTCACGGCTTCTGTCTCTCATTTGTTTGGTGCTGGCCGATACGAAGAAGTGGGGCGCTTTGTCCGGCAGTCTCTGTGGCTAAGTCAGGGGCTGGGTGTGGTGTGCTTCATCGCTATTCGTAACCTGGATCCGTTGTTTTCATGGTTGGAAGTCGCGCCCGAGATCGTTCCGACGACCGAAGGGTATCTGGATGCCGTCACGTGGGGGTTGCCCGCGATGTGCGGCTTTATCGTCCTTCGGCATTTCAGTGAAGGCGTTTCGTTGACGTGCCCGGTCCTCTTCATCAGTCTGATCGGACTCGTGACGAACATCGGAGGGAACTATGTCTTTATGTACGGCCGTCTGGGTGTTCCAGCGATGGGTGCTGTGGGTTGTGGTTGGGCTACAGCGCTCGTCATGTGGATGTTGCTGATCTCGATGACACTGTATGTCATCGTCCAGCCATACTATAGACGGTTTCGCCTCTTCAGTCGGTTCGACTGGCCACGCCGTGATTATCTTGCCGAGACGCTGGTGTTGGGTCTGCCCATTGGCGTCAGCGTGTTTATGGAGGCCAGCCTGTTCACAACGATTGCGTTGCTGATGGGATCGCTGGGGATCACGACCGTCGCTGGACATCAGATTGCGATCAACTTTGCGTCGATCACGTTCATGATTCCCTTGGGGCTTGCGATGGCCATTACGGTTCGGGTCGGTCAGGCAGTAGGGCGTGGTTCGCACCGGGAAGGCCGCCGCTCGGCTTTTGTCGGACTGATCCTGGCTCTGATGTTCATGACCGCATCGGCGACGATCATGCTGACCTTTCCCGAGTGGATCGTCGGAGTCTATACGGACGATCCCGCGGTTCGAACAATCGCGATAGATCTTCTTTTAATGGCTGCGATATTCCAGATCTCCGACGGGGCACAGGTGGCCGGAGCAGGCGCGCCTGCGTGGTCTGAAAGACACGGCCGTGCCGATGATGATTACATTCGTCGCGTACTGGGGATTCGGCCTGCCACTGGGGTATACATTGGGGATCGTGCGCTCGATGGGGCCTCAGGCGATGTGGATGGGACTTATAGCGGGATTGACCGTGGCTGTCCTGTGTCTGAATAGCCGGTTCTATTGGGTGACGCGCCATCATGTCTGACGCTCCCAACGTTCTGCCCTGCGGCAAGATTGAGAAACCGGTGGAATGTTCCGAAGAAAGAAGCAACACTAGAAAATTCTGTCGACCTGTAGGTGCGCTCTACGAGCGCACAATTAATGGGCGGTCACAGACCGCCCCTACAGTCGGTTTCGGCTTTCACTGCAGTTCGGCCCCTCGCTGAAAAGAGCAATCGGAAGCAGGTGAGCGGAGGGGAAAACATAGATATGAATGAATCTCGCGGGCAGGCAGGTCCAGGTCCTTCAGCTCCCGCATCCGGGCCGCTGGGGCATCAACTGGCTCGCCTCAACGAACTCTTCGAAGAGATCCTGCCGGCGAATCCTTTTCAACGCGCCCGACTGGGAGAGCGTCGCGTATGCAATAACGTGGCCGAGTATCGAGACCTTCCGCTTCTGAGCAAGGACGAGCTAGTGGCCGATTCCGCAGCTCACGCTCCGTTCGGATCGAACCTGACCTATCCGATCGAAGAATACACGCGATACCACCAGACCTCCGGAACCACCGGGCCGCCGCTCCGGGTTCTGGATACCGACCAGACCTGGAATTGGTGGGGCCGTTGCTGGCTCGATGTGTTCAGCGCCGCTGGTGTGACCTCTGACGACCGGGCGTTCTTCGCCTTCTCCTTTGCGCCTTTCATCGGGTTTTGGGCAGCTTACCAGGGTGCATCGATGCTCGGAGCGATGACTATCCCAGGCGGAGGAGCAGATTCGGTCCGCAGACTCAAACTGATCTTCGAGACCGGTGCGACAGTGTTGTTGTGCACGCCAACCTACGCGCTGCATCTTGCCGAAGTGGCCGAGAGGGAAGGGATTTCCTCCTCCGATTCACCCATTCGGGTGACGATCCACGCCGGAGAGCCGGGAGCCAGTCTTCCCAACACGCGCGAGCGTATTGCCGAAGCGTGGGGAGCGCGGGTACTCGATCACGCTGGAGCGTCCGAGATCGGCGCGTGGGGTATTGGCGACTCTGAAGGTCAGGGCATCTACGTCAACGAAGCCGAGTTCATCGGCGAGGTGGTTGGTCCCGAGACCCTCGAACCGGTACCCGAGGGCGAAGTGGGAGAGTTGATCCTCACGAATCTGGGGCGCGGTGCCTGCCCGGTGGTCCGCTATCGGACCGGCGACCTGGTTCGGCCCCGGCGCGTATCGACGAAAGGAGGACCGGCCAGGTTATTGCTGGAGGGTGGGGTCATCGGCCGCCTCGACGATATGATTCCCGTTCGCGGCGTGAATATATATCCGTCCGCTCTCGAAAACATCATTCGCTCTGTCACGGCGTCCGCCGAATTTCGAATCGTCGCGACGAAATCGGGTGAGATGGATGAGGTTGCGATAGAGATCGAAGGTAGCCTCCCAGTCAGCGACAGGATCAAACGAGAGATTTTCGATCAGATCGGAATCCGCGTTGACGTAACCACTGTGGAGGAAGGTTCGCTGCCGCGATGGGAACTCAAGGCGAAGCGACTCCACGATCTGCGGAAGGGATGACCTTGAACGACGCTGGCCCTAATACGGGTGGTAGAGGCCGCTAGTACTGCATGCCGTCGGCGTCGGGCGGTCCCAGCTTGGGGCCGTATGGCGCATTGTCGAGCCACTTTCCCGCCCTTCCCCATGCAGGTGATGCCGTGGCTGCCATGCGACGCATCATCCGACGTCCGAATGTAGGTGCTGTGAGATGGTGGAGTGCCGTATTTGACGCTTCGCGATTACGCAGGGCGGCCGCCCTGCGGGAGGCGGCGAAGTGATCCACGGCGGCACTCGCCTCGTTCGCTGAACCCGCGTTGAGTGCCTTGTCGACGGCGGTGACGGCGACATAGGCATCGGGGATCCCTGAGTTCAACCCGCGTGCGCCAAACGGCGCGAAGACGTGTGCGGCTTCTCCGGTCAGCAGGATTCGCCGTCGGGAGTCGGTGAAGCTGTTCGCCACAGCCTGCCGGAATATGTAGGTCGAGACCCAGGTGGTCCGGTCCACATAGTGTGCAGGCATGACTTTGGGCAGCCACCGCCGGACCCCATCTTCGCCGCTGAACGAATCGGGGTCATCGGTGGCATGACATTGCAAGTCCACGCGCCAGTGCCCTGCGAACGGTACCTTCAATACATTACGCCCTTCGACGGCAGGGTCTTCGTAGTGAAAGACACGCTCCACCGGGAGGGGGTTGTCTGTATCTTCGGCGACGTCGACGATCACAAACGCGTTGGTGGTCTGTGGGCCTTCGAGGCGCAATCCCGAGCTCTCACGTACCGCTGAGCGCGAGCCGTCGGCAGCGATCAGGTATCGCGATCGCATGGTTCCACCGTTAGCCGTCTCGACCCTCACTCCCTCTTGGTCCGCCTGCGCTGTCCTCACCGGTGTGTCCCAGATAAACTCCACACCGGCTTCTTTGCACGCCTTCAAGAGAACCTGCTCGGTGACGATCTGAGGCAGACTGGTTGCAGGTGGCAGCTCGTCGGCCGGAGGCAGGGGGTATGTTTGCCTGTAGACTTCGCGACCACGGTAGAGTGTGCGTCTGGTTTGCCAGAGCAGACCGTGCGAGTTCCACTCCTGCCCGAGTCCCTGTTTGATGCGTTCCAGCACCAGCAGGGATGTCCTGTGAATGAAGATGGCGCGGCTGCCGGGTCGGACCCGGTCGATGGCGCCTTCCTCTACGACAGTCACGGGACGATCGACGGATCGCAGTGCGAGCGCCGCCGTGAGTCCTACCGGACCGGCACCGGCTATGATCACATCGCGTTCGATCATTTTTCGCCGTTTGGCGTACGCATCGGGGTCATGGTGATGTCGCCGCTCCCCCGGTCAACCGGCTCATCAATGTGCCGACCACCACTACGGCGACCGCGCCCACGACGTTGTACCAGAGGAAGGATATGTCGGTGGTGACACTCACGGCGAATACCGAGAGCATCCCTGCGATGAGTCCCACGAACGCGCCGGCCCCGTTGGCAACTTTCACACCGAAGGCCAGAAGGAAAACACCCAGGAGGGATCCGTAGAAGAGCGAACCGAGCTGATTTACAGCTTCGATGAGAGAACCCAATCGTCCGGCGTAGAGAGCAACAACGCAGGCCATGCCTCCCCAGATGAACGTACTGAGGCGCGACACCATCAGGTAATGGGAGTCGGACGCATCCTTCCGGAAGTAGCGTTTGTAAAAGTCGATGACCGTGGCGCTCGAAAGCGCGGTGAGTTCAGAGTCGAGTGACGACATGGCGGCCGCGAAGATCACGGCGATCATCAGTCCCAGAATTCCCGTTGGTATGTACTGAATCAGGTAAGACGGGAAGACATAGTTCACATCGTTCGACGACGCACCGCGCACCTCTGTGATCAGGTCCCGGGCATCCTGGCGGAGTCCGGCCAACTGTGCATCGTAGTCGCCGATCCGACTGTTTGCGTCAGAAACGTCGGCTCCAGTCTCACGCGCTTCCAGGAGTTCTAATGTCGCTTCCCGTCTCAGGTCATGGACGCGTCCCTGCTCGGTTTCAAGAGCCTGGAACTCTCCGGCCCTGTCGCTGGCTTCAACCACAGCCACTTCAGCAGCGTTGAACACCAGGGGTGGGCGCTCAAAGTGGTAGAAGACGAACAGAAGGACGCCAATCGCGAGAATGCAAAACTGCATCGGCAGTTTGAAGAATGCGTTGAAGATGAGAGAAAGCCGACTCTGCTTCAGGGACTTGGCCGTCAGATAACGTTGCACCTGGCTCTGGTCCGTTCCGAAGTACGCGAGGGCGAGGAAGAGGCCTCCGATCATTCCGGACCAGATTGTGTAGGTGTTGGAAAGATCCCAGGAAAGGTCGATGCTGGACCACATACCCTGGATGCCCCCTATATAAACCACATCGGTGAATCCGACGTCTGAGGGGAGCGTTGCGAACAGTGCCACCAGAGCGGCGCCGATGCCGACGAACATCATCAACATCTGGATGACGTCGGTCCAGATTACGGCCGTAATGCCGCCGACCATCGTGTAGGCGATCGTCACGACGCCCATGATCAGGATCGTGATGGTTTCATCCCAACCCATGATCACCGAGAGGACGATTGCCGGGGCATAAAGAACGATTCCGGCAGCGATCCCACGTTGTATGAGGAACAGGAAGCTGGTCAACGACCGGGTCTTCGCGTCGAAGCGATTCTCGAGGTATTCATACGCGGTGAAGACCTTGAGCCGGTAAAAGAAGGGAACGAAGACGACGCAGAGGATGACCATTGCCAGAGGTTGAGACAGGTAGAACTGTATGAACTGCATCCCGTCGTCAAAGGCCTGGCCGGTCGTTCCTATGAAAGTGATGGCGCTGGCCTGAGTTGCCATTACTGAAAGACCGATCGCTGCCCAGGGCAGTCGCCTGTTGGCGAGCAAATACCCTTCGACACCCACGTTTTTTCTGCTGTGGTAGAAGGCAAAGGCGAGGACACCCCCGAAATAGAGGGTGAAAACGGCCCAGTCCAGACCGCTCACTGTCCGAGGTCCAGGGTCACTGTGAAGATGTAAAGAACGATGGTGATGACCGCAACGTAGATGGCGACGGCTCCGTACAGCCAGTTCCAGCTCGGGAAGATCCCTATGCGTTCGTTTTCAGTTTCTTTCTCGAGTTCGTCCGGCATTTCGTCTCTGTGAGTGCTCCGAGGCGTCTACGGGGCCAAAGCATAGGCCAAATAAAAGAGGTGCGCAAATCTAATCCCACCGCAAGATCCTTCTCCCGCCACTGATCAAAAGAAAAACGACAAGGGGTTCCCACGTCAGACCTCCGATGATATGGCCCCAGAAATGGAGTGGGAGGTCGAAACCCAGAGTGTATGGCGGAACATGAAATATCGTTTCCGACCCTGTTCGCCATGTGTAGCCGAGTGCGAGCGTTTCTACGAGCATGTAAGGGGCGATCAATGCATAAGAAACGACGATCTGTTCCCGCCGTTCCATGGCTTTGGTTGCGTAGTAAACGATTGCGGCCAGGATGACCATAGTCATGCTGGCGTAGCGCGCCCGGTCGTTGCCAAAACCGTATACGCTCAGGCCGAATCGGATACCACCGACGATCAGTATGCCGACGACGAAGATCGGAAGTGCCCTACCGTTTTCCCAAGACCGTAAATAGGTTAAAGTACGGCGCATGCCCGACTGCCTGTTCTGCAAGATCATCGTAGGGGAGATTCCCTCGACGAAAGTATACGAAGACGATCGTGTTTACGCCTTCGAAGACATTAATCCTCAGGCGCCGACACATGTTCTCGTAGTGCCGAAATCCCACATCTCCACGCTCAACGACCTGACGGCCCAAGACAATGAGATTGTTGGTCATATGGTATACACGGCATCTCGAATCGCAGCAGGCAGAGGTGTTCACGAGTCGGGCTATCGGACTATTTTCAATGTGAATGCGGATGCGGGTCAGGTGGTGTTTCACATTCACCTACACGTTCTCGGAGGCCGTCAATTGACCGGATTGGGATAGCTGAGGGTCGGTTTTACTAAAGATTCCCCTAAAACCCGTCGATTGAGGGCTTATGGACACGACTGTAATGGCCAATGATGCCGAAAAGCGCCGATCCGAACGGATCGTTCCGATCGGGTCGAACGAAGACGTTGTCGTTCTCCACGTTGGAGATGAGCAGCACTTAGCAAAGATCCTCGATCTCAGCGATGGCGGAACATGTGTCTATCTGGTTGAGCCCGGGGCACCGGTGGAACAGGACGACACCATGCGGATGTCCCTGTACCACAACCAGAAGATCGAAGACATCGAAGTTAAGGTTTCGAGGAAGAACGGACAGGTGATCGGCCTGGAATTTCAGGACCCGTCCGGAAAGGCCGAAGAACACGTCCGCGCCAAGATCATTCGGCTGGAAGTCGAATGGATGCGCCTGAAACCCAACGTCTGACCCTCTCCCCATCCAGCTAAGAAATTTCAACGCAGAGACGCAGAGACGCAGAGAACGCAGGGATTCTGAAGGTCAGCGGAGAGGCGGCCGTCTTTGCCAACCCCCGCACGCTCTGGACTTGAATAGCTGTAGGTAGCCTATCTTCGTCTGCGTCTCTGCGTCTCTGCGTTGTTGCTTTTCTTGTCACTCAGGTTTTTCAGCTGAGCCCGGTAAATCTGGCGCATGCGGAGGAAGAACTCCTGGTAGTCTTTCGACTTGTAGTCGGGATAAGTCCACGGGAAGAACTGGTAGGTGTTGTTCTTGAAGTGCATTGTGACCTCGGCGAAGATGCCGCTCCCCAGATATGCCCTGTGGTAAAAATTCTTCGTTGAGGCGAGGACGACTTTGGATTGTTCGATGTAACCGGGATCGACGTTGACCGGCCGGCGGAACTCGCCGGAAGCGTCCTGGAATTCCGTCTCGATCCGGTTGGTTTCCAGCTTCACCTCTGCCAGGGAGTCTGCGTCGAGGAGTGTCTTGAACGAAAAGAAAATGCGGTCGATGACCTCGCCCATCTCCTCTGAATAGTAATCGGTGAAGTCGAATGGGAGGACCTCGCTCTCGTGGTCGATCGGACCCAGCAACTTCACCAGTCGTTCCCGGACCTGTTCTAGCAGGCGTTCATCGGAGACTAGTACTCCAGCAAACGGTTTGACCTGCTCGAATGGCCGGACTGTGCCCATACTTTTCAATGGTACGCCATGGCACCTTCCAACAGCTCACTGTCCCTTAAGGAACTCGAGACGAAGTATGCCCGAAGGCAACGACCTGTTTCCCCGCGGACGTTGCGAACGCTTCAGAGGGACCCGAGGACCGGCGCGCAGAAACTTTACCGAAAGCTGAAGAGGGAGCTGGAACTGGAAAAGACGGAACAGGCCCGTCTCGACGGGATGTTTAGATTCGAACAACCGCTATGGGAGCAGGGAATCAAACGCATCGCGGGGGTTGATGAAGTGGGGATCGGCCCTATGGCGGGTCCCGTCGTCGCAGCGGCAGCCGTCTTCAGCCCCGGCACACGAATCGAAGGTGTCGACGATTCCAAGCGCCTCGATCCCGACGTAAGAGAATCTTTGGACGTTCAGATTCGCCGGCGGGCAGTGGGGATCGGCATCGGTGTCATCGAGCCCGACGAAGTAGACCGCCTGAACGTTTATCATGCGGGTCTCAAAGCAATGCGTCTTGCCGTGGAGTCACTCGATGATCCGCCGCAGCACGTGTTGGTCGATAGCCGGACCATCCCGGGACTGCTCCAAACGCAGAACAGCTTTGACCATGGAGATAGCATCAGTTTCTCTATTGCATGCGCCTCCATCGTAGCCAAGGTCTACCGGGACCGCCTGATGGTCGAGATGAATCGGCGATTTCCCGGTTACGGCTTCGCCGAGCACAAGGGCTACTGCACCGCCACCCACCAGGCTGCTCTCGGCCGGATGGGTCCATGCCCTATTCACCGACGCTCCTTCGATTTCATTCGGGAAGTTATGGGGGAGTACCAACCCCTCTTTTACGAGTTAAGAGAGGAAATACAGTCTGTGGCGACCTGGCGCGATCTCAACTCGTGGGATGAGCACTTTGCGCGTAAGCGGGGAGAGCTTTCTCAGGTCGAGAATCGCAAGCTCTCAATCCTGGCTCGGCGCCGCCGGAAAAGACTTCAGCCCATCTAACATTTTCGGAATTTCCTAGTTTAAGGTCCCCTATCTCAGGGGATCAGGTAGAGTGTATCGGGGTCTGGCGTCAGCGCAGCGTATTCGGCTTGCGTGCCGGTCCAGACTTCCAAGAAGCGTTTTCGGCAGCGGGGCGGGGCGGCGATCATCCGCAAAAGATTAGTCTCGAACAGGCGCATGGAATCTCAACCCGGCCGTTCGCGAGAACGATAACTCCCTCATGTGTCGCCTTTGGCAAGCTCTTCATATTCGCAGCCCTCTGTCGATGGTGCGGTCGAAGGTTTCCCACGGGGCCGCGTCGCGCAGGTTGTAGCGGTAGCAGAACTCATCCACATACTTCTGCAGGTGCCGACCGCTGACGCTGTGGAACTGGCCGAACATCCCGCGCTTCAGGAGCGCCCAGAAACCCTCTATCGTGTTCGTGTGGATATCGCCGAACACGTACCACTTGGAGTGGTTGATCACGTTGTGAGGGAGAATCCGGCTCATTCCGCTATAGCCCGCGTACTCGTCGGTGACCAATCCAGCCTTGCCGGTGTCGATCCGATCCAGGACAAATGCTCGAAGGTTCCGGGCCTTCAGCTGGCCCTTCTTCGTCACTTTCGCCGTGACTCGCCCGCCGCGCTCGGCTGCCCCGACAACAGGAGTTTTCTTCGTGCCGCGTCCCGGCTTGGAGGGTGGCCCGCCCTTCCTCGGCTTTCCGCCGATGTAGGTTTCATCCATCTCGACAATGCCGGTCAGAAGGCTACGCTGGGCGGATTGCCTCATGGCTTGAGGTCGTTCCAATCGGTGTGTAAAAAGAGAAGGCGGTGTACGCTTTCGGTGAATTCGAAACCCTAAGCAATCCCGGCAGCAACCGGGAGAAAGGTACACCACCCATGAAGAAGAAGAACATACCGGCATCAGTGGCGTCAACGAACGTGTATGAAGGTTTGGAGGACTGGGCGCGGTCCCGGGTCCGAGTCTGGCTACAGGAGCTGCTTGAGGACGAAGTCACTCAATTTCTGGGTCGGGAAAAGTCGGAGCGGAGTCCGAATCGACGAGGATACCGGAACGGTCACGGGAAACCGCGACGCTTCGCAATGATGAACGGTACGATGGAGGTTCGACGACCTCGGGTTCGAAACACCGCCGAGCGGTTCGAGAGTCAGATCCTGCCGTATTTTCGACGGAAATCGAAACAGCTGGGCGAGCTACTTCCCGATCTCTACCTCCACGGTCTGGCCACAGGGGACTTCGAGCAGGCCATGCGCGGACTGCTTGGCGCTGGCGCTCCGTTGTCGCGAGCATCGATCCAACGACTGAAATCGACCTGGCAGTTGGAGTATGACGAGTGGGTCCAGCAGGACCTGTCCGGCCTCGAGGTCGTGTACCAGTGGGCAGACGGCTTGTACGTGAAAGCGGGGATCGCGAAAGAGCGAGCGGCATTGCTGGTGATCATCGGAGCCTTGTCAGACGGGCGCAAAGTGGTGTTGGCCTGTGAGAGCGGGCAGCGGGAAAGCAAGGAGTCCTGGAGCCGCATTCTGCGCAATCTCCAGAGACGGGGCCTGAAGCTGGGACGGCTGACTGTCGCGGACGGTCACCTGGGCATCTGGTCCGCGCTGGCCGAGCAACAGCCCCAGGGCCAGGAACAACGCTGCTGGAACCACAAGTCGATCAACGTGGTCGATCATCTGCCGAAGACCGAGCAGCCCGCGGCCAGACAGCTGCTTCATGGGATGGCCTTCGCGAACTCCCGCGCGGCCTGCGAACGAAAGCGGGATCAGTTCGTCCGCCGAT
>CBDCLE010000025.1:0-197389 GCA_965218585.1 Terriglobia bacterium
GCCAGTTCGGTTACAAGCAGACTCGACAAACAGGAAACCACCTGAGGTTGACGCGAACGACTGCTCAAGGCACTCACCACATCACGATTCCACAGCATAAAAACCTCCGCGTGGGAACACTCAGCGCCATCCTGGGAGAAATTGCTAGCCATCTCGAAATCAGCAAAGCAGCACTACTGGACCAGATTCAGTAACAGGGAGGGCGCTACCTGATATGGCACCCTCCGTTCCCTCCACTGTATGTCGTCAGAACATTTCGGCGATACCGCGGCGGCCAAACGCCTGTGCCGCAAGGCGCTGAGGAATCCGTCGCATCGACAGCCCCGGGTTATCAATACGGACCAGGCGCCCCTCTACGGCTCTGCGATTTCAGGAGTGCAGCAGGAAGGAATCCTGCGACGCCGTTGCCGCCACCGGACTGTCCAATACTTGAACAACATCCTGGAGCAGCACCATCGGGCGATCAAACGACGAGTGAAGGCCAAGCAGGGCTTTCGTGAATTCCACGCGGCGCGGCGAACGATCCAGGGATATGATGCCATGCACATGATCCGGAAGGGTCAGGCGCGGTGGGTAAGCGGTTCGGATGTTCGGCAACAGATTCAGTTCATCAACAAGCTGTTCGAAGTGGCTGCATAAGACGGAGCCTGGTCGACCCACCCAGTCGCTCTCTTGCTGATTTTTGAAAGTTGCAACACATCCGATTGAAACAGCCGCCGCATCTGGTTCCGCAAGCGGATGTGGACTCTGCCGCTGTTGCTGTAGATTCCCAAGGACCGCATGAACTCGGAGAGCGAATCCCCGAGGATGAGTTCGCGGCTCTGGGTCTGGACGGCTTCGGTCGAGATACACGCCATCAGCAAGCGTGGCAAGTTTCCGAAGGGTAACTTCTGATTCGCTCCTGCGAACATAACCAGTGTGAACGGTCCATTTTTGCGGACGTACTTTTCGCGGTCGCCTGGATTCGTTCGCGGCAATGAGCACAGCATCAGCAGCCGCGCCATGAAACCAAGGTCCGGATCGGCTTCACGCGCATCGACCAAGGCTTTGACTTGGTCGAGCATCCGGAATGGGCTCGGAGTCTTCAGCATGCGGACCCCGACCAGCACGGTGATGATAATTGTGATGATCTTTCGCGTCATTTCCATTTCAGCGCACTCTCTTCAATCGGCTTCATAGTCCCCTTTACTCGATCGTCATTCCGAATCAGGTCCGAATCAGAACGCCAAGGCTATACTGCCCACCGGTAGAACGAAGGAGATCCCCCATTCCATGAGACGGTACATTGCATGCTGCTTGCTTATTCTCGGCTTACAAACAGTGTCCTACGCTCAATCTAGGACACACATTTTCCCTCACATTGCTGATGGGTTTTTTTCAAGCGGCCGGTACTACACGTCAACGATTGCAGCGGCCCCTTGGCTCTCTGGTGATGCAACGTGCGCGGTCAACATACAGGGACTCGAAGCCAATTTCGGATCGGGCAGGACCAACTCGTTTACATTTCAAATGCCTGAAGACGGCTATTGGATCGAATCGACCGATGGTAGACAGCCTATAGCGACTGGATATGCAGTAATGGAGTGCGACGCGTATGTGAACGCCCATCTCGTTTTCAGTTACTACACACCAGACGGCCAACTACTCGGAGAGGCCACGGCGTTTTCGTCAGAAGAGGGGTTTTCCTATACTGCGGATTTCCTTGTCGATATGTCTGGCGGTGCTGGATTCGGAGTAGCGATAGCGAACCTGAGAAGTCTTCCATCTGATTTTGCGCTGACATTCAAGTCGGCTGGAAGAGACGACATCACCGCTACTATTACCGTTCCAGCGCGGTCAAATCGGGCCTTCTTCCTTGATGATCAGATGGCCATGCCCTGCGGCTCAAAGGGCATTCTCGAAATCAGGAACGAAGTATTCGAGAATTTCGGAACGGTCGGACTGAGATTTGTAGGGGAAGTGTTCTCTACGGTCCCGGCCAACTAAGTAATTCTCCACGCCGTTGCGGCTCAAGCCCCTATCAGGTCCGAACACCACAGGGACAGCGCCTTCGGCGGTTGTGTTGCAACTTTGGCGGACGGCGGCTGGTAACCTGAAGAGATCATGAAAGAGACAATCCGACCGGCGATTTTCAAGTGGCGACAAACCGAGCCCGAGCTGCGTCGCGCTGCAGGTCCAGCGATTGGGGCCATCCGCTTTTGAGACGCGAGCGTATTCATGGCCATCAGCGATCCATAGTGAAACTGAGACATTACCGTTCCTCAATTCGCATTGCAGTAAAAACATAAATAATGTTATACAGAATTAATGATCTACGCTTTTCTGAGCCAGAAGGGCGGTGTGGGTAAGACCACCCTGTCAATTCATCTTGCCGACGCTCTGGCCCGACGTGGGTCCCGCGTCCTGCTCATCGACGCAGACCCCCAGCAAAGCGCGATGAAGTGGTCCACCTTTCGGGCGGGCGAGAACAAATTCAGCGTCATAGCCATGGCCAAGCCGACCCTACACAAGGAGCTAGCGCCGATCTATGCCGACTACAGCGATGTCGTCATCGACGGTCCGCCCCGAGTTCACGACCTAGCGAAGTCCATCATCTTGGCCGCAGATGTGGTCGTCATTCCTGTGCAGCCCTCACCGCCGGACGTTTGGGCCACCGCTGAGACTGTGGACCTTGTCAACGAGGCACGTATCTTCAAAGAAAATCTGAAATCTGCAATAGCGATTAATCGTAAAATCGTAAATACTGCTAGCGGGCGTGATGTACGCGAAGCCCTGTCGATGCTGAACACACCCATCCTTCAAGCCGACATATCACAACGCGTCGTTTTCGCCGAGGCTTTCGCCACAGGTAAAACTGTCTCCGACATCGACCAACACAGCCTTGCTACGCGCGAGGTCGATGCTTTTGTGACCGAACTTGTGAGGGACTATGAGCAAAAAAGTAGCCATGAACGCTCGGCCGAAGGTCGTGTTGCCAGAAGCTGACAAATGGGTCAGCCAACAGGCCTCACCAGCCCCTCGCCCTACTAAGCGTTTGACCGTGGACGTCCCCGAGGATAACCACGCCCGCTTCAAAGCCTTCTGCGCCATGCGTAAGACCAAAATGGCCGAGGAGATCAACGCCTTCATCCAGCGCCGCCTCACTGAGGCGGGAGAACAGGAAGGCCAAAGGGAATGAGGGGAAAGCATGGAGCGTAAACGAGCCGGGTTGACTTCGATTGGGGAAACTTTCACCGGCCTCGCCAGGCCGGTGAAAGAACTCCACGAAGCATCGCCCCAGGCGCGGAACCACTTCAAGATGCTCGACCAAATCAACGCCTTGGTAGATGCGCGTGACGCCGATCCGGACCTCGGTTTCGTGGGACGGTTGATGGCGCTGTGCAGCTTGCCGCGGACGAATCCAGGCAACGACCGGTACCAGTACATCCGGCGGAATGGGCCGTTCACGTTGATCCTGTCCCGAACAGGCAAGTATGGATTGCCCTACGGCACACTATCGCGCATCTTGATAGCTTGGGTCTGCACCGAAGCGGTCCAGACCCAGAGCCGCGAACTTGTCCTCGGAGATTCGCTCTCTGAGTTCATGCGGACGTTGGGAATCTACAACAGTGGTGGCCACCCACAGATGCGCCTCAAGAACCAGATAGACCGGCTGTTCAATGCGAGCGTTGGGCTGGTCTACGAGCACGATCACGGCGAGGCCAGCCTCCACTCGGCGATCGCCGATCGGACGGAGTTCTGGTGGAACCCCAAGCGGCCCGATGAGCCGGTCCTGTTTGAAAGCAAGATCGAGTTAGGCGAGAAGTTCTTCAACGAAATCATCCACAATCCAGTGCCGCTGGACATGAACATTCTCGGGGCGCTGAAGCGCTCGCCGCTCGGCCTCGATCTGTACATGTGGCTCACCTACCGGACGTTTGGTCTCGATAGCCCGAAGCGGCTGTCCTGGCCGATACTCTACCGGCAGTTCGGGGCGGACCCGGACAGAGCGAGCGACAAGCGCACGGTTGACTACTTCCGCGCCGACTGTCTCCGGGAGTTGAAGAAGATCAAGACGGCCTGGCCGGGTCTGGAATACCGCATCGAGCGCGGCCACCGGCACGAAAAGACCGGGGCATTGGTTCTGCTGCCGTCCGCGCCGCAGATCCCGCCCCTCACGCTCGTCACGTAGCTGAGGGTCGCGCAGGAGCGCCGTTCAGTCCTCGGGACGATTCGCCTCTCTGCCAGCGATTGCAGAAGCCCCTCGTAGGACCCCTGTGAGAGGCCGTTTCCACAGCCCCTTGTGATTTCGCGGAGTTTTCCACGGTCTAACACCCGGATGGTCAGCGACAATCAAAACTCCCGGCCGTATTGCCTCATTTAAAAATGTTACCGAACTGAGGGTTGTTGCCTCATTAGAAATGTTACCGAACGACCGGTCAAACGGGAGAGTTCTTCCCGCCGTCGAGGCTGTGGGAAAGTGGGAAACTCTTCGAGTTTCCCAAGGTCGCGGGGCGACCGCCTTTTCCACAGCCCCCGTCGCCCGCAGATGCTGAAGCCGGGCGGACCCGATCCAGTTCGAGCCACTCGCCATCGAAAGTCTCCAGAATCTGACGCCGCCATTCGCGCACGCGCCGCTGCAGGGTCCGTAACTGACCGTTGGGGTAACGTCCCGGGCGCCGCTGCTGAAGCTCAAGCAACAGCGACTTTGATGTTCGCCCGGGATCGGATTCAAGCCATGACCGCATCTCCTCCCAGACGCCGTCGAACGGGTCCGGGCGAGTACGCCAGGTGTGGGGCACAGGTTGTTTCCGTGTTTTGCGATACCGACGCGTGATTCGTTGCTCGAAGCCGGGATCGGGGAGTTCCGCCTCAATCGGGGCTCGGTCTGCATCTGCGTCGCAGTTCGGGGACACAAGGGCGGCGCGCACGATGTCGTCCGTTAGCGTGGGAGAGGCCAGTTCCTTCGCATGTCTCCAGAATGCATCCTGGAGTTTCTCAAGCTGTCGTAGGAGATCGACCGGATCCGAACGTTCATAAATCGCAGCAAGGCGAACGCGAACCTCCGGGTCGAGCGCATCCGAATTCGAGAGCCGTTGATAGGGTGTTTGCGCGATATCGTAGCGTTTCGTCACCCGGGATCCATCGCGAGTCTTCGTCGTGAGCTTCATGGACGGCTGGAAGAAGTTCACGTAGAGCCGGACCACTCGGTAGAGCTCGGCAAGCTGCCTGTATGCCAGTGAGCCTTCGTAGCGGTCGTAGCCGACCAATTGGCGGACGATCGAGCCGTTCTTCTGTTCGACGAAGCACTGGTCGTTCTTCCGGCGCGCCCGGCCTCGGGTGAATTGAATCGTTTCACGCTCGCAGTAGGCGAGGAGTCCGTAGTTCATGAACTCGGAACCGTTATCCGTGTCCAGGCCGACAAGCTGAAACGGAAGGATCTGCCGTGCCGTCGTGAGCGCCTGCAGAATGTCCGCCTCCGTACGCCGTAGCAACGCCAGACATTCGGTCCAGCCGGTCGCCACGTCGGTCAGTACCAGGGTGTGGAGGAAAGGGCCTTCCGAGTTCCCGCCGCAGTGTGCAACCAAGTCCGCTTCCATGAATCCCGGCCGCGTGTCCGCCCAGTCGGCGAATGTGCGAATCGGAACGCGGTGTTTGAGTAACTGTCCGGACTTGGTGGTGGTCTTGCCGTGCGGTCGATGATCGAATCGGAATTGACGGAAGATCCGATCAGCCGTGGCGGCGCTCAGCTCAAGCAGATCCGCCCGCGTTTTATCAGACAATGACAGATGCCCGTGACGCTCCATGGTCGGGATCAGCTCCGGCAGAAACGGAACGAGCCGTTTGCCACAGACATCATTGACTGTGCGCCAGGCCGCGATCAGGGCGGCCTGCACCGCGGGGCCGTATCGACGGACCCGGCCGCGCGGTTGCCGTCGGGGCCGTTCGCCCCTCAGAATGTCGTTCAGAAGCCGTGTCGCGTGCTTCCGATGGAACCCGGTCGATTCAAGGAACTCATCCAGGATTCGCTTCTTCTCCGGTCGCGCCGCATTCTTGTAGCGAACCGCCGTTCGTAGAGCTAATTCTCGCCTTGCCGCAACAGTCATGTGTGTCCTCACTTCCCACCTCCGTTCTCATAGAGTTGGGTAACATTTCTAATGAGGCAACAACCCTCAGTTCGGTAACATTTTCAATGAGTCAATGCGGCCGGGAGTTTTGATTGTCGCTGATCAGGGCGGTGACGCTCGGGGCATAGTTACGCGTGACATGGTCACGGGGAAGATCGAATCATATGCGGCTGACGCTGTTGTCCTGTGCACTGGCGGCTACGGCAACGTGTTCTATCTTTCGACCAACGCCAAAGGATGCAACACGACGGCTATTTGGCGCGCCTACAAGCGCGGGGCCGCTCTAGCCAACCCGTGCTTTACTCAAATCCATCCAACCTGTATTCCCGTATCGGGCGAGCACCAATCGAAGCTCACCTTAATGAGTGAGCCCCTCCGTAACGATGGACGTATCTGGGTGCCGCTGAACAAAGGGGACACACGATCTCCTGCGGAAATCCCCGAGGCAGAGCGTGATTATTATCTGGAACGCAGGTATCCCAGCTTCGGAAATCTTGTGCCGCGCGACGTGGCTTCCCGTGCGGCGAAGGCAGTCTGTGACGAAGGCCTCGGCGTCGGTTCGACGGGGTTGGGCGTATATCTGGATTTCTCCGATGCTATCCATCGCCTCGGCGAGGAAACAATTCGTGAACGCTACGGCAACCTTTTCCAGATGTATGCACGCATCACGAATGAGGATCCTTACAAGTCACCGATGCGAATCTATCCGGCTGTGCATTACGTTATGGGCGGACTCTGGGTCGACTACCACTTGATGAGTACCATCCCGGGACTGTTTGTTGCCGGAGAAGCAAACTTTTCCGATCATGGAGGCAACCGGCTCGGAGCCAGCGCGCTGATGCAGGGTCTGGCCGACGGATACTTCATCATCCCCTACACAATCGGTGACTATCTGGCACGGTCGGGTTCCGCTAGGATCGAAACTGACGACGACGAGTTCAAACGCGTCGAGAAAGAGGTGAAGGAGCGAACCGAAAAGCTTCTGGCGATCCGGGGAACGCGTACCGTCGACAGCTTCCACCGTGAACTAGGTAAACTCATGTGGAGTTATTGTGGGATGTCCCGCGACGCCCAGGGTCTCAGACATGGGCTCGAGAAGATAGCTTCCCTGCGCCAGCAATACTGGGAGGATGTCCGCGTACTCGGATCCAGCGAGGAACTCAATCAGTCCCTCGAACGCGCAGGCCGCGTCGCTGACTTCCTTGAGTTGGCAGAACTGATGTGCCGCGATGCGCTGGAGAGGAACGAGTCGTGCGGTTCCCACTTCCGTCAGGAACACCAGACGCCGGACGGAGAAGCTTTGCGGAATGACGAGACCTTTTCCCACGTTGCGGCGTGGGAGTACAAGTGAGAAAACGAAATCCCCGTACTGCACAAGGAGCCGCTCTCTTTCGAGTTTGTCACTCCGACACAGAGGAGTTACCGGTAGTGGATTTGACGCTCCAGGTATGGCGCCAGAGGAACCGAGAGGAATCGGGCGCGTTCGTGACCTACCCGGCCCGCGGCATCAGTCCCGATATGTCGTTTTTGGAAATGTTGGATGGCGTCAATGAGAACTTGATCCTGAAGGGTGAAAGCCCGATCGCCTTCGATCATGACTGCCGCGAAGGAATCTGTGGAGCGTGTGGAGTCGTCATCAACGGGAACCCCCACGGTCCTTCTCGGGCGACAACCACCTGTCAGCTCCACATGCGGCTGTTCCGGGATGGCGATACGATCACAATTGAACCTTGGAGAGCCAAGGCTTTTCCTGTCATCAAGGATCTGGTCGTAGATCGGCAAGCATTCGATCGGATCATTCAAGCCGGGGGCTTTGTATCGATCTCAGCCGGCAGCGCGCCGGAAGCCAACGCTATACCGATACCGAAGGAAACTGCCGAACTGGCGATGGATGCGGCGTCCTGCATCGGGTGCGGGGCTTGCGTCGCCGCTTGCCCCAATGCGCCTGCCATGCTCTTCTCCGCAGCTAAAATATCTCATCTTGGTCTTTTGCCTCAAGGCCAGCCCGAGCGCTATGAACGCGCACTGAAGATGGTTGCCACAATGGACGAGGAGATGTTCGGAGCTTGCACAAACACCGGTGAATGTGAGGCTGCCTGCCCGAAAGAGATATCGATCGAGTGGATCGCGCGCATGAACAAGGATCATTTGAAAGCGACACTCACATCGCGCTCCAAGACTGCGCAGGCGTCGAAATCGATGTGATTTTAAGACCAAACCTCAACACTCCATTCAATTCGCCGCCCCGGAACCGACCGCTTGACAAAGACACGTGACAACGTGTAGATTCTCGACGGTTTTCTATCGAAACAGCAGTACTATGCATGGTTTCATAGTGCGCGGAGGGGTAGTGGACGTCTCTTCTTACGATGTACTTTTGGTTGGCGGTGGCGGCGCCGGTCTGCGCGCAGCGATAGCCGTAGCCGAGTTCAATCCAAAGCTCAGCGTTGCTGTTATCTCGAAGGTCTACCCGATGCGAAGCCACACTGTGTCAGCGGAAGGGGGAGCTGCCGGTGTTATCGCCAACGACGACAGCCTCGATGAACATGCTTACGACACGGTCTCAGGAAGTGATTGGCTCTCGGATCAAGACGCTGTCAAGCTGTTCGTCGAGCAAGCCCCAAAAGAGTTGCTTCAACTGGAACATTGGGGCTGTCCCTGGAGCCGGACCGAAGACGGTCACGTTGCCGTGCGACCCTTTGGGGGCATGAAAAACAAGCGCACCTGGTTCGCCGCCGATAAGACGGGTTTCCATATGCTCCACACTCTGTTCCAGACGTCGTTGAAGTATGACCCCATCGTCCGTTACGACGAGTGGTTTGTCACGAAGCTGCTGGTTGACGACGGCCGGGTTCAGGGGGTTGTAGCCCTGGAGCTGATGTCCGGGAAGATCCAGGCTATCACGGCAAAGGCAGTGATTCTCTGCACGGGCGGGTGCGGCAAGGTGTTTCCGTTCACGACAAACGCAAACATCAAGAACGGCGACGGTATGGCGATGGCTTACCGCGCAGGTGCCCCGTTAAAGGACATGGAATTCATTCAGTACCATCCGACGGGTCTTCCCTTTACCGGGATCCTGATCACCGAAGCAACCCGGGCCGAGGGCGGCTACCTGGTAAACAAGGACGGCTATCGGTACCTGCAGGATTACGATTTGGGCACGCCAGAGCCCAAACCCGTCCTGCGCTCGATGGAACTCGGTCCTCGCGACCGTCTCTCCCAGGCGTTCGTCAAAGAGCAGGAGAGAGGACGGACTATCGAAGGTCCCTACGGGCATGTCGTACACCTCGATCTGCGCCATCTGGGAGAAAAGCACATCGACGCAAGAATCCCCTTTGTCCGCGAACTGTGTCTCAAGTACGAAAATATCGATCCGGTTCGGGAAAAGATCCCGGTGCGGCCCGTCATTCATTATGTGATGGGTGGCGTCCATACCGATAAAGACGGCGCGACGCCTCTGGACGGGTTGTTTGCGGCTGGAGAAGTCGCCTGTGTCAGCATCAACGGCGCCAACCGGCTCGGCTCGAACTCTCTGACCGAACTTCTCGTTTTCGGCGCACGAGCGGGGAGGGCTGCCGCAGCCCTCGCTTCCGATGGGAAGTCACCTGGCAGTCACGTTATGGCTCAGGCGAACGATGAGAGAAGACGCCTGGAAGAGAAGTTTCTTAGAAAGACGGGCGGGCGAGAACCGATCGCGACAATCCGGAAGGAAATGCAGGCGACGATGGAAGATGCCGCGGGCATTTACCGCAACGGAGAAGCTCTTGAAAGGGCTTCCAAAAAGATTCGAGAACTGCAGGATCGGTTCGAGGACATCGCGATCCAGGACCACAGCCGCACATTTAACACCGAACTGATCTCCGCGCTCGAATTGGCTTATATGCTCGACGTTGCCGAATCGATCATCCAATGTGCTTCCAACCGCACCGAGTCCCGTGGAGCGCATCAGCGGACGGATTTTCCGGCCCGGGACGACGAGAAGTTTCTCGCACATTCGCTGGTGTTTCGAAACGAGGACGGTTCCTCTCGAATGGAGTATCTGCCGGTCAGCATCACACGCTGGCCGCCGGCAGAACGAGTTTACGGAAGAAAGTAGGTACGGATGACGGACACAATCGTTCTCGAAGTCACACGCTATAGACCCGAACAGGAAACAGAACCGACGGTTCAAGAGTACGAGGTGCCGCTCACCCAGGACTGGGTGATCCTCGATGCCTTGAACTACGTCAAAGACGACCTGGACGGATCTCTGTCGTACCGATGGTCTTGCAGGATGGGGATCTGCGGGAGCTGCGGGATGATGGTCAACGGCGAACCCAAGCTCACGTGCGCCACGTTTGTTGCTGACTATGCGCCCGGTCCGGTGCGAATCGAACCGCTCCGCTATTTTCCGATCGTTCGAGATCTGACGATAGAAATGACGGACTTCATGACGAAACTGAAGGACGTCAAGCCATGGATCATCCGGGAGAACGAGAAACCCATCGAGGAAGGAGAGTTTCTGCAGACTCCGGCTGAACTGGACACATACAAACAGTTCAGCATGTGCATCAACTGTATGCTGTGCTATGCCGCCTGCCCGGTTTACGGTCTGGATAACGCTTTTACAGGCCCGGCGGCGATCGCATTGGCACAGCGCTACAACATGGATTCACGCGATGAGGGAGCCACCGAACGTCTCGGGATCCTGTCGGATCATGAAGGGGTGTGGGGTTGCACTTTTGTAGGCGAGTGCACGAAGGTCTGCCCGAAGCACGTAGATCCGGCCGGAGCGATTCAGCAGTATAAGGTGACTGCGACGACGGAATGGTTCAAGTCCTTCCTCATGCCACGGGGAACCAAATGACGGAAAGATCCGCGTACACCGAATTTCGTCCAAAGTGGTACCGTCCGCGCATTTCCACCTACTGGTGGCTTTCCCAGTGGTCCTACACAAAATTCATTCTAAGGGAGTTGAGCAGCGTATTCGTCGGCTGTTTCATCGTGATCACGCTCCTGCAGGTTCGGGCGCTGACCCTCGGGCCGTCCAGCTACGCCGAGTTGCAGGATTGGCTCGGTAATCCTCTCGTCATCATTTTCAACGTCGTCGGGTTTCTGTTCGTACTCCTCCACACCGTTACCTGGTTCAACCTTACGCCGCGGGCAATCGTTCTCCGCCTGGGCGGATGGCGCGTTCCCGACTTCTTGATCATCGCCCCCAACTACGTCGCATGGCTGGTGATATCGGGTGTCGTGGCTTGGTTCGTCGTGAGAGGCTAGAATGGGCAAAAGATCATACGTAGCTTTCTTTTGGGCCTTGTTCAGCGCCGGGGGTGTTGTCGCCGCTTTCCTGTTGCCTGTGCATATTTTTTTGTTCGGGCTCGCATTCCCGCTGGGATGGATTGCTGCTCCCAGCTACGAAAGTCTTTTTGATTTACTTCAATCGCCTTTGACGCGCATTTACCTGCTCGTCCTCTGTGTACTGTCGCTTTTTCACTGGGCGCACCGGTTTCGTTACACGCTTTACGACGGTGCACAGATCAAGCACCTGAATGAAGTGATCGTTGTACTTACTTATGGGAGCGCCGCAGCAGGGTCTGCCTGGGCCGTTTACCTTCTCTGGAACGTGGGGTAAGTGGGTATCAGCCCTGTGTTTCGGGAATTCGACGACGACAGTCCCACTCGATTTGAGCTGACAACCGAAAGCTGATCTCTGATGGCCGGATCGGGAAAACTCCAGTTTTTCTTGTTTAGAAATAATCGTGCCTGCCGCTTTCGGACCACACCACCTCGACAACGGTGAACGCCACAAAAGGTTAGGCTTCACTACCACCGCCCGGACCGCCAGAGATTGTCCAGGGTGCAGATAGGGTGTCGTCTATCAAGACGGGTTGGCGATAATCTTCGCGAACCAGTCGATTTCTTACGTCTCTTTGCTCCCCCTTCTGACCAGAATCGTCCACCCTAGGAGCATCTGTTAGAATCGGTCCCGCCCAGAAGTGTGAAACGTTGGTGGAATAGTGCACGAGAAACGCTGACGAATCTCAAAAAGGGAGACTATCGATGCACGAAAAGAAGGTTGTTGAGCGAGGGTGTAGCCTAATGCCCCCGCCGGCTGTGGTTTGTGTCGTTTTCCTGTTGTCGTTTTCCGTACTATCGTCAGAAGTCCTCTACGCCCAGTCGGTAGAGGAGCAGCTTGACGCAATGCGGGCCGAGATACAACAGTTGCGCAACGAGCTGGATGGCGTCAAGGTTGAGCTGCGACGCACGCAGGAGGCCATGTCGCCTCCGGTGCGTGTGGCATCGCTCGAACCGGTCGTGGCTGCTCTTACCCCGGCGCAGGCCGGCCTCGGAGTGCTAACGGACGAACAGGGAGGACTCACGCCGGGCGAATCTCTGCCCCTGATCCAGGCCCAGCTTCAGGAACTCGCGCGAACGAAAGTTGAGACCAACTCGCGATTCTCCATGCGGTTGTTCGGCACCATCGTGTCCAACACCTTCGTCAATTCTGGGGAACCAAACTGGTTGGACCTCGGCGGAAACGTTGTCAAGCCGGGGCCACCACCTGGGCTTCCAGCCGGCTCCTTTACATCGACGCTGCGCCAGTCCCGCTTGGGAGCGATACTGGATGGCCCCCAGGTGGGTTCCTTCAGGAGCAGCGCCCTAGTGGCGTTTGACTTTTTCGGCGGGTTGCCCAACTTCCAGACTTCGCCGGTACTCGGTATACCGAGACTGCTCTACGCCTACATGAGACTTGAAAACGAGAGGACCGCGTTCCAGATCGGTCAGGACCACATGATTCTGGCGCCGAAGAACCCGACCTCTCTGACCGGTATGGCGTTCCCGACACTTTTCCGCGCAGGCAACCTCTACCTTCGTGTGCCGCAGATTCGGGCCGAACGTACTTTGGCTGAAGGCCAATTTGGCCAGCTACGCGTCGTTGGTGGAATCGTCGCGCCAATTGCTGGAGATACGGTGGGCGCGAAGGGCTATCAGTTTGTGCCTCCCAACGGTGCCGGCGAGCGGTCGCGGACCCCCGGGTTGCAGTCGCGACTGTCGTGGCGCGCAACGCCTGAGGGTCCGTACGAGCAGCCTGATTGGGAGTTCGGTGTGTCCGGACACTATTCCCGAGAGCGTTATACGACCGGGATCAGTCCCAGCTGAGCAGTGGCGGCGGACTTCGACGGTAATGTCGGGTGGTTTGGCATCGGCGGTGAGTTCTTCGCGGGAAGAAATATCGATGCGTTCGGGGCATCACTGGCCCAGATTGCAAAGTCCAGGGGAAGATTCATCGAGGGTCGGATCGCTGCTACAGACCGTTGAGAATTCAACGGCGGATACGGTACTGACCGCCTCTACGATCGGTCCCGTTTCCCTGGTGCTCTGACACGCAACGCTGGCGCATTCGGCAATACGATTTACAGGTTGTCGCCGGAAATCGCCGTATCTTTCGAATACCTCAACCTTAGAACAAAACCTCTGAATGGCGGGGTCCGGCAGAACCATCACTTCGACCTGACCTTTGCATACGGATTCTGATTATGAAAAAACTCATTTACCTTTGCTTGATTTTATTTGTGATGACACAACCGCTCGGCGCGACTCTCGTTAACGGAAGGGTCGTGCCCCTAGGCCGTACCGTCAACGCAGAAGTTGTTACGGTCGTGTACGCGGAGCCGCTGGATGGGAATGCAACCATTCAGCCGGGGACCTACTCGGTGTCACAGCGCGATAAAGTGTTCTCTCCGCATGTACTCGCGATACCCGTGGGATCGTCGGTGGAGTTTCCCAACGATGACCTGATCTTCCATAACGTCTTCTCGCTGTCGCGGCCAGGTCCCTTTGACCTCGGCCTGTATCGCGTAGGCACGTCAAGGAGTGTCATGTTCATGTCAGCCGCTGTCTATCGCGTCTTCTGCAACATCCATCCGCAGATGTCGGCAATCGTTCTGGCTCTTCCGACCCCGTATTTCGCCCAAGCCGACGCGTCGGGAGCATACCAGCTCGACCTGCCGGCCGGACGCTATCGGATTACGGCATGGTCGGAACGGTCTTCGCCCCTCAGCATGGAGGTAACGGTCGCGGACACTGAAGTGTCCGCCGCCGAGTTGATGCTCGACGAGTCGCAGTTCGTTCAGGTGCAGCACCAGAACAAGTTCGGACAGGAATATTTCAGCATGGCGTACGAGCCGATGCTCGATACGCACGTTCGATAGGGCTGCCAGGATCGAATCGGCTCACGCTCCTGGTGTATCGAGGATCTCGCGAACTTTCTGGATCAGGTCGGCGTTTGCAAACGGCTTCTGGATGTAAGCAGAATCCCTCGGAAGCCGACCTCCGACCGGGTCCGTGTAGCCCGACATATAGAGGACCTCCATATCTGGACGACGCGAAAGTAGCCGCTGGATTCCAAGATATCCTGAACCAGATCGCGAACGAACTTCTCGTCTTCAACCACAAGTATCGTTTCTGTTCCCAGGCCGGGCGCCGACGTTTCCACCGGGGAATCCTCCGGTGTCACGACTTCGTCCACGGCAGGGAGATAGATCCGGAACGTTGTCCCCCGGCCCAACTGGCTGGCCACGTCGATGTGACCGCCGGTCTGTTGAACGATCCCGTAAACCGTGGACAATCCGAGGCCGGTTCCTTTGCCCGATTCTTTGGTCGTAAAGAAGGGTTCGAACAGATGATCGCGGACTTCGTCTTCGATTCCGGTACCCGTGTCGCTCACGCTGAGCACGCTGAATTTTCCTGCCGGAATGTCCGATTGATTCCCGACCTGGGGCAGGTCAACGTGCAAGGCCTCGGTCGCGATCGTCAACCGGCCGCCGTTCGGCATGGCGTCTCGAGCGTTGACGGAAAGGTTCATGACGACTTGTTCGATTTGCCCCGGATCGGCTTTCACCATTCGCAGAGCGGGAAAGAAGTCGAGCCGGAGATCGACCACATCTTCAACCAGCGCCTTCAGCATGGGCTCCATTCGTAAAATCAGTTTTTCGAGGTTCAAGACACGAGGCTGCAGGATCTGTTTTCGGCTGAACGCCAGCAGTTGGCGGGTCAGCGTCGAGCCGCGCGCGGAGGAATCATGGATCAATCCGACGTCCCTCCGTATCGGATGATCGGCGGACAGGGAGCGCATGAGAATCTCAGCACGGCCCGTGATTACGGTCAGCAAATTATTAAAGTCGTGCGCCACACCGCCGGCGAGCCACCCGACAGCTTCCAGTTTCTGCGACTGTTGGAATTGCCGTTCGAGCCGTTGGCGTTCGTCCAGCATGGCGTTAAAGGAATCTGCAAGGTCTCCGATTTCGTCACTGCTGTTCACGTTCAAGCGATAGTCCAGATTGCCGCGAGCAACTTCCTTGGTTCCTTCGACCAGCGTCGCAACCGGCGCTGTGATTGTTTTGGCGAGCCAGGCGCTGCCCCCCACACCAAGGCTAGTTATCAGTAGTCCCAGAACGAGCAGGCCGATTTGAATGTTTCGATACGGCTCCGTTGCCCGGTCCCACGACTGCATCACGACAGCCAAGACGGGAGGCCCCCCACGGCCGACGAGGATGGCTGTCGCAATGAATCGTTCTCCCATGACGTACACTTCGCGTGGTTCTTCTTCCATAGAGGTGGCGCCGGTCCAGTGTTCGATGTTCCGCCACGGGAGGCCTTCCAAATCGAGGGTAGAACCCAGGATATCGTCCCCGATCAGTACGACCTCGCTGTCGTCTCCGCCGAGCTGTAAGGCAAATGCATCGTCGATTGGAGCTGCAGCGAGGATGAACCCAAACACCTCTCCCCCAATTTGAGCTGCAACGGCCACAGCGTCGTAAGTCCGGCGAGTTGTCGAGAAGATGCCTTCAGCGTAGCCGCGTTCCAGTACCGGTTCGATCCAACGGGAGTGAAAGTCACGATCCCGTGGCGACGACTCAAGGTCTGTGCGCGCGATGATCTGCCCGGTGCGGTCGATTGCAACGATCAACTCTGATCTTAGGTTCTGCTGCTGGTAGCTCACAAGGAAGTCGGCGACAGTTGCGGTATCGGTGGCGAGCAAGGCCCGGAGCTGCGGGAAGGAAGCGATAAGTGAGGCCGATTCCAGCAATCCGATTCTGCGCTCGTTCTCGATTCGCGTGATGCGCTCGCGAACCTGTTCGAGATCACCGGCAATCTGTTCGTTGGCGTAGGCCGCGGCTCTGTTATTGACGAAGGCCAGTGTCGCCGTCACCAACAGCACAAGAAGGCCACTCGAATAGACCAGGATTTTCAAACGAAGGTTGATTCGCACTAGCCCCATATCTTACTGTATCGGCGAACTCTACAGAATCGCGGAAGAATTCGAGCAACGGATTGAATCGATTCAACACGCGACCCCGGCTGTTAACCTGATACTACCCATCGCCTCGGTCTCAGATTGACGTTTAACTTCGATATGGTTTTTCATATGAAACGATATGAGTTTCCATATGAAAACACTGAAACTATTGAACCGGTGGGGGTTGGAGTGGTGTTTGTTTAGAAATAGATTCGGGCAACGTCCCGGAGGCGGGCCTGGCTGACCGTCGTCGGGAGTTGGATGGTTCCGCGCGGATCCCGCTGCCATAAGAGAATCTGAAGTTCCCGTCTGATCCGGTCAAAATAGCCCAGCGTGGCACTACGCACACGAAGAAACTCCTCTTCCTCGAGACCGTTCTCGGCAACGTCCCGGATCCACGCTCTCACTTGAGCGTCCTGTTCGGCATCGGCCTCTATGATGAGCCGCGAGCCTTCGATTCCCTCGATGCCGAGATTTACCTGACCCCACCAACCCGCTTCGACAACCTTGGCTTCGAGCCAGGTCTTCAAGACCATCAGACTCGGAATATCTCCCCTGGCAACCTGACCTGCAGCAAGGCTGGGCGTGGAATCCAGCCTGCCTCCGGTCCAACCGTTCAATCTCTGACCGAGGCCCGGAAGATCTGGAGCGGGAGCGAAGACAAGGAGACGGTCGGGACGAACTTCCTGAAGCTGCTCGAAAACGGCATCTCCCGGGGGATCGGGGAATAACCAGAAGCTCCCATTGGTCCCGACACTCGCTTCACCGTCCGGCAGCACGCCATCAAATCGACCGGCGATAAATATGCCGTAACCTGAATCCTCAGCTAGTGTTACACCGGAATCCAGACGTTCCACCCGAACCGGTGATGGGTCCGGAAAGGCCAGTTGGTCAAACCCGGGAACGGAGACGCTCCCGGGAGCGCGGCCCAGCGGCGGGGGCGGTTCTGGGGGCTCGGCTATCTCCTCGCTGAGACTTTCGACGGTTACCCGTGGCTGCTCAAAAGCGGGCGGCCAGAGCGCAACAACACGCCCAAGACCGCTGAAGTCTCGCACCGCAGACCGGAAACCGTCTCGGGTCAAACCCGGGATGGCATCCCATCCCGCTTCCAGGGAGCTCCACAGATCCTGCGCTGCAAACCATTCGAGAACGTTTCGTTGTTTAAGGTAACCCTTGGCCGATTCCATTGCGGCACTGAGTTGATCAGGATCCGGATTTCGGAACTGCAGTTCGGCGATCTGCCTCAGCAGATCATCCCTGACATCTTCCGCAAAGAGCGGAATCTCAACGGGAATGTCGATTCGATGTAGAACCGGATCCACTCCAAACCCGAACTGGAACGTCACTGGAGGTGGGACAACCTCCCGCAACATGCGGTCCACGACGAGGGCCCGGAACCACCCTTCGAAATGAACACTGGGAACTGCCCTTGCAAGAACAACGCCCCCCCGGGCACGGGAAGGAAAGTCGAACTCGATTTCAATCGGGTCGGGTAGAGCGTTCGTTGCCGGACTGTGACTGGCCTGACGGGGAGTGATCTCTCGAATGCCGCCAAGGGCGTCGGAGGACACGGTTCTGGAGACAACCACCCAGGCTCGGTCCGTTCCAAAGTTTTCCTGAAAGTACGTCGCCAAATCGCTGACCTGCAACTGCTCAACCTGGTCCATGGTCGCCCGCTCCGACCAGAGGTATGGATAATCCCTGAGCAAAGCGGCGCCCACTTCCCTATCCAACTCCAACCCAAAATTGTCCTCGGTCACGGACGTCTCGATCACAAGGCGCCGGCGCGCATACTCGAACATTTCAGGATCGAAATCCAGTTCCGCAAGATACGCACCAACCTGGATCAACGTCGTTTCAACCAGGGATTCGGGCACGCCCACCCGCATCCCTATACGATCGGGCTCGTGGATAAATTCAAACTCTCCTCCACCCAGATGCGCCACCAAGGCCACAGAACGCGCTCGGACAGAGGCGGCCAGATAGAATCGCGTAAGCTCAGCGATGCCTACCGGGTATCCGGGTTCGTTTCTGACTCCTACCGTGTAACCGAACGCGATTTCGGTGAAGTTCCCATCATCGATATCCGGTGAGGAAACCGGCAGGTGAATCACCCGCACTCCGTTTGAAAGCCTTTCTGTGGTTATTGGAGGAAGCTCGGTCTGGAGAGGTGAACCACCGGTTTGACCAGCCGCACCCAGCCCCATGCCGGTCCAGAACAAGGCGCAGATCAGGCCGGGGATGAGACTTTTGGGCTCCAACATCGGTTGAGACTATCCGTTGAAGGGCAGTATTTTCAAGCGCGATCGATTGTGCTAGTGTTGGCAATTCGATTTTATACAAGGATCGTAAGGCTCTTCCCGCCCTGCGGCGACATTACTCCCGACACAATCTGCGCGTGGGAGAATCAACCGGCCGATTGTCGGCCCCCAACCGTTCGGTGCGGGCCGGACGAGCTGACCGATAAGAAGGAGTTCTCAAGGTGAAAGTCTACGACGGCGAATCGATCCGGAACGTCTGCTTTGTTGGACATGGAGGTACGGGTAAAACGTCGCTTGTTTCGGCGGCATTGTTCTCGAGTGGCGCAACCAACCGTCTGGGAAGCGTCGATGACGGGAATGCCCCCACCGACTACGACGAAGAAGAGATCGAACGCAAAATGACCATCTCCACAAAGATGGCGTTCTGCGAGTGGAAGAAGCACAAGATCAACATGCTGGACACCCCGGGCTTCGGAAACATGATTCAGGAAGCACGCGCGGCCTTACGGGTTGCGGATACTGCCATCGTAGTTATTGATAGTGTTTCGGGCGTTCAGGTCCAGTCGGAAAAGGTCTGGCAATTTGCCAAAGAGTTCGACGTTCCTCGATTTGTGCTCGTCAGCCGCGTGGATCGCGAACGGGCGAGTTTTGAAGAATCCCTGTCCTCGATTCAGAGTGGACTGGGCCGGACCTGCGTGCCCGTTCAGATCCCTCTGGGAACCGAAAGCGGCTTTCACGGGGTTGCCGACCTGGTCCGAATGAAAGCTCATCTCTACGAAGCCGACGGTAGCGGAAAGTTTTCCGAGGCTGACATTCCTGACGAATATGCGGGACTTGCCAACGAACATCGCGAAAAACTGATCGAAATCGTGGCCGAAAGTGATGACGCCCTTATGGAAAAATTCTTTGAGGAGGGCAGCCTGTCGGATGAAGAGCTGATCGCTGGATTGAGAGCACAGGTTCGTAACCGGAGCATTTATCCTATTCTGTATTCCACGGGAACGGGCAACATCGGTGTGTCTTCGTTTCTGGACGCTGTCGTCGATCTGGCTCCCGACCCGATGTATAGGGAAACCACCAAAGGAAAGGATTCAGGAGGCAATGAAACGGAAAGGCCAATCGCCGACAGTGAACCCTTTTCGGCCTACGTTTTCAAGACTATCTCAGATCCGTTTACAGGCCGGATTTCGCTCTTCAAAGTGTACTCGGGAACTTTGACTTCCGAAGTGCAACCGTACAATGTCAACAGAGAGTCGACTGAACGGATCGGTCACGTCATTCTCCTTCGGGGCAAGGAAACGGTACAGGTACCGAAAGTACACTCAGGAGACATTGCGGCCGTGGCGAAATTCAAGGACACACACACGGGCGACACTCTGGCCGACAAATCGAAGCCCATCACCTATCCGTCACTGGAATGGCCCGAACCGATGATTTCGTTTGCCATCGAACCCAAGTCGCGGGGGGACGAAGAAAAGATCAGCACGGCGATTCAGAAGATTATCGAGGAAGATCCGGGTCTCCGATACGAACGTGAACCCCAGACCCATCAGTTTCTGATCTCAGGACAAGGACAGATGCATGTCGAGGTGGCTGTCTCTCGCCTGAAGGGACGCTACGGGGTCGACGTAAACCTCAAACCTCCCAGAGTGCCGTACAGAGAAACCATCCGGGGTAAGGCTGACGTCCAGGGGCGGCACAAGAAACAGTCCGGCGGTCACGGCCAGTTCGGAGATTGCAAGATTCGCGTTGAACCGCTCCCGGGAGGTCCGGAGTTTGAGTTCGCCGACGAAATATTTGGAGGCTCGATTCCGAAGCAATATATCCCTGCCGTCGAAAAAGGCATCCAGGAAGCACGCGTGAAAGGCACACTCGCGGGATTTCCAACCGTCAATTTCAAAGTAACCCTTTATGACGGCTCCTACCACACGGTCGACTCTTCGGAAATGGCGTTCAAGATTGCGGGACGCCTGGCTTTCAGAAAAGCCATGGAACAGGCCAAGCCCGTTTTGCTAGAGCCCGTGATGAACGTTGTGATCGATACGCCCGAAGAATACGCGGGAGATCTGATGGGAGATCTCAACAGCCGTCGCGGACGTGTTCAGGGAATGGAGATGAAAGGTAACACCACTGTTATCAAGGCACAGGTGCCGCTGGCAGAAATGCTGACGTACGCCTCGGATCTCACCTCAAAAACAGGGGGACATGGAAACTACACGATGGCTTTCGATCATTACGATGAAGTCCCTGCCCAGTTGGCGGAAAAGGTAATCGCCAAGGCCAAGGCTGAAGCTACGGGTGTAGAAGAAGAGGACGGGTAACTTTTCCTACAACGGAGGCCCCGAAGCCATCGCGGCCGCCGTCCCGTAGATCTCCCAGGCCGCGATCGGCTGATCCGAAGTCAATCGGATATAACCCCCGCTCTGATTCCCGAAGCCTGGAATAAACTGATCCAGCAAACGTGCTATGTGACCGTTCGCAGGCACCGAAACAGACCCACTTCCCGACTGCGTTCCTGCAGTATCAAAGACCTCGATCGTTACTTCCGCTCCAGAGCCTCCCGCGGCGATGGCGATACCTGTAAAGAACCCGCTCTCATTGGCAACGTGAGGAAAAACGATCTCCATCGCTTCGTCAACCGGTGCAATCGTAACCACCGATTGATCGGTTTCGATGTCGATGACTCCCGCAACGTTCCCGTTGCCGAAGATACTGCTGGCCCTGACTCTCACCGCCCCCGTCTCCAGTTCCACTTCGGTCACTGGGAACAACTCACCAAGAGAAACGCGGGTTGCGGCTCGGGCACCCAGTTGGAAAGAAGAGGTTCTCGAGCCGAAGGTGATCGTTATGCCCAGCGGAGCTGTACCGGCGTTAGCAAGACTGACCCATGAACGGTACCCGCCGCCAACAACCGCGTGTGGAAAGATCAGCGACGATCCAGGCTGCGAAACTGATTCGCCAATTCCGAGATTTCCTTCTGTGCCGAACCTCTCGACGCCAGCGATCGGAGCTGGTGCAACAATCCGAACCGGCCCGTCAAGCGGCGTCGTTCGCTGGGAGCGTGGTGGAATCTCCAGTGGCAGGCTTTGAGCCGTGTCCAGATCGGTAATCATGGCTGTGACCGATTCGGTCGAGGGATTGATGAGTATGGCGTCGGCGCCGGTATGAAAGAAAAAGAAATCCGTTGCGGATAGCGCCGGTGAGGCACCGTCGAATTCATTGAGGTCCAGAGTGCCACTGGTTGTGTACGCACGGAGTCCCGCTTCTGAGGCTTCCAAGTCGAGCCAGCCATCGAACACGGATATTCCAAAGATTTCCGACAGGAGACGAGCCCACTGCTGGCCAGGTTCCAGCCGGATAGAAGTCGGATTCCGAACGCCAAGACCCGTGGGAAGCGAACCGTCGGGATTCACGGCACGGAGAACGACATCTGTTGCTGCTTCCGCCAGAAGTGCAAGACCACCGAAGGTCTGGGAAGACTCCGAGACCGAAGGGAAGAGAGCGATCGTGGAAACAAACGCGGTGTCGACTTCGATCCCGTTGGAGAAACTGGACTCACTGACCAACCCCGTCGCATTTCTCGCGCGCACAGTGAAGTAATAGGTCACACCGTTTTCGAGTGCCAAGTCTGACGCGACGACTGAATTGCTTCGGACCGTCGTGAAATCGCGGACGTCGATTCCACCGGACGTCGTCCCGATAGCGTAATCGAATTCCACGGCGGTGGAGGTTGCAGTTTCCGTTGTCCACGAAGCTGAAAGTTCAGAAAGACTCGACATTCGGGCTCCGCTGTTTGAAACAACAGGTTTTCCCGGAGGCGTCGAGTCAGTCAGCTCTTCGGTGTAGGTGCCACCGTTAAACCGGTAGGTGACGGCAGTCCCCGAAGCCAGGATGCCCTCATTGAACCCGGCCTGAACAGCCACGTCCCGCCGTACGTTCTGCATACCGATAGTCGCACTGGAGCCGTCGGACTGGGTGCCGGTCATGGTGTCATAGACGAAGCGGACGTCGTTGGATCCCTCGTAGAGGATCAGCTGAAAGGTCAGATCCGCTCCGAGGTCCACACCCACAGTGTCCAGGATGGATACGCCCGACCACTGAACGATGAACCGTCGGCTCCCCGTCAAACCCATAACACGCGTGCTTACCTGCGCCCCCTCGCTCAGTATGAGGTCGTCAAAAAACGGTGCGATCAAGGCTGTGGGGATAACACCCTCACCCCCGCTGGGACGTATGACGGTACTCGCAGGCAGAGAAGCGTTCTGAAACTCCGGCGAGGACGCTCCATCCAGACTGATCCATCCGTTGGTCGCAATGGAAATTCGTGTTCCTGTCAGGAACGTGTCGGTAAATAGACTGAACGTGAAAGGCAGTTCATCGAAGAAGATGGCGTCGTCTTCGTTTGGAAAACTGATGTTCGTTCCTCCAGCCGCCGGAGAAGCGTCCACAAATTCCACGATGGTCGGTGCTGTGTTTTCACTCGGCTCCGGATCTGTCACAGTGAATGTCCCCGCATCGACTTCGACTCCAAACACCGAGACAGTAAGGGAATCCGTCGTCGCGCTAAACGGCACTACAGTCTCGATCCGCGTGCGGGTTGAACTGACGGTGCGCGCCCTGACTTCACCGAAACGTAGGATAACGTTCTGGGGACGAGTGGCGAAGTTTGTGCCGTCGATGACGACCAAGGTTGCCGGAGGACCGCTCGCCGGTTGTACGCTGGAGATCGTTGGGGGCGGTGCTGTATAGCTGAACGCATTCTCAAGGAGACCCGACGTACCGTCGCTATTGAATAGCTGAAGGTTGGCCGGGCCGGGAGAGTTGGCCGGTGCCGTCGCCTGGAGCTGTCCGGAGTTCAGGAACACGACGTTCTCTGCGGCAAGACCGGCAAAGAAAACTCGGATTCCGGGGCGGAAATTCCGACCTGTGATGGTCACAGGGGTTCCCCCTTCAAAAAAGCCCGAATTGGGAAACATTTCCAGATCGTCAGGAGGAGGGTTCGTAACTACGATTCCGCCGCTCACTATTGATATATCGGCACCGGACTCCCCGATTACGTTCTTGGGGCCGAGCGGCGTGGCCGGATCGATCACTGTTTCCAGCGTCGCGCTTGTGGGGGCCGTGGTCGCAAGACGTCCACCGAACGTTACGTCATCGAAACGAATGAGTGGCGTCGATACGGACAACGAAACTCCTCCTACGACCTCGACACCACCGACGCGAACAGTTTCTGAACTTCCCTGTCCGATTCGGGATGCGAACACGGGCCGGGTCAGGTTAAAACCGGAAATCGAGGCAGGCAGAACGTGGATGTCGATGCCACTAATCGTTCCTCCAGTCGTGGCCGTGACGGCGGAAGCGCCGTCGAGGAACCGGGTGTCCCCATACTACTACTATGTTACAAACGAAGCGGTCCACAGAACGGACAACGAGGAAGCTGCTGAATCAGGAAGCGGGCGATGCGAATGCGAAGCGTGGCAATCGAGCAGGGGTTATGTCGTTCGGGCCGGATCCGGGGTTCCGCGGGGTTTGAAGTGTTTGGGGAGTTTGGGGACGGATAGTCCAACATGCTCGACAAATGCAGAGGGGGAAAAACGGCTCCGCTCGGCGACCAGGAACCCATAAGAGACAATACATAAGGTGCCATGATGGTGAAATCCACGCCAGCCGCGACCTTCGTAGTGTCCCAGACCGAGTTCCTGCTTGAGTTCCTGATAGTCGCGTTCGATGATCCAGCGCTGTTTGGCCTGACCGGCCAGATCGGAAAGCGAGGTATGGGCCCCAAGAGTGGAGAGCCAGTACCGGATCGGTTCGGATGCGGTCTTGGGCCACTCGACCAACAACCACTCTTTCGGATGCGGCGAGTGGCGCTCGTGATCCAGATGAGCGGGACGAATGCGAACTGCGGCGAAACGGGAACGCAGGGTCTCGGAGGTGCCTTCGCGCCAGGAGACGTTCTTCCAACGCTGGGGAGACAACGAGAGGGCCAGTTGCTTGACCGAAACCGGTTGATGTTTCTTGTTGCGCTGCATGCGGGTCGGTGTCCGTCCGCGGCCGGTCAAGGATTTCGGCGGCAAGGGACCCTGGCCCGGTTTCCACACGGTCGTGGTGCCTTGCACCCCTAGGACGTAGCTAAGTCCGAGTTCGGTGATGCCGTGCCGGAACTTGTAGTTGTTGCCGTAGGCCGTATCGCCCAGAACCGGTGCCGGAGCAATGCCGTCATCGACGGCCTGCCGGATTTGTTCCAAAGCAATTTGAGGTTTAGTTTGAAATCGAACGTCTTCGGGAATAGCGGCTTTGCTTCGACGTTCCGGATCCTTCGCCCAGGTCTCGGGGAGGTAGAGTCGCCATGCCACCGGCAAGCTGGATTTCGCTGTCGCCACCGACAGGCTCACCGCCACCCGGCAGTTCTCAGGTTTGCCGACCTGTCCACAGTATTGCCGGGCCACACCCACCGAGTGGGTCCCCTTTTTCACGAATCCGGTGTCGTCGACAATCCAGGCTTCAATCGGACCGTTGGCTTCCATCGCCCCCAGCGCGTACTGTCGAACTTCTGCCAACAGAGCCGCATCGTCCCAGGGCGCATCCGCGACCAGATGATGTAGCGACTGGTGCATTCGGCGTACATTATCCGGAGCCAATCGTGCAGCCATCGGCTCCACACTCTTACGTTTGATCGGCAGCAACAACCCGGTGCAGTACGACTTCAACGGTTCATGACGATCGGCGTGTCCTGCGGCCGACGCCAGGCGTTCCAAATAGGCCGCAAAACGTTTTTCCTGAGTGCCTGGCGCCTTCGATTTGGCGCTCATGACCGGATGCTAACATAAAATAGGCCGTTTGTAACATAGTAGGAATAGTAGGTGGTCCCGAAATCCGCATCCAGACCAGAGAAGAACCCTGGAAGATGCTGTGACGAGACCGGCTGATCCAAGGGCTCCGCATACACGCGGTAATCGCCCGGAGGAAGAAATCGAATCGTATAGGTACCGTCTCTCGCCGACATCGTCGACGTCACAACCGTTCCATTAGTATCCATCGCAACGACGTGTGCTCCGAAGACATCGGCACCGTTATCCGTTACGGTCCCCTCAATCTCGCCAACTACCGACGTCGCAGTTGGGTCAGGATATATTTCCGAAACTCCGGCGATGTCGTCACGAAGCAAGACGCGCTGATCGGTCTGATCCTGAATAGCAAACGGTGCCATAACTGAAGAAACTAAACCACTGTGATCCAGACCCAGCATGTGCCCCACTTCGTGAGTCAAAACGCTCTGGATGTCGAATCGGCCGGCCTCCCCACTGGTCGTCAAAGAATGGGAAGGGTTGAACGCAATGTCGGATTCATCGAAAAGAAGTTCCGAACCGCTCCTCCTGAAAAACGAAAACGTAGCCGCCAGTGTCGAAGACCCCAAGAGCGCTCCCAGACCCGTGTCGTCGACGAAAGTAACCAGGTTTGTTCCGTCCCGACCGGCCGTACGTATGGACGTCATTCCCTGAAATTCGAAATCGACGTTGGCTCCCTCGACCCCCTCCCATGCGTCAAATGCGCCCTGGACGGCCAGAAACTCGCTTCCATTAGGTATCTGCGGCGAACCCGCCTCGCTGACGGAATATGGAATCGCGCTTTCAGACCATCGTGGCATCGAACCCAGCGTAGATGTAATCCGAACGTAGGCAGAGACGGATTGCCACGGGATCACGATCAGGGCCAGCGACACGAGGAATCTCTTCAACGCACGTTCCCGCTTAGAAGGTTTTGACGGATCACTTCCTTGAAAACATCGAACGGCATCCGCGTCTGGCGAGGGAGACCTCGATCGGTGAATTCCAGACTCGAGACATTGTTGGACACAAAACCGCCCGCAACGGAAAACTTGCCCTGACCGAGACCCACAACCGTCCGATAGGGACCCGCTGCCTCCAGAAACACGACGGTGTCTTCGCCGGGCCGAAAAAACGGGCATCCCGGCAACGTATAGGGTTTCGTCACCGATCGTCCCACCGATTGTCGTTATTTCAATAGTCCGACCGGGAACGCCCTTCAGTGTCTCAGCGACTTCGATCGTGTGTCTGGTGAGTATCAGCCGTCCGTCCAGAACTCCAGTAGGTCTCCGAATCACTCACCTTTCCGACAACGATCTCGTGCGCCAGTCGATACGAGCCCATCCAGATCGAGACGTTTGACCGTAGTCGCTTGAAGGGTGCCGGCCAGGAGCACGCACAGAAGCAAAGCCAAACTGAACTTCATGAACACAACCTTTTGACAAGATTTACAAACTGAAAGTTTACCGAAACGACACCGTTAACAGGTTACACGTTTTGAAGAAGTCGAATAAGCCGCACGAAGGGGTGAGGTCAGACGGACAAAGTAGGTGAAGGGCTGTGTTACCATCGACGCATTATGGCGGTTAATCCTGAGCTGCTGAAAATCCTGGTTTGCCCGCTTTGCAAGGCTGAAGTCTCCCTGGTGCACAACGACGAGGGGCTCAAGTGCAGCGAATGCAACCGTGTTTACCCGATCCGGGACGACATCCCCGTCATGCTGGTCAGCGAAGCCAAAATAGAGGACGAGTAGCGCCGTGGCTCGTCCGGTCCGGGACCTCTTCCACAAGCTTCCATCAAACGCCCGAATACTGCTGATCCGTCTACGCTCAATGGGTGATTGTCTTCTGGTTACGAGTCCACTCCGAGCCCTCAAGGAGGAGTTCCCTGGTTTCCGTGTCTCCGTACTGGTTCAACCCGAATTTTCGGGATGTTTCGATGGCAACTCCGACGTAGATGAAGTCTTGATCACAAGCGAAGAGAAGTTCCAGACGGTGGCCCGCCTGTTGGTTAGACACTTCCACGCAATCGTGAATCTTCATGGAGGCCCGACCAGCCTGACCTACTCCTGTGCCACCTGGGGCCGACGGATCGGTGTCGAAGGATATCAATATGACCGGCTCTATTCGGGACTCATCCCACGCCCCGGCGGAGACCTTCATTCTGTCGAGGCGACAATGGAACTATTTCGTGTTTTGGGTGTGCGATCGGAAACACCGCCTCCCCTGCAGTATGCATTCCATCCTGAAGAGGCAGCCTGGGTTCAGGACACTCTCCGGAGCCGGCCTTACGTGGTGCTCCATCCGGCAGCGCGAATGGAAACGAAGAGATGGTCCGCTGCAGGGTTCGCAACGGTGGGCAAAAAGTTGGGCGAAACCGGCCTATGCACGGTCTTGACTTCTGGCCCCGGTGAGGAGGCGGTTGTTGGTGAGACGGCCAAGGACCTACCGGAGAGCGTGATTCTGTTCGGCCTCACCATTCCCCAACTCGCCGAGTTGATCAGAGGCGCGCGTCTTTACATCGGCAATGACTCGGGCCCGATGCATCTGGCGGCTGCCGTAGGGACGCCCACAGTAGCTGTGTGGGGCTCTTCGGACTCGGGGCGGTGGCGGCCATGGAAGGTGCCTCATCGCGTGGTCCAGAACCCGTTCGAATGCAATCCGTGTCCCGGATACGAGTGCGACGTCGCCGAAACGCCACTGTGTATCGAATCCGTAACAACCAGACAGGTGGAAGAAGCCGTTCAGTTATTGCTCCGAGAAACGACGACGGGGGTTCCGGCCCGAGCGACTCTATGAAAAAGCACCGCCTTGAACAATTGCTGAGTAACTTTTCGGGCAAGAAGATCGTGGTGCTGGGTGACGTGATGCTCGACGAGTTCATTTGGGGAGATGTTGACAGAATCTCCCCAGAGGCTCCCGTACCGGTGGTGGAGGTCACCAAGGAAACCAACCGGCTCGGGGGATCGGCAAACGTGGTTGCGAACGTCAAGACGCTGGGCGGAAATCCCATTACGATTGCCGTTGTTGGAAGAGACTCTGCGGCCGAGCGCCTGCGGGGCTTGTACCAAAACTTCCAGATCGATTCGAGTCACCTGATCGCCCACGATCGGACAACGACGATCAAGACCCGCATCATAGCTCAGAATCAACTGGTTGTTCGGACCGACCGCGAGGACAGGGCGCCACTGCCTTCGCCTGTCAATAAGGTGCTCGAAAAGCATTTTCTCGAGGCCCTGCCCGGAAGCGATGCCGTTATCGTCTCTGACTACGACAAAGGTGTGGTCAACCAGGAACTACTGAATGCGATTCTACCCGAGGCCGATCGCGCAGGAGTTCCAGTCTATCTTGATCCCAAGGTGCACCACGCGGACTACTACAAACCGATCACGCTGATCACTCCAAACAAGGCGGAAGCAGAACTCCTCTCCGGCAAACGGATCCTGAACACATCAGACCTGGAGGAAGCGGGCCGCCAACTTCTCGACCGCTTCGAATGCCCATACATCCTGATCACCCGAGGGAAGGAAGGGATGTCGCTGTTTGACCAAGACACAGTGCATCATTTGCCCACGTCCGCGCAGGAAGTCTTTGATGTGAGCGGCGCGGGGGACACGGTCGTTGCGGCACTGACGGTGGCGGCATCGAGCGGGGCATCGATGGAAGAGGCCGCCTACATCGCGAACGAGGCCGGTGGAATTGTCGTCGGCAAGATCGGTACCGCCACCCTGACGCCGACCGAACTCATGGAACGATTCCACTAACCACACACCGAGGTAGAAAAGCCACGATCACGTTGGCAGCCCTCGCGCAAGTCTGTACTTGAGTCGGACTTCGTACGCACTGATCCGTGCGATCTGGTAGCCCACAGCGCCGTCTAGGATGCCGAGCTTCCAGATATATGTCTTTATGAAACGCAATCCAGGACCGAACTCGGACCGCCACCAGAGTCCGGACTGAAGCTCTGCCCGGGCCTTCTCGGCTCCCAGTTCGGCATATTTTCTGGCTCTATCTCGGTGCTCTGCGACCGTCGAATAGCAATAGTGGTGCAGATCACCTTTCAGCCACGTGATTCGCGGCTGACTCAGGAAGGTAAGCCTTTCGTGGACCGGATCCGTTGTCCACTCGGCGATTTCGTTCGGAAAGAGGCGCAGCTTCTTATCGGGATACCATCCCCCATGCCGAACCCACTGACCGCAATAGCTGGACAGGCGAGGAAACCCGTAAACACCGCTTAGACCATCGTCTCGTTCAACGAGGATGGACGCTCGGAGATCCTCCGACAGGGCTTCGTCGGCGTCCAGTGACAAAATATAGGGGTGCGTCGCCTGAGCATTACCGAAGTTCTTCTGATTGCCGTACCCCGTCCAGGGGTGATCAATGACCCGCGCTCCCTTTTCTTCTGCTATTTGACGGGTTCGATCTGAGGAGCCCGCGTCAACAACCAGGGTTTCGGCCGTTACGTCGGCGAGCGAGTCCAGGCAGCGCCCTATGTTTCGTTCTTCATTGAGCGTTATGACGACGGCAGTGATGGATGTCATGGACTACTGTTGGGGGTCTTCGGTTAGGGACCCTGCACTATTGTCTGCCGGAATACTTGTTCTCAGGAGAAAACGAGAGCAGGAGCGTCTCTTTGTCGACCAGGACGGCAATCGGAAATCCATCGTTGACGATCGCATAGACAATGACCGAGGATCCGCGATTGTTGGAGTCGATGACATCAGTCGTTTCCAGGCCGGTAGTGTAGAAACCATTCGGACCCCAATCGACCAGGAAGTCGTCGATGTCATACCGCTCGTCACCATCCCACATCCCATACGCATCCTCGAACTGGTCGGCTGCGATGGCTTCAAGAAAAGCGGACACCCGGGACTCTTCCCGGTAATTGACGAACCTGTATAGCAACCCACCAACGATAAGAAGGGACAGGATCAATGAGACAGGAACCTTGAGCCTGTCTTTTAACGGACGGGCTTTCCTAGGTTCCGGGTGGTCGTCATAAATGAGGCTTCCGATGAGTTTTTCAGCCATATCCAGGGCCTCGAACTGCCTTCGCTATTGTACCGAAAACCAATGCTCTAATTCGGCGGGATCCACGCGTACCCGGGACTGAATGATCCGCCGCTTCGCCCATAGTCTGGGAAACTGTTCCACGACGTAAAACAATCCGGACAGCGACGACCACTCTTTAAGAAACACGTAGCCCACAACTGCCAAATCACGAGCCATAATAGGCCAAAGGTATTTCCAGTAGAGACCGGGTGTCATGTTGTTGATCCGGAGAATGAACCGGTTCTTTACCGAGTGCATGTTGATCGTCGGCGACAGTTGTCCCCGCACTTCAGGCGTCACCCGGCGTCGATGGCGAGCAACTGCCCGGGGCACATACAGGGACTGCCAGCCCAGCAATCGGCAGCGCCACGCAAGATCCGCGTCCTCCCTGTAAGCAAAAAAGTCCTCGTCGAAAAAATCGCCTTCGATTGCAACGTCTTCCAGACACGCATACCTGTAAATCGCGGCCGCACCACTGGGCCCAAAAACGGGTCCTGGACTCTCATACTGTCCTTCGTCCGCTTCTCCGGCGCCACGGTCCAGATGCCTCTGGTTGGCGGTCATTGTGATACCGGTCGAATCCAACGTAACACCATCCATCCTAAGAAGCTTTCCGGCCGCCGAACCCGCTTCAGGGGCATCTTCGAGTGCTCGAACCAATTCCTCCACAAAAGTCGGTTCCAGGACCGTATCGGGGTTCAGAAACAAGACATAGGGTGCAGGGTAGTTGCGTGCCAATCGATTGTGTCCGGCCGCAAAACCTATGTTCGTTTCTGAACTGATGACGTCGACATCGAAATCGTTGTCGAATCTTTCGATGAGGGCAACGGAATCGTCTTCAGAAGCGTTGTCCAGTATGCGGACACGAAACTTGTCGTAGGTCTGACCTGACAGACTCTCCAAACATGGCACGATGTCAGTCGCGCTGTTAAAAGTGACGATCTGAACGGAAACATTCATGGAAAGGACGGGTTACTAGTGACCTGTACCACCCATATTTGGGCCATCGCCAATGGGTCTTGCGGGCGAGATCACGGCGCGAGACGGAAATTGATGTTTTTGCATCCATGACGGCTCGTAACAAAGATATCGCCCGCAACCCCCATCGGCCCGTAGGGTTACGGCGAAACGGCATCGTCTTACGTTGTCGTCAACTCCTCCGAATGACGAAGCATTTCCTCGTCGCTGACTCCTAGAATCCAATGCCGTTTGGCCGTAACGCTAGTCCCAATATGGGTGGTACAGGTCACTAGGGCCATACTCACCCCTTGTCGGGAACAAAGGTCTGATCGCGGTTCGTATAGTGGGTGTCGTAGTACGTAAGATAGGACTCGTCCTTGACCTCCCGAACCCAGTCCTGGTGCGATCGGTACCAGCCAATGGTGGCAGCGATTCCGGAGCTGAAGTCGGTCCGCGTAGACCATCCCCATTCCGACTGAATCTTGGAGCAATCGATCGAGTATCGGTGATCGTGTGCCGGTCGGTCGGTGACAAACTGAATGAGGGACTCCGAGCGCCCCATGATACCAAGCACCTGGCGAACGAGATCGATGTTGGCAACTTCTTCGCCCCCGCCGATGTTATAGACCTCCCCGTCTCTGCCTCGCGTAATCGCCTCCCAGACACCCCGGGAATGGTCATCGACATAGATCCACTCACGACGATTCAATCCCTCACCATAGACGGGAATCGGCGCCTCCTCCATGGCGTTGGTGATCATTAAAGGAATGAACTTCTCGGGGAACTGATACGGGCCGTAATTATTCGAACATCGCGTCACAACGGCGGGAAACCGGTGCGTCTTGGCGTGGCTCAACACGATCAGGTCCGCAGCCGCCTTAGTCGCCGAGTAAGGATTGGTCGGATTAATCGGGGTGTCCTCACGAAAATGCCCTTCAGGACCGAGGCTGCCGTAAACCTCGTCAGTCGATATCTGCACGTAACGCGACACGCCCTTTCTGCGCGATGTATCAATCAGGCACTGGGTCCCGACAACGTTCGAGCGGACGAACGGGCCGGCGTCTACGATGGATCGGTCCACATGGGTTTCGGCTGCAAAATTGACAACGACATCCACGGTGTTCTGATCGAAAACGTTCTCAAGCCGTTCCGCGTCGGCGATGTCTCCCCGAACGAAGGCATAGCGCTCGTCGGTGGCCACCTCCTCATTGTTCTTGAGGTTTCCAGCGTAGGTCAGCAGATCGTAGTTGATTACAAGAACGTCGGCTTGGTCAGCAAGAACATAACGAATGAAATTCGAACCGATGAATCCAGATCCACCCGTTACTAGAATCGTCTGACCGCTTTTTCCCATCTACTGTTTACTATCTTTCGATCAGCGCCAAAGCCGACTTGCGGATGGTCTCCATGGAAATCTCATCAGAAACACCACCACGCTGCCCGGCCACCAGGATATTCGTACGCAATAGAGAATCGAATGTCCCGGCATCGGACCACCAACCATCGACGACCTCGTAGCTCATCTTGCCTGCCTCTATATAGGCATTGTTGACGTCTGTGATTTCAAGCTCGCCTCGGCCGGAAGGCTCAAGAGTCTTGATGATCTTAAAGACCTCCGGGTCATACATGTAGACGCCTGTAACGGCATAATCCGATTTTGGCTCGGAGGGTTTCTCTTCGATCTTTAAGACCCGGTCTCCCTCAAGAACCGGGACACCGAAGCGCTGGGGGTTATCGACTTCCTTCAAATGGACTCTAGCCCCACCGCCCTGAACCTGGTACGCCTCGACCGACCGTTTGAAGCTGTTTTCGTAAACGTTGTCGCCGAGGATAACGCAGATCGAGTCCTCATCTGCGAAATGCTCTGCCAGTGACAACGCATCTGCGATACCGCCCTCACCTTCCTGGTAGGTGTAGTCCAGATGCCTGAGGCCGAACTCCTTGCCATTACCGAGCAGTTTCAGAAAGTCGCCCGCGTTGTTCCCGCCCGTCACAACCAGGATTTCGTGAATACCGGCGTCCACCAGGCTCTGGATCGGGTAATAGATCATCGGCCGATCGTAGATGGGCAGCAAATGCTTATTCGTAATCTTCGTAAGAGGATGGAGTCGGGTTCCGAGACCACCCGCCAATACGATTCCTTTCATGTGACCCTCAACCACGGAGATCCAGGGGCATATAGAATCTCATTCTTTCCTCTTTTCACGCTCTTATCACCTCGACCTCGGGTCTGCTCGACTACTGATTGAAAAAGGCCTGAAAACCCTTGTGCAATTCCCACAAATCCACCTTGGAAGAAACCTCAAGCGGAGAATGCATGCTGACGATCCCGATCCCGACGTCGATGACGTCCATGTTCTGTCCGGCAAACCAGGCCGCGATCGTCCCGCCGCCGTACCCGGCATCGTATGAGTGAGTCTGCCATTTAACGTCCGAGCGGTCGAGTATCCCCCGAATTTTGGCAAAGAACTCGGAGTTGGCCTCCCGTCCAGCACCATATTCCTTGACGACCAAGCCGTAACCCAAAAGCGAAGTCAGGTTCTGATTCTGCGGACTCGGAAACAGTGGATTTAGCGCAGTTGTAGTGTCGCTGACCAACACTTCCGTGTTGCGGTAAGAGCGCCGTAGAAGAAGGTCGTTAAAACTTCCGGACTGTAAAGCGATCAACTCGGAAACGAGCGTCGTAAACCATGCTGAGTTGACTCCCGTATTCCAGGAACCGGTCTCTTCATTGTTCACTGCGTAGGCAACCACCGTGTGGACTGGAACGTCCACTTCTGAAATCGACCGCAGGCTGACGTATCCGGTCGATCGGTCATCCTGTCCATAGGCCGCAACCAATGCCCGATCGAGTCCCACGTCTCGAGGTAGGGTTGCGGGAACGATCTGAATGTCGGCCGACAGGAAATCCGTCGCGTCTATCCCATACTCTTCCTGAAACAACGCCAGCAGACGGGCGGTCGCGTCGTCGTCCTCACTGTCCTTGTCCGGCGGAAGCGAAGCGATAATGGGTTCAAGCTCTTCGGTTCGGATAACATCGCGCTGGCTTCGATCCCGGTAGTCGTCATCAACATGCGGTGCAAGATCGGTAATCAACAGAATGGGGTCGTCCGGCTCGGTTCCCACCTCGATCCAAAGGGTCGTTCCGTCTGTCTTGTCGACACGTCCGATCATAGCCAGGGGAACGTTCACCCATTGGTAATTCTTGATGCCACCATGAACCTGCGTGTCGACGGTAACGACCCCACTGCGCTCACGAAGAGGGCGGGTCTTGAACTCGATTCTCGGCGAATCGATATGGGTATTAACGATGCGCATCCCTTCTTCGAGCGGCTCCGAACCCACAACAAACAACACAAGCGTGCGATCCCGATTCACGGCGTACCACCGGGATCCGGGAACCAATTCGGAGGCGTCAACATCAGCGGACCATTCGGCGAACCCTTCCGATTCGGCGAATACGATACCCTCGCGGACAAACCACATTTCGCTCTTTGCCCGACCCATGAAGTCTTTGAATTCCTCTCCGAACGCCATCACTTCGGAACGTTCACGAGGACCGAGGTCTGGCCATGCGGAGCTAAACCCAAAATCCTGGCCGCTGGCAGGAATGGCGAGCACAAGCGCTATCGCTAAACCGACTAGTGTACTTTTCATAATATTCACTCCGCGTTTTACAGTGGAATAGGTGATGTGGAAGCAGATTGTATCGCACTCTCCCCCTGTGGACTGATTCCTCTGTCCCCAAGCCACAATCTGCGACGCAGCCGAATGCCCGTCGCCGTGGACCACAGGAGTCTGTCCTGCTTACGCGTTCCGGATACCAGCCTCCACCATTCCTGCAAACAGGTCTTCATACTGACCCGTGACTACGTCCCATGAATACCGCGCCTCAACCCTCAAACGGGTTCGGTTGCGATAGAGGGCGACGCGCTCCGGTTTCGCCAAGACCTGTTGTAACAATTGTGTAAGACCAGGGGCATCATCGAAATACAGGCCCGTCGAATCGAGAACCTCCCGGTGTTCGGGAGTATCTTTGGCCAGGACGCAGTTCCCCGCCCCCATCGCCTCCAGCAGAGCCGGATGTGTTCCCCCGACTTCAGTCGCCTGGAAATAGAGGTATGCGTGTGACCGCAACTCCAGGCAGCCGTCTCCGTATATCGCACCGGTAAACTGCACCCGATCGTCCGCTATGGATTTCAGATGCCGTATGTACCCGGCCGCATAAGGGGCATCACCGACGATGACCAGCGGCATGACTGTCTCCACGCTCCGGTAAGCTTCGATCACCAGATGCGCATTGTTTTCCGGCTCCAGTCGACTCACGTAGAGCAGGTAATTCCGGCTCCGAAGACCAAGGGCCTCTATGAATTCCGTGCTCTCGGCCCGGCGGCAATCCGCTCCGTAGGCGATCATCGCCGAGGGCGTATGGTGGCGATCCAGAAAATAGTCCTCCATGACTGCGGCATCAGTGACGACGACATTTGGGAGTAACGTCGCCAGGTATTCGGAAATCTTGTAATAGGTCCGACCGGCAACACCCCACTTCCCGCGCTTTCTCTCAATCCCGTCAACATTAAGCGCGATCGGAATCCCACCCAGACGAGGCACGATCGAGAAAATGGCATTGGCCGCATTACACATCAGGATGACGTCGTAATCGGCAACCAGAGCGTGAAAGACCGACAGAAACGTGTGAGTCACTGTATCGAGGTGCTTGGTTGAAATCGTCGGAAGCACCACGAGTTGAACACCACGGTAAATCCTGTGCGCATGTCTTACATTGTTGCTGCGGCCGTAGACTGTCACCCGATGGCCGCCCTCGACCAGGCGCGTGGAAAGCTCTTCAGCGAAGGTTTCAAAACCCCCGTAGTTGGCTGGGATGCCTCGTGTGCCGACGATGGCTATGTTCATCAGAAGCTTTCAGCAGGATCGGAAGCCCTGCGATCAGTTTTATCCGATTGAGCTCGGAGTCGAACGCTGACGGCTGATTGCACTGAAAACCTCAAAGATCTTCGGATAGCACCTCTCCGAGCGTGCCATTATAGCCGCAGCCGATCGCGCGGCAGGAACCGATCACATATGAAAGATATCCTTCAGGAACTCGAAGCGATGCAACCGGAAGCCGTTCAGCTTCTCGAGCGCATCGTCAAACTGGAATCACCCAGCTACAACGAGGCACTGGTCAACAGGCTGGTCGAGTTCCTGGCCGATGAGTTTGGAAGACTCGGGGGCGAGATAACCCGAATTCCTGAGAAAGATCGGGGCGACCATCTGGTGATCGATTTCCCGGGCGAGAGCGATACTCCGATCATGCTTCTCGGACATACCGACACGGTCTGGCCAGAAGGGACGCTCGCCCAGCGCCCGTTCACGATCACCGGCAACATCGCAACCGGCCCCGGAGTGTTCGACATGAAGGCCGGAATCGTGATGATGTGGATGACGATCCGCGCTCTGCTCAAGGTTCGGGGCCCTCTGCCACACCCCCTGTCTATACTCCTCATAAGCGATGAAGAGGTCGGAAGTCCAGGATCCCGGGCGCTTGTCCGGAGTCGAGCCGAAGAGGTGAGAGCCGTACTCGTGATGGAGCCGCCCCTGCCGGGTGGCGATCTCAAGACAACGCGAAACGGAATGGGACGTTTTGTCGTAAAAGCTTTCGGAAAGGCGGCCCACACCGGTATTAACCCACAGGACGGCGTGAACGCAGTCGAGGAAATCGCCCACCAGATTATGCGCATTCGCGAACTCGGCGATGTAGAAAAAGGCACGACCGTCACGGTGGCCGTTGTCGAAGGAGGCACCCGACCTAACGTCGTTCCCGAGGAATGCTTTATACAGGTGGATGCGCGCACGCCAACCAACTCCGAAGCCGAACGGATAACCGAGTTGATCCACTCGCTCGAACCCGTCCTCGAAGGGGCCCGCCTTGAAATAGAAGGGGCATTCCGGAGGCCGCCGCTTGAGCCGACTCCAGGGAAACATGAAGCTCTTTGACTGCGCCCGAGGCGTAGCCCGCGACCTGGATCGCAAACTCCAGAACGGGGCCACCGGGGGCACATCAGACGGCAACCTCACGTCGGCAATGGGTGTCCCGACGCTGGATGGCCTGGGAGCTGTGGGGTTGGGCGCACACCAGGTGGAAGAGCAGGTTGAAATATCCTCACTCCCATGGCGGGCAGCAATTGTCGCCGGGCTGATCGAGCGAATAGGAAAATAGCCGACCCCGTCGTTTGACAACTGAATTTAAGCGGACCTAAAATTAAAGGCTGGCTGGCTACCTGGATTTGACACAGGTGGGATACAGGCACCTTCGGACCGAAGGTGCATTTTTATTGCCTTCGAAAACTATATGCGGTCTGTTGTCTATATTGAGGAAGACTATATCGCGGGTCTTCTCAAAGACTACTTCGTCGATAACGGTCAAACCACGTACATCGTCGTCGACCCTGCAGCCAAGCGCCACCTGGCCTCACACGGTCAGGAGGTCTCCCTGGCAGGGCGCAACAACTCCTCACTCAAGAAACAACTCAAGACGAACAATCTCGACATTCTCCTGGTCCAATCCGACGACTTTCAACGTATCGAAGGTGTTCTCGATCTCGTCCGTGAACACGGACAGCGGGTTCCCACACTGGTCATAACCGCAGAACAGGAAAGGGTTTCCGAGCATGCCCGGTTCGTGCGCTGCATAACGATGCAGGAGCTGTTGGAGGGTAACCTCCGCTGGCAGATGGTCCTGGCTCAGACAGCCCGGAGCATCGAAAGCATCCAGGAACACTTCGAAGAAGCCGATTCTGTCCTTATCCTTCTCCAGGACGATCCCGATCCCGACGCGATCGCCAGTGGGCTTGCCCTCAGGCAAGTCCTTGGTCGGAACAAGCAGACCGCCACGATCGGCACTTTTGGCAGAGTGACGCGACCTGAAAACATCGCGATGGCGAAACTGCTCGAAATCGAAGTTGAGCAACTCACTCCTGAGCGCTGCGAAGGGTTCGATCGAATCGCACTGGTTGATCTGCAACCACCACACATACGGACTGATTTACCCCGCATCGACCTCGTTGTCGACCATCATCCCGAACAGTTCGGGTATGAAACCACGATCAGGGATGTCCGTCCCGACTATGGTGCAACCGCAACGATCCTGCTCGAATACCTGCTGTGCATGGGGAACAACGTGGGGACCCGGCTTGCGACAGCGTTGTTGTACGGGATCAAGAGCGATACGTTCCTCCTCGGAAGGGAGACCAACGAGTGGGATGTCGAAGCCTTTTCATACGTTTATCCGCTTGCGAACCAGAACCTTTTGCGGCGGATCGAGCGGCCTGAACTGCCCCCGGCGGCGATCGACGCTCTCGGCCGGGCGCTGAAGACCCGCCAGATCAGCGACAAAGTCGCCTTCGTGAACCTGGGCCGGGTCGAACGCGAGGACCTCATCCCTCAAATCGCCGATTTCTGTCTTCAGTTTGAAGGAATCGAATGGACTGTCGTCAGCGGGATATTTGAATCCAATCTCGTCATATCCGTACGCAATGTCGGCTATGTCAGGGCCGCCGGGAAGGTCCTCAAGGATGCATTCGGCCATCTGGGGTCTGCCGGTGGGCATGCATCGATGGCCAAGGCGATCATTCCTCTGTCCGAACTTCGCTCGAAGTGGAAAACTGACGCGCGCAGCACTCGCTTCATTAGTGACAAACTGCAACGGGAATTCCTCAGAAGTCTTAGAAATTCAAGCAAATGAGGGCGGTTGTCCAGAGAGTCTCTTCGGCAGGTGTTCGAATCGGGGGCCGGAAGCACTCCACAATCGGCATGGGCCTGCTCGTCCTGGTCGGCGTGGAGCGTGACGATACCGATTCTGACGCTGCGAGCCTGGCCAAGAGAGTCGTGGAACTCCGTGTTTTCGAAGATGACAGCGGCCGCATGAATCGCTCCCTCCTCGAGATCGGAGGACAGCTCCTGGCCGTTTCACAGTTCACCTTGCTCGGAGATGGGCGCAAAGGCCGCCGCCCGTCCTTCGTTCGAGCGGCCCCGCCCGATGAAGCCCGGAGACTATACGAGCTTTTCGTCAATGCCGTCGATGAGGCCGGCGTCGGCGTTTCAACAGGCGTCTTCAGGGAAATGATGGATGTAGAACTCGTCAACAACGGGCCGGTCACCATCCTGCTGGACACCCGGAAAGCATTCTAGCGGCGGTGGCACTCCGCACAAGAACCACCTCTCGCGAGGTGAATTCCAGGCTCGAAAAACAGGGTCCTCTGCGCCTTGGTACCTCTGTACTTTACGGACACCATCAGATTACGTTAAAAAAGCGTCTAAATTCCTGTTTTTCTGGTGGTTCGGAGTTGACCCGGAGGCGTCAATTTCCTATTCTGCAAGGTTCGCCCCTGTGGGCGAAGATTGCCTATTTTTGCGTTTGTTAAATGGACTCTAACGGTAACCCGATTTCGATGCCTCCGCAGGATGACCTGACCGAGGTAGAGAAGCCTACTTCGCTGCTTATAGCGCAGTTCTTTCTGTTCCCGCTCATCGTTATTGCGTTCGGGATCGGCATTTTTGTCCTGTTTGGCTTTGTCGCTTACGACCAGAAGGCTCCGGAAGCCTACCTGCAAGAAATCCGTCAGGGTTCAGCAGGTTCCCCATTTGACACGCGCCGGTGGCAGGCTGCACTTGAACTCTCGAGAGTCATTGCAGCCGACAGCGGTGAACTCAGAAGCTCGGGTTTCGGGCTGGAGCTCCTGGAGGTGTACAAGAACGCAAAGGCAGACGATCCTCGTATTCGCCAGTTCCTGGCCGTGAGCCTCGGACATCTTGGGGATCCGGCAGCCGTTCCGGCCCTGATCGAAGGTCTCTCTGACCCAGCTGTAGAAACGCAGATCTGGACACTCTGGTCACTTGGATCGATTGGGGATCGGTCTGCAGCACAGTCGGTCGTCCCCATGACCCAGAACAGCGACGCCGGAGTTCGGAAGATGGCCGTTTACATACTGGGAACCCTTGAGGATCCGGCGACGATTCGTGATCTGCAGGTGGCCCTCAACGATCCGGCAGCGGACGTTCGGTGGAACGCGGCTATGGCACTGGCTCAGATGAAAGACGCTGCGGGCGCTGAAATACTACTGGAACTCACGGACCGCAACTACCTGTTGCAGTTCGGGGATATATCCGCAGAAGAACGCGACAACGTCATCGTAAACGCGGTTAAGAGCCTCGGCATGCTGAAGCTCGAAGGGGCCAGGGACCGCCTTGCTTCTTTGAGCAAGAGCGATCCGAGTTTGACCGTCCGGGATGCCGCACTGGAAGCATTGGAGACGTACTAGGCGATTAGTTTTGATTCGTTTTTTTATTACTGACTAGGGTAAGCAAGAGGAGTCATAAACATGAGCAATGAAAATCCTCCGGCGCCGCCAAAATCCCCGGCCGCGAAGCCAAAGGCGCCAGTTAAGAAAGAAGCGTCGCGCAGGTCTTTTCTTTCATGGATGAGCGTGGCATGGATGGCTTTTACGGCGTCCGTTCTCGCCTCGACCGCAGCAACGGCGCGGTTTATGTTCCCGAACGTTCTGTTTGAACCTCCCTCGAGTTTTCGAGCGGGAACGCCGGACGTCATCCAGGTTGGACAGGTCGATGAAAGGTTTAAGGATCAGTTTGGTGTCTGGCTCGTCCGCGACGAGGGTGGACTCTACGCCCTGTCGACGACGTGCACGCACCTCGGTTGTACGCCGAACTGGCTGGAGGCCGAACAGAAGTTCAAGTGTCCGTGCCATGGGAGCGGTTTTTACAAGACCGGCATTAATTTCGAAGGCCCGGCCCCGCGGCCCCTGGAACGCCATACGATCAGCCTGGCCGAGGACGGCCAGATCGTCGTGGACAAGAGTCAGAAGTACCAGCAAGAAAAAGGCCAGTGGGAACTTCCTGGAGCCTATTTGCCTCTGTAAGGTTTTCGGATCATTCTGTTTTTGAATAATTCTTTAGGTAGTCAGGTCCTTTTATGAGTCAACTCAAAGAGTTTTTGTCTAAGCTTTCGCCCGCGAGCATCGGCGATTCGATACAGAAAAGCCAGGTTTACCGCTCGATCTTCCGGGTCGGTGTTCCCAGTTCCGACCGTAAGCGAATGCTGGTCATGCTGGGGAACGTGTTTCTCCATCTTCATCCGGTGAAGGTCCGGAAGTCGGGAATCCGGCTCCGCTTTACCTGGTGCATGGGAGGAATCACTTTCTTCCTGTTTCTCGTACTTACTTTCACCGGTCTGCTGCTGATGTTCTACTACCGGCCGACACTGGAATACGCGTACGTCGATATCATCGATCTTCGCGAACAGGTACCGCTCGGAATCATGCGTGAACTTCACCGCTGGGGCGCACACGCCATGGTCATCTCGGTCTGGCTGCACATGTTCCGTGTCTTCATGACTGGGTCTTACAAGCCACCCCGGGAATTCAATTGGGGTGTCGGCGTGATCCTGCTCGTCCTCACACTCCTGTTAAGTTTCACAGGATATTTGCTCCCGTGGGATCAGTTGGCGATGTGGGCTATAACGGTCGGCTCCAACATGGCGAGAGCAACGCCGTTTTTCGGATACGAAGGGCCCGGTGCTGCATTACTCCAACTGGGCGACGTCAGCCTGGTCAACAGCACGAGCGACGCACGCTTCGCCCTGCTGGGCGGCACGTTTGTCGGAGAAGGCGCCCTCCTCCGCTTCTACGTTCTGCACTGTGTTGGCCTGCCGCTGGTAGCAGGATTTCTGATGGCCGTTCACTTCTGGCGTATACGCCGTGACGGCGGAATCTCCGGTCCACTATAGAAAGCGGGAACAGTCATGGAATTTATAAAAGACATCATCAACTTGTTGGCGGCCCCGCAGATTCTCATTACGTTGGCCGCGATTCTGCTCTTCGTGTCGGCAAGATATAGGGAAATCTTCTACAGCACAAAAGCTGCGTTGATCCTCTTTCCGGCCATGACGGTGTTTCTTGCGGTGAGCATGTTGGATGAAGATTTCTTCTTGATCGTGAGCAAACCCGACAATATCCCCATCGTCGGCATGTTGTTCCTGATCCCGTTTTTCACCTGGTTTGCGATGAACCAGGCGGTACGGAACGACAGGCGAATCGATGCAGGAAAGCCGGTGGTGGAAAAGGAAGAAACGGCAGGGAAAGTACTCACCTGGCCCGACCTCGTTTACACAGAACTGATCTGCATGGTTGTATTGACGTTCGTGTTGATTGGATGGTCGATCCTGATCGCTGCACCGATCGAAGAGCCTGCAAACCCATCGAACACTCCAAATCCCTCCAAGGCGCCCTGGTATTTTCTCGGACTCCAGGAAATGCTCGTGTATTTCGATCCATGGTTGGCCGGGGTCGTATTCCCAGCCTGATCATTGTGGGTTTGATGGCTATCCCTTATTTCGACACGAATCCCAAGGGAAACGGATATTACACGTTCAAGGAGCGAAGCTGGGAGATCATGATCTTTCTCTTCGGTTTTCTAATCCTCTGGGTGCTCCTGGTGATACTCGGTACTTTCCTGAGGGGACCGAACTGGAATTTCTTTGGGCCTTACGAGTATTGGGACATTCACAAACTGGAAGCGCTGGTCAACGTCAATCTATCCGAGTACATCTGGGTCAGCCTGCTGGGCGTGGGGTTGCCCTCGAACATTCTGGTAAGAGAAATGTTCGGTTTTATAGCGGTTCTGGCTTACCTTCTGGCCGTCCCGGCGCTCCTGGCCAAAACCTGGTTCAAGGGCTTTTACAAGACGCTGGGCCCGACCCGGTATCACGTCATGGTGTTTCTGTTGCTCGCAATGGCGTCCCTGCCCATCAAGATGGGGCTGCGATGGCTGTTGAACATGAAATACATCATTGGCATACCGGAATACTTCTTCAACATTTAGGCGCAGTTTTAGACATTTCAGATCGAACTGGAGAGAGCATTGAGTAGCGAAACACCCAACGGCGGAGCAAACAAGCCCGCAATTCCACCCCCTGCAAAAAAGGATCCCGCACTCAACATCGGACTTCGAGGGGATCGGCTGTACGAGATCAACAACCTCCACAAGTGGTTTGCGATCTCCAGCCTGCTTCTCTTCGGTTTCACTGTCTGGATGATCATGTTTGATTACAGCCGGGAGTGGAAGCAATACCAGAGATCTTTCAACCGGTTGAGTATCCAGCAGACCCAGCAGGCTATGGACAACGCTGCTAACGCGATCGACCGCCCCCAGTTTGACCAGCTTTCGGGCCAGCTCGCCCAGGCTCAGGCCAATCTGGCGCAGAACGAGAGTGAAGTTGAACGGATCCAGGGCGAGATAGACGACTTGAATGCCGAGTTCTACGCCGCCGACCAGAACTTCCGGTTTACCCGGGCCACATACGATGTTGAAAGGTATGAATTCGAAGAAGCAGTCGCGAACGATCCCGACAACTCCGAACCCTTGCGCCTGAGAGCTGAAGGAACCCTCGCCGAGATTAACGAATTTGAACGGCGGGTAGAAGAACTGACTCTGGCGACACGCGACGCAGAAGACGAATTGAATACCTATATCGGTCAACGAGATCAGATTCAGGAGGGCATCGACGAATTGCTGGGGGACTTCAACCAGCTGCAAGCGACGATGGACACAATCAATCCGGGACTCATCGTGACGTCGTTCCGTAACGCGCCGGTCCTGGATTTCTTAAATCCGTCGGAACAGGTAAACCAGCTGCTGCTGCCGAACCTCCACAACGACCATCCCTTCATGCAGATACCCCGTGTAGACCGGTGCACCACCTGTCATCTGGGAATCGATCAGGCCGCGTTCGAAGAGGCGCCGCAGCCATTCACGACACACCCCGAGCTGGACAGGTTTCTCGGCAGCAACTCGCCCCACCCGATCGACGGTTTCGGCTGCACCACCTGCCACGCCGGGCTCGACCGGGCAATCGAGTTTACGCGCGCGGGTCACACGCCGGTCGATGCAGCGGAACGTGAGGAATGGGAAGAGACCTACGGCTGGGAGGAACAGGAATTTCTGGAAAGCCCGATGCTGCCCTTAAATCGCACTGAGGCCAGTTGCTTGAAGTGCCACACCGGTGCAGGTGACGTGCCCGAGGCCGCGAGCCTGAACCTTGGGCGAGATCTCGTTCGGACCTACGGCTGCTTCGGCTGTCATCGAATTCCAGGTTATGAGGACGTACGCCGCGTCGGCCCGGACCTGACGACCATCGACAGCAAGCTCGAATCCGACTGGGTCAAAAGATGGCTTCGCGAACCCCGTGCTTTTAAAGCCGAAGCACGCATGCCTCAGTTCTGGTTCAACTCCAACAACAGCGGACCGGAATTCGAAGCGCGAAACAACGCCGAGATCAATGCGATTACCGACTTCCTCTTCTCGAAGTCGCAGCCCAGCCCCGTGGGCGCGGCAGAGACCAACGGAAACGCGGAAAGAGGGCAGGAACTGATCGAAACGGTAGGGTGCATGGGCTGCCATGCCATCGGCCCGATGGAAGAGGACGAGACCCGGACCCAGCACCGTCGCCGCTTTGGATACAACCTGGAAGCTCAGGGCAGCAAGGTCTCCATCGAGTGGCTGTATAACTGGGTCCGGGATCCACAGAGTGTCTGGGATGACACAAACATGCCGAACCTGCGCCTGACCGACGACGAAGCAGCCGATGTCGCTGCCTACCTCGCTTCGTTGACCAACCCCGAATTCGAAACGACTCCGGTTCCTGAAACCGACGAAGCCGCACTCGATGAAATCACTCTGGAGTTTCTCCGTGCGGGCCTGACAGGCATCGAAGCCCAAGAGTCCCTCCAGGGGATGTCGCTCGAAGAAAAGACGTTGTATTCCGGCGAACGCCTGATCGCTCGATATGGTTGCTTCGGGTGCCATACAATCGAGGGCTTCGAAGATACGCAGCCTATCGGAACCGAACTCACCGAAGCCGGTAGCAAGTTGCTCCCGCGACTGGACTTCGGTTTCCTCGACATCGAACACAATCGGAGTTCCTGGTACGAACAGAAACTCCGGGATCCTCGCATTTTCGATGTGGGACGCGTGAAACGGCCGGAAGAACTCGCCCGGATGCCTGACTACAAATTTACGGACGAACAGATCGATTCCATCGTTCTCGTCCTGACCGGAATGGTCAAGGACGAGGTAATACCGGAAATGCGGAACGATCTTACCGAAGCGATCGAGGCAGGACGGGCTCTGGTCGCACAACGGAACTGTCGAGGGTGCCACGAAATAGAAAGTGGTGGTGGTGACATCCGTTCGACGATAGAAGACGCCGCATTCTGGCCACCCTTGCTGAACACACAGGGCGCCAAAACCCAACCAGTTTGGCTCCATCCGTTCCTGGAAGATCCAGGTGAACAGACCCTGCGGCCATGGCTGACGACACGCATGCCGACGTTCTATTTCGACGAGGTGGAAGCCACGACGATCGCACGCTACTTCTCTGCTCTCGACCAGGTCGATTTCCCGTTCATCAACACTGCGATCGCCACGACGAACGAGCGTCTCCAGGTCGGCGAAGAGTTGTACGAACTTCTGCAGTGCGCCCGGTGTCATCCGGCAGATGGACCGCTGCCTCCGGGGGTTGAGGCTGCCGACCTGGCACCCGAGCTCCAGATCTCCCACGAAAGGCTACGGCCCGAGTGGGTCCTGGATTGGTTGATAGATCCGCAGCAAATTGCCCCGGGGACGCGGATGCCAACATTTTTCCCCGATGGTCAATCACCTTTGCCAGACGTTCTGGATGGAGACGCCGAAGCGCAAATCCAGGCGGTCCGGGACTACCTGTTTCTCACAGTCGGTGAGGGAGAACGGGCGGAATCAACCGACGACTGAGGGCAAACAAAGTAATCAGGCAGAGCGAAGCCCGTTCGTTTGTAAAACCGTAAAATTAGAGCTAATCTGCAGATAACGGATTTATTCAACTCGTCTTTAGGAGACTCATTCAATGTATGACAAGAAAGCGTTATTGCTGGTCCTTTCGATGATGGTCCTCGTAGCCGCCGGATGCGGCGGCGGCGGTGACGACACAGGCCTGCCTCCGGCCACGGTCGGTGGTGGCGGAGGAGGACCTGCCTACGATGCGTCTACGGCCACCGCCGCCGTTTCAGGCAGCATCGCGTTCGAAGGCGAAGTACCCGAGATGTCCCTGATTCAGATGGCGGCAGACCCCTTCTGCCAGGAGAACTTTTCCGGGGCAAGAAGCAAGGAAGTCGTCGTCACTGAGGACAGCCAGCTCGCACACGTGATTCTGTACGTTCGCTCCGGGCATGAAGGCGTATCCTACAGCGTTCCAACCCTGGCGGCCGTCATCGATCAAAACGGGTGCAGCTACGAGCCGCATGCGTTCACCATGATGTCGGGACAGACGCTGACGATCCGGAACAGTGACGCCACGCTTCACAACATCCACGCGTGGGCCGAAGTCAACACGGCCTTCAACATCGGACAACCCGTTCAGAACATGGAGACAATGCAGGTCTTCGCCCAGCCCGAGATGCCGCTGCCGATGCGCTGCGACGTCCACCGCTGGATGGAAGCCTTCATCGGCGTGTTCGACCACCCCTTCCACACGACTTCAGGAGAAACGGGTAGCTACAGTCTGGACCTGCCTCCCGGAACTTACGAAGTCGTTGCGTGGCATGAACGCTACGGCGAACAGGTCTCGACGGTCACAGTAGCTGACGGAGAAACTGCGGAGCTGGATTTTACGTTCTCGGCCGACGCGGCTGACTGAATGGCTGTAGGAGTGGCGGGACCGGAACAGGAGAACATAGGGCTCCACCGGTTCTCGGTATTCACGGCTCTGTGCACAACCTTCCTGATTTTCGCAGGAGGAATGGTAACGAGCACAGAATCCGGTCTCGCTGTTCCTGACTGGCCTCTCTCCTACGGCATGTTCTTCCCGCCAATGGTCGGCGGGATTTTTTATGAACACGGCCATCGCATGGTGGCCACATTCGTCGGCTTCCTCACAGTCATCCTGGCAATATGGACCTGGAGGAAAGAACCCCGGCGCTGGATCCGTTGGTGGTCCTTAGTCGCGCTTGGTGCAGTCATCACCCAGGGTGTGCTCGGTGGAATCACGGTCCTTTTTCTTTTACCAACGTCCGTCTCGGTCAGCCATGCCATGCTCGCACAAACATTCTTCTGCATGATCGTTGCAATGGCATTGTTCACATCGCCAGGCTGGAAGCGGGGCTTGCCTGATGCGGGTCCGCCGAACGGAAGCCCAAGCCTTCCATGGTTGTGCGGACTCACAACCGGAGCCGTCTATCTTCAACTACTCCTCGGAGCGTTGATGCGCCACACGCAGTCGGGACTGGCCATCCCCGACTTCCCGCTCGCTTTTGGCAGGATCATACCGCCTTTCGACTCGGCTTCGATCCTGATCCATTGCACTCACCGAATGGGCGCACTGATGGTCACGGTGATGATCACGTGGACACTGATTCGAATTCTTTCCGGCTACAGGAGCCACAGCCGCCTGGTGAAACCCGTTCTGATCATGGCCCTGCTCCTGTGTGTTCAGCTAACCCTGGGCGCTTTTACTGTCTGGACAGAAAAGGGCGCAGTCGTCACAACTTTCCACGTCGTAACAGGAGCCACGATCCTCGGCGTTTCCTTCCTGCTCACTCTGCAAGCCTTCGCGATGGTTCCCTCCCGAGTTCAAACAAGGGGAACAGCCCCTCAGCCCGCATGACAATGAGAACAATGGGAGCGGACGCCACGATCCGGCACAGCCGCCTCGGGGAGTACCTCGAGCTGACCAAGCCGCGCATCACCTTACTCGTCTTGATCACAACGGCTGTCGGCTTCTATATGAATTCGACCAGTGGGATCGACGGGCTTCTACTCCTTCATGCCATCGTCGGGGTCGGCCTCGTCGCCGGCGGAGCCAGCGCCCTGAACCAGTATCAGGAACGACACCAGGACGCCCGTATGCATCGCACCCGAGAACGACCACTGCCAGAGGGTCGCATTACTGAATCCGATGCACTGGTCTTTTCCTGGTCCATTTCCGTGGCAGGTATCGTGTATCTCCTCCTGTTCACCAATCTCATCACGGGAGTACTCGCGGCTATCACTTTGACGCTATACGTCTTTCTGTACACACCATTGAAGAGTCGAACGGCACTGGCCATACTCGTGGGTGCGGTACCCGGCGCCGCTCCACCGATTCTTGGTTGGACCTCTGCCGGAGGGGCAGTGGACGGAATGGCCATCGTTTTGTTTTCGATTGTGTTCCTTTGGCAGATGCCGCACTTTCTTGCGATCGCGTGGTTGTACGACGAAGACTATCCTCGCGGAGGCTTCCAGAGACTTACAATTCGGAACACGGGAGCGGAGAGCGCGTCCCGCCAGATTATTTTTTACTGCTGTGCTCTGATTCCCATCAGCATCCTGCCGACCAGTTTCGGCGTGACGGGTAACATCTACATGTTTGGAGCGCTGCTGGCAGGCGTGGTCTATCTTGGTTATGGCCTGGCCGTAGCGCTGTTCCGCTCTGACGTGGCCGCCCGTCGACTTCTGAAGGCCTCGGTTTTATATCTTCCGGCCGTGTTTCTGCTGATGGTCATCGACAAGGCGATCTAAAACGGCGCGAACCAACGTGATTGAACATTCAATAGATGCAGGACCTCGACTTGTCCATGGCGGACGAACTGAGGCGCTCAGTCTTCAGCTGTCAGCTCGAAGCAGTCGGCTGACGATTGAAAGCCGTGTGTCATGACAGCTGTTGAAGTAGAAAATCTGACGCACTACTACGGGGATCGGAAGGCTCTATCCGACGTCAGTTTCCAGGTAGAAGATGCAGAGATTTTCAGCCTCCTGGGTCCAAACGGTGGCGGTAAGACAACACTGTTCCGAATTCTCTCAACGTTATTTCCTGCGACCGAGGGCACAGCGAGAATCTTCGATCTTGACGTACGAAAAGATGCATCCGAAGTGCGGCGACAGGTCGGAGTCGTTTTTCAGAATCCCAGTCTCGACATCAAGCTGACTGTCCGGGAAAATCTTGTTCATCAGGGCCATCTCTACGGCCTCCACGGTACGGCCCTTCGGTCACGAGTCGATGACATGATGGATCAGCTCAGGATTGGTGACCGAGCTTCCAGTCTTGTTGAGACCTTGTCAGGCGGCCTTCGGAGAAGGGTTGAGCTGGCCAAGGGCATGCTCCATCGGCCTAAACTTCTCATCCTCGATGAACCTTCTGTGGGCCTTGATCCGGGAGCACGCCACGATCTGTGGCAGTACCTGGACAGCCTGAAAACTTCCGACGGTGTCACAATCCTTGTGACAACGCACCTGATCGATGAGGGGGACCGCGCCGATCATGTATTGATCCTGAACGAAGGACTCGTTGTCGGAACAGGAACGCCAATATCTCTAAAACAGAAGATTGGTGGGGACATCATCGCTCTTGCAAGTAGAGAACCGGGCTTGCTTTCGGAGAAGATTGCAGGCAAGTTTGCCTTGAAAACTACTGTTTTGAACGGATCCGTTCGGATCGAGAAAACGGATGGACACGAATTCATTGCCGAGTTGATAGAAGCGTTTCCGGGAGTGATCGATTCGGTGACCCTGGCAAAACCAACGCTGGAGGACGTCTTCATCGACAGGACCGGGCATCGTCTCTGGGAGGAATCATGAATCTCCTGCTGGGTGCGATGACCTTATGGCAACGCGAGTTAGTGCGCTTCTTCCGCCAACGAAGCAGGATTGTGGGTGCCCTGGGATCCCCTTTGGTCTTCTGGCTCTTACTAGGTTCTGGCGTCGGTCGCTCCTTCAGCCTGCCCTCACCGGAGGGCACAATGAACTACATGGAATACTTTTTCCCGGGGACCGTCGTTCTGATCCTTTTGTTCACTGCGATTTTCGCGACGATTTCGATAATCGAGGATCGAAGAGAAGGTTTCCTTCAATCGGTCCTCGTCGCGCCGATTCCCCGCACAACTATCGTCCTTGGGAAGGTGGCAGGGTCGACTACGCTGGCTCTGATTCAGGGAACGTTGTTCCTGATTCTTGCGCCGCTGGTGATCGGGGTCTCGCCGGCTGCTGTATTGATAACGCTTGTCATCCTTGGGCTGGTGGCCTTCGGATTGACTGCGCTCGGATACGTCATCGCCTGGAGTCTAGACTCGACTCAGGGATTTCACGCGATAATGAATCTGTTTCTGATTCCTTTGTGGCTGCTGTCGGGTGCGGTTTTTCCCGCGAGCGGCGCTCCCGGCTGGCTACAATGGGTCATTGGTGTGAACCCCCTCACCTATGGAGTCGCTGCTGTTCGCTGGAGCCTATACGGCGGCCCCACGTATGCAGCTCTCGGGGGGCCGACGCCGGGTACGTCACTGACAGTTATCATCGCCTTCGGAGCTGCGATGTTCGTAGCAGCCCTTGCGGTAACGCATCGGCGCTGACAGTGGCCACACATATTGGTGATCTCCATTTTTGAGGAGGAGTCTTAGATGTTCCGTTTACCTCACTGGTCGTCGATATTCGCTATGGCGATCGTAGTCTCAGGGATCGGCATGATAGTCGTTCTCGACTCGATGGACAGCGATGAACCGCTAAACGATTTCGGCAGCATCCCTGACTTCGAACTGATTGAACGGAGCGGGGAAACAGTCACTTTGAGCGACTTGACAGGTGAGATCTGGATCGCAAATCTGATCTTCACACACTGTGCAGGCACTTGCCCCATGATGACCGTCCAGATGCGCGCACTCGGGAATCTCTTGCCAGAGAACGTAAGGTTGGTTTCGATTACCGTGGATCCCAACAGGGATACCCCTGAAGTCCTTAGCGAATACGCTGCGCTTCACGGCGCAGGGGCAGATTGGTTCTTCCTGACCGGAGAAAGGGACGAGATCTATCGCTTGGCCCAGGAAGGATTTCATCTGGCAGTGGACGACACAGTCGGAACCGAGATCGAACCCATCACCCACAGCACACGCTTCGTACTCGTGGACCAGCAGGGACAGATTCGGAACTACTACGACGGAACCACAAAGGAGTCGCACGATCTCATCCAGCAGGACGTCGGAACTCTTCTCGACAGGGCCGGCTAGGAGTGGACTTCACAGACCTTCCTGCGCTCAATGCGTTGTTGAACTTCACGAGCGGAATCCTGGTATCGGCCGGCGTCTACTTCGTATACAAGAAGATGACGGCTGCTCACAAAGCCTGCATGGTCGCTGCCGTTGCCGTCTCTTCGCTATTCCTGACTTCGTATCTCGTCTACCACTACCAGGTTGGTTCTGTGAGTTTCGAGCGGGAGGGATTCATTCGAGCGGTGTACTTCTCGATCCTGTTAACTCATACGGTTCTGGCTGTAGCTGTGGTTCCGCTGGTGCTTCGGGCTGTCTATCTGGCTCTCCGGGGGCAGCTTGAAAAGCATCGCCGAATTGTTCGCTGGACATACCCTGTCTGGATATACGTCTCCGTCACTGGCGTCGTCGTCTACCTGATGCTCTATCAGCTGTGAAAATCGGGGTTTAACCGAGAGACACAGAGGACGCGGAGGACACCGAACACAATGGATATTGAACTCTGCGACCTCTGCGCCTTCGCGCCTCTGCGTTTGGATTTTTTCGCCTAATTAATTGTTGCCCAGGGTTACTTCTTGGGCTGAACCGTAGTAGATACCGTTGAAGAGGAACTTGAACGTTCCATGGGATTGAGCCCGAAACGCGATTTCCGGACCAAACAAGAACAGCTTTCCTTCACCCACGGTGGCATCGATGATGGCGACACTGTTTTCAAGGTAACCCTCACCCCACGCCCAGCCGCTTCTAAGAGAATCCTCACCAAACCACGCAACGGGTTCGATCTCTTGCTCGGCCGCCTCCGGATCCAACTTGAACGCTGGACTGCCGCTGAAAACCACGTCGGCCTCGGGGCTGAGCCCGAACGCGAGAGGGTTATCGTTGTTGACCTGCACCCTCAGGAGGGACCCCGGTATAAAGAATCTCTCAGAAGTGAGCGCCTGCTCATCCCCGTTGGGAACTCTCTCAACGAGGGCATCAGAGACTGGCAGACCGAGATGCTCGGCCAGCGCCGTCGACTGGCCGATCGTCAGAATCGTTCCGCCGGATTCCAGAAACTCACGGAGTCGGGGTACCGTTTCAGCGAGCGTTACCTCTCCCAGTTGATTCGAATACTGCTCGGGGATACCTGCAGTCCCAACCGATAGGCTGTCGCTTGCACTCTCTTCGGACGGTATCCCATCGTCAACGAAGATCAAGACGTCGAACTGGGAGGTAAGATTGCCTCGATCGAGCCGTTGGGGATAGACGACCTCAAAGGGAAACTCGAAGTTCTCCAAAAGGAAACGGGTCCAACCCGAAGAGGTAGAACCGCCATAACGGTCCCAGAGGCCCACGCGCACCTCCCCCAGCTCCAACGCTTCGACGGCCGGTTCCGTTGCAGTTGCGTCAAAAACAAGCCCCAGGTCCTCGACCAGCGGTCCCAATCGCTCTGCCGTGTCTGGTCCAGCCTCTATGTACATCGCTCCAACCGGATACGTTTTACCGTTTGCATCGACCGGTGCACGCAGCCAATGAACACTTTCGCCATCCTTCAAGAGCCGGTTTACGGCGATGAAGGCATCGTTCACTTGATGGCTCAGAAAAAATCCGCGCGCCTGAGGTAATTCTCGGATTTCTCCGTTGGGCGTGTCGGCCAATCCTTCGATCTGTTCAAACGGCCCGTCGAAACCTTCCAACACGCGGTCAAACTCGACCCTCATCTGGTAAGCGAGAGTCCACCCTGTCGTATCGTACGGAGCGGTCGGCGGCGCGCCGGGAAAAGCGAAATCATCGGGATGGTCCTGAGGCTCGAACATGTCCAGGACGTGCGGACGGAATGCCTGGGCCGTCTTGACGATATAAGAACCTTCCGGGTAGGATTGCCCCAGGACTTCGAAATCGCTGACCGCGCGATAGACTGAGACGCCGTTCTTGATCAACACATTGACGAACTTCGTTGCGGTCAGAAAGTCGGGTTGACCCGAAGAGATGACGTAACCTCTGGCATCCCTCAAGTCGGGATCCCGGAGCATCTCAAAGTATTTCGGGTCCTGCTCGTCGAGGCCATCGGGAGAGTCGGCACCGTCAGCCCGCACTTCGGCGTCGACCAGGGACACGCGGGCGGGAGTTGTCGTCCAACTGTCCCGGCTACCGCGCTCGATGGAATTCATCCCCATCCGCCAGATGTTGAACAACAGCGTATCTCTATATCGCGAAGCAACGTCCAGAACGGCTCGGTTCGCCGTCATCGAGTACTCAACGGACTGACGGAAATGCCAGATCTGCGGTTCGATCGGAGACGGATAGTCTCCCTCAGGCAGTTGCCTCTCGACAACGAACGGAATCTCTTCCGGAGTGGGACTCCCGATCGATTCGGTCAAGAGCCCGATCATGTTGTGGAAGTATGGGCTCGTTCTCAACCCGCCGTTCCACCATGTGGAGTACGTCGCGCCCGATCGCATGGTTGCGCCGGACTTCCCCTCCGCCAGAAAACGGCTATGCATGGCTCCCGCAACAAGATCGAGGCTTGTCACGACCAAGGGATCATAGTGGTAGTTGAATGGATCCCGGAAGGGCGGCGCAAACAGAACTGTTCCGCGTGGACCTCTTTGATGGTGGTTGTAGACGATCTGAGGAAACCACTCCCGGTAAAGAACCTGATTGATCGCTTCGGTTTCCGGTTGAGAGGACATGTAAAAATCACGATTGTTGTCGTGGCCTGTGTACTTCTGGTAAAGCCTCGGCAAATCGGACGCCGAGCGTTCTTCGGGATCAGATTCACGCATGTACCAGTCGGCCACCAACTCCAGACCATCTGGATTGACGCATGTCGCCAAAAGTATCGTGTCATCTAGAAACCGGAGCGTTTCGTCGTCGGTGTGACTGACCATCTGGTAAACAAGCTCCATCAGCTGTTGGGCTCCCAGCATCTCAGTCGCATGGAGTCCACCGTCAATCCACACGACGGAACGGCCCTCCCCGGCCAGCTCTCGCGCGTCATCCTCTGAGAGGCCTTCGGCCAGAGCCAGACGCCGCGAAATGTCCTTGTAGCGATCCAGGCTTCGATGGTTTTCTGGTGAAGTGATGACGGCCATGTAGATCGGCCGTCCCTCTGCGGTGGTGCCGATGACCTCAAGCGTCATCCGGTCGGATTCCGAAGCCAGTTTCTGCCAGTACGCCTCCAACTGCGTGTAATTTGCAAGCTGGTAGTCGTCGCCCAGACTGAACCCGAATTGTTCCAGGGGAGTCGTAATCTCGCTCTGGGCAAAGGCATTAGCCGACGTCAGAAGGCAAGTCAGAAGGAGCGTGATTCGAGTGACGTGGACAAACCTCCGATTCAACATGGACCCCCCTCGAGAATAGTTCGCGAATCTATTAATTGTAAGAACTTGTGACCCGGCGAACCACCCAAATGTGCTAAAAGAATAGAGTCGCTTGCTGCGGGTCGTGTATTGATCCAGCCTTCAAGTCAGGACACTATGCCGTTCGACCCCACTCTTCGACAGATAATTGCTACCTTCCGACGTTCCCCGGAATGGGACCAGCAGTTGGACCTGCGCTTGCTCCAGAGCCTCTGGCCCAAACTCGTCGGCGAATCGCTGGCCGAAGCAACGTCGGCCGTAGCGATCGACGGCACGCGGGTGATCATTCGAGTACCGGATCCGACGTGGAAACGTCAACTCCTGTCTATCAAGAACTGGCTCATACGGCGAATGAATGAACCATGGCCGAACGGATGGATCACTGATATCGGATTTATCTATGAAGATAAACGCAACTGACGTCGCCTACGTCGCCCAGCTGGCTAACCTTGAAGTCGCTGAGGAAGAGAGGGAAGAGCTCGCAACCCAACTCAGCCGGATAGTCGAGTACGTCGAACTTCTCAATAAGCTCGATACCGAAGACGTCGAACCAACCGCTCAAGTCGTCACACGCGAAACGCACGCCGAACGTGAAGACCGGGTCGAATCTCGAACCGGAAGCTCCGAAGCAGCCAAGACGGTCGGGTTATTCAATGTGCCCAGAGTAATCGGCTAGAGATGAACCTGGCAGAAATAACTGCAGATGCTCTTGTCGAAAAGTACAAGAAGCGCGAAGTAAAAGTGCAGGACGTTATCGAAGGCGTCTTGGAAGAGATCGACCGCGTCGATCCAGACCTCGGAGCCTTCGTCCAGACGCGCAGGGAATCAGCACTGGAAGAGGCCCTTGCCCTCGACGAGACGATCGCGACCGGAGGGTCGCTCCCGCCGCTGGCAGGTGTCCCGGTCGCCGTAAAAGACAACATGAACATCCGGGGAATTCGAACCACTTGCGGTTCGAAGATTCTTGAAGGGTATGTTCCTCCGTACACCTCGACCGCGGTGGACCGTCTGCAGCAGGCCGGCGCCATCGTCGTCGGAAAAACAAACATGGACGAGTTCGCCATGGGTTCGTCTACGGAGAACTCTGCTTTCTTTCCCACTCGCAACCCTCATGGCCGCGACCGCGTTCCCGGAGGCTCCAGTGGGGGCTCGGCAGCTGCAGTCGCGGCGGGACTGGCCAGCCTGTCACTCGGATCGGATACTGGGGGATCGATACGGCAGCCCGCCTCGTTTTGCGGAGTCGTGGGATTTAAACCCACCTACGGACGTGTCTCCCGCTACGGGCTAGTTGCCTTCGGGTCCTCGCTCGATCAAATCGGTCCGTTTTCCAAAACCGTTCGTGAGTCCGCCGACGTCCTGGAAGCCATATGCGGCTTCGATCCGCTGGATTCTACGTCTGCAGGCGTAGGAGCCGGTGAATGGGTTGGCAAGATTGACGAGACAGCCCGCGGCGTGCGTATCGGCATACCTAAAGAATACTTTGTTGACGGCATGAACGCCGAAGTCAGCAGTAAGATTCAAGCAGGAATAGCAGCACTGGAGAAACTGGGTTGCGAGCTGAAGGAGGTCAGCCTGCCGCATACCGAATATGCCGTGGCCACCTATTATCTAATCGCGACCGCTGAAGCCAGCTCCAACCTTGCCCGTTACGACGGAGTGCGCTATGGACTCCGCGTGCCAAGCGATTCGCTCCAGGAGATGTATCGTCGAACCCGTATGCGAGGATTCGGAAGCGAAGTCAAACGACGCATCCTGCTGGGCACCTACGCTCTGAGTACCGGTTACTACGACGCCTATTACCTGAAAGCACAGAAGGTACGTACTTTGATACTCAAAGATTTCCAGGATGCATTCGAGGAAGTGGACCTCCTTGTGACGCCTACCACTCCCACAACTGCTTTCAAGATCGGAGAGAAAACAGATGATCCTCTCTCGATGTACCTGTCCGACATTTTCACGCTCACCTGTAATCTTGCGGGTCTTCCCGGAATTTCGGTCCCCTGCGGAAAAGACGCCAGCGGGATGCCGATAGGCATGCAGCTACTGGGGCAACATTTCGAGGAAGGCAAGCTGTTGCGTGTCGCCCATCAGTTTGAACAGGCTGGCGGATTCGTGCTATGACCCGGCCGGTCAAAACAATCTGTCTGCGAATATTCCTCCTGGCCGTCACCATCGTGGTCGCAATGCAGATTTCCGCACAGGCACAGGGTGTGGACGCAGACATGATTGCAGTCGTAGACCTTCAGCGCGCGATTGAAGGAACATCTGACTTCGAGGAAGCGGCCCAGGAGTGGACCCTGGCCATGACTGCACAGACCGGGGGCCTGTCGGCTAAGCAGGAGGAGCTCCGGCAAGCTGAAGACAGACTCGCGAACGGGGAAGAAAACTTGACTGACCGTGCGCGCACCGAGTTGGGTCGAACAATCGATCGATTGCAAAGAGAATTCGATCGGATGAACACGGACATTCAAAATGATTTGAACAGTCTCAGGGAACAACTCATTCTTCCGATCACCGTGAAAGTCGATCAGGCAGTACGCACATTCGCCGAAGAAAACGATCTTCTTCTTGTCCTCGACGTTTCAAACCCCCAAGTAGGGCTCGTTCTGACGAACCGCACGGTCGATATCACCGACACAATCATCCGCCAAATCGAGAAGTCTCCGGCATCCGAAGACGTTCCTTAGAGAGGTGGCTCTGTCTTTTTCGAGGTCGCCTATCGGTGAAAGCATGAAGAAGATTCTGACTATAGCGGGCATCTTACTCGTACTCATGGGGAGCATCTGGTTTCTCCAGGGCATCAACATCCTGCCAGGAAGTTTCATGACCGGCCAGATTGAATGGGCTGTCTATGGCGGCATCGCGACAGCCGGCGGCATCGGCCTGATCCTGGCTGGCAGGCGTAAGAACGTTCCGTAATGACCCAGAATCCAAGAACTACATCCGGAAATGAGACGCAAAAGGGAAGAGACTATGCAACCCGACATCGCTATCAATTACCTGGCTATCGCTCTCTGCGTCCTGGTTGCAATGCCCGCGGGCTTTCTCTGGTTCGGCCCCCTGTTCGGAAAGCCCTGGGCAAAGCAGATGGGGATGGCGGACGTGCCTCAACCGAACAGTGCTGAAATGGCCAGATCCATGCTCCTGTTTGCTGGTGGATCCCTGCTCATCGCGTGGGTGCTCGCCCACGGAATTGCTGTGTGGCGACCTTCTTCCTGGAATGCAGGAATCGACGAAGCTGGATGGGTTTATGGTCTCAACGGAGCGTTCTGGACCTGGTTAGGTTTCTTCCTTCCGCTCCAACTCGGACGCATCGCGTGGGAGTAAAAAGGCTGGACCCTGGTGGCAATCAACGCGAGTTTCGATCTGACACGCCTGGTGCTGTTCGGCCTCATATTGTCCTATTGGAGGTAGCGCGATGGGCACGCGGGAGGCTCTTTATGTCTCAAAGCCCCACCGCCTCAGTTGGAACCAGGAATACCGCCTCTACGCTGATCGCATTGAACTGAGAGCAAAGATATTGCTCTGCACGCTGCGGATTCCTCTGGAAAGGGTTGTCGAGATCACGGTTCGGCCAAAACCGGCGGCAGTTGATTTCCTCAGCCGCCCTGTGGAAACCTTGTGGTAATGACCCGAATAGCGTAGCTACCGAATTGCTAAGGATGAGGAAACACATCGAAGCCGACTATCTTGAGGTCCTTCGAACACGCGCATGACCGCATCGGACGGAAGGCATTCGATCCGGCCAGTTGAGGAGTTCGACTTTGGCTACCGATAATCCATCTTCGTTCAGCATCAGACCGGGCACAGAAAAAGACGTGGACGTCATTCTGGATCTGATCAGGGGACTCGCAGAATTCGAAAAGCTGTCGGACCAGGTAAAGGCAACGCCCCAGAGGCTCAGGGATACCCTTTTCAGCCCTCACCCGGGGGCAGAAGTCATTATTGGATACGCAGGTGACCAGCCCGTCGGGTTCGCGCTTTTCTTCTCGACGTATTCTACCTTTCTCGGCCTCCCGGGACTCTATCTGGAAGACCTGTTCGTGCTACCGGAATGGAGGAGCCGCGGACTGGGACACCGTCTTCTGACTCACCTCGCGAGCATTGCCGTAGAAAGAGGCTATGGACGAATGGAATGGTCTGTCCTGGATTGGAACGAATCGGCGATTCGCCTCTACCGAAACCTCGGAGCCCAACCGATGGATGACTGGACTCTTTACCGCCTGACGGGTGAATCGCTCCAGGCACTCGCTTCAGACGCTATTTCTAATGCGTAATCTTTGTCTTATCGAGGTAATCCGCGATGACAGAAACCAAGGGTAGTTCCGATATCGATTTCGGGCCATTGACCGGTCTGATCGGCCGATGGGAAGGGAACAAAGGAATGGACGTCGCCCCGGAACCTGAAGGAATTGAGGAAAACCCATTCTACGAAACCATAATATTCTCTGAGGTTGGCGGTGTTCGGAACGCCGAATCTCAGGACCTGGTTGCTCTTCACTACCATCAGGTAGTCAGCCGGAAATCAGACAGCGAGGTCTTTCACAACGAAACAGGCTACTGGATGTGGGACCGAGCAGAAGGCGTGATCATGCATTCACTGGCAATCCCTCGTGCGGTCTCGGTTCTTGCAGGTGGAAAATTCAAAAGCGGGACTCCAGTCGTCTTCGACGTGGCGGCCCGGTTGGACGATCCCGACTGGGGAATTATTCAGTCACCCTTCATGCGGGACAAGGCCCGAACACTCGAATTCAGGCACACAGTCACCTTGGATGGAGATAAACTCGGCTATTCTGAAACCACAGTCCTCGACATCTATGGGCGGACTTTCGAACACACCGACCAGAACGAATTGACGCGTAGCTAGTATGAGCTACCGGCGGCGACGGGGAGGACATTTGATGAATCGTGCAGGAACCTGGCTTTTGGCACTGCTGTGGGTTGCATTCGCCGTTGCCACCTATCTGACGAGCCTCCGGGCCGAGGACCAGAGGTCCACCCTACCCTCGGCCCAAACTCACTCACAGGAGTTCTGACATTGTTCGTCGGTCATCTGGCTGTATCCTTTGGAGCAAAGGCTCTTGAGCCCAAAGCCCCACTTTCTGCTCTCATTGCTGCGAGCTTCGGACTTGACCTTTTGTGGCCCCTTCTCGTAATCACAGGAATAGAAGTCGTGTCCGTGGAGCCAGGAAACACGACGTTTACGCCACTCGCGTTTGTTTCTTATCCGTGGTCACACAGTCTTCTCTTCGCTATTTTCTGGGGTGTGGCGGCGGCGGGCCTGACCTTTGGCCTGATGCGAAACCAACGGGTGGGGGTTCTTATCGGCGCAGTCGTGGTCACGCACTGGATTCTCGACTTCGTCACGCACCGACCCGATCTTCCGTTGTGGCCAGGTGGGCCCGAGGTCGGGCTGGGCCTGTGGAACTCTGTCGTTGCCACACTTATTCTTGAGGGTGGGTTCTTCCTCACGTGTGTCGTCATGTTCATTCGGGCTTCGGCGGCTCTTGACCGCACCGGCAATTGGTCTCTCTGGGCGCTCGTCCTCCTGACCGGTCTTATCTGGGCAACCCAGCCCTGGTCGCCGCCACCGCCGGGTTCGAATGCGGTTGCCGGCGTTGCGCTGATTCTGTGGCTGCTCCCGCTCTGGGGCCGCTGGATCGAGGCTCACCACCAGATACCTGCCCATCGTTCACTTCCGTAAATCAAAGAAAGGAAAACATATGAAAACCGCACTGATTCTTGTCGATATTCAGAACGACTATTTTACCGGTGGACAGATGGAACTTGTCGGGATGGACGAAGCCAGCACGAAGGCTGGACAGTTGTTATCCTATTTTCGCGAGAACGAACTGTCCACTATTCACGTCCAGCACATCGCAACAAACCCTGATCTCGGCTTCTTTCTTCCCGACACCGAGGGAGTTGAACTGCATGAAAGCATCAAACCCCTGCCGGGAGAAACCATCGTTCAGAAACACTTTCCGAATTCCTTCAGGGAAACAACCCTTGCGGAAGAACTCGGGAAAGCGAAAATTGATCGCGTTGTGATCTGTGGTGCGATGAGTCACATGTGCATCGACGCTACAACGCGGGCGGCAGCCGACTCGGGACTTGAATGCGTGCTCGTCCACGACACCTGCGCAACACGTGACCTCGAGTTTGAAGGCCGAACCATACCCGCCCAGGAAGTGCATGACTCTTTCATGGCATCGCTGGGATGAGCCTACGCCAAGACGCTCACACTGGACGAGTTCGTATCTCAGTCAACGACATAGGCCTGTGACGGTTCGAAGCCCAGCGGTCATTGAGTCATGTCAAACGGGGGGAGGAAAACAGGTCTGGTTTAACGGAATCGTTGCCTGAGCCGGATATCGACTCCCAACGCACCGGTCTCATCCCGCGAAGCGATAAAGGACGTATCGTTGTTCAGGAAGTACTCGATCAGGATGATCTGCTGGCGGTTCGAAGAAAGATCCTGAGAGTATGTAATCGCCAGGTCACGGGTAATTTGCTCGGAAATGGTCACACGTGCGACTGGATCGTTCTCAGCTCCCACCAGGAAAGGATCGACCCTCACTCGGCCCAGGACTCCGAGACGTGAGCCGACGCGTTCCTGCAACAGATCCGCAAGAATAGTGGCCGCTCCCCCGGTAAAGAGCTCTTCACTCGTCGGTACGAGGCTCGCATCCGGCCTGTCTTCGGCGAGCTCCCCTCGCGTCCGCCCGCCAGCTACGAGACTGATGATCTCCAGTTGAGGCAGGGGGAGATCCGAACGCATATCGAGGCGTACATCGTCCCCTCGGCCGGTTATCGCCAGGGTAATCCGGTAGTCCCTTAGCTCGGTCTCCGCCTGAACGTCGATCAACGGTTCGATTCCCAACGGATCTACAAAATCGACCGCACCTCGTGTAATACGGTAGCGTGTTCCCTGGAAAGTCAGGTTCCTGGCTGTACTTTCTATGTGCCCCGTCATTGCTGGATCACCGAAGGTGCCGGCAAAATCCAGATCCAGTCGGGCATCAACACTCACAAGATCATTCTCGATCTGGATATTACGATCCCCTTCAACGTGTAGAGCCAAGGCCAATTGATCCAGAGGGCCTTGTTGATCCAACCCTCTAAGGCTGTCGCCAAACAAAGCCAGGAAGGCATCAAAGTTCTCGTCGAAAGACAGGTCGACGACCTCCAGGTTGCCTTCCAGGGATGGCGTCTCTGGAGTGCCTCGCAACGCCAGAGCCCCATCAACGACGGTGCGCAACCCCTCGCTAGTCCGAACCCGGACATCCATTTCGCCGGGACCGGCTCCCTCCACACCGACGGTTCCCCGGAGCGTAACGTCACCTCCGCCAGCACTTCCGCGAAGATCGTTCAGGTTCACCCGGTTCCCGTCAAAGAAAAGATCCCCGGACAGTGAGGACAGGCTCAGAAACAAATCCTCATGACCAACGGACACGTTCTCCAGCGTTGCAATGCCACCCAGTTCGGGATTGGCCAGATCGCCTAGGACCTGACCGTCGACGATGATCGTGCCTCCGGTCTCTATCCCCTCATATCCGCTGGCAACGAGCGACAGATTGACGCTTCCCCGAACCGAAAGATCCAGTGGCGCTTGCTCCGAGACAGCAACGGTTCCTTCCAGGACAAGGGCCGTCGCTTCCCCCGTCAATTCAACGCTCGATACTTCAACGCGGTCGGGATCGAACTCGAAAACGAACGGCCGAGAAACTCGAAGATCCCGCTGCCGAAAACGCGCAGTCAAGTCCGTCACCCGGCCGGAACCTTCGAGCGTTTCCAGATCCAGCAGCTGCCCCTGAAAAGAGGCGTCTCCGGTTACCGTCAGCGAGCCATTCTCCAGGCCAGCGGGCTGATCGGCAGCATAGTTCACGAACCGGGCGGTGCCATCGAAGGGATAACGGTCCCGGGAGGTGTCGATCTCGGCAGACAGAGAGAACCGAGGGCCCGCCTGGATCCGGGCAAGAATACCCTGAGCCACTACCTCTACGCCGAGAACAGTCTCGGGGAAGTGCTGTTCGCGGAACTGAAAATCCTCGAACACAGCCTCTCCCTCAATGAGTGGAACAGCCACGGTCCCATCCACCCGAAAGGAAGCAGACCTCACCACACCCGTAATCCCTGCGGGGACGCCCATCCACCCGAACTCCTCAAGCCGATAACCCGAAAAACCGATCCTACCGTCCAGGGCAGTGGTCTCACGCCCGTAAGTAAGACTTCCCGTGAGCGACGTTCCATCTCCGGTAAGAGTGAGATCCGAAATTCGGATACTTTCGGGATCAAACGACACTCCGGCCTCGATGTCGCCAAGCGAATGCCCCTGGTAAGCGAAATCTGCGGACTCAAGTTGCCCATCAAAGCGGAGCGGATCAATGGATTCAACGTGAACCTCGCCCCTCACAACGCCATCTACGGCGCGATCGAGGAGCCTCTGAAGTTCCCGGCCGGTGAGCCTCCTGATATCCAGCGTGAGATCCGGCTCCCCGAGGCTTCGATCAAACACCCCGTTCAGACTGATCTCTGAATCGTTTTCAATAACCCTAACTGCAGACAATTCGACTTCGTTCGAGGTCAGCCGAGCACGCCCTTCGAGTCGATCGATCGCCCAGCCTTCATAGTCGTAATCGACGACGGCAAAGTTTCCGGAAAGATCCGGCGCCGCAATAGGCCCCTCGATGACGCCATCGAGCCTGCCGGAACCATTCGCTCCTCCATAGAGGAACCCGAAATCTTCGAAATCTTCACTTTCAACGGCGAAGTCGAGTGAGGAAGCATCACGATCAATCAGTCCATTGGCTTCGACTGCAGTCGAACCGAACCGTGCAACCAGTCCCGAGATTTCAACGGATCCCGAAATTCCGCGATAAAGAGTTGAACCTGACACCGCCAGTACCACTGTGTCGGGGCTCTCAGTCCCGGGTACCGGCTCAAAACCGGCACTTCCTTGAAATCAAAGCTGTCGAATTTTCCTTCGAACCACCCCGTCAGGGTCCCGTCGGCTTGTGACGTCACGACATAGGGGCCTTCCCATGGGTAAATTCGGCGAAGCACCGACGTATCTATACCTTGATAAGCGATGTCCAGTTCAATACGCCGGTCGGGCCCGGGCAGCGACAAGACTCTCGCCTCGCCCGTCGCCCCACCACCGAGAATATCGACTTGAAGATCTGTTGCAGCCAGTAGACTCTCCGGGAACGAATACTCGAAGTCCGAGATAACGCTCTCTGCTGCCCAACCGTCCACTGTCAACCCGTCGGATCTGACGCGTCCGGCAGCCTCGAAGTGTTCAGCGGAAAACTCAAGATCCCCTGCAATATCCATCCGGCCTTCGAGGTCTTCCTCGACGAAGAAATAGTTCAGAAAACCAAGTTCGAGGATTCCGGTATAGCCAAGCCGTCCCTCCGGGGTCCGGAGAACCTGGTCGATCCTCCCCTGAAGGTTCAGGCTGCTTTCGGCCGATTCCAATTCGGCCCTCTCGACTAGAACTGTGCCCCGCGTGTAATCGAAATCTGCGGACAGCGCATACGGAATAAGCGGTCGTCCCTCGCGTTCCACTGCCCCTGCATATTCGATACTCCCGGACAAAACTCCCGTAGGGCCGTCGTATGCGAATTCACCCTCCAGACCGGTCAGATTGAAGTCTACGTCCACGCGCTGTTCGTCCACTACGAGCGAACCGTTGGCGACGACAAATTCGTCAATCGAAAGTCCGAAGGCATTGGACTCACCGGGGGGATTCGACTCCGGAACGGGCACGTTGGTACCTTCGCCGGCATCGATCGTCATGAAGATTTGTGGTTGTTCAATCGAAAGGCTCGAAAGATCCAGAGACCGCCTCAATAGGCCTGTCCAGGACAAACCGATCTCGACGCGCTCGATCGACATGAGGGGCGCATCAGACGGGTCCTCTTCACCCCGCAAAACAAGACCCTCGAGGTTGAAGCGTTGCCGTCGGAAATCCGCATCGAAAGTCTCCAGCGTAACGGCCGCACCGGTTCGCTGTTCGATCCAGCCAACGATGTAGTCGGCACCAAATTCTTCGAAGTCTGGTGAACTGAGAAAGTAGACCCCACCTCCCGCCAGCGCCAGCAGTGCAAGCGTGAAAGCGCTCAATAACTTCCAGACTCTCTTTTTATTCCACAACTTCAATTTCGCTTCTCGACATAAGCGAATCCGTCCACACCGAGATTTCGCGGTCCGCTTTCTCGGTAATGACGTTCTCGCCTATCAACTCGCGCACTTCTTCCAGTGCCGGCATCGCCTCCAGGCCGCGTGACATCGCCTCGGGACGAAACACTGTTTCGTAATACGCAGTAATTTCTTCTTCTGTCGCCTCTGTGAACCTTCGAAATCTCAAATCAAAATAATTGATTCGCTCCAACCTTTTCTGCGCGGCTTCACGTATCAGTTCCGGAGTAAGGGTAGTCGCTTCAGGAAGACTGGAAACGTACTCATCGATCAACTGTTGGTCCACGCCGAGCCCTGGAAACTGATCGATCTGATCCTGAATCAGCAAGTCTTCAATCACTTCCCGGAGCAGATCGACTTCATCTTCCGCTACGACGTCGCCAAACATCCGGGCCACATCCTGGTGTCGCCGAACATCACCAAGCGTTACGACGCGTCCATCGACCACCGCCATCATCCGATCAATCACATCTGCCCGGCCGACCTCGCCAAACAGGACCACCATCACCGCGATTACAAGCACGAACTCGCAGCAGCGGCGCCAGCTGGACCATCGATGTTTTATCCGCATCAAAACGTATGTCCCAATGTCAGAAATACCTTGTTCGGTGACTCATTCGGTTGTCGATTCATGTTGAAGCCAAAGTCCAGTCGGATCGGACCCAAGGGCGTCTCGTACCGAATCCCGAAACCTGCGGTATGCGTAAAATCTCCAAAACTAAAATCGGAGATGTACTGGAAAGTCGTGCCGGTATCGTAGAACGCAGCGCCTCCGAGTCCGGAAATCAAAAGCGGTATCGGGAATCGGTACTCGGCATTCAGGATCGCGAGTGCGTTTCCGCCGCCTTCGGTTCCCGCCTCATCCAATCCGAAGGACCGCAGTGTCGTCGACCCGCCTGCGAAATAGCGTTCAGTTATCGGAAGCGATTCGGTTTTCCCGTACGGCTGATTCCAGCCGAACCGCGCCGACGCGGCGATGACGGTTTCCTTTGCTGGGCGGTAAATGCTCGCCTGGGTAAACAACGATACGTAGTTAACCTGGGACCCTATATACTCGTTTGCCAACTGAAGAGTTCCGGTGAAGTAATTTCCCCGCCTTGGATTGATCGGATCGTTCCGCGTGTCATGGATATAGGAACCTCCGACACTCGCGATCTGAACCGTCCCCGTCTCGTCAGGGAAGCTACCAGCCCTTGGATTGACGCGAATATCGCGAAGGTTCACAGTCTGGAAACTTGCGGAAACCAACAGGCTGTCCTGATTGGCAAACTGCTTCAAGGACTGGAACGAGAAGTCGATCCGGTTGGCGTCGAAGAATTGCTGGCGCGTACGTTCAAAAAACAACGAGGCAAAACCGTCCAACTCCCAATTGAAAAGTCTTGGCTCTCTGAACGTGGTCTGAAACCTCTGTTCGCGCCGGCTTCCGCGGATTCTGAAGCTCAATGAACGGTCCAATCCCCAGAGGTTGCTATGGGTGAGTTCGACGGTGCCTCGAGGACCCTCCCGATCCTGAACGCCCACTCCATAAGTGAGCAGCAAGGGGCCCGCGTCTTCGAGTTGAATCAAAAGGTCGCGTGTACCCGGCTTGTCGTGCTCGAGCGTAACAATGTCAACGCGACTGAAAAGCCCCGTAGCATATAAACGCTGTTGAGCCTGGAGAATCGTTTCCGGATCGTATACGTCGCCTTCGGCGAACTGACTGTTACGGTGAATGACCTTGTCTCGCGTTCGTGTGTTCCCAGACACGAGTATCTTCCCGATCGTATACGGCTCACCCTCATCGATGTTGTAGGTCAGGTCAACGAGGTCCCCATTTACGTTCTGCTCTAGGGTCGACTGCACACGAACATCTGGATATCCACGCCTGTGATAATTCGAAGTGATGGTCCCCCGGGCCCCCTCCGCCTCCCCCGGAGTGTAAACGTTGCCCGAGGGCAGATTCACAATCCGTTCCAGTTCCGTATCGTCGAACGCCGTGTTTCCTTCAAAGTAGACGCTGCCTATTTCAAGCTGGTTTCCCTCCTCAATCACCAGGGTCACCGTTATCGCGTTACTCTCCGTTGAGTATTCCGGATCGACGCGAGTTGCGTCAAAACCAGACACTGCATACAGCCTCTCGATGGCCTCGGCCGCCGTCTCGAGGAGTTCAGGGCTAAAAACACCCCGGCTGAAAAGGCTGTTTCGAGAGATCCCGATGATTCCGTACAAGACGTCTTCGTCGAAAAACGTGTGTCCCTCAAAACTTACTTCGCGGACAGAGTATCTCTCGCCTGAACTAACCAGATAATTGATCTGAAACGCGTTGTCGCGAGGGGCCGCGATCAACTCGGCGGCAACCGAAGCTTCGAAAAAACCTTCCTGGCGAACGTATTCCAACAGACCGACACGACCTTCCTCGATCAGGTCCGGGTCGACGCTGCCTTCCTCAAAGACCGGAATCAGATCTCGGATAATGGAATCATCCAAGTCGTAACCCCGAACCTGTACTAGCGTAAACGGTCCTGGCTCTATAACGACTCTGACGTCTATGGCGTTGTCGGCTCGATCATAGCTTTCGACGAAGTCGACTGCTGTGTTGAGGAAGCCCAGTTCGGCAAACTCAGAACGAATATTCTCTCTGCCGTCTTCAAGTCTCTCAGTCAGAAACTCGTCGCCCGCTTCCACGCCAAAAGCGTTTCCAAGCTCGGCTTCGGTGAAGGTCTGTTCGCCACCGGCGAATTCAAGGGTTCGGATCCGCGCCGGCGAGCCGACGCCGACCTCTACGGTGACAGTCACCAGCCGGCTCCCGTCGTCGAACTCATAGGTCGGGCGCACTTCGGCCTCGAAATATCCTTCCCTGCCAAACTGTTCACCGACCGCCGCAACGATCTCGTCAAGTTGAGTTCTGGAAAAACGTTCTCCGTAGGGCAGATCCAGGTAGTTGGATAGCGGCCGGTCGAGCAGAGTGTCGGGACGCAGAATGACTGTCGCCAGAAAATACGGCTCCTCTACGAGAAACGTCAGCGAGGTCGTACCGTCCTGACTTTCTGAGGCATCGACCTCGATATGGCCGTAGCGACCCTCGTCAAACAAAGCCTGTATAGAAGCTCGAACCAATTCGGTAGTTAGGATATCGCCCGATCGGAGGGGGATGACTTCGAGGATTGATTCGGGGGCACCTTCGATAGCGATTGTGCCAACCCTTGTAGAGTCAGGTTGTTGCGCGGCAAGCGCGAGGGGTAGGAGGACACAGGATATGAGGCAGATTATCCTCATAAGAACCTTTGACGACCCTCACCCCCTATCGACACCAACCAAAAAGCCCGGAAAGCCCGGCATCACTAGAAAAAGCCCTACTCACGCAGGGCTTTCGGAGACTTTGAACGAACGGAACTCAAGCGGGTTTGACGATCCGGCCATTTCGAATGCAGCTGGTACATACCCGCATCCGTTTGGGTGTCTTACCTACAAGGACTCGCACCCGTTGCAAATTGGGGTTCCATCGTCGATTAGTCAGGTTGTGGGCGTGGCTGACTCGGTGCCCGTACATGGGGCCTTTCCCACAGATTTCGCATCGCTTTGCCATGAACCGTGATTCCTCGTCTGGCAAAAGCCGGCTGCGGGCCGGTGCGGGTCCGGGAGCCTCTGCCAAGCTGTAAATTATACCAGACAGGGCGGTTGGGCTCAATGTGAGGGCGGCGAAGAGACTGGAAATCCTTTGATTCAGAGCGCCCGGCAGATGCTAGAATGTCTGAATATTCTTTGGATACTGGAGCATTGTCAGTGAAGTCAGTCTTTTCCTTCATGCTAGCAGCGAGCGCCGTGTTCCTTCTGGCTGCCTGTTCAGGAACCTCAACACCTTCCGCTAACGTCGTGGCACGTGTCAACGGAATCGACGTGACAGTCGACGAACTCGATCAGAGACTCGCCGCCAGCCTGGTGGGTGTTGAACCGGTGCCGGAGGAGGAAGAAATCACAGATCTCCGGCTCCAGCTTCTGACCGAAATGATCGGCAACGAGATCCTTCTCCAGTTAGCCGCGGGCGATGAATTGACGGCGACCGACGCTGAAGTGGATGTGGAGTACAACGACTTCAAGAACCAGTACTCCGAAGAGCGATTCGAAGAAGTCCTGAGCCAGCAGCAGATGACGACGGATGACTTGAGGGAACAGCTTCGCATGTCGCTGACGATCGATAAGCTCCTCAACAAAGAAATAACGTCCAAAATTTCAGTGTCGGATGCGGACATTTCGGAATTCTTTGAGTCGAACCGGGAGAGCTTCGATCTCCCGATGTCTTACCACTTCGCGCATATCCTGGTGACTCCGTTCGCCGACGATGGGCTCAACAACCTCGAAGGTGACGACGCGACTACGGACGATGAAGCACTCGATAAGGCAACCAGGCTCCTCCGCAGTATTCAGGGTGGCCAGGACTTCGGCACGGTCGCACGGCAGTACTCGGAAGACCCCACGTCGGCTGCAGTAAGCGGAGATCTGAACTTCCAACCGATCGAAGCCATAGCGGCCGTCGATCCCGCGATAGCCGACGCCATTCTCGAGATGAGAGAAGGAGAAACCTACCCGCAGATCATACCGACACGCTTTGGACTCCATCTCTTAAGGCTCTTTGAAGTAGATGAAGGTGGGCAAAAGGAGCTGTCTGACCCTCAAATAGAGGCTCAGGTTCGTCAGATCCTCTTTGATCAGCAGGATCAGCTGCTCAGAACGGCCTACTTCGAAACGATCCGGAACGACGCCAGAGTCGAAAACTTTCTGGCACAGAGGATCCTCGACCAAGCCAGCGGCCCCTCCTAACCTTTCTTGGAGCCGGTTGTGCTTTACTCTCAGCCGGCAGCTCCATGACCTACGCTATTAACAGTCTTTCTTTCGCATACTCCCGTACCCGGGTTGTGGACAGGCTTTCCGTCAATATCCAATCCGGCGAGTTCATCGCGATCGTCGGTCCCAACGGTGCAGGAAAATCCACTCTGCTCAAGTTGATGGCGGGCCTTCTATCCGACTTCGAGGGGTCATTGGAGTTCATGGGAAGACCCATCGCCGACTATAAACCCGGCGAACTGGCCCGGAAGGTGGCTTTCGTCCCGCAGGAGACGCACGTCGTATTTCCCTTTACGGTGGATGAAATGATCCTGATGGGCCGCATGCCCTATCGACAGAGCGTGCTGTTTGATACAGAAGCCGATGACGAGTTCGTCCGCAAGGCGATGGTCCTGACCGAAACCGAACACCTTGCGGGGAAGATGTTTGCTGAAATAAGCGGTGGCGAACGTCAACGGGTGGTCCTGGCGAGCGCACTGGCACAAACTCCCGAAGTGTTGCTGCTGGACGAGCCAACAGTCTACCTGGACATGAAGCACCAGCTCGGGTTCTACCAGATACTGGCGCGCCTCAATGCCCAGCAGCGCATGACGATCGTTGCCGTAACTCACGACATCAACCTGGCGGCCCGTCACGCGGGACGAATGCTCGCGATTCTTGATGGTGCAATCGCGGCAGATGGGACACCTGATCAGGTTCTGACAGCAGATAAATTGCATGAAGTCTTTGGAATCACAGCCGACATCATCGACCGCCCTGACGGCGGAAGATACGTCGTCCCATCTGCGTAGAGGGGGATTGACTCCCGCGCGGTTCCTGGCCGTTGTCGGTCCCTGCGCCCTGTTCCTGATCCTTGTCCTGCTCGTGACACCCTGGATTGGATCGGCTGGCGTTACGTGGCAGCGCGTATGGGAAGGCCTCAGTCCAGATCGCGAAATTTTTCTTGTAGCACGCCTTCCGCGAATTCTCTTCGGCGCCCTCGCGGGTGGTTCCCTGGCCGTAGCGGGAGTTCTCTTTCAGGCGATCCTGCGAAACGCGCTGGCCACCCCATTTACCTTAGGCGTATCGAGTGGGAGTTCCTTCGGTGCCGTGTTCGCGATCTGGCTCGGATTGGATATTGTCCTGCTGGGAATCCCGATCGTCTCGGTCGCAGCGTTTGCGGGAGCCCTCCTTACAATCTCACTCGTCTTCCTGATCGCCCGGAGCCGCCACGCTCTGCCAACGTTCACGCTTTTGCTGGCCGGTGTCACTTTGAACTTCATATTCTCAGCCCTCATCCTTTTCATCCATTTCGCGGCGTCCGATTTCAACGAGTCCTTCCTGATGGTGCGGTGGATGATGGGTGGCGTCAACGACGTGACTTACTCCATGATCGCCAAGACAGCCCCGCTGATCATCGCATCGGTTCTTCTTCTGCTCGTATATGCTGCTCGATTGAATCCGCTGGCCGCGGGTGAGGATTGGGCTACGACGCGTGGAGTCAATGTGGAACATCTGAAAAGAGTCTGCTACATCGGAGGCTCTCTCTTGACGGCCACAATCACTGCGGTAACCGGTCCTATCGGATTCGTAGGACTGATCGTCCCCCATTCCTTACGCCTCATCGCAGGTCCAGATCACCGCATCCTCATCCCGGGAGCGTTTTTCGTGGGAGGCGGGTTTCTCATCCTCTGCGATACGATGGCACGCACTCTGTTCGCACCTACTGAAGTACCGGTAGGAGTGATCACGGCCCTGCTCGGCGGTCCCTTCTTTATCGTCCTGCTGAAACAAAGAAAAGGCGACCTTTTCTAGCACTTGGGGTCTCGCAAGAGAAGAGAGGAGAGACGGTCCATCTGGTGCCACGCGACCACGTCCGAGGGCTCTTGCATGCTGAAGGCATCACTGGCGAAATTTTTCCTTCTCGATATACTTACGAAGTTTCATCCACATCGTTCCGGCACGGAGCGCTTGCCCGATGAATAGACCACGCGACAGGAGTCGATCCTATGCTGTTTCGCCCGTGGAACCACATATAGAGGGACAGGAGTTTCTCGGTCCCGCGCCCGAAGGCATCGATGTCAGGTATGCCTGGCAGTTCGATGGCGGACGTGGCGAGGGTCTTGGTTTTGTCGACCTGGAGTTGGGTTGGACGCTCGACCACGAAGACCTCGTCTCGGACAAGAGACCAGTGCCCCAAGTGCTGTGCGGACAAATTGTGGACGGCGAGAGAGAACACGGAACATCCGCTCTCGGTGTTGTGGCTTCCACCAGCGAAAGGCCCGGGCACATCGGGATTGCGCCGAACGTCGAATCCCTAAACGTCGTCTCCTACTGGCCGGACTGGGATATCGCGGATACGATCTTGATTGCCGTCAAGCACCTGGAGTTCGGGGACGTTCTGCTCTTGGAAGCGCATGTTCGTGAGGTCGGACACCCACCGGTTGAGGTCTTTCCGAATGTCTTCGATGCCATCCGGCAGGCAACGGCGAAAGGAATCACTGTCGTGGAGCCCGCAGGCAATGGTGGAATCGATCTAGACGAGTACCGAAAAGAAGGCCGGAGGACTCCCAGTCGCACAGCCGAGAGCGACTCTATGGCGATCCTGGTAGCTGCCGCGACAGCCGATGCACCTCACGCACCGATTCAGAAAAACATGCCGGATCGTGAGTGGGGCACCAATTTTGGTAGTCGGGTGGACTGCTATGCCTGGGGTGAGCGAGTGGCGACTTGTACGTCGAACTCCCTAGCTTCGAGGAAGGCGTATACCGACAGTTTCCACGGTACGTCTTCCGCGGCGGCCATCGTTGCCGGGGCAGCGTTGGTGATTCAGGGGATCGCCGAACATCGACTCGGCCGACGTTTTGGTCCGCTTGAGATTCGGTCGCTACTCAGCGATCCCAGCCTCGCGACGCCGTCAATGAACGGTCTCGAGATTGATCGAATAGGAGTGATGCCGGACTTAAGAGGAATCGTCGCCCACGAGGGCGTAAAAACTTGATAGTAGAGAACTTTGTGCAAAAAATGTGACCAGATCGATCCGAACAGGCCGATTCCCACATCATTACCATAAGGAGAAAACCATATGGCAAAGGGAAAGAATCCAGAATTGACTGAACACGAATTTGCGGATGCACGTTTCGAGGACATGAAGGCCCTACTGAAGACCGGTGCACATCCGAAGACGCTCTCGACGCCAGCGGAAAACTTTCTGAACGGCGCTCTCAAACAGCGGTTCAGGAAAATCATCCGCAAGAGTGGGCAAGGAGCTTGGGTGAGGGACCATGTGATGGTGTCGTTGGGGGCACGCTTGATCGGCCACATGGCTGCCGGTAAGCAAGCGTCCGGGCCGATTAGTGTAACGAACCTTAAAGAAGCCGGTAGAGAAGTGTTTGACTTCATACACATTCCCGATGGCGATCCTGATTACGGAGATTGACGATGATGAAAATAACTAAGCAAACTCCGATCTATTCGATCCGACCAAGAGAGGAATCCGTACGCGAGAGACTTCGAACAGAAGATCCCGATGTTTTCGTCGAGGATTGCGTGAATCGTTGTATTTCATTCATGCGTAGCGGAGTCGGTGAGATGAGTCTCAACGGCGAGGCCGTCCTGTATCTCGAAGACCACTTCAGGCCACGTTTTCGAAAAGCTTTCGAAAACGGCGGCGGTGCCCGATGGGACAAAGACTCCCGTTTTGTGTTTCACTGCTCCCGCATTCTGGGTCGTGTGGCTGCCCGCTTTGCCTCGGCTCGAGGTTCATCCACCGTCACAAAACAGGATATCGAGCAAGCTCGAGAGAAAGTCGTTGCCGAGAAGAGTCCAGGTCCCGGATCCTGGTGTGCGCCGTTCTAAGGATTTCGAAATAAAGGAAACGTACTGATCCGTTTCTCGCCGTAGGCATTGCCATGGCCATTTCTCTCTGGGCGAGAGCGTGTCTTGCGCTTCTTAAAGTCGTTGGGGGAATCGCCGGGTTCTTCCTCGGCCAGACGCCCTTCACAGACACGAGTCCCGTCCCCACCATCCACCTGATCAATCTGGGTGTTTTTGGCGCGGCTGCGGCTCTGTTGATTTTCGTTGGGCCCAGAGATCGCAGAGCACAGCATCTGGGTACTGTCTTTCTTCTCTCCGCGTCCGCTTTTTCCGACGCGTCACTCATCCAACTTGGCTTTAGTGTTCCTGCATCTGTCGCGCCGGCTCTTACTTCGTTGGTGAATCTACAACCCTATGCGTTCTCACCATATTTTTTCTGGCTTTTTGTCCGCGATTTTCCAAGAGTGTCCTCGCTCAGCTGGGCGACTCAAGTACTTCGATCTGATATTCGCCTGTCTCTTGTTGCAGGCACTGCGCTGTTTCTGGCGAATGCATTGCTCCTGTTTCGATCGTTGTTACCGGACCTCGTTCTCACTATATTTCTCGCGTTCGATGGCACTGTATCGACGAGTCTCTACTGGGGAATTCTGTACGCACTGATTCTTGCAGCATTCCCTCTTGCGTTGTGGAAATGCAGGACCGCACAAGGCGACGAACGATTCCGAGCCCAGCTCTTTATTGCAGGCTTTGCAATCGGAACCTGCCCCATCGTGATTGCGGTTCTTGTCGTGAGCCTGTTTTCTTCCCTGGAAGTGTTTCTGAATTCGACAAGCACATTAGGTGTTCCCATCTATGCGTTTCTGTTGTCCGTTCCCTTCACAACCGCTTATTCCGTTCTGGTCAATGAGGTTCTCGAAGTCAAGCTTATCGTTCGGAAGGCGCTCCGGTATGCTCTTGCCCGATACACCGTCATAGCGTTGACCGTGCTGCCTTTCGGACTGCTCGTTTATCAGCTGCGCGACCGGACGATCGCACAGCTCTTTTCAGGTCCCCTTCCGCTCGGACTCATTGCAGCCACCGGACTCGGGCTGACGGCATTGGCCGTACGTGAAAAAGTCTTGAAGTCTATCGACAGGCATTTTTTCAGGGAGGCTTACGATTCACCCCGGATACTCTCCCAATTCATGCAGAACTGGCAGTCCGCATCGAACGTTGAAGAATACAGTGCCGGATTCCTTGAGACTGCTGACAACCTGAACCTTGAATCTCTCGCGATACTGACGCTGGATCGCGCTAGGGGTGAGTTTCGATCCGCCCACGACGAGGTTCGCCCGCTTCCGGTCGGTTCATCCCTGTCCAGGTTTCTCCAGGGGAGCACCGATCCGGTAGACATCGACCTCAGCGATCCCGATTCGCCACTCCCTCCCTGACAACGGACGATCGCGACTGGCTTGCCCGTATTGGAGCGAATCTGCTCGTGCCACTGATCGGAACAGATGGTTCCCTTTTGGGTCTTCTGAACCGCCCGGGTTTTCCGGAGACTCCATTTCTTGAGAGGATGGGAGTCATCATGGGAAGATCAAGCAGATATTCACCGGAAGTTCGTGAGCGCGCAGTCCGGATGGTGTTCGAGCACCAGGCCGAGCACGAATCGCAATGGGCAGCAATGGCATCGATCGCATCGAAGATCGGATGTACGGCCGAGACGTTGCGGAAGTGGGTGCGGCAGGCCGAACGGGACACAGGCCGACGTGCGGGCCTGACCACAGACGAGAAGCAGTGTCTGAAGGAACTGGAGCGAGAGAATCGTGAGCTGAAGCGGGCGAACGAGATCCTGAAGAAAGCATCGGCATTTTTCGCGCAGGCGGAACTCGACCGCCGAGGAAAGTGGTGACCGAGCTCATCGATCGAAATCGGAGCCAATATGGGGTCGAGTCGATGTGCAGCATGCTGCACATCGCCCCGTCGACGTATTACGAGCACGCGGCACGACGACGCGATCCGGATCGATTGCCGGCGAGGACAAAGCGGGACGCTTCGCTTTGTGTAGAGATCGATCGGGTCTGGCGTGAGAACCGCCAGGTCTATGGTGCCCGGAAAGTCTGGAAGCAGCTCAACCGTGAGGGACAGCAGGTGGTTCGCTGCACCGTGGCCCGTTTGATGCGGGATATGGGCCTACAGGGTGTCGTTCGCGGCCGGAAGTTCAAGACGACAATAGCGGACGATTCTGCGCTGCGACCGCCCGATCTTGTCGATCGGGACTTCACAGCGACCCGACCGAATCAGCTATGGGTCGCGGATCTGACTTACGTGGCGACGTGGCGTGGATTCGTGTACGTCGCCTTCGTCATCGACGTGTTCTCCCGGAAGATCGTCGGCTGGAGAACGATGAACTCGCTGAAGACTGACATTGCACTGGATGCTCTGGAACAGGCGCTCTGGTCGCGCTCCGACACCAACGGTCTGATCCATCACAGCGATCGCGGGTGCAGTATCTGTCGATCCGCTACACCGAACGCCTGGCTGAGGCCGGCATCGAGTCTTCGGTGGGCAGCATCGGAGATTCCTACGACAACGCTCTCGCCGAATCCGTTATCGGACTGTACAAGACCGAAGTTATTCGACGGGAGGGACCCTGGAAGGGGCTCGATGATGTGGAGTTCGCGACGCTGGATTGGGTCTGCTGGTACAACGACAAACGATTGCTGGAACCGATCGGAGATATCCCTCCAGCCGAGTTTGAGCAGCTGTATTATCAGAATCCGCCGTCCGGCCTCGTCGAGGCCGGACTCAACTAAAACGGTCTCCGGGATTCCCGGGGCGGTTCACTTCTGGCCCTTGGCGAAAAGAAGAGCGAACTGCCTTTTTCGGCGGCAGATCGAAACCTATTGAAGACAATTGCGGCTTCGGAAGCGTTAATGATCGAAAACCGGTTTGTGCGACCTGTTTCTGCTGGAGAGGCCACGTCTCACGGGTTTGGCGCCGCAGACTCGGTTGAAGAAATGCCCGTCGGCGAGGTTGCCTTCGAATGCAGGCGCTGTGGCACTTTGCAGTCGGAACCAGCGTCTACCTGCGAATGCGGCGGCACATTCGAGCCCGCCTCTGTACCCAAGGTTATTCCGGACAAGTTCGAGTTCGAACGAAGACTCGGGTCCGGCGGCATGGGAGTTGTTTACAGCGCTATCGATCTGGCGCTTGGACGGCGTGTCGCCGTCAAGACGCTACCAAGAACTTCGCCTGAGGGTGCGCTGCTGCTTCGAAATGAGGGTCTTAAAGTGGCTGCACTCGAGCACCCAAATCTGGCCACGATATTTATGGTGGAGACATGGTTCGGCACCCCAATGCTGATCTTTGAGTTTCTGGCCGGTGGCAGTCTTTTCGACAAGCTGAAGCTCGGCAATCGCTCGATAATGGAAACGATCCGCTTGGGAATCGTCCTTGCGGACGCATTGGAACGTGTACACGCTTCGAACATGCTGCATCGGGACATCAAGCCGGGCAACATCGGATACACGGGGGATGGTATTCCGAAGCTCTTGGATTTTGGATTAGCCCAAATCCTTGAAGACCGGCGCCGGAAAGGTTTGGTCCGTTCAGTTCAGCTAGGCGATCCAGAAGCGGCCGCGAAATCGACTCTGTCTACCCAGTCGATTTCGGTGACCCTTTCCAGTGCGCCATCCTTCCGCCTGGTTGGAACTCCCGCCTATTTCTCTCCGGAAACGCTCAAGAAAAAGGCCTCCGATCACGCATCACGTGACCTGTGGGCGCTCAACATAGTGCTCTATGAGGCGTTGACGGGCAAGAATCCGGTGAGAGGTGCCACCCTGCTCGAAACATTTGAGGTGATTTCGAAAGCGAGTATTCCCGACATCCGACAATTTCTTCCGGATTGTCCCACAAGCCTCGCGATGTTCTTCACGGAGACGTTGGCCAAGGATACGCGCCAGCGTCCTTCCAGTGCAACGGCATTGCGCGAGCGCCTGGAACAACTCGAGAAAACCCTGCCTGAGAACGGTTTGGCTGCCAGTCAGACCTGAGGGACGTTAGTGTGGCACTAATTGTGGGACAAACGGTCGATGCTGCATCGGATCATCTGCCTAACCAACATCCTAGTAATACGTGTAGTAATGCGAGCGGAGAGGGGGGGATTCGAACCCCCGGCACGGTTACCCGTGCAACTGCTTAGCAGGCAGCCCTGTTCGGCCACTCCAGCACCTCTCCATTGGCCTTCAACCGGCTTTCAACCAAGCGCGCCATTGCTGACACGTAGCGGAAAACCTGTCAATTATAGGAAACCCCTCCCCAAAAAACCACTGAAGGCGCTATCCTAAACACAGGTATGGAATTTCGACTCGCACTATTTGTAGCGCTTGTCTTCGTGGTTCTCGTTTGGAACACAGCCCTACTCTGGTTCATCCATCGGGCAGTGTCCCGATCGGTGGATCGAGCTGCGCGTTATCAGCACTATTCCTCTCAGTTGATCGTAGGACTTCGAGGCGCACTAGAAAAGGCCGAGGTCGCTTCGGGTAGAGCCACCGAATGGTCGGGACAACTCCGGGAGAGAGTGGCCGAAGCCAGTGGAAACGTAGACAGGATTGAAAACCTGCTCGGCTACGGCCTCGCAAAGATAGACTTCAACGTAGATCGCGTCTCGAGGGAAATCAACGATGGGGCGGATCGCATAAAAGCTGCGGTCTCCGAGCCGTTATTCCGAACGGGAACCGTCGTGCACGGGATCAAAGCTCTTCTCGACCTTCTTGCTTTGGGCAGGAAGGATCACCCCCGCAGCTAGACTCTCTTTCTTTTCTTCAACCAGTTCCAGGCTGTCTCGATGATCGTTGGAACGTCGCTGTGCTTCGGGTCCCAACCGAGCAGTGTCCTTGCCTTGTCCGCCTTCGCAACAAGTCTCGGAGGGCCACCCTCCCGGCGCGGACCTTCCTCCACCCGAACGTCACGTCCCGTAACGTTCCGAGCAACATCGATCACTTCTCGAACCGACGCACCCTTCCCGGTACCAAGATTCAACGCTTGAGACTCGATCGTCCCTTCCAAAAGCATACCCAAACCCGCAACGTGCGCCTCGGCCAGATCGGTGACGTGCACGTAGTCCCGGATACAGGTGCCGTCGGGCGTCGGATAGTCGGCCCCATGAATGATTACACGGCTGCGGAAGCCCGCAGTGGCCTCCAGCACCAGGGGGATCAAGTGCGTCTCTGGTTCGTGATCTTCCCCCAAGCCCCATCGGGATCGGCACCGGCCGCATTGAAATAACGGAGGGAAAGATGCCGGACACCATGGGCGGAACCAACCGATGACATCGCTTTCTCAAAAGCCAGCTTGGTTTCGCCGTAGGGATTGACGGGATTCTGAGGATGCTCTTCCGCGATCAATTCCGTCTCAGGCACGCCGTACGTTGCGCACGTCGAAGAAAAGACCAGCGGCTCCACTCCCGAATCGGCCATCGTGCGAAGCAGGTTCATCCCTCCACCGACATTTATTTCGTGATAAAGATCCGGGTGCTCGTGGGACTCTGCCACCAGGGCCTTTCCTGCAAAGTGCAGGACGCCCTCAATCGGGTTCTCGGAAAACACGTTCTCCAGGTCTTCCAGGCGGCGAATATCTCCTTCGACAAACCGAACGTCGCCGACGAAATCTCGATGTCCGGTCGAAAAATCGTCGAAGACCAGGGTTTCGAATCCGTGGCGTTCCAGGGCCTGGACAGTGTGCCGGCCGATGTAGCCGGCTCCACCCGTAACGAGGATCACGAATTCAACTCCTGCCGGAAGTAATCGATGGTCAATCCGAGACCTTGATCAATGTTCGTTCGAGGTTTCCAGTCCAGGTACTGTCGGGCCCGGCTGATATCGGGGCACCGGACCTTGGGATCGTCAGTGGGCAGGTCCGTACGAACAATTCGGCCTGAACTGCCGGTAAGTTCCAAAACCTTGGTGGCAAGCTCGGCGACTGTCCGTTCTTCCGGATTCCCTATGTTGAACGGCATCCCGATGTTTTCCGACGGAGTCGCCTCGGCGAGACGCAGAATTCCCTCTATCGTGTCGGAAACGTAGGAAAAACTGCGGGTCTGTTCGCCATCTCCGTAGACGGTCAGAGGCTCGCCGTTGAGGGCCTGGACGATGAAGTTTGACACGACACGCCCGTCCGATGCTCGCATCCGGGGACCATATGTATTGAAGATGCGAGCAATACGTGTGTCCAGTTCGTGATAACGGCGGTAAGCCACGGTCATGGCTTCGGCGAAACGTTTTGCCTCGTCATAAACACCGCGTGGCCCTATAGGATTGACGTTTCCCCAATATTCTTCGTCCTGGGGATTGGTTAGCGGATCACCATAGACCTCCGACGTACTGGCGAGAACGAAACGGGCTCTCTTCGCCATTGCAAGCCCCAAGGCCTTGTGCGTCCCGAGGGAACCGACTTTGAGAGTCTGAATCGGCATCTCCAGATAGTCTTTTGGAGATGCTGGCGAGGCGAAGTGAAGGACGAGGTCGACGGTTCCCGTAACCTTGATGAATTCGGTCACGTCGTGTTCGACAAATAGAAATCCGGAATTCCCTTCCAGATGCTGGATATTGCGTGTGCTGCCGGTAAGCAGGTTATCGAAACAGACCACTTCATAACCACCGTCCAGCAGGCGCTCGCACAAGTGGCTTCCGAGAAATCCGGCGCCACCGGTGACCACGGCACGTTTCATCCAGCCTGAGACCTGCCGATACCGTAGTAGGTGAACCCCATCTCGCTGATCTGTTTCGGGTTGTAGACGTTACGGCCATCGAAGATGACCAGTTGACGCATCTCCGATTTCATCCGGTCGAAGTCCGGGTTGCGGAAAACCTGCCATTCGGTAATCAGCAGGACTGCGTCGGAGCCAGGAAGACATCCGTAATTGGTGTCTGCAAACCTGACTCGGGATCCGAAGACCTTTCGTGTCTCCTCCATCGCTTCCGGATCGTAAGCAACGACAGTGGCTCCAGCCTCCAGGAGTCCTTCGACAATGTCGATTGCGGGTGACTCCCTGATGTCATTCGTTCGCGGTTTGAAAGAAAGCCCCCACACGGCAATCTGTTTCCCGGCCATATCTCCCTCAAAATGAGTGAACACTTTCTTGAGGAACCGCTCACGCTGATGGGCATTGACACGCGCAACTGCTTCCACGATCCGGAGCGGATAGTCATGACGGCGACCGGTCGCGATCAAAGCTTCGACGTCCTTGGGAAAACAACTCCCGCCAAAGCCAACACCCGCAAACAGAAATGACGATCCGATTCGCCGGTCCAGACCCATCCCGCGCCGGACCGTATCGATGTCCGCGCCCAGATACTCGCAAAGGTTCGCAATCTCATTCATGAACGAGACGCGGGTCGCCAGATAGGCGTTGGAGGCGTACTTGGTCATCTCGGCCGTCCGTATGTCAGTGACGAGGACCGGACTTCCCGTACGAACGAAGGGTGCGTACAGTTCTCGAACAGCTTCAGCTGCTTTTTCATCCTCCGCTCCGAGAATGACACGATCAGGTTTCAGAAAATCTTCGACAGCAGCTCCTTCTTTCATGAACTCCGGGTTCGAGATGACGTCAAACGGTTGGTCCGTCTCGACGCGGATGATGTCCCGGAGCTGTTCGGTCAGGCCAACGGGAACTGTCGACTTCACCACAATCACCTTGAAATCCTTCATCGACTGTCCGATTCCAGCAGCTACCTTACGGACAGCGGTAAGATCGATATCGCCCCCGACCTGAGGCGTCCCAACGGCAATAAACAATACAAAGGATTTCTTAACGGCTGCGGCCAGATCCGTCGTGAAACTGAGGCGCCCCTCGGCAAGATTCCGTTGAACAAGTTCGCCGAGGCCTGGCTCGTAAATAGAGGTCTTGCCTTTCGACAAGGCCTTGACCTTATCCTCGTCGCTATCCACACAAATGACGTCGTTGCCGCTTTCCGCGAAGCAACTACTCGCAACCAGACCGACATACCCCGCACCGATAATCGCGATATTCATCGCTCACTCCAGGTAGTCATCAATAGAAGTCCCGGTTTTTGTCAGAAAAGTGTTGGCCAGAGACGGTATTCCGCCTATGTCCTCGTCCAGCATGATCTTTTCGACTCGATGCAAAGGAAAGAATATCGTTGTGGGCCTGACACCGCTCTCTTCCTCGGTCGAGATGTCATTCATCCAATCGTCGAACGATCTCAAGTCAAGACCGCGGAGTGTGACACCCGGTGTCCCGATCTCGATCAAGAGATCCACAAAGCGCTCCATTGGGCTTTGAAGGTTGACGATGACAACTTTGTTCGTCTGCATCTCGTTATCCAAACCCGCATTCCTTACCTAGGTTCGGACTTCCCTTCGAGCTTCTCATCCCGCATCCAACGAATCAATTCTCCGACCCTCTCGGCCATGTCCGCCTGACCGAGACACTCCTCAATCTGTTTAACGATAGCACTACCTACGATTGCGCCTTCGGCTTCCTTCCAGACGGCCCGGACATGTTCGGGCCGCGAGATACCAAATCCGACCGCAATTGGATTTTCAGTCTGTTCTCTGAGGTGTCGGAGAAAATCGACGAGGTCGTCCGGTAACTCGCTGGCTTCACCTGTAACACCTGTACGCGAGACAGCGTAAAGGAAGCCTGTCGACGTGCGGGCGATCTTTTCTATTCTTTCAGCCGAACTCGTGGGGGCAACGAGAAACACCGAATTGAGACCCGCCGCACTCATCGTGTCTACGAACGGCCCTGATTCTTCAACCGTCAGATCACTCGCCAGAATGCCATCCAGACCAATGTCTGCTGCCCTGCGGGCAAGTTCTTCGAGGCCATGGTTCAACAGGGGATTGTAGTAGCTGAACAACAACAGCGGCATTTCGGACGATGCCCTGATCTTGCTGACCAGGTCAAGAATTCCAAGCAGTGAAGTCCCGGACTCCAGGGCTCTTTCTGTGGCTCTCTGGATGACCGGCCCGTCTGCAATGGGATCGGAGAACGGAACGCCCAACTCGACAATGTCGGCTCCCGCATCCTCCATGGCGAGGACGATTTCGTGCGTCGCATCGAGGTCGGGATCGCCGGCGGTCAAGAAAGGAATAAAAGCCTTCTTCCCCTCTGAACCTAGCTGTTCGAACTTATTATCGATCCGGCTCACTCCGGTCTTTCCTTTTCGAGGCGGGCGACCTCTGTAACATCCTTGTCGCCGCGACCCGACAGATTCAGAATCGTGACGTCATTAGGCCCAAGATCCGCCTTTTTCATATACGCCACTGCATGCGCACTCTCCAGCGCCGGTATGATGCCCTCCAATCGGCTCAGCTCATGAAAGCCCTCGAGGGCTTTCGTGTCATTGACGGAGGCGTAGGTAACCCTCCCGGATTCGTGTAGCTCTGCATGCTCCGGGCCGACGGACGGGTAATCGAGGCCGGCTGAGACGGAATGTGTGGGTACAATCTGCCCATCGTCGTCCTGAAGAATATAGGAGTAAGTTCCGTGTAACACACCGGGACGGCCTCCGGAAAAGCGAGCGGCATGTTCCCCCAGCGTCGTACTATGTCCACCGGCTTCAACACCCACCATCCGAACGTCAGATTCTGCGAGGAAGGGATAGAACAGCCCAATTGAGTTGGAACCGCCTCCCACGCAGGCGACCAGCAAATCCGGTAAGCGTCCTTCCTGCGCGATGATCTGCACACGTGCCTCCCGTCCGATGACCGACTGGAAATCGCGAACCATCTCCGGATAGGGATGGGGTCCCAGGACTGATCCCAGCATGTAGTAGGTCGTTCGAACGTTGGTCACCCAGTCGCGCATGGACTCATTGATCGCATCCTTCAATGTACGGCTCCCGGACCCGACCGGCAGTACCCGGGCGCCCAGAAGCTTCATCCGGAAGACGTTGAGTTCTTGGCGTCGAATATCCTCTTCCCCCATGTAGACGTCGCACTCCAGACCCAGAAGCGCACAGACAGTGGCTGTCGCAACGCCATGCTGTCCCGCGCCAGTCTCAGCGATGATCCGCTTCTTTCCCATCCTCTCGGCCAGCAGGGCCTGCCCCAGGCAGTTATTGATCTTGTGCGCACCCGTATGGTTCAGGTCTTCCCTCTTAAGGTAGATCTTCCCTTTCCCTAAGGCTTCGCTCAGTCGTTTCGCGAAATAGAGGGGTGTCGGCCGACCCGAATAATGACGGAAGAGCTCGTCGAGTTGAACCTCAAAAGATGAATCATCCTTAGCCTGCCGGTATGCCTCCTCCAGTTCCTCGAGCGGATGCATCAAGGTTTCCGGAACAAACTGGCCGCCGTACGGTCCGTAATGACCTTTCCTTTTCGACATTTCGATTTCCTATTCGGAATCCGCTCTCTGAACCGCCTCGATGAAACGGCGCATTGATTCGTAGCTCTTCTTCCCGGGCGATTCCTCAACGCCACTGGCAACGTCAACGGCAAACGGATGCAACTCGGCAATAGCATCACCGACGTTTTCCGGTTTCAAGCCGCCAGCCAGGACGATCTGGCCGAAAGCGTTCGCTCCAGCAGCCAGGGACCATTCAAAAGACTCTCCGGTTCCCCCCGATCCTTTCTTGCTGTAAGCGTCTAACAAGAAACCGGAGACCGGATACTGTTTCAGGCTTTCCACTCGAAACTGTTCGTTCACTCTGACCGCCTTAATCACCTTTACCCTGTTGATCATCGAACAATAATCCGGGGATTCCCTGCCGTGTAACTGAACGGCATCCAGGCGGATCGAAAGCGCAAAATCCTCCAAAGCTTGAGGATCGCCGTAGTTCACAAACACACCAACCGCAGCGACAAACGGCGGCAACGCATCGATAATTCTGGAAGCTCTCTCGGCCGTGATTTTTCTCGAACTTTCTGCCGAGAAGTTCAACCCGACGGCGGATGCACCCAAAAGCGCTGCATTACGGGCATCTTCAACGTCAGTAACGCCACAGATCTTGACCCGGGTCACAGCAACTCCTTCAACGCCGCTCCGGGATCTTTTGAACGGACCAGCCTCTCACCGATCAGAAACGCATCCGCGCCTGCCTCGCCCAACTGCTGGACATCGGTCTTCTTGTGGATGCCGCTTTCTGCGACAAACAGAACACCATCCGGAATCAGCTCACCGAGACGAATTCCTGTCTGGAGGCTGACTTCAAAGGTCTTCAGATCCCTGTTGTTGACTCCGATGATTGAAGCTCCCGCCTCGAGCGCTTCGGCAAGCTCAACCTCGTCGTGAACTTCGACGAGCGCATCCAGCCCGAACTCCCCGCAGCTTTCCAGGAGACGAACAAGCTCGCCCGTTTCCAGCATCGCAACGATCAACAGGGCCGCACTGGCGCCTGCAGCTCTAGTTTCAGCCAACTGATACGCGTCGAAGATGAAATCCTTCCTCAGTACGGGTAACCCTGAACTCCGGGCAGCGAGACCCACCCAGGCCAGACTTCCCTTGAAGAAGTCTTCTTCAGTAACGACGGATATAGCCGAGGCACCAGACCGGGCGTAGGTTCCGGCCAAGGCCGCAACGTCCAGGTCGGCAATCAAGACCCCGGCGGACGGTGACGCTTTCTTAACTTCCGCTATGATCCGTGTTCTTCCATCCGCCTCAAGAGCGTTTCGGAAAGACGGGACCGGGGCGGCCGTTGCCGCCATCTTCCGTACGATGGCTTCCGGTGCACGCAACTCGGAATCCTTAACACGTTTGCGCTTAGCCTTCAGGATCCGGGCTAAGACATGCGTTTCGGCGAGTTTCTTCATGATGCCGACAAGGCCTGAAGTGCTTCGAGCTTCCCCAGCGCGTTTCCCGAATCAATCGCGTCCGCTCCAACTGCGAAGCCCGATTTCAGATCTTTAGCCAAACCCGCAGCGGTAATCGCCGCGGCCGCATTCAGTAAGACCGCATCTCGGTGGGGACCCTTCGCGCCTCGGAGCACCTCGCGGACTATACCGGCATTGGTCTGGGCGTCGCCTCCCCGGATCGCCTCGAGCGAAGACCTCTCTACACCCAGATCCTCGGGCTGAAGGACAAAACTATTCAGCTTCCCGTCATGGCACTCGACGATACGCGTCGGGGCAGCGATCGAAATCTCGTCCACACCGTCTGTCCCGTGAACGACGAACGCGTGAGTCACCCCCAGGCGACTAGCTGCGTTAGCCATAAGATCCAGTATGTTGTCAGAATTGACACCAATGACCTGAAATCGTGCTGCAGCAGGGTTGGCCAGCGGACCGAGAATGTTAAACACCGTACGCACCTTGATTTCGGACCTGACGGGCATGACGTACTTCATAGAACGATGGAATGCCTGTGCGAAGAAGAAGCCGATACCAATCTCCTTCAACGCCTTCCGTAGCTTCTCGACGGGCATCTGAATATCGACGTCCAGAGCTTCCATGACATCCGCGCTCCCTGAACGACTGCTGATAGACCGGTTTCCGTGTTTAGCTACCGAAGCTCCGGCTCCGGCCGCCACGAAAGCAGCTGCCGTGGAAATATTGAACGTTCCTGACCTGTCTCCACCCGTGCCCGCTGTATCGAGAGTTTCGAGCGGTTCACCTTCCCAGACGGGCGTTGCCTTTTCCCGCATGACGCGGGCAAACCCCACAAGCTCTTCAAGCGTCTCGCCTTTCATTCGAAGCGCCGTCAAAAAGGCTGCAACCTGCGCGGAGGTCGATTGTCCAGTCATGATTTCGTTCATGACTTCGCGGGCCTCATCCTCACTCAGATCGATGCCTTCGGTTAACCGCACGATGACGTCGGTGATCATAATTTCAGAAAGTTCGACAGCAGGTCATGTCCAACCTGGGTCAATATCGATTCCGGGTGAAACTGAATGCCTTCGGTCGAACCGTCCCGGTGCCGCACGCCCATGACAACGCCATCCTCAGTTGTCGCGGTCGGCTCCAGACTGTCGGGAAGATCATCCACCATCAGAGAATGATATCGAGTAGCTGAAAAATCCTGGGGCAAGTCCGCAAAAATCGTCCGGCCATCGTGATGGATACGGCTCACCTTACCGTGCATCAGGTTTGGGGCAGCGACAACCTGGCCTCCAAACACCTCAGCGATGGCTTGATGCCCGAGGCACACACCCAGAATCGGGATTTTGGCATGAAAGTACTCTACAACCTGTTCCGAAATTCCAGCTCTGGAGGGAACGCCCGGACCTGGAGAGATGACGATACGGTCCGGCCTGCTCTCGTCGATGGCTTCTACAGTCGTCTTGTCGTTTCGGAATACGTACGGTTGCTCACCCAACTCCCCCAGATACTGAACCAGGTTGTAGGTAAAGGAGTCGTAATTATCGATAACGACGATCATATCTCCAGGCCTTTCGCAGCCAGCTCGACAGCTCGCACCAAGGCCCGAGCCTTGTTTACCGTCTCCATGTATTCAGTCTCGGGTACGGAATCAGCCACGATTCCGCCGCCTGCCTGGATATAACCGCGGCCGTCCTTTGCGAGGAGCGTCCGGATAGCGATACACGAATCCAGGTTATTGCTGAAATCTGCGTAGAGAACAGCTCCGGAATAGACACCACGCCTTGTCGGTTCCTGCTCGTCGATGATCTCCATCGCACGAACCTTGGGCGCACCCGATACCGTTCCCGCTGGGAAGCAGGCCATTAGCGCATCAAAGCGATCCACATCATCGGCAAGCTCTCCCGACAGAGAAGAAACCAGATGCATTACGTGGGAATACCGCTCAACGAACATGAAGTCGTCCACGTGCACCGTACCGTACTTCGAGACTCGACCCAGATCGTTGCGGCCCAGATCGACGAGCATGACGTGCTCGGCGCGTTCTTTTTCATCGGCTAGCAATTCATCCGCAAGTCGACGGTCTTCGGATTCGTCCTGCCCACGCGGACGCGTCCCGGCTATAGGACGATACGCCGCGTTTCGGCCGCGAACCTGGATCAACATTTCTGGAGATGCCCCCACGATGGAAGCGTCGGGCATCTCGAGAAAGTACATATACGGCGAGGGGTTAACCATGCGGAGCGCCCTGTAGATCTCAAACGGGGGCATTGGCAGATCCACTTCGAAACGTTGCGCCAACACGACTTGAAAAATGTCGCCGGCGGTGATGTATTCTTTGGCGCGCCTGACAGCTTCGAGGTAATCCTCTTTATCGAAATTCGATCGGACTTCGACCTCAGTCTGGCTTCGTGTCGGCGTCGGAATCTCCACAGCCTGGCTTAACAGGGTCTCTGTCGCTTCTATTTCTTCCACTGCTTTCGCGTACAGAGTTTCAATCGATTCCTCACGCTCATCGTTCTCGTTCAGAAAGAGGTTCGACACGATGTGAATCTGATTTCTAAGGTGATCGAAGGCAAGAACGGTCCTGAAGAACATCAACGTCGCATCGTTGCTGCCGAGGTCGTCGTGACCGGAATCGGGAATTTCTTCGATCAGGCGCACCATGCCATAGCCGAAGTACCCGACGGCTCCACCGGAAAATGGTGGCAGGCCTGGAACCGCTACCGATCGAAAACTTCGCATCGTCTTGCGCAAGTCGTCGAAAAAGTTCTCGCGTTCGGCCGGGGGAAAGTGCCTGTGCTCAGTCTTATCATCGGAAACGTCGGGCGCGGTTGGCCCGACACTGATTACGAGAAAAGGATCGCAACCGAGGAACGAATAGCGCGCCAGTTTTTCGCCCCCCTCAACGGATTCGAGCAGGAACGCATGGCGGCTTCCCTCCCGGAGCTTGAGGAAAGCGGAAACCGGCGTCAGGAAGTCGGCGACGACCGATTTGTAAATCGGAACGACGTTGCCGTCCTTGGCGAGTTGCTTAGCTTCTTCCAGACTGGGACGCATGGCGATTCTTCAGTTCGCGAGTGATGTCTTCCAGGGACACACCGCGTTCGACGAGCAGGACCATTAGGTGATAGATCAGATCGGAAGTCTCTGAAACGAGCTCTCGAGGCTCCTGGTTTTTGGATGCAACAATCGTCTCCGTTGCCTCTTCGCCTACCTTCTTGAGAATCTTGTCCAGCCCGCTGTCAAACAGGTAAGTCGTGTAACTGCCCTCGGGACGCGATTCCTTTCGTCCCTCAATAAGTTCAAAGAGCTGGCCTAAGAAACCCTCAAATTGAGGTTCGACACCGAAACAGGAATACGTTCCCTTGTGACACGCAGGCCCTGCGGGCGTCACTTCAACGAGGACCGTATCAGAATCACAATCCAAACGGACCTGCTGGACCGACTGCAGGTTCCCTGACGTTGCTCCCTTGTGCCAGATTTCCTGCCGGCTCCGACTGTAGAAGTAGGTTTCGCCTTTATCCAGCGTCAACCCGAGCGACTCCCGATTCATGTACGCCACCATCAGGATCTCACGCGTCGCACTGTCCTGGACAACGGCAGGCACTAGGCCGTCGGCATCAAACTGAACGCTTTCAAGGATCTTCTTTCTATCCGTCATCGAACCACAACCCCCTCATCCCGAAGGTGCGCCTTGGCCTCCTCGATCGTGAACTTTCTGAAGTGAAAGATCGATGCAGCCAGAACGGCACTGGCTTTTCCCTCGACCAGGGCATCGAGCAGGTGATCGAGATTTCCCGCTCCACCCGAAGCGATCACGGGGACATCCAGACCCGAAGCTATTTCCCGCGTAAGCTCAATGTCATAGCCGTCGTTCGTACCGTCAGCATCCATGCTCGTGAGCAAAATCTCACCCGCACCACGCCGGGCAGCCTCCCGGGCCCATTCGACGGCGTCGTTGTCGGTCCGGGTGCGGCCACCGTGGGTGTAAGCCTGCCATTTAACCGGACATTTTTTCGGACCGTCATCCATAGGTCGCTCTCTACGGGCGTCGATTGCGACGACGATGCACTGGCTGCCGAATCGCTCAGCGACCTCGCTGACCAATTCCGGACGTTCTAGTGCGGACGTATTGATGGACACCTTGTCGGCTCCAGACCGGAGGATATCCCGAACGTCCTCTACCGATCGTAACCCGCCACCTACCGTAAACGGGATGTTGATCGAGTCGGCGACCCGGCGAACCATATCGGTGACGATATCTCTTCGGTCCGAGGAAGCTGTAATATCGAGGAACACCAACTCGTCGGCTCCTTCCTCGGAATAGCGCAGTCCTGTTTCAACGGGATCCCCGGCATCCCTCAGCTCAAGAAAGTTCACGCCCTTGACAACACGTCCCTCCTTTACATCTAAACAGGGAATGATGCGCTTAGCTAACAGGGCCGGCCTCCACAATATTCAGGACTTCCTCCAGATCTATTCGTCCTTCGTACAGGGCTTTGCCTATGATTGCGCCTTCGAGACGAGGATGTCCCACTTCGTGCAAGAGCTCGATGTCTGAACGATCCGACACACCACCGGAAGCAATGACACGAAGACCTGTGGTATCGAGCATCTTTTTGGTAGCTTCCACATTGACGCCTCCGAGCTCACCGTCACGGGAAATATCGGTATAAATCACCAGTTCGACGCCGGCTGTCTCAAGTTGAGTGGCCAGTTCGAGGGCCGTCAACGACCCATCGCTGGTCCACCCCTCTAAACGAACTGCTCCATCACGTGCGTCAATTCCGACTGCGATCCGAGCACCAAAGCGCGTGATTGCATCGCTGAGCAGGTCGGGGCTTTTTACCGCGGCAGTTCCAAGGATGACCCGGTCAACACCCGTGTCCAGCAAGCGTTCCACAGCCTCTATGTCCCGTATGCCTCCGCCCACCTGAATCTGTACGTCCGGGCACCGGGTACGTATTCCCCTGATCGCATCTATGTTCCGGGACTCCCCTTCGAAAGCACCGTCCAGGTCCACAACATGCAACCACCGTGCGCCAGCCTTAACCCATCGGCTGGCCATATCCACCGGCACTCCGTAAACGGTCGACTCCTCGCGACGGCCTTGACGGAGGCGGACGGCCTGCCCTCCGAGAATGTCAATTGCAGGATAGAGATTCATGATCGTGCGAAGTTGTCGAGAATACGTTCACCGACGTGTTGGCTCTTCTCAGGATGAAACTGCGTCGCCCATACATTCCCGTTCCCCACTACGGAAGCAAATTCGATTCCGTAATCCGTGCTGGCGACAACCAGCTCCGGGTCGTCCGGCATCACGTAGTAGGAATGGACAAAGTAGACGAAACTGCCCTCGTCAATGCCCTCCAGAATGGTATTCCGTTTTTGCCTGTGAAGCTGGTTCCAACCCATGTGCGGTACGTGGACACCTTCCGGAATGCGTCTGACCTTTCCAGACAAAATACCCAGTCCGGAGTGATTGCCAAACTCTTTACTCTCGGTGAACAGGAGTTGCATGCCCAGACACACACCCAGCATCGGTGTGCCTTCCGCCACTTTCTTCACGATAAGTTCAGCCAGCCCAAGTTCATGCAGATTCCGCATCGCGTCACCGAAGGCGCCTACACCAGGCAGGATCAGTTTCCGGGCGCTGCTGACATCCTCGCGCCGGGAGGTGACACACGTCTCGTGTCGAAGGCGACCGAGCGTGTTCTCCAGGCTCCGAAGGTTGTTCAGCTGGTAGTCAATAATCGTAATCATCTTCAAGAGCGGTCAGCTTCTCAGTTGTCAACTGCAACCTGACAGCAGAACGCCGATCGCTGAGGGCCTCTTAGCTACAACGTCCCTTTGGTTGAAGGAATTTCGCCGTCGTCAAACACCACTCGGCTCGCCAGGTGGATTGCACGGGCCGCAGCTTTGAACATCGTCTCGGCCATGTGGTGCTGGTTCCTCCCGTACAGGACTTCTGCATGAAGGTTCAGCCGGCCCTGCTGAACAAAAGCTTTGAAAAACTCCTCTATGAGCTCAGTCTGCAAGTCGCCAAGTAACGCCGTTTCGAAACGGGCCTTGTAAATGAGATATCCACGACCAGAAAAATCCACAACCACGCGACTGAGCGCTTCGTCCAGGGGAACGTAAGCGTGTGCGAAGCGCGCAATTCCACGACGTTCGCCCAGCGCTTCGTCGACGGCTTGGCCGAGAGCCCAACCGACGTCCTCTACGGTGTGGTGACCGTCGATTTCAAGGTCGCCCTTGGCCGCAATCTCCAAATCCATGCGGCCATGCCTTGCCAGCTGCGCCAACATATGATCGAAGAAAGGAATTCCAGTTGAGATTTCGTGCTCTCCAGTTCCGTCCAGGTTCAGGCGCACACGGATATCCGTTTCTTTCGTCGTCCTCTGTTTTTCTGCGATGCGAGGATTCATGCCAGTGTCTCCAGTGCCCTGTCAAGAGCCTCAAGAAATCGCGTATTCTCATCCGGAGTACCCACGGAAACCCGCAGACACCCCTCAAGCATCGGGTAACCGCTCACGTCCCGCACAAGAACGCCCAACTCGTATAGGGCATCGAACAGCTGAAGAGCGGGGAACTGTGTGCGAAAGAGGATGAAGTTGGCGCGCGAGGGAAAGGCCTCAACACCTTTACGGCCGTCCAACTCTCCGTGTAGCCGCGAGCGTTCAGCAAGGAGCCGTCTCACCGGTGGCTCAACGTCAAACTCCTCAGCAATCAACTCCGCCGCCGCCAACGTAAATATGTTCACGTTGTAGGGCAGCTTCACTTTCTGAACTTCAGTAGCGATCGCAGCGCTGGTCATCATGTAGCCAAAACGGAGACCGGCCAGCGACCATGCTTTCGAAAACGTTCTCAGCAGCAAGAGATTGTCGAATTTCTCCAGCAGCGGAAACAGCGTCTGCCCACTGAACTCGTGATATGCCTCATCGATAATCACAAGCCCTCGTGCTTGGGAGAGGAGGCGTTCGGCATCGGATCGCTCCAGCAACGATCCGGTGGGGCTGTTAGGCGAACAGACGATGACAACGTCCGATCCTTGCGCCGCTTCCAATAATTTGTCGACGTCAAAAGAAAAATCCGCCTCCTTTAACCCAACGCGTTCGATCGTGGCGCCCGCTGCTGTCGCCATCAATTCGTAAAGAGCGAATGTGGGCTGGGGGATGGCCACCCTTTTACCCGGGCCGAGTGTTACGGTTACCGCCGCGCTGATCAACTCGTTCGAACCGTTGCCAACCAGAATGCCGTCCGCATTCCACCCGGTAAATCGAGCGAGCGTCCGGAGAAGCTTTCCGGGCACGAACTCCGGATAGCGCCCCCAGTCTCTCTGGAGGGCACGATCCACAATCCTCCGCTTGAGATCCTCGGGGATCTCGTACGGGTTCTCATTCTGGTCGAGTTTGACCTCCGCCTCGAAGTGCGTCAGCGTATAGGCCGATACCGCCCGCACCTCCGGCTTAATGACTTCGGATTGTGATCGATCGGGCATGTCCTGTCAGACCTTCTGCAATTGCGAACTTTTCTATGAGGCTACCTGAGCGTTCGATCGCCCGGCCTGAATAACGCACAATGCTTGTCCGCTTCAAGAAGTCATAAACACCGAGCGGTGAAAAGAACCGGGCCGACCGAGCGGTCGGCAATACATGATTCGGACCTGCAAAATAGTCGCCAACGACGGTCGGAGAGTAACGCCCAATAAAGACAGCGCCGGCATTCCTAATGCCGTCGGCAATCCGGTCGGGCTCAGCCATCAGGACTTCCACGTGCTCGGGCGCGATGTGGTTGACCAGCCGGATGGCATCCTCTTGTCCACCGACTATGAAACTGATCCCATTGTTGGCGACAGCCGTCCGGGCAATGGAATCTCTGTCCAGTGTCTCCAGCTGGATCTGGACCTGGTCGAACACCGCAGCTGCGAGGTCCTCAGACCAACAGATGAGCCAGACACCGGCCATCTCGTCATGTTCTGCCTGAGCCAACAGGTCCGCCGCGATCCAGCTCGGATCGCAGGTTTCGTCAGCCACTACGGCGACTTCACTGGGACCGGCGATCATGTCGATGTGCACACGGCCGAAGACAAGCCTCTTGGCCCCCTGAACGTACTGATTGCCGGGCCCGACGATCTTGTCGACACTCGGAATAGATTCGGTTCCAAACGCAAGGGCCGCGATCGCCTGCGCACCACCCACTCGATAGACTTCGTGTATGCCAAGAAGGTCGAGGGCGGCTGCAACCAACGGATTCTCCTCGAGTGATTTCGGCGGCGTTGCCACGACCAGGCGTTCGACACCCGCTACCTGAGCCGGAATCGCGTTCATCAGCACGGACGAAGGATAGGCTGCCTTGAATCCCGGGATGTAGAGCCCCACAAGGCCGACAGGGGTGATCCGCTGGCCCAGATGGACGCCGTCTCCGGCGTAGATCTCCCAGGACTGCTGCAACTGCTCCTCATGAAATTGTCGAATGTTGGAAATTGCAATCTTGAGAATCTCTACAAGCTCGTCATCAGCACCGCTGGCATATTCCCGGATCTGTTCACCGCTGACACGTACATGTTCTGGATCGAGCGTAGTTCCGTCGAAGCGACTGGTGTATTCGAACAACGCTTCATCACCCCGGTCACGGACCCCCGCAACGATGTCGGCGATCGTCTGGCTGACATCCGTTTCACCCTCGGCCGAAGGTAACAACCTGTCTACCACACCCAGATCCAGCGTTTCACTTAGATCGACGATCCGCATCAGACCAAACCCTCCAGGGTCTCCACCATCTGTACGATTTCTTTCCGCTTCGTCTGGTAACTCGCTCTGTTAATCATCAGGCGCGCCGAACTCTCGGCGATGACCTCTACGATCTGCATCCCGTTGTCCGCCAGCGTGCGTCCTGTTTCCACGAGGTCTACAATCCGGTCCGCAAGTCCCACTAGAGGTGCCAGTTCGATCGACCCCGACAGAGGGATAATCTCCACCGCAATCCCCTGCGCATTGAAGTGCTCAAGCGTGATATGCGGATATTTGGTCGCGACGCGGACGACTGTGCGGAACGGTTCGTCCCCGCCCGGCTTCCTATCGGGGACTGCCACTACAATTCTGCACTGACCGAACCCCAGATCGAGCGGCTGCAGCACGTCAGTCTCCGATTCCATCAGCACGTCTCGACCTGCGATGCCGGCATCCGCCGCACCGTACTCAACGTACGTCGGTGCGTCCATGGGCTTCACCAGTATCACGCGACACTTACTGTCCTTCGAATCGAAAATGAGCCTCCGGGATTCGGCAACGTCTTCTTCAAATTCGATACCCGCACGCGCCAGTAAATCCAGTGACGGTTCAAGAAAGCGCCCCTTCGCGATCGCAATCACAAGCACAACCGCACCCGCCTGCCTTCCCGACGCACTCGTATGGCTTCTTCGAAACTGGTTTCCTCACTTCCGGGTTCGGAGTCGATTTCGACCCCAAACGCCTTCGGGTCCACGATCTGTTCCAGCCGGTCCAGGCTGAATGAAAATCCAACCGCCGGCGTATCATGGCCAAACTGAGCGGGGAGGCCGTCATATCGCCCTCCGCTGGCCACTTCGAAGCCCAGACCGCGAACATAAGCCCGAAAGAGAATGCCGCTGTAATAGTCGAATCGTCGAATCTCCCCGAGATCGATCGTCAGATGCTGGTCCAGACCCAACCGCTCAAAGATCCCATATATGTTTTCGAGATGTCCGACGGCGCCTACGGACCGTTCATTGGTAACCAGCTCTCGAGCCTTGGCGAGGGTCTCGCGCCCTCCCGTTAGATGAGGGATCGCAAGCAGAATGTCCTTCAGGCGCTTTTCGAAACTGAGGCCGTCGAGCATCCTCTCCAATCCGGTTTGATCCTTAACGTTCAACAACCCTTTGAGCTGGTCGATATCTTTCTCGGGAAGATCGATCCTGTCGACAATGCCGCCGAAGAAGTCCACACTCCCGAGGTTGATCTGGAAGTCCGTAACGCCGAGTTTTTCGAGGACCTCCATACAGACCAGCAACACCTCACCGTCAGAATTCAAGGCCGAGCCTCCGTAATGTTCCAGCCCCATTTGAGCAAACTCCCTCTGCTGACCCCCCTTTGGCGTTTCAAACCGGAGCACCTCGCCGGAATAAGAGAGACGAACCGGTTTGGGTTCTTCCGACAGCCGCGTGGCCGCCATCTTCGCAAGCAGAGACGTGAATTCAGGCCGCAGAGCAAGAACGTTGCCTTCACGGTCTATAAACCTGTATATGCGATCCTCCAGCTCGTTCCCCATTCCCTTCACAAAAACATCGAAGTAGTCGAGCATCGGGGGGATGATCTCTTCGTAGGACCACCCTTCGAAAACCGAAAATATGGCCCTCTCGACAGCCCGGCGACGACGCGCAGCATCGCCGATAAGGATCTGGGTACCAGGCGGTATCTGCGTAAGCGAATTCATCCGATCAGTCCTCGGCGATACAACAACTCCGCGTTCAAGACAGCAGCTCCGGCCGCCCCACGAATCGTGTTGTGGCTCAGCACCCGAAACTTGTGGTCCAACACAGAGCAGCGCGACACGGGACCTACGACCACAGTCATACCTTCACCCCGGTCACGATCCAGTCGCGGTTGCGGCCGATCGTTGGCCTTTTCGACCACCATGAGGGGCCGCGGTGCCGACGGCAAATCCAGATCGTCGATACTGGATCTGTAGTCCTGGAAGGCCGCTTCCAGCTGCTCGGGTTGGGCCACCTGCTTCAGCTTGACCGAGCAGGCCTCCAGATGGCCATCCCGCACATTGACCCGATGCGTCATCGCGCTGATGCGAAACTGATTGTCTTCAAACCTGTCGCCTGACCACGTTCCGAGAATCTTCAGCGGCTCGGTCTCCATCTTCTCGGCTTCCTCACCGCCTGCGATATCGGGAACGACGTTGTCGACTGCATCCAAAGAAGCGACGCCCGGGTATCCTGCTCCCGACAAAGCCTGCATGGTCACCACATGTACGGCTTCCAGTCCGAACGTACGGTCGAGGGCCGCCAGGGGAATGACCAGTCCGATCGTTGAACAGTTCGGGTTCGTTACGATGAAACCCTTGCCTCCGAAACGCGGCCGTTGCTTATCAAGAGCCTCTATGTGATCCGCATTGATCTCGGGGACCAGAAGCGGGATATCCGCACCCATGCGATGAGGCGCCGCGTTGCTGATAACGGCGTATCCAGCTTCGGCAAACTCGATTTCGGTCTCACGCGCAATCGAAGATGGAAGTCCCGACAAAACGAAGTCGCAGTCCAGTCCTGGACGGCAGGCCTCGACCGTCATCGACCGAATCGCGTCCGGAATCGGTGACTCGAGTTGCCAATGGGCCGCTTCACTGTACTGTTTCCCGGCCGAGTTGCCCGAAGCGGCCACGGCTCCGATCTCAAACCACGGGTGGTCCTCAAGCATCTGAATCATCCGCTGGCCCACCGTCCCTGTCGCACCTAATATGGCAGTCTTGATCTTCTTCATGGCTTCAAACTCTTCAACACGGTTCCCACTCATTCGGTGAGAAAACGCCGTCCTTCAGTATCGATCCCGGAAACTCTTAAAGACGCCTCCACACCACTCTGTCCGAACAACTTGACAATCTCCCTGCCGACGGTCTCAGCCGACTGGGGCACGGTGAAACCGAGAACTGTCGGCCCTGCTCCACTCAAGGCGATGCCGGCGAGTCCGTCGATCTTCATCTCCAGGATTTTCTCAAATCCTGGAATCAACGGTGCCCTGTACGGCTGATGGACCCGATCTCTCATGGCTTCTGAAAGCATCGTCCAATCTCCGCTCGTCAACGCAGCGACAATCAGCGCCGACCGCTGGATGTTGAAAACAGCATCCCCTCGTGAGTAACGCTCCGGCAGCACCTCACGAGCCTTCTGGGTCGAGAGTTCGAACTCCGGAATCACCAGAACCGGTGTTATTCCATCGGAAACACTCATCGTGGACGACATGGCCTGCCCGTTCTCGCCAACAGCGGAGACCGTGAGCCCTCCGAGGAGCCCGGCAGCCAGATTGTCCGGATGGGGTTCGAACTCCATCGCACAATCGAAAATCTCTCGCTCCGACAAAGACTCCCCTGCAACTATCTCGTAACAGGAGATCCCGGCAAGAATCGCCGTCGCACTGCTTCCCAATCCTCGCGCCAACGGTATTTCATTCTCGACTTTCAGGAGTACCGGTGCTAATTGCCGGCCACGCCGTTCGGCCACAGCCTCCATCACCTGGACAATCAGGTTTTCCCTACCTTCGGGCATCTTCTCGTTGTCAACGCCCCTGGCAACGACACCGGTCGAACTCGCTGCTTCGACTTCTACCCTCAGGTAGATTCGAAGCGCCAGGCTCAATGCGTCGAAGCCGGGGCCCAGGTTCGACGTGCTCGCTGGCACCCGGACACCGATCGGTCTACTCACAGTCATTCCAATAAGGCCGCCCTCGCTCCGAAAACATGCTCCGGAGCCGGCTGCCCTGTCCAGATTTCAAACTGACGCGCGGCCTGGGAAACAAACATTTCTGTGCCCGCCACCACCTGTTTCCCTTGCCTTTCGGCCTCGCTTAACAAGCGGGTAAGCGGTGGGCTGTAGACCATGTCGAAAACAAGGTCGGCATGGATCGTGCCTCGGATCGGCATCGCGTCAACGTCGGGAGTCATGCCCACAGGTGTCGCATTCACTAGAAGGTCCTCTTCATGTCTGGAGTAATTCTCGAGACGATCCACCTTCACGGGGCGAGACCAGTCCAGAGTTCCAGCCTCCATGCTTCGCGATAGCACAGTCACCGATTCCGCAGACTCCAGCGCCGCAACGGCTGCCCGGGCCGCACCACCGGTGCCCAGGACGATCACCTTCTTGCCACGAACGTCGAATCCTTTGAGTGCTTCGCGTATTCCGTACACGTCCGTGTTGTCGCCTTTCCATCTGCCTTCGTCGCGAAACACGGTGTTCACTGCGCCTACGGCCGAAGCTTCCGGTGTTACATCGTCCAGGTACCGCATGACCTCCACCTTGTGCGGAATCGTGACTGAGAAACCTTCGATCCCGATACGTTCCGCATTCTCAAAAAAGTCGTCCACACTCTCCACGGAAAACTTCATGTAAACATAATCAAGTCCCGCGGCGCCGAACGCCTTGTTGTGCAACGACGGCGATCTTGAATGGTCCACCGGATTTCCCACGATTCCAATAAGACGCGTCGAAGACGCGATCTCACGGAATCGATAGGTGCCAAGCAATTCCCCCAGGCCAAGTTGACCTGGGGCGGAGGGCTGTCCGGCCGACGTGTACGTCAAAGCGCTGCCTCGACATGGTCCGACGATCCTCGTGATCTGCCCGAGAACCCCCATCCCGATGACAATCACCGGCTTCGGCCACGGTTCGTCGAGCAGATCAAGGAGCCTTCGGTTGTCTGACCATGTCCGGACCGACGTCGCGATCTTGGCCACAGACGCTGGACTCTGACAGACTGCGTCCAGCAGTTCCCGAAGATCCTCCGGGGTCGAATCGAAGTCGTGATACGAGCTGATTATGCCGGCCGAGGAAAACTGCTTCGCAAACCGGTAATCCAGATCCACCCAGCGGGCTCCGTTCCGAACAGCCTGCTCAAGTATTTTCAGCTGGTCGTCCCTCGACCCAGCAAACAGACCGCCTTCGGCGCGGCCCCGGCACGTGGCGATCGCGGGAACCGGCAGGTCGCCCCATCTGATCTCTCCAGATGCCTCTGGATCGTCAAGGTAGTCCAGGCGTACCTCGACGCAGTCCGCCCCATCCGTGGCCGAGGCAACGACTTCGGCTACGTCCTTAGGTGTCAGGGAAACACAGACAGATCCCGGGAACATTTCAAGCAAACAACTCCGTGCTGAGGTAGCGCTCCCCGGTATCACACATGATTGCGAGGACTCTCTTTCCGGATCCGAATTCACGAGACACTTCCATCGCAACGTGGAGGATTGCACCTGAAGAAATCCCGACCAGGATGCCTTCCTTTTCTGCCAGAAGGCGTGCCTGCCGACGGGCATCCATGTAACGGACCGGTACGATGTGATCGACGACGTCAAGATTGAGAACTTCAGGTACAAAACCAGCGCCAATACCCTGAATCGGGTGAGGTGCCGGAGCACCTCCGGAAAGTACCGGAGAGTCGCTGGGTTCGATCGCATAGAGCTGCAGTTGCGGGAGTTCTGCTTTGAGCGCTTCACCCGTGCCGGTGGCCGTTCCTCCGGTTCCGATACCAACAACCAGCGCGTCCAGCTCCCCGCTTACAGCATCAAGGATTTCGCGTGCCGTCGTTCGCCGGTGGGCGTCAGGATTCGCTTCGTTACGAAACTGATGGGGCATAAAATAGCCCGGGTTTTCCCGAACGAGATCCTCAGCCTTGTCTATAGCTCCCTGCATGACATCGTTTCTCGGCGTCACGACAATTTCTGCTCCAAAAGCTCTCAGAAGGTTCAACCGTTCGATGCTCATGTCTTCGGGCATGGTCAGGATCACCTTGTAGCCCTTTGAGGCAGCGACCATGGCAAGACCCACACCTGTGTTGCCGCTGGTCGGCTCTACGATGGTGCCACCGGGCTTCAGTCGCCCGTCCCGCTCGGCCGCTTCGATCATGCTGAGCCCAATCCGGTCCTTCACGCTGCCGCCGGGATTGAAAAATTCCAGTTTGACCAGAAGGTCTGCCCATCCCGGCTCCGAAAGCCGGTTGAGCCGCACAACCGGCGTATTCCCGACCAACTCGCAAATGCTGTCGTAAATCCGGTTCGACATGGTTCCTCTTCTTATGATTATGTTCTCCAGCAGGTTTTCGGGCACTCACCCACTGCGACGCCCAATCACGAGTGCGGAAACTTCTCACGATATCACAAATCGGGCTCAAACGGTTCAATTCATTAGTAGATAGCCGTCGCCAGACCACCTCCGCCCGGGGATCTTGATCCAGACAGCTCTGCGGAACAGAATGTGCGCAATATTTGCGCGCATTCAACTATCGCCATTCTCCTCCAGGGTGAAATCGTCCAAGCTGAATTCCCTCGGACCCTCCCGACCCCTTTCGGGGGAAACAGCTATGGGTTCGGGAGTCACACCTATCCCACCACAGGATCTTGAGTTCCCAAATCAACCAAGTGTTATCAATATGTTGACTCCCACCCGGCCTTCTGTTAGAAAGGGGGCCTTATGAAGAAATTCCTCACGTTGACGGCCTTGATAATGCTCGTGTCTGCAACGGGAAGCGGGCAACAGGGGCCCCTTCCTGAGCAGGGAGCACCTCCGAGCGAATTGACCGAGCGGGACGGATTCGTGAGCGCAAACAATGCGCCCATCACTACAGAGAACTTCGAAGTACATGTCGTCGAAGAGGGTGACACTCTCTGGGACATTGCCAGGCGCTATCTGAACAACTCCTTCCTGTGGCCGCAGCTTTGGGAATCCAACGAACACATTATCAATCCGCATTGGATCTATCCGCAGGACCAGATCTTAATCCGGGCTATCACCCAGATAACCCAAGCAGTTGAGCCACAAGCTCCGGAACCGGTAGTGGATGCCGAGCCAGAGCCGGAACCGGTAGCTCAGGTTCGATTGCCGGCGACACCTCAGCTGACACCAGAGTCAGCTCCCGCCCCGCCTCCGGTCATCTTTGAACTACCGGATCTCCGCGAGAGATCAGCAGTACACGTGAGAGCGTGGGAGACCTGGGAATGCACTACCTGAAAATCGGCCAGATGCGTGCCGTAATGGTGCAACCGGAGTTTTCGATGGCGCGTGTGGTCCATGCCTGTGATGGGATTGAAATCGGCGACACGATCATTGCCTTTGAGGAAATAGATTTTCCGGAACTCCCTGCGGACCGTCCCTTTAATTCGATGATGCCGAGCACGGGGAAGACTACTGGAGCAATAGTGATGTCGCGCGACACGTTGTTGAATTCAGGGTCACCGCTGTTTGGGGGGACAACCGTGGTACCCGGTGTTAGCGGCGGGCGACTTGGAGGGATCTCAAGTGGAGTCGTAGCCGAGGGGCAGGTCGTCTACATCGACCTCGGTGATCGAGACGGAATCCAGACGGGAAATCTCTTCTTGATTTACCGCCCACTGAACGCGGACTCACCGCTCCACCCACTCTCAGGAGAAGCAGCCAGGCTGCTGGCTGGGCAGAGGGAAGTCATCGGGGAGCTCGTTGTACTCAAGGTTCGAGAACGATCCGCAACTGCTCTGATTACTTTTACTTCGGGTGCCGTTTTCGCGGGTTCTTCGATCGAGCTCCGTTAGACGGCACCCTGCCTGCCTGCACGACGCGAATAAAGAAAAACGCCCCGATGAGCAGCATGGGAAGACTGAGAAGCTGACCCCGGGTCAGCGGTCCCATATCCAAGCCGATGTGTGCATCGGGGGAGCGCAGGAACTCGACCATAAACCGGACCAGCCCGTATCCGGAGATCAACCCCCATAAGGCCGCTCCCGGATGGAAAGACCGGTTGTAGATCCACCGCACAAACAGAAATAGAACAAGTCCTTCCAGCAAAGCTTCATACAATTGCGACGGGTGACGCCCCACGTTCCCGCCCCCGGGGAAGACCATCGCCCATGGCAGGGAAGTTTCGCGGCCATAAAGCTCACCGTTAATGAAGTTTCCGATGCGTCCCAACCCCAATCCGATGGGAACGGCAAGCGCAATCATGTCGCCAACTTGCCAGAAATCCCAGCGCCTGCGCCTCACGACCAGCACGGCTGCCAGCGTCGTACCGAGCAGGCCGCCATGAAAGGACATCCCCCCCTCCCAGATCGCGACAATAGACAAGGGATCCTGAATGTATGCCCCCAGGTCATAGATCAATACGTACCCGAATCGCCCACCCAGCATGACACCCAGGATGAGATAAAACAGCAGATCGTAAAGATCGTCTCTGGACAAGGACAGTCGTCCCTGCCTTACCACACTTTTCATGACGAAATAGGCAGCGACAAACCCCAACATGTACATCAGTCCGTACCAGCGGAGTTGGAGTGGCCCGATTTCAAAAAAGACAGGATCAATTCCGTGAAAGGGAAGCTGAAGTAGCATCATTCGGCCCGGACACTTTCTCCAAACACCAGGGCCTCGAAAGAAAAAATCTGAGCTCCCTCCTGCCAGGCCTCTCGGGAAAGCCCTGCCTTCACGCACGTCTCGGAGAGAAATTCTGCTCGATCCCAACCGTACTCGGTCGCGACTTGGGGCAGCAGGAGACCCCTCCGTCCATCCTTTTCGACCAACAACCCGTGTCGACCAACCTCGAGTTTGTCCGGTGCCTCAACCTTTTGCAGAACAGACAAAACGGAGATCTCGAACCTCAGCCCCTCAAGCTCTTCGATCCTGACCGGGGGGAACCGGGGGTCAGACACAGCGGCCGAAACGGCGCATTCGGCGGTCACCTCATAAAGAGGCCCTTCCGACTCGATACGTCCGATACAACCACGGAGTTGGGCCTCGCGATGAATAGATACAAAGACTCCGCACTCGGTGCTTAACGAAGGACTAAGAGCTCCCGATTTTTCGGCGGGGGTGTCTGTCAGATAAGAACGAACGGCTGTGCGGGCGATGCCGAGAAGTAGTCGTCTTTCCTGATTACTGAGTGGGAGCATGCCGACCCTGCCTCTTCTTCACGAGAACGTGGCGGCGGCGCTCCTGCTGGGCTTTGAAACGGTGGTCAATCTTAGACCAGAAGGTACGGAAGTATCCGACAGCGGACCAAAGCGCAAAAAGGACAACCATCCAGAGCGCGATGTTTCCGGCGGCGCTGAAGAAAAATGTGTATTCGCTCCCCAGGATCAACAGTGTGATTGCAGCAACTTGCGCACCCATCTTCAACTTGCCGAGCTCGGATGCCTCAATCGTAAAGCCCTGAGAGGCAGCAATGCTGCGAAGGCCACTGACAGCAAACTCCCGACCGATGATGACAACGACCATCCAGGCTTGGACGATCTGAAGCTCAACGAGCGAAATGAAGGCTGCCGACACCAAGAGCTTGTCGGCGACCGGATCCAGGAGCATTCCCAGAGTGGTTACTTCGTTCCTCGACCGGGCAAGATAGCCGTCGAGAAAGTCGGTCATGGACGCCGCGAGAAACACCGCGGCTGCGATCGACACACTGTACTTCGTCAACAGCAGCGTCACCAGCACCGGTACGAGGAAAATCCTCGATAGCGTCACTGCATTAGGCAGATTCATAAGGGTGGCCAGTCTATCAGATTTAAGGACTAATGGACCACGATTCAAGCACCCAATCGGGGCCACGGACCCGTCTGCTGTATTATAAGTGACGGTCATGAAAGGACTCATCCTCGCAGGCGGCAAAGGGACGCGGCTCAGGCCGCTTACCTTGAATCTTCCCAAACCGATCGTGCCTGTAGCCAACCGGCCGTTTCTTCTCTACCAGATCGATCTCATGAAGAGTGCGGGAATTAGCGAAATCATATTGAGCCTGTCCTACCAACCTCGAAAGATTGAAGACCTGCTCAAGGACGGCGCGGATTTCGACGTTCTTATTCGTTACGCCGTGGAGAGCGCGCCTCTGGGAACGGCTGGGGCGTTTAAAAACGCAGAAGAGTGGATAGAAGGCCCTACGGTAGTCTTCAATGGAGACGTCCTGACGTCGATCAACCTTCCTGCGGTCATCGAAACCCACCGCCAGAAGAAGTCGGTAGCGACCCTGGTCCTGGCACCCGTTGAGGATCCGACCGCCTATGGCCTGGTAGAGTCGGACGACTCCGGGCAGATCCATCGGTTTCTCGAAAAGCCGGGGATGGACGAAATTACCTCCAACACGATTAACGCTGGGATTTACGTCCTCGAACCCTCCGTCCTCGAGGACATGCCAAAGGGAAAACCCTTTTCCTTCGAACGCGAACTGTTTCCGTCTTTATTAGAAAAGGGCAAACCTATGTATGCGGTCGTTTCGAACGAGTATTGGATCGACATAGGAACGCCCGGGAAATACCTCGAAGTACATCGCGATATCCTCGGCGGAAAGTTCGCCTCACCCGAGATTCCTCTGACGAAGTTGACGGCTGACACTATTCCCGGCAGCGCCTTTGTCGATAGTGCGTCTCGAGTGGCCGAAGGAGTCACAATCCGTGAAGGTGTCCGCATCGAGTCATCGGTCATTGGGCCCAACTGCAAAATCGATTCCGGAGCACACATCGTGGACTCGGTGATTTGGTCGGGAAATACGATCGACGCTGATGCGCGTATTTCAGGCAGCATATTGGCGCGCGGCTGTTACATAGGCCGGTCGGCAATGCTCCAGCCGGGTACTCTGCTCGGCGGCAAGTCCGTTGTGACGGATTACTCAATCTTGTAGGTACTCTTAGATTCCTTCTTCGTCAATGACGATCCGCTTCGGAACCGATGGATGGCGAGCCGTCATAGCCGACGAGTTCACCTTCGACAACCTGCTTCTCGCATCCCAGGCCACGGCGGACTATTTCCAGACTGTAAACGGGCGCGAACGAACTGTCGTCGTGGGTTACGACGTTCGTTTTCTGTCTGGGAGGTTCGCCGCCGCCGCTGCCGAGGTCTTCGCCGGTAACGGATTTCGCGTACAGTTGATAGACCGTCCCTACACCACCCCTTACGTTTCATTCGAAGTTCGACGCCAGGGCCTCGTGGGTGGCGTTGTTATTACGGCCAGCCATAACCCAGCCACCTTCAACGGCTTCAAGGTAAAGGCGGAATACGGCGGGAGCGCAACTCCCGAAATCACTCGAACCATAGAGGGGCATCTGGGAAAGCATGAGATTCGGACGTCGACAACCGGGATCGATTTGGTCGCGCCGTCCACGGAGTACTTCGAACATTTGAGATCACTGGTCGACTGGGAGCGAATCGCCGACTCCAATCTCAATGTCGTCGTGGATTCGATGCACGGGAGCGGAGGGCGGTTACTGGAAGAGATGCTGGCAGCGACGACGGTTAGCGTCGAAACAATTAGAGCTGAACCCGATCCGCTGTTTGGCGGCATCAGCCCTGAGCCTATGATGCCTCAGCTAGAGCCCCTCGCGAAGATGGTTCGACAATCGGGCGCAGCAATCGGCCTGGCCACCGACGGAGATGCCGACCGCCTGGGCGTGGTCTCGAATGACGGGCGCTTTGTCAGCACGCTACAGGTATTGCCCCTTCTCCTACTCCACACCTACCGTACGCTCGGATGGCGGGGCTCGGTCGCCCATACCTTTTCCCAGAGCCAACTGATCAAACGCATTGCAAGCCGACTCGGCCTGGATGTCATCGAAACGCCGATCGGCTTTAAGAACATCGCCGAGTTGATGCTCAAAGGTCCGATCCTCATCGGAGGAGAAGAAAGTGGCGGGATCGGTCTGTCTAATCACTTACCTGAGCGAGATGGACTCTTCCTGCACCTGCTCCTGCTCGATCTGCTCGCTACGTCCGGAAAATCGCTCACTGCATTGATCGGCGATATGTGGGCGGAATTCGGCGAATTCCACTACAATCGTCTCGATTTGCAGATCGACTCGGAAGCAAGCGAACGGCTCATAAGTACCTTAAAAGAAAAGCCTCCGTCGAATTTAGCCGACCGATCGATCACCGAGATCCGGACGTTGGACGGCCTCAAGCTGGTACTGGAGGGTGACGGCTGGATCCTGTTCCGCAGATCGGGAACCGAGCCGGTTCTTCGGGTCTACTCTGAAGCGCCGGAGGAAACGGCGGTCACTGAAATTCTGGAAGCCGGCGTCAAATTGGTGGAACAATTCGCTCCCCCCGGTGTCTCACAATAGAGCACAAGAACTTACAATCCGTGGCAGAAGCTTTCCGGGCCGCGGGACGAGCATTGCCCCTGATATAATTGTGGAACGGCAGAAAGGAGACTCGTATCTCGTAATGCTTCGTCCAGAGATATCTTATTCGGATCTTGCCTCGACAGAGGCCATATCGACTGAAGAAGCACTGTTTGTGCTCCGGCTTCGCGCTAACGAGGACGCGGCCTACGACGAATTGGTCCGAACGTATCACGCGCCGCTCTATCACGTTGCGTGCCGAATGCTTCAGGACCCCGGCGAGGCTGCCGATGTGACTCAGGACATCTTCGTCAAAGTGTTTCGTAACATCGGAAGATTCAAGGGTCAGGCCAGTCTCAAAACATGGATATTCAAGATCGGCTTTCGAGAGATCCTGAACCGTATTCGTTGGTCCAGGCGGCGTCACCGCCAATCAACGGTACCGTTGGAACAAGATTCCTTAGGCGCAGACGAGCGAAGCGCGCCGATTCAGATCGCAGACGAAGGCCCGACGCCCGACGCCGCACTGGAGAGAAGAGAACGCGAGGAAGCGATTCAGGAAGCTCTCTGGAAGCTTTCATCGGAACATCGATCGATCGTTGTCCTGCGCGATATCCAGGGATTTTCCTACAGCGAGATTTCCGAGATCCTTGGCGTCTCCATGGGCACAGTAAAATCCCGACTCGCGCGGGCTCGGATGGAACTTAAGAAACGCCTGATGCGTTATCTGTCAGTGCAACGCATCGGCTAATTCTGTGAGAAAAACGATGAAGAATCTCAAATCGATTCTGCGGAAAAGACAGCCTGGGGAAATGCACTGTGAGCAAGCTCAAGAACTCATGAGCGCATTCATTGACTCAATGGCGACGCCGGACGAAGCGATCCAGATCGAAACACACGTTTCTGGATGTGAACCGTGTCAGAGACAACTCCAGTCGTATGTGTCGGTGAGAAACCTGATGCGCGGCGTCGAAGAACCGGTGCTTCCTGCCGATCTGGTGCTGGAAACGCGCGTTCGACTCTCTCACGAAAGGACCTTCGATCCCCTGGCATGGGTAGAAACGTGGCTCGCGAATTCTCTGAGGCCGGTCGCACTGCCCGCTCTATTGGGCACGTGCTTTACCTTTCTCTTCTTTGGAATGCTGTTGGGCGACCTCGTAGCACCTCCCGTCATCGCATCGGACAACGTGTCGACAGTACCGATCGCGCTATACCAGCGTGTACGCACGACCGATCCGACCTTGACTCGTTTCGCAGATAACGGATCAACCCTGTCGGCACCGTTGACGGTAGATATTCTGGTAAGTGGAACTGGCCGAATGATCGACTACACGGTTCTCGCAGGATCGAGCGACCCGGACATCGACCGCTGGTTGCAGGAATTGCTCTACTATGCGGAGTTCACCCCAGCCAGTCTGTTTGGTCAGCCGGTAAACTCAAGGATCATCGTCTCGTTCATCGGCGTGAGGAGTTGACCACGCCGGCAACTGCATCCGCAACTTTTCCGGCTACGTTCCCTGCCCCGAGCTTCCGTCTCAGTTTCTCGTAGTTGCCACGAATCTCCGACTGTATCCAGACATCATCCATCAGCTTCAGAGTTACTTCTGCAACGTTCGCCTCAGTCATACGGTCCTGATAGAGTTCAGGTACAACCTTCTCACCAAGAATGATATTGACCAGGCCGAACATCCGAACCTTCAACAGGAACTTCCCCAGTAACCAGGTGGCCCGACCGATCCGGTAAACAATAACCTCGGGGGTACCCAGCAAAGCAGTTTCCAGTGTAGCCGTGCCGCTGGCAACGATTGCTGCCCTGGAATAACGAATGGCGTCGTAGGTATCCCCCTTCACCAATCGGATCGGGCGAGAGCCCAAGAATCCCCGGACAAAATCCTCCGGCAGACCCGTCGCAACAGGAAGAACAAACTGCGTATCTGGCTTCTCCGCCAGTATCCGATCCACTGCAAGACAAACGGTGGGAAGGATGTAGCGCAACTCCTTGCGCCGGCTTCCTGGAAGTAGCGCAACCAGCGGTTTGTTGTTGTCCAGACGATACTTTGCAAGGAATGCACCGCGAGCCATTCGGGGGTGCACATTGTCCAGAAGAGGGTGTCCGACAAACTCGACGTCGATGCCGGCGCGGCGATAGATCTCCTCCTCAAACGGAAGGATCACGAGCATCTTGTCCACAACCTCCCGAATCTGGTTGACCCGTCCCGGACGCCAGGCCCAGATCTGAGGGCTGATGTAGTACACGACCGGAATCCCCAGCGCCTTCAACCGGCCGGCCAGACGCATATTGAAATCGGGGAAATCAATTAGGACTGCTGCAGAAGGAGGTTGATCTTCGACAAGGCGGCTCAGATTGCGGAAGACCCGATAAAGGGATCCGAAATGACTGATCGCTTCAAACGGACCCACTACTGCGGTGTGACTGATGTCGGCGACCGATTCCACACCGGCGTCGCGCATCCGCTCTCCTCCAAGGCCGAAAATTCGTGAACCTCTGAATTTCCGTTTCAGCGCCCGAGCCACTTCGGCCCCATACATGTCTCCGGAAGCTTCACCTGCAACGAGGAGGAACTGCTGGGATGTCACGAGTGGCCTGTCACTGGATAACGTTCTGAACTTCGATAAACTGCGGGATGGGGCCCGACACGCTCAACGCTTCAGTCCAGATGAGCGTCCTTCCTTCGACAACAGCCAGGACTATCACCCTGTAGTCGCCCAAGGGAACGCCGGTGAATTCGAAGCGGCCGTCACGGGACACTTCCCTAAACCACTTCGGGAACTCTTCCCCTAAAGACCTCTGCATCTCCGTAATAACGGATCTCGTTGCGTCACGATAAGCCCAACCCGCTATTTCGGTGTAGGCGTCCCTGTTTCTGGCAACCACATCGCGATAGCGATTGAAATACAGGTCCAAACCCTGCTGCACATCTCTGTTCCAGAACAAGGCCCAATCAGGGGTCATGAGGACGGCGCGTGGCAGATCCGAACCTTCCATGTCGTCGTCGATCGCCACACGCCCAATGATCGTTCCAACCCTCGAGTCCTGCCCAGAATCTTGCTCGGCCAAAGCTGCACGCGGACCAGCCCCCAGCAAGGCTGCGATCAGAAAGGACAGACCGATTGCCGATAATTCCCTCTGTCTCATTAAACGTGTGGTTTCGCCAAACATACCGGACTACTTCAGGCGTTCAATCGAGGCACCAACTGCGGACAACCGCTCGTCGAGCCGCTCGTAACCACGATCCAGATGATAGACACGGTCGATGACGGTCTCTCCCTCAGCCACCAGGCCGGCCAAGACAAGAGAAGCACTGGCCCGCAGGTCGGAGGCAATAACATTGGCGCCGCTCAAACGAGTCGGACCTTTGACTATTGCGCGCGCCCCCTCGATTTTGACGTCAGCACCCATCCGAACCAACTCGCTTGCGTGCATGAAGCGATTCTCAAAGATTCGCTCCGTAATGACTGATGTTCCCGAAGCCTGCGTCATGAGGGCCATGTACTGCGCCTGCATGTCGGTCGCAAATCCAGGGTATTCCTTCGTCATCACATCCGCGGCCTTCGGAGCGGAACCGCCGCAGACATGGATGGCATGCCCATCCGTCCTGATCTCGGCTCCAGCTTCGCTCAGTTTTTCGATGGTGCTGGAAAGCGAAATTGGATCGGCTCCCTGCAGCCTCGAGGTTGCCCTCGGTGATGACTCCAGCGATGAGGAAGGTTCCCGCCTCGATACGGTCTGGGATCACCCGGTGGCTGGTTCCATTCAACCTGGATACACCTTGAATCGTAATCGTTGATGTGCCGGCACCCTCGACTCGCGCGCCCATTCGGTTGAGCAGTAGTGCGAGATCCGAGACCTCCGGCTCACACGCCGCGTTGCGTAGAGTTGTCGTGCCATCGGCGAGCGTCGCGGCCATCATCAGGTTCTCGGTTCCTGTAACGGTAATCCTATCGAACAAGATATCCGCGCCTCTGAGTCGATCTGCAACGGCCTCGACGTATCCATGGTCGGTTCGAACCTCAGCCCCGAGTTTCCGGAAACCCCGGATGTGGAGATCGATCGGTCGGGCTCCGATGGCACAGCCACCCGGAAGCGAAACGCGCGCTCGACCGAACCGGGCCAGCAGTGGCCCTAGCACCAATACAGAGGCTCGCATCGTTTTAACCAATTCGTAGCGCGCTTCACAGGAATCCAGAGCAGCAGCCGATAACGTCGCGCTACGGTCGCTGGAAACTTCAACGTCGACCCCTAACTCCTCAAGCAGTTTCCGGGTTGTTTGGATGTCGTTTACAAGTGGAAGATTTTGAAGCTCAACGGGTTCCCCCGTCAGCAGGGTGGCAGCCATCGCAGGCAAGGCCGCATTCTTTGCACCTTGGATGGGCACAATTCCCTCCAAACGTGTACCACCCTGTATCTTCAGTTTGTCCATCTATCCCGATGTCCTCGAGCAAACTATCCTATATTCTAGTCTTCGCTATGAGCCAAGTCGACGACGTTCGGATTCGAAGAGCAGGGGGACTCGAAGACTATGAGGCGTGTGTCACTTTGCAGCAAGCCGTCCCTCAGGCTGCCCCGTCGGAGGACATTGTCGGCCTGACTTTTCTGGTAGCTGGGAACAGCTACGGAGGCAGCCTTCTGCTCGCAGAGGAGGCTGACGGGCAGCTTGCCGGTTTCTCTTTCGCCCTGTTGTGCCGTACTCCCGAGGATGGCGGGTTGTTCTGGTGGTCTCAGCTAACGCTGGTCGCACGTGAAGCTCAAGGGAAAGATGTCCACTTTCAGCTGAAGCTGGCCCAGCGGAAAGATGCGCTCGAAAATGGTATTCATGAAATTCGCTGGACTGTCGATCCCTTGCGGGCAACGAGCGCTCACCTCAACCTCCGGAAGCTCGGAGCGGTCTCGCACGTACTGGAAGAGAACGCCTACGGTTTCCCTCCCAACCCTCTCGAACGGGCTCTTCCCACGGATCGCCTTCATGTCGAATGGCATCTGAATTCAAACAGGGTCACGAACCGGCTAAGCGGCTCCGCGGGACTCATCTTCCGCGACTTAGACGGCTTGATACGCGTTTTTGAGGTCCACGAGGGAAGCCCGGGACCTCCGGATCTCACATTCGAAGAAAGTCTTCTATTGTTGGAAATTCCGACAGATTTCGAGGCCGTGAAAGAAGCGAACCTGGCCTCAGCATGGCAGGACATCCTCCGCAAGACGTTCCACCACTATTTCGAACAGGGCTATGCCGTCACAGATTTCATGATGGTAGATAAACCTCGTCCCAAGGCGTTCTATGTACTGGAAAAGACCGAGTGATTAGTTTCGCCAGTTTATCGCGAGAAAATGACTTGAGCGTTTCCGAAATCGATGGTGACCCGGTACTCCTTCAGAAAATCGTACCCGACAATTCCTGCAACCTCGATGCCCAGGATTTTTGAGATTTCATCCATATCGATCGCTACCATCAACGGAAACGACGCCTGAAACTCTTCGGTCGAGAGCGCTACTCCGGGCACGGGCAGGGCAACCCCGCCAACACCGGCAATGCCTGCCAGTCCGAGATTGATTCCGCCTCCGGAGTTGTCTTCGGTGACGCCGAGCGCTGCAGCGGTACTATGGGAAAGCACAGAAGTGACGGCGCCCGTATCAACTAGAAACAATCCTTCATAATCACCGTTAACCCGAAGCGGCACGAATACCAGATTGCTGAAAAACCAACCGGGCACACTTTCGCCGAGGCTCTCTTCCGCTACATTGGATACATTTAATTCAATCACCGAGTTCGGATAGTCGATGGAAACAATTTCGTTGCTGAAAGTGGCCGTGCTGAAGATCCCGTCCGTCAGCTCCCCCAACAGAGGATCCGATAGGGTCCCAACCGGCAGATTCTGAACCTCGATACCGCCGATGGTTAATTCGTCGACCCGATAAATACCGCTTTCCACGCGCCCGTCCCCACCGATTCCGTATATCAGCGTGGAAGTGATTGGCGTCAATCCCAGTTCCCCAAGCAATCGTTCGGTAAAAACCGTTTGAGAGGCACCCGAATCGACTATGAATTCGAACGGCCCCTCGGCCCCAACCGTGACTTCCGCAAATATCAGGTTCAAACCCTGCGAGACAGTGATCCGGCCGGTCTCACCAGACAGTTCGTAAGCCCCCATCTGGACAGACCCGAAGTCCTTGATGACTTCCAACACAGCTTCCACCTGTCCGAGCTTCTCCGGGTCATACGTCGGGTTGAGATCCACATAGGCCTCCAGCTCTCGAACCTGCTCTTGGACGTCCCCCTCATAGGCGTACGCATCCGCGAGAGCAAGCCGGTAAATCGCCACATCAGGCGCCAGCCGGACGGCTCTGGACAGAGAATCGATTGCCTCGCCGAGCCTCACTTTTCCCATGAAGAGCTTCCCAAGACCAAAATGGGCACGGGCAGTGTCGGGATCCAGATCCAGAGCACGCGAATAGTAATCGCGGGAGGTGTCGAACCGAGCCTTCCTGAATTCAATTTCCCCTTTAAACGCAAGGACATCCGCGCCTTCCGGCAATGAATCGAGGATGGTTTCCGCTTCGCCGATGGCATCGGCCAACAGAAGACTCGAGACTTCCTCGATCGGAGCCTCGGTCCCCTGTTGGCTGAAACCCAGAAAAGGAAGCGTCAGGAGGAGAAAAACAGCGCTCAGTGTGCCACGGGGGCTGCTTGACATGATGTTCAGTCTCCGTTTATTATCAGAACTTTGCGTACACGTTAGGGGAGAGTCCAAGTATGCCCACGCGTTTCTTAACTAAGGCTGAAGCCGCCGCCGATGATCAGTGGTTCGTCATCGATGCAGCTGATCAGGTACTCGGCCGTCTTGCCACCAAAGTCGCAACTCTTCTGAGCGGCAAGCACAAGGCGGGCTATGCCCCGTTCTTAATAACAGGCGATCACGTCATTATTATCAACGCCAATAAGATTAGACTGACTGGACGAAAATTGGACCAGAAAATCTACTATCGACACACGGGATACCTCGGCGGACTGAAAGAGGTATCTGCACGTCGCATGTTCGAGGGCCGGCCCGAGCGCCTCGTCGAGGAGGCCGTGCTCGGCATGCTGCCCAAGAACAAATTGCGCAAAAGGATGGCTAAACGGCTTCGCGTATATGCGGGAGCGGAACATCCACATGCGGCGCAGAAACCCGAGGTCATCTCATAATCCCTGTGGAGGTTGATTGAGCTTAGTTCAGTATTACGGTACGGGCCGGAGGAAGACGTCCACGGCCCGAGTTTTTCTGAGACCCGGAACCGGAAACATTAAGGTAAACGGTCGGCCTTTCGAGACGCATTTCTTCGATGAAGTCCATCGGATGATCATCCGGCAGCCTCTCCAACTCTGCGACTCCCTGGACAAATTCGACATCCTGATCACCGTCAAGGGCGGCGGTGTCACCGGTCAGGCAGGAGCGGTCCGGCACGGATTGTCGAGAGCTCTGGTTGAAGCCAACACCGAGTTCAGGCCGGGATTGAAGAAGGCAGGGTTTCTCACTCGCGATCCGCGGATGGTGGAGCGTAAAAAATACGGTCAGCCAGGAGCCCGAAAGCGGTTCCAGTTCTCGAAACGGTAATTAACCAGGAGCCCGGGACCGATCTCCCGGGCAATTTTTTGTTCTCTTCTGGAGACAGAGAACGAACAAATCTTTTGTTACGGAGGTCTATTTGGTATCTATCACAATGAAGGAGCTTCTGGAGGCAGGCGTACACTTTGGCCACCAGACCAAACGCTGGAACCCGAAAATGAAATCGTACATTTTCGGAGAACGTAACGGCATCTACATCATCGACCTGCAGAAGACCCTCCACCTTTTCAAGGAAGCAACTCAGTTCGTTACAGAGCTTGCCGCTCAGGGAAAGACATTCCTTTTCGTTGGGACCAAACGCCAGGCACAGGATGCAATCGCCGAAGAGTCGCAGCGGTGCGGCATGTTTTATGTAAACCAACGCTGGCTCGGTGGCCTGCTCACCAACTTCACAACCATCCAGAAATCTGTACGACGACTCAAAGATTTGGAGGCAATGAAAGAAGACGGGCGCTATGAACTGCTACCGAAAAAGGAAGTCCTAAGGCTAGAGCGACTCCGAAAAGCTCTCGACAAGAACCTCTCAGGCGTCAAGAACATGTCCAGTCTGCCGGATGCTATCTTTATCATCGATTCCCGACGGGAAGAGATTGCCGTAGCTGAGGCGCGAAGACTGAAAATTCCTGTAATGGCGATAGTCGACACCAATTGCGATCCCGAACTGATCGACCACGTGATTCCCGGTAACGACGACGCATTGCGAGCAATCCGCCTCTTTACTTCAAGGATCGCAGATTCAATCCTCGAAGGGCAGGCTCTCGCTTCGAAGGCGAAAGCGGACGCGGAAGAGGAACAGGCTGAACAGACCGGAGAAGAAGCTGCCCCGCCAGAAACGGCGACTGCGAAGGCAAGCACAGCCGATCCCCAGCCAGCGAATACTCCGGAGGTAACCGAGGCAGCGGCTGAAACAACGACGGCCTCATCTGCGGCGCCGGAAGAATCGGGTGCAGAGGATTCGGTGAAGACGACAGACGAGACGCCCGCGACAACGTGACCTGCCCGCAGCGCGATTGTTCAGGTTCAGCGAGTTAAATATACGAAGGCGGAAATTGAAGATTTTCGCCTATTTTTTTGTAAGGAGTTGAGACTCGATGGCGATCAATGCCCAGCAAGTTAAGGAACTGCGCGAAAAGACGGGCGCCGGGATGATGGACTGTAAGAACGCTCTGACGGAAAGCGAAGGCGATATCGAAAAGGCGATCGTCCTGCTCCGCAAGAAGGGCCTTGCGGCCGCTCAAAAGAAAGCGACTCGTGTGGCGGCCGAAGGAATGATCGGACACTATATCCACGGCGGTGGCACTCTAGGTGTCCTGATCGAAGTGAACTGTGAGACAGATTTCGCAGCCCGAAACGATGACTTTCAGGCTCTCGTCAAAGATCTCGCTATGCATGTCGCGGCACAGAACCCGGCCTATGTTCGCCGGGAAGAGGTACCGGAAGACATCGTTAACCGGGAAAAAGAGATTTACAGGGATCAGGCACGTAGTTCTGGAAAGCCGGAGCAGATTATCGATAAAATCGCGGAAGGCAAGCTGGGAGCTTTTTTTAAAGCCTCGTGCTTGTACGAACAGGAGTTTGTCAAGGACACCTCGTTAACCGTTGAGGAACTCATCAATAATCTGACCGGTAAGATCGGCGAAAAGATCCAGGTCAGAAGGTTCGTGCGACTTAAGACGGGCGAAGGACTGGAGAAACGAGTGACAGACCTGGCTGCGGAAGTTCAAGAACAGTTGGGTGGCTAATCGCAGGATCTTTCTATGAAGACTCGGTACCAGCGCGTTCTGCTGAAGTTGAGCGGTGAATCGCTCATGGGTTCACAACCGTTCGGTATCGACCCTGAGATCGTCGCGGGCATCGCCCGCCAGGTGAAAGATGTTCACAGCCTCGGCGTTGAAATCGGGATCGTCATCGGTGGTGGCAACATTTTTCGCGGACTCGCAGCAAGCGAACGAGGCTTCGACCGGGTCTCTGCTGACCATATGGGAATGCTAGCGACCGTGATGAACGCGTTAGCCATGCAGGATGCCCTGGAAAACGCCGAAGTCCATACGCGAGTCCTCTCCGCAATCGAAATGCGGCAGGTAGCCGAGCCCTATATCCGACGTCGAGCGGTCCGGCACCTCGAAAAAGGGCGCGTCGTCGTCTTTGCTGCAGGAACGGGAAACCCATATTTCTCAACCGACACTACCGCCGCCTTACGCGCCATGGAAATAAAGGCGGAAGTCATCATGAAAGCCACTCGGGTCAACGGCATCTACGATGCCGACCCTGAAACCGTGCCAGATGCCAAGATGTTCCCCGAAATCTCCTATCTCGATGTCCTTACCCAGGGCCTCCGTGTTATGGACACGACAGCAATATCCTTGTGTATGGATAACAATCTTCCGATCATCGTCTTCAACATCAAGGAAGAGGGAAACATCAAGCGCGTCGTGCTCGGGGAAAAGATAGGATCGCTCGTTCAGTAGCCAGCTCGTCCGTGCAGTCCTGGAGGTTATTGCCATGCCGACGAAAGCGGAAATCGCGCAGGTAAAAGAAAGAATGGGAAAGGCGGTAGAGGACCTCAGGCGCGAGCTTGCGTCCATTCGAACCGGGCGCGCTTCGCTCTCTCTGTTTGACAACATCGTGGTCGATTACTATGGCGTGCCGACACCCATCAATCAGGTCGCAACGTTATCGATCCCGGAACCGAGCCTGATTACCCTACAGGCCTACGATGTCTCTCTTATCGGCGCTATTGAAAAAGCGATTCTCGCATCCGACCTGGGTCTGAATCCGGCCAATGACGGGCGCCTGATCCGGATCCCCATTCCTCCACTAAACGAAGAAAGACGGCAACAGTTAGCCAAACACGTCCACAAGGTCCTTGAAGATCACCGGACAGCTGTTCGGAATATTCGTCGGGACGGAAACGAGACCATGAAAAAACATCTCAAGAACAAGGAGATGTCTGAGGACGACGAGCATCGCGCGCTGGATGAAATCCAGAAACTCACCGACGAGTACATCGGTAAACTGGAAGAGATCGCCAAGACCAAGGAAGAAGAAATCCTCACCGTCTGACTTCCCGTACCAAATCTGTAACGCAGAGAGCGCAGAGGCCGCAGTAAGACCGTCTTTATCTCTGCGTTTAGGATTCAGACTTTCCAGCGGCCCTTTTTCGAAGGGGCAGGAGTCGGGGCGAGTCTGAGGGAAGGGTCGGCGTCAAGGTCGTACCGGGAAGTCTCTCCGCGCTCAAGTTTGAAACTTCCTGCTGCCGCGATCATGACTGCATTGTCGGTCGTAAGGACCGGTTTCGGACAGAAGAAACCCAAACTGCGTTCGAGGGTCGCTTCACCCAGTGCCTCCCGCAAGCGAGAATTCGCTGCGACCCCTCCAGAAAGCAGTATGGACTTGGGTTTCAAGTCACCGGAGGCCTCCATGGTCCTCGAAACGAGAGCATCGACGACTCCCTCTTGAAATCCGGCCAGTAGATCCAGACGCTGCTGGTCAGCCCGCGTTGCGGCTTCGTCCATGGGCTCGAGACCTTCTTCCTTTACGATCCGTAATACCGCAGTCTTGATGCCGCTGAAGCTAAAATCCAGTGTCTGATCGGAAATCTTGGCAACTGGGAATCGCCAGACATTCCGCTTCCCGAGTGCGGCAAGACGATCGATAACCGGTCCGCCCGGGTAGGACAATCCAAGGAGCTTGGCCACTTTGTCGTAGGCTTCACCGGCAGCATCGTCACGGGTCTTCCCGACCAATCGATAGTTCAGGCACGACCAATCCCCGGATTCCGACTCAACCCAGAACAGGTTCGTATGCCCGCCCGACACGACAAGCGCCAGAGCGGGAAATTCCGCGTCGGGATGTTCAATAGAAACCGAATAAATGTGACCTTCAATGTGGTCCACGCCAACCATCGGCTTACCGGCAGCGAACGCTATGGCCTTAGCGTATGTCAGACCAACCAAGAGAGAGCCGATCAGTCCCGGTCCATGCGTCACCGCGATCCCGTCCACCTCGTCCAGGGTCGTACCCGCTAGGGAGAAAGCTTCCTCCACGATAGGTCTGATCTTCTTGATATGCTCTCGCGAAGCGAGCTCGGGGACGATCCCGCCATACAGACGGTGTGTGTCCACCTGGGAATGAATCACGCTCGATAAAACTACACGATGGTCTGCCACCACAGCCGCAGCAGTTTCATCGCAGGAAGTCTCAATACCCAGTACCAACACTACAGAAGCGTGCCTCTATGTGGCCGACGCAAGACGTGGCAGGGAATCCTCATACGGGGGGTGTGCAACGCCATGATCGGTAATGATCGCCGTCACGAACTCAGAGGGAGTCACGTCGAAGGCAGGATTGAAAGCCGTCACCTCTTCTGGCACGACCCGTACTCCACCGAACGTGGTGACCTCTGAAGGATCTCGCTGTTCTATCGGTATGTCTGAACCATGCGCTATCGACAGGTCGAGCGTAGACAACGGGGCAGCGACATAAAAGGGAATATCGTGTTGCTTCGCCAGCACCGCGACTGTATATGTTCCAATCTTGTTGGCGACGTCACCGTTGCGCGCGATGCGATCCGCTCCCACGATGACCGCGTCAATCAATCCCTGGTGCATGAAGGCGCCCGACATATTATCGGAGATCACGCGTACATCTATCTCGTCCTTCCACAATTCCCAAGCGGTCAGCCGTGCACCCTGCAAGAAGGGGCGTGTCTCATCGGCCAAAACATGCAGGCGTTTACCACTCTCTACCGCCGCCCGAATGACACCCAAGGCTGTGCCGTAACCGGCGGTCGCCAGGGCACCGGCGTTGCAGTGCGTCAACACGGTCCCCCCCGATGGCATAAACTCCATGCCGAACTGTCCCATCCTCTTGTTGCTGGCGATATCTTCGTCCTGTATCGCAAGCGCTTCGGCGACCAATTCCCGGCGCACGACATCGAGGTCCTGTCCGTCGTCCATCAAGGACTCGAATTTCCGCGTCATCCTGTCGGCCGCCCAGAACAGATTTACAGCTGTCGGACGTGTTTCTGAAATTGTTTGAACGATTTCTCGAAAATCCGAGCGGATACGTTCAGAGTCCTCGGCTTCAGAATCCTTTATCCCCAAAGCAATCCCCATTGCTGCTGCGACTCCGATTGCAGGCGCTCCTCGAATTACCATCGACCGAATCGCTTCGGCCACGTCCTCATAGGTCTCAAATACCGGATACTCTTCAACAGTCGGCAACTTGCGCTGGTCAATCATGCGCACGCCCCGATCGGTCCATTCAATCGTCTTGATCATCGACACTCGTTGTTCGTTGGTTGACCGCTATTTCAAACCAATCATTTTAGCAGCCCCTCCGGACCACGATTCAAGGAGTGTGCTAAATTTGGCAGTGGGATCTTGAGATCCTCCTCTATAGGTGCGCTCTGGGACCGCACAAGAAGCACGCTTGTGCATCGTGTGGTCACATAGACTGCATCTACAGCTGACAAGACCCACTACCACCAACGCTGGGCACACATGAGCCATAAGTACATGACAGTTATCGGGCTTGAGTGCCACGCGCAACTACTGACCGAATCGAAGCTGTTCTGCTCGTGCTCGACCCGCTTTGGTCAGGATCCGAATTTCAATACGTGTCCGGTTTGTCTGGGTCTGCCCGGAGCGCTACCGGTGCTCAACCAGGGGGCCCTGGCGATGGCTGTTCGAGCGGCGCTGGCGCTCGACTGTACGGTGAACCCGGTGTCGCAATGGTCTCGGAAGAACTATTTCTATCCGGATCTACCTAAGGGATATCAGATTTCGCAATTTGACAGACCTATCGCTGAACATGGACATCTGGATGTCAGTCTCAACGGAAACGTCCGGGCCGTCCGAATCCAACGCATCCACATGGAAGAGGACGCAGGGAAATCCTTGCATGAAGGTTTCCCTGATTCCGATTCGACGACCTACGTCGACCTGAATCGGAGCGGCGTCCCGCTCGTCGAGATTGTTACTCATCCCGACATTCGGTCATCCGAAGAAGCCCAGGAATACCTGGCCCGATTGAAGCAAATTCTTGAGTATCTGGAAGTCTGCGACGGCAACATGGAGGAAGGAAGTCTTCGATGTGACGCCAATGTCTCGATCTGCCCTAAAGGATCGGCTGAGTACGGAACCCGAACCGAACTCAAAAACATCAACTCCTTTCGCTTTCTCGGCAAAGCTATCGACTACGAGGTAAAGCGCCAGATTGATCTTGTAGAAGGCGGCGAACGAGTTGTCCAGGAAACACGCCTGTGGAACAGTACTGAAGAACGAACCGTTTCCATGCGCAGCAAAGAAGAAGCACATGATTATCGATACTTTCCTGAACCCGATCTTCCTCTTCTGAAACTCGATACGGCTTGGATAGAGGGAATCCAAAGTTCTCAACCTGAGCTCCCCGCCGCCCGTTCCAGGAGATTCGTAGAAACCTACTCGCTATCTACCTACGATGCAGAAATTCTTACTTCGACTCGATCACTTGCAGATTATTTCGAGTCCGCGGTTGAATTTTGTGACAAACCGAAAGGCGTTGCCAACTGGATGATGGGGGATCTGCTGCGCTTGTTGAAAGAAGACGGAATTGACCTGAAGCATATGAATTCAGTTACGGTAAAACCTCAGATGTTGGCCGAAATGATTCAACTTATTGAAAAGGGCACGATATCCGGAAAGATCGCCAAGTCCGTCCTTGAAGAAATGTACCGCTCGGGCCGATCACCTGCGGCTATCGTCGAGGAGAAGGGCCTGGAACAGATATCGGATTCGGGTGAAATCGAAAAAATTGTCGATGAAATTGTTTCCGCAAACCCCGGTCCAGCAGAACAATACCGATCCGGAAAGACAGGAACAATCGGATGGTTTGTTGGTCAGGTGATGAAGGCTACTCAGGGTCGCGCAAATCCGAAAAGCGTGAATGAGCTTCTTCGGAAGAAACTTGCGAGTTAGAAACTTTAAAGGTATAGTCCCCCGAATATATGAGCGTTCACGACCCACGAAAGAAGCAGATCTCTGAGTTTTATCGTCAGGAGTTCATTCGACACAAGTCCCGATTGGAAACTCAGCGCTCTTTTTTCGCTGAACAGACTTATGGAGAGATCGAGTCTGTCCTGGACAAAATCATTGAAGAAATGGACAAGATCTCTCAGGTTGACAACTTTGAAGAGCTTGCCAGCCATCTATTGCACCGCATCGACATCGTCACAAGCCTGTCGGCTTCAAAAGTCGACCCTTCCTACAAAGTTCACTAACAGCCATCCGCTGTCGGCTTTCAGTTATCGGCTATGAAGCGGGAAGGCAAGTCGGACACGTTCGTTTGATAGCTGATCGAGGAAGAGCTTACTCGGCAACGGCGATACAGTCCACCTCGACGCCAACCCCCAACGGAAGAGCTGCGACCTCAACTGCGGCACGGGCTGGCGGTGCGCTCTTAAAGAATTCCGCATACACCTCATTCATGTCCCCAAAGTTTTTCATGTCGTCGAGGTAAACCGTAGCCTTGACGACGTCACCTGTGGACAGTCCCGCCGCACTCAGAATTCCCTGTACGTTTAGGAGGGCGCGCCGAGTCTGAGCTTTAATCGAAAGGTCCCCGATTAGTTTACCTGTAGCCGGGTCAAGCCGAATCTGCCCGGAAATGAAAACGAGATTCCCGGAACGGACGGCCTGAGAATAGGGACCAATAGCTTGCGGCCCCAAGGGCGTAGAGATCACTTTCTTTGTTGTCATAAGAAACTCTAACTTTCAGTAATGAATGATGGCAGAACTCTACGGTGTCACGCTCTTCACGGGCTTGGGTGACCTCATGACGTCGTAAATGCCTTCAAGTTGGCGGATGGAACCGATAACTTTCTCGAGGTGTTTCATGTCCGGAATCTCGACCGTCATGTCGATAACTCCGCGTTCTTCGTCGGTGCGGGCGGACAGGTCCAGAATATTCGCATGGATGTCAGAAACCGCTGACGAAATTTCCGCAAGAATTCCCGGCCGGTCCCTGCTAACAACAGCTAAATGGACCGCATAGGATTCCTGGCTCTCCGGACGGCCAGCCCACTCCACGTCAATTCTCCGTTCCGGCTCATACATGAGATTCTGGACATTCGGACAGTCCTTCGAGTGGACCGAAACACCCTTGCCTCGCGTTATAAAACCGACGATATTTTCTCCGCGAATGGGATTGCAGCACTTGGCTCTGTAGACCAACAGGTCGTCCATGCCCTTGACCTGGATCTTTACGTTTTCACCGAGCCCCAGAACCCGCTTCACAACAGAGCCAATCTTCGATTCTGGCGTTGCGGTTGATTTCAGCAATTCGGGCTCTGCCTTTTCCAGAACGGCGCGGACCGAGATCTTGCCATAACCAATCCCGGAAAATAAATCTTCCAGCTTACTGCATCCGTATTCCGGGGCCACTTCCAGCAAGCGGTCGTTCTGGATCAATTCCTTTATGTTGACTTTGTACTTACGCGCTTCCTTTTCCAGCAGTTTCCGCCCGAGCTCGACCGACTTCTTCCGCTCTTGTACGGTAAGCCAATGTCGAATCTTGTTTCGAGCGCGGGAGGTCTTGACGAAGTTCAGCCAGTCACGGCTCGGCGTGTGACCTGTCTGAGTGACGATCTCGACGATGTCTCCATTCGTAAGGCGCGTTTTCAGTGGCAGAAGACGGCCATTGATCTTAGATCCTACGCACGTGTTGCCGACTTCCGTGTGGATTGCGTAAGCGAAATCAACGGGTGTTGCATCGCTCGGAAGCGTAACGACTTTACCCCGGGGAGTAAACGTGTAGACTTCCTCCGGATAGAGATCCACCTTGAGTGTGCTCAGGAAGTCCGTCGGATCCTTCATCTCCTGTTGCCACTCCACCAGGTGACGTAGCCAGGAGACACGTTGGTCTTCCCTGTTGTCGGCAACGAGCTTTCCATCCTTATACTTCCAGTGCGCAGCAATACCCTCTTCCGCAACTCGGTGCATTTCTTCCGTACGAATCTGGACTTCAAAAGGTTGCCCCTTGGCGATGACGGAGGTATGGAGAGACTGATACATGTTGGGTCGCGGCATCGCTATGAAATCTTTAATCCTTCCAGGAACGGGCCGCCACGTGTTGTGGATGATACCCAGGGCTGCGTAGCAGTTCTTAATGTCTTCGGTGACGATTCTGACAGCGAGCAAATCGTAAACCTGGTCGAGCGAGATATGCTGGCGGCGCAATTTCTGGTCGATCGAATAAATACGCTTGATTCGGGCTTCCGTTCTACACTGAATGTCGTGTTCCTGCATATTTTCTTCAACTACAGAACGCACCTCTTCAAGAAACGATTCGTTGAGTTTTCGTTTCTCTTCAAGAGTGTTCTTCAAACCTGTATATGATTTCGGATCGAGAAAACTGAACGCGAGATCCTCTAATTCTCCTCTAACTCTTCCCATTCCCAGCCGGTGGGCAAGGGGTGAGTAAATTTCCAACGTTTCTCTTGCTATGGCTTCACGCCGGGACGCCTTGAGATGACGCAGTGTGCGCATGTTGTGAAGACGGTCGGCCAACTTCACTATAATTACGCGAATGTCGTCGCTCATCGCGAGCAACATCTTGCGGAAGTTCTCTGCCTGTTTCTCTTCCGTCGAGGTAAAGTAGATCTGGCTTATCTTCGTGAGCGAATCGACGATGTGCGCGATCTCAGGACCGAACATTTCTTCCAGATGCTCCATCGTCGTCAGCGTATCTTCGACGACATCGTGAAGCAGCCCGACGCTCACCGTGACGGCATCCATCCTCATCTCAGCCAAAATGTTTGCCACTTCGAGCGGATGGGTCATATACGGTTCGCCTGAGGCGCGAACCTGTCCCTTGTGTTCTTTTGCCGAGAAGATGTAGGCCCGGCGTACGACGACTATGTCGTCGCCGGGATGGTTCTTGCTAACCTTCTCCAGAATTTGATCGACTCGGATCATGGCTCAAATTCAATCTCAGACGGATAAGCTTATTGTAGCTCTAAAGCCAAATTAGGGAGAGTCTTAGATGGAAGGGGGCAGGTGGGACAGCTGAGAGTGACTGGCGTCGAGCGGTTCATTCTCTTTACCCCTCTTAACCAAAAAAGAGCCACCCGAAGGTGGCTCTTTCCAATCTGTGTACGACTCGAGATTACTCTACAGGGAGCCCTGCAGCAGCCAGCTCGGCATTCCGCTGACGCGTTTCCAGAGCCCGGTTGAACCAATCATCGGCCATGGCCAGAAGCTCATCTCTCTGGGCCAATGCTTCCTCGTCTTCCGAATCTTCAGAGATCAATTCAGCAGCCTGACGGTAGAGTAGGTTCTTGTAGCTCATTGCATCTTCGTAATTCCCGCGGATCTCCAGCGCACGGTCGAGGTGCATCTGGCCCTCCTCGATCAGGCTGGCGATGTCTTCAGCTGTGACTGCATCGGGATCAATTTCTTCAGATTCTTCGCCGTCGTCCGCGACAGCCAATCGTGGCAGCTCGCTAAACACGATCATCCAATTAACACTACCCACGCTGTAATGCGCGACCGGGTCGTCCGGAGCGATTTCAGCCTGGCGTACATAACTCTCACGGGCTAGATCGAGTCGGTTCGTATTCTGGTAAATGCTGGCCAGTCCCGCAATGGCTGTCGTATTGGTCGGTTCTTTCTCGAGAACGCTCTCGAAAGTCGCAAGAGCCAGATCCGCGTTCCGCTGGTTCTCTTCACCCACTGCACCTGGAACGAACTGCTGCAGGTATGCCATTCCCAGATACAGCTCGGCGTTTGTCAGCTCCGGATCAAGCCGAGTGGATTCCGCGAAAAACTCGACTGCGCTCTCATACTCGGACGCGCCGAAGGCCTGAACGCCCTTGTTGAGATTGTCCCTCGCCCTGAGCTGGTCACAGCCGACCATGCCCAGCGTCAACAAGCCGACGAGAACGAAAAGGAATTTCTTGTCCCGCATCTAATCCTCACCTCCGACTCTAATTACCACCAGTGATGTCCGCCGTTATCTGCTCGGTCATCAGGCCGACCTTGTCAACACCCGACCCCTTCGCAATATCGATCACCTGGATCACGTCGTTGAAAAGAAGCTCTGGATCCGCGTTGACGAAGATCGTCCGGTCGTTGCGGGTCTTGAAGATGTCCTGCAACTGCGTGCCCAGGGTTCTGAGGTCCGACTGATCCTGGTTGATCATAATCTGATTGCGATCGTCGATCGTCACCACAACCGTCCGATTCTCTTCATCCGGCGGTGGTGGCGGTGTGCCCGGCGGCGGCGGCTGCGGCACCGCCGTATCCAACCCACTAGGCGTCAGGGGCGTGATAACCATGAAAATAACCAGCAGCACCAACAGCACATCTATCAGCGGGGTGATGTTGATATCGGACTTCGATTCAAGTTTCTTGCCAAGTTTAGCTGCCATCGGCTCCTCCTCCGTTACTGACGAATGGCAGAGTCCAGCCGTTCCGTCAACAAACCGATCCGATCGACGCCAGCCGAACGAACAGAATCCACAACCGCCACGACATCACCATACCGGGACCGGAAATCGCTCTTGACGTATACCGTCTTGTCGAGCCTTTCCGCCAGCATGTTGACGACAAGCGTCGGCAACTCCGCAAGAGTCACAGCGTTCTGCGCCAGGAAGAAATTGCCGTCGCGGGTCACCGACACCAGAACGGCATCTTCCGCATCGGCTTCCTGCATGTCCACGGGGTTGTTCGTCTGAGCCATCTCAACAGTAACGCCCTTCTGCAGCATGGGCGTAATGACCATGAAAATAATCAACAGGACCAGCATGACATCCGCCATCGGCGTCACGTTGATCTCAGAGCTTACCTTGCCGCGTTCTCCGCCGCCTGACATAGCCATGGCTGTTTATCCTCGCTTCTTTATGAAGTAGTCGATCAACTCGGAAGACGAATTGGTCATCTCGATCTGGAAGGCTTCCACGCGGTTGGTGAACGCGTTATACGCCCAAACCGCGGGAACCGCAACGAAGAGACCAAACGCGGTCGCGACCAGCGCCTCGGAAATACCACCAGCAACTGCAGAAAGACCGGCCGTCTGCTCGCTCGACATTCCCTGGAAGGCGTTGATGATACCGACCGTAGTTCCGAAGAGTCCCACAAACGGCGCGGTCGCGCCGATCGTCGCCAGACCCGACAGGCCGCGTTTCAACTCGGCGTTGACGATCGCCTCCGCACGTTCACAGGCGCGACGAGAGGATTCGATCTGCTCTCCAGACAAATCCGACGAGACCCCTTGCGACCGAAACTCCTGCAGACCGGCTTCAACGACTTTGGCGAGATGGCTGCGTTTACTCTGTTCGGCGACGCTGATCGCTTCTTCGATCTTGCCTTCCTTGAGGCAACCCGCAACGGCCGGCGCAAATTCCCGGGACTGTTTCCGGGCCTGGCTGAAGGCAATGTAACGGTCAACCATCACACCAAAGGACCACATGGACATGAGTGCCAGGAGGACAACCACGGCCTTGGCCGTGAGACCCATCTGCGCCCACATAGAACGCAGGTCGAAACCAACTGTCTCCTGGAGCAGCAACATACCCATAAAGTTGAGCTTAAAGAGCATCATAAGATCAGAATCCTCCTACTGAATTCATAACTAAATCTTTTCCGTACGCATTACTGCAATCAAAATCTTCTACTGAACTCGACCAACTATTTGACGGGAATCACCCGCAGGTCTAATTCAACGTGAACGTCACCGAAATCGTCGTAACAACCGGCACAGGTTCGCCGTTGAGCAGCGTCGGCTGGTACCGCCACTGACTCACGGCTTCCACGGCTGCAGGAGCTAACAGGGGATGACCGGTGATCACCCGGAGATCTTCGATGGTGCCTTCTATGTTGATGTTAGCTTCCAGCAACACGACGCCCTGAATTCGAGCCTGGCGAGCCAACTCCGGATAGCGTGGCGGTGTCTGGTTGATAATACTCGCTGCCTGCGCGCCCGCACTGACACGGAGACGTTCCGGCGCCGCTGGGGGAGGTGGTAGTGGCGGAGGTGGTGGCGGTGGTGGCGCTGCGGCCGCCTGAGCTGAAAGCACGCCGCCTAGGACGCCGCTCAAAACACCAGTGTTCGTGCCCCCTGCCACGCCTACTGCGGGTGGCGGCCCCTCGTCCACGATCCGGGCAACTTCATCAGGAATTTCAGTCGGTGCGACCATGGCCCCGGGATCGATCTGAACCTCGGTAACAACGGCCGGCACTTCCGGAATGATCTCCTCAGGTGGCGGTGGTGGCGGTGGCGGCGGTGGTGGTGGCGCGACCAGGAACGTCAGCAGTTGCTGCGCCGGCAATGCTTCAGTGTAGATCAATGGGATCAAGATCATCACGGTGAGGAGGACGATGTGAATGACGAATGAAAGGATGACCGTCGCCGACTTCTTCCCGCCGCCCTCTTGTGCGTTCTCCAGTAAGGCATCTTCAAACATACCGTTGTCTCACCTCCCTCATGAAATTCTCAACTCCGCTGTCTCCGGCTCTCTACGACGGTCGGGAAAAGCACACAAACCTGCATGCCCCACAGCTGATTTTTGTGGCACAACTCTAATGACAGGCCACGCGATTACACGACTGAATCGCAGATTCGGCGGCTAACCAAAGGAGCGATTCTTATATCAACCCATCCGATGTCCTGTCAACTACTTAATACCCGATATCCGCCCTCTGCGAACAGGCAATTCCGTCAGGCCGTCGCCCGCACTTTTGCGCGCAATTTGTACTCGTCGTAAATGAGGACCATCGGTGCGGCCACTGCAATCGACGAATACGTTCCAATGAGCACTCCGATGACCAGGGCGAACGCGAAATTGTTGATCACTTCTCCGCCGAAAAAGTACATCGCCAGCGCAGCAACCAACGTGAGACCGGACGTCAGAATCGTCCGACTGAGCGTCTGATTGATGCTTCGATTCAAGATCGATTCGAAATTCATTCTACGGCTCAGCCTCAAGTTTTCGCGGACGCGGTCAAAGACGACGATCGTGTCGTTAACCGAGTACCCCACCAGCGTCAACAGTGCCGCGATCACCGTGAGGTTGATCTCCTTGTCGAACACGGAGAAGAAACCCAGCGTGATCAAGGTGTCGTGAAACACGGCAAACACGGCTGCAACACCATAAATCCACTCAAACCGGAAGGCAATGTATATCAGAATTCCGGCCAATGCATAGAGCGTGGCGAAAACCGCCTGTCGACGAAGGTCGGATCCGACCTTGGGGCCGACCGATTCCGAGTTCAATATCTCAAACTCGCCTTCGAATCCGCTGTTCAAGGCTTCGGTAATCAGCTCTCGCCCGCGCCCCAGATTTTCCTCTACAACGGCCTGTTCGACCTGGATGAGGAGATCGAATCCGGAGCCGCTGGAGCCGCCCAACTCCTGGATCTGGCTGTCGGGTGCTCCGCCTTCCCGAAGCAGGTCCCGAATCCGGTCGATCTCAACCGGCGCGTCGAAGCGCACCTGCATGATCGCGCCGCCTTGAAAGTCCACTCCATAGCGCAGTGATCCCTTGACCACGACGGAGCCGAATCCCAAAACTAGCAGAAGCGCGGATAAACCGAAGAAAACACGTCGCTTACTTAGCCAATCAAACTGGATGTTGCCAAAAAATTCGACCATTCAACCCTCACCTAAATGTAGACACCGCAAGACGGTGGTTGTTCCCGGAAAACGATCTGGGTTGGCATTCGGCGTGAATCCGACCCATAACCAATCAAATGCTCAGGGTGGCGACGCGTTCGGACCGTCCCAGCAACCACTCAAAAAGAGTCCGCGACACAAACACCGCGGTAAATACGTTGGCCGCCAGCCCGATGATTAGAGTTACAGCAAACCCCTTGACCGGACCGGTGCCAAACAAGAACAGGAACATCGCAGAAATCGACGCCGCAAGGTGTGTGTCGACAATCGTGATAAAGACGCGATTGAACCCGGTCACGACGGACGACACGGCGGTTTTCCCCGCGCGCAATTCTTCCCGAATCCTCTCGAAGATCAAAATATTCGAATCGATTCCGACACCAATCGTCAAGATGATACCAGCAATTCCAGGCAGCGTTAGTACCGCCTCAAAATAAGCCAGCGCACCGAACAGGATCAAGATATTCAGCACCATCGCGACAGCCGCATTGATTCCCGATACCCGATAGTAGAAAAGCATGAACACAAGAACCACGACAAGAGACACGACTCCAGCAAGAATTCCCTGGCGGATGGAATCCTGTCCCAGAGAGGGACCCACAACACGCTCTTCCAGGTAGTCCAGGGATGCCGGAAGTGCTCCCGAACGCAGGATCAGCGAAAGGTCCTGGGATTCCTGAAGCGTAAAGCCGGTGGCACCTCCCGTAATGATTCCCGAATCCGTTATGCGGTCGTCGATCCGCGGCGCTGACTGTATTCGCCCATCGAGAATAATCGCCAGCTGGCGGCCAATGTTCTCGCTGGTAGTTTGTCCGAATCTCTGCGACCCATCCGCCGTCAGATTGAATGTCACCGCCGGCCGGCCATTCTGATCGCGCGACGGAAACGCACCTTTCAGATCCCGGCCTGTGATCGAGGCAAGGCGCTCCACCGTGTACCAGGCTTCTCCTCCGAGATCGGCTACGGTTTCGGCCTGGATCGACTCGACCAACTCCAGGTTCGGCGGTAACGCTCCCCCGTAAGTCTGTATCAGTGCCTGTTGCGTGGGGAAGGGACCCGTATCGACAATTTTCAACTCCAGCAACGCCGTAGACTGCATGAGACGCTTGACCCGCTCCGGATCATCCACGCCCGGTAACTGCACCAGAATCTCGTATTCGCCCGGTCCACCGTACTCCTGAATCACCGGTTCGGTCACACCGAACTGGTCGATGCGGTTGCGGATGGTTTGAATCGCCTGATCCACTGATTGATCGCGGTACAGGTTCTCCGTCACCGAATCCAGCTGCATAACGTACGTATTGGGCAAGGGGCCGGATGTCGACGCCAATAGCCATTCGGGAAACTGGTCATTGAGAATTTGACGTACGTCCTGGTCCCTGGCGGGATCTACGCCTACAAACTGAAAACGCCCGTTCTCCAGACGTTCTTCCTGTCGGAAAAGGATGCTGTCCTCTTCCAGAAGATCACCCATGCGTTCAATTGCGAGATCGGTCTCGGCGCGAATGGCGTCATCGGTTACGACGCCCAACACAAGATGCGTTCCGCCGCGCAAGTCCAGACCTAAACGAATCCTCTCCTGCATTTTGGCTACGCTCGGCGGGAAGCCTGCAAACAACATGATGGCTGCAAGCGCCACGGCGAGCGTGACGACGACACGGTTACGAATTCTCTTCGACATATGTTTACTCTTGATCCGGTTGTTGCATTGAAGCCACAGCGTTTCGCGAAATATCGACCTTGACGTTTTCCGCAATCCTCAGCTGCAGCTTGTCCCCTCGGAGCGCGACAACAGTTCCAAAGATACCTCCGGTCGAAATGACCTTGTCGCCCGTCTTCAGATTATCGATCATCTCCTGCACCTTCTTCTGCCGACGCCGGGCCGGCAGGAATACTATGAGGTAAAAGATCCCGATAATAAAGATCAGCGGCAAGAACGCAGCCAGACCGCCGGGTTGCGGGGCCGGTTGCTGCAGAAGCATCAAAAACACGCTAGACCTCCGTAACGAAAAACGGGCCCAGATGTTACTGGGCCGCAGCGTTTCTCGTAACAGCTAAAAGTTCACTAAATCCTTCAAATTCAATAAAATGCCTTATTTTCCGCATGGTGTCAAGATAGAAAAACAAGTTATGGATTGTGTTGAGCACCGAAGAAAGAATCTCCTTTGACATGAACAGATGGTGTAGGTATGCGCGGGAGTACTTCGCACACACCGGACACTCGCAGCCCTCTTCGATCGGTCCCTCATCGGTACGATATTCTGCATTCCGGATGGCAATATGGCCAGTGCTGGTGAAGAGCCAGCCATTTCGAGCATGCCGGGTCGGCATCACGCAATCGAACATGTCCACACCCCGCGCAACACACTCGATCAGATTCTCCGGCGTACCGACTCCCATCAGATACCGGGGACGATCCGCCGGTAGCAGCGGATCCAGCAACTTTACTGTGTCATACATCTCGTCGATCGGCTCTCCTACCGAAAGTCCTCCGATCGCATAACCGTCAAAACCTGTTCCAACCAGGCTTCCAACGCTTTCAGTCCGCAGGTCCGGATAGACAGACCCTTGAACAATGCCGAACAATGTCTGAGTCTCGGCCCTCGCTTCATCGAAATGGGTGCGACTGCGTTTTGCCCAGTCCGTAGACCGCCGCATCGACCTCTCAGCATCTGTACGGCTTGCCGGATAGGCCAGGCAGTCGTCCAACACCATGACGACATCAGAACCCAAAGCGACCTGGACATCGACGGCGATTTCGGGAGACAGAAAGGCGGGACTCCCGTCGATGTGGGAACGAAAGGAAACACCGTCGTCATCGATCTTACGGAGATTACTCAAGCTGAAAACCTGGTATCCACCGCTATCGGTCAGTATGGGACCGTCCCACCCCATGAAACGGTGGAGTCCCCCCAATCCTTTGATGACATCGTGCCCGGGCCTGAGAAACAGATGATACGCATTGGATAGGATCATCTCAGAACCCAGGTCGCCCAATTGTTCCGGGGTCACGCCCTTAACGGCACCCTGGGTTCCGACCGGCATAAAAACAGGCGTTTCGACCGTACCGTGCGCCGTATGAAGGCGGCCGCGTCGAGCGCGGGTGTCAGGGTCGGTCTTGAGGAGTTCAAACGACATCTATTTTACGACTCCACAAGTGTCGTCGACGTTTACGACCCCAACGAGTGTGACCATCTACGGCTCCAACAAGTGTCGCCGTTCTTGTCTGCGGCTCCAACGAGTGTCGCCGTCTGGGATCAAACAGCCTCCTTCTCATCAATCTACTAGGTGGCAGGCGCCGAGGCGGCCGTCCAAGAGTTTCTTAAGAGGGGGTTCGTCGGTCCGGCAACGGTCGACGACTATCGGGCACCGCGTGTGAAACCGACAACCGGATGGAGGGTTGATGGGTGTCGGAACGTCTCCACGGAGGACGATCCGCTCCCGCTTTCTCCCGGGTTCGGGTATGGGTACGGCACTCAGTAGCGCTTGGGTATACGGGTGCTTGGGGTCGGTGCAGACTTGCGCACTCGTACCTACTTCGACGAGCTTCCCCAGATACATGACGCCGATACGGTTGGAGATGTGTTCAATGACAGGAATACCGTGCGAAATAAACAGGTACGTCAGGCGGAATCGCTTCTGGAGGTCAGCGAGTAAGTTGATGATCTGTGCCTGAATCGAGACGTCAAGTGCAGAAACGGGCTCATCGGCCACGATCAGCTTCGGCTTCATGGCCAACGCTCGCGCGATTCCGATCCTCTGGCGCTGCCCGCCGCTGAATTCGTGCGGGTATCGGCTACCCACGCCCGGGTCCAGGCCAACGGTCTCCAGTAATTCAACGACCCTCTCTTCCCTCTCTTTCGGAGTCGCGGTGCCGTGGATTGCGAATGGTTCTCCGATTATGGAACCCACTGGCATCCTGGGGTTCAGCGATGCATACGGATCTTGGAAAATGATCTGCATATCCCGACGGTGACGACGGAGTTCTCTCGAACCCAGCGCGCGCAGGTCTGTCCCGTCAAATGTAATCTCTCCTTCATCGGGCTCGATCAGACGAAGGACTGCCCGACCCGTCGTTGTCTTGCCACACCCAGACTCTCCGACCAATCCGAACGTTTCGCCGCGGCCTATCGAAAAGCTCACGTCATCGACAGCTTTAACGTAGTCAGTGACGCGCGACAGCACACCCCCCTTGATCGGGAAGTACTTACGCAGGTTCCGGACTTCAAGGAGGGTTTCAGACATGAATACACCGCGCCTGGTGGTCACCACTGATCCAATCAAATCCAATCGCGGATTCGCTGCACTCGCTGGTCTGCTTGTGGCAGCGCGGCGCAAAGGCACAGCCAGGAGGAAGATCGAGCAAGTTGGGCACAACTCCTTCGATCACGTCCAGTTGCTCCTTCCGATGGAGGCTTGACCCCAGTTTCGGTATGGAATGGAGGAGTCCCTGGGTGTAGGGATGCCTTGGATGATCGAACACCGCCTTCGCTGACCCCGTTTCTACGATCTTGCCTGCATACATAACGGCTACTGTTTCCGCCACTTCGGCAACAACTCCGAGGTCATGGGAGATGAGCATCAACGAAAGGTCGTATTCATCCCGTAGCTGACCGAGTAGCTCCAGGATCTGCGCCTGGATCGTAACGTCCAGCGCAGTGGTGGGCTCATCCGCAATCAACAGTGTGGGTCTGCAGACCAGAGCCATCGCGATCATGACCCTCTGCCGCATCCCTCCCGAAAGCTGATGGGGATAGTCCTGGGCGCGGCGGTCCGGGTCCGGAATAGCGACAGCTCGCATTGACTCGACTGCCCGGTTCCAGGCTTCGGAGCGCGACACATCCTCATGCGCTAAAACCGATTCCGCTATCTGATATCCAATCTTGAGAACTGGATTCAGCGCTGTCATAGGCTCCTGAAAGATCATTGCAACCTTGGCGCCACGCCACTTTCTCATCTCCGTGGGATCCAGCTTGAGGACATCCTGACCGTCGAGCAGAATCTCTCCGCCCACAACCCGCCCCGGTCGGTCGATGAGTCGGGCGATCGACAACGCAGTGACGCTCTTGCCGGAGCCACTCTCACCCACCAGCCCAAGCGTCTTACCGCAGCCGATGGAGAACGACACCTCATCGACCGCCTTGACCACACCATGATCTGTAAAGAAGTGCGTCTTCAGGTTTCGAACTTCGAGAACGTTGGAACTCAAACTTTCATCACCTCATGTTTAACCGTCCGATCGTCGGAAATGCTAGCACATACAGCTAGTGGGCTTTGCAAGGTCATTCTGTGGCAGAGAGCAGTTGAGGCGCCGCGGGAACAAGGAGTTCGAAGCGACGCCGTGCCCGCGGATGGATCGGCTGCTCGACCGGCTTAAGACTTACCCATGAGGATGAAGGGAGCCCAATAATATGGGTGGGGAAACTCGGATTTTACGTCTATCGCTGCCTGGCGTAACGCCTCCGGTTTGGACAAACCCTCCAGCAGACCTTCGTAGAAGCGTTTCATCAGAAGAGTCGTCGATCGATCGTTCACCCGCCAGAGGCTGACGACCAACGAAGGCGTTCCCGCATAAAGAAAACCCCGGGTCAGGCCCAACAGTTCATCGCCTTCGTAGAGGGCACTCATGCCTGTTTCGCAGGCACTCAATGTTGTCAGTTCGGCTCCAAGTTTCAGGTTGAAGATGTCTACCAGATTGAGCCAGTCATCTCCCAGCTTCAACGATGAGAACATTGGGTTGTCGGCGCGGAACACACCGTGTGCAGCGATGTGGAGCTTGCCCGCATCCCCGCCGAACTCCCTGAGTCGCTCCACGCTGGCCTCCTCCCCGACAAACACACGCGCATTCGGCAATAGTTCGCGTAGGACCTCGGCTTCATCTCTAATGGCTGGCGTGGCCGCATCGGGGGCGGCCAGAACCAGATCCGCTCCTGCCTTCCCCACTGTCTTCGCACGGCAAATCTTCAACACAGAGGTGCTCGCGCTGTAGACCAGGTCGTGGCTGTCCACAACGTACCTAGCCCCGTCGTAAAGTGCCTGGAAAGGAACATAGTGCAATACCTGATGGGGGATGATGACCAGGGACTGCCCGGAGAGCCATTCCTCCAGCGGTACCAGAAGCATCTGGTACAAGTCCTGCAGATGATGTCGGACGGCACGAAGCAGAAGTTGACCGTGATCTTTGATGTAGTCGTCGCTCAGATGAAACTTTGAAAGCTGGAAGTTCAAGCCCTTCAGGCACGCGCGCACGGCACCGGGTTCGGCAAGGTCGTTCACGAAATGGAATCCGTCGCGACCGATCACAAACGCACAGAACCGATCGTGAACCGTGTAGTACTCGATGAGCACTTCGTTTTCCGACAGAATTCCCTGGACCTCTTCGACCGAAGGCATGGACATCGTCTCGAGACTCTCCCATCCCTCCCTCTCCGAACCGGCTTCTCGGAGAAGAGAGATCATTTCCTGCTCACGTTCGGAGATCTCTTTTTGAATCGCCTTGTCTGCGGCCAGAGCACTCACGGTCGTGCCGACCTGGGACAGCCGGCTGTAAAGTCCGTTCAAATCCTGACGGAGCTTTTTGATCGCCAATTGTTTCGGGTTCGATTCGTCCGACTGCCAGAGCGTATCGGTGTTCCGCTCAAGGAGATCGATCAAAGTCCGGGACTTCGACCGTTCCACAAACTCGAAGGCTTCTTCGGGCCGACCCGCCTGGATTTTCAGCCCGACCAGATTTTCGTAAACCTGATACTTGTCCTTACCAAAGGACATGCGGAACTCGTCGAGTTGGATGTTCCCACGCAAGGACTCCATCTCTTCGATCGCTTTTCTGTAGAGGCGCTCGGCCTCGAGGGCGTCTCCTTTGGCCGTATGGAGAGTTCCGAGAAGGTCATAGCATTGATAGGAGACCCACCTGGCGTGGTAGCCCGATAGATTGTCGAGCGCATGATTCGCCTCATCGATCGCCTCGTTCCCACGCCCCTGCTCGCGCAGGCTGTCTGCCAGCGTTATCCGAGCATAGGCACCACGGACCATCAACTCCTCTGCCTCAAAGGCCTCCGCAGACGATGACGCCAGCGTCTGGGCCGCGGGAAAGTCTCCCTTTCGCTGCAGAATCTTGGCCAGTTGCAGATCCACGCCTGCAGCCTCGACCGCTTTACCGAGATCTTGAAACATTTCGACTGCGCGGCGGAAACTCTCCTCCGCCGCTCGAGTCTCTCCGCGCTCGGATTGTGCTATGCCAACCAGCGCGAGACATTCGGCTGCTTCGGCGGGACTGGAGTTCTGTTCGAAAAACGCCTGGGCGGTCTCGGCCAAATCTGCGGCCTCTTGTGAGAGATTCAGCTGGAGGTATATTGCGGCACGCTGGAGATCGCACAGGGCCAGACGGCGGTCGTCTTCCTGATCACGGTAACGCGGACGAACCTTTTCAAGACTGCGAAGGGCCTCGGAATAACTTCCACGTTTGAAATAGAGGTTTGCGATGTTCTTGTCCAGAATGTCGAACCAAAGGCCAATCTCGTGCCGGACGCAGTACTCGCGAGCGGTCTCGTAGCTTTGGATCGCTTCGTCGAATCGATTCAATTCGGTCAGCGCTTCGGCCCGGTTCATTTCGACCGCCACAACCACGATGTACTGCTCGTTCACCTCCGCTGCTTCATGCGCGAGAGCGTATTCCTCTAAGGAATCCTTGAATCGACCGAGTCGATAGGACAAGTTGCCAAGGGCAACGTGAACTCTGGGCAGATACTCCTCGTCCTCGACGGCCTCGAGCTGATCCCTGGCTTCCTCGGCAAGACCGCGGGCTCGATCAAATTCACCCAGCGACATCAAGTTCTCTGACTGAGAAACAAGGGTTCGTCCCAGCTCCCGGCCTGCACCGGCTTCAGTGAATAAGGTTCTGGCTTTCTCGTAGAAGGGTTGCGCCTGGGCCGCTTTCCGCATGTTCATGAACACGTGGGCCTGACATTGATGCGCGAAACCGGCAGCCAAAGGCGTGCCCAGTTCGGACGCGAGCAGTAGATTCGTTTCAGCGAGAGCTTCCGCGAGTTGGCGGTCCTTGGGAAGCCATTCCCGAATCCGCGCAGAGAGCTCTTCGATTAGTTCTTGGGAGAGAGGGAATTCACTGTCGGCGACAAACGCACGCTGCCCCACCACATCACGAACCTGGACCAATGCATCCAGGAATTCCTGAACCGAGGAGGGTTTCACGGTAAGTCGCTTCCTGCTTTCTAACTACGCGTTCTTCCTTTACGCGTTATTTCTACGTGACTCCGAATTCCCCTCCTGAAAAGGTGTAGGAAACTTAGCCCAGGATCGGATCCCGGCGATGCACGCAGAAGAGTGTCACCTGCCCATCCGGCAGGTCCATGGACAGATGATAAGTGTCCTGAGGAACTTCGTCGAACGAAAACTCGCCCACAGGGTTCGTCTGAGTCCGGTAGCGGGTCACTCCATGGGACTCCAACCTTACGGGTGTGTTTTCAAAGAAACTCTCCGATTCTGACAGTACCTGGCCGGCCAGAGATACGCGTTCGTCTCCCGCTTCGATCCGGACATCGACGTCCACTTCGCCAGCCCGGAAAAGAAGCTGCCTCGGCACACTGCCAACGTGGCGGATACCTACCGGTGCCGGCTGTTCGAAGCTGTCAAAGACGAGCTTGGCAACACGGAGCACCTTGCTGACCTTGCCCTCAGCGGGACTGAGGACAGGCTGGAACAGTTGAATACCCCACTCTAGGAGTTCTGCCGGGGGCTCGTTGGCTGAATCGTTATTCAGAAAACTCAGCAATTCACTGAATTCATCTGCCTTACTCTGGCACTTCTCGCACGTACTCAAGTGCTGATTCACCGCTTCAAGACTGGTGTCATCTGCTTTGTTTTCAATTTGATCGATGAGGGTTTCAACTGTTAGATGGCGCATCGTGATCTCCGTATCCTGGTTTTTAGGTCCCCAATTATGTCTGAAGACCCATCGGACGTGTCCCTACGTCTTCATAACAGTAGAGTCATCCGCATCTGTGGAAATACACAGAAAGTCCAGAGCCTCCGCGCTTCGCGCCGGACCAATACCATCTACTGGATGCCCTTTCGACGAAGCATCGTACGGAGTTTCTCCGGTGATTATACACTTGACGAACCCTCATAAGGTGCGGCATGATTTTAGATCATGCAAGGGATTCGTCGGTTTCTGCGAGAAACGGAATGGAGTATCAGCTTGGCCGATTACGCCAGGTCTGCTGTTGGGGGCAGCGTCATGGCTGCACTGATATCTTGGCTTCGAGAGCTTTCACTGTTTTGGGGCACTGTAGTTACGATAGGCGCAGGGGTAGTGACTGGGCTAGTGATTTTTTCGTTTTCGCTGTGGAGGCAGTACAGGGGATGGAAGCTGGATCGCCCAGAGGATGTCATGGTAAAGGAAGTTCCGGAATCTAGGGAGTACAGCGAATTCAAAAAGCAGAAGGATGAACTTGAAAAACGTCTAAGCACCGTCTCTTCCGAATATGATAGCTATAAGAAAGACACTGAGGATCGGAAGAAGAAAGAACTGGATGGGTTGAATACTCTTCTTGCGACCGTAGAAGAAAGAGCAAGGCTTCTTGAGGATCAATGCGACGGATACAAGCAACTGGCCGACGAAAATAAGCAGCTATCCGAAGACAGGGAGAAGGAGCTATCCGGTCTTCGTGGCGCATATGAGGCCCTGAGGGAGAGATACGGAAAGGCTATTCTGTGGGTAAGCGGAAGGACGTTTGAGTCCCGTAACCTATCTGTGGCGGTTCAGCACGTCAACATTGATGACGTTGAGCTTGCAAAGATAATACGGGGGCTTCTCGCATCACAATTACAGGTTGGCTCGATGGCCAATGAAAATTACGAAGTCAAGCACATTCTTCTCCCATTTAGCAACCCGAGCAGCGATGCCAGAATTGTGATCTTCTCTGATGATGAAGTTGGCGGTAGCGTCAAAGATGCGTTCAACGGATACAACTTAATAGACGAGAAAGTAGCACGGTTTGATCGGAGTTTCGCGGATGGAAATGTCCCTAACGTAGATATCGCTGTCATTGTGTTCCCGGAACGAACCAAGTGATGGATGCCCCAATGTTACGCGACCAATTCTTTGTAGGTGAGGCTGTCGGTGTTGACGATGCGCTTGAGGGTGTCCCTGAAAATGTGGCGGTTGTCGCGGTTGTTGAACCTCCACTCCAGTTCTTCGAGGTAACGGTCAAGATGCTTCGCACTGATCTTGTGAAACGATCCGACGATGGATCGCTTGAAAAGCGACCATACGCCCTCGATCCCGTTGGTATGAACGGCGCCGACAACCCACTCCTCTGCGGAGTGGTTGACCGTCTCATGGCGCGTGTCGTGATCCGCGATCCCCAAGTAAGACTTCAGTTCGTCGGTGTAGATCGCTTCGGCCTCGTCCTTTACCGTGCGGCTGATGAAGTCGTGCAGAGTGTGACGCCGCACGTCAGGAATGCGCTCAAGCCGAACCTTGCCCCCGCGCTGGATCGCGCCAGCAACCCAAGTTTTGTTTTTGCGGGAACCACGGCCTACACCCTTCGCCTTGCCGCCCACAAGGGTTTCGTCCACTTCCACGATCCCGAACAGTGTGGGGCCGTCAAAGCTGTCGTTCCCCATTGCTTCCCTGATGCGGTGACAGAGATACCATGCCGTGCGGTAGGCCACGCCCAGCGTCCGACTAAGCTGGTTCGCCGACATGCCTTTCTTCGATTCGCACATGAGGTAGATTGCGAAAAACCATTTACGGATCGGCAGGTGGGAGTCGTGCATGATCGTTCCCGAAGTCACCGTGAACTGATGCTTGCAGGATCGGCACTTGAACTTATGCTTCACAGGAAGCTCGAACACGTTCATATCGCCGCAGCGCACACATGCAACTCCTCTCGGCCACCGCAAACCCTCAAGAGCGCGAAGGCACTGTTCGTCGGAGCTGAATTTGTCCACTAGGGAGAATAGGTTGATGTCAGTCATTGGAAAACCTCAAAAGAAGAAGCGGAAACCATCGCCGCGAAAACGACCGCCAAAGATGCTCGAACTGGATGACCACGCGCTCATGGAAAAAATCTTCGGCAAGAGGGTGATGCAGAAGGTCGACGAAATAGTAGAGAGCCGAACTAAATGACTGTAACCATGCGTCTTTCCAACCATGAAAAGAAGTTTAGCATGGCTGATACTGGTTCGTCAAGTGTATAATCACCGTTTCTCCAGACAGCGGGCTCGTGTCGGGCCGATACTTGCGACGGGCATCTTGAGCTTCTCGCTGATTTCAGCATAGCCAGGTTCTGTCTGGTCCAGATAGAGAAGTTCCAGCAACTTCCGGCAGCGTTCCGCCATCTCACCTATCGCCTCTCGGGCTTTCTGCTCCCTGTCTGAACGTATCCTCGTCTCCTCACTCGTCTCAGTGGGGTCGGGGGTTTCCTCCATACCTTCTTCGTCGGACAGATCCCGGTGCTTCATCGACCGGATGTGAATGCAGTGACGGGTCGTCGTTGTAATCAGCCAGGAGCTGACCTTCGATTCATCCTTCAGATCCTGAAGATGCTCGATCAGCTTGACACAAACCGTTTGAAAAACGTCGTTACAATCTGAAGGAGGAAAACCGAACTTGTTTGGAATAGAAAATATCAGACGACGATATCGGGTAATGAGCGTTTCCCACGCCATCGACTCGCCCTCCAGACACCGCCGGACGAGCTCAGGGTCGGTCAGGTTCTTGTAGGCATCGGGCTTCATTTCTGAATCTTCCTGGCCTTCCAAAAGTTATGAAGCCCAAAACCCAGCATGGAAACTGTGAAGATGACGGCTAGGCCAACGCGCCAGACACCACTGTCAGAATCCGCTGCCCAACGCTGGTACTCTTGAACGACGCTCGTACCCCCAATGATGGCCAGGGCGAGGAAGAACCCGCCGACTACTTCAAGCGCCAGCGTGTGCGCTACCCGAAATGCATCCTTGAAAGCGGTTCTGAATCTACCGGCCATAAGAGTGGATTTCCTACCCTATCACCTCCATCGCGGCGCTGCGACGGTCACCCATGTGAATATCGGATGGCACTGGGACCTAATTCTACACGGTCGGAAAATCTGAGCTTAACCACTCGACGACAACCTCAAGAAGCTGATGAAGGATTTGGGCGAGGCGATCAACGACGCCCTATCCGATTCCACGGGAATCAGCGAAGCGATCCAAAATGTCCGGGACTCCGGATACGATGTATATCTGGTTCTGGAAGCCACCATCGGATTCAACCGGCAGGCAAAGGAAGGCGACGCGGAAGACGAAGAAGAGGGCGTCATGCGAAGTGAGATTCAACTCCAGGTTAACGCTCAGGATATGAAGTTTCTCAAGTCCCTGAAAATCAAGGTTGATGACCTGGATAGTCCATAACCTCCATCTGACCCATCATTTCCAGCACTTCATCGACCTGAACATCCTCTACTGAGTCCTTCTTGATGTATCGGTCCTTGCTGCCCCGGGGCCTGTAGTGCTCAGGCAGACTGCTACTGAAAATCCCCAGAGTCGGGACGCCTAACGCGGAACCCATATGCATAGGACCCGAATCGTTACTGAGGAGAAGGTCGGCTTGGACAATTACCGCAGCCATCTCCTGAATACCGAGACCGATCAGAATCTCGGCCCGGGCTCCGCTCCCGGCACCTACCTGCCGGGCGATCGAGCGCTCTGCATCCGAAAAGCCCGACAGAATAAGGACCGTAGCATCCCATTTGGCCACGACGCGTGAAACCAGAGCAGCAAATCTGGAGGCGGGCCAGCGGCGTTGGGAAACGGACGCACCCACATAGACGACAACGACCGGTCGGCCATCGTTCTGGCTCTGGATCGGCACGCGGACGTCAGGATTCACCTCAATTACGGGAGATTCAACAACCGAATCCGGACCGACGCCGGGGACATGTTCGACGACTTTCTGAAACATGTCCGCTACATGGAGATTCTTGTCTTCCAGAGCGGGTGTCAGATTGAAACAGAAGGGAAAGTATGCACGGTCTGCCCGTTTCATGCCCAACCGGTAACGTGCCCCCGATAGCCTCGTCAGCAGGTTCGTCTCCCGAAAACTGTGGAAGTCCACAACGAGGTCAAATTGGCGGGACCTCAAGTCACCAATGAGTCGCCAGATGTCCCGAATGGCCTCGAGCGGAGGACCATCTCGCATCCGAAGCCGGTCTACAGAGATCACTTCGTCTATGTAAGGACAGAGTTCGGCAACCGGGGCCGCGCGGCTTCCAGTAGCCAGCGTCAATCGGGCTCCGTTAAAACTACCCTTCAAACGCGCAAGAGCGGAAAGAAGAAGGACAACGTCGCCAATCCGGGCGAAACGGATAGCCAGGATGTTGGAGATCCCGGAAAGAGGCGTCACGGAACGATGATCTGGCGTGGTTCTTCCTTCGGCGGTTCGGGCGCCACCGAGGCCAGCCAATCGAGATATTGTCGGCTTCTCGGGCGACCGCTCGAGCGCGACTCGGCGGTCACCAGCAGAAAATCGATCAATTCAGGAACGTCCGAAACCCGCAGGGCGTCATGGGTGGGCCCCTGAGGCTGCATCAAGGCTTCCAGGATAGACTTGATCCGCCGATAAAGGCCCGTCGCCACAGTGTTCCCTTCCGGAAGCGTCTCATAGTGAATCCCTGTCGCGAGGGTTTTCATCGTGGCTTTAAGGGCTTCGAGCGCTTCGCTCACATCCTTGTCGACCATGCCGGGGGCCCGGACCCGCTCCTCCAGAATCGACTGGGCAACGCCGTTGACTGCCGCAGCATTCCGATAAAGAAACTGCTGGTTGAACTTCGCCGTGTGATGGTGAGCGTGGTGGTGGTGATGCCGGTCCGACTCGAAGGAACGCCCCTTCTTGAGGTGGACGCAATCGCCCGGACAGTCGATTTCGACCTCACGCTTGGTCCCGCAGCAGATCGGGCAGATCTTTACCGCCTTTGCAGGACAATGGCGCTTGGCGGTTCGCTGTGAGCAGAGAGGGCACTTCGTCGCCATGACTGGGGCGAAGTATAGCACCTTGCCCCGAGCTCATGGATTGCTCCAATTCCAGTCTGTCTCGGCGAGCTGCGCATTTGACTTTCCCTACGCCCGAACGCGATAATCGTGGACTATGTCTTTGAAGAGATTGGGGGTGTGTAGCGCGTGGCTGAAGTGAGAATACAGGAGGGCGAATCGATTGAGAATGCTCTCCGCCGCTTCAAGCGAAAGGTTCAGCAAGAGGACATCATAAAACAGGTCAAGAAGCATTCCTTCTACCTGAAACCGGGCGAAAAGAAGAGAATCAAACAGGCTCTTGCGCGAAAGCGGAGCCGTAAGAAAATACGACGGCGCCCCGAACGCGAATAGCTTCTTGTAAAAACTTAAAAACAACAGGCCCTCGGGATATCCGGGGGCCTATTATCTTTCCGGCGCTAAGCCAGGACAGTGACAGCGCTGACGTCGATTACGTCTTCAACGGTGCATCCCGCGCCTAACTCATTAGCTGGCGTATCCAGGCCCTGAAGAAGTGGCCCAATGACCCGCGACCCCTTGAATGCTTTCTCGAGATTATATTGAAGGTTGCCTGGTTGGGAATCGGCAAACACATACGTGTTCGACCGGCCATCAGCGAGAACCCGACCGTGCAACTGACGATCCACAGCCAGATGGCTATCCCGGGCCTTGAGCGTGGCAACAGCCTCCTCCACTCGGCCCTCAAGGGTATCGCCCGCACTCTCGAATCTGTTCGGCCGTTCCAGTGACGCAACCACCGATGGCGCTATGAAGCCCACTCGGGGATGGAACCCGAACAACCTGTGTCCGCATCGGGACGCTTCAAGCGCGATTTCGGCTAGTTCATGTCCAGCGGGCGTCGCCATATTCAACCCGTCTGCAAACAAAAGCGCCTCGCTCTGCCCTCCCGGCGGTCGTATGACCAGAAAACAACGGCATGCCGACGACATCCCACTCACATTTAGCGCGAGTGTTCGGCCTAGCCCCTGGCCTTCCCTTCCCGATCCCGGACCGGCTATGAAACCGTCCGCATCGCCGGCACGAACCATCGCGGCCGCATATTCGATCGGGTCGCCAAGCTTTTCTTCCAACTCCAGGGCCCGAAGGCCCTGAGCACGCAAATCCTCCAGGAGGATTTCTACATACTTACCTGTAGCGGCTGGGTCCGGCTCCAGGACCTCGATATCCCCTCGCCGAATCCCCTGGCTTCGAAGCTCCCCTTCAATCCGCGCCCTGTCCCCGAGGAGGATTGGATGGGCGATCTCCAGCTGCGCGATGGTGCTCGCGGCCTCGAGGACCCTGACATCAGCGGGATTCGGATAGACGATCCGCCTGGAAAGGGATCGGGCGCGCTTGTGAATCTCATCGATTGCTGGAAACATAGAAGCAGGATATCAGGATCGGCGGTTCAGAGGAGGGACGCTTAGACTGTCGACTTTTCTCTTTTTTTCTTACTCTTGATTCCGTGCCGCTTGATCTTCTGGTTCAGCGTTGACAGCGGTACATTGAAGGTCGCAGCGGCCTTGGTCTGACTCCAACCGGTACGCTCCAGCCGATCGAGAATGGTTCTCTTCTCGAAAGCATCGACGATATCGAAGAGCGAGCTGTCCTCGTCCAGCCCCAGTGAAGCAACGGTGGAGAATCGCGATGGTGGCCGGGTGACAGACTGGGGTAGCAGATCCTGGCCAATGACATCGGCATAGGCCAACACGACAGCTCGTTCGACAACGTTTTCGAGTTCCCGTACGTTCCCTGGCCATGAGTAGTCCATCAGCACCTTCAGGGCTTCAGCGCTGAATCGATAGGTTGGCTTGTCATTCTCCTGGCAGTACTTCCTGATGAAAAAATCAATCAGCGACGGTATGTCGTCGCGGCGGTCTCTCAAGGGTGGAACGTCGAGTGCAATGACGTTCAACCGATAGAAAAGGTCTTCCCTGAACTCTCCAGCATCGACCAGCGACTGGAGATCGGTGTTGGTCGCCGCAATGATTCGAACATCCACTTTGATGGTTTCAGTTCCACCCAGTCGCATGAATTCTCTTTCCTGAATTACCCGGAGCAATTTGGCCTGTGTCTCCGGTCCGATCGTACCGATCTCATCCAGGAAGATCGTTCCCTGATCAGCAATCTCAAACAGTCCTTTCTTTGCGGCGATAGCACTCGTGAACGCTCCTTTCAGGTGACCGAACAGAGTACTCTCAAGCAAATCCACTGGCATGCTCCCGCTGTTGACCGGGACAAACGGTTTTTCTGAACGGGCACTCCTGAGGTGAATGGCCTTGGCAACCAGCTCCTTTCCTGTCCCACTCTCCCCTTGTATTAATACGGTGCTCCGGCTCCCCGCCACCTGAGTCACGAGATCTAGAAGCTCGAGCATGCCCTCGCTCTTCCCAACAATATTGCTGTAACCGAATCGTTCCTTAAGAGCACGCCTGAGTTGCAGGTTCTCGCTATGGAGCTTTCGCTGCTTGATGGCATTGTTAACACTCACCATCAACTTCTCATTGTCCCAGGGCTTGGTCACGTAATCGTAGGCTCCCGAACGGATCGCCTCGACAGCAGTTTCCACGACAGCCATTGCAGTGATGATGATGACCGGAAGAGTGGGATCAATGTTCTTGAGTTCCTTTTGCACATCCAGGCCTGAACGGCCCGGCAGCATAAGGTCCAGCAGAACCAGATCGTAGGATTCCGTCTCGATTTGTTTTAGGCAGGTTTCGGCGTCGGCAACCGCATCGACAACCAATCCCTCGGAACTCATCAGGAGTTCGAGGCTGTCACGGATCTCCTCCTCGTCGTCCACCACCAGGATGCGGGGTTTGGCGCCTGTCTTAGACATTCACGGGCTTTCGGGCAAGTGGCAGCTCTAACCGGAAGGTGGTTCCCTTGCCGGGTTCGCTCTCGACAAAAATATTTCCACCGTGCTCCTGAACAATGCCGTAGGAAACGGAGAGGCCGAGTCCGGTTCCCTTGCCGGCAGCCTTCGTTGTAAAGAAGGGGTCGTAGATCTTCTTGATGTTTTCGCCAGTGATGCCGGATCCGGTGTCTTCGATCCAGATGCGCAACTTGGCATCCGCCGTGTCCGTTCGGATACGAAGAGTGCCACCATCAGCCATCGCGTCTTTTGAATTCAGGAACAGATTCAGGAAAACCTGCTGCATCTTGCCGGCATTACCAAAGGCAAGGGGCACTTCGGCAGAGAATTCACGCTCGACCTCGATGCCGGCATTTCTTAACTGATGTTCCAACATTGAAACTGTCTCGGCAACAACCTGATGGACATCCAATTCCACGAATTCGGTCGCGTTCGTCCTGGAAAAGCTCAGGAGGTTGTTTACGATCTCGGAAGCTCTGAACGTCTGCTTGATAATCTTGTCCATGAGCTTGTTTCTTTCGTCTCCGGAGCTGAGTTGCTTCCGGAGCAGTTGCGAATAGCTGGAAATCACCGCGAGCGGTGTGTTGACTTCGTGTGCAACCCCTGCGGCCAACAGACCCATAGAAGTCAGCTTGTCGTTCTGAACCAACTGGTCTTCGAGACGCACTCTTTCGGTGATGTCATCGACGATTATCAGCCGGCCGGTTGTTCGGCCTTCTTTGTCCAGTAGCGGCGTCGCCGAAAAGTTGACGACGAGATCACCCCAGCGGTGCTTATAGAGGTTCCGCTCTTCGCGAAGTCGTTCTAGTGATTGTTCCGGAATCACGGTTGAAGCTTCCTTGCCGATGACCCCCTTGCGCTCTCTGCCGGTCAGTCCCTCCAGCGCTCGGTTCCAGCCAATGATGCGGCCACCCACCTCAACCATCACGCCCACACTGATCGACTCGATGATGTTCTCATTGAAATCTTTGAGCGTTTCGTATTCGGTCGCCTTGTCTTCCAGCGACTGATACAGCGTGGCATTTTCGACTGCGATACCGATGTAATCTGAAATGCCTTCCAGAAGGTCGATGTCTTCGCTGGTTAGATACTCTCCGTCGTGCGTCCGGCCCATACCCAGGAAAGCAATCACCCGTCCCTTGACCCGGCACGGAATGAAGTAACTTAGATCCGACTCCTCTTCGCCTGAAAACACATAGGGCTGGTCGATGTCCTTCGTCAGGGTCGGGTAGACGGTCCCTTCCGGAATATCGAGCCCGTGCGCACGGGCCAAAACGAACCGGGAAGGATTGTCCGGGTCCTCCAGAAGGACCGCCATCTTGTCGACCAGTAGCGAGCCGGAAAGACGCTCGACGATCCGGTCCAGCACCTTGGCGAGGTCCACTTCTGAGCCCAGCTTGCGGCCGAAATCGGTAACGGTCACTCTCAGGTTGTAGCGTTCCTTGTAGAAGAACTTGTCCAGCCAGACCTGGATGTGGTCCTTTGTCGGCGCAAAGAGAAAAGCGGCAACGATCGTGGCTACAATACTCCCGATTATTCCGAGCTGAGGCAGACCCCCTCCGAACAGAGCACCCACAACGACGACAACTGTCACATAGAGCCCGACGACCAGTGCCGTGGCAAGCGTGTATGCGGCACCGCGCCGGAAGAGGATGTCCACGTCCATCAACCGATAACGGTGTATCGCCCACCCAAACGATAACGGGATGAAGATGAGGGACAACAAGGCCACATCGGCGAATTCAGAAGGCACGAAACCGAGCACGCGCGGCAAGGATTGGAATAGGAAGTAAGGAACGGCCGCCAGCACCGTTCCACGCGTGACCCACTTCAGTTGCTGACGGAGTTCAGGCTCGTGGACCGTCCGATAGGTGTACATCAATATGCCGGCGCTCAGGACGAAGAACAGTCCGAAATGAAAGTCCTTCAGGCTGTCAAGTAAATCGCGGAGAACCACTAGCGAGGGGGAGAGCCCTAAGATCCCGCTTACGAACAGGAGCCATGCAGCCATGAGCAGACCAGCGGGCACGTAAATCATCGGCAAGATGAACCGGAACTGCTCAGCCAACCGATTCCTGGTCGGGAACTCGAGGCAGAAATGCATGAATAGAGGCGGCAGAAACACTCCCGCCGCCAGGTCCGACCAGTAAATCGTCCAGTCGAAGTCGTTGAACTTCCCCGTGTTGTGGAAGACGAAGAAGATAAACGAAACCAGGCACACAAAGTAGAAGTGCGTTGCGTGCGGGGCACGCCATCGCTTGGTCACGACGAAAAGCCCGACCAACAGATACAGAACGCCGATGATTTCCAGGTATGTAAACTGACTCTGAAAGCGCTCCGGTCGAGGCGAAACCACTATGGTCGCTTCAAAGGGCGCCCCGTTCCGTTCCAGATGGTACGTCGCGCGCGCCCACTCTCCGAGATCGTAAAGGACCTGCGTGACATGGCGATCGTTCTCGATCTCGACCTCGTCGATCGCGACCAGAACATCGCCGGGTTCTATCCCTCCCCGGCCGCCGGGACCATCCCCCAGCACGAGCGTCGCCTCCACCTCGCCAGGACGCGTCTCGATCCAAGAGATTCCGTCGTCAGGTGCTACCCAGCTGCGTTTCTGCTGAACGTTGAGCCCGCCGAGGATGATCATCCCCAGGCTCAATATGACGGTGGCGATCAGCCGGAATGAAAGGATTCGCGTCATGTTGTTCGACTGGACACACGGGTCCGTGCACTAATGTCGAGCAATTCGCTCACCAAAGAAGTATATACGTTTGCAATCACTTAGCACCAAAAATCCCAAATAATACTGTTTTTAGGATTCAGGATACAAAAAACCGTATTTAGGTCAGAACTTGAAGTGAATACCGCCCTTAAGCAATCGCGGATGTCCCGCGTGCATGGTCCGCCGCGAGCCGAACGAGGGCTCGAACAGGTTCCGGGCGTCCACAATCGCTTGGACTTTGGCAGGAAAGATACTCAGGTTGGGTAAATCTTGCGCAATCGTGACACTCAGGGTGGGGTCATTGTACTCAGCGAACCGTTGGTAAGGGTCGATCGGCGCCAGGGAAAATCCCGACGTCCACCGATAAACTGCAGTCACAGCGGTCTGCGTCAGCTCGATATCCGTCTTGACCCGGGCGGTCACAACATGAAAGTTCCTCTGATTGGCCTGTTCGCGCAGTTCGTCGGGCGAAATAACATTGGGGTCGAACCCGGCCCCGCTGGCATAGGTGTATCCCACTCCGGCTTCGAAATCTCTGAACACGCCATCCAGATAGACCCGCAGTCCGGAGGCCGCCGCGTTCGAGCGATCAAAGAACATGATGGCCCGCCGGCCATCATCGGAATCCACCAGAAAAGCCTGCGTTCCGAGTCGGTCCCGGAAGAGCACAGCAGAAACCTGAAGGCCTTCCGATAAGATCTGGCTGACTCCAAATTCGGCGTGGGCGTAACGCTCCAGTTCCGGCGGGATATACACGGCCCGCTCAAAATACTCGCGCCCGCGAATGGGATCTGTCGTATCTTCTGGCGCCTGCCGTGAGAAGGAGCCGTGAAGCGTCGTTCGGGTCGCAAGTCCCCACGTCACGCCAAACTCTGGCCGGATATAGTGATCTCCCTCGATTCCGTCGGCCCGGCCAATCGAGGTGCCGTAGTTGAAAAGCAGGTCATCGGACCATTGCAGTTGCTCGTCATACTGCACCTGGATCTCACGCGCTTCAGAATTGCCCCCCCCGTTGAGCAACGCCCCCTGGCGCACGTTCACCGCCAGTGACGATCTCTGGCGACCTACGGGCGAAAACTCATACGTGGCACCGAAACCGCGCGGCTGATCTGCGGCTTCCGTATACTGCCCCGCGAAAGTCACCCGGGAATCGAGGGCCAGCGGGACGCTAAACGAAAACTGAGAGCCGACGGAGTCTCTGGCCCCGTCAGAAGTTTCCATGGATGTCGAATAAACCTGGACGTATCCTGACGTCCTCATACCGCCGAGCACGTCAGCCACGGCATCTTCCTGGTCGGTCCCCTCGTTTTCTGCGAGACGGAGAACGGGGCGGGTGGACGGCGAACTCCTGAGCACCCACTTCATGTCTTCCAGGCTTCCGCGCCGTATCCCGCGGCGAACGATATCCATTGCTGTCTGAAGACTGAGCGTGAGGGCGACGTCGGCGCCGATATCGAGATCTATATCGGAGGCGACGGTCGGCAGGAAGTTGGACTTGGTAACCCGGACAAGATAGCGGCCCGCAACCAGGTCCGGCACGGAGAAAACTCCGAGATGGTTCGTAAAGACAAACTGGCGGACTGAGGAATCAACCGACGATTGAACAGCCACGAGCGCCCCAATCAGCGGCATTCCCGAACTATCCTGGACGCGCCCCTGAATCTTCGCCAGGGTCTGAGCGTTCGCGGTCCTGACCGACAGAGTCCCGCAGACCAGTAAGATCACCAGAATTCTGGGCCAGGGCCAGGACGTCTTACGCATGAGGCTTCCTTCGGGAGTCTGGTCCCACCCGTACGGTGGGACCACATCAACTTAACGGCTTGCGAGGAGAGGCTCTTGAACCTCGAAATCACTGGACTGACTGATGACCTCGCCAGACAGGTTGTCGGTAATGCGCACCTGGATCGAGTACTCGCCAGGCTCAAATTCGCTCAGCGCAATCATTTTCTGCAAGGTCATCTGCTGTGCAGCCCCCGACAATTCATCGGTCGTCTCAACGATCTTCTGAACTTCCCTGCCGTCTCGGGTGATCAGTGTCTCAATCGTGGCAGACGGCTTGAGCTCGTTCTCGTCCAGTTGCAGGTTATAGACCTGGATCCAGTAAAAGAGCTCCTTGTCCCGATAGAACTCCTGCTTCACGCTCGGGCGCACCCGCAGGCTTCCCAATACGAATGGTGCCGAACCTACCTGCCGTGGCGGCAAGGGTTCGATCAAATCTGCCAGGATCAGGGAACTCGTTGCCAGCTGTTCGCTGGAAAAGCGCGGGACAGCCAGTCGCTGATTGATAGTTCCCACGTTTTCGCTCTGAACGTCCTTGATGACCAGATCGATCTTGTACAGGCCGGGGCTCAACGGAAGTACTTTCTGGTAAATAGAGCTTCTGTCCAGAGAATCGCTGAACAAGGCATCGGGTATGGCCTGATTGATCGTATCTTCGAAAGTCTGTACGATCCGCCCATTGATGCCGGTCACCTGGCCGAAAACGTTGAGTGTCGCTTCATGGATTCCCTGCGTCTCCTGAAAAGCAATATCCCTGTTTCTGACAAGAACGGTGACCGGAGCCAGAACCGTTTCGTCAGTCACACGGACAAAGTCCGTCCTCAAGTCAAACGGAAGAAGATTGTAGGAGAGGTTGGTCGTAACTATAGCTTCCAGATCGGTGAACTCGATCTCCGGGGGCAGGAAAGCTCGAGTGAAGAGGTCAAGCCGATCGAACTGGTTGTCACCGCCTATGCGCGTGCCCTGGTAGGCACCCGTCCGGCGGTCAAAGATCGATTGGTTCAGTGCGTTAATGTCGTCTGGGTCCTCGCTGCCAGCAAGCATTTGCTCTCGAAGCGTCAGGCCCGAGTTCGGAACGTTGGAAAGCGCTTCTTTCTCGTAGGGATTCATCGCCAGCCGGAACTCACCGGTCAGGGTCGGGTCGACGAACTCAAATTCGATGTTGTTGCCGAGCCCTGGAAGGTACCGGTAGTACCACTTCTCGAACGGGTACACGGTGGTCGAGCCACCACCCTCTTCTATGGTCCTCTGGTAGCGGCCCCCGGAAATCTGCCCCTCCTTGCTCGTCGGCTCACCATGAATGATATAGATTCGGCCCCGGTCGGTCATCCATCCCGGTTTGCCGGAAGAAAACCGCTCGTTCGAGTGGGCGATTCTCCGGTAGTGCTCCTCCCGGTATTCGTTCTCGATCGAATCCGGTGTCGGATCGCGTCTCAACCAGAAACTCTCGATGAAACTTGCCCGTTCATCGTCCGTGGTCAGCGCTTCAAACGCGTCCTCTTCGTTAGACGTGATAATAAAAGCCACATCCTGATCCAACCACCTGGCCAACGCGCGATTCGCACGCTCCAGCCGAGCGCTGTCACTGTCTCGTTGCGCCCAAACTGGTGCCTGGCCGGCAAGGAGAAGAACCGCGATGGCGCCTACGACTAACCTACGACTCATAATCCACCTCTGAATGACGAATAATACTTCACGTTTTTTTTGGTTCAATTATCATAGCATTAGCGACCTAACAGTCAAGCAATTCAGTGGTTTGGTCACATCCCGATTTTCCGTATCTCTCTGGAGACAACTGCCTTCCCGATTTGGTAAAAACAACGTACCGTTAAGAGTAAGGGACGCTCGGAGACCTTCGACGTGAGAAACAATCCCAAGCAAACTGTTCGTTCGGCGGGCCACTCCGGCCTCGGGAGAGGCATGTCCCCACCCTCCGAAGACGGGCCCGTCGGGCTGTTGCTGGGGCTCGCAGCGCTCTGGTTGTCGGCAATTCTGGTCGCTCCGCTCGTCGAGAGCCGAGAAATCTACGCCTTCTTTGCACTAATCTGCCACCAGATACCGGGCCGCAGCTGGTTTCTAGGCCCAGAGCCGCTGGCTACCTGTATTCGCTGTACTGCCATCTATGCGGGATTTCTGATTGGGCTGGCGCTTCGCCTTCCACCGGCAACGTGGTTCCTCAGGACGTCGGTAGCTCTCCTGGCACTCGAACTGGGCGTGGCCTATCTGTGGATCGACCTGGAATTCACACGCGCTGTCTCCGGCCTCTCGCTGGGTCTCGCCGCGGCGGGTTTCGTTTCCGAGGGCGTTCGAGACCTCCGAGCCAGGTTGAGAGGCGCCGGGAATCTATCCGCCATCCACAACGCAAAGGACATCCTTGACCACGTGTAAGCAGTGCGGGGCGACCGTACCCGAAGAAGCCCAGTACTGCATGCAATGTGGTACGGCCATCGAGCCACAGGACCCGTCCCAACCCATGCCGGTTGGCGACTTCATCCAACCCGCCTTCCTTAGCGGCGCCATACTTGGAGCACTTTCCTCCGTTCCAGTTGTGAGTTTGGGCTGCTGCATCTGGGTCGTGGGTGGCGGTGCGCTCGGGGCGTGGCTGCTCAGAGGGAAGCATCCTCAGGGACCGAACGCGGTGACTTACGGGGACGGCGCCTTTGTCGGAGTTCTCAGCGGGGCGTTTGGCGCCGTTGTGGCGACCGCGATCTCTATCCCGATTCGGTTATTGAGCGCCGAAGCCATGCGGAATCAGATGGAGGCCGTGGAAGAAATGCTCATCGAAATCGAAGGCCCGTTCCGCGAATTGCTTCTCCGCCTGATGTCTCCGGAGCTGTCGCTGGTGACCATCCTGGCAACGTTCTTTGTAAACCTGATCATCTTTTCGCTGTTCGCGATGGTGGGAGGGATTCTGCTTCTGGCTATCATGGGCCGCAAATCCGGCGCTCCAGCTCCGCCGCCGCCTGCCAGCTAAACTGTTGGGAAAAGATTTCGGGCGATAAGAAAGAGCGCGGCTCACGCCCCGACGAAGTAGCCGACGATCTGGTAGCCCATAAGGACGAAACCACCTGCCATCAGGACGGAGTTGGTCAGGAAAGCGTGGGCCAGATACCCCTGACGTGTTCGCCAGTAGCTCAAGGCGATCAGAACCCCTGTCAGGGCGAGCATCTGCCCGATTTCCACTCCGATATTGAAACTCAGGATGTTTGCGACCAGGCCCGACTCCGACAGCGTGAACTCCTGAAGCTTCGTCGCAAGGCCCAAACCGTGGAAGAGCCCGAACACCAGAACGGCCGCACGCGTGTCGATCTGAAATCCAAGGAACCGCTTGAAACCATCCACGTTTTCGAAACCTTTGTAGACAACGCTCAGCCCGATGATCGCGTCGATCACGTAAGCGTTTGCCTCAAAGCCCCCGAGAACTCCCGCCAGCAACGTCACGCTGTGACCAATCGTGAAGAGGCTCACGTAAAGCGCGATGTCCTTCACCCTGTACAGAAAGAAAATGACGCCGACCAGGAACAGGAGATGATCATACCCGGTAACCATGTGCTTGGCCCCGAGGTACATGAACGGACCGACGGCCGCGCCTTCGTTGGACTGAACGAATTCCGCGTCCCGTTCCGACACACCGTGCGCGGCGGCCAGGCCAGGAAGGGTCAAAACAAGCAATAAAACGGCGAGACCGATAACGAAGATTTGTCTGGCGATTATCACGTTCCGCTTATACCACCCAGCAAAGGAATCCACAAATCTAGCGCCGTCCGACGAGAATGGGGTGCGGCTTATACTCGCCGTCTAAAGCTTCCAGTTCGCTCTCGTCCAGCTTCAATTCAATAGCTCCTACGGAATCCTCGAGATGGTTCAGTCGGGTCGCTCCAACGATCGGGGCAACAACGCCTGGCTGATGCATCAGCCAGGCCAGCGCAACCTGGGCGTTGCTCACGCCGCGCGCCTGGGCAACGCGCGTCACCTGATCCACAACCGCGAAATCGTACGGCGCATTGACTCATTGAAAATGTTACCGAACTGAGGGTTGTTGCCTCATTAGAAATGTTACCCAACTCTATGAGAACGGAGGTGGGAAGTGAGGACACACATGACTGTTGCGGCAAGGCGAGAATTAGCTCTACGAACGGCGGTTCGCTACAAGAATGCGGCGCGACCGGAGAAGAAGCGAATCCTGGATGAGTTCCTTGAATCGACCGGGTTCCATCGGAAGCACGCGACACGGCTTCTGAACGACATTCTGAGGGGCGAACGGCCCCGACGGCAACCGCGCGGCCGGGTCCGTCGATACGGCCCCGCGGTGCAGGCCGCCCTGATCGCGGCCTGGCGCACAGTCAATGATGTCTGTGGCAAACGGCTCGTTCCGTTTCTGCCGGAGCTGATCCCGACCATGGAGCGTCACGGGCATCTGTCATTGTCTGATAAAACGCGGGCGGATCTGCTTGAGCTGAGCGCCGCCACGGCTGATCGGATCTTCCGTCAATTCCGATTCGATCATCGACCGCACGGCAAGACCACCACCAAGTCCGGACAGTTACTCAAACACCGCGTTCCGATTCGCACATTCGCCGACTGGGCGGACACGCGGCCGGGATTCATGGAAGCGGACTTAGTTGCACACTGCGGCGGGAACTCGGAAGGCCCTTTCCTCCACACCCTGGTACTGACCGACGTGGCGACCGGCTGGACCGAATGTCTGGCGTTGCTACGGCGTACGGAGGCGGACATTCTGCAGGCGCTCACGACGGCACGGCAGATCCTTCCGTTTCAGCTTGTCGGCCTGGACACGGATAACGGTTCCGAGTTCATGAACTACGGACTCCTCGCCTACTGCGAGCGTGAAACGATTCAATTCACCCGAGGCCGAGCGCGCCGGAAGAACGACCAGTGCTTCGTCGAACAGAAGAACGGCTCGATCGTCCGCCAATTGGTCGGCTACGACCGCTACGAAGGCTCACTGGCATACAGGCAGCTTGCCGAGCTCTACCGAGTGGTCCGGCTCTACGTGAACTTCTTCCAGCCGTCCATGAAGCTCACGACGAAGACTCGCGATGGATCCCGGGTGACGAAACGCTACGATATCGCGCAAACACCCTATCAACGGCTCTCGAATTCAGATGCGCTCGACCCGGAGGTTCGCGTTCGCCTTGCTGCGATTTATGAACGTTCGGATCCGGTCGATCTCCTACGACAGCTTGAGAAACTCCAGGATGCATTCTGGAGACATGCGAAGGAACTGGCCTCTCCCACGCTAACGGACGACATCGTGCGCGCCGCCCTTGTGTCCCCGAACTGCGACGCAGATGCAGACCGAGCCCCGATTGAGGCGGAACTCCCCGATCCCGGCTTCGAGCAACGAATCACGCGTCGGTATCGCAAAACACGGAAACAACCTGTGCCCCACACCTGGCGTACTCGCCCGGACCCGTTCGACGGCGTCTGGGAGGAGATGCGGTCATGGCTTGAATCCGATCCCGGGCGAACATCAAAGTCGCTGTTGCTTGAGCTTCAGCAGCGGCGCCCGGGACGTTACCCCAACGGTCAGTTACGGACCCTGCAGCGGCGCGTGCGCGAATGGCGGCGTCAGATTCTGGAGACTTTCGATGGCGAGTGGCTCGAACTGGATCGGGTCCGCCCGGCTTCAGCATCTGCGGGCGACGGGGGCTGTGGAAAAGGCGGTCGCCCCACAGCCTCGACGGCGGGAAGAACTCTCCCGTTTGACCGGTCGTTCGGTAACATTTCTAATGAGGCAACAACCCTCAGTTCGGTAACATTTTTAAATGAGGCAATACGGCCGGGAGTTTTGATTGTCGCTGATCAAGGGATGCTTTCAGCCGTTTTTGAAAGATGTCCGGTCGACGGTGGTCGCGTCATGACCGCAAATCTCGATGAAATCCGGGTCATGCAGGGTGTTCGTAACGCCTTCGTCGTGGAGGGTGGGGAACGGATGACCAATAGCCCGGGTGGGGCCCACCGGCTTCTGCCAGGTGTCGCGATTGTCGCCGATAGCTGGTGGCAGGCGCGCGCTGCCCGCACCAACCTTCGGGTGACGTGGGACGCAGGTGAAAACGCCGACGGCAGCAGCGAAGAGTTTTCCAGGATCGCCGAGGGTCTCGGGGATCAGGCACCAGAGGCGTGGGTAACCGAAAACGGCGATGTAGACGCCGTTCTGGCGGATGCCGCACAGGTGATCGAGGCTGCCTATTCCTACCCCTTCATTTCGCATGCTCAGCTGGAACCCCAGAATTGTGTGGCCCGTTTTGAGGACGGGCGGATGGAGATATGGGCACCGACGCAGTTCCCTGCGCCCTCCCAGCAATTGGTGGCGACAACCCTGGGCATCGACCCATCCGATATCACGATCCACCTCATGAAGACGGGAGGTGGTTTCGGAAGGCGCCTTGTCGGGGATTTCATGGTTGAGACGGCATGGATTGCCAGGGAGGCCGGGGCTCCGGTGAAACTCCTCTGGAGCCGCGAAGACGACATGGCCCATGATTTCTACCGACCCGGCGGTTTCCATTTCTTCATGGGCGGGTTGGATGCCGAGGGAGGGCTCGTTGCGTGGCGCGATCATTTCGTGACCTACGGCGACGGTGAACGCTACGTCACCGGGGCGAATATGAATGGTCAGGAGTTTCCATCCGGACTCGTGCCCAACTTTGCTCTCAGGGCGACGATGATGCCGACCGGGGTACCCACGGGTTTGCTCCGGGCGCCCGGAAGCAATGCGCTGGGCTACGTCATCGAATCCTTTGTGGACGAGTTGGCAGCAGCAGGCGCTGACCCTGTGAGTTTCCGGCTCGACATCATGAGCAGGAATCCACGAGGCGGCGGAGGTTATGAAAGCGCACGAATGGCCGCCGTTTTGGAGCGCGTCGCCGAGAAGTCAGGCTGGAGTAGACGCGGTAGCCTCGGCCCCAATCGATCCATAGGCGTAGCGACGTATTTTTCCCACCGTGGCTATTTTGCAGAAGTTGTAGATGTCAGTGTTGATTCGGACAAGAGAGTACGTGTGAACAAGGTCTGGGTGGTGGCTGACGTTGGAAGCCAGATCGTCAACCCGAGCATGGCGGTCAATCAATGTCAGGGAGCCGTAATCGAAGGCTTGAGCCAAACGATGGCCTGGGAGATCACTATCGAGGGTGGCCAGGCCGTCGAAAGCAATTTCAACCGTTACCAGCCGGTTCGCATGGCCCAGGCGCCGCCGGAAATCGACGTCGAGTTCATCCGGACCGACAACATCCCCACCGGAATGGGTGAGCCGGCTCTGCCACCTGTGCCACCCGCGGTCTGTAACGCCATTTTCCAGATCAATGGCGAGCGCATCCGTTCACTGCCGTTGTCCAGGCACGGTTACCGTTGGGCGTAAGGGAGATTCGGGACTGATCCCTATTTCCTGGACTAAACGTTCTGGACTGGCAATAAGTGTTTCGGGAAATAGGGCTCTGTCCCTTGAATTTCCCGGACTCGTCACTCCTCACCCGTCGCTTTCCCGTAACGGTTCTGCACATAATCTTCGAGTATCTCCGTGAAGTCGCTGGCGATGCTATCGCCCTGAAGCGTCGTGTGCAGTCTGGAATCAATGTAGACGGGAGCTTTAGGCTCTTCACCGTTTCCCGGAAGCGAAATCCCGATGTCGGCGTGCTTTGACTCGCCCGGCCCGTTTACGACACACCCCATGACTGCAACCCGGAGTCCTTCAACTCCTGAGTAGAGCTGTCGCCACATGGGCATCCGGCGTTCCAGGTACGCTTCGATGTCCTGCGCCATTTCCTGAAAAAGAGTGCTCGTGGTTCGACCACAGCCGGGGCAGGCGGCTACGTGGGGAGAGAAGCGGCGTAGACCAAGGCTCTGGAGAACATCACGGCACACCCGTACTTCTTCCGTGCGGTCGCCGCCAGGACTGGGGGTCAGGCTTACACGTATCGTGTCTCCTATTCCTTCAAGGAGAAGGACAGAAAGACCGGCCGCGCTCGCGACGGTACCCCGGCGCCCCATGCCGGCTTCGGTCAATCCTACATGGAGGGGACAATCTGTCTGGGACGCAAGATTCCTGTAAACGTCGATCAGGTCGCCCACGCTCGAAACCTTTGCGCTCAGGATGATGCGGTCGGTCCCGAGCCCGCACGATTCGGCAAGCTGGACCGATTCGAGCGCACTGACTACCATTGCTTCCAGTACAACTTTGCTCGCGTCCCGGGGTTGGCCGCGTTTCGCGTTCTCGTCCATCAACCGGGTTACAAGCGCCTGGTCCAGTGATCCCCAGTTGACACCAATCCGTATGGATTTCCCGTTGTCCCGGGCGATGCCTATGATGGTTTCAAAGTTTTCATCGTGCTGACGCCCCATGCCCACATTGCCGGGGTTGATGCGGTACTTGGCCAGGGCACTCGCGCATTCGGGGAACTCGCTGAGCAGGACGTGACCGTTGTAGTGAAAGTCCCCTATGATCGGAGTTCCTACGCCCTGATCTCTGAGCCGTTCAAGGATTTTAGGGACAGCCTGTGCCGATTCCCGAGTGTCGACTGTAATTCTCACCAACTCAGATCCGGCCTCGCTAAGAGCAGCGATCTGTTCAACTGTGGCTTCGACGTCTGCCGTGTCTGTGTTTGTCATCGATTGGATGACGATCGGGTGAGTTCCACCGACGGGCACACCCCCGACATCGACGGTTTCGGATTGTCTTCTCTGCGGTTCGGGCATACGCCGAGATTATAGAGACGGGTGCCGGATTCGGCAAAGCGCGTCCGGGCAGCCAAACCTGTTGCGGGAGCTGTTTTCCCCCGTCCTCGAACTGTACAAAGTTCCTTCTCCAGTGTAAGAGTTAAGGAGTGATCGATCCGTTTTTCCTTTGAAAAAAGGTTCAGGGACCGAAAAACCGATGTTTGGCATTCCATTTCACGTGCTGGTCGTTCACTTTCCGATCGCCTTGGCAACTGCAGCCCTTTGCTACGATTCTTCGGGGTTTTATAACGGAATTTCTAGCTCTTACCGAATTGGGTCCAGGCTTGGCCGATGGGCTGCTTTGACGGCGGTCCTTGCTGCAGCGACGGGTTTCAATCTGGCTGGAGTGAGCGGCCTGGGCAGTCGAGGCGGCGTAACCGGACACGCCGGATTCGGGATAGTCACGACCATCGTTCTGGTGGTACTGATGTTCGTTCGCTATTCTGCTGAAGCGCGGGAAGAGTCTGTTCAAAAGGCTTTTCCCAGTGTCTGGCTTGCGGTTGAGTTTTTGGCCGTCATACTGGCGGGTGTGACGGTGATCATCGGACATCGCCTTTAAGGCGCCGAACTAGGAGTAAGTCAACGTGGAAGAGCGGGATTTTTTTTCGGAAAAGGACGAGGTTAAGACACACCGGCTGGATTGTCCCTCCTGTCGGCAGTCGAATGAATACAAGATCCGGTGGCGGGTCCGCTCGAAAAAGAAATCTCTGCCGCGTCACGCCGGTGACGACGATCGGGCCCGATTCAAAGCGGCTAGGGACTACATGGTACGAATCGACGACGTCGTGAGGTGTGTGACGCCCCGGTGCGGGAAGCGGATCGAGATCAGCAGCCTGCAGTCCGTCATTTTCCTATAGGAGCCTGTTCGGGGGATTCGCACAGAGGCCGCTAACCTTCGTATTCCTTAGTAACCAGAGTTCCGGGTTCAGCCGGATTCTTCAGGAGTTCGAGCGCGTCTCTGAATATCCGAAGCTGGAGCTCGGTGTTGTTCGGCAGCCCGAGCGACTGACCGGGTGCGAAGGGCTTGGGGTAGAGCGCACGGGAGGGTCCCGCCTCTTCCGACTCGTCGGGCGAGACCGTAATTAAGACCGAAGGAATACCCAGACATTCGATGGCGCGCTGAATCGTGACGACCGTCCGATGGCAGAGCGGTCAGCCACCGGTCAGAATCACCGCGTCCGGTCTCAGACGGGCAACTTCGTCAGCCACTTCCCAACTGACGTCTTCTTTGAGCTGCCGCAGCCTTGTCGTCAGGCCCATCGAAACGTGGAAATCTGCGATCTTGCCGATTGAGCCGCCTGAAACGAGTTCCCTTAATCGATCAATCGGGAATACACAATTGATGTCGCTTTCCGCCCAAGTCGGGTCGTAGTGACCGGCGACAACCCTGAGCTGCCCGCTATCGACGTCGGATGGAATCTTCCTGAAGCTCAGATCGTTATCCGTGAACGGCTCCATACCCTCGACATAGACCCCGGCGGTCGTCACGAGCGCCACGCGGGATTCGCCGAGCTTACCCTTGAAAGGGGTGTATGGAATGCAGGCTCTGGCAATCTGAATAGGCATTAGGTGGGATGAAGGTGTGGGCATAGGTGGTCCCACCCATGCCCGATGGGTTGGGTGTCAGCCTTCGATCTTCTTCAGTTCGTCAATCAGAACCGAATTCTTGGGCTGATCGCCGATCTCATGGACGTCTACGTAGCGGACAATGCCTTCCTTGTCGACGATGATAATCGCACGTTCCGTGAAGCCCTCTCCTCGAAGGACGTTATATTTCAACGCGACCGCGCCGTGCGGCCAGAAATCGCTCAGGAGCGGATAGGAAATCCCACCCAGAGATTCCGCGAAAGCCTTGTTGGAAAAAATGGAGTCAATGCTGATGCCCAGGACCTGGGCATCGAGCCGGTCGAATTCGGAAAGGTCTTCCTCATACGCCGGCAGCTGGAGCGTTCAGACAGGTGTGAACGCGAGCGGGTAAAACGCCAGCACCACGTTCTTCTTGCCTTTAAAGCTCGACAGCGTGACTTCGGAGTCGAGATGTGACGGTAGAGTAAAGTCCGGAGCCTCTTCTCCGACCTTTAACTCGTTGGTTGCTTTGGGCATTCAATTCTCCTCTTGCTAAAAAAATAACCGAATTACAGCAAACCCAGCGACCAATAGGATAAGGAATATTATCGTTAAAATCTCAAAATATTTTTCGATGAACGACCGAATAGGAGCCCCGAAGACGCGGATCAGGCCGCCGATCAGGAAAAAACGGAGGGATCGGCTGAACGCCGATGCGAGAGCGAACCGCGTAAGATCGACTTCGAAGAAACCAGCTGTGATCGTGGCAACCTTGTACGGAATAGGTGTCAAGCCGGCCACCGCAACGGCGAAAGCGTCGTACTGTCGATACAATTCCTGAATCCTGAGATATTGGTCCTCGGCCGCGTAAAACAGGACGATGGGTTCGCCGATGATTCCGAAGAACTCGTGCCCAATCCAGTAACCGAAAAGACCTCCCGTAACCGACCCGAGGGTACAGACTAAAGCGTAGCGGAAGGCCCGAAGGGGAACAGCAACAGCCAACGCGATCAGGAGGATGTCTGGAGGAATCGGGAAAAATGACGATTCGGCGAAAGCGATTCCGAACAGGGCCCACTGGCTGTACGGACTGTCCGCCCAACCGATGACCCAATCGTAGAGTCGGCGTATCCCACGTGTAAGGGTTGTGAGGGGATTAACCATTAAGTCTAACTTTTAAGTCTAACTTTTAACATGGCCCATGGCCTCGATGGTATTATCAGTGGCTTCGAAAGGCGCTCTGGCAGATACGTTTTCGTTTTGAAAGGTACTTCAGGGATGATTCTGGTTACGGGTGGTGCGGGATATGTCGGATGTGTCCTTGTCCGCGAGTTGCTCGACAGGGGCGAAGCCGTGCGAGTGTTCGACAAATTATTGTTTGGTGATGAGCCTCTTTCTGAATTCCGGGACAGGATTGAGCTTGTCGAAGGCGACATACGTTCGATCGACGAATCAGCCCTGGCCGGAATCGACTCGGTCGTCCATCTGGCGGGGCTTTCGAACGACCCGACAGCCGAATGCAACCCGCGGGCCAATTACGAGATCAATACGATTGCGACCGAACGACTCGCACAGTTGTCGAAACGGGCTGGCGTCCGCAGATTCACCTTTGCTTCGACATGTTCGATCTACGATCGCGGCCTCTTCGCCGACGATGTGCTGGTTGATGAAACGGTTGACGTATCCCCGCGGGCGGCTTACGCCGTGTCCAACTACGATGCAGAGAGGATTCTGCTTCACCTGGCCGACGAGTCGTTTTGCCCCGTGATTTTTCGCCAGGGAACAGTATTCGGATACAGCCCGAGGATGCGGTACGATCTCGTCGTCAATACTTTCGTCAAAGATGCCTTGTCCAAGGGACGGCTGACGGTGTTCGGTGGCGGAGAGATGTGGCGGCCGCTGGTCGACGTTTCAGACGTGGCAGAAGCCCACATTTGCGCCATCGAAGCGCCCGAGGAAAAGGTCCATGGCGAGATATTTAACGTTTCCTACCGGAACTACCGGGTCCTGGAATTAGTCCATTGGACGAAGGAGGCGCTGTCCGATATCCGGGACGTCGAAATCGATGTCGACTACAGCCCCTTCAAGGGCCGCAGTTATCGGGTTTCCACAGCCAAGATTGAATCCAGCCTGGGCTTCCGTCCGCGTGTGTCGGTCAAGGATTCGGTTGTTGACATGGTCCGGCGTATCGAGTCCCAGGCCAAAAACGATTTCATGAATCCTGTCTATTACAATATCCAGTGGATGACTCAGCTCGACCGGATGGAAAAGACCCTCCGACGAGTCGGACCGGTTTTTGGAGATGACTGACAGGTTCAGCGTCTTTTCGATATGAAAATCGCATTGCTTGGAGCTAACGGTCAGCTCGCGTTCGACCTGAAGCGGGTTCTGTCAGATCATGAACTCGTTGCGCTGACTCGGTCCGATTTCGACGTTACCGACACCGAAGCGATGCGACAGTATCTTTCCTCTTCTGCCCCGGACGCAATAATCAATACGACGGCCTTTCATCAGGTCGACCTCTGCGAATCACGGCCAGGTGATGCTTTCAGGGTGAACGCCGCTGCAGTTTTCAATCTGGCATGCATCGCCCAGGCAATAGAGGCTCGACTTGTCCACATCAGTACGGACTATGTTTTCGATGGCGCGTCTCGGGAGCCTTATTCCGAAGACAGTATTCCTTGTCCAACTTCTGTTTACGCGAATTCCAAGTTGGCAGGCGAATACTTCGTACGTTCTCAATGTGAAAAGCACATCGTCGTTCGCACCTGTGGTCTCTACGGGATTGCGGGCAGCTCTGGCAAGGGTGGCAACTTCATCGAAACGATGCTCCGGAAGGCGAAGTCGAGGGAGGAAATCCGGGTCGTTGATGACCAGATAACTACCCCGACTCCGACCCTCGGTCTGGCCCGGCAATTGTCCGTTCTTCTTGAGAGCGATCAAAACGGGCTGTTTCATTGCACTGCGGAAGGCAGTTGCTCGTGGCATGAATTCGCCCGTGCCATATTCGAGATGAGTGGCCTTGAAGCGCGACTGGAATCAACGAATGGATCTTTCCACAGGACACCTGCACGCCGTCCTGCATATTCGGTCCTGGAAAACGCCCGTCTGAATGCGCTGGGTCTCAACCGGATGCCGTCTTGGCAAGACGGGTTAAGAGATTACCTTTCTGAGAAGCACGGTTTCGCTGACGCCGGTGCTCGGACCGGGGTTTCTCGAGCGGCAGCAACGAACGTTCACGCCGAGAACCGGGCCGAATAGGGGCGGGAGCGGATAGAAGGACCTTTCATCTTGAAGATGAGAACCGTCGCCGCGGCCTGTAAGACGATCCACGAACGTCTCGCCTTCGATCAGCTTTCCCTGACAGGTTTGCTCGGAGTTGCCGAAAAGGAAGTGTCTTTTTCTCGACTTGAATCCGTCCGCACCGTTCGCGTTCCCGGGACCCACCGCGATTACGGCATTCTTTCTCCCCCAAACACACGCTTGTCTTTTCGATTGAAGCTTGGTTCGCGTCCGTATTTTGAGACACGCGTGGGCTTTCTTTCGCAAACAGAAGAAATCTTTCCTGGAGCGGAATTTGCTGTGATTCTCGAGTCTGGGAGCTCGGAGAAGACACTTTTCAAGGAAGAAATTCCAGCCAAAATCGAGCATTGGCGAAAGGTTTCAATCGATCTCAGACGTTGGGCGGGTCAGGAGATCGTTTTGGTATTGCAGACCTGTCTTTCCACGGATCACTCCCAGCCCGTCCCAGCCGTCTGGAACGCGCCGCGGTTGTTGGAGAAGCGTCCCGTTCAGGATCGCGCGTCCCGTTTAATGGACGACGTTCGTAAGTTGGGACGTCGGGGCATCAAGCACACTTTTCTTGCTGCGATGAGAGGTCAACTGGCAATTGAAGACCAGAAGAGCCTCTATCAGTTCTGGGTCGAGAGACACGATCTCGGAGCCGCTGACCTACAGGCGATATCGAAAAGCCTCGCAGGCTTTTCCTACGCACCAAAGATCAGCATCATCACTCCTGTTTACAATACCGATCCCCAATGGCTTAGAAGCTGTATCGAGTCGGTCCGACACCAGCTGTATCCAAACTGGGAGCTGTGCCTGGCCGACGATGCTTCCACCGAGGGTCATGTTTCCGAAATCCTCAAGGAGTATTCGGGGTTGGATCCGCGAATCAAAGTCGGGTTTTCGAACGCCAATCAGGGAACTTCGCAGGCTTCCAATAGAGCGTTGGAGATGGCAGGTGGAGATTTCATCGGCTTGCTCGACCATGACGACGGACTCACGCCAGACGCTCTGTACGAAGTCGTAAAACTTTTCCAGCATCACCCCGAAGCGGATGTCGTCTACAGCGATGAAGACAAGCTCGATGCTGATGGTCTCAGCAGTGAGCCCTTCTTCAAGCCCGACTGGTCGCCCGAGTACTTGCTTTCGTGCATGTATACAGGACACTTCACGGTCTATCGGAAGCAATTGGTTGATGAGGCCGGAGGATTTCGCGTCGGTTACGACGGAAGTCAGGACTATGACCTGATGCTCCGTGTCGTTGAGCGTACCGGAAATATCTTTCACATCCCGAGGATTCTCTATCATTGGCGCAAGGCCGCCGGTTCGGCAGCCGGCTCTACAGGTGCGAAGCCCTATGCATACGTGGCAGCGAAGAAGGCTCTGTCCGACCACCTTGAAAGGAAGCGTGTGAAAGGTGATCTGGTCGACGGCCAATGGCACGGTCACTACAGAGTCAGGTACAGAGTCAACTCAACCGACCCGGTCGCTGTTCTTATTTCCGTTCCTGAGCGTTCAGCTGACCTACGAAATTGTATAGACAGCATTCGAGCGCGGACCACTCATTCCGCTCATGAAACAATGGTCTTGGCCGAGCCCGAAACCGCGTCTGAGGCGGGTCGCCGAAATCTTGCGGCGAAGCAGGCCAACAGCGAGTATCTGGTTTTCATCGATGGTGACACTCGGGTGATCACCCCCGAGTGGCTCGAGGCGATGCTGGAGTTTTCGCAGCAAGCCGAGATCGGCGTGGTCGGGGCGAAGCTGTTATCAACGGACGGACGGATCCTGCATGCAGGAACTGTCCTCGGTCTCGGCACCGACCGACTTGCCGGAGAAACCCTGGCCGGATTTCCAGCAGATACGGGTTATCACTTCGGTTTGGTTGGCGACGTCCGGAACTGCTCGGCTGTCAGCGGATCCTGCATGATGGTCCGCCGCGACGTATTCGAACTGGTCGGAGGCTTCGATGAAGAAGTCCCTTCCTGTTTCGTCGATCTGGATTTCTGCCTCCGAGTCCGTCAGAAGCAGTTACGGATCGTCTGGACCCCCTATGCCAAGCTTTATCAATATGGCGCGTCAGTTCCCTACGTCCCTCGCGCGGCGGAGATCGATTTCATGAAAAGGCGCTGGGGGAGCACTCTGGATCAAGATCCCTACTACAATCCCAATCTGACCCGCGACCGCGAGGACTTTGGGATCGGACTTTAGACCGCCTGCTAAATGGACCGCAGTCGACCTTATAAGCCTATATTTTCGAACGATATGCTTTTTCGAGTTGTCTCTAATTGACAGGTGAGTAAAACGAACCTGAATATGAAGTCGACTTTTTGGAAACGTTTCGCGTCTTCCAGAGTGTGAGGCTCAGATTTGGATCTGAATTTGGAGAGCGCCGACGATTCGAGGATCATCGATCGAGTCCTCGACGGGGACACCAACGCTTTCAACCTCCTGGTGTGGCAGTGGGAGAAGCCAATCTACAACTATATCTATCGGATGGTCGGGAATCGGGACGATTCGATGGACCTTTGCCAAGAAAGTTTTCTAAAGGCTTTCCGCGAACTCGGGAACCTGAAGGACCGGGACCGTTTTTCCTCATGGCTCTACCGGATCGCCCACAACGTGTGCTATTCGCGGTTCCGGAAGGAACAGGGAAAGACCTTCGTCGAACTGGACCCGGATGTCGGAGCCTCCCGCATACCGATCGAAAATCGGTTGGCGGTAGAGAAGGCTCTTGGAGAATTGCCCGACGATCAAAGGGAAGTCGTTGTTCTGAAGGTCTACCAGGGACTCAAGTTTGACGAAATCGCCGCCATTCAGGGTGCACCGGTTTCAACCGTAAAGTCGAGGCTTTACATGAGCTTTGACAAACTGAAGTTGGTTTTGGGTGAGCAGTCTGGTGGACAAGGAATGGGCCAGCCCAAAACATCTTGAGAGACTAATGAGAATAGGTGGTTGATATGTCGCATTTGGAAGACAGGCTTGCGGAATTTGTATTTGAAGAGCTGACGGAACCCGAAATGGAAGCGGCCCGCCAGCACGTTGCTCAGTGTCTGGAGTGCCAGGGCCGTGTGGCCGGATTCCGGAAGGTTCAACATTCGCTTGAGCAGTTACCGGATGTGGACCTCCCACGTCGCATGGTTTTTGTCCCATCTGAGAGTCGTTCGAAGCCGAGATGGGTGCCCCTCGCGTGGGGAATTCCTTCTGCTATTGCCGCCGTGCTTCTGTTGGCTATTTTGATCAGTGGGGGCGCAAGCCTTGAGCGAAACGATTCCGGTTTTGTGGCTGCGCTTGGTCCTCGAAGTGAAGCCCCACAGACCGTCGAAATTCAACCCGCCGTGAGGGAAACACCCGTCGCTCTTACAATCGATTACGCAAGCCTCGATTACCAACAGATCATCGAGCGCATTCGTGGTGACATCCGAGAGGAAGAGGAAGCATGGCTGAGAGCCGAGATTGATCGGGTTGTCGGCGCACTCGAAGAGGTGAATGGCCGCGAGATCCAGCGTGTACGTGCAGAGCTTCAATATCTTTCCGAATTGCAACGTGCTGCGCAGCGAGAGACGTATCAACATGCGTCCTACATACAGCGTCTTGCCCAACGGACGGGAGGAGACTAGGCATGTCCCGGAGTGTATTGCTCTCGATTGTTTTCTGTGTGGCGTTTCCGTTCGCCACGCCGCTGGCTGGACAGGACATTCCCTCCCAAGCCGCGCAGGTTGCTATTGCAGCTGAAGTTGATGAACAGGTGGCGGGGATCGTGCCCGGGCCTATGTTACAGACGGCGAAAGCGACGTATCTGGAAGGCTACGGCGTGGTTGTTACCGTCGAGGTGGCTTTCGAGCGACCCAGAAATCCGTTTAGTGCCCCCAGAGCCCCTGACGAAATCCGCCTGTCGAGCGAGACGCATCGGTCTCAACTCATAGAGATGGCGGTCCGACTGCTGGGTCAGCGTGTTTCCTCGCTCGATGGATTGGGTGCTGACGAACAGGTGGCGATCGTCATCTACATGCTGAACGTCAACCCGATCGATCTGCCGGATCTCCCCACACAGCTTGTTGTCTCAGCTCGAAAGCAGGACGGGGCGGACCTTCGGTCGGCGGCTATTTCTGAGACGGCCTTCGCTAATCGCGTGACCATACGGGAATACTGACGTTGAAAGCGCTACTCGCCTTTGAGCGCAAGCCCCTCGGAGAGTTGTTGGAGGACCGGGGCCTGATTTCCTCCGAGGACCTTTCCAGCGCTCTATCCCTTCAGAAAGAGAGCTCGGATCGTATAGGCAAGATCCTTGTAGACCTCGGGTTCGTGTCCGAACGGGATGTGCTGTCGGTCTTGAGTGAGCAGATCGAGGTGCCCCTTTTCGATGGGGAATATCCGGCGGTTCCTGTTGAAGCGGATCGATTGGGCTACCGTTTCCTGAGGGCGTCCTCTGCAGTGCCTGTTCATTTGGAGGACACGGTTTTATCGGTCGTGATGATGGACCCGCTCGACTCGGAAACCCGGTCGGCGATTCGGTTGAGGACCGGTCGTAGCCTCAAAGTCTTTATGGCCTCCGAATCCGAAATTGCTGACGAATTGGACCGGCTTTACGGGGAGGAAGCCGACGACGCTCCGTCGATTGAAACGCTCGGCGAAGGTCTAGCCGACGACGATATTGACCAGTTGAGGGATCGGGCGTCGGAGGTCCCGGTGATCCGAATGGTCAATCTCATCATCTCGCGTGCCGTGGAATCCCGTGCCAGTGATATTCACATCGAGCCGTTTGAGAAGGAATTGCAGTTGCGCTATCGCGTCGACGGCGTCTTACACAACGTGGACGCTCCTCCCAACAAAATCCGCGGAGCGATCATTTCCCGCATCAAACTGATGGCGAAGCTCAACATCGCCGAGCGCCGCCTGCCCCAGGACGGCCGGATCAAGCTGAAGGTGCTCGGAAAAGAGATCGACTTGCGCGTGTCGACTCTGCCGACGATGTACGGCGAGAGCGTCGTCATGCGAATCCTCGACAAATCGAACACCGACCTGATCGATCTCCGCCGCCTGGGTTTTCCGGAAAACCTTTATTCAAAGATCTGCGAAATGACGTCCAAGCCCCATGGGATTGTTCTGGTGACAGGGCCGACAGGTAGTGGCAAGACAACGACGCTTTATGGCGCGCTTAAACGAATCAATATTCCGGACCGCAAGATAATCACAATCGAAGATCCTGTCGAGTACCAGATGGATGGAATCAACCAGATTCAGGTCAATTCACAGATTGGGTTGACTTTTTCAACGGGTCTTCGCCACATCGTAAGACAGGATCCCGATGTCATCATGATCGGTGAAATCCGGGATCTGGAGACAGCTGAGATTGCGATACGCTCGGCACTGACCGGCCACCTCGTGTTCAGCACGCTTCACACCAACGATGCTCCCAGTGCGGTGACCCGACTGATCGATATGGGTGTGGAGGATTATCTGCTGGCTTCTTCGCTGATCGGCATTCTTGCGCAACGGCTGGTCCGGGCCAATTGCAGCCACTGCAGTCAGTCCGAGTCGATGTCGGCAGAAACAGCGATGTCGCTTGGTTTTCCGGCCGAAAGGGACAAAGGAATCATAGAAGTAAAGAAAGGCGCCGGCTGCGAACAATGCGGATATACCGGTTACGAAAGCCGGCTTGGAATCTTTGAATTAATTGACGTGGATGACGGGCTGAGGGAAACGATCACCTCCAATCCGGATGCCAATGCACTGACCGCACAGGCGATCCGCTCGGGAATGCGGACGCTGAAGCAGGACGGTTGGGACAAGGTTGTTTCAGGAATCACAACGCCGGATGAAGTGCTGCGTGTGACGCAGGAAGTCTGAATGTCAACTTTTGCTTACAAGGCAGTCAACACTCAGGGGCAGCGATTCGAGGGTCGAATCGAAGCCGCAGACGCCGGTGCTGCCGCGTTCAGTGTTCGGAACATGGGCCTGATTCCGATATCAGTTAACGAACCCGTTGAGAAGTCCAGGGGTTCGTCTCTGCCCAGGATTGAATTCCAGCGGGTGACGCGCAAGGACATTCTTTTTTTTACAGAGGAACTCTCCACTCTCGTCAGCGCCGGTCTGCCTCTGGATCGTAGCCTCAGCATTACGCGGGAACTGGCCACAAAACGTGTGTTGAGAAACGTAATCGACGATGTCCTGAAGCAGATTAAGGGAGGCAAGTCTCTCGCCGATGCGCTGTCGGCTCATCCCAAGCAGTTCTCTCGGCTTTACGTGAGTATGGTCCGTGCGGGTGAGGCCGGGGGCGTTTTGGAGGTGATCCTTGCACGACTCGCTGAGTTCGAGCGGTCGGCCGACGAGCTGCGATCCTATCTTACTGCCGCCCTGGTCTACCCGGCGCTTCTGACAGCCGTGGGGATTGGTTCAATAGGAATTCTTTTCTATTTCGTCATCCCGCGATTCTCGACGATTTTCGAGGACCTGGGAGCCGACGTTCCCGCGAGCACACAGGCCATGATCGGTTTTGCAAACGTAACGCGGGAGTATTGGTGGATCGTTCTCATCGCGATTGGTGTGGTGGGGTTCGCAACGCGGGCGTGGCTGAGGACTCCCGGCGGGAGCCGCACGTGGGACATGGTGCAGCTGAAAACACCGCTTCTGGGCTCTACGCTCCTGAAGATCGAAGTCGCCCGCTTCGCGCGCACGCTGGGGACGCTCGTGTCGAGTGCCGTCCCATTAATTGCGGGTGTGCGGATCGTTGAGAACATCGCCAGTAACCAGATCCTTGCCGAGGCCGTATCCAAGATCGCAGACGGGGCCAAACGGGGCGAAGGCGTGGCCAAACCCATGCGCGAAGCGGGGATCTTTCCAGGCCTGGCGGTTCATCTCGTCGGTGTCGGCGAGGAGACCGGCCGCCTGGACACGATGTTGCTCCAGGTTGCCGATGTGTACGAAAAAGACGTCAAGACTTCAGTCAAGGCCCTGACGTCAGTGTTTGAACCTGCAATTATTCTGGTGATGGGTATACTGATCGGGACAGTTGTGCTGTCGATGCTGACGGCCATTTTCAGTATCAACGACATCGCCTTTTAGGAGGAATGGTGAGAGATTCACTCCAAATGAGCCGAAGCGCGAGATGAGCCGAAGCGCGAGCTACCCAGGAAGACAGCGGGGTGTCACGCTCATTGAGCTCCTTGTCGTCATGGTCATCATTTCGCTGTTCGCGACCGTCGTCGGCGCCCGTCTCTTCAGTAACGTCGACAGGGCTCGCCAGACGACAGCCAAAGCTCAGATTTCCGAGTTCGAAACAGTCCTCGATCTGTTCCGCCTGGACATCGGTCGTTATCCGACGGCCGCGGAGGGCCTCCAGGCCCTCCGTAACGATCCCGGGGGTATTTCCAACTGGGACGGACCCTACCTCGCCAAGCAGGTACCGATGGACCCATGGGACGGGGCGTACGTGTATCGATATCCAGGAGAGTTCGGTGATTTCGACATCCTTTCACTCGGTGCCGACGGCCAGGAGGGAGGCGAGGACGAGAACCTGGATATTGTGAGTTGGCAGTAACTTAGATCTTTTTCAGTATTTCACCCACCAGTCGTCTTTTCTTCGCTCAGGTGCGTCATCTACAACATATGGGTGATGTGCGCAAACTTGGGGCCGCGGGTCTTTCCTTGATAGAAGTCATGATCGTCATGACCATTCTGGCCTTATCTGCGGGGCTGGTCGGGCCACGAATCGGTGCCGGGTTGACTCGTTTGGAGTTAAACCAGACCGAAGAGACGCTCAGGAACTTCATCCAGAATGCACGCGTCCACGCCCAGCGCGAGAACAGGGCTTACTTCGTTATAGCTGACAGGAACGGACGCCGAATCCTCCTCCTTGACTCCGACATGGAGATTCTCCGTGAGCGGGGACTCCCTTCCTCGGTGGATTTTGTGCCGGCAGTGGATGGCGGTGTGAGGTCTATCTATGTGCCTCCCTCCGGTCTTCTCAGAGACCAGAGCGTCGGTTTGAGATCGCGACTTGGAGACACGGAGGTGGTTTTACGATGAAGGGAGGTCGTGGCTTCACTCTCATCGAGGTCGTGGTTTCCATGGCGATCCTGGGTCTGGCCGGGATTGCGCTCTTCAGCCTCTTCGGCCGTTCGATTGACAACATCAGGCGTATGGAAGACCTGCACAGTTACCAACTGGCTGGTGAGGAGGTCATGAGCCGTGTCTTTCTGCTGGGACGAGTTCCCGCAGATGGAGAAGCCAGGGGTCGATTCGATCAAATCGACGCGGACTGGACAGTGAGGATACTGCCATGGATTCCGGAAACGCTGGAAGGAAGGCCGGACCAGGCGATTGTGCGGATCGAGGTCGAGGTGGCGTGGGACGGCCGAGCGGGGCGCCGCAACCTGTTGCTCGAAACAGTCCGCCCTTCGTTGTTGTCCTATGACGACGCCGAATTTCGAGAGGCGATTGAAGCGGTGTTTCCCGGGTAGATCTGGAAATATGAAGTCCAAACGCACACGGAATAGTTCCGGTTTCACGCTGGTCGAAGTCATGGTGAGCATGGCTATCGTGGGTTTGATGATGACCTTCATGTCGTCGGGTTTGAGCGTCGGGCTCGACAGTTGGGAGAGAGGTACAGGCGCCATTCGGGAGCTGGAGAGCCGAGCCAACGTAGAGAGGCTTCTGCGCCGGCAGTTGGCATTGGCGTTACCAGTGGAAGTCGGAGGCGTCGAAGAAACTTTCGTTCTCTTCGAAGGAAATACGAGTCGTCTCGAGTTCGTATCTCAGTATTCCTTGATCGACGGCGCCATAGGAGCTCGCAAGATCGATTACCGAATCGAAGATGGCCGATTCGACTACGGGGAGAGTGTCCTGTTAGATTATCAGCCCGGTGGGTTCCGATTCGAGGATTTGCAACCGCTGGCGACGTTTCGAACGATCGAGTTCCGATACCTGGGAACGGATGAAGACGAAGAGCTTGTTTGGCTGAACGAATGGGAACGTGGGGACGGGCTTCCCAGAGCCGTTCAGGTGCATGTGGAAGACGACTATGTCGTCGTGCCCCTGGTGTACTAGCAGCAATGAATCGAAGTCCAAACAACGAGGGAGTCATTCTGGTCAGCGTCCTGTGGGTCGTTCTGATCCTGTCGGTGACCTCGCTGTCGCTGGCGACTGCTGCACGAACCCAGGTGTCTGCGACCGGGAGCAACTTCGATTCTGAACGTGCGTTTTTCATGGCTCGTGGCGTGGCGGAGGTGATGTTTTACAGGATCTCCCAGGATCTCGACCTGTTTGATTTTGATGGATCACCAGTGGAACAGGACGGAGCCGAATTTGTCTTCCCCATGGCGACGGGCGAGGTGCGTGTGCGTCTGGAGACCGGCCAAGACCGGATCAATATCAATCAGGCTTCTGATGAGTTGTTGGCATCGATGTTCGATTCTCTCGACGTGGAAGCCGATACGCGGAGCCGGCTGGTGGACTCAATCCTGGACTGGCGAGACGGCGACGACATACCGAACGTCTATGGAGCGGAAATATCTGATTACGAGCGGATTGACGGCCCCCGCCTGCCTTCTAACGGGCCTTTCACTTCGGTGGACGAACTGCTGTTCGTAGCGGGGATGACCGACGAGATCTTTTATGGCCGGCTGCTCGCGGATTTCGCGGGGGAATATCGTCGAATTCCGGGCGTCCAGGACCTTGTAACAGTGCGTTCCGATCGGAGTGTTGTGAACCCGAACGAGGCATCTGCTGATGTGCTGGCTGCATTGCCCGGGATAGACCGCACACTCGCTGAATTTATGGTGGAAATCAGAGATGAGATACCGTTTTCTGACGGCGTGGACCTCGTGGAGCGTGTTCCATCCCTTAACAATTCGGACGCGTTGAATTTCGTAGCCCTCGACGGCGGCGAAGCGACGGCGATTGTTGCGCGAGCACAAATTGAGCCTTCAGGAGCATCGCGCACCGTGAAGATAGTTCTCAGCCGGAACGAAAGGCTTGAATTCCTGAGTTTATCACCGCTGTTTTTCAGGCGAGTTCAGGATATCGAACTGGATCACTGGGAATATGAATAACATTCTCCCGAGAACGGTCGTAGGAGTTGATATCGCAGGGAGTGACCTGCGCGTTGCGATTTTGCGTTCCGCCTTCGGCAAGTTGCGATTGGTGAGCACTTTCGCGGTGGAAGACTTTGCACACATGGATGCAGCCGCCCAGCGGCAGGAACTTTCAAAGATTGGCGAACGTCACCAGTTGAACGGTTCCCGTATCTTTCTTTCTTTGCCCGAGGAGTTGGGCGTTGCGCGGCAACTCGAGTTCCCGATTGAGGCCGCAGCAGATTTGAAGCCGGCCGTCGAACTCCAGGTCGAGAGCTTGTCTCCGTGGCCGGTCGAAGACGTCTATTGGGATTTAGCCTGGAGAAATTCAACACGGGGAGGAGCCAAGCTTCGCGTGACAGTTGCGATTGCGGAGCGAGCGAAGCTGGAGCAATGGGTCGAGCTGTTCGCGGAAGCTGGATTACACCTGAAAGGAGTTTCGATTCGAAGCCTAGTATGGGCACACGCTACGACACGATTATGGCCGGATGATCAGGGAACGATGGTCTTGACCCTCGGGGCCGAGCAGGCGGAGGGAGCCTTTATCAGGGGTGAGGCGATCGTATCCACTCGAGTGAGGGAAGATCTGCCTGGACAGGAGCGTGTCCGACAGGTGGCGATGCATTTGATGAGTGTGGGACGTGTCCAGTCGCCAGATGAGATTCGTGTCCTGGCCTATGGTCGGGACGTTGGCGAACTGGATTCGGATAATCCCGCCTTACCGATCGACGGCGCAGTCCCGGATTCTATCCGCTCTTTCGGCGCAATCGCTACCGCATTGGGTGGTTTGGGGAAGAGTCCTTTTTCCCTCAATCTGCTTCCTGAGGCAATGCGGTTTCGGAGTAATCAGACGCAACTTATCCCCACATACGTCGGCCTGGCCTTCGTTTTGCTGGCCGTTAGCATTCTGTTCGTCCGCGAGCCTTACCAGTGGTCGAGCTACGCTGCCGAGCTTGACGAGGCGATTGCCGCCGTCGCATCCGAAGCAGCCGACGTGACCGATCAGGAGACTGAACTGAACCTTCTTTCGGATCGGTATCGAGCGCTCAGCATTCACTTGAACGGACGAGATTCGACTCTGGAAGCTCTCGATGCCCTGACACGCGTCATCCCCCCGGATACATGGATGACGTCGTTTTCCCTCAACGAAGGAGGCGTCACGGTTTCCGGTTTTTCCAACGGTGCGGCTGACGTCCAACGCCTCGTGGAGGAGAGCGAGTCGTTCGAGAATGCCGAATTTGTTTCATCCGTTGTTCGTGATGACACGGGCCGGGACCGGTTTACCTTGCGCTTCGACCTGGAGGATCCTTCATGAAGTTTGAACTCGGAGCCCGAGACCGCCGCGCCCTGATTCTTCTGGTCTGTGCCGTGGGACTGTACTTCCTGGTTTCGGGTGCTCTGTTTCCGGCATGGGACAACCTCGCTGCTGCCGAGGCATCGGCACTCGAGAAGGAAGATCAGCTGCTCCGGTATCGTCGAGCACTAGCACGCGCAGCTGACTATTCGGCGCTGTTGGAAGACGCACGCGCACGGATAGCAGAAGGAGAGGAGCGGCTGATTCCGGGAGACAACCCGTCGCTGGCTTCTGCCCAACTGCAGACGCGGATTGAAGATGCTGCTGAACGGACGGGTATCGAGTTGGGCCAGAGGAACATTTCACCGGCACGCTTGGTCGATGATTATTTCAATGAGATTATGATGTCGTTGGTGTTTCAGAGCACACCGGGACAATTGGTCCGATTCCTATCGGATATCCGAAGTGTCGACAATTTGGTCGTTGTTCGCTCCATTCAGGTTTCCCCAATCCAGACGGTTGACCAGGTTGTTCTGGAAGGCGAAGCCGTCAAGGATCTGAACGTGAACGTGACATTCGGTTCCATCCTGGCAACGCCCCCGTTGGAGAATGCTGCCGACGAGGATTGACGAGGGTTGATCGATGAAGAAAGAATTTGTCGTGATTAACATGCTCCTGCTGACCGTTGTGATCGGCGCGGTTTTTCAGTCTTTCAATGGTTGGACCGCCTTTGGGATCGCTCATGATCCGGAAGCGATTCAGTATGAAGGTGAGGCCTTCGGGTCCCCACTGGTTCCCGAGACTGAGGGCGGCAGGGAGGATCCGGACTGGGCTCGGATCGCGGAAGAAAACCTCTTCAGTTTTGACCGGAACGACCTGTCCGTTGCGCCTCCCGAAAGTCCTGTCGCTACGGGTCCCCGGCCCATTCTTTTCGGGACGATGTCGATTGGAGACGGGCCCATCGCTCTCATGGCTACCGGGCAACCCGGGAACACCGCCTCCATGCCCTACAAGGTCGGGGAGTCCATCGATGGCTGGCAAGTGGTCGAAATCGCGAACAAGTCGGTCGTCGTCGAGTCCGGAGGCGTCCGATCGACCGTACTAATGAACGATCCCACAGCTCAAGTGCCTCGGGGGACTGCGAGAACCCTGCCTGCCGGTAGCGGCGTCCCGCAGGTTTCGACAGTTGGGGCTGGGGCGCCCAGACCGACGGTTCAGTCCAGCACAACCAGCACGAGTACAAGAGCTTCGGTTCCCAACCCATCCGAAATTACAGAGGAGAACGTTCCGCCGGGATTCAGGATCCAAAGAACACCTGGGTTTGGCAATAGAGTCGTTCCTATTCCAGAACAATGAAGAAAATCACATTTACCCTGCTGAGTATCTTTCTTGGGTTCGGGCCATTGGTGGCTCAGGAAGCACCGCAGTCACAACAAGAAGTCATTCAAACCCCGTTCGGGACGAGTGAGATTTCCCAGGCCGCGGATCCGGTGGCCACACCGGTCCCTGAAGAGGCCCCCCTTTCGGCACAGGACATCGCTGCGGCACAGGCACCTGGGCAGGCGGCCGCCGGAGAGGCTCCCGACGAAGTCGTCCCGATTCAGCTCTTCTTCGACAATCAGGATATTCATCAAATCATCCAGATCATCGGTGACGCCTTGGGCATCAATTACATCGTTGATCCCGCTGTGCGCGGAACGGTCAACATCAACACGGCGGGAACACTGATGCGTTCCGATCTGCTTCCGATTCTGGAGACGATCCTTCGCATCAACGGAGCGACCATCATTCAGACGGGCAATTTCTACGAGATCGTTCCCGCGACGGTTGCCCTGCGATCGCGGTTGCAAGTCCAGGATGATTTGCAGACCCTTTCGCCCGATGACCAATTCGTCATCCAGATCGTCCGAATGCGGTTTGTGGCTGCTTCGGAAATGTCCCAACTCCTGTCGCCCTATATGAGCCAGGGGGCCAACATAGTGGTCCACGAGGGTGGGAACATCCTGCTCGTCAGTGAGCGTCGTCGAAATCTGGAGAAGCTCCTCGAGATCGTCGATATCTTTGATACCAACGTCTTTGAAGGCGAGAGAGTGCGTCTGTTTCCGATCCAGAACAATCTGGCCGATGACATGGTGGACGACCTGTCCACGGTCTTTTCGGGCTATGCGTTGTCTCAGGCCAGCGCCATCCGGTTTGTTGCCATCGAGCGACTGAACTCGGTCCTGGTGGTCTCGCCAAATGCGGCAGTCTTCGAAGAGGTTCAGAACTGGCTTGAGAGGTTGGACCAACCCTCGGCGGGGATCCAGAACTTTGTGTACAAGGTGCAGAACGCCAAGGCCGTTGACATCCAGCGCGTTCTGACCCAGCTCTACGGAACACAGCTACAGATTGCGAATATCGTACAGACCGTTGCCGGCGGGAATGCAGAAGGGCAAAACAGGTTCCGTGGCCCCGGACGCGGGTCCTCAGGCCTTTGTTCCCAGCAGCGACATCCGGATCATTGCAGACGAGATCAACAACGCCCTCGTCATTCAGGCGTCGGCTCAGGAGTACGCTGCGATCGAAGACACCATTCGGCAGCTGGACGTCCTGCCCCGGCAGGTCTTGATCGATGCGCAAATCTACGAGGTGGTTCTTGACGACTCGATAGCCTTCGGGCTGTCGGCTATCCTGCAGAATCGCGGCACGCTTGCAAATCCCCAGACGACGGCTTCCTTTGCGGGCAGTCCTCCTTCACTGAGCGCCCAGACTTTTGCCTTCATCGGCCGCTCGAGGGAACTGCTGGGTTTCTTGAATGCTTCTGAAAACCGCTCCCGTGTCCGCACGCTCTCAGCGCCGTCCGTATTGGTCAGCGACAACATGCCCGCTGCATTTCAAGTCGGTGCTGAGGTTCCCGTGCCGACGACTTCATCGGTGACACCGGTTCAGTCCGACGGAACCAATCTCTTTGCCCAGACTATCCAGTTTCGTCCGACCGGCGTCATCCTGAACGTCACGCCACAGATCAACGATAGCGGGAACGTCACGCTCGAAATCAGACAGGAAGTTAGTCAGGCCGCTGCAAATACGACTTCCGGCGTTGTCGCGCCGGTGATTGGGGACGGCTTCGGTTCAGTCCACAGTTGTGGTTCGGGACGGCCAGACCATCGCCATCGCCGGATTTATCAGGGAAAGCAACGACTTGATCCGGAACAGGGTGCCCATACTTGGACGGATTCCCGGTCTGGGTGTCCTGTTTGGCAGTACCTCGCGCTCGAACACTCGGACGGAACTCATTGTTCTCATTACGCCTCATGTCATCCGCAACACTGAAGATGCAGACCTGGCGACCGACGAGCTCAGGGATAAGCTGCGGGAAATCCAGGAGATGCTCGAATAACACACTGCCATTCCGGAATGGTCGATTTCGACTCAGCCCAGCTCCGTCCGGTGCCGCTAAATGCCTCACAGATAGGGTCCCACCTTGTGGAACGGAACGTGCTCATTTCTGGGCGTGGTAACGGACGACCCGAAACACTTGGTCCCGGACGCTGGAAGCGTCTTAAGAAAGAAGAGGTTGGGGCCCCACAACAAGCTTGACAGAGGCCCCACCGCATGTTACGTTACCGACGTTTTGTTCTAACTTCTTGTATGTGAAGAAGTTGGATGTGATCATCGGTCACTTTCTGCGACCTTGTGATGAAACTGATCGGGGCAGGTTGTATTTGCTTCCCCATTTTGAGTTCGGATAGCGCTGCTGTCGACCGTCGATAGTTACGGTCGTCGACGGTAGAAATTGACAGTAGCCGTTGAAAAAATTCTAACTTTGATGAAGGAGAAACAAATGCAACTGAAGTCCAAACTTCTATTTGGGCTCGTAGCCACGGTCCTGATGGTGGGCATGATGGCGTCCACTGCTGAAGCCCAGATCAGCATTACGCTGTTCCCGAACGGCGCGTCGACCGAAGTCGCGAGCAGTCGAACCGCGCTGACGAACGATCGTAGTTCGACCGGTTCGGGCGTAGTGATTACGGGTGGCTTGTTGGCCCAATCCAACCTGACCCTCACCAATTTAGTCCTCACTTACTCGGCGCCCATTACCTCGAGTGCTGACAACAATCCAAGTCCGGGTGCGAACCCCGCGGGAGACGCTCTGCGGTTGGCAGGCGCGACGGGAGTGTTCGCCACGTCCACGATCACGACCGTGAACTTTTCAGCCGGTACAGTTACTATTTCGATGCCTACCTTCGATGTGAACACGGCTTCGGGATCGATGCGCCTGGTTGGAGTCCGTGTAGACGCTTCCGGCGAAACAGCGCCGGTTACGGTTACGGCCTCGCTCAGCAACACGGCGAACAACTACCTTCTGTCGTCGTCCACAGCGCAAACGGTCCTCAGCACGTTGACGGCTGGCCTTGGGACCGTAGGAATCGGGGTTGTCAGTGGCAATGTTGGTTCGGGTACCTCGACGCTGCTGACGAACGCGACGATCGCCGACGCGACAGCGCAGATTTTGATCACCGAAGGCTTTGCATCGGCATGGCGGACGGCAACGCAGGAGTCTAATTCCGGCACCGCGCTTGGCGGCTCCGGCACTCAGATCACGCTGACGTTTACCGGAATTCCGTCCGGCGTGACTTTAAGGCGTGACTTTAACCGGAGCGGTTACGAATTCCTCCTCTAGTTTCACGGCACCGACGATCGGCGCCAACACCACGGCGACGTCAACTGCGGGGGGACAATGTGTTCATCTTCACGTTGCCCGCGGCGGGAGGAAGTCTGACCACTGTTCAGTCGTTTGACGTCACCATCACAGTGACGGTTTCGGGCACGACAACGAGTCTGACAGCCGCGACCATCACGGCAGTGGCTGATCTAAGGCCGATAGCGGCAGCGTTCAGCACGTCTTCAGGTTCGACGAACTTCCCGACATCCACTAGTTATCCGCGATTTGCTGCGGCGCCGACCTCTTCGTTCACCGTGGTCAGTATTATCGCTGCCAGGACGAACCTGTTGGTACCATACCTCGTGGCTGACGGAGGCTTCGATACAGGCATAGTCATCGCGAATACGACAGCCGACCCGTGGAGCGGCATAGGGGGTGGAACACCCCTCGGCGGTACACTCACATACCACTTCTACCCCCGGACCAGTACCGGTGCCGGGACCATGTTCTCTCTGACGACAGGCAGTACTGTGACGCCGGGTGTTGGATTGTCAACGACCGGTGAGTTGGCGGCCGGGGCTACGCACTCGGTGCTGTTGTCGGAACTCTTGAGTGCGGCGAGCCAAAGCGCAACGTTTACAGGATACGTCTTCGTAGAGGCGAACTTCCTGCTGGCGCACGGTATCTCGTTCGTCAGTGACTTTACTGGCCCGTTCACGTCGTTCTCGCCGATGCTGGTAATTCCGAATACCCAGACAACGGCAAGAACCGCAAACGAATCGTTGGGCTTCTAATCCAAGTTCTGACGTAAGCATGTAGGAAGAAAGGGGGCTCTCGGGCCCCCTTTTTTTGTCACCCGAGTCCTGTTCTGAGGCTGTTTCCAACAGCAGTTCCGGTTCCCGGCTTTGGTATAATTCTATTACGCTGCCGAAGAGTCTTTCGGACTTGAGGTCCTTTGTCTTTGGCCGATTGAACGATGCATTGTCGCACTATCACCTTGATGCTGCTATTCCTGTTCGTTGGCACTTCCTACGGCGCTGCAGCTTCGCAGGTTGCAATCCCTCCTGATCTAGGCGAGCTGATCGAGGCGGCCCAGACGACCCGAACTCTTTTAGCCCAAGGCCAGATGATCGAGGTGATTGAGTTCATCGTTCCGGAAAAACGGAATCAGGTTTTGACTGCAGGACGACCTACATTTCGAAATCCGAAGGTGGTCGGCGTCGACCTGACCGAGGATCCCGACCGTGTGGTCGTTCGTGTGTCGGTCGAAATGCCTGCTGTAGAGCTGGCAGGTGCGCGTGCCTGGACAGCGCGGGACACATGGGTTCGAATCGATGGCCGGTGGTTGTACGAGCCGACCAATTACACCGGGGCTTGGATGTCGGAGTTTACTGGCGCACCCAAGCCGGATCCGGAAGAGTCGCTCCGGGAGATTTCCGAGCGTTTCACCCTCGTTGAGGACTTGATTGATGTAGGTACGGTCAACGTGGGCGAACGCCACGTCATTCCCGTTCCGATCGAGTACTCCGGGGACTCACCGATTCGTGTGGGTACCTCGATTCCGTCGAACTTCCTCATCCTTGACGGGGCGTCGACACGGGCGGTGTCTTCCACCGATTCGAGCTTTAACCTAGTGTTGGACCCTGAAGGCTGGGATGGCCCGTTCCGGTTTCCCTTGCCGCTGACGATCGATTATGAGGGTGTTACGATCGAGAGAACTCTCACCGTAGTCGGCAACGTCTTTGCGCCGCTGACTTTTGAGTTCTTACCACGGAGGCTTCTTCTCCGGATGATTTCAGGTTCTATCTTAGAAACAACACAGAGCAGACACTCGAAGTTATGGTAAACGCTGAGGGAAAATTGGAACTAATGGATCACAGTGACGTTCTCGATCCTATGAGCGAAGGCTCTATTCATTTCAGCCGGATTCCGGGTGTCGATCCGCCGAATCGATTTACTGTCTCTGTAACTCCCCCCGTTTTGGGCAGAACCACCTTTTCTTTTCCTTTTGATTTCAATTCACGTTAGGAGAGTCTCCATCCGTGAAGAAGAAGTCAGCAAAGAAGAATTCACCAACGCGGAAGCCAAAGACAACCAACCGTGTCAAGTATCAGTTTCCGCTGTGGCTTGCGGCCGCTGTCGTGATTCTTGTCGGTGTGATCGCGTACTGGAATTCGTTCGATGCCCCGCTGGTCTTCGACGATTTTCTGACGATTCAGAACAACGATTTTGTTCGATTTGGTGATGTTCTGAGTTTCAAGCCGCTCGGAGCGCGATCCCTTCTCTATATGACTTTCGGCATCAATTACGCGCTTCACGAACAGGATGTGTGGGGCTATCACCTGGTTAACGTGACCCTACATCTGCTGAACGGTCTTCTTATCCTGTTGATCGCGTTGTACACGTTTCGACGGATCGAAATTGAAGAGTCCAAGGCACGGATCTACGCCGTTCTAGCGGGGGCGTTCTTTGTATGGTCACCCGATTCAGATACAGGCGGTGACGTATGTCTCCAGCCGATCCGAGACTCTCTCCACGTTCTTTTATCTGCTTGCACTATTCGTCTTCGTTCGGGCGCCGAGTCGCCGGATTGGCTTCGGGCTGAGCCTGGTTGTGGGCGTGATTATGTACGCGGGTCTGCTGTCTAAGGAGACCGTGATTTCCCTCCCGGCAGGGCTGTTGGTTTACGATTTTCTGTTTCGGTCGCGAAGCAGCCTGCGGGAGCTGCTTAGCCGCTGGAGGTTTTACGTCACGTTTCTCGTCGGCGGGACTGTGGCAGGATATTACATGCTCACCGGTCCCCTGAGAAATGCAGTCGGTAGCGCGCAGACGGGCAATCTTACCGTATGGTATTACCTGCTCACTCAGTCCAAGGTCATTGTGCACTATCTCCAACTGACGTTGTTCCCGATCGGTCAGAACCTGGATCACGACGTTCCACCCTCAGTGAGTCCTCTCGAACCCGCTGTTTTTGTATCGTTGTCGGTGATTGCCGGCCTCTTCGCAGTCGCATGGTTTACGCGCCTCCGTTCTCCGGTCGTTGCATTCTCGATCTTGTGGTTTTTCGTCACGCTGGCACCCACATCGAGTTTCGTCCCGATCATTGACTTCATGTTCGAACACCGGATGTATCTTCCTATGGCCGGCATCTGCCTGTCGTTTCCGATTCTCCTGGATCTGTTTGGCCGAACTATAAAAGAGCGACTTCGGTTCAGGCCGCGTCTGGTTCCTGTAGCGGCGGGCATACTGACCGCGTTGACGATCGGCACCGTCATGCGGAACGAAGTGTGGCGCGACGAAGTGACTTTGTGGGCCGACGTCGTTTCGAAATCCCCAGAAAAGCTTCGTGGTTACAACGCTCTGGCTATGTCTCATTTCCGCAAGGGAGAGTACGACCAAGGCCTGCGCGTAGCGCGTCAGGGATATGAGAGATTCCCGGACCAGAGGGGAGCATTCGCCGACTCGATAGGAAATATGTATCTACAGTTGGGTCGTTACGACGAGGCGGTGCAGACGTTCAGGGATGCAGTCGAGACCGAAGCCGCCAAGACCAGCCCCGATGAGGCCTTCCTCTCGCCTGATCGACGGGAAGGGGCGCGTCGTGGACGACGCCGTGGCAGGTTGTCTGGATTATCGGCAACGTCGAGAATCAGGGTCCCCGACGGATAGCGGCTGCCCTCGTGAGTGAACGCCTTGTCCGAACTCTTGACGGCAAGTCCCTCGCGCAGGGTGTTCGTGAGGAATCGCACAGCTGAGGCCGAACCCCAGGGGACCAGATAGGCGACACTGCCGTTAGCACCCGAGACAACTCCCGGCTGCACGAACTCGGATCCCACCGGCGAAAAATCACCGGCGACTGAACGATTACAGGCATCCGCCCGAACGTTCATCATCAGCGGCATAGACCAGGCAGTGACATCGTAAATCTCGTCTGGCAGATTCTTTGATCGGAGCCGTTCCTGCTCAGCAAGGAACTCGTCTCCGAGCGGGACCTCTACATCCAGCAGAGTCCTTATGAGACGCTTCGACGGTTGGGCCATGTTGATGACGTAAGTGCCGGCATCATAGGACTGATCACAGGCAGTGAAGGACGAAGCGGCTTTCCCAACCTCTACGCCTTGCCGCACGAGCAATCCTGCCAACTTGTCGACGGCCGATTGATCGGGCTGGGTCGGCAGGATGTAAGATCGAATGTCGTCGCTCTCGCCTTCCTCTATGGCCGTAACCTGGTATTGATAGAAGTCTGTAAGGAACTTAACCCGGTTTGCGGCGACCGTTTCCGCCGTGCCAAGTGAAGTCACGAAATGATTTCGCACAGTTTCCCGATACCTCAAGTCATTGCCGTCGTACTGCCTGAAAACCAGACCTCTGGCCGACGCCTGCTCGTATGTCATCGCAATGCTGCCGAAGTACGACGGCCAGCTCGCACCGTAACCGGGATAGAACGCGTCGTAGACTTCACGAGTGAAGTAATCGATACCGAACTGGTCGAACCAGCGAGCGTTGTTCTCTCCAAACAATGCCAGGCTGTTGCGCTGATCCTCTGCCAGATGGGGGTTGTAAGGAATAGCTTCGGGGGCAAAGTAATAGGTGCCATCCGAACCCATTTCGTGCGCGTCGACATATGCGACCGGATACCATTCCTGCAACGCATCAATCCGCCCTCGTGTTTCAGGCTGGGTCAATATGAACCAGTCACGATTGAGATCAAATAGGTAGTGATTGGTGCGCCCGCCAGGCCATGGTTCATCGTGTTCTGCAGATACCCGGTCCGAATCCGGCAGCAAGCCCTCCGACATTTCAAAGTGGTGCAGGAAACGGTCACGCCCGTCAGGATTCTGCATCGGGTCGATAACGACAACAGTATTCCTCAAGATATCGGCAACTCGCGCGTCACCGCCCGATGCCAGCAGGTGATAGGCAGTCAGCATGGACGCATCCGTCGATGAAATCTCGTTGCCGTGAACACCGTACGACAACCAGGTAACTGTGCGGGCTGCGTTTCGATCAACTCCTGCGCCTCTGGGCGCGTCGTAACTCGCGGGTCCGCAAGGCGCTGCATGCCGGCCTTGATTCCGTCGATTTGTGCGATGTTTGGAGGAGACGAGATAGCAACGTATATGAGCTCTCGGCCTTCCCACGTGGTTGCGTAGCGTGTAATGAGAAGACGATCCGGCGCTGCCGCCGCGAGAGCCTCGAAGTAACGGATGGCATCGCGATGCCAGGTTATTTGTTCACCGGGTCCGTAGCCGAGAACGCTTTCGAAGGTCGGGATTGTGGGGTCGTAGTTCGCGTCCGGCCAGAAAACGAAATTATCCTGAGCCCCGGATTGGGAAGTACCAAGAATGATTGCAACTATGACGAGCGCAAGTCTCGTGCCTGTCAGCATCCGTTTCATTTGCTCCCCCCATCAGCTATGAGTTTGCTTGACCAACGATTTCGAATTAGGGCTGCAAAGGCGTGTCCCAATTCAGAGTCTGATGTCTTTCCAAGCCGTTCCCTCACTGGTTCAATTGGAATTCCCGTGCCGAATCAGGATTCAGATCACCGGCAAACATCGCTCGATACATTCGATCGCACCTCAGATGTCGTTTTCGGATTCGGCATTGTCGCGGCTTTCCTCGGTGCGATCCTGCTGTTGAGCTAGAACTGATTTCGATTCTCTACGACCGAGAAGACGATTTCTCGGGCGTTGAGATCCCCGAAAAGCGACTGTGAGTCCTTCACGCCATCCACGCGCGGCACTGCTCCACATCCGTGGAGTCGGCGACGAACTGAGCCGTTTGACCCACAGGCTTCCACAAACTAATTGAACCCTTCGACCTGTTTCCTGACTTCCCGTAGAAGTGCCGGCGCATCGTAGACGCGGCCGTCTTTTATCGTCCAGCGCACGCCTGCCCCGGCCGGGCCATAAGCACCGTAAAGCCGCTTGAGATCAGCGATCGGATTGCCCTCAACCAATATCAAATCCGCTGCCCAGCCCGGGCGTAACTTCCCCAGTTTCTCCTCGCCAAGTATCTCGGCCGAATTCGCTGTTGCATGACGAAGGGTTTCAAGAGGCGAAAAGCCCGCTTCCACATGCATTTCAAGTTCCCGGATGAATCCGAATCCGAACAGGTGGAATCCGGCGCCGGCATCCGCGCCAGCGGTCACCATACCCCCATTCCGCGCGAAATAACGTACCGCACGCATCCATAGCTGGAAATGCTGGCGCCAGGCGACCTCATCCACTGTCGTCCACTCCGAATGAAAGGAACCGTGGACAGACGGGTCCGGTTCCCAGTTTACAGTCGTATCCGGGTGAGCATAGTCTCGGAGCCAGGGCAGATTCCGGACTCGGAGCAGATCACGATTACCTTCATAAACACTGAAGGTCGGATTCCAGGAGACACCATCGGCAATCATCTGATCCAGCGCCGCTTCCATCATCGGCCAGTCCACTTGCTGCCAAAGACGTCCGGCCCAGCGAAAACGATGCAACTCATTTAATTCGTTATAGTCCAACGGGAGATCCGCTCCCCCGGGCACCGCCACGTCCGGCACGCCGTACCAATGTTCAATCGAAGTCACGCCTGCCTTAGACGACAGCAACGCGTTGGCACTGCCTCGTAGCGGAATACTGTTGTGTTGCATGATGGGCAGACCCACCCGTTGGGCTTCGTCGCCAATGGCTTCCAACAAATCGGGATAAACGCCAGACAGTTTGATACCATCCGCGCCTTCTTCCCGATACTGCCGGACCAGCTCCCGCGCTGAATCAGGAGTGAGACTGCCGGCAAACATCGCCCGATATGCAAATATACGCGGTGCTATTCTGCTGCCTTCCTCACTTTCTTCCCGATGGCGCTTCAGCGTCTCGAAACCGCTGAAAGATCCCGCATCCCGCACCGTCGTGATCCCGTGGGCCAGAAACAACTTGTACGCATAATCCGGGCCCCACGGGCTGTTTTCTCCCGGTATGTGGGTATGCATGTCAATAAGACCAGGCAAGGCATACATACCTTCAGCTTCGATAACCCGCGTCCCTTCCTCTACCTCAGGACGTCCACCGACCTGGCCGGTAGCGATCAAGTCCGCATTTACGACGTTAGTAATAACGCCCCCCTCAACTACGATATCGACCGGACCCCGGGCCGGTGCGCCGGTGCCATCGATCACGGTTGCATTCCGGATCAATAAACGCTGCTCGACATCCTGAGCCAATAAAGGGAACGATAGCAGTGAAATAACGACTGCGTGTAAGATTGCCGTGCCTGTCAGGTTTTTCATCTTATTTCTCCAATGGAAATGCGATTTCTTTTTGAGACAATCACCCTCTGCCATGAAAAAATCCTTTACCAAGGAGGCTCAGTACTTCGTAGTGGCCGAGTTTGGTGCCGGATTCCATCGCTATAGTGTTTTGCTAGGGCGTGTTAATACTAACGTAGTGCCTCGACGATGAGTGCGAAGTGAAGGAAGGCGAGGAACATGACGTCGAGTTTATCGAAACGGGAGAAGATACGCCGAAAACCCTTGAGTCGGCGGAAGAGCCTCTCGACTTCGTTCCTGCGGCGGTAGAGCACGCGGTCGTATTCCCACGGCTCCAGGCGGTTGCGCTTGGGCGGCACGACGGGAATCCACCCAAAATCCAGAGCCAATTGGCGGGTCTGGTCGTCCTGGTAGGCACGGTCCATCAGCAGCGGCAGCGGCGCGGGCAACGGCCCCAGGCCGGCGAGCAGATCGCGGCCCTGCGGGGCGTCGTGCGCTTGGCCGGGCGAGAGCGCAAACGTTATCGCCGTTCGAGCATTCGCGGCAACCAGATGAATCTTGGTGGTCCATCCACCGCGGGATTTGCCGATCGCTTGCGGACCGTTTTTTTTAACGCTCCCGTGCCGTCGGGATGCACCTTCACAATGGTCGAGTCCATCGAAACGGCTTCCACCCGGATGCGCACCAGTTGCTCGCGCTGGAGTTTTTCGAAGACGGCGTCGAGCACCCCGTTCTTGGACCAGCGGTTCATCCGGGTGTAGATGGTGTGCCAGTTGCCAAAGCGCTTGGGCAGACCGCGCCACTTGCAGCCCTGCTCAGCCACATACAAAATGGCGTTCAAGACCGTCAGGTTCGAAAGACTGACGTTGCCCCGCTGACGCGGCAGTTCCGGCTCGATGCGACAATACTGCTCCTGTGTGATCTCCATGCCTGATTATAAAACATTCATGCTCATTAGTGTTAACACGCCCTAGTTGGAACCGTGAAAAACTCGCTAAAGAATACTAAGGGAGGGGTTTGTAAGCAATCAGAAGGTCAACGCTCGTATTTAACCCGATTCTCAACGTCCGGGAAAATGATTTAACAGGCGTTGAGAATCAATTTCATGGTCATCTAGGAGTCTGCGCGGCAGAGCGGAAAGAACCTGGATTTATTGGGATTTGATCGTGTTGTCGGAGGCGACCGGACCGATTCTGCCGTTATGATGAACTCAGACCGGTGCGGACTCCAGTAGTAAGCCGTGTGATAAGGGTGGCGGTCCCGGTTTTCCGGATTAGGCCCATTCGATCTTCCCGTTCATCCGTCGTAAGTTCACTGCTAGAGTCACCAGGTTCCACTCACAGGTCACCTTGTCCAAACCTCGCAGACTGAACTGTCGGAATCCGAGCACCGATTTGATCCACCCGAAGGGCGGTTCACCAATGTGCTTTCTGGCCCGGTAGCGATCACGCCCAGACGGGGATTTCATCTTTCTCGTCATCCGACCAAGCGCGGTATCTTGTGGCGGGAGGGGGGCATCGTCCAGGTCCTTCTCCCGCCCCATGGCGACATACCCATCAATTTGGCGTTGTTCTAACATCCCCAGATTCGACTCGGATCGATACCCCGCATCAGCGAGCACGCGGCCTGGAGACTCTCCCAGGTTGTTGTTCACCGCATCCAGAGTCGGCTCCAACTGCCCCACATCCGACGCATTGTCGCTCACCGTGGTCGCCACGATGATCCGGGCCTCGGAATCCACCATCGCCTGCGCGTTGTAACATTGCTGGAACCCTTCCGTGGAGGTCTTCATGATCCGGCTTTCTGGATCGGTGAAGTTCTCCTGGGCCTTGGGCTTGGGCTCGCCCATGGGGCGTTTGAATGGCTTGCCCTTCTTTCCGCTTCCCGGTTCGTCGTCTCCCGGTTTCCGTCCGGCTTCCTGGTCCGCAGCCATCTGACGTTCCTCGAGTCGCTTCATCGCCGCCTGGATCGTGGCCAGACGCTTCTTACGGGTCGCCAACCCGTCGGGTAGTTCGTCTCCGCGCCGGTCCTTGCCGTAACGCTGGTCTTCGTCCTCATCGGTCGCGGTCGCCCGGTTCAACAGATCCCGAATCTGCTCACCCAACTCGGTCTCCTGCTTCTTCATGCGTTGATAGCTCATCGCTTTGCGTTTGCTCGCATTCGCCCGCATCTTGGTTCCGTCCACCGCTACCGTCCCCATCTTCACCAAACCCGCTTCTCGCGCCATCATCACCACTTGCACAAACAGCTTCCCGAACTCCTCAAGATGCAGTTTGCGAAAATCCGAGATCGTTCGGTGCGCGGGAAAGTTCTCGGCTCCCAACATCCGGAACGCCACATCTTCTCTCAACTTCGCTGCGATCTTCCTGGATGAAAACACTCCGGTCCCGTACCCATAGATCATCACCTTCACCATCATCCGCGGATCGAAGGCCTGATTGCCAGGCCCGTCAGTTCCATGCCTCTGTTCGAACCCGCTCAAATCCATCGCGTCCACAGCATCCGATATGAAGTACGACAGGTGATCTTCGGCCAGCCAATCGCTCAGCGACGGTGGCATCAGCAGGCTCTGTTCTGGAATATAGGCTCGGTAAGTTCGTGGCATGCCCTATCTTCCATCCATTCCCGCCCAATTTCGGTCCTTCTGCCGCGCAGACTCCTAGACGACCGGCAAGCCCCCGGCCCTGGAAGGCCTTCAAAAAACGAAAGCTCCGGGAATGAGCCATGGCGCGTCACTACTCGACCCGAAGCTTCTTCCGACAGATGCCGGCCGGCTTGCTGGCGCGCTACTTCGGGCGCCGGGCGGTGCTGGCGGATTTCAACTTTGCGGGCCTGGAGGAAACCCAACCCGAGGCGTTGTTCGCGGCCTGGCTGGAGTTGCCCGAAGCAGACCGGAACTCGATGGAGGCCGAGTTTCGCGAGATCTTCGAGATGGGCTGCGAGAAGGGAATCCTGGCCATTGTCGACGAAGCGCGCTGGCAGTGGCGGAGGGATCCCGGCCGGGTCACGGCTTTCCTTGAAGCATCGTCCGCCCTGCCGGGCCACTACGACCGGGCCATGGCCGCCTACCTCGATCACCCGGAATGCTGGACCGGGGCCACCCGCTTCCATCATGCCGACGCGCTGCCCTACTGGCGCAAGCGCAAGAACCTGGGGCACCGGCCCGCGGTGGTGGACGCCGGCAGTCTCGAGCATCTGGCTGAGCTGATCCGCACCTATTTTCACTCGAGCGAGGGCCGGGGGAACCACTGCGTGGTGGAATCCTACCGGCGCGGGGAGCTGGATTACTTCTTCGCCTATCCGGAGGACTACTCCCGGCAACAGATCGAATGGGTGGATGGCGCCTTCGGGCGGCGACCCCACAATCCCGCCTTCGAGGTCGTCTTCGTCTACGCGCGCGAGGAGGGCACGCTGGACCTGAACTTCGATGGACCGTACCGCTCCGTGGAGCCGCTGCACGGCATGTTCGCGACGGCGATTCTCAAACTGGAACGGCCCCCGCCCGATCCCACCGACCAGGGCGTCTACGACCTGGAGCCGCTCGGAGGGTGGGGCTTCGGGTTCGTCTACGACATCGGCAGCGGGATCGAGAAGGTGAGGGTCATGAGACTGGGGTTGTCCTCCCTCGAGAGAGAGGGCGACCGGATCACGGTGGAAGCCGATGCGTCGGAGAATCCCGAGGCGGTCTACGACCTGCTCGAACAGGTTGCCCCGGCGATGCCGTTCAATCCGTATCGCGTCTCCGAGGTGGAGCTGGCGGCCTGGATCGCGACGGAGGCGGAGAAACCGGCCACCCGGGTGCCGATCCGCATCGCCCACCCGAATTCCTGTTCGCTCAAATACGACGAGCGGGACCTGAAGCTGCGGGCGATGCTGGAAGCCTCCGGCATCGAACTCGAGGAACCGCCCGGGGAGGCTCCGGCATGAGACCCCGTGCCACGAGTCCGGAGGCCGTCCTGATCGAGGTGCTCGACCGGATCGCCGGTTCCCGGGATCACACGACCCGGATCAGCGCCCGTGAACTGGCCGGCTGGCCGGCCGATGCGGTGGCGGCCCTGAAGTCCCAGCGGCTCCTGCGCCGGTCGCGCCCCGCCACCAGCGTCGTATGTCCGGGATGCGAGCAGCAGTGCGGCATGCCGGTGTACACGGTGGTGGGTCCGGGCGCATCGGCCGGGCAGACCGATCGATGGAGCTTCATCGTCTGCGACAAGCGTAGCGATATCAATCGGGTCACTGTGGAACCGGATCGGCTGACCCGGTGGCAATCGAGTCTCGATGCCGTCTGCGATTTCGTGGCGGGCTCTCTTGGAATGCGGCGCGCCGGAAAGCGGAGCGGCCGGGCCGGGTTGATGGAAATCGGCATGGCCAGCGGTAACAGGCGTCGTCAGATGCTGTGCCTCCGCGCCGACGTGGAATTGGAGTTGGTCGCCGGAGACGGCGCCGTCGTCCTAACCGAAGTGGTCGATTTCCGCCGCGGCCGCTACGGATTGAAGAAGGCCCGGCTCCGCCGACTCGTGGACACGTTCGCGACGCCCGATGCCCGCTACACCCCGGGCCACAACAGGCAACAAGCGCGCCAGCGGGCCATCCGCGCCCGGGATCAGGCGTTGAGAGAGGCCTACGTGCAGCTGAAACGGGAACGCCCGGGCATGACCGGCGCCTGGTATGCCCAGCAGATCGCCAAGCGTGACGTTGCCGGTGGCCTCAGCCCGGAAACCATCCGCAAGAAGATATAAAACCAGGAACAACTAGCCCGCATGTTTCACCAGTCCGGCGATCAGGGGGATTTGGGCAGTAAGAATCGGATTCGGGAGGATCTGGGTTCGAATTGGGCATGTGTGGCGTGACTCGGCGGTGTCGACAAGCGGGAGTTGCTGCGTTTTCGGGTTCAGAAGAGGGTGACGAAACGCACTGAGACAAACCTCGGCGGAGCCGAAAAGAGCGAGTCGATTTTGGCGCAGGGGATCGGGTCGGTTCTCAGCAGCGCAGAGGAAGCGCCTGCAGGTTTCGATGGACGAGGGCAAAGACCTCGGCGTAGGGATAGGCTTCCGACATGGAGATCCAGATGTTGCGAACCGTCAGACGGACTTGAGCTCCGATCTTGAGGAGCTTCAAGCGGATCGTCTGGCACTGAGCGCGGGCCAGATCGGTATTCTTCAGTCCCAGACGGCGTAACGCGTGCAGGAGCATGTAGGCGGCCGAGGACAGATAGAGCCGGAGTTGATTGGCGCGCATGGTTGCCGCGCTGGTCCGGTCGGCGAATAGATCCAACTGCTGTTCCTTGATGCGATTTTCCATGTCGCCCCGCGCACAGTAAAAGTCTTCATAGAGGGCGCGGGCGTCCAGGCGTTCCGGCGACAGTGAGGTCACAACGAATCGAGGATTGGCGCCTTTCTCCAGGAACTCGGCCTTGCCGATGACGCGTCGGGTGCAGGTCCAGCTCTTCCGAGTGCGATACCGGAAATCGTTAAACACCCGCGCCGGTTTCCCGGTGTCGTTAAACTCGGCTTCGGCCTGACTCATCGATTCAGCGATCTCGCGCTTGAGCCGATCGTTCTTGGCCAGACCCACCACGTAATCGACCTGGTGGGCCTCGCACCAACTCAGCAATTCATCCCGGCAAAAGCCCGAGTCGGCCCGGATGATAATCGACACCTCCGGCCAGCTCTGCCGGATCTGGCCGATGATGCGGTTCAATTCCTCGACGGCGCCGTCCGCACCGTCGACATTGGAGCACCGCAACCGGGCGCATAGCAGATGCTCTCCCGAAAAGATGTAGAGCGGCAGATAACAGTAGTTGCCATAGTAGCCGTGAAAGAACCGTCCTTCCTGATGGCCATGGATCGGATCATCGGTCGCATCCAGGTCCAGAACAATCTCCTCGGGCGCCGATCCGTGAGCCGCCACAAATGCATCCACCATCCAGCGGTCGATCTTGTCCGGGTCCATGGCCATCTTCTTGTACCGCTCCTTCCCATCGACTTGCTCCCCGGTCAGTTCCAACCGGTTCAGCGTACACTTGCCCGCCAACGCTTTTCCCCGGTCTCGGGCCTGCCGCCGCTTCTCCCCCAGTGGATCGGCCTTATCCACCGCCACGGCCAGCATCGGATCGGTCCGCAGTTGGTCATGATCGTTCAGATCCTCGTAGCCCAGACAGAGTCCGTAGACGCGCTGCCCCAATAACTCGCTCACCGTGTGTTCGATCAACCTCGCGTCCCGGTAATCCCTGAAACACTCGGCCAGTCCGGCGATCAGACCCGTTCGCTTTTCCACTTCCCTCAACAGCAGAACCCCAGCGTCGGAGGTGATCTTTCCGCCGTCAAAACGCGCCTTCACTTTTCGTTGAAGAAGTCCGTGAAATTCGAACGTCGTTTGGTTACACTCTGTTCTCATAAGGGCCGTCTCCGTTTGGCTTGTTAAACGTTTATTTCAAAACGCTTTATGCCAGACAGGGCGGCCTTTTCTGGTCCTATCGGTGAAATATGCGGGCTAGCACCACCGATTCTGGTGGCCTGGCTGATCGACAGCGTCACGGGCAACGCGCCGGGCTGGATGTCCCCTGTGGGGTTGACCGAGATGTTTCCACAGGTGGTGTTTGTCGCCATCCTGACCGTGGTGATCTTCGGCTTCGAGAGCCTTTCCCAGTGGGGTTACGCGTACGGCTTCATGACGATTGCGCAGGATATGCAACATCGTCTGAGAGTGGATGCCTACAGCCAGGTACAATCCCGCGAGATTCGTTTCTTCGAGGAACATCGTCTTGGCCAGACCCTGGCCATGCTCAACGACGACGTCAACCAGCTCGAACGGTTTCTCAATAACGCTTTTAACGAAATAGTCCAGCTCTGCGTCCTCGTCGTGTTTGCCGGTGCGGTGCTCTTCACGATCAGTCCGGGTCTGGCGGGGCTGGGCCTGCTGCCTTTGCCTTTCATCGTGTGGGGTAGCCTCAAGTTTTCCCAGATTCTTGAGCCCCGTTATCGCAAGGTGCGTGCCACGGTGGGCGACGTGGCCTCCCGTCTCGAGAACAATATTGGCGGTTCTATGGAAGGGGCTGTCAAGAGAAACACGTCCCCGCCGAGCGGACCACCGGACCCAACACTGTCGTGGCAGCCAGCCCCTGTCTCCGTTGAGACGAACTGTTGATCCGGCATCGCAGAGAAGTCGATCACTCATCACAACGTGGTGTGGTTTCGAGAAACTGAAAAGCGCAAAGGGGTCGTGATTGCCGACCACGGTTCTATCTGAGCCTCGAGGGCTATCGCTTTTCCAGGTCGTGCGAGGGGGGATAGAGTATTACATGGGCCTTCAGCAAGCGCTGTGTGCCAACCGCGTATCGGATCCTCACCCTCGACCCTACCGTTCCGACGCCTCACCGACGACGAGCGGTCGAATGCCTCGCGCTGTCGGCAGAAGTCTGGAAACGGCTATGTCGCCAAGTTCAGTTTCTTTGCGTTAAACGTGTCTCCTTTCTTCCACATCTTCAGTGCGGTCGCTGCAATCTTCCTCGCCAGTGTCAGCCGAGCCATCTCCTTACGCTTGCCGTCTTTCTGGAGCCCCTCCAGGTAGCTTTTCCAAGGTTCGGCCCCCATGCCTCCGGTCGCCGCCCCGATGAACACATCTTTCAAACGTCGGTTGCCGTTGCGGTTCAGTCCCCGCGTGGCGATCGGCTTTCGACGACGTACCACACGACTCCCTTCCTGCTCATACTCCGCACTCATGTGCATTGCCACGGCCAGACCGCTGTAGTTCCAGAGCTGGCGTTTGGTTCGAAATCGATGCGGGGTGTCCCCCGTCGCTACAATCAAGGCGCAACGTATCGGTCCCAACTGGGGAATCGTCTGCAATATCCCCACCGCACGATGCTTGCGGCTCTCGGTTAACATCGCCAGCTTCGCTTTTTTTCTTAACCCTCTCAGATGATCCAGCTCCTCATACAACCATCCGGTACGCCGCCGTGCACCGGTATTGGCGAGCTGTTCGATCCAGTGTTCCCGCTGCGATGGGAGGTAGACGCCGTGGCCCGGCGTCCGGATCCCACGTCCTCGATACATTGCCTTGATCCGAACCATCGTCCGCTGCGTATCCAGGGTCAAGGTCTCATATCCGCGGACCAGTTCTTTCAACGTCCGCGTCGCATCGTGCCCGTGGTAGACCGACCGCAGCCATCCGGCCCGGAGCAGCTCGGCCAGTTTCAGGGCATCCACCCGGTCGGTCTTGGACCCGTCACTGAGCAGTTTGTTCCGTCTGGGATCACACACGATCACTTCGCTCACATATCCCCGGACCACGTTGTAGAGCCATTCGGCCTGCGTGGTTTCTTCAAACGTCACGTGCAGCTCACCACTCAGACTCTCCAGCAAATCAATGATTGGCCCGGCCTGGGTCTCTACGATCTTTTCCCAGACCAGTTTGCCGTCTGCGTTTAAGACCATCACCACCGTCGTTGCCTGGTGCACATCCATGCCGATATACTTGGCCTGTTTCATTTACGTGCTCCTTTGTCTTTGAATTCAACGCAGCTACGTTGAATGGGTTGTTGTCGGGAGATTTTCCTCCTGGCAACAGCCGACAAAGGGGGCGTCCTTCCTTATAGCGTATTACGGTCATCAAGTCCTTCACCGCTGAAGGCTACGAGGCGGATCGGGTCGAAGAGGCCAGCGAAAGCTACCGCAAGGCCAATTACCACGCGATCAAACTGAACGCCGTATTCGTCCCGATCATTCGTATGGGTATTGCGTTCGGGTTTGCGGCGATCATTGTCCTGGGCGGGTGGCTCGTCATGCAGGAAACACTGACTGTCGGCGAGCTGGTCCTCTTCTGCATGATGATTCAACGGCTGCTGTGGCCGATGACGCGGCTGGGCCAGACCTTTGACGAATATCAGCGCGCGAAGGCCAGTTCCAGACGCATCTTCGGGCTGCTGGACACGCCAGGTTCGGTTCAGGACGCCGATGACGCTGCGGCTCTTGAACGGGCGAGTGGGGACGTTGAATTCGACGACGTGTTCTTTGCATACTGGGACCGCGAGCCTGTCTTAAACGGCCTCTCGCTGAAGGTCAGGGCCGGAGAGATGGTCGGTATCGCGGGAACCACCGGTGCCGGAAAGAGTACGCTGATCAAGTTGCTCCTGCGCCTCTACGACGTGAACGAAGGTGGGATACGGATTGATGGAGTCGATATCCGGCAACTGCGTCAACACGATCTCAGGCAACAGATCGCGCTGGTAAGCCAGGACGTGTTCCTGTTCCATGGAACGATTCGCGAAAACATCGCTTACCCCGGCGTCGACGTGCCGCTCGAAAAAGTGATCGAGGCTTCCGCTCACGCCCAGTTCCCACGACTTTGTGGACACATTGCCCGAGGGTTACGAGACGATCGTGGGCGAGCGCGGCATCAAACTGTCCGGTGGGCAGAGGCAGCGGTTGAGTATTGCCCGTGCCTTGTTGAAGGATGCGCCGATTCTGGTCCTGGACGAGGCGACCAGCAGCGTCGACACCGAGACCGAACGCATGATTCAGCAGAACCTCGAGGAGCTGACTGCCGGCCGGACGGCACTGGTGATCGCCCATCGCCTCAGCACAATCCGCAAGGCCGACCGCATCGTCGTGATCCGTGATGGCCAGGTCGAAGAAGAAGGCAGCCACGACGAACTGGTCACCCACGGCGGCACATACTCAGAACTGTGGGCTGTTCAAAGTGGTGGGGAACTGCTGCGCGTGTAGCCAGACGGGGCTTAGATTCAATTCGAAGGCGAAACAGGGGCCCGGTTCTAATCCGTGCAATCCGCCGGGCCCCTTTCTCATCATCCTTGAGGGCAGCTGCGCCGCCTAATTGGCAGGCGGTCTGTCCCCAACCCTGTTCGAAATACCTCTCCCAGTTTTGAGCCCAGGGCCGGCCGAAGAAATCGACATAACCTTCGTCGAAGGGCAGGAGCGGCATCGGCCGTCCGTCCGGACCATTCACAATTGTGCCCGCCGTCTGGCACTGGGGCATCGGAAATCGTTTGTCCGGATCATCGATAGGAAAATCAAGAACCCATGGCGTGACCAGATTCAAAGGTTCGAGGAAAGCCTCCGAGTCATAGAACGTTGTTTCGACGATGGGTCCGGGTCCATCCGGATTCTGCCTGAAGATCTCGATGACCTCCAACTCGCTGCTGAATTCGAACAGCGAATGCTGCAGTCCCCATCCTTGCACGTTAGCCGTCCAGGCGATAAGGACGTCGCCGTTCCAGAAGCCCACGGTCTCGCCGAACCATTGGGGCACTTGCTGCACGTGTTCCCGACCGATGTGGATCTTCCGGACGAAGGTGTCCGCCGTGCCGCCCAGGAGCTGGACCTGGTGCGGCGTCATCAGGAGCTCATAGCCGTCAGCAGCAGTGGCGCTCCGGCTCCACCACCGCATGAGGCCTTCCGGACGACAGAAAGAAGCATTCCACTGCGGTGCATTACTCACGGCTTCGTGATAGTTCGCCTGCACCAGGTACCGTCGATACGTCGGCGTCAACACGGAGGCCAGGGTGCCAGTTTGGAGGTCGCCGAAGATCCACTGCTGGTCGCGTGCTCCCCGGCTGTACCACCCGTCCCATTCGGGCAGCATCTCCCGAGTTTT
>CBDCLE010000026.1:0-377832 GCA_965218585.1 Terriglobia bacterium
AGAGTGTAACCAAACGACGTTCGAATTTCACGGACTTCTTCAACGAAAAGTGAAGGCGCGTTTTGACGGCGGAAAGATCATCTCCGACGCTGGGGTTCTGCTGTTGAGGGAAGTGGAAAAGCGAACGGGTCTGATCGCCGGACTGGCCGAGTGTTTCAGGGATTACCGGGACGCGAGGTTGATCGAACACACGGTGAGCGAGTTATTGGGGCAGCGCGTCTACGGACTCTGTCTGGGCTACGAGGATCTGAACGATCATGACCAACTGCGGACCGATCCGATGCTGGCCGTGGCGGTGGATAAGGCCGATCCACTGGGGGAGAAGCGGCGGCAGGCCCGAGACCGGGGAAAAGCGTTGGCGGGCAAGTGTACGCTGAACCGGTTGGAACTGACCGGGGAGCAAGTCGATGGGAAGGAGCGGTACAAGAAGATTGCCATGGACCCGGACAAGATCGACCGCTGGATGGTGGATGCATTTGTGGCGGCTCACGGATCGGCGCCCGAGGAGATTGTTCTGGACCTGGATGCGACCGATGATCCGATCCATGGCCATCAGGAAGGACGGTTCTTTCACGGCTACTACGGCAACTACTGTTATCTGCCGCTCTACATCTTTTCGGGAGAGCATCTGCTATGCGCCCGGTTGCGGTGCTCCAATGTCGACGGTGCGGACGGCGCCGTCGAGGAATTGAACCGCATCATCGGCCAGATCCGGCAGAGCTGGCCGGAGGTGTCGATTATCATCCGGGCCGACTCGGGCTTTTGCCGGGATGAATTGCTGAGTTGGTGCGAGGCCCACCAGGTCGATTACGTGGTGGGTCTGGCCAAGAACGATCGGCTCAAGCGCGAGATCGCTGAATCGATGAGTCAGGCCGAAGCCGAGTTTAACGACACCGGGAAACCGGCGCGGGTGTTTAACGATTTCCGGTATCGCACTCGGAAGAGCTGGACCTGCACCCGACGCGTCATCGGCAAGGCCGAGTTCCTGGAGAAAGGCGCCAATCCTCGATTCGTTGTGACCTCACTGTCGCCGGAACGCCTGGACGCCCGCGCCCTCTATGAAGACTTTTACTGTGCGCGGGGCGACATGGAAAATCGCATCAAGGAACAGCAGTTGGATCTATTCGCCGACCGGACCAGCGCGGCAACCATGCGCGCCAATCAACTCCGGCTCTATCTGTCCTCGGCCGCCTACATGCTCCTGCACGCGTTACGCCGTCTGGGACTGAAGAATACCGATCTGGCCCGCGCTCAGTGCCAGACGATCCGCTTGAAGCTCCTCAAGATCGGAGCTCAAGTCCGTCTGACGGTTCGCAACATCTGGATCTCCATGTCGGAAGCCTATCCCTACGCCGAGGTCTTTGCCCTCGTCCATCGAAACCTGCAGGCGCTTCCTCTGCGCTGCTGAGAACCGACCCGATCCCCTGCGCCAAAATCGACTCGCTCTTTTCGGCTCCGCCGAGGTTTGTCTCAGTGCGTTTCGTCACCCTCTTCTGAACCCGAAAACGCAGCAACTCCCGCTTGTCGACACCGCCGAGTCACGCCACACATGCCCAATTCGAACCCAGATCCTCCCGAATCCGATTCTTACTGCCCAAATCCCCCTGATCGCCGGACTGGTGAAACATGCGGGTTAGGGGCGTCTTTTTGGGATTGTCTTCGGGGCGGACACGATATCCACCGCGTTTTTGACGGACATGCTCCCGCAGGAGTTGATAGGTGTTCGGGTCGAGGATCCGGACGTGGAGAGTGTCCCACTGCACTTTGACCGTTCGTCCGATCCAACCGGGCGGTAAACCGTAATAGGCCGCTTCGACTTCCACACAACCGTCGAGATGGACGACACGCTGCCCGTACTTGTAGTAGCGGAAGGGTTCGATCGGCAGCCGCTTTAGCGACGGCTTCTCTTCAGCGAACATGGCCCCCACCTGCCGCTTGGTCGTGCCGTGGATGCGGGTGTCGGCCCACCGGTCCAGATACGCCTGAGCCTCCTCGAGGCTCTCGAAGCGCTGTCCCTTCAGTGGGGTCTTCTGGGCGTGTCCCACCCCGGACTCCACTTTCCCTTTGCGGTCTGGGTCGCGCACCCGGCATGGCAGGGCCACCACGCCGTAGTGAGCCAGCACATCCCGGAACAGCGGATTCAGCGTGGGGTCGTAATACTCCGGGTCGATCACACCCTCGCGCAGGTTGTCCAGGATCATGAGACGGGGACTGCCACCCAGGCGCCGGAACGCGGTCTCGTGCAGCTGGGCCCAGATAAGGGAACTGGATTTGAAGCTCAGCAACCGCACGGATTTGCGGCTGTAGCCCAGCGTCATCACGAACAGCCGGGTCCGCCGGTACTTGCCGGTCTTCGGATCCCGAACCATGGGTCCGGTTCCGTAGTCGACCTGGGCTTCTTCTCCAGGGTCGGTTTGGATGATGCCGACCGCTACGGGAGACCGCACGCCCCGGAGTTTGCGAACGAACCGCTTGACCGCTTCGTAGCTGCTGGCAAAGCCATGATCCGTAACCAGGTCCTGCCAGATCGCCATCGCGTTGCGGCCACGCTCCAGCGCCTGTTCGATCGTCTCCCGGTACGGCTCGCAGGAACTGCTCGACGGTGGGCTCGACGACTCTGCCGGGACCGGATTCTCGGCCTCCGAGTCGGTGGTCACTTCGTTGGCCGGTTTTGCCGGTCGCCGGCCCCAGCTACCGGGCGGCCGTACGGGGATTCCGGCCGCTCTCAGATACCCACTGGCCGTCTCACGGCGAACGCCAGTGGTCTGTTCAATCCGACGCAGCGGCCATCCAAGCCGCCCCAATGCAACAACTTGTTCTCTCTTTTCTGTGCTCAAGACATTGCTCATGCCGACGGAGATTACTCCGCCTGCTGTCAATGTCCCGGGCCTCTATCGTTGGCCGGTTTTCAGGTGACCACCATTGGCCGGTTTTGGGTGACCGCCGAGGGCGGTGGCTCCTCGCAGCCGTAGAACTCTGCGAATCGACTAAGGCGTGTTAACACTAATGAGCATGAATGTTTTATAATCAGGCATGGAGATCACACAGGAGCAGTATTGTCGCATCGAGCCGGAACTGCCGCGTCAGCGGGGCAACGTCAGTCTTTCGAACCTGACGGTCTTGAACGCCATTTTGTATGTGGCTGAGCAGGGCTGCAAGTGGCGCGGTCTGCCCAAGCGCTTTGGCAACTGGCACACCATCTACACCCGGATGAACCGCTGGTCCAAGAACGGGGTGCTCGACGCCGTCTTCGAAAAACTCCAGCGCGAGCAACTGGTGCGCATCCGGGTGGAAGCCGTTTCGATGGACTCGACCATTGTGAAGGTGCATCCCGACGGCACGGGAGCGTTAAAAAAAACGGTCCGCAAGCGATCGGCAAATCCCGCGGTGGATGGACCACCAAGATTCATCTGGTTGCCGCGAATGCTCGAACGGCGATAACGTTTGCGCTCTCGCCCGGCCAAGCGCACGACGCCCCGCAGGGCCGCGATCTGCTCGCCGGCCTGGGGCCGTTGCCCGCGCCGCTGCCGCTGCTGATGGACCGTGCCTACCAGGACGACCAGACCCGCCAATTGGCTCTGGATTTTGGGTGGATTCCCGTCGTGCCGCCCAAGCGCAACCGCCTGGAGCCGTGGGAATACGACCGCGTGCTCTACCGCCGCAGGAACGAAGTCGAGAGGCTCTTCCGCCGACTCAAGGGTTTTCGGCGTATCTTCTCCCGTTTCGATAAACTCGACGTCATGTTCCTCGCCTTCCTTCACTTCGCACTCATCGTCGAGGCACTACGTTAGTGTTAATACGCTCTAGTTAAGTCGGCTATTTTCGACGGACTATTCTCAAGGTCCACGTAAAGCGTTCGCTTCGGCTCTTCCGGGCATTCATAGCGACCAAGAAACTTGATGCCGCCAATCGCCAGCGCCATCTGAAGCTGTAAAGCGAATGGACTCTTACCAATTCCCCATCCACCGACTAGGATGCCCACAGAACGATCTGGAATGTAATCTCCGACCAAGTAGCGCTTGTGCTTGTTCGCTATGCTGACGACCCGCTTCCAGTTGCACACCCCCATGTTCTTGAGCCAATTGGCGTCAAAAACGGCTTCCTCTGCCTCAAGAGTCGGGGCCGCTACGTGGTTATCTGCGGGCGCAGTCTCCGGTATGGCAAGGTCAAGGCTTTCCGAGACCTCTTGGAGAATCTTTTCTCCCTCGCTTTCTCGCCCTGTTGTCTGATGACTATCGAAGTTCATTTCTCTCTCCCTCCAGGTCTACACCAGCCAAGTGAGCCTGGACGGTGTTTTGATTTACGAAATCCTCTACATCTTCCTGCCGATACCGAACGAGCCGTCCGATCTTGACGAACCGGGGTCCCCGGCCTTCCCTGCGCCACCGACGTAGCGCTGATTTAGTGCAGCAGAGAAGCTGGGCGACTTGTGTTTCGTTTAAGAGCATTGTTAAGACCTCCTGAATTGGGGGTTTTTCGGACATGCGTATAGTCGCACGTCTCGCGAAAACTCCTCCGGGCGCGCCGTGACAAGTTTCTGTCACATTTAGCGGGGAAGGCTTAGTCTTTCGCGGTCGAGAATCAGTGGCGAACGAGAAGGGTAGACGAGATGGCAAAAACCCGGCTGGGGTGGACGTGACAGCGTTTTGACACACGGGGCCCCGTCGCGGGAAGTGATGGGATGAGAGAATTGCGAGGTAGGCGAAAAGGGTTATTCCTCGTCGGGGTCCTCGGGAAACAGTTCCTCCATTGGAGCGAATCCGCTTAAGCCATAGGACGTAGCATGGGCAATGTTCTTACGGAGGTCATTACAAAAGGTGTGTAAAAGTCATCAGGCGGCGGCCTTCGATTTCATCACGACTCTGATGCCGTCAGCGAATTGCTGACCATCATAGACCTCTTGTAAGAGTTCGGATCCTTTTAAGTGTCGCCAAGCCTTCTCAGCGACACGTAGTAGCTTCCAGATCATTGCCGTTGCATTCTCGACACGCTTGAATCGGCGAGCGGCGTTGGTGCGGAGGCGAACCATGTCGAAGGGCGACTCGACGATGTTGGTTGTTCTCAGATGCACCCAGTGTTGTTTCGGGAACTCATAGAAAGTAATCATCCGGTCCCAGTCCCGCAACAGCGTCTCACCCGCTTTGGGATAGTTCTTCTCATATCGGCGGACGAACTGATCCCGCTTTCGTTCGCAGGCCGCGCGGGAGTTCGCGAAGGCCATCCCATGAAGCAGCTGTCTGGCCGCGGGCTGCTCGGTCTTCGGCAGATGATCGACCACGTTGATCGACTTGTGGTTCCAGCAGCGTTGTTCCTGGCCCTGGGGCTGTTGCTCGGCCAGCGCGGACCAGATGCCCAGGTGACCGTCCGCGACAGTCAGTCGTCCCAGCTTCAGGCCCCGTCTCTGGAGATTGCGCAGAATGCGGCTCCAGGACTCCTTGCTTTCCCGCTGCCCGCTCTCACAGGCCAACAGCACTTTGCGCCCGTCTGACAAGGCTCCGATGATCACCAGCAATGCCGCTCGCTCTTTCGCGATCCCCGCTTTCACGTACAAGCCGTCTGCCCACTGGTACACGACCTCGAGGCCGGACAGGTCCTGCTGGACCCACTCGTCATACTCCAACTGCCAGGTCGATTTCAGTCGTTGGATCGATGCTCGCGACAACGGAGCGCCAGCGCCAAGCAGTCCGCGCATGGCCTGCTCGAAGTCCCCTGTGGCCAGACCGTGGAGGTAGAGATCGGGAAGTAGCTCGCCCAGCTGTTTCGATTTCCGTCGAAAATACGGCAGGATCTGACTCTCGAACCGCTCGGCGGTGTTTCGAACCCGAGGTCGTCGAACCTCCATCGTACCGTTCATCATTGCGAAGCGTCGCGGCTTCCCGTGACCGTTCCGGTATCCTCGTCGATTCGGACTCCGCTCCAACTTTTCCCGACCCAGAAATTGAGTGACTTCGTCCTCGAGCAGCTCCTGTAGCCAGACTTGGACCCGGGATCGCGCCCAGTCCTCCAAACCTTCATACGCGTTCGTTGACGCCACTGATGCCGGTATGTCCTTCTTCTTCATGGGTGGTGTACCTTTCTCCCGATTGCTGCCGGGATTGCTTACGGTTCCGAATTCACCGAAAGCGTACACCGCCTTCTCTTTTTACACACCGATTGGAACGACCTCTTCTTACGAGCAAAGTCACGTAGCACTTCCGGGTCGAATTCGTTCCATTCTTTGTTAGTCAGGTCCGGATTTCTGTGGAGTTATAACCGAATCTGGTGTTTAAGGGATTGAGGAAGAGCGGCGTATCTGGTTGATTTGTTGTTTACCAGACTTCAAAGCAACCAAGGGAGATACGCCACTATGAGCAAGAGTAACGTGAATGGACCGGAGGGTCGAGAGACGATTGAGGATCCGATAACAGAGCTACTACGAGTTGGAGCTCAGCAACTGATCCAACGCGCGGTGGAAACCGAATTGGCGGAACTGCTATCCCACCACGGCGATCGGAGAACCGAGACGGGCAACGCCGGGGTGGTGCGCAACGGTTATCTGCCTGAACGTGAACTGCAGACCGGTTTGGGGCCGGTAACGGTCCAGATCCCGAAAGTCCGAGCGAAGACTGGCGACCCGGTAACGTTCCGGTCGGCCCTGGTACCTCCCTACATTCGGAAAACGAAATCGCTGGAAGCAGCGGTGCCGTGGTTGTATTTGAAAGGCGTCTCCAGCGGCGAGATGGGTGACGCTCTAAAAGTTCTTGTCGGACCCCAGGCGCAGGGCCTGTCGGCGAGCACGGTATCGCGGTTGAAACAGGTCTGGGCCGAGCAGTACCGCCGGGGATGCGAGGAGCGATTGGATGCCGATCGCTGGGTCTATGTCTGGGCCGACGGTATCTACAGCGGACTGCGGGCCGAAGAAACCAAGTTGTGCGCACTGGTGGTGATCGGCGCGAATCAACGCGGAGAGAAACGTTTTCTGGCAATCGAAGACGGTGTCCGGGAATCGACACAGAGTTGGCGCGAGGTCTTGTTAAAGCTGAAGTCGCGTGGGATGAATATCCCGAAGTTGGCCATCGGAGACGGTGCGATGGGATTCTGGGCCGCACTGGAGGAAATCTATCCCGAGACACGTCACCAACGTTGCTGGATGCACAAGACCATGAACGTACTGAACGGGCTCCCGAAGTCGGCCCAGGCGAAGGCGAAACAGGCTTTGCACGCGATCTGGCGGGCTCAGACACAGGCAGACGCCGAGAAGGCATTCGATCTGTTCATTGAAACCTATGAGCCGAAGTATCCGAAAGCCACTCGCTGCCTCCAGAAAGACAAAGAAGAACTGCTGGCCTTCTTCAACTTCCCGGCCAAGCACTGGCAGAGCATCCGAACTGAACCGCCCCGGGAATCCCGGAGATCGTTTTAGTTGAGTCCGGCCTCGACGAGGCCGGACGGCGGATTCTGATAATACCGCTGCTCAAACTCGGCTGGAGGGATATCTCCGATCGGTTCCAGCAATCGTTTGTCGTTGTACCAGCAGACCCAATCCAGCGTCGCGAACTCCACATCATCGAGCCCCTTCCAGGGTCCCTCCCGTCGAATAACTTCGGTCTTGTACAGTCCGATAACGGATTCGGCGAGAGCGTTGTCGTAGGAATCTCCGATGCTGCCCACCGAAGACTCGATGCCGGCCTCAGCCAGGCGTTCGGTGTAGCGGATCGACAGATACTGCACCCCGCGATCGCTGTGATGGATCAGACCGTTGGTGTCGGAGCGCGACCAGAGCGCCTGTTCCAGAGCATCCAGTGCAATGTCAGTCTTCAGCGAGTTCATCGTTCTCCAGCCGACGATCTTCCGGGAGAACACGTCGATGACGAAGGCGACGTACACGAATCCACGCCACGTCGCCACGTAAGTCAGATCCGCGACCCATAGCTGATTCGGTCGGGTCGCTGTGAAGTCCCGATCGACAAGATCGGGCGGTCGCAGCGCAGAATCGTCCGCTATTGTCGTCTTGAACTTCCGGCCGCGAACGACACCCTGTAGGCCCATATCCCGCATCAAACGGGCCACGGTGCAGCGAACCACCTGCTGTCCCTCACGGTTGAGCTGCTTCCAGACTTTCCGGGCACCATAGACCTGGCGGTTCTCACGCCAGACCCGATCGATCTCTACACAAAGCGAAGCGTCCCGCTTTGTCCTCGCCGGCAATCGATCCGGATCGCGTCGTCGTGCCGCGTGCTCGTAATACGTCGACGGGGCGATGTGCAGCATGCTGCACATCGACTCGACCCCATATTGGCTCCGATTTCGATCGATGAGCTCGGTCACCACTTTCCTCGGCGGTCGAGTTCCGCCTGCGCGAAAAATGCCGATGCTTTCTTCAGGATCTCGTTCGCCCGCTTCAGCTCACGATTCTCTCGCTCCAGTTCCTTCAGACGCTGCTTCTCGTCTGTGGTCAGGCCCGCACGTCGGCCTGTGTCCCGTTCGGCCTGCCGCACCCACTTCCGCAACGTCTCGGCCGTACATCCGATCTTCGATGCGATCGATGCCATTGCTGCCCATTGCGATTCGTGCTCGGCCTGGTGCTCGAACACCATCCGGACTGCGCGCTCACGAACTTCCGGTGAATATCTGCTTGATCTTCCCATGATGACTCCCATCCTCTCAAGAAATGGAGTCTCCGGAAAACCCGGGGCGGTTCACATCAATGTCTTCGACAAGACTCTTATAATCCGCCGAGACAATACGAAGACTGAGGCAGGGGCCAGGGTCATTCCCCTAAACCAATCCGCCATCTCTGTGCTGATGAAGCTTCGGTCACGGGGAGAGTTGCTAGGGGGAGCCAATCCCGGACACCACGTTTTCCCTTCCTGTGAGCACGGACACGTTGACGTTTCAAGGCCCACAAAGGGTTGGCGGACAGCATGGAGACGACTTACGGAGATTGCAAACTTGAAGGGCTTTCGCTTTCACGACCTCCGGCACCATGCCATCACGGAGCTTGCGGAGATGGGGCTCAGTGACCCGACCATCATGAGCATTGCTGGTCATGTATCGAGGCGCATGCTCGACCACTATTCCCACATTCGGCTCGACGCGAAGCGGCAAGCCCTAGACGCACTCGACCGACCATCGAGAGACCAACCCTACAGTTCGCAAGCGGTTGGCGCGGAAGTGGTTTGAGAAGCTATGTCACAATCCGTGACACAATCCCTCAATTCGGATGGATGCTCGATGTCTAACTCATTGAAAATACAAATGGGATCGACCGGGCTCGAACCGATGACCTCCTGCGTGTGAAGCAGGCGCTCTTCCGACTGAGCTACGATCCCTCAGGTAAGTAGCTATATTTTCTTATACTTATCGGAAGGCGTCAAGTCCAATGACCGTCTGTGTTTTATGCCTCAAAACACTCCAAAGAGGCCATTTACTCGAAGATCTCTATGATAAGGTCTTCGCTGTGCTGAACAATGTACGGGTTGAAGCTCCCGAACCTAGCCAAACGCAATCAGTATGAGGGGACAGTCTCGCCTGTTTCCAGCTCCATCCCGTAGCCAAGGCCTGTTCCAATCCAGTTACAAAAACAGGGGGCGTTATGGTTGATAAATCTTCCGTTATCGGTGCGCACCTGGTAGGAAGCGCTCCTGTGGAATCCGCTGAACAGATTTTCACACTGGCATCGACACATCTGGGCAAGCACCTCGGTCGTATCGGCGACGGTGAAATTGGTGAACGCGACACATGGATCCTTTTTCAAAAAGATCGTCTCAATCAATCGCCTCAATTGGAATCATCAACGCCTTCGATAAAACGTCGTTTCATGATGTGGTTGGCATTTGCCAGGGGAGTGAAACTCTCGCCACCGGTTCAACTTAAAGAAGGGATAAGTGATCCGGATCAGATAGAACTACCGCCACTGGGATATGCGAACGCTGCGCTGGAGTCCTATCGGAAATTCAGAGAGATGAAATCAGCAGGAACCATCCCAGCGCATATCCGTTTCATGGTAGGACTTCCGGCAACGCTGGGTGTCGTGACCGCGATGGTGGTTGAAGCCTCTCGATCTAGCGTTTTGCCGGCCTACCACAAAAAAATGATGGCTGAACTGGAGCAGATATTAAGTGCGATTCCCCACGATCAGCTGTCGATCCAGTGGGAGACAGTCTTTGAAATCATGATCCTGGAGAAGCACAAGATGTGGAGATACCATGGCGAAAACGCCGAGGAACATATCCGTTCTCATCTGATTGAGTTGCTAGATAGTGTGCCTGAAGATGTGGAGTGTGGTTTTCATTTTTGTTATGGAGATGCGGGCCACAAACACTTTATTGAACCTTCTAATACTGGCCTGGTAACAAAAATGGCAAACTGGATTAGTGCAAACAGCAAACGGTCACTCGACTTTTTGCACTTACCGGTTCCCAGGGATCGTGACGATAGCAGCTATTTCGAACCGCTAAACAACCTGAGTATCCCGGACTCCTGTCAGTTATATCTGGGACTGGTCCACCAGAGGGGTGGAGAAGAGGGAACGCAACGGCGTATCGACACTGCAAAGAAAACGATTAACAGAGCCTTTGGTGTTGCTACCGAATGTGGGTTAGCCAGACGCTCTCAGGAGTCATTGGTACCGTTATTGACACAACATCGACAGGTAGCGAGTCCAATTAGTAATTAGACTTTTGCGCGACGATTGTAGCCCGTCAGAGTAGCAGGACGATACCCGCCATTACGACTGAAATACCGACTTTCATCTCTCTAACCTCCTGGGATGATGCCTATCGCTGTCGTTCGGATCGTTCCGCCTATTCATCCGGATACTTGGGCAGAAGCATGAGCATTGGAGCTGCCGCGGATACCGGATCGCAGTCCGTAATCCACCGGATCTCCTGATCCGTCCGTTCATATTCAAAAGTTTCTGTATAGGGCCGCGTCAGAAAAACAGGATCCTCTACAGTCAGGACCATCTTCAGACGGTCCGGCCCGATGAGTGAATAACGCTCGGTGAGGCGTTTGGCCCAGGAGGAGGGAACCTGTAGTTGATAATCCATTCCGTTGGGATCAAAGGTGAAGTTTCGAGTCTCGACGACCAGTTCATCGCCTTCATACCGGCCGATCGAATGTCCGTAGTAGGCCACGTCGCCCGGGGGTGGATGGGGGCGCCCATCTGTCCAGAAAGTGCGGACGATCGTCGCCGCCAAAATCGCCTCCTGCTCGGTCACCACGCTGTCCCCTCGCTGAGTTATCCGTACAGTCCCCCGCGCCAGATTGCTGGGGATGGACTCAGGCACACAATAGAACTTGCCCTCCACCGGTTCGTCCTGGAACGCGAGCCAGGCACGCGTTCTGGCATTGATATGGTCCCTCCAGTCAAACCTGCAGCCTCGACGCGGCAACTGCCGCTCATCTTCCTCGATCACGAAGAAAGGTCCGCATGCCGGTGGATTAGACCGCTCCACACTCCTCCAGGTCCCACTTATAGTCTTCTCAGCTGGTGGCCCTCCGCCACGGCCCCTCTGGGCCTCAAGAGGAAGCGGCCCAAGCAAGAGAACGCCGGTGATTCCGAGAAGCAAGGCAAAGGTGAGTCGTCGGATTATTCGGTTCATTCGATTTTCCCAAGTTCAATTCTAGTGTTGTAGATCCCCGATTGCGGCCGTGGGCCGTTGAAAGTCTCAACAATCGTTGATTCGATGGACGTTACTGTTCCCACGGAACATGGAATGAAGTCAGCCTTCGTAGTGCTATTACGTTGCTCATGTTTGCTCCGTTACACCCTTGACTTCCGTCATATCGATTTTGACTTCGTTATTTGACGATATCGGATCTGAAGAAACTGAGCTCGACGCGGCAGTGGCATCGCGCCCCAACGCATTTGCAAGTTCTCCCTCAGTCAGTTTTGTTTCGTCTCAGAGATCGGCAAGCATGAGAGTCATCTGATTCTGCTTATCTCTCCTCAGGCGGCCGGAGCCTTGGGAATGTGTCTGAGCGTCGATTTCATCTTTCGTTGTGCTTCCCAGAGATCGAACTGAGTCTGCATTCTCAGCCAAAGACCAGGACCATTTCCGATATAGTGTCCGATCCGTACAGCCATCTCCGCCGAGATGGGGCGTCGTTCGTTGATGATGGCTGAGAGAATCTGTCTGCTGACGCCAAGGTCCTTAGCTGCCTGACTGATCGAAATCCCGAGTGCTTGCAGTTCTTCGCTCAGTAACCCGCCGGGGTGACTTGGTGAATGGAGCATAGTTGCCACCTAATGATATTGCTCAAGATCCAGGTCGTATACGGTCTCGGCCCTGAAGCGAAATGTCATCCGCCACGGCCCGTTGACCCAGATCGCAAATCGCCCTCTTTGCCGTCCCGCCAACTTGTGCACTCTCAGACTCGGCGTATTTAGGTCCTCTATATCGCGTGCTGCCTCAAGCGCTGCCATCCGATTCGCAATGCGGTTGGCGAGCATATGAGAGATCGATTTAGAGCGTCCTTTGTCGTAGAACTCTTTGAGGCCTTTGTGCCTGATGGAGTCCCTGTCGATCACGCCATTGACTGTAGCATATATGTTTACGATACGTAAACATTCGTTTTACAGTATGCGACTGACCCATGACCCCCTGTTGTCCGAATAGACGCTCATTGGTTCGACCCTTAAGTAAGTTGACTGAAACAATGGTCGCACTCGCCGGCTTCGTTGTCGTGCGCATTAGACAATCGAAGATGCTCACTCCAGATCCAATGTGGTGTTGAATCCCCACTCCTCGCTGACGATGTTCAGGTCAGCGTCCAGGGTGATGGCCGATGCCAATGCCGTCAGCCGATTGAAGAAGCGAAGATCAACGAAATAGACGCGATACCCATCCTCGAGTTGTTGTTCCACGTTGAAGGGGAAGCGGGCGAACCCGAGCAGCGTCGCCGCGGTCGCCGTCTGCGCTGCGCGCCGCGTCACCGGCGAGGCCGGCATCTTGTCTATTTCTAAATCCGGACGTACTTGGCCACCGGCGATCTCGACCCGCCACAGTTTGGTTTCCGCTTCTACGATACCGGTCCACGCGAACGGGTTCAGCATCCGAGGCAGGACCGAGGATGAGATGGCACCCTGTAACGTTTCTACGTGGGCATCGAGCCTGGCGACGGCCTGAGCCCTTGTCCCCATGCGGAGTCCAACGTAGCCGGTGATGATCAGGAGCGACAGTCCGGCCACCGCGGCGGACCGTTTCGGAAGCGACCGCGATACGATGATGCCTGACAGCAACAAGAAGTCGATCCATGGATCGATGATGAAAAGAGTGTCGCCGTAGAGCCAGGTCGTCCCGAACGGCAGGAAGGGGCGCAAACCGTAGGGGTTCAGGTAGTCCAGCAGCGGGTGGGTCATCATGACGACCAGCGCTATCCCGAATAACACCCGGAAACGGGTCGGGGGTGCAACCCTTCTCGACGTGATCGCCCACATCAGGACAGCCACAAATGCTGCGAAGAACGGGATGGCGAGAACCGAGTGGGTGATCCCCCGGTGGTGTTCCAAGTACGCGGTGGAATTTGCGAACAGTGTGAGCGAGTCCAGGTCTGGAAAATTTGTCGCGACTACGGCGGTGGCTGTTGCGTGCGGACTCCACCGGTTCAGACCGGCTCGGGAGAGCGCGATTCCGACCAGCGTGTGGGTGGAGTTGAACATCGTTGGAAGGATCTACATGGCATTGTCACGCTAAACGTGCACCGTTGGGAAGCCGCAGTTCGCAGGCCGGAGCCCCGTTACCTCCCAGTCTGGTTCCGGTGTTCAGTTACGCCCCGGGGGGAATATACGGCCGTTCGGCACATTCATAAGGTATGAACTCTTCTCCCCCCGCCCAGGGAAACAGACGGACCAGTGTGAATGGCTCCGTATAGTAGACCGGGTCCTCCACTGTGACCTCAGCGATGAGAGTATTGTCGCTAGGATCGATCCTCCATCGTTCCGTTACCTTTATCTGATCGCTGGATCCGCCACCTTCGCGGGTTACGTCGTAGCCCGAACCCGTACTCGAACCCGCTGTATCGATAACAAGAATGTTGCCTTCAAATCTGCCGATGGAGTGCCCCAGAGGAGTGGGCTCCAGGTCGGCGGGATGCCCGCGGCCATCCGTCCAGATCGTCCGCACTTCGTTCGGGAAGTCCTGTGAACGGAGTAACACCCGATCTTCGAGCTGAGTCACCTCGGCGAGCGCGCCGCCCTGGATCATGAACGACGGCATAGCGAAGACGACACATTCCAGAACGGGATTCTGGCGCGGATCCGTCGCGTCGTAATTTTCGAAACGGCGGCGCCCTTCCTCGTTGAACGGTAATCCCGCTGTTATTTCCTTGACCCACGTCGCATTGTTGTACCCCTCGGGGGGGTCTATCAGGAAGCGCCACATGCCTGTAAACTGGATCGGATCCGCAACGTCCACCCAGTCGGAGCGGTCTTCCTCACTCAGAGCCCAGGCGTCGAAGTCCACGTCCTCCCCACCTCCGACGACCCTCCAATGCTCCGCGATCCGCCCTGCGGCATCGAAGCGGGCAAAGTCCGCGATCGGGCGCACGTCGGTAACCGTCCCGGATTCGTCCACTGTACGGACAGTCTGGTGAAGAGCAACCAGATCGCTCTCCTCGCCGGAGATGATGTGGGAGACCAGATAGCTTCGGCTCTCTTCCTGCGGCCATACTTGGGCCTGAAGATACTCCCGAAGCCCTTCGCGGCCATCTCCTGTTCCGGGAATCTGGGACACATAGTCTTCCGCTACATAGTCATTCAAAGCGGCATCGTTCTGGCCATCGACAACGGTTTCGAAGAACTCCAACAGACGGATTTCGTTCGTGCTCAACTGGCTGCGATCAATCTCTTCGTACGCCATGCTCCGCTCAAACCGTGGTGCGGATGCTACAGGTGATGGCTCAGGCTCCGAACCGGAGCATCCCGCCATAAACAGTGCGGCAATAAGACCAAGGCCTGCATTTCTTTTCATGGTTTCTTCCTCAACGCTACCGGACACAAAGATCGGACGGTCTCAAGAGTTCTCAATCGATCGAGCCTTGGCTCATCGCAACTCAAACGATTCGAGATTCTCGGTAATGGGGTCGCCCACAACGTCCCAGTGCTCGACCATCTGACCGTTTTCGTCGAACCGGACGATTTCCGCGACCTGCCGGACGTTGATCAGCTCTCCGCTGGCGTCATAGGTGCGCGTCGTGTAGTGAAGCATTGTCATGCTCCCATCGGGACTGGAAACGATGTTGTCGTAGGTCCGCTCGCTTCGGGATACTCTTTCGGCACTGCGATCTGCCCGGGCCTGATTCGGCCAGAGGAAATTCTGGAGCCAGGCCAACATCCCCTGTCGGCCCTGGCCGATGCCCGGATGATGCTGGATATAGTCTTCCGCGACATGTTCTTCAAACACCGACACGTCTCTGCCTCCCAGACCCTGGTCGAGAACCGCCACAAGGGCCTCTTCGTTGGGGCGGTACCCGGAATCTGCTGTTTCAACACCGCCACCAGCCCCTTCGAGACGACTGAAAATTGTCTCCCCCGTGTCGGTCCGGGTTATCACTCTGAGGTCGAGGCGACTCGCGCCATTTCTGGCCGGAGCACCGCTGGCCGTGACCGGATCACCCGGCTGAAGCGTGTCCTCGGTCCATCCAATGTTCGTCAGGAACCGTGCACCACCAAACTCCAGTTCCCAGATGCTCGCGTCACCACTGTCATCGACGACTTCCACGTATAGCCTGGAGTGGGGATTGCGGAACCACAATTCGACCACTTTGCCTTCGACGGTTTCATTCTGGTCCAGAAAGTAGAACGGGGCGGGGGCGTGGTGGGCCGCCACGGGCATAGCCCCAAGTGACCCCAGCACCACTGCCGACAAGAACAGTACGAAACATACCCATCTTGGATTCATGTTCGACATACCTCCATCTTTCCGAGGTTTCGTTTCAATCGCTCCCCATTGAACCCATCGTCCGCTCGAGGAAACCGATGGCCTGGTCCAGGTGGTCAGGCGTGACGAATCGATCGAGGGGACCATGCGCCGCTCCGTGGACCACATCGAAATACACATCCAGACCCAGATTTTCGTAAGCCCCCTCAAGCTGATGAGACTGGTTGATGGGCATCTGGGGATCCCGATCACCGTGCAGGAGCAGCAGGGGAGGATCGGACGGATCGACGTGCTGGATTGGACTGGCCAGTTCGGCCAATTCCGGCACTTCTTCGGGGATGGCCCCGAGCAAGAGTTCGAGAGCGGGCTTGCGAACACCGAGTCCGAATGGCGTCGATTGCTCAAGAATGGTTGTCAGATCGGAAGCGCCATAGTAGCTGATGATTGCCCGAACGTCCGAGGATATGCCCAGGTTTCCTCCCACGTTTCCTTCCAGCTCGCTGTGACCGTTCGTGACGCCAACCAGCGCGGCCAGATGCGCCCCTGAAGAGCTTCCGGATACGGCAATTCGGGTGCTGTCATAACCGTAGTCGCCTCTGTGTGCCCGAAGAAACCGGATAGCACCCTTAATGTCGTGAACCATAGCGGGGAACCGGGCTTCAGTCGATTGGCGAAAATCCAGGCTTGCAACGGCAAATCCGGCATCGACGAACTGCAACATCGGGCCCACGCGCTCCTTGTCGCCTCTTCGCCACGCACCGCCGTGTACGAAAACTATGAGCGGTGGCGAGTCAGCGTTCGACGGCAGGTAGATATCCAGACCGAGATCCTTGCCATCCACCGTGCCGTACACGATGTCCTTATGTTCGGGAACGTTCTGTGCAAAAGCACCCTGGGATAGCAGCGCGAACGAAAGAGCGAGGACCGACATCGCACTCGCAAACGCAGAGATCAAACGCATTGTTGTTGGCTCCTGTTGTTTGTTGAGACTACAGACCAAGAATTCGTTTTGACTGACAATCTGTGTTCGAAGCTTCGCTTCCGGTCGGAGGGGGATACCCGAGGAGCAGCGTCAAAGGAAACTTCAGTTTCCCTTCCGCTGGGTTCCTCCAAAGAAAATGGGTCTTCCATCCGCAAACTCCAGTTCGACACCCACCCCCTTGTTCGTGCCGTCACGAGACCCATAGCCGTCCACACGAATTTCCGAACCGATCGGAATCGAGTTTCGGTCGACTCCGCGTCGCAACAGCGCATTGGGACTGCCGCCCTCGATCCTCCAACTGCTCACGGTACCGTCGTCGTTCTCCACCTCAACGTGAATCCAGGAATGGGGATTGATGAGTTCGACCCGGGTCACTTTACCCGTAAACGCAATGGGACGACTGACGTCGAATTCGGACGTGAATGCGTGGTGGGCCAGGGATGGCGCGACCGACGCGATCAACGCGAACCCGGCGAGGGCGATGCATATCCTCTTCACTATTGTTTCCCTCCGATATGTGAGGTCGAAAATCTACTGCTTATTGCCGCCGGCCTGCCGGGCTTCCTCAGCACGCTGCCCGGCGAGGGTATTCGCTATACCGTAGTTTCCTTCATGACACGCGTACTCGAATAGCGGCCCTTCGATTGCGGCCAATGGATAGACTCCCGACCATGGCGCTTCCCACGTGTCCGGGTCTTCGACCCTAAACCGATACTCCACGGTCATTTCGTCAAGGCGCGTCAGGCGTTCGGTCACCTGCATGTTCTTACTGGATTCTCTCCACGCAGTCTGTTCGTTGAAGTTGGTGGTCTCGACGACCAGAGTATCGCCTTCCCAACGCCCGACGGAGACGCCGTTCCACTGCTGGATATCTCCGGCGGAATGTTCCCGCCCGTCTGTGGGAATAACACGGGGATTTCCCATCTCGCCCTGGATCACAACATATCCGGGGCTCTGGAAGATCTGCACGTTGCTGTTATATCCACCCGGCAGGAGTGGAGGCAGCTTGCGCACCCATACGATACAGCGCTCTTGCAGAGGCCGATTCTCAGGGCCGTCGAATTCGTGGCCAAGGTTCGCTTCAATACGGGCCTCTCTACGCGCCAGGGCCGCGTCGACCAGTTCCGGGATTCTTCCGTTGCTGGGGTCGACAACGATCGACGTGCGGAGTTCGACGAGATCTCATTCTGGAATGGGCTGAGTCCGAACTGGTCGAAACTGTAGTGCACGTCCTCTTCGGTACCGCGTGCCCGCTCCAGGGGACCCTCAGGAGGCGCCATCAGCGCCGCTTCCCTCGCGGCTGCTTCCTCGGGCGTAGAATTCCTGTTCGCCCAACTCGAGAGGACGTTCCAACGGGACGACCGTTAGGTTCGCGAAGTATCCGGAAATATCCGGTTCACCCCAACTCGTACGCGCGGCTTGTCCCAGAAAAGACGGTGGCGCCAGCAAGGCGGCCAGTCCGGCCAGACCCGCTATCGTGACAGCTCGTCGAATCATCTTCACTCCGTTAATCCTCTATCGGTTTCCGTGGATGTTCATAGAATTAGGTAGTCGTCGACCATTCACTCGCTCACGGAACGCTGACGTCCAACATTCTGGGCCACTTCCTTGCCCTTACGTATCCCGAAACGGCTCGCGGCCTTCAGGCGAAAGGAAGCCTCCCGCGGCCCGTTTTGATTCGCGGACTACCTCGCCTCTTCGGATTCACTCATCAACTGTCTCAGCTTCTCCCGGTATTCGGGGTAGAGCGTTTCACTTCCCCCCTGAGTGACCTTTTCCAGATAACGGGTGAGGGCGAAGGCCCCGACCAGCCCAAAGGTGATTCCGATGAGGGTCAATATCATCCCCTGCGACACGACCATGCTCCGGATCTTACCTTTCTCGGCGCCCAGTGCCATACGTATTCCGATCTCTCTTGTTCGTTGGGAAACCGAGTACGCCAGAACGGAATAAATTCCAACCGCTGCCAATAGTAAGGCGATTGCCGCGAAGATCCCAAGCAATGCCGCATAAAACCGGGATTCAGCGACCGAGGTGTAGAGGCGCTCCTCCATCGTCCGGACGTCATCAAGTGCCAGGGATTGGTCGAGCTCCAGAACTGCGCGCCGGACGTTTTGAACAAGGCCAAGCGGTTCGCCGGCCGTCCGAAGAGCAAGCGTCAGGTTACTGTCCCGGAAAGCCGCGGCGCCTATGTCCCCATAGTTGAAAAAAACCTCGGGCTGAATTTCGCTGTCCAGGCCCCTGTAGGGGACGTCTCGGACAACACCGATGATCTCGACCGGCCCAACGGTTCCCAATTCGAACTCCTGACCGACGGCCCCTTCCGGAAAGTAACGGCTTGCAAATGTCTCGTTTACGACGAGTAGTCCCCTGCGGTCCTCTTCACTATGAAGCCGCCCCTCGAAGAGGGGTATACGCATCGTTTCGAAATAGCCTGGCGAAACGGCAAACGGAATCCAGAAGTCAGTCTCTCGCTCTGGAAAAGCCAATCCCCTCCCCATGATTCCCACGACCGTATAAGCTTTGTCGTCCAGCGTGATCACGCTGCCTAAGAAACTGGAATCGGCTTGAAAGTAACGCTCCATGGCCGATTCGCTGAGTAAAACGACTCGGTCCCTGCCTGGAGTCTCCTCCCAAGGCTCGAACAGGCGTCCGCGCATGGGCGCTACTCCGAGATTTGAAAGTACCGCCGGCGATACGCGCGCCCCGTTCAACCGGACAGGGTCACCTTCGCCAGTCAGAGTTAGTGCCTCGTTGGAGACCAGCCCAAGTCCGGTCAGCGTCGCAGATTGAGCACGGAGATCGTAAACGTCGTAGAGAGGAAGTGGGAGCTCGGCGGGCCCGTCGATCAGAACGAGGACAACACGGTCCGGCTCCTGGAAAGGAAGCGGGCGCAGCATAACGGCATTGACGACGCTGAATATCGCCGTCGTCGCACCAATACCCAACGCCAGCGTGAGCACAACGGCAATCGTAAATCCCGGAGTACGTCTCAGACTGCGCACTAAGTAGCGCAAATCATTGAGGACGGTTCCCAGAACAGAGAAGGGATCTGATTCGTGTGCGCGTTCCTTGACCAATCCTACGTTTCCGAATTTGCGGTGCGCTGCCCTCTGCGCCTCCCCAAGAGACAAGCCTCGTTCCAGGCCGTCCTGGATTTCGATCTCGAGGTGCGCCTGAATTTCCTCCTCGAGTTCAGACCTCGAACGCCAACGCAACCACCTCGGCAATGTCACTCTGCCTCTCCCGGTTCGAGTTCGAGCACGCACGAGATAACGTTGACCATGCGTTCCCACTTGCGGGTTTCCGTTTCGAGTCGACGCCGGCCGGCGCGTGTCAGCTTGTAGAAGCGGGCGCGCCGGTTGTTTTCAGACGTTCCCCAAACCGAGGATACGAAACGGCCCCGCTCCAGACGTTGGAGGGCGGGATAGAGCGAGCCGTGATCGATCAGCAGTGCGTCGTCCGATGTTCGCCCGATACTGGTGGCGATTCCGTGTCCGTGCTGCGGACCGATTAAGAGAGTCCGCAGGACAAGTAGATCAAGGGTGCCCTGTAGGAGGGGAATAGGTTCTTGTTCTGACATTCTAGTAGATAGGCTACCAGAGCCTTAAGAATAGTGTCTACCAGAATGTCGCAGGACTTCGGAATGGGTGCCCAGTCGTTGGAGCGTCGCCTGAGCACCATCCCATTCGGCCCGAGTGCACTCTACTGTAGACGGTTCAGCCTCAGTGCTCATGCTCTTCTTCATCCTCAGGAAACAGGTCCAGTCTTTGCCTTTGCTCAGGGGTGAGCACCTCGGCGACATCGGCCAAAACCTGCACGGCGACTTGGGAGGCGTTGTCCGCGTGCTCGAGAGTCCTAATCCGTAACTCTTCGAGCGCTACACGGTCGAGGGATGGCTGTGCAAGCATTTCCACCAGAGCCTCGCGCGTGGAGACATATGCGCGCACCCATATCATTAGATCGGCGCCAGCACTCCGAAGAATCGATTTCACGTCTTCGTGCTGCTGGGGGGTCGCACCCACTGCATCAAGCGGGCCGTCAAACTGACGCATATACAACTCGATAGCAAGCGGGAACTCCTCGGACACGAGGAAATCGGGACGACCCGAGCCATCATGCTGTGCGAGGGCATCGACGGATGCAGTTAAAAGCACACCGAGTAGCGCGCCGATGAAGAGGCCGCCAATAAAGGCACGTCTGGTGAGTCGTCCGTTATCTCCCGGACCTTCGAGGCTTGTATCGAATGGGTTGCTCATGTCTGTCTCCTGGGTGTTAATGGATCTCGGTCTGACATTCTGGTAGATAGCCTACTAGACCTTTAGGAGAATGTCTACTAGAAGGATCACACCGCACTTTCCCAGAACTCTGAACTTTCGAAACACGACATCATGACTTCAACCGCATTCGGGTATGATTAGAAATTTGGGTCGCCGGCCCGAGGGGGGCCGGAACCTTCATTAATTCTCAAAAGTGGGAAACGGGTACATGTGCCGAGGGGTTAGGAAGCGCTTGTCGAGGCGAAGCAAAGTAGTTCAAACAACATGGAAAATTTCGATCTGGGTCCTGCTAGCCGCAGTGGGCGGCCATTGGGCCGAGGCCGCTCAGACCACGACTCCAACGCCATTGGTCGGTGCCAGTCGCAGAGCCGAGACTGTGCGGGTTTCCACAGGTCCGGAAATAGACGGCGAGGTTCTCGACGACCCGGCCTGGGCTGCAGCGCCCGTATTGACCGGTTTTTGGCAAACGCGACCGGTTGAAGGCGAAGCCGCGTCGGAGCGAACCGAAGTCCGCGTCGGGCACACCACAGACGACCTCTATATAGGTGTCGTGGCTTATGATCGCGATCCAGCCGGGATCTTCACCACCGACGCGCGGCGGGACGCCTCGCTGAACGAGACCGACAGCTTTCAGATCGTTCTCGACACATACTTCGATCGCCAAAACGGCTTTGTCTTCGGGACGAATCCGGCCGGCGCCGAGTACGACGGGCAGGTCACCAGTGACGGGTCTTTCAACATCAACTGGGACGGCTCCTGGACGGTCAGCACACAGATCTCGGACATCGGCTGGAGCGCCGAATTTGCCATACCCCTGCGCACACTCCGTTATCCGGCTACCGAAATGCAGACCTGGGGCGTCAACTTCCAGCGCAACATCCGGCGCCGCAACGAATCCGCGTTCTGGGCGCCTCTGTCGCGCCAGTACGACTTGAATCGCATCTCCCTGGCCGGACAGATCGAAGGACTGGAGATTCCGTCTCCCCGGAACCTGCAGTTCACGCCGTACGTGCTCGGAAGCTCACGGCAGAGGGGGAGGCAGCTGAATGGCTCGGCTACGATCGGAGAGGTTGGTGGCGACATCAAATACGGCATCACACCGAGCCTCGCGCTGGACGTGACGATCAATACCGATTTTGCCCAGGTCGAGGTCGACCAGCAGCAGATCAACCTGGACCGTTTCAGCCTGTTCTTCCCTGAGAAACGACCGTTTTTTCTCGAAAACGCGGGGCTCTTTACCGTTGGGGTTTCACGCGAGGCCGAGTTGTTTTTCAGCAGACGGATCGGCATCGGCCCGGGCGGACAGGCCATTCCCATCCTGGGCGGTGCCCGATTGACAGGCCGTATCGGCGAAGGCATGGATATTGGACTCCTCAACATTCAGACCGACGCCGTCCCCGGAGTCGCGCCGTCGAACAACTTCAGTGTCGCGCGCGTCAGGCGCGAGCTGCGGAACCGTTCGGCAATCGGTGCGATTTTCGTCAACCGGCAGGCGACTGGAGACCTAGCAGGTCAGGATGACTACAACCGGAGCTACGCTGTGGACGGGCGGCTCGGAATCGGACAGAACGGCCTGATTTCCGGCTTCCTTGCCAAGACCCAGACCCCGGGCCTCTCCGGTGACGACTACGCTTACCAGCTCAGCTCGAGCCTCACCATCCCGGTGGCACGGCTGACCGCCAACTATTCCGATGTGGGTGATAACTTCAATCCGGAAGTAGGTTTTCTCTCCCGCGGCGGTTTTCGCAAGCTGAACGGTTCAGCATTTTTCACCTTTATTCGCCCGCCGGGCCTCGAAATGTTTCAGGAGGTTCGGCCGCATGTGAACTACACCGGCTACTGGAACCACCAGGGCTTCCAAGAGACGATGAACATCCACATCGATTCGCATTGGGAGCTGCGCGCCGGGCACGAGTTCCATACGGGCGGGAACGTTACCAGCCAGGGCGTGGTCGCCCCCTTCGAGATATTCCCGGGCGTCGTCGTAGGGCCGGGTACTTACGATCACGTGGAAGCGCAGCCGGTGTTTTTCACCAACCAGGGCGCACCATTCAGCGTCAGCTTGAGAGGAGTGTTCGGCGGTTTCTTCGGCGGTAGCCGCAAGCAGTGGAGACCCTCGATGCGCCTCCGTCTTGGGGAAACTTTCGACAGCGAGCTCAGCTTCACGCACAACGACATCGACCTGCCGGGAGGCGCGTTCACGACGAACCTCTGGAGCTCCCGGATTTCATACTCCTTTACGCCACGGGTCTACGCACAGTCCCTGGTCCAGTACAACGACAGGGCCCAGGTCTGGTCATCGAACCTGCGCTTTGGCTGGCTCAGCGACGCGAACACCGGACTCTTCGTGGTCTACAACGACACGCAGGGGCTGGCCGGAAACACGGCTCTCAGCCGCGCAGACCGCAGCCTGACGATAAAGTTCAGCAGGGTGTTCAACCTGATCAACTGAGAGTGGTAGCGGAAACTGGAAAAAAGGAGCGAAGGCCTGGGTCCGGGGAGTCTCTCCTACCGAGGATCCTGACCCGGCTCTTCCTCAACGTCGGAAACTTCCAGACCTCCAGTGATGCCCTGTACCTGATTTCCAACCTGGATGGATCGGGTTATCGCTATTTCTGCCGGCGAAAAGCCCTGGGGATCGACACTGCCACAGGAAAAAGCTCTCAAGGTGCACTCTGAGGTGGTGTGCACGATTCCCCTTTCCTCCATCATCCGGGTCATCAAGGCTGTGGCATCCTCCATGTGGAGGATCGCGTTGTTCGGCCGGAAGCTCCCTACGCCGATCGCATAGTCGATCGGCATCAGCGGTTCGATGCTCCCACCGAATACGCCATCGTTCTTCTTGCCCAGGTCATGGGCAGAGAGGTCTGCGCCGGCGTCCACCAGGTACTGTATGATCTCGACCTCTCCGAAGTTGGCTGCCATCATCAGCGGTGTAATACGCTATAAGGAAGGACGCCCCTTTGTCGGCTGTTGCCAGGAGGAAAATCTCCCGACAACAACCCATTCAACGTAGCTGCGTTGAATTCAAAGACAAAGGAGCACGTAAATGAAACAGGCCAAGTATATCGGCATGGATGTGCACCAGGCAACGACGGTGGTGATGGTCTTAAACGCAGACGGCAAACTGGTCTGGGAAAAGATCGTAGAGACCCAGGCCGGGCCAATCATTGATTTGCTGGAGAGTCTGAGTGGTGAGCTGCACGTGACGTTTGAAGAAACCACGCAGGCCGAATGGCTCTACAACGTGGTCCGGGGATATGTGAGCGAAGTGATCGTGTGTGATCCCAGACGGAACAAACTGCTCAGTGACGGGTCCAAGACCGACCGGGTGGATGCCCTGAAACTGGCCGAGCTGCTCCGGGCCGGATGGCTGCGGTCGGTCTACCACGGGCACGATGCGACGCGGACGTTGAAAGAACTGGTCCGCGGATATGAGACCTTGACCCTGGATACGCAGCGGACGATGGTTCGGATCAAGGCAATGTATCGAGGACGTGGGATCCGGACGCCGGGCCACGGCGTCTACCTCCCATCGCAGCGGGAACACTGGATCGAACAGCTCGCCAATACCGGTGCACGGCGGCGTACCGGATGGTTGTATGAGGAGCTGGATCATCTGAGAGGGTTAAGAAAAAAAGCGAAGCTGGCGATGTTAACCGAGAGCCGCAAGCATCGTGCGGTGGGGATATTGCAGACGATTCCCCAGTTGGGACCGATACGTTGCGCCTTGATTGTAGCGACGGGGGACACCCCGCATCGATTTCGAACCAAACGCCAGCTCTGGAACTACAGCGGTCTGGCCGTGGCAATGCACATGAGTGCGGAGTATGAGCAGGAAGGGAGTCGTGTGGTACGTCGTCGAAAGCCGATCGCCACGCGGGGACTGAACCGCAACGGCAACCGACGTTTGAAAGATGTGTTCATCGGGGCGGCGACCGGAGGCATGGGGGCCGAACCTTGGAAAAGCTACCTGGAGGGGCTCCAGAAAGACGGCAAGCGTAAGGAGATGGCTCGGCTGACACTGGCGAGGAAGATTGCAGCGACCGCACTGAAGATGTGGAAGAAAGGAGACACGTTTAACGCAAAGAAACTGAACTTGGCGACATAGCCGTTTCCAGACTTCTGCCGACAGCGCGAGGCATTCGACCGCTCGTCGTCGGTGAGGCGTCGGAACGGTAGGGTCGAGGGTGAGGATCCGATACGCGGTTGGCACACAGCGCTTGCTGAAGGCCCATGTAATACTCTATCCCCCCTCGCACGACCTGGAAAAGCGATAGCCCTCGAGGCTCAGATAGAACCGTGGTCGGCAATCACGACCCCTTTGCGCTTTTCAGTTTCTCGAAACCACACCACGTTGTGATGAGTGATCGACTTCTCTGCGATGCCGGATCAACAGTTCGTCTCAACGGAGACAGGGGCTGGCTGCCACGACAGTGTTGGGTACGGTGGTCCGCTCGGCGGGGACGTGTTTCTCTTGACAGCCCCTTCCATAGAAACGTGGTCGCAGGCCCAATTCACATCGGCCCCAACTTCCACCAGCAGTTGGATGGTCTCGAGCCGTTCTCCGGTAGATCTTCCCTGACTGTAGCCATCGATCCACGCGTATCCTGAAGCGGCCAGGAGCGGTGTCTCGTTCTCGCTGTTCCGAACCAGAGGATCCGCACCGTAAGAGAGCAGGAGTCGAACCAGTTCGGGGTCGCCCGAGTACGCCGCACGCATCAGTGATGTCGCAAACAAGGTCCGCGGTGATCCGCCGAAGTTTCTACGGGATCTCGGGGTGTTGTTGATGAACGTATTCGGGTCCGCGCCGGCGTCCAGAAGTTCCTCGATCAGGGGAAGCGGATCCGTGGTCTCCGTCCAGGGGAAACCGGGGCTCCACTCCATATTCCGGCGATCCACCGCCCAGAAAAGCGGCGGAAAGCCTTCCGCGTCGGCATGATTCACATCCGCATCTTTGTCGATCAGGAAGGATGCAAGCTCAAAATGGCCGTTGTAGATTGCCATCCCCAACGGGTTTTTCCCGTCGGCCGCAGCCTGATTCACGTCCGCTCCGGCAGCAATCAAAAGGCGCGAAGCTTCCAGTTGACCTTCCCGTGCCGCAAACAGCAAGGGCGTGAGCCCACCGTTCGCGTACCCGATCGGCTCGGCATCGGGGTCGGCATCCTCTGGCGCGGTTCCCTCGGCTCCCCACCTGTTGGCTACCGCCACGACCTTTGAACGAGCATTGACGTCTGCGCCGCTGTCAAGGAGCATCTCCACAGCGATCGGGTGGTGCTCGGAAATAGCCCACATCAAGGCGGACGTACCGCCCCAGGCCTCCTGAGTATTGACCTCGGCTCCGCTGTCTAACAGCACCTGGATCGCGTCAGCGTCCCCGGTTCGTGCCGCCATCATGAGCGCAGTATCTCCATCCTGGGTCAGTCCGGCATTCGGGTCCGCTCCAGCCTCAAGAAGCTTCCCGATCATGGCCGCGTTCCCGTTAATCGTGGCAAGCCGCATCGGTGTGACGCCTGCTCGATTCGCGGCTGAGACATTCGCGCCTGCACGGATCAACAGTTCCGAAGTTTCCAGATCGCCGTGGTGCACTGCCCAATGGAGAGCGGTCGTGCCGTCAACTTGAGGGGCATTGACATAGTCGAGGAACTCGCGCAAACGTTCGATTGCCAGATCCGTTTCGGCGGCTTTCTGCTCCAGCAGAGAACGCACAGCCTCCTGATCCCGATTCATGGCCGCGTCAGCAACATCATCAGCCCCAGCTGGGGGCACCGACAGCAAGATGACCAAACAGCACCCGAGTACGGGTCTCACGAACATGTGTTGCCTCCCCAAGCTCACCTTCTTCGAACACTTCAGCGACTTTCGATCTTCTACCATTCTCCTCCAATGGTTACAACAAAAACGTTGGCGTAAAGCTCTGACCTCACTCGGAAAAACCAGGGAAATAGGTTGCGAACACCTTAGCGTTCGGCAGATAGTACCTTGGTCGGCAAGTTTACCAGTCGCAGGCTAAGGTGAGGGACCGCAAATGGAGCAAGGATGAAGATGACGCTGAAGAAGACGCTATTGCCCCTTGGCGTGGCAATCATGTCCGTGGTTCTCAGCTATGGTTGGGCAGCCGGGCCCGAGGGACAGTCCGGGGCCGCTACCCGAAGTGTGGTCGGCGCCCAACGTGCCCTTCTGGATCAGTACTGCGTCGCCTGCCATAGCGACCAGGCCAGAACGGCCAACCTCTCCCTCGAAAACCTCGACCTCGCGACTATAGGTGAGGATGCAGAGTTGTGGGAGAGCGTCGTGCGGAAGCTTCGCGCCGGCATGATGCCGCCGCCGGGAATGCCTCGGCCGCCTTTGGAAGACTACGAGGCGCTCAGGGATTGGCTGGAGGCTGAAATCGATCGTACGGCTTCTCTGAATCCCGGAACGAAAGTACTTCATCGCCTGAACCGAACTGAGTACGCCAATGTCATTCGCGATCTGCTGGATCTCGAGATCGACGCCGCGATGTTCCTGCCGCCGGACGATTCGAGCAGGGGATTCGACAACATCGCGGGGTCGCTGACGATCTCTCCGACACTGCTGGAAACTTACGTGACGGCGGCGACGAAATTCGCGCGCATGGCGGTTGGTTACTGGAGGACACCGACCGAATCGCTCTACATAAAGCGAACCGATAGTTCTCAGAATCAACGATTGGAAGGTCTGCCTTTTGGCACCCGTGGCGGAATGGCTGTTCGCCATGTTTTCCCCGCCGACGGCGAATACACGTTTACGATTCGGAACCTCGGTGTCGGCACCTACATTCCGGGCGAGCAGTTTGAACTCAGCGTCGACGGCGAAAGAGTGCATCAATGGCTGTATACCGGTATGGGGTGGCCGGAGGAATGAACTCGGCCGGGGATGGACAGCTGGAAGTGACTCTTCCGATGAAGGCAGGCTCACATCTGGTGGGAGCCACCTTCGTGGCCACGAACTACCGGCCCAGCCTCGATGTGGTTCAACACTTCGAGCGAAAGTCACTCGAAAACGGCAGAGTCCGGGAGTTGAGCAACTACCCGATAATCGGCGCCGTGAGGATTGAGGGGCCCTTCAACGCCACGCGTCCGACCGATTCTCCAAGCATCCGCAGGGTCTTCACATGCCGGCCTTCAACCATCAACGAAGAGGAACCCTGCGCCAGGGAAATCATTTCGACGCTGGCCGAGCGCGCCTACCGGCGCTCGGCAACCGCGGACGACCTTGAAACATTGATGGTTTTTTACGAGGACGGCCGCGGCAACGGCACCTTCGAGGACGGCATCGAGATGGCGCTCCGGCGACTCCTGGCGAGCCCGCAGTTTCTTGTACGGGCCGAAAGAGAGCCTGCCGATCTCGCTCCCGGTGAAACTTATCGCATCACGGATCTGGAGTTGGCCTCTCGTCTGTCCTTTTTCCTTTGGAGCACTATTCCGGACGAGGAACTGATCGAGGTCGCCGGCCAGGGAAGGCTGAGCAATCCAACCGTGCTCGAGGAGCAGGTGCGGCGCATGCTCGCTGATCCCCGATCGGAAAGCTTGGTAAACAACTTCGCCCAGCAATGGCTGTACCTGCGGAATCTGGCAACGACGGCTCCGGCGCAAACAGTCTTTCCCGACTGGGATGACGAGCTACGAGAGGGTTTCGCCCGTGAGACGGAACTGCTCTTTGAAAGCATCATGCGCGAGGATCGCAGCGTTCTCGACATGTTGAGGGCAGACTACACGTTTCTCAATGAGCGGCTCGCCAAGCACTACGGCATCCCCAACATTTATGGGTCCCATTTCCGTCGCGTCGATCTCGGGCCGGAACTGGACTATCGTCGCGGGGTGTTGGGACATGGAAGCTTCCTGTCGACAACCTGGGTTCAAAATAACCGGACTTCGCCAGTCAAGCGGGGCGTGTGGGTTCTTGAAAACATCCTCGGCACCCCCCCTCCGGCACCTCCGCCGAACGTCCCGGCTTTGGAGGAGACCGATGCCGATGGACCCGGCAGAACCCTGACATTGCGTGAACAGATGACACTGCACCGAAGCATGGAGCCTTGCGCAAGTTGCCACCGGATCATGGACCCGATCGGCTTCGCACTCGAAAACTTCACCGCGGATGCAAAGTGGCGGGCACGGGGCGGGGGCGACGAGGGAGCTCCGATCGATGCGGCCGTTGAGCTATATGATGGCACCCTTGTCGACGGGCCCGCCGAATTGAGACAGGCGCTTCTGCGATATTCGCCGCAATTTGTCCGTATGGTGACCGAGAAAATGATGACCTACGCCCTGGGCCGGGGAGTCGAGTATTTCGACATGCCCGTCATCCGCTCGATCGTGCGGGATGCGGAACAGAATGACAATCGATTCTCGTCGATCCTGCTGGGGATCGTCGGGAGCGCCCCGTTTCAGATGAGAACGAAGACGGAAGGAACGGCCGCAGAATGAGTCGCAAAAAGAAACAGACGTTGCGATCGGTGTGGCGATGGGTTTAAAAAGGAATCAGCGAGGAGACCGATGATGTTCATCACAAAAAAACACATCCCCCGCCGTACGTTTCTGCGGGGCGTAGGGGTAACTGTCGCCTTGCCGTTGCTCGAGGCGATGCTGCCCGCCGCAACGCCTCTACGCCAGACAGCGGCAAGCCCTGTGAAACGCTTTGTCGGCATATGGCACCCCCATGGCGCAGCGCCCGGATACTGGAACCCTGTCCAGGAAGGTTCCGACTTCGAATTTTCGTTCATCACCAAACCGTTGGAGCCATTCCGCGACCGGACAGTTCTCATCAGCGGCCTGGACTCCACGGCAGCTTATTCGACGCAGGAAGAACCCGGCGGCAATCACGCGCGGGGTGCGGTTCTGTTGTCCGGCACCCGCCCGCGAAGGGATGCGGTGAGTCCTATCTGGGTGTGACCATCGATCAACTGATCGCGAACAGGTACGGCCAGGACACGCTGTTGTCATCTGTTCAGCTCGGGATTGAAGATGCCAGCCACAACAGCGGCAATTGCAACTGGGGATACAGCTGCGCGTACACGAACTCGATCTCCTGGCCCAACCCCACGACACCGCTTCCAAACAGAAGTCAACCCGCGCATGGCCTTCGAGCGCATGTTCGGTGATGGATCGAGTCCGGAAGAGCGGCGTGCCGGACGCCTGGAAAGCGCCAGCGTTCTTGATTCGGTGACGCGCGAGATTCCCCGCTTCAAACGGGACCTTGGTTCCGGCGACTAAGCCCGGCTGGACGCCTATCTCGACAACGTTCGTGAGATCGAGCGGCGGATCATGCTTGCAGCCAACAACCCGGCAGCGGAAGTGTCTGCAGAGGTGCCGTTTGGCATACCGGAGAAAAAGGATGTCCATTTCAAGATCATGTACGACCTGATGGTGTTGGCTTTTCAGGCTGATATCACGCGTTCGGCCACACTGATGTTGGGCCGTGACCTCTCCGGCACCACCTTCCCTGAATCCGGTTTTCTGGGAGGGTGGCACGGAATCTCGCACCACGGCGACATTCCATCGAACAAGGCCAGCTATGCCCTGGTCAACCGATATCACGTGGAAAACCTGGCGTACTTCTGCGAGAAGCTGCGAAACACGCGCGATGGCGACGGCAATCTTCTGGATCACGTGCTGATTTACAAGAGCAGCAACATGGGCAACTCACATCGCCACGCGCATGAGAAAGTACCCACAATCCTCATCGGTGGGATCGACGGCACTTTCAAGGGCAACCGTCACCTTGTGTTCCCGGACAACACGCAAAGGTGCGCCAACCTGCTGTTGAGCATCCTCCACCTGTACGGCATTGAACGGGACAGTATCGGAGAAAGCACCGGACCTCTCCCACTGGCCTGACAAACCGGGGCTTGGGTCGACATCCTTACTTTATCGCCGGCAGATGCTCATACTAAATCGAGTCTACAAAGGAAAGTTTCCAATGAAATGGAAGCGGCAAGGGCTGCGCTGTGTGTGATCCTGGTAGCGATGGTGGCCCCCCTCCACGCACAGTTCAGGAACGCGAGGCCGGCCAGGCCGGAAGTAACGTTGCCCGCCGGTCCGGCGAGGACCGTAATACTCAAGAACTGTACCGCATGCCACGGCATCGATGACTATGGTTATCACGCCATGGACAGGGCCGGATGGGACGAACTCATCGAGAGAATGAAAGTAACGCCGAGTGGCATTGTCGAGGGCGCCGTCATATCCGACGAAGACAAGGAAATTCTTCTGGATTGGCTCGTGGCTGAATTCGGCCCGGATTCGACCCCGTTTCCACGAGAATACGTCCCCCGCGAACTCAGCGAGAACGAATTCCTGTCTGATGATGATGCCGAAACACTCCTCGCTACGACGTGCGAGTCCTGTCACTCGCTGGATCGAGTAGAAGAGACCCGAGCCAACGATGAACAGTGGCGAGCCCTCCTCATCGCCATGATCGGCAGGGGAGCTCGGTTGACTTACAACGACGTGGAACCTCTGGTCGAGTGGTTGGCCAGGACACGTGGCACGAACCCTGTGAATTGAACGGAGCTGACAAGACCGAAGCGGTGCGACGGCATACGCTGTTGTCGTCAAAGCGTTCAGTACGTCGCTAATATTACTGTCACAGAAATAGTTTGGAACTGCGTTGTTCTGAACCAAGTTCACAGCATGAAGAAACAGATCATTACCGCAACACTCGCGCTGATCGCGCTCACCGGTGCCGCGGCTCCGGCCCAGGACGGGCCGGCCGACAACATGAGCTTCTTCCTGACCAGCGTTGGGCGAGGCGATGGCGCCAATCTGGGAGGTCTGGCGGGAGCCGACGCTCACTGCTATCGGCTGGCGACTTCCGTCGGCGCCGCGGACCGGACCTGGCGCGCATACCTGAGCACCACCGGCCCGGGAAGCGTCAACGCGAGAGACCGTATCGGTGCAGGCCCCTGGTATAGCTACGCCGGCCTTCAAATCGCGGCAAACGTCGCCGACCTACACTCGGAGAACAACAACCTCGACAAGGGGACGGCGCTCAGCGAAAAGGGCGAGATCACCAGCGGACGGGGCGACACGCCCAACCGGCATGACATTCTGACCGGTTCCAACCTTGACGGCACAGCGTTGGTCATACTCGCACCGGAAACCGAAGGTCGAGGTCGGGGCCGAGGCGACGTTGGTCGCGGACGGGGCGGTCGGGGAGGTCGTCCACCGAGACCGGAGCTGGTGGACCGAACGTGCCGCGACTGGACCAGTAACCAAGCGGATGGAGGCGCCGAGGTGGGACACTTCGACCGCGAGGGTGGGGGAACTAATCCGACTTCGTGGAATTCGGCGCACACCTCCAATGGCTGCGGTTCCGACAACCTTCAGGCCACCGGTGGAGACGGCCTGTTCTACTGCTTTGCTATCGATTGACTGCCTGATCGAAAACGATTCAGGCGCGTGCCCGGCCTTCGGTTTTTGCTACTCCGCTTCGCAAGTGGATGCCACCGAATCCATCGTGAGCACGTTCAAGTATTCGCCGTCGAACTGGCGAACGAGTACGCCTTTCACCTCGACCTTGCGGCTGTTTAACGTCGCTGCATCCTCGAAATTCTGCAGAAAATAAGTGCCCGGGCCAGGCGGCATTTCCCTTGCGGCCGCCAGTTGTTCGCCGGTGGAAGGTGTCCTCGCGCCTCTGATCCGAACGGCGCTGGCGTCGGCAAGCGTCCAGCCCTCACCCGAGGGCACGACGCAGCCCACCACACGGAGCAGTGCCAGGTTTGGAAAAAGCTCGGGTCCGTCGAGACCGACGAGTTGGATATAGCGGGTCCCGTCCGGGGTCAGTTCCTCTCGGCCAAAGGGCAGACCCTGCTCCCACAGAATGTAGGACAAGATATCTATATAGGTGCTCTCGCCGAGAGAGCCCGGTGCGTGGGCCGGCATGCGGGTTCTCATATGGTCGAACAACGGCCCGAGCTTCGCTTCACGCCAACGGTCCAGGAAGTCGATGTCCAAAAGCGGCGGGGCGGCGTCATCGGGTTCTCCATAGACGTGACATCCTTCGCAGTTGGCGACGAACGCCTCTTCACCTCGAAATGCCTGACCCTCGGTGTACACACCGTCGAGGACGGTTATTTCGAATTCCCCCTGCATCCGGGCCTTGGCGGACGAGAAGCCCAACCCGACCGCCACCATCAATGTCGCGGGCAACGATGCCCGCACGATTCTCCACATGTTCATAGTCCTCGGCTCGGAACGGCCCCCGAAAGCGTCAACGAAACCCGGACGCTACTCCCCTCTGCCCCGTGTCGCCAGCTTGTCGGCTTTGTGATAGATTATGCGGCGATAATTCGTTTTGCGGCAAGCTGACTGTGTCCATGGACGTTCGAAACGCCGTTTCAGACCGTCCGTTTGAACACGACGTAAAGGAGAGTGACGATGGTTCGCGTGAGCCGGTTCTGCCTATTGCTCGTGGCGCTGGGTGTCTGGGTTCAGCCGATCGAGGCCCGTCCAGAATTTTATCAAATCTTTCTGCAGGACCCGTTCCGAGCCGAGGACCGAGAAGGGTGTGTCACCTGTCACGTCGATCCCAACGGTGGCGGACCGCGAAACGAATTCGGGCTCGCCTTTAACGCGGAAGGCCGGGTGATCACGCCGATGCTGCGCTCGGACTGGCCCGACCGCTTCGACGTTTTCACGATGGAGGTTGCCGGCGCTACGATCTATTTCGCCGATCCGGAAAGCCGACTGCTGGTGACCGAAGTTGACGGAGAGAAAACCCTCGTAGATCTCCTCGAGGGTGGCTACGCGGGCATGGCAACCGAGGACGAAATTCCCGAGCGGGTCAGCAAGTTCAACTTCTTCATCACGAGCACCGGGTCCGGGAACGGAGGCGACCTCGGTGGCCTGATCGGGGCTGACCGGCATTGCCAATCGCTGGCCGAATCGGTCGGCTTTGGCGACAAGACCTGGCGCGCATACCTGAGCACTAGCGTAGACGGGGGGCCCGCTCTCAACGCCGGCGACCGGATCGGGAGCGGCCCTTGGTACAACTCCAGGGAAGTCATGGTCGGTTGGGGCGTCTCTGACTTGCACGGGGCAGACAACCGCCTCAGCAAGGAGCTGGCGTTGAACGAAAGAGGAGAGGTGATCAACGGCGTCGGGGACACGCCGAACCAGCACGACATCCTCACCGGAACGCTGGGGGACGGGACCGCAGGCCATGGGTTCCGAAACCATCTATAAGGAAACGGGATACCGTACCAAAGGGGACGCCTCGCAGTCGGACCGCGTCGACGGTCTGCCGTTCGGCACCCGTGGCGGCATGCTGATTCGCCACTACTTTCCGGTTGACGGGGAGTACGACATCGTCTTTCAGCCCGTGCGCGACAATGTCGGCCGCATCGTGGGTGGGCCGGACGGCGAATGGTTGGAGATCACGATCGACGGCGAGCGAGTCCGGCTGTGGGATTTCAACACTGATCTTCTCACGTCGACTCAGACGGTAGAAGGCGATTCCAATGCCGTTCGCGTCTTCGTGAAGGCCGGCACACACGAAGTCGGGGCCTCATTCCTGGCTCGGCGCTACGCCCCGACTACCGACTATCTGCGCCTCTGGGCCAACACCTCGCTTGCGGGTGAGTCCCTGGACTTCTACACGCAATTCCCCCATGTCAGCCAGATCCAGATCATCGGGCCCTTCAACCCGATGGGCGTTGCAGACAGCGCGAGCCGACGCACGATTCTGGTGTGCGAACCCGCCAGTGTTTCCGAAGAACTTGCCTGCGCGGAACAGATCATAGCCAACCTGGCAAGCCGGGCGTTCCGGCGGCCGTCCACCGACGAAGACATGGAGGCGTTGATCGGGTTCTTTACAGAAGGACGCGACAGAGGCGACTTCGAGGACGGCATCGAACTTGCGCTGCAGCGCATCCTGTCGGACCCGGAATTTGTATACCGGACCGAAATCGATCCCCACGACGCCGCCCCCGGAGAAACCTATCCGATCACGGACCTGGAACTGGCGTCCCGGTTGTCTTTCTTTCTCTGGAGCAGCGTTCCCGACGAGGAGTTAATCCAGGTGGGGGCCGAAGGGAGACTTTCAGACCCCGATGTGCTCGAGCGGCAGGTGCGCCGCATGCTGGCCGACTCCCAGGCCGAGTCGCTGTCGACGAACTTCGGGGCCCAGTGGCTAAACCTGCGGGCCCTGCCGGGGGGCAAGGCCGCGCTGGTCTATCCGGACTTCGATGACACACTCCGTACAGCGCTTCGGACGGAAACAGAGATGTTTTTCGACAGCATTGTGCGTGAGGACCGAAGCGTGCTCGACCTGATGACGGCGGACTACACGTTTGTGAACGAACGTCTGGCCCGCCACTACGGAATCCCCGGTGTTTACGGTCCCGAGTTTCAGCGCGTCACGCTGGGTGAGGAGTTCGACGCGCGCCGCGGTTTACTGGGCAAAGGGAGCATTCTTTTAACGACCAGCGACGCGGGGCGTACTTCGCCCGTCATCCGGGGCAAGTGGATCCTGATGAATATCCTCGGCACGCTTCCGCCCGAACCTCCTCCGAACGTTCCGCTACTGGAAGAAGAAGTCGAAAACGGCCAGGTCGTCACGTCCACCCAATCCATGCGCTCGCGCATGGAGCAACACCGGGCAAATCCGGCCTGCGCCTCGTGCCACATGATCATGGACCCGATTGGTTTCGGCCTGGAAAACTTCGATGGTATCGGAATGTGGCGGAGCCGTGAGGGAGAGGAACCGGTAAACGCAACCGGCACGTTCGTCGATGGAACCCGGTTCGAAGGCCCTTCCCAGTTGCGGGCCGTGCTGATGAAGTATTCCGACCAGTTCGTCCGGACTCTGACCGAGAAGCTTCTGATATTTGCCGTCGGCCGATCGGTCGACTACAACGACATGCCGGCCCTGCGGTCGATCGTGCGGGAAGCGGAGGCAGAAGATTACCGCTTTTCTGCGATCGTGCTGGGGATTATCAACAGTGATCTTTTCCGGCTGAACACGAAACTGGAACAGACCGAAGAGGTCGCCCTCGAGGAATAGCCGTAGCGGGTTGTTTCACAAAGAACTTGACTGATCTACGAAGATCAGGTGTTGTTCACAGTTAGGAGCAATAGAGAGCCATGTTCATCACCAAGAAACACATTCCCCGCCGGACGTTTTTAAGGGGTGCCGGTGTGACCCTTGCACTGCCGTTGCTCGAAGCGATGCTTCCCGCACAGACTCCATCGAGGGAAACGGCGCTGGGCTCTCCGAACACGCGGTTCGTCGGGATCTTCAATCCACACGGTTGGACTCCCTCGTACTGGGCGCCGTATACGGAAGAAGAAGCGGCGAACAAAGTCCACTACTCCGGAAACGTGACTGGCGAGAGTGGACCTTTGGTCGAGATGCCCTTCATTCACACGTCGCTGGAACCGTTCAAAGATCAGCTGTCTATTATCGCCGGGCTCGACGCCCGTTCTTCGTTTGCCCCGCTCGGCGGTAACGGTGGCTTCCACTCCCGGGCTGCGGGGTTCATGACCGGGTACCGACTGAAGAAGACGGCGGGTTCCGATGTGGACGTCGGCATGGCAACGATCGATCAGCAGATCGCTCAGAAGATCGGCCAGGAAACGTTGCTGCCGTCGATGCAGTTCGGCATCGAGGATCCCGGTGGCCAGGCGGGTATCTGTGGCTGGGGCTACGCGTGCGCCTACACGAACACGATCTCGTGGTCAGACCGCCATTCGCCGATGCCCATGGAGATCAGCCCTCAGGTGATGTTCGAGCGGATGTTCGGAGCGGGCAGCACTCCCGAAGAGCGCGCTCTCCGACGTGCAAATCAGACCAGCGTTCTGGATTCGGTCACCCGCAAGGTGACCCGCCTGAAAGCGGACCTTACCGCCTCGGACCGGAACAATCTGGACAGCTTCCTGGACAACGTTCGTGAGATCGAACGGCGTCTCGACATCGCAGCCAAGACCTCGGCAGCAGTGCCGACCATGGATGTGCCTTACGGTGTCCCCGAGTCTTACGACGAACACGTCAAGCTGCACTGGGACCTGATGATCGCCGCCTTCCAGGGAGACATCTCGCGGGTCAGTTCGATCATGCTCGCGCGCGACACCAGCCCCCGGACCTACCCCGAAAGCGGCGTCCTATCGAGCAATCACGGCTCGTCGCATCACGGTGAAAACGACGAGCGGCGACTCGTGCACGCCACACTCACCCGGTATCTGTCGTCAACGGTCGCTTACTTCGTTGACAAGCTGGGGAGCACACCCGATTTGGACGGCAGCAGCCTCCTGGATAATACCCTGATCATGTGGGGGAGCAACATGGGCAAGGCTGCAGCGCACAACCACTTCAATGCGCCCCATATGTTGATCGGTGGTGCATCGGGCCAGCACAAGGGTGGCCGTTACCTCATCCATAGAGATGGCGGACCCAGTGCGGTAAACGGCTCGAACGTCGACCTGCTGTTGACCGTCCTGGACATGTACGGAACTCACCACGAGCGACTGCCCGAAAGCTCGAACACGACGCGCGTGGCGCTCTGAGGATTCGATAGAGAGCGGCCCTTGCATCGTGGGTCAAGGCGTTCAGTATGTCGCTGCCCAACCTGACTTGCCCGAGGCTCTCGGCCGACTCGGTATCAGTCGACTAGAACCGGAACGTGTAGTTGAACTTGACGCTGATATCCGCAAGCTCGGACCTGAACGAGTTGTCCTTATCCCTATCCTGCAGGCTGTGATTCAAAACAATAAAGCCTTCCTGTCCTGCAGTCGGTATCCATATGAGCCGCGTGTTGACGCCCAGAACCTCCGAGACGTCGTCGTACTGAGTCAGGGTGATCCATGAGAGCGATGACGAAAAGTTAACCTCTGAAGTAACCGACATCAGGCGGGTAATGAAGTCCCCCTGGGGAAGGTCGATGTCGTTCATGTCGTAGCTGAGTTCGAGGATGAAGTTCCTGGACTGGTTCCAGGTGAACTCGCCGGCGATGTTCCTGCGTGCGCCGCTGAAGAAATCCCCCCATCCATAGGTCAACCCTCCAACGAACGTACGTTGTCCTCCGGTCTCGGCGCTGAGGATCGTTTCACCGAACGAGTACGTTCCGGTTGGAATAACGACGGCTCGGGCCGGCTCTCTGTAGATTTCAAAAGGTCGGGCGACGACTTCCTTAGTCCGGCTGTAGTGAACCTGGAACTCGTCTCCACCGGTGGTTTCAAGCTCGACGATGCGACCAAGGATGACCTGGGACTCGAGTCCGCCCCCATCCAGAAACGTCACGCGTTGTGCGTCCACTCCGGCGAAGATCGATTGCAGTGGGCCTCCACTTGTAAAGTGTGTGTATCCCGCGTCGGCGGTGATGTCCCGAATATTGGATCGGCTTACGAACCCGAGAGCTGGATTGAAGTTCGCGTCTACCTGTTTGAGATTGAACCCGCCGGCCCACTCCGAATTGTTGGGCATTCGAACCCCCAGGCCGAAGGCCGAGTCCTCGCCCTCAAGTCCCTCTGTGTCCGATTGCTGGTACCAGGCCTCGGCCTCCAGGACCCGGCCGCCTGATATGCGTGTATTCAGATAACGAAAATCGAAACCGACGACCGAGTTGTCGAGATTCGAGTTCGGATCGCCCGTCGTGACGATCGCCCCCAACGTGGATTCAGCGAGAACATTTGCCGAAACCCGTCCGACAAACACGTTGGTCGGATTTACAGACTCGAACTCACCCTGACGGATGGCGAGCGCACCAATGTTCCACCGCCCGATCCGGCCGCTGAGCTTGCCGCCAACCTCCAGGTCCACTGGAGTGCCCCCGGGACCTAAACCAAGTCGGCGGGAGAAAAACGGCCGCGCGTTGTTCTCGCTGGAACCGGAGCTGGCCTGATTGCCATTGCCGACCCTCCCGAATTCGAACAAGTCGGCATCGTTAAGGAAGAAGTTACGCTTTTCCGGAAAAAACAGGTTGAAGCGCGTGAGGTTGACCTGCCGGTCGTCCACCTCCGTGGCCGAGAAGTCCGTATTGACTGTCAGCGAAGCGTTCAGCGAAGGCGTGACACGGTAGAAGAGATCCAAAGACGGATCGAGGTTTGACTCGCTTGTCCCCGAAGCAAAGTTTTTCAGCTCGCTCGAGGAAACCGACGGCACGATGTCCAGACCCGCCCCCTGGTCCATCCCTTCGAATCCGGTCGCGGTTCCCAGAATGCTGGGGTTGTAGGTGCGATTGCGGGAGACCCAGGCCATCTCTTCGCCCCGTCGGCGGATACCTCTTCCGAAGTTGAATCCCCAGGTGTCGATCGACGGATCGAATGGCAGCGTCTTGAAAGGTATCTCCAACTCGGCTATCCAGCCGCTTTCAAAAACCGAGGCGGCGACATCCCAGATAACGGTCCACTCACTCTCAAACGAGTCTACCTGTTCGTAGAGCGCGTCGTGGCGGATGCCGTTGGCATTGGTCTCGAATCGATAGCCGCCCCGGCGCGTGTTGAAGGGATCCAGGATGACGACGAGTCGGTCGTCGCTCCCTAAGCCCTGGCCGTGTCTCATGGTGGGTGCTGCAATCCGTTCCGGTTCGCTGTCATACATTCGAGCCCCGATATAAAGGGCATCGTCGTCATAGATCAGGTAGACCTCGGTCCTCTCCGAAGGTTCGGCGCCGTCGCCGGGTCGGATCTGATGAAAGTCGTTGATAACTTCAGCCTCGTCCCAGACAGGATCGTCCAGCAGGCCGTCGATGGCGGGTGGGGAGGCAACCCTTACCACCTGGACGGATTTCCGAGCTTCGTCAGACCCAACCTGGGCAGGACCGGAATCTGGGAACGTCAGCATGATCAGAGAGATACAAATCAAGTATGAGGTCGGTCGCATGACGGAAAGTATAGGGGGAGAGGCGCGAGGTTTGCCATGGCTGAAATCTGGCGGTCCACGGCAAAGGACGGACATCTTTAACCGTATCCGGTTATTCTAGTGTCCTGTAACAGTTCTAGCCCGCATGTTTCACCAGTCCGGCGATCAGGGGGATTTGGGCAGTAAGAATCGGATTCGGGAGGATCTGGGTTCGAATTGGGCATGTGTGGCGTGACTCGGCGGTGTCGACAAGCGGGAGTTGCTGCGTTTTCGGGTTCAGAAGAGGGTGACGAAACGCACTGAGACAAACCTCGGCGGAGCCGAAAAGAGCGAGTCGATTTTGGCGCAGGGGATCGGGTCGGTTCTCAGCAGCGCAGAGGAAGCGCCTGCAGGTTTCGATGGACGAGGGCAAAGACCTCGGCGTAGGGATAGGCTTCCGACATGGAGATCCAGATGTTGCGAACCGTCAGACGGACTTGAGCTCCGATCTTGAGGAGCTTCAAGCGGATCGTCTGGCACTGAGCGCGGGCCAGATCGGTATTCTTCAGTCCCAGACGGCGTAACGCGTGCAGGAGCATGTAGGCGGCCGAGGACAGATAGAGCCGGAGTTGATTGGCGCGCATGGTTGCCGCGCTGGTCCGGTCGGCGAATAGATCCAACTGCTGTTCCTTGATGCGATTTTCCATGTCGCCCCGCGCACAGTAAAAGTCTTCATAGAGGGCGCGGGCGTCCAGGCGTTCCGGCGACAGTGAGGTCACAACGAATCGAGGATTGGCGCCTTTCTCCAGGAACTCGGCCTTGCCGATGACGCGTCGGGTGCAGGTCCAGCTCTTCCGAGTGCGATACCGGAAATCGTTAAACACCCGCGCCGGTTTCCCGGTGTCGTTAAACTCGGCTTCGGCCTGACTCATCGATTCAGCGATCTCGCGCTTGAGCCGATCGTTCTTGGCCAGACCCACCACGTAATCGACCTGGTGGGCCTCGCACCAACTCAGCAATTCATCCCGGCAAAAGCCCGAGTCGGCCCGGATGATAATCGACACCTCCGGCCAGCTCTGCCGGATCTGGCCGATGATGCGGTTCAATTCCTCGACGGCGCCGTCCGCACCGTCGACATTGGAGCACCGCAACCGGGCGCATAGCAGATGCTCTCCCGAAAAGATGTAGAGCGGCAGATAACAGTAGTTGCCGTAGTAGCCGTGAAAGAACCGTCCTTCCTGATGGCCATGGATCGGATCATCGGTCGCATCCAGGTCCAGAACAATCTCCTCGGGCGCCGATCCGTGAGCCGCCACAAATGCATCCACCATCCAGCGGTCGATCTTGTCCGGGTCCATGGCAATCTTCTTGTACCGCTCCTTCCCATCGACTTGCTCCCCGGTCAGTTCCAACCGGTTCAGCGTACACTTGCCCGCCAACGCTTTTCCCCGGTCTCGGGCCTGCCGCCGCTTCTCCCCCAGTGGATCGGCCTTATCCACCGCCACGGCCAGCATCGGATCGGTCCGCAGTTGGTCATGATCGTTCAGATCCTCGTAGCCCAGACAGAGTCCGTAGACGCGCTGCCCCAATAACTCGCTCACCGTGTGTTCGATCAACCTCGCGTCCCGGTAATCCCTGAAACACTCGGCCAGTCCGGCGATCAGACCCGTTCGCTTTTCCACTTCCCTCAACAGCAGAACCCCAGCGTCGGAGGTGATCTTTCCGCCGTCAAAACGCGCCTTCACTTTTCGTTGAAGAAGTCCGTGAAATTCGAACGTCGTTTGGTTACACTCTGTTCTCATAAGGGCCGTCTCCGTTTGGCTTGTTAAACGTTTATTTCAAAACGCTTTATGCCAGACAGGGCGGCCTTTTCTGGTCCTATCGGTGAAATATGCGGGCTAGTGTTAACCCAACAGAGAGTTAAGAGTTGAGGCGTAGCGATCCAATGAAAGAAATGCGAATGATATTGAGACATTTTCTGGCCGGTCTGTCATATCGAACACGGAAAGCTCTCCGCGATGCCCCGGAGGACTTCGGCTCCTTCAGTGCAGGCAATGGCAGTCGAACTCCGGTCGAGCTCATGAACCATATGAACGGTGTGATCGGATGGGCCCGCACGTTCCTGATCGGCGGCAATTACGAGCCCGAACCCGCAAGCGACCTCAAGACCGAAACCGCCCGTTTCGACGAGTTGCTCTACAGCCTGTCCAGCGATCTTGAGACCGACTTGCCGTTGCGAAACATTACGCACGAGCAACTCCTCCATGGACCGCTCTCCGATGCGATGACGCACGCAGGTCAGCTGGCCTTCCTCAGGCGACTTGCCGGGAACCCGATCGAACCGGAGAACTTCGTCAAGGCCAATATCCAGACACGTAACCTCGGCGCCGGCCAAACCTCAGGCTGAGGCCATCGTCAGCCAGCGTATCCCTCCCAGCGTACGGCGGGATCGAGCCGTGCTAGTATCAATTACTCACGAACAAACTTATGAGCGTCGCGGTTTTCTCCCGGGCGCCGGAACCGAGTGCGAACATGATAGGCCAGACCATATCCCACTACGACATCGTTGAGCAGATTGGCGGAGGGGGCATGGGTGTCATCTACCGTGCCCAGGATCGACTGCTTGGCCGTGAAGTCGCCTTGAAGTTCTTGCCTGACAGTGTTTCCCGCAATCCTGACACCGTCGAGCGGTTCAAGCTGGAGGCCCGGGCGGCGGCAGCTCTGAACCACCCCAACATTTATTCGATCTATGAAATCGGGGACTACGATGGGCAGCCTTTCATAGCTATGGAATTGTTGAAGGGACAGACTCTGGAGGAGCTCATCGGAGCAGGCACGAGCCCCACACCCGGAGACGTCGAAGCCGCAAGCGAAGTCGCCAGGGATCTCCCGCCCGACATCGCAGCTCTAGTCCAGGACTTCACCGGCGAACCAGAACCGGAAACCACTCGCTCGGATCCCAAACCCCTCAAGAATTCCCTGCTCCTCAAGCTCGCGGTTCAGATCGTGGACGCCCTGGACGCGGCACACGTCGAAGGAATCACACACCGGGACATCAAGCCCGCAAACATCTTCGTGACGTCACGAGAGCAGGCAAAGATCCTGGATTTCGGACTGGCAAAGCTGACGCGTCCCGGAGACGACAGTGACCCCGGAGCCACACTGGTGGGTCTGACCCAGGAGGGTTCTGTTCTGGGCACGATCGCCTACATGTCACCGGAACAGGCCCTGGGAAACCGTTTGGACGAACGAACCGACCTTTTTTCCACCGGCGCAGTCCTCTACGAAATGGCGACAGGGACCCGTGCCTTTGCGAAGAACACCGAAGCCGCCACGTTCGACGCGATCTTGAACGGACAGCCTGACGATCCGGCCCTGCTCAACCCGGGTCTGCCCACCGGACTTTCCCAGATCATTTACAGAGCTCTGGAAAAGACTCCGACGGCCCGTTACCAGACGGCGAGGGAACTGTGGGCGGACCTGGATAAGGTGGTTCAGGAATCATCCGGATCCATCTTTGTCACTCCGCAGCCGGCGGCTCCTGAAAATGAAGGCCAGCGTTCCATTGCTGTACTTCCGTTCGTGAATTTGAGCAGGGATCCGGACAACGAATACTTCGGCGATGGTCTGGCCGAAGAACTGATCAACGCGATGACCCAGATGAATGGACTGAGGGTTGCTTCAAGGACTTCCGCGTTTCGTTTCAGAGGCAAGGAAGAGGATGCCCGTACGATCGGTGAATCCCTCAACGTTGACACCCTGCTCGAGGGAAGCGTCCGAAACGCAGGCGATCGGGTCCGCGTGAGCGCCCAGTTGATCAATGTTGCCGACGGGTATCACATCTGGTCGGAACGCTACGACCGGAAGATGGAGGACATATTCGCCCTGCAGGACGATATCACCCAAAATATCGTGGACCGTCTCAAGGTCCAGCTCACGGGCAAACCCATTGAACCGCAAATCCGGCGACATAGCGACAACGTCGAAGCCTATAACCACTATCTGAAAGGCCGTTACCATTTGAACCAGCGTACCGAGGACGACATCCTTTCAGGAATTGCATGTTTTGAGGAGGCGGCGCGATTGGACGCCGGATACTCCCTGGCCTACGCAGGCCTTGCCGAAGCCTACATCCTGTTGAATATGGATTGTCCTCAACTCTTCTGCCAGAGCGGTCCCATCAACGTTGTCTCAAAGGCCAAGGATGCAGCTGCAAAGGCCGTAGAACTCGACAGTTCGGCGGCCGAAGCACATGTAGCTTCGGCTCTGGTTCATTACCGGCTCGACTGGAACTGGGCGAAGGCGGAAGATGAATTCCGGATTGCCCTCTCACTCCGCGAGGATCTGGCAACGGCCCGTCACAACTACGCAATGTTTCTGGCCTCGATCAACCGATCGGACCAGGCCGTCGAAGAAATCAAGCTGGCCCATCGATTGGATCCCCTGTCACCCATTATCAGTACCGCTGTTGGAAGAATCCTGCACTTTGCCCACAGGTATGAGGAAGCCATTCAACAGTATCGGACCACGCTTGAGATCAATCCGAAGTTTTCCGGCGCCTACTTCGATCTGGGAATGACGTATCTGGTTCAGGGCAGGCACGCTGAGGCTCTTGAAACATTCAGGACACTTTACGAAGTGGCTGAAAAACAGAAGATGGGATTGATGGAACTGGCATGGACGCACGCTCTGATGGGAGAAAAAGAGAAGGCACTCGAAACTCTGGAGGAACTGAACGAATCGGTCGAGCCTGACGACCTCCCGCGCACGTCGTTGGCGTTCCTTTACGTTGCTCTCGACAATCTGGACAAATCGTTCGAACTCCTCGAACAAGCGTACCTGCGGAGAGATACCAATCTTGTCTACCTGCTGGCTGAACCGGCCTTCGACCCGCTCCGTTCAGATCCACGTTTCGAATCCGTTCTTCAACGAATGAATCTGGCAGGCTATCAGTAGTGACCTGTACCACCCATATTGGGTGATACAGGCCAATAGCAACAACTCTCTTGCCCAACCCACAGGTCACAGGTCCAAAGATCTTTCAATTGCGCACGATGCTCCTTGTCAGGATCGGAAGTGATTCGTCATGAGTCGATCAGGAACCAATGTGGCTGTCAACGCGGCCACGCTTGGAGCACTCGCGATGATCGCCCACCAGGTTGGAATCAAGGCCACCCGTGACACTCTTTTCCTGTCGAGTCTTGGAGTCGAGGCTCTTCCTGCAATGATCGCCGCAGCAGCGGTATTTTCGATTCTCTCCGTCCTCGTCGCGTCCCGGCTCGTGGCCACCTACGGGCCTCGAAAAGTCGTTCCGGCAACGTTTCTCGTCAGCGCGATCCTGCTGCTGGGGGAATGGGCATTGTGGTACCAGACTGCACCCATCGGTTCGGTCGTCGTCTACCTGCATGTTGCTGCTCTGGGATCCTTCGTCATTTCAGGCTTCTGGTCGATGATCAACGAGCGATTCGATCCCAGGACCGGAAAAGCGAAGATTGGAGCTATCGGACGCGGTGCCACAGTGGGTGGCCTGCTCGGGGGAATCATTGCCGAGCGCGTGGCCGCATCTCTGTCGTCAGTCACGATGCTGCCGATTCTGTCAGTAATGCACGTCGGCTGCGCTCTGGCTCTGTACTTCGTTGGAAGAGCTCCTTCCAGGCAGAAGCGAACGGACTCACCGCAGTCGGGGGGAGAATCCGGCATACGTTACATTGCCCGGGTGCCATACCTTCGCAACATTGCTGTCCTGGTTGCGCTGGCAGCGTGTTCGGGAACGCTCCTCGATTATGTTTTCAAATCTCGAGCGGTTGCCAGTTACGGTCAGGGTGAAGATCTGATGCGCTTCTTCGCAATCTTCTACACAGTGGTCGGGATCGCGACACTGATTTCGCAGAGTTTTCTCACCCGGCCGGTCCTGGAAAAGTTTGGCCTGTCCCGGTCGATCGGCGTCCTGCCGCTGGTAATCTCGTTCCCGCGGTAATCGGAGTAGTCGGATTGATGGCCTTGAAATTCTTCCGGCTTGGTGGCGCGGGAATGGGCGTTGATTAATCCGACTGCCCCAACCTCAAGACGTAATCACTTCCCCATCGGGTCCACAGCACATGCTGTCTTCAGGTTCTTCTCTTCGATCGATGGCAATCCCAGCCTTCTCTAAGCGATCCTCGAACCCTTCCCGCCAGCCGGGCGACAAGGCTCGTATCTGAATCGCCTTCTTGCAGTCTTCCAGGTTCTGGCGGTCGAAGTAATACAGGTGACATATATCCCGAATGCTAATTCCGGATGGGTCCCGTGTCAGGAGTTCGAATGTGTCCCCAGCACCAACCTCACCTTCTTCGAGCACCCTCAAATAGAATCCCACGCGGCAACTCTGAAGAAACATTTTTGGAAATTGAACGTTGTCCATCTTGATACCAAGCCTATAACAGGGAACCCTTGGCTGTGTGACCTCGACCCGGGCACCTCCGATTCTGAAGACGTCTCCAACCTGTATCTCGTCTTCCGGCATTCCTTCGACGGTGAAATTTTCTCCGAACTGCGGACGTCTGAAATCGTCGCGGTCGAGTTCTCGTGACCAGTGGTCATAGTTTTCTATCGTGTACACACAGACTGCCTTGTAAATTCCCCCGTGGCCTTTCAAATCCACCTGCTGGTCGCCGTCCAGATTCAGGGTTCGAAGCATCACCCGGCTACCGACCGGTTCTTTGAAGATTCCTGTGGCAACCGTCTTGCCTTGATAGCTCATTTCTTTCCTCAGTGACACGCTTACAGTGAGAAGCTTCATAGCGTTCGTTCCTTTCGACGGGCGCTGGTGGCCATTGGATGGTTGTCATCGCCGCAACAGCCCGTGTTTCAGTTCCTGGGTAGACTGCTCTTTTGCAGTGCCAAAACTCGTTTCGTCACTCCGCTTTTTCACGCGCATACAGATAAGCGGGTAAAGCGCAGCACAAACCAACAAGAAGATTGAGGACGATAAACACGTAAGGTTTCGGGCCGTTCGAGTTCTTGATCTCCTGAAACATGAATAACCAGAAGATAAAGGGCGCCAGGAAGAGATCTGCGCTAAAACCACCGGCAGCGCCATTAACAAAAAGCGCAGAAATGAACCGAGCTACGTTCACTCCCTCAGCCGCGAAAAATTGGAGAAAAAACACGTACGGAACGATCGCGCCGACGACGGCCAGCGAAAGATACAGTTTCTTCATTTTTTCCTCCGGGTTCAGAGCAGTCTGCCCGATATCTGGAGGCCAAGAACACTTTTCTGTAGTAAGCCCTTTGAACTATAGGCCGGCCTCGGCGGCGATCTAGGCGTCGACTCCCTGCTCCAATACCGTGAGTGGAACGACGCCTAGATTAAGAACGACATTGTGAAACTCGCGGATAGAAAAACGATCGCCAAGCTCTTGACGGGCTCGCTCCCGAAGCTCCACGATCTTAAGCTGTCCGATCATGTACGAGCATGCCTGGCCAGGAAAGACGACATAGCGCTTGACCTCGCTGGCCTCAATACCGAAGTCGATGGCCTGTTGACGCGTCCAACCCATGGCGTGCAGACCCGTATCTACAACCAGTCTCCGGGCGCGGAACAACGCACTGCTCAGTTGTCCCACCCGACCCGCGGTATCGCCCTCATACCACCCGTCTTCAGCGGCAAAGCGTTCCGCGTACAGGGCCCAGCCTTCGCTGCTGGCAGATAGGCCTCCCAACGCGCGAATCTGTCGAAAGGCTGGCAGGTCCTCGTTCTCGGTCGCGAGAGCGATCTGGAAGTGATGACCCGGCACGGTTTCATGGTAGACCAGTGATCGAAGTTCAAACTCTGTAAGACGGCTCGGACGTAACGGCATTTGAAAGATCCCCGGTCGCGACCCATCCGGCGGAGGCGCGGTATAGCTGGCCGCAGCATTCGCCCATCGGAACTCGGGATAGGGTTGTGCGATCACGGGTGTCTCCGGTCGCACGTCGAATGTTCCGGCGGTCCGTTCGAGGGCATCAGCCAGGATGCCATCGATCTCCACCATGATGCGTTGGCGACCCTCGTCCGAATCGGGATAACTGAGATCACGTGTCAGCTGCGCCTCTCGCTGGGCGATAGAACCATCGGCGTACCCGAGATCCCGAAGCAACATGTCCATTTCCGCTTCAATGCGTTCGACTTCACCCAGACCGATCTCATGAATCTCGGCTGCGGTGAAGTCGGTGGTGGTGAACGCCCGTAGCCGCCCTGCGTACAGGGCACCCCCGCCTTCAAAGCGCCAGAGCCCGGCATCGTCGGTGGCATCGGCCCGCTGCGATTCCAGGACCGTGATGGCCGCTCTCCACGAGGGGTAGACCTGGGCTTCGACTATCGCTGTGGCTTCAGCGAGCAGTGCCTCCCGACGAGGGGGTTCGAGCTCGTCCACGGCATCCATCTTGGTGGCCAACGCGGTGACCAGTGGATTCTCCGGCGGGGCGGGGCTGACAAACAGCTCCATCTGCGCAATCGTCGAGTCCAGAATGAATCGTGGCGGAATGTTGCCCAGGGCAGCCAATCGTGCGCTCTCGGTTGCCGCCTCGGCCATACGCTCATCGACCTGTCCGAGACGAGCGACATAGTTCTCGGCATCGCGCTCAGTCCGGACAGGATGGACGATGGCCAGCGCATTGGGCAGATTCACGTTGACGCCGTTCATCTGCTGCAACGGAAAGTCGTAATCAAGGAACGGCTCACTATCGAGGGCACTCTGTAACTGAAACTGCATAACATCCGCCGAGACCCGCTGGTTCGGCGACCTGGCAGCACGATCAAAGGTGGCGAGTTCAGCGAGCCCCTCCCGGGCCTGGCGAATCATGTCGAGCCGCCACGCCCTGATGACGGGCGTCAACTGGCGGCTGAGACGGTCCTGTTCCTCTCCATCGAAGTACTGGGCACGAACAGCCAGATTCGGGTTCTGGCGCACCCACTCGTCGGTAAACTCGAGAAAGAAGTCGTCAACCGACGGGGCCGGTGACGGCGCCTCACGACAACCGGCTACGAGGCCGACGAGAACAAACAGAACTAGGGTGTGTTAACACTAACGTAGTGCCTCGACGATGAGTGCGAAGTGAAGGAAGGCGAGGAACATGACGTCGAGTTTATCGAAACGGGAGAAGATACGCCGAAAACCCTTGAGTCGGCGGAAGAGCCTCTCGACTTCGTTCCTGCGGCGGTAGAGCACGCGGTCGAAGTCCAAGTCATGTGTATTTCCCCATTTTGGTTGGGCGGATGCTCTTTCCGCCTCGCGTTTCACGTGTCTTTAGAGCTGGGCGCACACCGCCTTCACCTCGGTGTACAGCCGAAGAGAGTCATGCCCCATTTCACGGCCCCACCCCGATTGCTTATATCCTCCGAAGGGAAGCGCTGCATCGAAGATATTGTGACAATTGATCCATACTGTCCCAGCCCTGAGCTGGGTCGCGATGCGATGTGCCTTGCTGATATCCCTCGTCCAGACCGCAGCGGCTAATCCGTAAACGCTGTCATTGGCCTTTGTGATGACGTCTTCAAGATCTGTGAAGGGTTCGGCGCACACAACCGGCCCAAAGATTTCTTCCTGAACGACTTTCATGTTCTGGTCGGTATCGACCAGAACGGTGGGTTCGACGAAGTATCCTCTGTCGCCCAGCCGGTTGCCTCCGACGACAGCCTTTGCCCCTTCGCTCATCCCCGACTCCAGGTAACCCAACACACGCTGCTGCTGTTCATCAGAGACCAACGGGCCCATCTGTGTGCTGGTGTCCATCCCTGGGCCAACCTTGATCTGTTTCGCTTGATCGACCACACCCGACACGACCGTATCGAAAATGGCCTTTTCAACATACAGGCGCGATCCGGCACAGCAACACTGTCCGTGATTGAAGAAGATCGCATTGGCCACGCCTGGAATGCTGGAATCCAGATCTGCATCGGGCAACACTAGGCTTGGAGATTTTCCACCCAGTTCGAGTGAAACTTTCTTCAAGTTTCCAGAAGCCGCATTCACGATGAGTTTGCCGACTTCGGTGGAACCAGTGAAGGCCACTTTGTCAACATCCGGATGTTCAGCTAAGGCAGCTCCGGCAGTCTCCCCGAACCCCGTAACAATGTTCAGAACGCCCGGCGGGAAACCCGCTTCACAGAAAAGTTCACCGAGCAGAAGTGCAGACAACGGCGTCTGTTCAGCTGGTTTCAACACAACCGTACACCCGGCAGCGAGAGCTGGCCCCAACTTCCAGGCCGCCATCAGAAGGGGGAAATTCCAGGGAATGATCTGGCCCACCACGCCGACAGGTTCACGCACGGTGTAGGCATGAAATTGTGCTCCGGGTGCATACGGAACAGAAATGGGGATTGTGTTTCCCTCGATCTTCGTCGCCCAACCGGCCATGTAACGAAACAGATCAGCCGCCAAGGGCACATCGGCGACGCGGGCTACACCGACTGGTTTTCCGTTATCCAACGACTCAAGCTGAGCGAGTTCATCTGTTTTGCCCTCGATCAAATCAGCCAGCTTCCAGAGGAGTTTTCCGCGTTCAGAGGGGGTCATCGTCCGCCACGGGCCTGTTTCAAACGCAGTCCGAGCGACCTTCACCGCCTCGTTGATGTCTCCCTTCTGTCCATCGGGGATCTGGCACATGGCCTCCCCGGTGGCAGGATTAAAAGCTGGAAATGTTTTCTCGGAAATGGCATCAACCCACTTTCCATTAATCAGCATCTTGCGAGGAGAAGAAAGAAACTGTTGGACGTCTTCGGTCACTACCGTTTCAGTGGTCGCAACACTCATGGCAAACCTCCAGATTCATCATTTAGCATTCAAGAGCACACGCATTTAACTATGGGGTGGAATTATGCCGCGGTTGCGCTTCTGACTCAATCAACTCCGTCATTCGGTGAGGACCGCGAAACGAAGTTCCGCCTGAACACTCAACGAATAGAATTCCAAATAACTGAAAACTAAAGATCGGGCAAAATCGTCCAGATCGGGCGAAGGCGTACGCTTACCCGAGAAGTGCCCGATTCCCTTCTGCCACAAAAAGAAAAAGTTCCGCCGCCAGCAAAATTTCTGTTGACAGGAAGAGTAATTGTATATACAAGTAATTGCACAATGAATTTACCGAAGAACAAAACCACTCCAAAGACCATCGCTCGAGACTGTATTGCCGTTCGCGTACGGATTCTCAGCCGCGTGATCACGAAGATCTATGACGACGCCCTGCGACCTCTAGGGCTCAAGACGAGCCAGATGAACATCATGGTGGCGACGGCCCGGCTGGGCACGGCTCGCTCCGCAGATATCTGCTCCCGCCTCAAGATGGATATGTCGACCCTGAGCCGAAACATCGACCGGATGAAGGTCAAAGGTTGGCTTGAAGTCGTAGCGGATGCAGAGGACGCGCGCGCCCGGCAAATCCGCCTTAGCAGGAAAGGCTCCGCGCTCCTCGAAAAGGCGGCGCCAGCCTGGGGCCAGGCCCAGGAAAGGGCGATAGAACTTCTCGGCCAGTCGGGCGTCGAGAGCCTTCTGGGAGCGATCGAAAGAGTTCGGAGAGCCGCGTGAACACACGCGGAAGAAATATTTTTTGCCCATATAGTTGTATATACATGCAGTGAGGACCCATGAAACTTGCAGAACACCCCACAGTGCAGCGTCATCGAAAAAGAGAAACAAGTGACCCCAAACCCGCAGGCCCTGCCCAACTCGACGCGGACCGGCTCCGAGATCTGTGTTTACAGTTTGGTGCAGACGATGTGGGTTTCGTCGAAATCGATCGTCCAGAAATTGACGATCAACGCGAGGATATTCTCGGCTACTTCCCTCACGCACGAACGTTGATCAGTTTCGTCTGCCGCACGAATCGGGAACCTATTCGAAGCACTGCCCGTTCGCTCGCCAATCTGGGGTTCCACCATACGGGAGATCAGGTCAACGAGGTAGCGCGCAGCGTTGTCCGTGAACTGGAAAAGGAAGGGATCCGGGCCATCAATCCGTCTATGGGATTCCCGATGGAAATGGATCAATTCCCCGGCAAGGTCTGGGTCGTTTCCCACAAACCTGTGGCGGCCGCTGCGGGCCTGGGGAAGATTGGGCTTCACCGCAACCTGATCCATCCCAAGTTCGGCAACTTCGTCCTCCTCGGAACGGTTCTCACCGACGCGGAAGTCACCAAAACCAGTCAACCCATCGATTACAACCCTTGCCTGGAGTGCAAACTCTGTGTCGCGGCCTGCCCCGTTGGGGCGATTTCGCCGGACGGACGTTTCGATTTCTCGGCCTGCTACACGCACAACTACCGGGAATTCATGGGTGGCTTCACAGATTGGGTTGGGCAGGTGGCTGGAAGCCGGGATGCCCGGGATTACCGGAAGAAAGTGACTGATGACGAGTCGGCCTCGATGTGGCAGAGCCTTTCTTTTGGAGCCAACTACAAGGCCGCCTATTGCATGGCGGTCTGCCCGGCGGGTGAGGACGTGATCACTCCTTTCCTGGATGACCGAAAGGGTTTCCTCGACGACGTCGTCAAACCGCTTCAGGAAAAGAAGGAAAAACTATACGTGATGGCCGGCTCCGAAGCTGAGGAGCATGCTGCCCGGCGTTTTCCCCACAAGGAGCTCAGACGTGTCGGAGGGAGCCTCCGTCCCCGCTCGGTCGACCAATTTCTCACAGGTCTGCCCCTGGTGTTTCAAAGGGAACGTTCAAAAGGCCTCGACGCCACGTATCACTTCACGTTCACCGGCAAAGAAGAACGCAAGGCCACCGTCGTGATTCGAAACAAGAGTCTCCGGATAGAGGACGGTCACAGAGGAAAGGCGGACCTCCAACTTACGGCTGACGGCGAAACCTGGCTCGGCTTTCTGGCAAAAGAACGAAACCTCGGATGGGCTTTGCTGAGGCTGAAAATCCGATTCCGGGGATCGCCGAAGTTTCTATTGGCATTCGGAAAATGCTTTCCGTCGTAATTGATCAAAGCCATGCGCTTAACCATCGAAACAAATCGACCTATCTCACACTTCAACTAAAGGAGACCGTTATGACTAGACCCAAGATTCTCGTAACCTCAGCCGCCGGACGTACTGGCACTGCTGCCGTTTTGCAATTCCTGGAAAAGGGATTCCGTGTTCGCGCCTTCGTTCGCCGACCTGATGCCCGAAGTGATGCTTTGGAGGCAGCAGGGGCCGAAGTATTCGTCGGTGATCTGTTCGACCTTCGCGACCTTCGAAAAGCAATGTCTGGCGTTCAGAGGGCATATCATTGCCCGCCTTTCGCGCCCACTCTCCTGAACGGCGCCATGGTGTTTGCACTGGCCGCGGAAGAAGCAAAACTCGAAGTGGTCGCGCTGATGAGCGGGTGGAATCCCCATCCGACACATCCTTCGATCGTGAGTCGCGAGCACTGGATGGTCAACCAGTTGTACCGCTGGATGCCTTCGGTGGATGTGGTGCATATCAATCCCGGCATATTCGCTTACATATACCTGCTCGGTCTGCCAGCCATCATGCACCTGGGAATCCTTTCCGCTCCCTTCGGAGACGGCAGGAACGCGCCTCCTTCCAACGAGGACATCGCCCGCGTCGCCGTAGGCGTACTGACCAACCCTGGCCCGCACATCGGTAAAAGTTATCGCCCTACGGGTCCAGAACTGCTCTCTCCGGGCGACATGGCCGACATCCTGACCGATGTGGTGGGAAGGAAAGTGAAATATCAGGATACGCCTTTCAAGATGTTCGCCAAGGCGGCGAAGGCGCTCGACTTCCCTGATTTCGAGGTCGCGCAGTTGCGTTATTACACCGAAGAGATACGGAATGGCGCTTATGAGGTTGGCGCGCCTACAGATCACATCGAATCCGTCACCGGGCAGAAGCCGGAGTCCTTCAAGAGCATCGCGCAACGCTATTTGAAAGACCCGTCGCTGATCCATCCCAAATTGGCCAAGGGAACTAAGGCCGGAGCCCTTGCCTTCGCAGTGCGGATGATGCTGACCCGCCCACCGGACTTCGAACAGTGGGAACGTGAGCGAGGCTATCCGATACTTAGGGAACCCCTGCTCGCGCATGACAGCAATGAATGGCGATCAGCAGCCCAGAACAAGCAACTTCTCCTTACGCCGACCTCTCTTGCCGGCTGATCGCGTGGGCGGCTATTTGTCGCACTAATTCAAAACGTGAGATATTGCTCACGATGACAGCGGAGCCCTACGTCAAGCAGGATCCCGATCCCGCACCTCTTGTCTTTGCGATGCCGGAAGGGGCGATCGATGCCCACATGCATGTGATCGGACCATTCGAACGGTTTCCGCTTTCGGAGGGATCGAAATATGAGCCCTTTCCTGCCCCCTGGGAGGAACAGAGATCGATTCTCATAAACCAACTGGGATTCTGGGGGTTCGTCGTAGTCCAGGCTACCTGCCACGGGACAGACAATGATGTGGTCGTCGACGCGCTCGAGCACATGGGAGGACAGGCCGCGGGCGTTGTCAGCGTCGGTGCGGATGTGACGCCCGAGGAGATCGAACGCCTCCACCGAGCCGGCGTGCGGGGTGTACGCTTCGCTTTCCTGCCGCACATTGTAAGCGATGCGACGACGCCGGATATGATCGGGCACATCGCGAAAGAGATCCAACCCTTCGGCTGGCACACAGACCTCTACTTCTTACCGAAGAATTTCGATGTGATGGAACCTTTGATACGATCTTTACCCACTCCCGTCATCATTGATCACATGGGGCGGCCGGATGTGAATATCCCGGTCGGAGAAAACGACTATTTCAAGCGCCTGGTCGAACTGGGTCACAGTCGTGACGGAATCTTCTGGAAGCTGACGTCCCCGGACCGGTATACGCGCTCCGCACGCCCCGCAGACTGGTCTACAGCGCTCCCGTTCGCACATGAATTACTCCGGCAGTTTCCGGGCAACGTTATGAGCGGCACGGACCGGCCACGCCCGAACATGAACACCGTCATTGTGACACCCAGAGGTGATCCTCCGAACAAGATGCCCAACGACGGAGACATCGCGAATCACTGGATCTGGCCTGTCGCGCATGAGGATCCCGAAGTGTTGCGCCAGATACTCGTCGTCAATCCACGCAAGCTCTACGATTTCAAGGATCACTGATGCCGCATTTGAGACTGGAAGTCCCTGAAGAATGGCTGGAGGAGGATTTCATCGAGACTACGAGTTTCGATGCCCGCAGGCTACTGGATGATCTGGTTGACGTTGTTGCCGAGCTTGAGATGGAAGACACCGAGAGCGGTGAAATGATCCAGATGATTAACAAACCCAACCTCAAACACGCCATCATCCCCATTCGCCACTCCGGGGTCGGAGGAAATCGAACCCGGGGTTTTCTCCACCTCACCTTCTCCGCCGGCAACGACAAGCCGGGACGCACGGCCGCAGTCCGTCGGCGTGCGGCCCAAATCCTGGGGAATGCGATCGATGAATTCGCTGGAAACCTGCCGGATCTGGCATCGGTGACGGTTCACGTTAAGGACATCGACAGGGATCGTGGCTATTCCACGACTGCAGAACGGAAGAGGAAGCGCGAACAGGATTCCTAAAGAAAAGGCCTTCCGGCAACTCCGGAAGGCCTTTTCACATACGGCGTGTCTTTTCTCGCAATGTATCGCTGTCCGTTACGCGGCAGCCTCCTGGGCGGCCTCAGACTCGATCAGTCGGCGCGCAAACCGGATGAAGATCAACGCCGTTGCGGGCATGATCGCGGCGTAGATTAGCGCCGCGACCGCAAGCGCCGGATTCTGGAGAATATTGAACGTAATGGCAAAGGCCAACGCGAGATTCTGCACGCCTACCTCATAGGTGATCGTCACCACCTGGGGTGCTGGCAGACCAAACAACTTTGCAAGCCCGAAGCCCAGGCCCATCGTGAGCAGGTTCATCGTGATGACCAGAGGTCCGACGCTCGTGATTTCCGCCAGGATGATGTCCCAACTGGAAAGCACACCAAGACCCAGCACCAGGTACAGAAGGTAGAGAACCATCTTTCGAATCGGTTCCTCGGCCTTCTTGGCCATCTCCGGCTGCAGGTAGCGAATGAACATACCCAGCGCCACGGGTAACAATGTCAACAGGATCAAATCCTGAAGCATGTTGAGTACCGGCAGTACGGGTCTCTCATCGGAACCCATGAAAGTCTGAAGTGCCAGAAACGTGAGGAAGGGGATCGTAAACACGGTGATCATGCTGGTCACGGCGGCCAGTGTGACGCACAGCGGGACGTCACCGCGTGCGGCGAACGTGTAGGCGTTCGACGTCACACCGCTCGGACAGATGGCCAGGATCACGAGGCCCACGGCCACCGTCGGCGCCGGACCAAAGATCCATGCAAAAGCGAACGCCGTCAGCGGGAGACCGATTAACTGGGCTGTCAGGCCGATCGCTGCCGCCTTCGGAAATGTGATTACGCGTTTGAAGTCAGCCAGGGTCAGCGACAGTCCCAGGCCCAGCATGACCAGACGCAGCACCCAGGGGATCACTGTAGCGTTGATTAACTGACTCTGTTCAGCAAGAAAATCCATAGTCTCTTTAACTCCCCAGGAAGAAGTGCACGTGGCCCGAAACCTCTCATTCCGAAGATCCAAATCCGTCCGGTCGGGAAAACCACGTGAAGTCTATAAAATTGTGAGAGTTAACGTCAATGAAAGCCTTCGATGATCTGTAGGTGCGTTCTATGAACCCACAAACATGAAGACGTGCGCTCATAGAGCGCACCTACAGAAGAGGATCGGGATTTATTTGAAAAGGACCCGGAGCACAACGTGGGAGAATGGAGTCGCTGGTCATGTCTTTAACAAGCCCATTCAAGAAAGGCACCAAGGCGCTCACATGGAACGGTGAAGCCGTCCTGCGCGACTACCGGGTCGGCATCCGAAGCCGCCACGCAAGCGTCGTCGGACGCATGGAGGTTTTTTCGGGCAAAGCAAAGTTCGGGATCTTTGGTGCCGGCAAGGAAGTCGCGCAGATGGCCATGGCCTACGCCTTTCAGAAGGGGGATTTCCGTTCCGGCTACTACCGGGACCAGACGCTCATGTTTGCGCTGGATATGCTGAGCCTAGAACAGTTCTTTGCCCAGCTCTACGCACACGCGGATCTGGAGGCCGAACCGGCTTTTGGCGGTCGTTCGATGACTGGCCACTTCGCGACGCGGCTCCTGGACGAGGACGGCAACTTCAAGCCTCAGGTTGACCGGTATAACTCAACGGCCGATCTCTCTCCCACAGGCGCCCAGATGCCCCGACTCGTGGGACTTGCCTATGCTTCAAAGCTTTACCGGGATCTGGAGAGTCTGAAAGAGGTCCGAGGGCCGTTTTCGGACAACGGCAACGAAATAGCTTTTGGCACGATCGGAAACGCCAGTTGCGCGGAAGGCATCTTCTGGGAATCGGTGAACGCCGTGGGTGTCCTCCAGGTACCCATGCTTTGCTCGATCTGGGATGACGGTTTTGGAATATCCGTTCCGAACGAATTCCAGATGACGAAGGGAGATATCGGCCGCATTCTGGAAGGCTTCGGCCGTCGTCCGGGTGGTCGGCCCGGAATCGGCATCTATGTCGTCAAGGGATGGGACTATCCCGAGCTCTGTGCCACTTACCTGGAAGCAACCGAACAGATGCGGATCGACCACACACCCGCAATCATTCATGTGACAGAACTCACCCAGCCGCTGGGTCATTCCACCTCTGGAAACCACGAGCGGTACAAGTCGCCCGAACGGCTGGAATGGGAAAAGGAACATGATTGCCTGTCGAGGATGAGGGAATGGATCATCGAGAAGGGTTTCGCTGGTCCGGAAGAATTGGACGACCTTGAAGCGACGGAAAAGCAGGAGGTCCTGGCGGCCAGAGACCGGGCATGGTCCGGGTTCCGGACGCCCATCGAGGACGAACGGCGCTCGGTGATCTCGATGGCCGAAACCATCGAGAAAGAATCCCGTAACCCGGACTCCGTCACCCGACTCCGGCAGTCGCTCGAGAGCCTGCCAATACCGCATCGCAGGAATATCGTGGCTACGGCTACGGAGATCCTTTTCACGGTGAAGGACCAAGGATTGAACACCGCTGCCTTACGCGAGTGGAAGCAGGAACAGGAAAAGATCAATCGGGAACGTTATGGCTCGGATCTGTATAGCGAATCCACCAGGTCGGCATTGGCGGTACCCGCAGTTGCTGCCCGTTACTCTGAAGGTCCTCCGATCTTCAAGGGATTCGAGATCATCCAGGCCTGCATGGACGAAGCTTTTTCACGATTCCCTAACCTGGTCGCGATTGGAGAAGACGTCGGTCTGCTGGGCGGCGTCAATCAGGGGTGGGCTCACCTTCAGGAAAGATTCGGTTCGCAAAGAATTTCAGACACCGGAATCCGGGAGGCGACGATCGTGGGACAGGCGATCGGAATGGCTCTTCGAGGACTCCGTCCCATCGCAGAGATTCAATACCTGGACTATGTCCTCTACGCGCTCCAGATCATCTCCGACGATCTGGCGTCGCTGCGCTGGCGTACACGGGGAGGACAGAAGGCGCCGGTCATCATCAAGACACGAGGGCACCGGCTTGAGGGCATATGGCATTCCGGTTCGCCGATGTCGGGAATCATCAATCTCGTCCGTGGTATCTACGTGTGTGTCCCAAGGAATTCTGTCCAGGCTGCGGGTTTCTACAACACCCTCCTCCGATCCGATGACGCCGCGTTGATCGTCGAAGTCCTGAACAGCTATCGCAAGAAGGAAGCGCTGCCGGAAAACATCGGCGACTATACGCTGCCTCTCGGGATCCCAGAGATTCTGCGGGAAGGTGCTGACGTTACGCTCGTCACTTATGGCGCGTGCTGTGCTGTTGCCGAAGAAGCTGCAACTATGCTCGACACGACCGGTATCGATGTAGAGATCATCGACGTCGGCACATTGCTCCCGTTCGATCTCGAAGGAGTCATCCTTGAATCGCTCAAGAAAACCAATCGGATTCTCTTCCTCGACGAGGATGGTCCCGGCGGAGCAACCGCATACATGATGCGGGAAGTGATCGAGCGCCAGGGCGGCTTCGAGTGGCTGGACGGAGCCCCCAGAACACTGACGGCGCCCCCGCATCGCCCCGCCTACGGTTCAGACGGGGACTACTTTTCAAAGCCGAATAGAGAACAAGTGGTCGAGACGATTTACGAGATGATGGGGAGGTCGGACCCGGCGAAGTTTCCACCGTTCTTGTGATTGTGGTCTCTTGAATATCCAGAACCACCGCAGAAGATTTCGCTCCCTCGTTCATTCGGACATCCTGTCCGAACGAGGGTCGACCCTCGCCATCATCCTGATGGCGAGGCCTTTAGGGATCAAGAGAATCCCGAAACGAGCCCAGGCGTCAGTGTCAGAATTTGATCAGACCTGAAAGAAACTGTAAAGCAAGGAACTTCGGACTATGACTGCCCGGGTAGGAACGCTACAACGCACACGTCCGAAACCCGGCCACGATGTTTCGTCGGTGGCGCATGAAGAAGTTCCGCCAGGTGTTGCGGACCAACTTGGAGCGCGAAGCAAATCCACCGCCACGAAGGACCGGCTTTTGCCCGAAGTAGGGCTGGGAATACTCTGCATAGACGTCTGGTGTGAATCCGGGATAGGGTTCCAACAGGCCGTCGGTCCACTCCCAGATGTTGCCGATCATCTGACGGCAGCCGAAAACGCTGTCCCCCTCCGGGTAAGCGCTGACGTCTACGACACCCAGGTGGCTCCAGTCAAGGTTAGCGCGCTCCGCGGTCGGAAGTTCCTGGCCCCAGGGAAAGGGTCGCTTTTCATAACCTGAAGCAGCCAGCTCCCACTCGGCCTCGGTCGGGAGCCTGCGGCCGGCCCACCGGCAATACGCCCGGGCCTCATACCAGTTGATGTGAACAACGGGGTCGTCAGGTCTCAATCGAAACTCTCCGTCGAAGAGTTTCTGCATCCAGGCCCCGTGCGATTTCCGCCAGAACAGGGGATGGGTCGCGCCTTCGCGGCGGCGCCATTCGAAACCGCTCTTCCGCCAGAACCGCCTCACCCCGTATCCCCCATCTTCGACGAATTCGAGAAACTCGGCGTTTGTCACAGGTGAGTTGGCGATGCGGAATGGCTTGATATCGACATCGTGCGCCCACTTTTCGTTGTCCAGGACAAAGGAACCATCTTTCCCCGCACCGAGAGAATACGTTCCGCCTGGAATCTCCACGTCTCTCCGTATAAACGACGGGTCCGGTGAAACCGGCCTCTCTTCGAACTCGGGTTTCGCGTATCCCAAGGTCTGCCGAAGCATGCACAGGTTTTCCGAGTGCATATATTCATGCTGCGCAGCCAGCCAGTAGAGATGTCTCTCAACTTCGTCCGGTTCCCGTCCTGCCAACCTGTCGATCGAACGATCAAGGACTGTCTGCAGATAATTCAGGGTTTCGTCACGCGACAGAAAGTCGTGATCCCAGCGAACCTTGTAGGACACGTTGAACGCATCGTAGATGCCGTCACCATCAGCGATGATAGCTTTCGCCTGTTCGAGATTCCGAAGGATCCAGTACTCCTGGAACCAGCCGACGTGTCCGGCCTCCCAGATTGGTGGTTCGAGGAAATGGCCCTTCGAACCCAGCAACTGCTCACCGGAAAGATCAGAGAACAGTGCAAGCTGGCTCTCGCGGGCATCACGAAGATCTTCTATAAGATCTTCGGCGGTCTTTCCTACATCGGTGGACATCAACCAGATATTACAGGTTTCGAGGCATCTAGTGGAATAGCCTGCCGAGCCCGTGGGTCCATCGAAGAACATTTTGTTGACAGTGCCAGCAAGCGGCTCGATCATGACTACTCGTAGAAGATCAGCTCATGCGGGCAGGAGGTGAGACAGGCTCGGGCAAAGTTGACCGAGAGCATGTCTTATCCCATGCCTCAACGATGCCTTAACAAGGGAATCTTCATGTCGAGACGTTTACTTTCGAAGGCTGTCATTCTTGCCCTCTGCCTGGTCCCCTTACCCGCCAGAGCTCAACTGAACCTGCCGACTCCACCCGACCATTACGAAAATTTCAACGTTGACCTGGCTGGCATCAGTCTGCTGAACACTCTGCTGCCGCAATTGGACGTGGAATCTCAGAGGATGGTCCAGCAGATGCTCGGTCCGCGGTCGGCCCGAACGCCTCCTCCAGTGCCTCGCTCCGCGGCCTTGAGCCTTCTACGCTCGCTCGACCTTGAACCGTTCCGTGGAGAGATTCTGGAATTACTGATACATCATTCCAGCGTTCTCGACGTTGTTCCCGATGGCGCCTCGGACTGGATTCCGGTTGTCCACGATTCACTCCTGTTTTTTCTGGACCGATCGGGGAACGAACGGCTGTTTGAGCGCGTTCTGAACTTCGTCTACCTGCCTTCCGGTGCGAGCAGGGGGGAACGCCTGCTGACATTCACTGACAGAACGCCATCGTTGCAAAAAATAGGCCAGATTCTGGCTCGCAACCCGGACCTCCCAACAGATCTCCGTGGGGCACTACAAACTCTCGAAAACGATATCGATACAGCTGATCCTGATGAAATAGTGAGCCTCATCAAGGAGGACATCGGGCAAGAGCCAATCGACACGTTTCGAGTCCGGTTTGCCGAAGACATCCTGGCTGAAGCCAGCATGGGAGCGGTTATGCGTGCCAGGGTAGTCCGGGCGGATGAAGAAGGAGAAGAGGATATCGTTTTCAAGGTCGTCAAACCTTATGTCCTGCGGTCGCTGCCTCGGGAACTCGAAATACTCGACGAACTCTCCCTGTTCTTCGAGGAGCATAGTAGCGACTACGGCCTCGGTGATGTCCCGCTTTCCGACACGTTTCGGGATGTGGAAGCGGCACTTTCGAGCGAGATCCGTATCTCGGATGAACAGATCAACCTGGCTTCAGCTGAAACCTACTACGCCGACAACCCCAGAATCCGCGTACCTCACCTTCATCCGCTTTCGACTCCGAACGTTACGGCAATGGAATTTGTAGTCGGGGACAAGATCACCGATGCGCACCTGGGCCGTCCGGATGACCGGAGGGAGATGGCCCGCCGGCTGAGCGACGTTCTCACGATCGATGTAATATTCGCCTCCCAAGAAGAAGCAATATTCCACGGTGATCCTCACGCCGGCAACGTCTTTCATATTTCAGAAGACGCAACCGATCCCTACCAGATTGCGCTATTGGATTGGGGGCTCTACGGTAGTTTTGGGCGCGAGCAACGCGAACAACTTGTCCAACTGGTACTCGGCGTCCATCTGGGAAACACCAAGCGGGTCGAGAACAATGTGGGGGCGCTGATTGAAGAATGGCCGCCGGCTTCGGCCGCCGAATACGACACGATAAAGGATATCGTCAACCAGACCGTGTAGCAACGGCAGGACATATTCCCCACGCTCCAGAATCTTATAGTTCAGCTTGCCACAGCTGGATTTCAGACTCGCTTCAACGTCGCGCTCTTCGTCAAGTCACAGATAACGATCGCAGGAATACTGCTGGAACTCGACCCGGACTTTGATCAGGATGCTTACATGTTGGATCGCGCAACCGGTCTGGTCTGGAAGGAATTCCCCAAGCATCTGCTCAATGTTCTCTGGTTTCCATCATGGAACTCGCACGATTACCGAAGCATGCTTTCCAACGAAGACATCCGTGACATGTGGACTCAGCAGGTCGGACGATTTTTCAAGAGCGTGGGTAGCGGATTCGCACGGGTTGTAACCGCACCTTTCTAGACATGTCGTAATTGGAGGATCGCGCTCGCTTGCCTACGCACGATCCATGGACATGAACAGGTTATTCAACGACTCGGCGAGCGTCGGGTGTGCGAACACACCGTCACGGATAGTCGTGTAGGGCACCTCACCCATCATCGCCATCTGCAGTACCGACATCACTTCGCCGCCCTCAACCCCGAGAACCGCGCATCCGAGAATCTGATCCGTATGTCGGTCAACGATGGCCTTCATGAACCCGCGCGTCTCGTCCATCTCAATGGCTCGCACCACATGGGTCATGGGTAACTTGGCTACTCGAATGTCGCGTCCCTCCAGGCGGGCTTCGGTTTCGGTAAGACCTACTCTGCCGAGTTGAGGATCCGTGAAGGCGGTGTAGGGGACGAGCCGTCCCTCGGTCGTCGCCGAACCATCGTTGAGCAGGTTTTGCTCGACGATTCGGTAGTCATCATAGGAGATGTGGGTAAACGCCGGGCCGCCTTTCACATCGCCCAGTGCATACACGCCGGCGACATTCGACTCGAGGCGCTCATTGACGGTGATGAATCCCCGAGCATCTGTTTCGATGCCTGCGGCCTCTAAATTGAGACGATCACTGTTGGGGACACGTCCGGCAGCCGCGAGGAGGTGGGAACCGGACTTTACCGAATCCCCATCCGGCGTATGCACGGCCAACTCAATCTGTCCGTCATCTCCCCGGGTCCCACTCACGGCTTCGGAATCGAGCAGGATTTCGATTCCCTCTCCTCGGAGAATTTCCACGATTTCCCCGGCAACGTCCGGGTCCTCGCGCGACAGCAACTGCTTCCCGCGCTGAATGATGGTGACCTGGCTACCGAACCGGCGAAACATCTGCCCGAATTCCAGCCCGATATAACCGCCCCCGAGAACAAGGAGATGATCAGGAACTTCTCCTAGTTCCATGATCGAAGCGTTGTCTAGCGCGGCTACTTCAGGAGTATCGACGTAAGGTGGGATCACTGGGCGGGTGCCCGTGTTGATGAAGATCTTTTCCGCATTCAGCGTTCGTGTGTCACCTTCCGGTGTCGTCACTTCTACCGAATTGGGTCCCTGGAAACGCGCCTCTCCGCGAACCAGTTCCAGGCCCTTGGTTCGCTCCAGACCCTTCTCGCTACCTGTTCGAAAGCTTGTCACGACGTCCTGCTTCCGTTGACGCACACGGCCCAGGTCCATCGTCAGGGGTCCTGTAATGACGCCATAGTCCGCGCCCCGGCGAGTGAGGTGCGCCACCCGGGCGCTGGCAACCATTGTCTTGGTCGGGGTACAACCCACGTTAATACAAGAGCCGCCGACCGCATCCCGTTCTACAACCGCCGTCTTCCACCCGGCCTTCGCAAGACTGACCGCCAGTGGCTTCCCGGCCTGACCTGTACCTATGACAACTGCGTCGTGTGTGTTGTTATTGGGCATCTGCCTCGTCCGGCCTTCGGCCAGCCTCTCAAGTGGCGGTACTTCCTGACTTCTTGCCTAGTGGCCTAGAATCCGGTGCCGTTCCGCCCGAACGCCGCTAGCGATACCTCTGTTACAGGTCACTAATGAGTTACTGGAAAGCTACCAGTATTTTTCGACGTGGACCTGGCCGGGTTCCTTCTTCTTATGTTCCTTGAACCCTCCTGTTGCCAAAATCTCCTCCATGTCCGTGATCATGGCCGGATTACCACAGACAAAGACATGTGTATCTTCGGGGGAGGGTCTGAATCCCCAGGCATCGGTTAGAGGTGTCCCCGTCCAGAGATCCTGAACATAGCCAGTCGCGCCAGGCCAGACGGCGGCTTCTTCCTTCGGGCGGCTGATGATGGGAATGTAGTCGAAGTTGGGACACATCCTGTCCAGGGTCATCAGCTCACTTCGGTAACCCAGATCCCACGAGTGACGAACACCGTGGAGAACGGCAAACCTTCGCCCGTCACCGCAGGGGAGTTGGGTTCGAAGCATACTGAGGTATGGAGCAAGTCCGGTACCCGTGGAAATGAGTACAACGTGTTTATCGGATGGCGTGTTCTGGAGCGTGAACGCGCCCGTGGCCTTCGGAGAAAGCCACAGACGATCTCCGTTAGAGAGCGCGAACAAACGAGGAGTGAGGGCGCCAGCAGGAACCAGGACGATATAGAACTCCATGTATTCTTTCGTTAACGACGATGAAGCGATCGAGAACGCACGCCTGATCAGTTTGTCGGGATCGACATCTTCTTCCTCAGGATCAGAGTCCTCACAACGTTGGGCGCTGCCGGGAAGTCCCAGGACTCCGAACTGCCCGGGCGTAAAATCAGGCAGGTCCCAGCCATCGGGTACAACGCGCATGATTGCCAGCCCCGGAGAAACCTCTATATTTTGAATAAGAATGGCGTTCGGTTCGTTGCCCATCTGGTACCACCTCTTCCTCACACTGAAGTGTGCACTTTCAAGGCGTCCATGTGCAACATGGTGGGCCTTCATCTATCGAAACGCCAGCAAAAGTACCATCGCAAGGATGTAGCTCCCCAGAATTCCCCAGGACGTGTATGAAAGTCTCAAAACTCGGAGGCGCCCCAGCGGAGTCAATCCCAACAGTACCAAGACTGTCATGAGGAGGGCGGCGCCGGAGGAGATCAAGTGGTTTCCCGATACCGCTTCCAGCAGAGCCCCGCTGGTGTACGCAAAATCTTCGAGGGCAAGGATGACGACGTTGAACAGATTGCTCCCCACTATGTTAGCGACGGCCAGGTCAGCAGCTCCGATTCTCAACGCTGCCACCGCAACGACGACCTCCGGTAGTGAAGTGGAGATTCCGACGAAGATGCTTCCGACAAATGTCTGACCCAACCCGGTCACTTCAGCGATCTGCTCGCCAAGTCTCGGCAAGTACGACGCTGCCCCCACTGTGATCAGGGCGTTCAAAGAAAACATTGCAATGACCCGCCGAAGTGATTCTTCAGGATACTTCTCGTGGGGAATACCCCCGGCGAATTCGAGATGACCACTCGAAGCGGACCGACGAACCAGATCCAATCCGATAAACCAGACCGGCACAACGATCACGCTGCTCGGGCCGAACCACAGGATCGAAGGCAGGAGGCCTCGAGTCGCTACTTCTGCCGTGACGAGGCCGATCAACGCCACGTTGAACGTCGCTCCAAGCTTCTGAGAACGCCGTACCGTAGACAGAACTGGTTCGTCTGAGGCAAGGTCCAGCAACACCAGTATCAGAAGGTTGAACATGCAACTGCCCAGGACGTTCCCAACCGCTATTTCGGGCAGATCGTAAATCATGACTGACGCCATCCCGGTCATTAGCTCCGGCAGCGACGTAACCCAGGAAAGCAGGGCCAGACCGATCAGCGTCCGTCCAAGACCGGTCTTCTCGGCAATCGCATCTGCGTAACGGGAGAGGTGGGAACCCGCGTAGAAGATCACGGCCGCAGTAACAACGAATTGGAGCCAGATAAGCATACGAACGGGTGCAGGATGTCCTCATTATGGACCCTCAGCTCAAATATGTTTTCACATCCGAACGAAGAGGGTATTCTTGTGCGTCACGAATAGTGTCGAGATGGGAGGAACTGATGGGAGTCAGGAAATGGAAAGAGTCCGGACGGAAATGGGAACCCGATCACTCGTTGTTGGATGAAGGTCAGATCGCACAATGCGCCCGGGCGGATGGGGAGGCCGTGCTCCGCTCTCCGATTCCTACACAGATGGTTTCAAACGGTGAGTACATGCCGGCGCCACAGACCAAGAAACAGAAACAGGTCGAAGAGCGCATTAAAGAGCTTTCTGAACATGCCAGCAGGAGACTGGGAATGGATCGAAGACGTTTTCTTCGAACGACCGGTGGAATGGCCGCATCCCTGCTGGCAATGAACGAAGTCTTCGGACATTTCTTCGACGTCTCTCCCATCGAGATGTTCGAACCGACGGCGTACGCTCAGAGCGGTGCCCCGCGCGATATGTTTGTCTTCGACGATCAACTTCACCTGGTCCGTGGAAGTGCGGGCAACACAGGCGGCGCTCTCCGGGCAATCGCCGAGGGCCCGTCATCGCCCGGGTTTGAATCGAACCCCTTCAACCGTAGCGGCGCGGGCGACGAGCGTGGGGAAGCCTGGGGTGTATGGAATCCAGAACTCGTCGGCCTGCCGATCACACCCGACAGTTTCCGCATCGTCCAGTTCATCAAAGACGTCTACCTCGACAGCCAGGTCAACGTCGGACTCCTGAGCAACGTCACTGCATCAGTCATCACAGACGAGGCCGGAGACCGGCGTGCCCCGAGGAACGTGACCGAGGCACTGGATGGCGAAATGCTGACGGCTGCGCAAACCGCCGCCGCACGGAACTTCATCAACGAAATCTCCGGGTCGACACGAATGTTGGCGCACGGCCTGCTTTACGTCGGGAGGGGTAACCTCGAGTACATCCAACAGCAGATCGAAGAGAACGAACCGGATTCCTGGAAGGGCTACAACATCTCCAATGCAGCCAAGGTCGACCTCGATCCCAACAGCTTGATGCGGCAATGGCGGCATGACGATGAGGAGGTCGCGTATCCGACCTTCGAACTGATAGAGAGAAACTATCAACTCCTTCGGACGGCAAAGCTCGGATTCAACAACATCTGCGTCCACAAAGGGCTGGCACCTGGACCGCCCGACCCGGAACGTGGACATCCCGCAGACATTCCCAAGGCCGCCGGAGACTGGCCCAATCTCAACTTCATCGCCTACCACGCCTGCATCCAACCGGCGTTCTTCATGTATGAGGCGCTGGACGAGATTCGGTCCGGAAACCTTCGCGACGGCGTGCCGAACATCAGCTGGACCACAGAGTACGCTTCGCTCGTGTCCCCCTTCCCGAACACCTACGCGGAGCTGGGCACGACGTGGGCATCATCGGTCATCACCTTTCCGACGGTAACCGCACACCTCATGGGTCAGTTGTTGAAGTTCATGGGTGAGGACCGGATCGTGTTCGGGTCCGACTCGGTATGGTACGGATCGCCACAGTGGCAGATCGACGCCATGTGGCGCTTCCAGATCCCTGAAGAACTCCGCGAACGGTATGGCTATCCAGAACTGACCGAAGAGGCAAAACGAAAGATTCTCGGACTCAATTCCGCCAGGCTGTATGGGATTGAAGGTGTGGAATCCACGACCCTCGCCGACCTCAACGCGCGTTTCCGTCCGGTGCCGGAAGATTACGAAGACCGGATCAGCGACGAGTTAAAAACGACCATGGAGCTTCCGGGATTCACGGCCGACAACATGTCGAAGTTCAAGGAAAGGTACATCGCAATGGGTGTGGAGCCCGACCACGTCCAGTACGGCTGGGTCCGGAAGAAGGTTTAACGGGCTCTTAGCTCTCAGGCATCAACTGCGAAATATTGTGGCGCGTTGCCTTCGATCCATTTGATGTTACAGCCGGCACTCGGTACCTGCTCGGCACCAATCCCTCGTCCAGCCAGAGCGGCATCGACGGCAGATCGGAGATCCTCACCGGTGACCGGAATGTCGTTACCCGGGCGACTCCCGTCGAACTGACCTCTGTAGACGAGCCGCCGATCCGAATCAAAGAGAAACAAATCCGGGGTGCACGCGGCATGATAGGCCTTGGCAACTGACTGCGTCTCGTCAAACAGGTAGGGAAAGACGTAGCCGGCGTCCTCTACTTCTTCTTTCATGTGCGCCAGGTCGTCTTCAGGAAACGCAACAGTGTCGTTGGAACTGATCCCGACAACGGCAAGCTCTGTTTTTTCGTAATCACGCGCGAACTGCGCAAGCCCGGAACGGATATGTTTGACGAACGGGCAGTGGTTACAGATGAACATCACCAGAAGCGCTTTTTGATCCGCAAAGTCGTCGGAAGAAACCACATCTCCGCTGGTTGCCGGCAGACTGAACGCCGGCGCCTCGGTGCCCAGGGAAAGCATGGTAGATGGTGTCAATGGCATAGGTTTTCACCCCTTTCGTCGTTGTGCGGTTGTGCGCTCGGGCATGGGGAACCATCTAAAGGACGGTGGGGGCCATGCGAAGAGATGCCATAGCCGCCGCTTCCTTGCGCCCCCAGCGCACCTACAGGTCCTACGGCAGACCGCTGCGAACGACTTCTCGGATCGTGGCAATGCGGAGGGGATACGTCCCGATGACTTTCACCGTTGGCGTTCCCTGTTTCAACTGAGCGATCGCTTCCTTGACCGCTCGACTCTCCATGGTGCCGATGAAATCCACATGATAGACCGATTCGGAATGCGATCCACGAACGGGACGCGACAGCACGTTCGTCAGGGGAATTCCGCATTCAACAAACGGGGCGAGCACACCCGACTCTCGCCGCGCCAAATGAGGCACCTGAAAGCATATGCTCGTCTTCAACGAATCGCTTTGGGGCTTCGCGGCTCGAGGATTGTCAGGCGCGGACAGGAGCAAAAACCGGGTGTAGTTTTCCGGGTGGTCCTGAATGCCTGACCTCAGAATCTCCCCACCGTAGACCTCCGCACTCCGGGCACTTCCGATCGCACCGGTGTGGGGCGTTTTTTCCCGGACGACGAGTTCAACGGCACCGGCGGTATCGAAAGCAGGCACAGGTTCCATCTTCAGATTGGTTCGAAGTGATCCCGCGCACTGGGCCAACGCGACGGGGTGAGAGAGTACCCGGTAAACGTCTTCGATACGTGTCCCTTTGGGAACGATCAGACAGTGCGAGATCGTCTGGACGGTCTCGTCGATGATGACGAGGTCGTTCTCGGCGAGCAGATCGTATGTTTCGTCGATCGGTCCGGCAAGCGTGTTCTCGACCGGAATGACGGCGTAAGGAGCCTGGCCCCCCTCGACGCTGTCGAACACTTCCTGAAGCGTCCGCAACCCCAGGAGTCGGGATTCTTTAGGTACGAAATCGAAAGCGGCATCCTCGCTGAACGCACCCGGCTGTCCCTGGTATACGACGTCGTATTCGGATGTGCTTGTCGCTTCAGATATTGGCATGTGCAGCAGCTGCCTTTGCGAGGGTCTGTCTTCCCTCTTCGCGCGTCCTCCTAATAATATCTCGAAAAACCTCTTCGACGGTCTCGTCCGGCAAATCGGCAACGCCTGCCCTCTGTCCGATGAGCCGAAGAATGACCCTGTCCAGGTTTCGGGTCCGGTTCCACCGAGCTCCGACGCTTCGTTTTTGGGAGGCCAGAACCAGAGCCAGAGATTCCATCATCCGTTCAAAGTCATCCAGAGTCAGAGACTGGGCTCCATCGCATAAGGCTGATTCCGGTTCCGGATGGACTTCAACGATCAGACCCGCTACGCCGGCGGCAGCGGCAGCCTTGGACAGGGGTTCGACAAGATTCCGATGTCCGGTTGCATGGCTTGGATCCACAAATACGGGCAGGTGTGTGCGTTCTTTCAGCAGGACGGCAGATCCCAAATCCAGTGTGTTTCGTGTGGCCGTTTCGAAAGTGCGTATTCCCCTCTCGCAGAGAATGATGTTCAGGTTTCCCTGAAGCGCGATGTACTCGGCAGCCAGGAGCCACTCTTCTACGGTTGCCGACAGGCCGCGCTTCAAGAGCACGGGCTTGGCCGCCTTCCCCGCTGCTTCGAGCAGACTGAAGTTCTGCATGTTGCGTGCACCGATCTGAAGAACGTCGGCATGCTCAGCGACCAGGGGCACGTCTTCGGTGTTGAGCACCTCGGTAACAACCGCCAAACCAAGCGCTCGACCGGCTCGGGCCAGCAGCTCCAACCCCTTCTTTTCCAGTCCTCTGAAGGAGTACGGCGAAGTCCGGGGTTTAAACGCTCCGCCGCGAAGAATGCGGGCGCCGGCAGTGGCCACAGCACCTGCGGTGGCCATGACCTGTGCTTCGCTTTCAACGGCACACGGCCCAGCCGCGACGACGAATTCGGAACCGCCGATTTCGATATCGCCGACACGGACTCGCGTACCTTCGGGACGAAGCGACCGATGGACAAGTTTGTATGGAGTGTCGATCTTCTCCACCCGGGCGACGCCCGGCAGGGAACCGAAACGTCCGGGATCGTTGTTCTTGGCTGTGGAAACGACGATCGTATTGTCGATGACCTGTGCCCTCTGAGTGTCAGGGTCCAGGACCGCCTGAACCCCTTCGATATCTGCCGGACTTGCGTCGGCCTGCATTCGAACTAACATTGTGAAACCTCCTTAAACGAAAAAAGGCCCGTTCCCCGTTGGTTCCGGAGAGCGGGCCTTTCGGCTCTAAATGGTATCGGTATTACGCCGTTACCCACCCCCCAGGGGACCAAAACCAAAAATAGCCCTCATACGAATAGAGAGATCCCGCAGCTGCGGAGCTATTCAGAGTTGTGGGTACGCAGTTCATTTCTTCCCTAAAGAATTGAGTATGCGGATCGGACCACAGTGTGTCAACAAGTTAAGAAATGGGGTCAGAGCCCTATTTCCCTATTTAATAACGGAAATAGATGTAGGGGGAAAATGGGGAAATAGGGCTCTGACCCCTTAAACCAGATAGCGGAGGAGGTCGGGACGGTCGTTCAAGTATTCTCCGAAGAAACCAAGTTCTTTCATTCGGCTGATGAGGGGTTCGAGGTCTTCCTTGTTTCTCAGCTCTATGCCGACAACAGCAGGGCCCCTCTCCCGGTCGGTCTTCTTGGAATACGCGAAGTGCGTGATGTCGTCGCCTGGCCCAAGGACGTCGACGACAAACTGACGGAGCGCTCCGGCACGTTGAGGAAAACGCACTATGAAGTAATGCTTCACGCCCTCGTAGATCAGCGCACGCTCCCGGATCTCTTCGATTCGACGAAAGTCGTTATTGCCACCACTGACCAGACAGGCCACCGTCTTCCCTTTCACCTGGTCCCGGAAGTCTTCCAGTGCGGAAATAGCCAAGGCCCCGGCGGGTTCGACGATGATGCCATGATCGTTATAGAGCCTGAGGATCGTGGCGCACAGACGTCCTTCCGGAACAGTCACGACCTTATCGAGGACATCGCGGCAGATCTGGAAGGTCAACTCGCCCACACGCTGCACGGCCGCACCATCGGTGAAAGCGTCAATTGTTTCGAGCGTCACCGGATGACCAGCCTGAAACGCTTCCATCATCGATGGAGCGCCTTCGGGTTGTACTCCGATGATTTCGGTTTCGGGAGATATCGCCTTGACCCAACTTCCGACGCCGGAAGCCAGACCCCCGCCGCCAACGGGCAAAAACATAATGTCGATCGTGTCACTGGCGTCATCGAGCATCTCGATACCGAGCGTGCCCTGGCCTTCAATCACAACCGGATCATCGAAAGGATGGACATAGATGGATCCGTCGGCAGCGGTTCGACCGACGGCTTCGGCTTCGGCGTCGTCAAAAACATCGCCCACCAGTTCAATGTCCACCAGCGATCCGCCGATCGCGCGCACACGTTCGATCTTCTGACTCGGCGTCGTCAAGGGCATGTAGATAGTCGCGTGGATTCCCAGCTTACTGGCAGCGTAGGCGACGCCCTGGGCATGGTTACCCGCACTTGCACATGAAACTCCCTTCCGGAGTTCCTCGTCCGAATAGCTGCGGATCTTGTTGTAGGCGCCTCGAATCTTGTAGGACCGGACAACCTGCAGATCTTCCCGCTTGAGCAGGATGTTGGCCTCGTAATCTTCCGAGAGGTGATCGTCGCGCTCCATCGGCGTCCGAACGGCGACGTTTTTTAAACGGCTCGCAGCCCTCCCGATGGCGTCCGTCGCCGGACGCCATGTCAGTTCGGGAGTTTCCTGCCGTGTCACTTGGCTACTTTTGCTTCCTTTGCGCTCGCCGCTCCGGTTGTTTCCTTTACCGGACGATCGGTCTTGGATTCGGGTCGCAACTGCCGCACCTGCTTCCCGGTACGCCAGATCTCTTCACCGCCCAACTCGTCGAGTTCCGCCTCGAGACGGTCCCGGTAATCGTCCCTACCACAGGATTCGATGACGATTCCCGCTTCCTTTCCTGAGCGGACACTTTCGTAGAGCTCTTCGTACACCGGAGTCACGGCTTCACGGAACTTATGCCGCCAGTCCAGAGCGCCTCTCTGAGCCGTCGTGGAACAGTTGGCATACATCCAGTCCATTCCGTTCTCAGCTACCAGCGGCATCAAGCTCTGGGTCAGTTCTTCAACGGTCTCGTTGAAAGCCTCCGAAGGCGAATGACCGTTCTTTCGGAGTACGTTGAACTGTGCTTCGAAAACGCCGGCAATCGCGCCCATCAGAACGCCGCGCTCACCGGTCAAATCCGAATAGACTTCCTTCTGGAAGTCGGTCTCGAACAGGTAACCGGAACCGACGCCGATACCGAGCGACATGACGCGCTCGGTGGCGCGCCCGGTCGCATCTTGAAAGATCGCGTAGCTCGAGTTCAATCCCTTCCCTGCAACAAAGAGCCGCCGTAGGGACGTTCCGGAACCCTTGGGAGCAATCAACACGACATCGACGTCATCGGGTGGGATGACACCGGTCTGATCCTTGAACGTAATCGCAAAACCATGAGAAAAATAGAGGCACTTGCCGGCCGTCAGATGCTGCTTGACCTTCTCCCACTGAGCGATCTGGCCGGCGTCGGAGAGCAGATACTGGACGATCGTTCCGCGTTTGGCCGCCTCTTCAATCTCAAAAAGATTCTCGCCTTCGACCCATCCGTCGCCAACGGCCTTGTCCCAAGAGCGTGAGCCTTTCCGCTGTCCCACGGTAACGTTGAAACCATTGTCCTTCAGGTTGAGCGCCTGTCCCGGCCCCTGTACGCCATAACCGAGGACCGCAATCGTTTCATCCTTCATGCAGTCTCGGGCCTTATCGAGGGGCCATTCTTCGCGCGTTGTCACATTCTCCTCGACATCGCCAAAACGTATTTTCGCCATGCTGTAGATAACCTCCGCTTTGGGGATGGAGCGACCGCCCCCAATTTATTTTCCGTCGATCTGGGCAAGGACGGGCTTGGTAACCATTACTCTTCCCGACCTGACAAACTCCATTACGCCAAAAGGCTCTAAACGACCAAACAGTTCTTCAATTTCATCCTGCGACCCGGTTTTTTCAACTACGACGTAACCCGCACCCGCGACAAGGATCCGTGCGCGAGACGTCCTTACAATCTTTGAGAGCGAATTCCTAACGGACGCTGCATCGAGCGAAAGTTTAAACAACGCCACTTCACGGTCGTGGGTTTCGACGTCGCGATGGTAGCTCACCTCGATCACGCCAACTAACGCGCCAATCTGCTTGACGGCACGCCGTATCCGATCCGGGGCCGCGCGGACAGCAATACTGTGCTGATAAACATTTGACGCTTCGCCATTCGTACAGGTGAAGCTTTCGATCTTTATGCGGTGCCGTCCCAAACAGGCCGCCAGGCGCAGAAGAGAACTCGAGTCGTTCTCCGTACGCGCCGAAACTGTGAATTGCGGATCCAATGATTGCCTCTTAGTGGCCTCCAGGAGGCCAGCCAGCCTATTCCAGGCGGATCTCCGAGCAGGGTGAACCTGCAGGGACCATCGGGAATATGTTGTCTTCCCGTTCCACCACCACTTCCAGAAGGAAAGACGATTCCGATTGAAGCATCGCGTCAATCGCGTCACCAAGTTCTTCTCTTTGAACCACCTGTTTTCCTTCCATACCGTATGCCGCGGCGATTCCCACGAAATCCGGATTCATCAATTCGGTCGCCGAGTAACGCCGCGAAAAGAACAACTGTTGCCACTGACGCACCATTCCCAGGTACTCGTTGTTCAGAATCATCATCTTGACCGGAATCTTCGCCTGGAAGATCGTACCCAACTCCTGGAGGGTCATCTGAAAACCACCGTCGCCGATGATGGCGACGATGGGTCGATCCTGGCGGGCAACAGCTGCACCAATGGCCGCCGGCAGGGCAAAACCCATCGTCCCCAGACCACCGGAAGTTATCGTGCCACTACCTTCGTCGAACTTGTAATAGCGGGCTGCAGACATCTGATGTTGCCCGACATCGGTCACAATGATGGCTTTGCCTTCGCTGCGTTCGGATAACTGATGAACGACCTCCGCCATGCGGAGTCCAGAAGAATCCGGATGAATGTCCTTCCGAATAACCCGGTTGATCTCGATCTGATCGCAAGCTCGAAACTCCGCAAGCCACTCGTGGTGGGACCGAGACCCGACAGCTTCGGCAAGGGCACCCAGGGCTTCGGCGGCGTCGGCGACGATCGCCACGTCTGTCTTGACGTTCTTGTCGATCTCCGAGGGATCGATATCAATGTGGATGATCTTTGCCTGCTTGGCGTACTTGGAAAGATCACCGGTCACACGGTCATCGAATCGCATCCCGACCGCGATCAGGACATCGCATTCATTGGTCTTGATGTTCGGCCCGTAGTTGCCGTGCATACCCAACATGCCGGTGTGCAGCCGATGGCGACTCGGCAGTGCGGACAACCCGAGCAACGTACACGCGAACGGAAGATCGGCTTTCTCAACCAAAGCTTGAAGTTCGGCCTGGGCTTTGGACAGCAGGACACCCTGCCCCACCAGAACAAACGGTTTTCTTGACCGATCGATCAACCGCGCACCGGCCTCAACACTCGCCGGGTCCAGCGTGGGCCGGGGCCTGTATCCTCTGACTTCGGACACAGTGGCCGGATGATAGTCGAAGGTCTCTATCTGAGCGTCTTTTGTTATATCTATCAAGACCGGTCCGGGACGTCCCGAGCGCGCTATGTACAATGCCTTGGCCACCACCTCGGGAACCTCTTCGGCCCGCGTGATTTGGTAGTTCCACTTCGTCACTGGGGCGCTGACCGAAATGATGTCGGTTTCCTGAAACGCGTCCGAACCCAGCATCTTCGAAGGCACCTGTCCAGTGATACATACCACTGGTGTGCTGTCGATTTTGGCGTCCGCAATACCGGTGATCAGGTTCGTCGCGCCGGGCCCGGATGTGGCAATGCAAACGCCCGGCCTTCCCGAGGCGCGCGCGTAACCCTGAGCGGCATGAACCGATCCCTGTTCGTGGCGGACAAGGATATGCCGGATTTGATGGTCGTATTCAAACAGGGCGTCGTATACCGGCATGATCGCGCCGCCGGGGTACCCAAAAATTGTTCGGACACCTTCCTGCAACAACGAAAGCACAACCGCCTCCGCTCCCGAAACCGTCTGCGGCGGTTGGACTAAGGCTTCCGGTGTTCGGAGGTTGCCGGTTTCCTCTTCCCTGCTTACCGTTGTTTTGCTCTGTGACATCTCACGCTCCGTCTGTCGTACATCCTTCTGAGGCGGGTGATACTGCCTTGGCATACTTGTAGAGGGCACCCGAAGTTACACGTAGTGGCGGCGCCGTCCACCCTGCCCGGCGCGCGGCCACTTCATCCGATGGCAATTCCACTTCGATCGTGTTTCGAACGGCGTCAATCCGTATGCGGTCGCCGTCTCTGATGAGCGCAATGAGACCGCCATCCTGGGCTTCCGGAGTGATATGGCCAACGACAAAACCGCGTGTTCCACCTGAAAAACGACCGTCTGTAATCAACGCGACGTCATTTCCCAATCCGGCACCCATGATCATCGAAGTAGGGGTCAGCATTTCCGGCATCCCGGGTCCACCCCGTGGACCTTCGTAGCGAATCACGACAACGTCGCCGGCCTTCACCGCTCCCCGAGCGATGCTCGCATTCGCATCTACCTCGCTGTCAAAAACACGTGCGGGTCCTTCGAAGATCTCACCTTCCTTACCGGTGATCTTTGCGACCGCACTCTGCTCGGCAAGGTTTCCGTACAGGATTCTCAAGTGACCGCGCGCGCTGATCGGGTCGCCCGGGTCATGCACGATCTTCTGGCCACTCTCGAGAGACGGTAAATCGGCTACGTTCTCAGCAAGAGTCGATCCGGTAACGGTCATGCAGTCCCCATCGAGCAGTCCATGCTCTAAAAGCATCTTGATGACCGCGGGCGTTCCACCGATGTTATGGAGGTCCTCCATTACGTAAGACCCGCTCGGGCGAAAGTCTGCAAGGAGCGGGACCCGGCCGCTGATTTCCTGAAAATCGTCGACCGTAAGATCGAGCTGAAGGGTTCGGGCAATGGCCAGCAGGTGCAGCACAACGTTCGTCGATCCACCCAGAACGATTGCCAGCGTGATGGCGTTCTCAAAGGACTTGCGCGTCAGAATGTCCCTCGGCCGCAGGTTCTTTTCCAGAAGCGAGCGGAGCGACGCGCCGGCGTTGAGGCATTCAGCAACCTTCTCACTGCTTTCAGCGGGATTGGAGGAACTGTAAGGCAGGCTCATACCCATGACTTCGATAGCACTCGCCATCGTGTTGGCCGTAAACATGCCGCCGCAGGCACCCGCACCCGGACAGCTCTTCTGGACGACTTCCTGGAACTTTTCGAGGGTGATCCTTCCGGCCAGGTGCTGGCCCAGAGCCTCGAACGACGAGATCACATCCAGCTTGTCGCCGTTCAGGTGTCCGGGAGCAATCGTCCCTCCGTAGATCATGAGTGCCGGACGGTTGAGTCGCGCCATGGCGATCATCGCGCCCGGCATGTTCTTGTCACACCCCATGATCGTGATCAGGCCGTCGTAGTGCTGGGCCGAAGCGATCGTCTCGATGGAATCGGCAATCAGGTCGCGCGACGGCAGCGAATAGCGCATCCCGAGTGTCCCCATAGAGATGCCGTCGCTGACACCGATGGTGTTGGAAACAAAACCCACCAGATCCGATGCCTCGGTGCCTGCCTTGGCCTCCGCCGCCAGGCCGTTCAAGTGCATGTTGCAGGGGTTGCCCTCATATCCCGTGCTGATGATGCCCACCTGAGCCAGTTCGAGGTCGGACTCAGACAAACCGGCACCAAACAACATCGCGCGGGCCGCCGGTCGGTCATACGACTGGGTCAGCTCCTTGCTGATCCGGTTCAATTCCCTTGTTTCCATGCTTTCCTTCATTCGTTTCAATTTCAGAGCAAAAAAAATCCCCTCGCCGCGTGTCGCGGGAGGGGCGGTGGATTCGCTTTTTACAGCGACTAACCCGGCCCCCCTCGCGTAAGGGAGCTAATCCCTACACCTACGATTACGATGGGGGTCCCACAGTTGGTCGGTCGCATGACAAAAACGTAACAGCAATGTCTGCGGCCTGTCAATCATCGTCTGAATGTCCTTCGGGTCTACCCATCTCAACTCGCTTTAGAGGCTGCTAACGATCCCACGACGAACTCACCCATCTCAGATGTTGAAACCGACTTCCCTCCGTCAGTGGCAAGGTCTGCCGTCCGGTAACCCTCCCGCAGCGCACGGCCCACACCCTCACGGATCGCCTCAGCTTCCTCAGATAACTTGAAAGACAGCTCGAGCATCATGGCGACAGAAAGAATGGCTCCGGTCGGATTGGCAATGCCCTTCCCTGCAATGTCGGGCGCGGTTCCATGCACCGGTTCGTACAGTCCGATCGTTGCCCCGATGCTGGCCGAGGGCAGCATCCCGAGGCTTCCGGCCAGAACCGACGCTTCGTCGCTCAGGATGTCTCCGAACATGTTGTTCGTCAGGATGACGTCGAACTGGCGCGGATTGGCGATGAGCTGCATCGCGCAGTTATCAACCAGCATGTTGCTGAATTCGACGTCGGAATACTCGCGGGCGACGTCGGTTGCAACTCTCCGCCACAGAACGGAGGATTCCAGGACGTTCGATTTATCGATGGAAACCACCTTCTTGCGGCGCTGTCGAGCTATCTCGAACGCCATCTTGGCAATCCTGCGGACCTCTTCTTCGGTGTACACCTCGGTGTTATGAGCGATCCCATGTTCAATGCCTCGAGGCAGTCCGAAATAAATGCCGCCCAACAACTCGCGCACCACCACCAAATCCACACCACGGATGTGTTCCGCCCGAAACGGAGACCGATCGACAATCGCATCAGGAACGGCGACCGGGCGAATATTGGCATAGTTTCCGAGGAGTTTCCGAAGATCCAACAGACCTTTCGCAGCATCAGGACGATTGGGATCCGTTGCAGGTGCGGGCAGGCCGACTGCTCCGAGGAGAACCGCGTCGACTCCAACGACGAGTTTCCGAGTCGCTTCCGGAAGCGGATCTCCAAAGGCGTCTATGGCGCCAGAGCCCATCGCGCCTTCGACAATCTCAAAGCGGTGACCATAAGCCTCTCCGATCGCTTCCAAAACGTGCCGCGCTTCGACTAAAACCTCTGGACCGATGCCGTCTCCCGGCAGAAACGCAATACGCCCTTCCATTCGTTACTCTCCCGCCGCCTTGTCCATCCCGGTCCACAAGGCTTTGTTAATTGCATCCAGATAAGCCCGTGTCGCAGCGATGTTCAAATCGGTACTGGCCGCCCGACCGGCGATCGTCCTACCCTCGACGTCAACCTGCATGAAAACTTCCCCAACGGCTTCGCTACCTTCGGTGACAGATTTCGCCGAATACCCCAGAACCTTTCCCTTACAGCCGGTGATCTGATTGACCGCGCGAACGGTGGCATCGACTGGGCCGTCCCCAGTGGCCGTATCCGTGTACATGGAACCGTCCTTCTCCAGACTCAGGGTTACGGTCGAGACCGCGTCGCTCTTGCCCACGATGTGGAAATGCTTCAGGGCAAACGCAGCCGGCACATTCGTGAGCCCATCGTTGATGATGACGATCAAGTCATCGTCGTAGATGGTCTTCTTACGGTCGGCCAGCTTGGTAAAGAGCATGTACGCCCGCGCCAGATCGGATTCGCTAAGCTGGTAGCCCAGTTCACGGTAACGGGCAGCGAGGCCGTGTCGGCCGGAGTGCTTTCCAAGAACAATCTGGTTCTGAGGCACACCCACCGAGTCCGGTGTCATGATTTCGTAGGTAAGCGTTTTTTTAAGGACGCCGTCCTGGTGAATGCCGGCCTCATGTGCAAACGCATTCTTTCCGACAATGGCTTTGTTCGCCTGAACTTCCATTCCCGTCAGGCTCGAAAGAACCTGGCTCGTCCTGTAGATCTCCTGCGTGTTGACGCCGGTCTCCATGTCGAGCAAACTTCGATGGACCTCGATTGTCATCACGATCTCCTCGAGAGATGCGTTGCCGGCACGCTCGCCGATCCCGTTGATTGCACACTCGACCTGACGGGCACCGTTCTGCACTCCGATAAGAGAGTTCGCCACAGCCAGACCCAGGTCGTTATGGCAATGTGTACTGATGGTGACGTCTTCGATTCCCTTGACCTTCGCGAGGCCCTTGATCAGCGCCCCGTATTCCGATGGCAGGCAATAGCCCACCGTATCGGGAATGTTGACAACTTTGGCACCGGCCTCGATCGCCGCTTCAACGACGGCATACAGGTATTCGGGATCGGAACGGCCGGCATCTTCTGCGGAAAACTCGACGTCGTCACAGAGAGAACACGCCAACTCGACCGACTTCACGGCCATTTCCAAGGCCTCTTCACGCGTCTTGAGCAACTTGTGCTTTAGATGGATATCGCTCGTAGCAAGAAAGGTGTGAATTCGCGGCCGGGCGGCACCTTCAAGCGCCTCCCAGCACCGCCGGATGTCTCCTTCCGCCGCGCGCGCAAGACCGGCGATCGAGGCTTCCCGGATCTCACTGGCAATACGTTTGACGGCCTCGAAATCTCCGTCCGATGCAATGGGAAAACCCGCCTCGATGACATCCACTCGCAAACGTTCCAGTTGGCGTGCGAGCCGGAGTTTGTCGTCAATATTCATGCTGAAACCGGGAGCCTGCTCCCCGTCTCTCAGCGTTGTGTCGAAAATCGCGATCCGATTCATGGCCATTCCCTAGACCCTCTGTTTCGGCTAACGAAAAGTTCATCGACGTCCAGCCTCTTCTGAGCCCTGAACCGTCGGTCCCCTAGGCCTCTTCCTTCAAGTCGCGGACGCCTTCTTCAAATCCTGAACGCCCAAATCCTCGGCGCCAAGAACGCCGTGGATGAACAAATCCTGAAACTCTCGCACAACCTCATCGGGCTTGACCGAGCCCGACGGCTTGTACCATTGGTAAGTCCAGTTCAGCATTCCAAGCAATGCCAGTGCGGCCACCTTGGGATTCGCCGCTCTGCAATTCGACTTCTCCATCACATCACTCACAAGGTCGGTGACGAGTTGGACATACTTCTTTTTCCGGCGGTTGATCTTGGTCTTATCCTGTCTCGACAGGCCCTGGCATTCGTGCAAAAGTCCGGTCACCGCCAACTTTCTCCCCTCCAGAATCAGCTTTAGATGCAGTTCGATCATCGTCTTCAAACGGCGCACGGGATCGGCCACCGATTCCAACGGCTTGACAACGTACGCCTCGGTCATGTCCATGCCGTAGTCGAGAATCGTAAAAAGCAGGCTCTCCTTGCTGGAGACGTGGTGATACAGGCCGGCCTTGGTGAGGCCGACCGCCTCGGCGATGTCTTTCATCGAGGTGTTGTCGTAACCCTGCCGATGAAACACCTCCGCCGCGATCTCGTATACTTTGTCCCGTGGCGCGGTTGACTTCTGTTTGATCTTTGAAGTAGCGTTCCGATTTGCCATAATCTACCTACCGATCGGTAGGTAGATTAACAAGAAGACACTCCAAAGTGCAATATAATTAGGTGCTATGACAAACCCACCAGCCAGGACTCTATACGACAAAATATGGGACAGCCACGTTGTTGTGGAAGGTCGGGAGACGCCATCGATCCTCTATATCGATCTCCATTTGATTCACGAAGTTACATCTCCTCAAGCATTTGCGGGGATACGCCAGAGGGGTATAGGAGTCCGCCGGCCTGACCGAACCCTGGCCACGGCCGACCACGTTACCCCGACCATCAGCACCGACATCGCCGACGCGGGTGAGCTGGCCGTCAAGCAGCTACGAAGCCTGGAAGACAGTTGCTCCGACTTCGGTGTGCGCCTCTATACAATTGGCGACAGCCGGCGCGGCATAGTCCATGTGATCGGTCCCGAACTCGGATTGACCCAGCCCGGACTGACTCTGGTTTGCGGTGACAGCCACACCTCGACACACGGTGCTTTCGGCACGCTGGCTTTCGGTATTGGAACGACCGAGGTGGAGCATGTTCTGGCATCTCAATGCCTGCTCGAACGCAAAGTGGGCAACTTCAAGGTGGATTTCCAGGGTCAGCTTTCTCCCGGCGTCACCAGCAAAGACATGATTCTCGCGTTGATCGCAAAGATCGGTATCGGAGGCGGGACCGGGCACGTCCTCGAATATACGGGCTCAGCCATCGAAGCTCTCACTATGGAAGCCCGGATGACGATCTGCAACATGTCCATCGAAGCCGGTGCGCGCGCTGGTTTGGTCGCCCCGGATGATACGACCTATCAGTACATGTCGGGTCGCGAGTTCGCTCCGAAGGGAGCCGACTGGGACCAGGCTCTGGAGGGATGGAAGCAGTTGCCCAGTGATGCGGACGCGCCATACGACAAGACGGTCACGATCGACGCTTCGACGTTGGATCCGTTCATCAGCTTTGGCACCAACCCGTCCATGTGTGCGCCAATCGGGGAACAGGTACCGGACCCGGCAGACGTGGACAACCCGGTAGAGCGGGATCAGCTTGCGGGGGCACTCAAATACATGGACCTGGAGGCCGGGACACCTTTGATCGGCCAGAAGGTGGACGTGGTCTTCATCGGCAGCTGCACGAACTCGAGAATCTCGGACATGCGGGATGCAGCAAGAATCCTCAAGGGCCGGAAAGTGAGCGAAGATGTCCGTGCGCTGATCGTTCCAGGATCGGAGCAGGTACGTGCCGAGGCCGAAGGCGAGGGTTTGGACAAGATCTTCACCGAAGCCGGTGCCGAATGGCGTCTGCCCGGTTGCAGCATGTGTCTGGCGATGAATGGGGATAACCTCGAACCGGGCCAGCGTTCAGTCAGTACAAGCAATCGGAACTTCGAAGGCCGGCAGGGACAGGGGGGGCGGACCATGCTGGGTTCTCCGCTTACCGCGGCGGCGGCAGCCGTTGCCGGCAAGGTCGCAGACCCAAGAGAGTTCATTTCCAACTAAGAAGGTTCCAACGATGAAGAAATTCGAAAAGGTAATCTCCCACGCCGTATGTCTTCCACTTGAAGACATCGACACGGACCAGATCATTCCGGCCCGTTACCTGAGAACAACGGAGAAAACGGGACTGGGAGAGCATCTGTTCCATGACTGGCGATATACGGCCAACGGTCAGCCCAAGAAAGGCTTCGTGCTGAACGAGACGGGAGCAAAGGACGCCAGTTTACTGATTACCGGCAAGAACTTCGGCTGTGGAAGCTCCAGAGAGCATGCGGTCTGGGCCATCATGGACCACGGCATCGAGGCCGTAATCGCACCGGAATTCGCAGACATCTTTCACAAGAATTCGCTCAAAAATGGCCTGCTACCGATCACCGTTGATCAGTCCACGCTCGACGCTTGTCTGAAGGCAGCCGAAGCAGGCGCCAGCTTCACCGTAGACCTCGAGTCGAACACCGTCAGCGCCGATTCCCTTTCGTTCAGCTTCGAGGTCGATCCCTTCGCTCGCAACTGCCTGCTCGAGGGTATCGATGACCTGGAATTCATCCTGAAGCACGAGGACGAAATCGCCGCCTTCGAAGCCAACCATTAAATAGGGTCAAATACCTCTGTCCCTATTTTTGCGGATCATCTCCAGGATTCGGCGTAGTATCGGTAGGGTCGCCACAACCTTGTCCGAGCCCAATTGCTCCTTAACGTCAATCAGTGTCTCCAGATTGAGGATACGGACCCTCAGATTCTGGTCTCCATCGACCGGGATCTGTTCGAAAATCATCCTGGCTACATTACTCCAGGGAAAAGGATGAGATGGGTGAGAAGGAAAGGATGACCTCCAGCAGAGTGGAGATCGTTCTATCCGCCGATCAGGGCACCGATAATTGACAGCAGAATTGCCACCTGAATTCCGACGAGCCACGTAAAATGGCGGGAAACCTTCTGATCCAGTGAGTCAATTCGGAAGTCCAACTTCTGGTCCAGCGAGTTGATTCGGAAGTCCAACTTTTGACCCAGCGAGTCGATTCGGGAGTCGAACTTCCGGTCCATGGCGCCAATGCGGCCGTTGAGCTCAACCAGGAGTTCGCGAATCTCTCCAAACCCTCGCGAGTGTTCTTCCACCTTACCTTCCAAATAAGCCACCCGTTCCTCTACCGATCCCGTCATCTCGAACGTCCGTTCCGATTATATCGCGCGATTCTCTGTTTCATGCCCTGTTATGAGCACGCAGCATGCCATGGGAGAACGAGGCGCTTAGCTTCGGGAGGCTCCACAGGGTGGAGTAACTTGCGGCGTGCTTTTCCCCAACAAACGCGAATTTTGTCTCACAGAAACCCGGATTACTCCGACGACCACAGACCCTACTGATACTCTGGGAGTTCCGTGTTATTTCTGGTGCAAAAACGGTTTGGCCTTCTCGCCAACGTAGGTGGCCACGACCTGTCCGTCCCCGCGGAGGACGTACTTGTAAATCGTCAGGCCTTCGACGCCCACCGGACCACGGGCGTGGGTCTTGAGGGTGCTGATGCCGACTTCGGCGCCGAGTCCGAAACGGAAACCGTCGGCGAACCGTGTAGACGTGTTTGAAACGACCGTCGCCGAATCTACCATCTGGATGAACCTTTCGCGGGACTCGATATCTTCGGTCATGATCGCGTCGGTATGATGGGAACCATAGCGATTGATGTGAGCCACGGCTTCATCGAGGCCATCGACAACACGCAGGGACAAGGTCAGATCTCCATATTCTGTCGTCCAGTCTTCTTCTGTCGCTCCTGATAACTCGGACAAGACTCCGCGTGTGCGCTCACAACCCCTGAGTTCGATGCCGGCTTCGGAAGCCTTACCGGCAAAAGCCGGTAAGAACGCATCCGCAACTTTCCTATCCACCAGCAGAGTCTCGATCGCGTTACATACAGCGGGATACTGCGCCTTGGCGTCGATTGCCACTTCGACGGCCTTTTCCAAATCGGCCTTGTCATGAACGTAGATGTGGCAGATGCCCTCTGCGTGCCCAAGGACAGGGATCTTGGTCGAGTCCATGATGTGGCTGACCAGTTCGTTGGATCCGCGCGGAATGACAAGATCCACAAGCTCGGGATAGGACAGCAATTCGTGGAAGTCTTCGCGGGTGTCCACGAGCTGGGCCCAACCGGAAGGCAATTCAGGAATCTGTTCCGCCAACCTGGAGGCAATAGCCATGAAAGCGTGGTTCGAGTTGATCGCCTCGCGGCCACCTTTCAGAACAACTGCGTTGCCGCTTTTCAAAGCCAATGACAGGATCTGGGGGATCACATCTGGACGGGACTCGAAGACGATGGCAATCACGCCGACAGGCACCGACACCTTCTCAAGTTCCAACCCGGAATCCAGCTTGGTCGTCTCAAGGACGCGGCCGACCGGATCGGGAAGCGCGGCAACGTCACGGATTCCCTGAACAACCTGAGCGAGTTTTCCCGGATCGAGTTCGAGCCTCTTATGGAGACTCTCCTTGATCTTGCCCCGGGCAGCATCGAGGTCTCTCCGGTTCTCGGCCAGGAGAAAACCCCTGGATTCCTCGATAAGCCGCGCAAAGGTTTCAAGAGCCTCGTTGCGAATCTCTTCGGCAATCGTACTGACCTTGTAGAACGCATTCTTGGACTGCTTGAGAAGCGTTTCGGTGTCGACGATGCCGGGTGTTCTGGATTCGATTCCGGTACTCATCAATTCTCTCCGAAGATCACCAGGTGATCCCTGTGGATGATTTCCTCGTGGTCAGTCTCTCCCAGTTTCTCAGAGATTTCCCGACTATGACAGCCCTGAATCTCAGCGATCTGATCCGAAGAAAAGTAAACGATGCCGCGTCCGATCTCCCTTCCCTGTTCGGTTTCGACGCTGACGACCTCGCTCGCCTTGAAAGAGCCACGCACTCCGACAACGCCGCTCGGCAACAGGCTGGCTTTTTTCTTCACCAAAGCTTCAGCAACCCCCTGGTTAACCTCGACCACGCCGCCAAAGCCAGACGATAGGCCGATCCATCGCTGACGGCCTTTGAGCTTCAATCTGGGCGTCACAAGCGTTCCCTCGCACTTGAGGATGGCGTCCTTCTTGAAGCCCGAAGAGATGACGGTGCTCACGCCGCCAAATGATGCCAATCGGGCGGCTTCGATCTTTGAAGTGACGCCTCCGCGACCGTAAGCCGACTGCCCTTTCAACCCGAGTTTCTTGAGGTCATCGAAATCATCAAGTTTACCGATTCGTTTCGCTTCGACGTTCATCTTCGGGTGACTGTCATAGATGCCATCGACATTCGTAAGTATGAGCAACAGGTCCGCACCAAGCTTGGTAGCCACCAGTGCGGAAAGCAGATCGTTGTCGCCAAAACTGTGGGTCCGCGTGTCTTCCTGCAATTCCATCGTCGAAACAGAATCGTTTTCGTTGACGATGGGAATCACGTCATAAGAAAGCAGGCGTTCAAAGGTCTCCCGAAGGTTCAGATACCGCCTTCGGTCGGAAAAATCGTCCGCGGTCACCAGGAGCTGCGCCGTCATCAGACCGTACCGGGCAAAGTGTTTCTGGTATTGCTGCATCAACAAACCCTGACCTACCGCGGCGCATGCCTGCTTTGTCGAGAGATCCGCCAGCTTGTCGATTCCAAGGGAGATCCGGCCCATGCCCACAGCTCCGGAAGACACAAGGATGATCTTCTTTTTGTCTTCCTGAACCAGATGGGCACACTGCGCCACAAGCTTCCCCAGGCGGGAACGGGCTACGGCTCCGTCTTCCTTGGTCAGCAGATGTGTTCCCAGCTTGATAACGATTCGCTGGGCCTTTTCCATCTCTGTGCGCATTGGTTATCTATCCATTACGGGTAGCCGCATCTACAGGCAACCGCATCCGCCCGCACACAATCCTGGCGATTACGGAACAAGTAAATATAACACCCGATAGCTTTTATTGATGGTCAGGACGCGGCAGGGAGGGACTACTTCTTCATCTGTGGGCTGGCAGGACATGGGAAGTGCTAAGTCCTTGTAATGCAAAGACAAAGGAGCTATCCCACGAGTCGGAGAATCCAGCCAAATCGGCTCCAAATACCTTTGTGGCTGAAGACACATCCGAGGCACGGCTGATTAGGGCAAACTGTCCTCGAATGATACCGTTAGGTGAGGCAAAGCTGGGCGCCCGACCCCATGCTACAATCGCCAAAACCCATGAGTAGTGTGACCCAGACCGCCCACCAGAAGACAGTTGACCTCTGCCGCTCGATCAGCAAGGTAATCAAAGGAAAACAGGAAACGATCGAACTGGCCGTCGTGGCGCTCCTGGCTGAAGGGCATTTGCTTATCGAGGATGTTCCGGGCGTCGGCAAAACAACGCTGGGTCATACCATGGCGATGGCTCTGGGATCGACGTTTCATCGTCTCCAGTTCACAAGCGACCTTCTTCCATCCGACGTGCTGGGTGTGGCGGTATACAACCCGAACGTCCATGAATTCGAGTTCAAGCGGGGCCCCATTTTCGCCAACATCGTCCTGGCGGACGAAATCAATCGAACGACCCCCAAGACACAGAGCGCGCTACTTGAAGCGATGAACGAGAATCAGGTGACGATTGACAACGTCACACACGCATTGCCCAGTCCGTTTATGGTTCTTGCAACCCAGAACCCGGTCGAACATCACGGGACATATCCGCTCCCGGAGTCACAGTTGGACCGATTCCTGATGAAGATCGAGATTGGCTATCCGAACGCGTCCGCCGAGCGAGAAATCCTCGGCCGATACAGCAACGGAAACCGGGGGAACGCTCTAGAGGCCGTCCTCAATCCCGAAGAAGTTCTGGAACTGCAGAATGAAAGCCGAAGGGTCCACGTCGGAGACGCTCTCATCGATTACATGATCGAGGTCGTCAACCAGACCCGGACTCATTCTGAAATCGAACTCGGAATCAGCCCCCGGGGAACGGCCGCCCTGTTCCGCGCTTCGCAGGCGCGGGCACTCGTCGAAGGCCGCGACTACGTTCTCCCTGACGATGTAAAAACCCTGATTCAACCCGTATTCGGGCACAGGCTCGTCCTGTCTCATTCGGGAACTCGACGGCAGCAGGACTCTAAGACTCTCCTCGGAGACATCCTCGACAACGTCGCTGTTCCCGCCTGACGTCTCTCCTGTATGGCGAGAAAAACCAGCATTCGCCGAAAACCGATCCGGGACCAACTCCGCGCCCTCGCTGAAGAATTCCGCGCTGAGCGTCGGGAGCACCGCGAGTATGCCCGGAACTTCTTCAAATCGATGCTATTGCTCGGCATCGCGATGCTGGCGGCACTCTATTCCAACAGTTCGGCACGCGACGGGCAGATTGTTTCTGCCGGAATCGGTGCCTTCATTGCGATGTCGATAGCCATATGGGTGGGTGTCCGCTTTGTGCCCCGGCTCGCGGCGGGTGTCGACTGGGACTGGCTCCCCTTCTTCACGCAGTACCGTTTGACCCGGGACGGATGGATCTACATAACTACAACCATCATTGTGCTCTCGGCTGCGATCAACACGAGCAACAACCTGCTCTACATGATCCTCTCGGCGTTGTTGGCGGTCATGCTTCTGTCCGGATTCCTTTCAGGTCTCAACTTCCGTTTCTTGCGTGTTGCCGCCCGTCTGCCCGAACACTGCTTCGCCCGGCAACCATTTCGCATGACGCTAACGGTCCGGAACCCAAAACGGATCTTCCCCACTTTCTCGCTGGGCGTCGGTGCCGTTGACCGAAGTCCTTTCGATTTCGAACCCTATTACGTTCCTCTGGTCCAAACCCGTGACCAGGACCACCGGACCCTCGATGCTGTTCTCCCCAAAAGAGGCCGCTACAGCCTCGAAGAGATTCATCTGAAGTCGCGCTATCCGTTCGGTTTCATAGTCAAAGGACGGCCGCTTCCTGTCGAAGCTGAATGTGTCGCCTTCCCGGAGATACTGCCCAAGGAAACGCTCGACATCGCGATTCACGATATCCTGGGATCGTCGGAAAGATTTGAACGGGGACAAGGAATGGACCTGTACCTGATCCGGGACTACCAGTCCTCCGACAGCGCACGCCACGTTGACTGGAAGGCGTCAGCGAAGACAACTACGCTCAAGACACGCGAGTTTGCAGCTGAAGAAAGCCGGAGGGTCCAGCTGGTCTTTGACCGGTATGGGCAGGCGGGAGACGAAGATCGATTCGAAAACCTGGTCTCCCAGGCAGCATCTCTGGCCTTATACCTTTCCGAAGACGGAGCGGAAGTCACGCTTGTGTCGGACGACTGGTGCTCACCCTCTGGACTCTCAGACAACCTGTTACAATCAATACTTTACTATCTGGCGCTGGTCGAAATGGCACCAGGTGCGGAACTCGCAGGTTCAGCTGGGAGCGGGACGGCCGTTTTTTCACTGCGCAGCCCGTCGAACACGCACGCACTATGGAAAGATACTTCCAAATCTCATTCCATGCGCTGATCCTCACAGCGTTCATAGCCCTGGTGGAAACCGGGAGACTGGATGTCGGATCAATCCTGTTGTTTCTGGTCTTTTTCGCAGTCACGGCAAATCGAGCTCTAAAGGGAAGGCCACCTCTGCTGACGGCCCGCGGCGCTTTCTTCCTCTCGCTCGGCTACATCTTCTTCTTCGCATTGGACAGCCTGATTCTCTCGGGCTCATTCATCAGTGCAATCATCCACCTTGTCCTTTTCCTGGAAATCGCGAAGCTGGCCCAGAAGAAAGAAGACAAAGACTATCTGTACCTGATTCTTCTTTCCTTTCTTCAGATCCTTGCGGCCTCATCCCTGACCATCGACATGTCTTTCGTGTTCACTCTGTTCTTCTTCCTCATAGCTTTGGTTTCGACACTGATGAGTTTCGATATCTACCGTTCTCAGAGAGAAACGTCTGACCGGGGGCTCGTTCCGATCGACGGGCCACTGGGCGGAATGAGCGTGTGGGCAACCGTTTGGATCATCATCGTCGGAGTAGCACTTTTCTTTGCCATGCCCAGGATTGGAACAGGATACTTCAGTCGCGCGGCGACCCAGGCCCTGCTACTCTCCGGTTTTACCGACACGGTCGAGTTGGGAACGATCGGAGAGGTCAAACTGAGTTCCGCTCTGGTCATGCGCACGCGCGTTATCGACGGGTCGCCTTCTGCGGTACCAAAATGGCGCGGGCTCGCACTGGACACGTTTGATGGCCGGACATGGTCGAAATCCCGACGGCGGCGTCAAGCGGTGCGGGGATCGCGAAACGATCAGTATCTGATCCAATCTCCGACCGGAACCGGCGAACAGGTCCGGTTCGAAGTCTTCCTTGAGCCGCTGGCCACGCCCACACTATTTGGGCCTCATATCATCCGTTCGATCACAGGGGACTTCCGGGGGCTGGAACGCGACAACGCCGACGGCGTCTATCAAAGAATTCGGGCCGTCCGGAGGACACAATACGAAGTTCTTTCCGAAATCCCTTTGAGGAATACGACTTCTGAGATCGACGATGAGACGGACGTGCTGCCCGACAACGCGGACCGTTATCTGCAGTTGCCCCTTGAACTCGACCCGCGGACCGTCGATCTGGCTGAAACAGTCACTACGGGAGGAGACACAGTCCTCGAAAAGGCCTCTCTGGTGGAAACTTACCTGCGGACGAATCACGCCTACTCTCTCGAACTGACCTGGGATCCGGGAGAGCAACCACTGAGCACGTTTCTTTTCGAAGCCCGTGCCGGTCACTGCGAATACTTCGCGTCGTCAATGGCAATCTTGCTACGGACGGTTGGCATTCCAACCCGGATGGTCAACGGCTTTCTTGCGGGCGAATACAACTCGATTGGAAATTCCTACATCGTCCGGCAATCCGACGCACATAGCTGGGTCGAGGTCTTCGTGCCCGGACAAGGATGGATAGACTTCGACCCGACACCTCCCGACCCCAACCGGAACGAGATAAGCATGCTGGTCCTGTTCTCGCACTATCTGGACGCGGCCGAATTGTTCTGGAACGCATACATCCTGACCTACGACACAGGGACGCAACTGCAGCTGTTCCGAAACGCCCAGGACACGATCCAGTCGGCACGAAGCTCTCTGCAGAGCAGATCCGAGTCGTGGGCGGCCATGAGCCAGGCGGTGTCCGATCGCGTTTCCGCACGCATACGCGAGGTTGTCGAAACCCGATGGTTCTGGTCGCTTGTGCTGGTCGGCGTTTTGCTGGGACTCGGCGTAAAGTACCGATCAACGATTCGAACGAACTGGAAAATCTGGAACCTTCGGTTTGGACGGGGTGATGCAGACCGCGACGTCGTGACCCAGCTGTTCTATCGGGTTGCGGCCCTGGGAGGAAGGCGATCCGGAGCCCGCTTACCTCACCAGACCTGGAGGGGATGGCTGGCCGAACTCCCGGATGAGCGCCCCAAACGCCTGATAGGCGTGGCACTCAAGGTGTTCGAAAAAGCCCGTTACGGCAGCTCTCCTGTAACAGCCGAGGAATACGCGCACCTGGAAGAAACGATCCAGCAACTCAAGAGTGCGTGATCCCGTTGACCCTGATGTCAAAAGACAATTCCAACAAAACAACGCGAGTGGGTTTCGTAAGCCTTGGATGCCCTAAGAACCTTGTTGACAGCGAGGTGATGCTCGGGACCCTGTCCCAACAAGGTTATGAGATCACCGCGGACCAGGCATCAGCCGATGTGATCGTTGTCAACACGTGTGGTTTCATCGACAGCGCGAAGGAAGAGTCCGTCGATACGATCCTGGAAATGGCCCGCCTGAAGGAAGAAGGGCGTTGCCAGAAGCTGGTTGTTGCAGGGTGTCTGGCCGAAAGATACCGCGAGGACATACAGAAAGAGATTCCCGAAATCGATTTCGTATTCGGTCCGGACGAACTGGGAAGCATCCTCGAGGCTGTAGCAATCAACGGCGATGAACCTGCCGAATCTCTGACGATCGATTCACTCTACACGTCCGGGCAGGTACCAACAATTCCCAGAATACTGACGACACCGTCGCACATGGCTTACCTCAAGATCTCTGAAGGCTGTGATCACACGTGTTCCTTCTGTGCGATCCCCGGCTTCAGAGGGCGTTTTCGAAGCAGATCCCTTGAAGATTTGACCCTGGAAGCCCAGCGGTTGGTCGAGGGGGGTGTCTCCGAGATCGTCATCGTTTCCCAGGACACGCTCGCATACGGCCAGGATCTCGGTATGAGGGACGGCATTCTCGATCTGCTGGAAGGCCTGCTTGGGGTCGAAGGCCTCGCATGGATACGACTGCTCTACTGCTATCCGAATCTCCTCCGGGAATCGATGGTCCGGTTGATCGGAAGCGAGGACAGGCTGTGCAGTTACTTCGACATCCCATACCAGCACGCAAGTCCACAGGTTCTTGAACGAATGCGGCGCGGCGGCGGACGGGCGACTTTCCAGCGGCAGATTGAATGGATCCGCGAACTGGTCCCGGGAGCTGGCTTGAGAACTTCTTTCATAGTGGGGTTCCCGGGCGAAACGGAATCGAACTTCCAGGAACTTGTCCGATTCGTTGACAGTGCACGCTTCGACAACATGGGCGTCTTTGTCTACTCGGACGAAGAGGGAACGTTTGCTGAAAATCTCGATGCCAAAGTGCCACGGGAGGTTGCCGTTCAGAGACGGGAAATGTTGATGGAGACCCAGGCCGCAATCTCGCAAAAAGAGTTGCGCCGATTCATCGGCCGTCAGGTGCCGGTGTTGCTCGAAGGGATCTCAACGGAGTCGGACCTACTACTGGAAGGACGGATGGAGACCCAGGCGCCGGAGATCGACGGGAAGATCCTGATCAACGACACGGACGAAGAAAAACCCGAAAGTGGCCGGTTCTATCTGACGGAAATCACGGACAGTATGGAATACGACCTCCTGGGCCGAATCATAGGCCCCTGGAACGGATTTGATTCCTAAATACGATGCCAGCCACTTGCCCTACATGCGGAAAGAAAGCACCTTACAGGAAAAATCCGTTTCGTCCGTTCTGCTCTCGACGATGCAAGCTCATCGACCTGGGCAAGTGGGCCTCGGGGGTCTATCGCTTTCCGTCCGCGGAGAAAGCACCCGGAGAAACCGATAACTCCAATGGAAACGTCGCCGCAAACGACTGAACCGGTCCCTTCAGTCCAGTCTCGAACTCCGCTTGACCAGGTGGCGGTTGCCGTCGCAACTGCAGGCGGAGCCGGTTTTGTACCGGAAGCTGCCGGGGACGATCGGATCACTTGTAGGGGTCGGACTATATCTCGCCATCGATTTCTTTGGGTGGTATAGCTTGTACCTCCCGATACTCGGGGCAATCTCTATTGTGGGGATCTGGTCGGCCAACCACGTCGAGGGAATCTACGGTCACGATGCATCGAAGATAATCGTCGACGAAGTCATCGGACAGATGATCACGCTTGGATTCGTGATTCGATCGGGGACTTCCTCTGTCCTGACAGCAGCGATTCTCGGCTTTTTGCTTTTCAGGTTTTTCGATATCCTAAAGCCCTTTCCGCTTCGGCGACTCGAACAGCTGCCGGGTGGATTCGGAGTAGTTGCGGACGACGTAGGAGCTGGAGTGTACGGTCTTATAGCCCTGACATTGATAGAGTCCCTGGTAATCTCGTGAGCGACATCAAAATCAAACGCGTGCTTCCCCAGGCTGCTCTCCCGGGCGGTGAAGTCATGATCGAGTACGGCGGCGTCGAACTTCAGGGAGATCATCAGCCGGAAGTGCGCTTTGGCGACTACGCGGCACAGGTCACAATCGCCTCCAACGAGGTTATTGTCGCGAAAGTACCTGAGTCTTTGTCGGAAACGGGCACCTCGGAGCTATCTGTAGCCAACAACGGCGATTCGAGCGGTCCGTTTCCTTATCAGGTTGGCAAACGCCTCGCGACAAACCTGCATCCGGTTGCCAATCCCGCAGTCGATAGCGAAGACAATATCTACGCAACTTACAGTGGCCGAAGAGGCCAGAAGACACCCGTCTCGATATACAAAGTCACGGCCAGTGGTGCCGTCACACCTCATACCGTCGAAATCATCAATGCCACCGGTCTGGCCTTCGGCCTGGAAGGCGAGCTCTTTGTGTCGAGCCGTCATGAGGGCAGCGTCTATAAAGTCGATCCGAGTGGAAAGGCGGAAACCTATATCGAAGGCATGGGAATCGCGACCGGTCTGGCATTCGACCGAAAGAACAACCTTTATGTCGGCGACCGGAGCGGCAGCGTCTTCAAGATCAGTCCGAGTAAAGAAATCTTCGTCTTCGCTACGCTCGAACCCAGCATGGCCGCATACCATATGGCTTACGGCATGGACGACTACCTATACCTTACGGGACCTACAACCTCCAGCTTCGATTCAATCCACAGGATTTCCCCAACAGGCGAGGTCGAAAAGTTTTTCACGGGTTTGGGCCGGCCGCAGGGCATCGCTTTTGACATCGAAAACAACGTGTACGTTGTTGCCTCCTTCAGGGGCAGGCGGGGAATCTTCCGTTTCCCCAATGGCAAAAGGACGCCTGAGCTTTTCGTGTCAGGGCTGGGTCTGGTCGGCCTGGCCTTCGATTACTCCGAGAACATGGTCGTAGCGGATGGCTCTTCGGTGTACAGAGTTCACGCCGGAATCATGGGAAGACCTCTTCCCTAATTGAGTTCGGGGACTGAAACCGAATTCCCTTCTCCTACCTCTTGCTATGCTGACGGCAGAAATTATCGCGATCGGTTCGGAACTTCTGACTCCCCGATTCCATGACACCAACTCCTCGTTTCTAACTGAACAACTCAACCGAATGGGAATATCGGTAGCGATGTGCACGGTCGCTGGAGACCATGAAGACAGCCTCGAACACGCGCTGAAATCTGCGATGGAGCGAACGCCTGTCATCATCACGACGGGCGGTCTCGGCCCGACCGAAGACGACATCACCCGAAAGGCCGTCGCACAGGCGACGCTTCGTCAGCTGGTCCTAGACGATGTCGTGCTGGAAAAGATCAAAGCACGTTTCGTTCGGGCGGCCAGGGCGATGCCACCAAACAACGAACGTCAAGCCCTGGTCCCGTCTGGCGCTGAGGTGTTGGACAACCCTAACGGCACGGCGCCCCGGTCTTTGGCTCTCCGAGGGAAGGAACACTCTGATCCTGCTTCCTGGACCACCGCGGGAACTCGAACCGATGTTTGAGCGACTCTGTTACCCACGCCTTGCAAAGATGGCCGGATCACTGGCAATGTCCCGTCGTATCTATCGAACGACCGGACTGCCCGAATCTACGCTCGACGCCCGCATTGCACCCATCTACATCAAGTATAAGAACACGGAAACAACCGTGCTTTCAAAACCGGGACAGGTCGACATCCACCTCATCGCACGTGCGAAGACCATCCAGGAAGCGGACCAATTACTGGAAGAGCTCGGGCATCAAATCGATCAGGAACTCGGAGACTCTGTGTTTGCACGCACTGACCAGGGGCTCGAAGAAGTTGTGGGGATGTACCTGGTTATGAAGGGCGCCACAATCTCGGTTGCTGAATCCTGCACGGGAGGACTGATGGCCGAACGCCTGACATCCATTCCGGGAAGCTCACGCTATTTTGCCTCCGGAATGGTGACCTACAGCAACGAATCCAAGATCGAGCTCGCCGGCATTCCACCACTGGTGCTGGAAATGCAAGGCGCCGTCAGCAAGGAAATTGCTGTCGGACTCGCCGAGAGCGTGCGAGAAAAGGTTGGCTCGACGATCGGCGTGGGTATAACCGGCATAGCGGGTCCGGGCGGTGGGACGCCGGAGAAACCGGTGGGCACGGTGCACGCAGCTGTTTCGGGACCGACTGGCACACGGCACCTCCAATTCGTGTTTCCAGGCGCGCGTGACAGAATCCGCTGGCAGTCCTCACAGGCGGCTCTCGACATGGTGCGGCGTTACCTTGAAACCATCTGAACGTGCGCTTGTTCGTCGCAATGGATTTGACACAATCTGTCATCGAGTCCTTCGAGGAACTGCGACGACACTTGGAACTACTGGCGGGTAACGCACGATGGGTTCGCCCTGAATCGATGCATCTGACCTTGAAGTTTCTTGGCGACGTATCTACAACACGGTTGGACAGCGTTAAAGAACGACTCGCCACGATTCAGCGGTCCGCTTTTAAAGTCACCGTTTCCGGTGTAGGCTTTTTTCCGATGCGGGCCCCCCGGGTTTTTTGGGTGGGTGCTCTGTCGGAGGATCTGGAACAACTGGCCCGAGACGTCGAAAAGCAGATGATCGAACTGGATTTTCCACGTGAACGTCGCAATTTACGCCTCACCTGACGTTGGCCCGTAGCAGACGGGACGGGCGAATGAATCGCAATATGGTTCGGGCAGCGGAAAAGTTTCGGAACCATGATTTTGGAATATTCACAGCAGATCGATTCCATTTGTACGAAAGCCAACTCAATCCGTCCGGAGCGATCTACAAGAAGCTCGACGATTACCCATTAGCATGAGTGCCTCGATAGCAATTATCGGAGCCGGCGGATGGGGGACGGCCCTATCTGTGACGATGGCCCGGGTCCATGAAAGGGTCCGACTCTGGGTCTATGAACCGGACCTCGTGGAAACCATCGGGAGGGATCGAACCAATCCGATCTATCTGCCCGACATCCATATTCCGGCCCCAGTTCTGCCGAGCGCATCGATCGAGGAGGTTCTCGAAGACGCGGAAGTTGTCATCAGCGCTGTGCCATCCCACGTCTGCAGGAGCGTTTATGAACAGATGCTGCCCTACGCACAGCCGGAAATGCTTTTTGTAACGGCGACCAAGGGTATAGAAAACGGTTCCTTGATGCGCATGTCGGAGGTCATCGAAAACGTAATCTGTAGTAAGTTTTCTCCAAAAGTCGCCGCCATCTCAGGTCCGACTTTCGCACTCGAAGTCGCACGCGGTGAACCGACCGCATTGGTCGTAGCGAGTCCCGACGAAGAAATGCGGCGGCACCTGCAACAGGAATTGTCGGCACCACATTTTCGGCTGTACACCAATCCGGACATCGTCGGCGTCGAGATCGGCGCTTCAGTCAAGAACATCATCGCAATCGCCGCAGGTGTCGTATCCGGGCTAGAGCTGGGACACAATGCCACCGCAGCGCTGATCACACGGGGACTGGCCGAAATCGGTCGCCTGGCCGAAGCTTGTGGAGGAGACCCTTCGACGCTGGCCGGGCTGGCTGGTCTGGGCGACCTGGTCCTGACTTGTACGGGCCACCTCAGTCGTAACCGCCAGGTCGGAGTGGCGCTTGGTGGGGGCCAGAAGCTCGACGAGATCGTTTCGAACATGCGAATGGTTGCCGAAGGCGTAAAGACGAGTGAATCAACGGTGGCTCTCGCCGACAAGCTTTCGGTCGAAATGCCTATCGCCCAGCAGATTTATTCAGTCCTCCATGAAGACAAAGATCCTCAGGACGCCATCAACGAGCTGATGGTCCGGGAACTGAAAGAGGAATAGGATGGAATTCATTACCCTCTTTGGAACACCAAAGCCCAAGGACCCGAGCGTCGCCAGAAAGTTTCAGAACGCCGTCTCGCGAACGAAGGAAGAATTCACCCAGCGCCTCCAGGAAGTGGTCGAAGGGAAAAAGGAAATCGATGCCGAATTGCTGGAGGATCTTGAGGCGATCATGATCGGGGCAGACATCGGCATCGGAACAACAACTGAAATTCTCAATTCCATCCGGAACCAGGTATCCAGGGAAACGCTTAAAGATCCCTTCGACCTCAGAAACGCTTTGAAGACCGAGATTCGAAAGACGCTCGAAGTAGAAACGACAGAAGATGTTGAGGTAGCTGAGGGCAACCCATTCGTTATCCTCGTCGTCGGAGTGAACGGAGTGGGTAAGACGACAACCATCGCGAAACTGGCGCAACGCTTCGTTGCCGACGGCAAGAAGGTCATGCTCTGTGCAGCGGATACCTTCCGAGCCGCGGCCATAGAGCAACTCGAGGTATGGGCTAAACGCGTTGGCGTTCCAATCGTAAAACAGAAACCGGGAGCGGACCCCTCTGCCGTATTATTCGACACGCTCCGATCAGCGAAAGCGCACAAGATCGACTACGTGATCGTCGACACCGCCGGACGTCTCCACACCAAACACAATCTGATGGCGGAACTGGAAAAAATGACACGCATCGCAGCCCGTGAAGTTCGGGATGCTCCCCACGAGATCTTGTTGGTCCTGGACGCAACAACCGGCCAGAATGGCCTGATTCAGGCTCGCGAGTTTACGAAGACAGCACACTTGACGGGTCTGGTTCTGTCAAAGCTGGACGGCACAGCCAAGGGTGGTGTCGTCACCTCTATCGTTAAGGAACTGCAGATCCCGATTCGATTCGTGGGCACAGGTGAGAAGATCGACGACCTGGTTGAATTTTCTGCCGACGATTTCGTCGACTCACTATTCGCCGCCTGAAGGAGTTGGGCTCCTGACCTATGATCTCGATCTCCGAAAATCGTTTTTTAACGCAGAGACGCAGAGACGCAGAGGCAAGAATAGGTAATAAATTATCTATGCCTTCTGCGACCTCCGCGCCTCTGCGCCTCTGCGCTTGATGACTTTAAAAGACGAAAACTACATGCGGCGGGCTTTGGAGTTGGCCGAGCGCGGCCGGGGGCTCACCAGCCCTGGAGCTCTAGTCGGCGCCGTCGTTGTAAACGACGAGGAGATCGTCGGCGAGGCCTTCTATACATGGGATGGGATCGACCATGCTGAAATTCAAGCAATGGCGTCGGCCGGTGCACGGGCCCGCGGCGCCACCCTGTACGTCAGTCTCGAACCTTGCTCACACAAGGGAAAGACACCCCCATGTGCTGGAGCCGTTGTAAATGCGGGAATTTCCCGTGTCGTCGTCGCGATGAAGGACCCTGATCCAAAAGTTAACGGGAGCGGACTGGAGATCCTCGATCAGGCAGGTATCGAAGTCGAGTGTGGCCTGTTCGAATCCAAGGCTCGTGCAATCAACGAAGCATTTATCCACTCCACTCAAAGCGACCGTCCATTCGGAATCCTCAAGGTCGCGATGTCGCTCGACGGAAAGATTGCGACTGCGAGCGGCGAATCTCAATGGATCACTTCTGAAGAATCCCGGCAGCAGGTCCAGAATATACGCCATTCAGCTGACGCGCTGCTGACCGGGAGTGGAACCGTACTCGCGGACGATCCCCTCTTGACCGACCGTAGCGGGAAGGAAAGGCGCCGTCCTCTCCTGCGCGCTGTCATTGATCGGCGCAGGCGGATCGGCGCGCACCTCAGAATCTTTTCCTCTCCCGGAGTCCTGGTGTACACACAAATACCGCACCTGGAGCTATCGGCCTCCCACGAAGTAGTCGCCGGAACGACAGATCTCGTCGAAGTAGCGCGGGATCTGGCACGGCGTGATGTTCAGACTCTGATGCTGGAATGCGGCCCCGATCTTGCATTCGATGCGCTCAGACGGGGCATCATTGATAAAATAGTTGTTTTCGTTGCTCCCCGGATTCTGGGTGGGAGGGAGATACCTGCTTTTGGATCCGATGGTGTCGGTGCCCTGTCCGAAGCCGTTGACGTTCAAAACTGGACGGTCGAAGACGTGGGGCCGGACTTGATGATTACAGGTTATGTTCACAGGAATCATTGAAGAAGTTGGTGAGATTGTCCGAGTGGAGGACACAGACGACTTTCGGCGTGTCGCAATCCGGGCGCCGGGCCTGATCTCAGATATAGAGGCGGGGTCAAGCGTTGCTACAGATGGAGTCTGCATCACGGCCGTTGGGGTCGATGGAGACACGTTCACGGCTGACTTGTCGAGCGAGACTCTCGACCGGACGACCCTAAGACACGCGAGCCCGGGCACGCACGTGAACCTCGAGCGATCCATGCGAGCGGATGGACGTTTCGGAGGTCATATCGTTCAGGGTCATGTCGACGGTGTGGGCAAGATCCGCCGTTTTGACCGGGCGGGTGACGATTGGATACTTGAGATCGAATATGGCGCGAAGGATTCGTCGCGTCTGGTCTGGAAAGGATCGGTAGCGGTGGACGGAATCAGCCTGACAGTGGCCGGGCTAGAAGCAAACACGTTCTCGATCGCCATCATTCCGTTCACACTGGAAAATACGAACCTACAGAATCGAAAACCTGGAGATGAAGTCAACGTCGAGTTCGATGTCCTGGCAAAATACGTCGAAAAGCTTGTCGGTAACTATCTGGAACAGATTGATGGAACTCAATGAGTCGATGACACTTGCAACAGTAGACGAGGCGATCGAGGAACTCCGCCAGGGTCGGATGATCATCATCGTCGATGACGAAGATCGGGAAAACGAAGGCGACCTCATGGTCGCTGCCGAAAAAGTGACTCCCGAAGTGATCAACTTCATGGCGACACACGGACGGGGGTTGATCTGTTTGCCGATGACGGGCAACCGCCTCGACAACCTCCATATCCCGTTAATGGTTTCCGATGCCACCAACACCTCCACCTACGGAACGGCGTTTTGCGTTTCAGTTGAAGCCAAACGGAATGTGTCAACGGGAATTTCGGCGCCCGACAGGGCTCAGACAATCCTGACGGCAATCGACCCCTCGACAGACCCGGGAGATCTGGCGCGTCCCGGCCACATATTCCCTTTGCGAGCCCGGGAAGGGGGCGTTTTGGTCCGGGCCGGCCAAACCGAAGCTTCCGTGGATCTGGCCCGAATCGCAGGGCTCGATCCGAGCGCGGTTATCTGCGAGATCATGCGCGAGGACGGGACGATGGCCCGGACACCCGATCTCGTGGAATTTGCCGAGCGGCACGGACTCAGGATCGTTACAGTGGCTGACGTCATCAGGCACCGGCTGCGAACCGAGCGATTCGTCCAGAAGGTGTCCGAAACGGTCCTGCCCACCGAGCACGGCGACTTTAAGATGATCGCCTTCGAGAGCACGATTGACGGCGAAACCCATGTCGCACTGGTCCGGGGTGACATCGAAAACGGAGAGGACGTTCTCGTCCGAGTGCACTCTCATTGCCTTACCGGCGATGTTTTGGGATCCACCCAATGCCACTGCCGTAGCCAGATCGAGCGGGCGCTGGGAATGATCGCTGCCGAAGGTCGAGGCGTCCTGCTCTACCTTCACCAGACCGGCCGTGGCTTTAACATCGTCGATTCGATCGACGGCAGACAACTCGAATATCACGGCAAGCACGACGTCGACGTGAACGAAACGATAGGACTCAGGGGTGAGCAGAGAGAATATGGGATCGGAATTCAGATTCTGGCTGCCCTGAACATTCATTCGTTGCGCATTCTGACGAACCACCCGAGGAAGCTTGTGGCCCTGAAAGGCTATGGCCTAAAAGTAGTGGATCAAGTCCCTCTGGGAGATCCAAGTAGTTGAAAATATAGGCGGATCGACCCTTCCATCGAACGTCCGCATGAGGTATGGTAGGGATTACGCGACCCCACTGATTCCACGGATTAGACAGGAATGACGTTCATCGCGTGGATTCGACCCTTATTACGCGATAGGAAGGCATATTAGTCCTCGATGTCGGACCGTGAAATCATAATTGCGAACCTTAGCGAGGCCGAATCCCGCATTCGCACGAACCGCCTGATCGGGCGGGTCGCCTCTGCTCTCGCTGCTCTCGTCGGCGTTGCCATATTCGTAACAGTCCTCAGTTTCTTCGTGCCTCTAGGCCGAACGGTCGTGGGATCGTTCTGGATCGTGTGGGTCATCGCACTGGTTGCTTACATTTTCAAGAGTCTGGACAGACGGACGACGCTTTCGGAGACGGCCGCCGATGTTGACCGGCAGGCAAGCCTGAAGGATGAAGTCGTCAGCGCTTACTGGTTCCTGAGCCAGAACGTCAGCAACCCATGGGTGGACCTTCAGGTCCGCCGTGCAGCAACCACCGCACGAAAGCTAGACGTTCGAACCCTCTACCCAAGAATATTTCCGCCGGCATCTTATGTTGCGGCGGTGGGTGTCGTTCTCCTGGTCGCCCTCAATCTGGCGCCGATCGAACCCGGGGGGAGCGATCTGTTTTCGAGTCCACCCCCGGACGTCACTGATCCGGCCGAAGCCGAAGAACTCTTCAACCAGATAGAGGAACTGCTCGAACAAGCCCAGGCGCTCAATCCTTCCGAAACGATCGAGGAGTTTCAGGATCTGCTCGAGTCGATCGAGGGCTCTGACATCCAGCTCGAAGAAGCCGAACAAGAGATGGAGAACATTCAGGGACTTATCGACGAGGGAAACCTGACAGTAGCAAGCATTCTGGAAGGACTGGAGGAAGTCGGAGAGGATCTGGAGCAATCAGGAGATACTGAGGCGGCGGGTGAAAACCTCATCGAAAGTGACCTCGATGCAGCGGCTTCCGAGCTGGAAGAGCTCGCCGGAGAACTCGGTACAGGCCGTGAACCTCAATCGGACCTCGCTGATGTCCTTGAGGAAGCAGCGTCTAACAGGAGACCGGGCCTGGAAGAGCTTTCAAACCAGCTGGAGGCTGCAGCCGAAGGACTGGAGAACCAGGATACGGACGCGGTCGAAGAGGCTTTGATGGGATCTGCCGAATCGCTTGACCGGCTGGCAGACATCATTGCAAGCCAGCAATTGCAAAACGAAGCAGCCGCAAGGATGGACGCGCTTCAGGACGCTTTGAGACAAGAACAGGCCGAGGCGACACCTTCCGATCTGGGAGACGATTTCACTACACCCGGGGAAGAGGAGACCGAGATGCCCCTTTCAACCGGACAGGGCACACCTCAGCCAGCACAGGGAGACAGCGCCGGCGGCGAACCGAGTAGTCAGGATCTTTCGGGGGCAGAGTCGGAAGCTGGAGCAGGTGCCCAGGGAGGGGAACAATCCGGCGAGGCACCGCAAGGAAACCCTGCAAACATCAACGCCGACGCCAGCGGACTGATCCCGATGGGATTCGGCTATTCGCCGGCGATCAAAGAAGGCGCCCCGACAAGCCTGGAAGTTCAACTCCAGGAAGAAATAGTCGAAGCACAGATGGACGAGATTACCCGCAATGACGCGGAAGAAGACACACAGGAATTAGCGACACGACAGGAGGAATCGACACTCGACTACAGGGACGTAGCGTCCGATTTAACCCCCGCACAGCAGGAACTCTTGAACCAGGACCGGATTCCCAGAGAGTACCAGAACCTTATCAAGGAATATTTCGAGGCCATACGTATCCAGCCATGATTGCAGAACTTGATCAACAGATCGAACTCTTCCAGAAACAATTCAATGCAGTCAAGACAGAGGTCTCGAAGGTCATCGTCGGCTACGACGAGATCATCGACGGCATCTTGATGGGACTGCTCGCCAAAGGCCACGTCCTCCTGGAAGGCGTCCCCGGGTTGGGAAAAACCAAGCTCGTACAAACTCTCAGCGGTGCCCTTCAACTTCGTTTCTCCCGGATACAGTTCACACCCGACCTCATGCCGGCCGACATCACCGGCACCAACGTTGTTCAGGAAGACGACTCGGGCGAAAAGCTCCTTCGATTTCAGCCAGGACCGCTGTTTGGCAACATCATCCTCGCTGATGAAATCAACAGGGCTACGCCGAAGACCCAGTCAGCTCTGCTGGAAGCGATGCAGGAAAAGACAGTTACGGTAGGCAAGGAAAGCTACCAACTGGAGTTGCCTTTCTTCGTCCTGGCGACCCAGAACCCCCTCGAAATGGAAGGGACGTACCCTCTTCCGGAAGCTCAATTGGATCGCTTCTTCATGAAATTGAAAGTCGACTATCCAAGCGTTCAGAGCATGCATACGATCCTGAACCGGACAACCAAAGTCGAAGAACCGGTACCGGACCAAGTTCTGACGGGTCCGGAAATACTCGAGATGAGCGAAACGGTCCTTGCCATTCCGATTGCACGTCCGGTACAGGAATACGCTGTTCGACTGGTTCTCTCCACACACCCTGACACGCCCGACGCACACAAGATAACCAACCAGTATGTCCGTTATGGGGCGAGCCCACGTGGAGCTCAGGCGATGGTATTGGGAGGCAAGATTCGTGCCCTTCTGAATAATCGAGTTCACGTTTCGGCAGAAGACATCCGTGCAATTGCACCCTCCATACTCCGGCATCGTGTACTCCTGAACTTCGAGGGCGAAGCCGAACAGGTGGATACGGATTCAATCCTTGAAGCCATTCTGAACGACACACCCGAACCCTAGAAAAGGCACCGCCGCAAATGCCAACAGCCATCGCTGGATTTGACGAACACTTCATGCGAAAGCTGGAGTACCTGGCGTTGGTCTCGAAACGCTTCTCGGGCCACTACAAGGCGCAAAGGCGCAGCAAGAAACTCGGTTCTGGACTCGAGTTCGCAGATTATCGCGGCTACGTAGCCGGGGATGACTTCCGGTATCTGGACTGGAAGACCTATTTGCGACTGGGCAAGCTCCTGCTGCGACTCTACGAAGAGGAGGAGGACCTCCCGGTATATTTGTTCGTCGACTGCAGCCAGTCGATGAACTATGGGTCCCCTTCGAAGCTGGACTACGCTCGTCACATCGCAGCGGCTCTCTGCTATATCGGCCTGGCAAATCTCGACCGTGTTACCGTCATCGCATACGCAGACGGTATCCGGGGCGAGTTGCCTCCCCAAAGGGGTAAGGGTCGGATATTCCGGGTCTTCCAGTTTCTGTCCGAAATCGAGCCTGGCGGCGAAACCAACGCAAAGGAAGCTTTCAAAGTCTTCTGCACGGGAAACCGGCGGCGTGGCCTGGCCGTAGTAATCTCTGATTTCTTCGATCCTAACGGGTTCGATCGCGGGTTGAATATGCTCCGCTACTACAGGCACGATGCGTTCGTTGTCCAGGTGGCCGCTCACGAGGACGTGGATCCTGCTATCAGTGGCCAACTGCAGCTGGTCGACTCGGAAAGCCGGGCCAGCAGGGACGTTACCGTGACGCGAGAGCTATTGGACGCATACAAAAGAGAGATGGCCCATTACTCTGATGAACTCCAGCATCATTGCATCAAGTACCAGCTGGGTTACGTGCGGACGGTCACCGATTTCCCGTTTGAGGACCTGATACTCCAGGTGTTCCGTCAGGGTAGGTTCCTGAAATGAGTTTTCTCGCCTTGTCTACAGCCCAGGCCCTGCTCCTTGCGGCGTTGACCTCAGGGGTTGTTCTGGTGCTGTTTTTCCTGAAGCTCCGTCATCGCAGAGTCGTCGTTGGATCGTCGCTGCTCTGGCAGCGAATCCTCGACCACCGGGATTCCGTGTCGATTTGGGAGAAATTGCGGCGTTGGATTTCCCTGGCCATTACGTTGACGATCGCGCTGCTGATCGCACTCGCTCTCGCACGGCCTTATTTAGTCGGCGCGCTTGAAGGACCGATTGGGCCGGTGATTATTGTGCTGGACACCTCACCTTCGATGGAAACCCGGACGGCGTCAGGTCAGACCCGTTGGGAATCTGCCCTCGATGAGGCCGAAAGGATTCTCAATCGCAGCAACACCGCGGAAGGCTTCATGGTCGCCGATACGGCCGGCCGGGTCCTGACGCCGTTAACCGAAGACCGTGTGCAGATATCGCGCGCTATCGAACGTATGCGGCCCTTCGGAGGAGTCGGAACGTTTCCTGCCGTTCCCAATGGAGGAGCCGGAGCCTACTTCATAACGGACGGTGTCGATCCGATCGAGGTCCCGGAGTCAGTCACTACGGTCTCAGTGTTTGAGACCGCAGACAACGTGGGAATTACCGCGTTTGACCTCCGGGTGGATCCGACGAGCCGGTCCGGCTATACCGCGTATCTGGAGGTCGTGAACTACTCGGAGGAAACCAAGGACGCTCGGATACAACTGAGCGGCGTGGGAAGCCAGCGGCTTACGCAGGATCTGACCCTGACCCCCCGAGAGCCTTGGAGCATTTCGTTGGATCTGGCCGACTTCCAGGGGGGAGGTATACGCGTCAGCGTCCAAGCGCCTGGCGATGCACTCGCACTGGACGATGTCGCGTTCAGTTATCTGCCTACGGCTACCAATAATCAGGTAACGCTGGTGACCGACACCATCGACGGATACCTGGAAACACTGCTGGAGCTATCTCCACGGGTGGAGTTGAGTGTTGTTCGCCCCACAGATTTCGAAAACGATCCGAGCGCCGACGCATACGTGTTCGAAGGTTTTGTACCTGACAACGCGCCAACCCGGCCAAGTCTGGTGTTCGGCATGGAAGAGGTTGATTGGCTTCCGAAATCGGTTGGAACTGAAGAAGAACCAACCATAACCTCGTGGATTGAAGACCACCCGGTCATGCAGTCGGTCCCGGTTTACGATCTGAAGATCGATCAGGTTCCCGTGCTGGATTTGGAGACGGACTCCTCGGACAGAACCGTCGTGGCGGCGTCTGGAGAGACCCCGCTGATTCTTGCCCGGGCCGGACCGGCCCGGTCCCGAAACGTGCTCGTAGCGTTTGATCTTGACGAGTCCGATTTTGCGTTTCACCTCGGTTTTCCTATCTTCGTTGAAAACGTTATGGCCTGGTTTTCAGGAGAGGGGCCGGCAGAAAGACACAGTCTCGGCGAAATCGAGCTGCCACCTGAAACGATAGTCGTTACACGTTTAGATGGAACAGAGGCGCCCACCGAGAATCGCTTTGGACGACAGGTCATCGAGGTCACGGAACCCGATCTCTATACCGCGGTTGCTGACGGCCGCCGTATTCGCGTGGCTGCCAACCTTGCAGATCCAAGATTCTCGAATGTCAATCAGACGTCAACAACCTCAGATTCAGGACTGGTGGCAGCGTTCGCAGGTAATGAACTCTGGTCTTTCATGCTGTTCATCGCCCTGCTGCTTGTCGGTCTCGAGTGGTGGACATATAACCGAAGAATCACTCTATGACGCATTTCGAGAGCAATCTGAGAAGATAAGAGAACTTTAATGATCACCTTCCAGACATTCTGGCCCCTCCTACTGCTTGGGGCGATCCCTTATTTCTGGTGGGTGAGTCAAAAAACGCTGACTGACTTGAGCCCGGGACATCTGAAGCTCGGAACGGGAGTGCGCTCCGCTATTGTCGCGTGTCTGGCACTTGCGTTGATGCAGCCCGTTCTGAACCGTTCCGGCAACTGGGTCTCAGTCGTCTATCTGCTTGACGTCTCCCAGAGTGTTTCGCCCCAGGCTATTTCCGAAGCCATCGATTGGATCGAGGAAACTGAAGCCGTCGGGAACCCGGACCATTCCAGATTCATACCCTTCGCATCGAACTCGCTCGTGTTTGAAGAACTCGACGAACTCAGAACGGTGCAGGTGACCAGCATCCCGACCGATGGTGCGATCGACCAGAGCGCGACCGACATCGAGAGGGCGTTGACCCAGGCATCACGCAGCTTCGCTCCCAACCATCTCAAGCGCCTGGTCCTGCTATCAGACGGCGGTGAAAATGCAGGGGAAGTGAAGGACTCGATCCTCAGGATGAATAAGGAAAACGTCCAGGTCTTCACGCGACCGATCGCTGCCCGGGTTGGTTCAGACGCGTGGGTGGAAGATGTGCTGGCGCCCGCAACGGTCACCGAGGAAGAATTGTTTCCACTCGAAGTTCACGTCCACAGCCAGATTCGAACCAGCGGCGAGGTGGAAGTCCGTTACGGGACCGACGAACCCGAAACACGAGAGGTCGAGCTGGAACCTGGAATCAACCGTCTCTCTTTCGAAATCCGACTCACCGATACCGGCCCGGCTATGATCGAAGCGGAAGTAAGAATCGATGGGGACCGTTTCCCCGACAATAACGTCTTTCGCCAATCTGTGCTTGTTGATGGACCGCCACAGATCCTTTACGTGGAGGGGCGAACTCAAAGCGCGAATTACCTCGAAAACGTCCTCGAAGGTGAAGGCATTGAAGTCGAGTCTGCCGCCCCCGGGGAAGTCCCCCTACTCCTGGAAGACCTGGATGCATACGAGGCCGTCATCCTGAGCGATGTTGAAGCCGACACAATGACGCCGGTGGAAATGGAAGCTCTGGCCATTTACGTCCGCGAGTTGGGTGGGGGGTTTCTCCTTGTCGGCGGAGAATCCGTTTACGGTGAAGAGGGTTATTCAGAAACGGTTGTAGAGGAAATACTGCCGGTGAGCTTTGATCTGGAAAGGCCGTCGGTCGCTCTGATCATCGTCCTGGACAAGTCGGGAAGCATGGGGGGAGAAAAACTCGAACTCGCGAAAGAGGCGTCCAAGGCGGCTGTCGAGGTGCTCCGGGACGATCACATGATCGGCATCGTCGCTTTCGACTACGACCATTATTGGCCCGTGGATCTGCAGACGGCAGAGGATCGCGAAGAAATCGATCGAAGAATCAGCCGAATCATCGCGGGCGGTGAAACCAATATCTATCCCGCCCTCGAGGAAGCCTTTGATGAATTGACCGATATCGAGGCTGAGGTCAAACACGTCATTCTGCTCTCGGACGGTCGATCGCTTCCTGAAGATTTCGAAGAACTCGTCTTGCGGATGAACGAAGAAACGATAACTGTTTCAACGGTCGCGGTTGGAAACGGGGCAGATCGTGAGCTGCTGTCCAACATCGCGGCCTGGGGAAGCGGCCGGACCTATTTCATGGAAGACGCCAACCGGGTACCCCAGGTGTTTGCCGACGAAGCCGAGCTGGCGACACAGGGAACGTTGCGCGAGGAGCCGTTCCAACCTGTCGTTCTGAAAGAAGTCGAAGCGTTCAAGGGCATCGATTTTTCAACAAGCCCACCACTGCTGGGCTATGTCTCTACGCTCCCCAAGGAGACGGCGGAAATCCTGTTGGAATCGGATGTCGAAAAACCGATATTGGCTCGTTGGCAGTACGGTTTAGGAAAAACCGTGGCTTTCACCTCGGACGTGAAGGATCGCTGGGCAGCAGAATGGTTGAACTGGGACGGGTACAGCAAGCTCTGGCCCCAGTTGGTCCGTGAAACCATGAGACGGAGAGACGACGGTGAATTGGACCTGCAGATTGACAAGATCGGGAACGAGGCACAGATCTCGATTACAGCGCTCGAAGAAGACGGCAGTTTCCGGAATCGATTGGACTCACAGCTCAGCGTCGTTGATCCACAGCAAAACGTTTCCGTAGTGAATCTCCGCCATTCCGGACCTGGCACATTCGAAGGGGAATTCCCTGTTGACCAACGCGGGCCCTATCTGTTCCGGATAACCGGAGATGAGTCCGGGACTTCCCGGATCCTGCCCTATTCCTATCCTGAGGAATACCACTTCTATCCTCCCGATACAGAACTCCTCGCAGAAGTGAGTTCCGTTACAGGCGGAGTCTATGATGCCAGCGCGTCCGACGTCTTCGGCTCGGACCAGGAAAGCATAATGAGACCGACACCGCTTTGGCCGTACATGGCGATCGTCGCGTTACTTCTGTATATGGGAGACATACTTCTGCGCCGGCTTCGCCTGTTCGAACCTGAGGTCACATCCTAAGCCCGCTGGCCCACATTCGCATCCGGCGCACTACGTCATCCAAACTGTTGGAATCGGGCGAAGATTTCGCTCGGTCGTTCCAACGGCCATCCTGGCCGAACGACCGGCGACCCTCGCAATCATCCTGATTGCGAGGCCTAAGGGGACACAACGACACTTTGAAGCAGGCACTGAAGGACCCGCACTGGTCTCCGGTGCGGGTGGACAACGAGGCGGAGCCGCGGCGTCAGTGTAAGAGAACGATCAAAGCGAGCATGATGATCCGCCAACTCTGGCTGAAGGCGAATAGCTCTACAAGCTAAAAGCTCACAGCATCCGCAACAGCGATTCGAATCGCCGCGTAAACGATCCATCCTCCGATTACGACCACTCCCCCTAACCTGGGTGAGGACTCCCTGCTGAGAAATTGGTAGCCAACGACCAGCAACGCGAGCACCCAGATCGTAATCGCATCGATCATGCTGGCCGCAACAAAGAGCTCGGACGAAACTGACCCGGGATCCAGCAGACGGGCCGCGCTCAGCCGTCCGACCTGAACCGAAGGTGGTTCCACGCCAGACGAAATCATGAGAACTACGCTCTGCGCAAGATGGTAGATCGCTGAGGGGACAAAGGCCAGCGCCGTCACGGAAAGAAAACTCCTGTAGCCATGCCGACGTCCGAGGAAAGAAAAGATCAAGAAGAAAAGACCCGAAACCAGCAAGACGACGAAGGCGGGTCCCAACACGGCGACCGCAAGTGTGAGGGTCCACACTCCGCGCAGTAGGGCGTCTGCAGGTGGGAACTTGAAATAGACGACCAGGCTCGTTACAGCCGCAAAGACAGTAGGAATCATAACCGGAACGATGACGATCGGTCTGTCGGTGGCCCCCGACATCGTTGCCGACGGCATCCAGAACACGCTCAGCGCTCGGTAGAGATCGCCCATAGCGTTCTGATTCTACCCCATGAGGAAATTACTGAACCACAGAGGCGCGGAGGCACAGAGCCGAACGGAGTCCCTTGAAGTTCTTGGGTTTTGGTTAGAGCTAAAGCAAGACTCAGGGCGATGGAGGAACTTCGCCCAGGTAGTCTAGGGTGACATCCACAATGCCGATTTCCACACGACGGTTTCGGGCACGTGCTGCGGGAGTGGCTCCATCAACCCGTGGACTCGACTGACCGTACCCTCGAGTGGTGATGATATCGGCGTCGACACCGGATTGGACGATGTAGTCGCGAACTGACTCGGCCCGCCTCTCCGACAGTTGCTGATTGTAGGCTTCCGAACCTACGTCGTCGGTATGTCCATACACGTAGATGGAATAGCCGGTAGAGGTCAAGAGAACTCCGGAAATTCGGCTCAACAGTTCACGTTCGGCAAAGCCCAGCTCCGCGCGGTCGAACTCGAATTCGATTGCGTCTGTTCCAAGGTTCATAACCAAACCCAGTGCAGTTCGACGCGTTTCTACAATCTCGCTGAGCGCTCGCTCCAACCGGTCCAACTCGGCTTGACGCTCCCTCTGGATTCGCTCTGTTTCCTGGCGGGCTGCTTCTGCATCCGCTTGGGCTGACGCCGCCAAGGCCTCAGCCTGGACCCGTCCTGATTCCGCACTCAGTTGTGCTTCCTCTGCAACCTGGCGCGTACGCGCAGCTTCCTGGGCGTTTTCCTCAGCGCTGGCAGCTCGCCTCATCGCTTCTTCTGCGGACTCCGCTGCGTCGCGTGCCACACCGAGAGATTCAGCAACCTGTTCCCCCATCTCTCCGACGCGCGTGTCAACATTCGCAAGGCGATCCTCAACCCTCGACATCTGTTCCAGGAACAGGTAGCCCATCAAACCAATTCCTGCCAGGACAACCAGTATGGCGATAACGAGTTCGGTTTGGGACGCACCGCGTTGTGAACTGGATCTATCCGGCTGAGGTATCTGTTGTAAAAGGTTCATCTATAGGTGCCATTGTGGATCGGCGGATCTCACGATCCTCTGGGACGCCCCAGATCGCCGTTTCCCCGAGCCTTCTCGGCAGTCCGCTTCTGGTGGAGCTGTTGTCTGAGATTTTCGTTGGCGCTCTTCAGATAATCGATCAGGGCTTCCAACCGATCACTCGCCGATGTCATCTCGAGTAACCGCTGCTTCTCATCAAACTCCATATCCAGAACATACGCCACCATGAAAGACAATTCCGAGGGAGAATCCGGAAGTTCGAGTTCGGCAGCCCTCTCTCCGGTCAGTTCAACACCTTTCCTGTAGGCGTCCAGATAGAGTTTGCCGACCTCAGACTGGAGTTCTTCCAGGACCGATTCAGCTTCATCCCTGTCATCAACGGGCTCTATCGCAGCACTCCAGAACGGCGACGGCTCCTTGAGTTCCAGAATCCGGAATCGGTCTTCCCCTTCGGTCAGTATGTTCATGCGTCCATCCTCGAGCCGCTCGACCTGAACAACGCGGGCGAGGACCCCCACTTTCTTGATGTTCGAAGCTTTTTCTTCCTCACCGTTGAACAGAACGACGCCGAACGGATTTTCATCACCGATACACCCACTGACCATCGTCTTGTATCGCTCTTCGAAAATGTGTAGTGGAAGTTGAACCCTCGGAAAGAGGACCACGTTCGGAAGCGGAAACAACGGAATTTCAATGTGATCGGAGTGCGGCATCAACCCTCGGGTTACGGGCAACTCCACCGGTGGGCTGCGGGATTGTTTCTCTGCTATATGAAGAGCTCTTCGTCGCGACGGGAATCATCGGCTGAACTACGATCTTTCCGGTTCAAGAAGAACTCGAAACCTTTGGTAACGCCTCGAGCCAGCGCGCCAACCTCCCGAACTGGACGAATGATGGAGTCCTGAACGACGTCAACGGTCTCGTTGACGCGCTCGCTGACCTCGCGGCTCATGTGGTCGACTCGTTCGAGCTGATTTTGCAGCGTTCGACCCGTCTCTCCAATCATTTCTTCGACGTTGTGCACCTGCTCCCGAGCGGCCCGGCCAACCTCAACGACGTCCTCAGAAACGGTTTTGAGATTGTCCGTGACGGCCTTCAAGGACGGCATCAGCTCGCGGAGCTGTCCGAGCGTAAGTTCCACTTGCGCCACCACACGCCTCGACAACAAGTAGAGACTCAGGAGTATGCCGGCCTGTAGCATCACCGCAGCGGCAGTCAAAGCGACGAAAAGAGTCAACAAGCCTTCCAAGGTATCCTCCAATCAGTCCGAAGTGTCTTTTTCCTGAAGGTACGCCTCTTTCCCGGCTTCGAAGGCAGCAGCAAGCTGTTCTTTCTGCTTCTGGACGACGTCCTTGCCCTTATCGACAAGACCATCAAATTCATCCCTGCCACGATCAACCAGGGACGTCACTTCGTTGCCGACGCGCCGGCGGCCATCTTCCACAAACTGTCGGCTCTCTTCGGCCTTATTGCCTAGAAACTCGCGTCCCTCTTGAGCCCGCCTGTTAATGTCCTCGCGTGTCGCGCGTCCTGACTGCGGCGCAAATAGCAGGGCTACGGCACTGCCCACTCCCGCGCCCGCTAGAAAGTAAAGAAACTTGTCTCCAAAGCTGCCACTCATATCGACCTCCTATTGGCCTAAGTTGATAGTAACACAGGAGCATAAGGACTAATTCGGGGACAGTGAGCAAATTCCGAATTTGCTCACTGTCCCCGAATTAAGGCCGAAGGTTGAAAGCTCAGGTCTGATCGAAGTGACGGCGAAGCGATTCCACCTGGCGACGGTTTGCGACCTTCGACAGTTTCTCGGGTGATGCCTCGCTCACCTTCTTCATGGATCCCGAAGTGATCGAGTAATTTACGAGCAGTCCGAGGCCCGATCCCAGCAATGTCTGCGAGTTGAGTCGTACGTCTCTGCCGGTCGCGACGCTTACGGTGAAAGGTAACGGCAAAGCGGTGACTTTCGTCCCGGATCTGCTGGATCAGACGAAGAACCGGTGAACGGCGATCCAGCATTACCGGTTCATCTTCTCGGCCGGCGATATAAATAATTTCCTCGCGTTTGGCGATACTCGCCAGCGGCTGATCCACGATGTTGAGGTCGTCGAGGGCAGCCTGCGCGGCGTGAAGCTGGCCAAGTCCCCCGTCAATAAGAATCAGGTCGGGCATTCGTTGCTTCTCTTCCAAGACCCGGCGGTACCGGCGGGTCACGACCTCTTGCATGCTCTTGAAATCATCAGGCTTACCGGAAACAGATCGCACAATGAAACGGCGGTATTCGGACTTCCTCATACTTCCTTCGCGCCAGACGACCATAGACGCAACAATGTCACTTCCCTGAAGATTGGATATGTCGAAGCCTTCGATACGCTTGGGTGTCTTCTCCAGTTCGAGCGTTTCCTCGACCTCGCGGGCAATCGTTGAAGCTGAAGGCATTGCTGAACGAAATCGTTGATCGAATGTCAGCTTCGCGTTGCGTCGCAACAGCTCCATCATCTCCCGTTTGGCCCCCCGAACCGGAGTCCGGATCTCGACCTTGCGCCCCTTCTTTTCACTGAGTCTCTCGGCCAGAACCAGTCGATCTTCGAAGACAACGGGTACGTGGATCTCGACAGGAATAAATGGCGCGTCCAGGTAGTACTGTTTCAACAGCGCACCCAGGAATTCTGATTGATCAAAGTTCGCCTGGTCTTCCCAGAAGAGTTCTTTCTTGTTGACGACGCGTCCCCCACGCATGTGAAACGCTGAAACGGCAACCTGTGGGCCGTCCCTGTGCAGTCCGAATATATCTATATCGTCAGACCCGGCCGATGCCATCTTCTGTCGCTCTGCCACCTGCTGGATTGTCCGAATAGCATCGCGGTGGTGTCCTGCAGCTTCGTACTCCTGGTTGCCGGAAGCTGCTTCCATCTTCTGTTTCAACCGGGCCAGGAGATCCCGCGTCCGTCCTTCCAGGAAAAGGCGAACGTCCTGAACCGATTCCATATACGCTTCCCGCGTCGAGAGTCGGGCCACACACGGGCCCATACATCGATGAATGTAGTACTGCAGGCATGGGCGTCCCCGCTTACCGTCGATCCTGATGTTGCAGTTGCGAACCATGAAATGGCGTTCGATCAGTCGAAGGGTCTTGCGAGCCAAACCGCCTGGAAAGTAAGGGCCGAAATAAAGCGCGCCGTCCTTGCGAACCCGGCGGGTGATCAACGCCTTGGGGTACGCCTCATTGAGGGTCAGCTTAATGTACGGGTATGTCTTGTCGTCCCTAAGCAAAACGTTGTATCGGGGCTTGTTCTGCTTGATCAGGTTGTTTTCAAGCGCGAGCGCCTCGCCTTCCGTATCGGTGACAATGAATTCCACATCCCAGACCTGGTCGATCATCCGGTCCCGGCGGGGATCGTGTGTCCGGGACTCCTGAAAGTAAGTACGGACACGATTCCTTAAAGACTTGGCCTTTCCGACGTAGAGAACCACCCCTCCCTCATCCCGGTATAGATACACCCCGGGACCCGTTGGAATGGCTTTCAATTTCGTGCTGAGTTTCGGATTCGGCAAATTACTTAATACCGCGGAAGTTGCCAGCTCGAACAGCGGGGGTTGAGGCCGCCGAGTCGTAGAGCCGCAAGGGTTTACGGACTATCGGAAAAATTATAACAAGCCTTGACCGTACCTTGCCTTTAACGTAGAGTGCCGCCTTAGCATTCCCTAACAGAAGCAGTCGGAGTCGATCAGCATGAAACGGCGTTTCCCAACCATTCTGGGCGTATTTCTCACGCTCCTGTTTGCCTTGCTGGCGGCGAACCGCCTGGACTGGACAGCGGAAAGCTTCCTCACCAGTCTGGACATGCGGTGGCTGGATACCAAGTTCAGATTGCGCGGGGAAAGAGCCCCCGGAGATCAACTGGTCCTGGTCGCACTCGACGAAAGGTCACTGGAATCACTGGGATCAGCCCGCCTGTTCGAGCGTCATCATGTAGCACAACTTGTCGATCGACTCAATCAGGCAGGCGCCCGGGTTATCGGCTTTGACATCACCTACAGCGAACCCGACCCCACCAGCCCCGACAACGATCGTCTCTTTGCTGAAGCAATCGAAAGGGCAGGTAACGTGGTCCTGGGCACCTATTTCGAGCTGGAGGCCACAACCGGACAGAGCGGGGAACGGGGAGAGTTGACGCCGGAGTTCCAGGAAATCGTAATCGAAAAGCAGGTATACCCATCGCTCAGAACGAGCGGAACAGAAGGCGGAGAAACGCTTATTCAGGGCAACACGCTTGAAATGAACCTTCCTTCCCTGACCCGGGCAGCGGCTTCATTTGGTTCCGTTAACGTTCATACAGATGCTGATGGCTCCCCCCGGTATCAGCCGCAGTTCATCGAATGGGGTGGAAGACTCTATCCTTCTCTGGACCTGCAACTGTTGAAACGTTACCTGGACGCGCCTTCGGTCGGGGTGACGATGCAAGACGGAAGAATGGAACAGGTGCAGGTCGGCGATTACGTTATTCCGACTGACCGCTACGGTCGTTACATGGTCAATTTCAATGGGCCTGCCAACACGTTTCCGACTGTGTCGTGGATTGATGTCGAAGAGGGTCGCGTGGATCCCGGAGCGCTACGCGACAAGATAGTCCTTGTTGGGCCAACGGCGATTGGTCTGGGCGACGTCCTCCCTACTCCGTTCGACCCGGTGCTGCCGGGCGTCGAAATACATGCAAACGTCATCGACAACGTGCTCGAGCAACGCTACCTGGTGCGCGACACAATGACCTCCATGGTTGATCTGCTCCTTATCGTGGGCCTGGGTGTCCTCGTATCTCTGTATCTCCCGAAGATGGGAGCGACTCGGAGCATCATCTCCACGGTAGTGGGGTTGCTCGCGTTCACAGGGCTGAACGTCTGGGTCTTTCTGCAGTTCACCTGGGTGTTGAGTTACGTGTATCCCGGACTGGCCTGGTCGTCACGAGCGGGTCCCTGATTTCTTACAAGTACCTCACTGAGGAACGGGAAAAGAAACGGACTAAACAGGTCTTCTCGCACTATCTCGACCAGGCGGTTATCGACCAGGTCGTCGACCAACCCGAGAAGCTCAAGCTGGGTGGCGAAAAACATAGCCTGACGGTTCTGTTCTCCGACATTCGTGGCTTCAGTACATTCTCGGAAAAGATGACGCCTCAGGAACTGGTCGGTTTCCTCAACACCTATTTCGACCAGATGACCAACATCATTTTCAAACACCAGGGAACGCTGGACAAATTGATCGGCGACGCCGTGATGTGTTTCTGGGGCCATCCCATCGAAACAGAAGACCATCCACTGCGTGCGACCGTGGCTGCATTGGAGATGATGGATGTCGTCCATCAGATGCAGGAAACCGTTCGGCTACCCGGAGGGCATCTCTTTGACATCGGCATCGGTGTCAACACCGGAGATACGGTCGTCGGCAACATGGGCTCCCAGAACCGATTCAGCTACACCGCAATGGGCGACGACGTGAACCTTGGATCGCGGCTCGAAGGTCTCAATAAGTTTTACGGTACGAACATCCTGATTACCGACAGCACCTACCTCAAGGTACGGGACCGAATCTTCTGCCGGGAATTGGACAGGGTTAAGGTCAAGGGCCGGGACCATGCTGTAACGATCTACGAACCCCTCGGGCTACACAAACCCGAGCAGGAACAGCGGGTGTCGGACCGCCGAACCGATCCGACTCTCTGGAAACGATTCAAGGGGGCATATTCCAACGCGAGACACGGCGAACGGCGGCGCGGCGCGGACCGGCGCCAGGGATCGGCGGAACTGATCGTCGACCCGAAATGGGAAGAGATCCGCACGATCTTCGAACATGGTTTGGAACTGTACCGTGAAGCCGATTTCGACGGCGCGGACCAGGCATTTGACCACGTCATGAAACTTGTTCCGGAAGATGGACCTTCGCGTATGATGAAGGCACGCATCGAAAAATATCGCGCGGAGTTCGTCGGGGCAAGGTCGGAGTTCGATCCGATTCACAAGTTTGACGAGAAATAGCCTGGAAACAGCTTGGACATAGCCAGATGGACAGCAAGAACCAACATTACTCTCTGAAGGCAGTCGCGTTGGGGACCGCCGTGTCGATGCTGTTGGGTTCGTTTCCTCTGGATCTGGGAGCAGAGCCCGGGGACATCGTCGGGGACATCGTTCTCCTCGGTACAGTTGAGAGATCTGGTCGGCGTCTCACTAATGACGCAACGCTTTTCGAAGGCGACACTATACGAACAGCTTCGTCGAGTGGCGGCGTACTTCGCCTCGGGGGAGCCCGTATGGAAATTGGGCAGTCCACCTACCTGGAAATAGTTCGTGCCGAGCCTCTGACGATCACACTGAGTTCCGGTTCGCTTGCTTTCAATTTTCCTGACGAGTTCGATTTCGAGATTACGACGCCGCAACTCGAAGTTCGTCCGAACCCCGAGTCTCGGGCGGTTTCGGGAGAAATTCTCGCTATCCCGGAGGACGAAGACCGCGTAGAGAGCCGTAGCGGCTCCCTGAGCATCCTTGAAAGACAGGAACATGGTGCGATGCGAAGTGTGAACGGAGGAGAAATCCTGATCGCATCGTTAGTACCCACGGTCTCCATCCCGGTTGCCAGCCCCACGTTTGCGCCACTGCAGGCGCCAACCCCTATCGCCCAATTCCAGGCCGTTGAAGGGGACGTCCGACTCCAGCGCGTTAATACCACCCTGACGACACGTGTTGAGAATCCAGGCATCGCTTTGTTCAACGGCGATACCGTGAGCACTCTTCAAGGTCGGACCGATATCCTCTTCACGGATCAAAGCCTGATCAGTCTTGACGTGGGCACCACGGTCACGCTCGAAGAGCAACCCCAGCCTACCGGCATCTTTCGTCGGATCACGCAGGGCTTGGGTAACCTCTTCTTCGACATCCAGGAGGTTGTGGGAACCGAAACCTCACTTGAAACACCGACAGCGGTGGCAGCCATAAGAGGAACAGAAGGTAACCAGATTGTCCCCAACGAAACTCAGAGCACACACGCGCTGAATGAAGGACTGGAAGACATTACTGAGCGGATCACACAGCAGACCGTCACGATAACCGACGGCCAGCAGGTCACGGCGATTCGGGGTGTCGGTTTCACACCCATCGTCGCCCTGTTAGCCCTGATCCCCAGACCGGGCATAGGCGGGGGCGGCGGCGCGGCGGGCGGGGGCGGTGCGGGCGGGGGTGCTGCAGGCGGCGGTGCGGGCGCGGGGGGGCGGTGCGGGCGCCGGCGCGGGTGCTGGTGCGGGCGGCGCGGCCGGTGGAGCGGCGGGCGCAGCTGCCGGAGCCGCGACGTCCACGGTAACTTCTGTCGCCTCTGTCGCAGCAGCGACGGCAGCTACGGCGGCGGGTGTTACAGCTGCCGTTGTCATTCCAACCACAAGCGACGAACCCGCCCCCGAAGACTCAGCGACCGTACCGCTGAGCCGGCCGGGAGGCGAACTTACGACCGGAGGCGAACTCACTGCCGCACTTTCCGTACCGATCGCCAGCCGACGAGGCCCACCACCCGCCAGTGCATCCGCACCCGGACGGCCTCTAGGTCGACCTCCTGATCGGTCAGACGGACCACCAGGACAGCAGGAGGGTGGACCACCGGGACAGCCGGAAGACAGACCTGTCGGACGACCATAGAAAACGAGTTGCAGTCAGTCCACGCCTGACTTAACACAGACTGCGCAAACCAGCCCGGACTGCATCCGCAGTTCAATGTTTGAACCAACCTGTCAGATCCGCCATAGGCGGTAGAATGACCAGCTCTATGTTGAAAGATCACACGGACACACTGAGGAAGGGATATCCGGCGCCCGAATTCGAGCTACAGACGGCGAACGGGGAAAAATTCGCCAGCAAGGATCTCAGGGGGAAGAAGTCGGTGGTGTTCTTCCTGCGGGGGACCTGGTGACCTAACAGCAGAAAGCAACTGACTCAGTTGGAGTCAGATTGGGACGAATTTGATCGAAAGGGCGTGGGAGTTGTCTGCATCGCAGCCCAGAAGATTGATGGCATGACAGGAGCGAAAAAATTCGTAGAAAAACACAACTACAGGTTCCCGATCCTGTTTGACGAGACGCGTGAGGTAACGAAAGCCTACGGCGTATATCACCACGTCGGCCTGGATGCCTATCGCATCGCCCACCCTTCGGCATTCATTCTTGATCCCGAAGGGGAAATCCAATGGATCGCCGTCAGCCCGAACCAGGTCGAACTGCCTCAGAACTCAAATATCTTCGAAACCATTCAAGCTATCGAAGCCGCCGGTAAATATTGAAACCCACTTTGAAGGAATCTGTCCCGTTCACCGTGTACTGAGCCGTCGTCAAGGGACGGGCGGTGGAGAGAACGAACTCAAAGGTGTGCCGGAAGGTAGCTTTCTGAACGCCCACCGAAACGGCCGGCCGATCGAATATCTCTCCGGTAAATCCCTTCACACGAGGCACATACTCTCCTACTACCGAGACCGACGGGGTGAGTCTCACGCCTGCACCCACACCGATCGCGGCCGTGTAGTCAAACTCTTCTCCGAAGAGAAACTGTGACGGCAAAAAGGTGTCGTCGTTCCGCGTATTGAAGGCAATACTGGGCGCAACGGAAAGCGAAAATCGGTCTCCGAAGCTTCGTGTCGAAACAAACTGCACAAACGGAGCAAACCGATCCCGAAAGTTATTCCGGCCTTCGATTCCGACGCGAAGCTGTGTAGACAACGGGGTTTCGGAACTCTGTTGGGAAAGTTGGAACTGCGAACTGAGTTCTATGGTCCGGTCCAGATTGCTGCGCATCGCCGAAACGCTCAGTCGATCGGTTAACCCCACCTGAACGCCAAATGTCACAAGCGCGCTGCTATCGAAACCAAACAGGTTTGCAGGCGAATCCCGGTCAAAGACAGGGAACGTGAAACGATGTCCGATCAGGAACTCTACACCTCCACGCTCCATTCCCTTACCGTTGGGCAGATTGACGATCCGCGGACCGAAGAAGGCACCTTCCGAGGTGAAGGCGTCCACTGGGCTGGTGGGTACAGGGGCAACCACCGGCGCCTCGATTGCCACCTGAGGCTGGCTAATCACTCCCCCCACGCTTCTCGCCCCAAGATCCGCCAGGTACTGCTCACCGTCCACTTCCACAACCAGCCGAGCGTTCTCGGGATCCGAAAAATGCAGAATCGTCGCATCTCCCAGTGGCGCCTGGTTGTACGTGAAACGGTCCGGAAACTGGGAACGCAGCAAGGGTGTGATTGTCATCTCGCTCTCGGCGAAGGCCAGACCAAATTCGTTTCTCGGCCCTCCACCATTCGGGTTGATGTGACACACACTGCAACTATCAACACCGGGGTTGCGGAAGGGATCAGCCTGATAAATCTGGAGGAACGCGGGAAAGGCGGATGCCGGCACCGACCAGACGACGAGGAACATCAGAAATATTATGCTTCTACCGGTTCGAGTCATGAGTCTCCTCGGTAATTAAGGGACTCGCAATCGGCAACTTATTGAACCGATGACGGGACACGTGTGGATTTCGCGCAGCAAAAAACCGCCATGGCTTGTCGCGATACTCTCCTGCGTAGTCCACTCCAATACGCGCACTGGCAAGAATGTCACCAGGATTCAGGTCTCTGTCTTCAAGCCACAACTCCTCCGAGTCCAGGCTCACGGCATTCAGACTCCTGTCCACTGCCATTGCCTGGCATAGCTTGGCCGGTCCACTGCCGATGTCTCGGTCTCGTGAAACACGTTGACGGTTCCTTCGCATCAGCTCCAGGCCCTCGACGGGTTCGATAGCTCGGATCAGAACCGCGGCGGGGTACCCCTCCCGTTCCGTAACGGCATTGAGACAAGAATGAAAGCCATAGACAACGAACACGTACGCGTGACCCGGTTTGCCGAACATCACTTCCGTACGCGGTGTTCTGCCCTTGGAGGCATGGCACGCCAGGTCATCCTCCCCGATGTAAGCCTCGGTTTCGACGACCATCCCGGCGGTGTGTCCCGTCCGAAGCGGCCGGACCAACACCTTGCCGATCAAATCAACAGCGACATCGATGGTTGGACGGGAATAAAAGCTTTTGGGAAGCTTCACTGTCTTCTTGCTTCGGTCAACCCCGCCGACGGCATCATTGCGACCGAGAGCAGGCCGAGAACACTCACAACGGTTCCTACGATAAATACTGAGTGCAGAGAATTCGCGAGCATAGATTGGAAGGCGGCCACCAGTTCCGGAGAGACCGTGTCGCGGATGGCCGGCTGCAGGAACGCGTTGGGATCCTCAGCCAATTGCTGGAAACCGAGGTCCGCTCCGGATCCGGATCCGAGAGCGGCAATCTGTGTCGTCATACCCTGGGCCATAACTGTCCCCATAATGGCAACACCGACGGCGCCGCCGATACTTCTAAAAAACTGAGCTGTCGAGGTCGCAATTCCCAACCGCTCACGGGATACGGATGACTGTACGGCAATGAGTTGCGTAATCATGACCAGACCCATGCCTGATCCGATGAGCCCCACATTCCACAGTACGACACCGATCCGAGTCTCGCTCGTCATCATGTCCAGGAGGATGAATCCGGCTACCATGAGCAGCATGCCCGCCAACATGACCCACCGGAAATGAAACCACAGAAGCAGACGGCCTCCGACAACCGAGAACACAACCCATCCCATCAGGAGCGGTGTAAGGACCGACCCAGCACGCGTGGCTCCAGTGCCCATAACACCCTGAACGAAGAGCGGGATGAAAGAAATCAACCCGAAAATGGCCATACCGGAGAGGAATCCGTTGAATACGGCTCCAGAAAACACACGTTGACGCAAAAGATCGACCGGGATCAGAGGTTCTTCGGCACGTCTCTCCGCTCTGACAAACAGCATCATGGCAACGACGGATCCCGCCGCCAGCATGAGGTTGTTCGACGAAAACAACCCGGCGGACTCCTCACCCCCGACCAGCACCAACATCAGCAACGTTACCGACACCGTGAACGAAAGCATGCCGAACACATCTATTTCCCGCCGCTTCCCATCAGAGGGTGCTTCTACGAACTGGGTTCCAATGATGAAGGCAGCCACAAGACCGAAAGGAATGTTCAGGTAGAAAACCCATCGCCAACTGATCTGCTCAGTGATAACGCCGCCCAGCAGAGGGCCGACAATCGAAGCCAACCCCCAAACCCCGCTGAAGAACCCCTGGACCCTGGCCCTTTCGACGGGAGTGTACAACTCCGCAACAATCGTCATCGCGAGCGGCAGAAGACCACCCGCACCCAAGCCCTGGATAGCTCGAAACGCAATGAGTTGCGTCATTGACTGAGCCTGCCCGGAAAGAATGGACCCCAACAGGAAAATGGAAATCGCCAGCAGGTAAAGAGGACGTCGCCCATATAAATCGGAAAGCTTGCCCCAGGCGGGAACGGTTACCGTCGAGGCCAGCAGGTAGGCTGAAAAGACCCAGCTATAGAGTTCCAGCCCACCCAGTGAAGCAATCACAGTGGGCATAGCAGTGCCGACGACAGTCGCTTCCAGCGCCGCCAGGAACATTCCGATCAGGATACCGATCGTAATAGTGAGTCGCTTCGTTGAGGTCTGCACTACTTCAATTCTGCTGGAGACAGAGGTCGAAATTTACCAGCCGAGGCATGGCAAACGCTTACTTGAAAATGAAATGGGAGCACCCCGCCTGCCGGATTCGACTGGCCGCGGGGTTTTCGGATTCCTGGGAGGGGCGGTTCGATCACTCGAACCGGCAAATGCGAAACCTTACGCGGCCCTGTTCTTACCCTTACCTGCTTTCTTTATTTTCCAGTGCGCAAAGGGATATTTATGTCCACAGTTCGGACATTCCCAAGCACCCTGGCGGGTGTCGACCTCCGACTCGTGGAACATGCTGACGACCAGGTGACACTGCAGACACATCGTCGGCTGGCTGTTAATCCTTTTGCTTTCAATAACTTTTGTCATTTCTCTAAAACCCTCTGCCGTTGCCGGGCACATCCCTGATTGAGATGGTTCCCTGCCGTTTGGGTTTTAGACGATGGAAATCGAAAAACCGTACCACTATCAAGCAATTCTTCATCAGAATAGCGGATCAGTAGAGCTTAAGCTACTGAAAAACCGATAGGTTCTCGGCCGCTAGCACGACGAGAACCGTGCTATTATCCGGATTTATGCGCATCCCTGTAATCCCAATGGCCGTAGTAGCCATACTGGTGAGCGTCGTCTTAGGCGTTATCACACTCCTTCCGCCTGCCGAACGGTTTCTGGATGCACCCATTGTCAGAGCCCTCCTGGACATCGATGGTGTGGAAACCGACGTCGCCGTAGCTCCGGACGGTGTTCGGTATGCCGTTATCTCTTCGGGAAACCTGTGGTTTACCGATACGGAGGACGACAGTCGGGTACAACTCACCGACTCGGAGGAGGCTGAATCATCTCCAGCGTGGACCCCGGACGGCAACCGGATCGCGTTCACACGCCAGGAGGATACCTACGTTATTCACCCGGAAAGCCGCGAAGAAGAATTGTTCATGGCCGACGCCACCGACCTCTCCTGGTCAGGGACGGGTCAAACAACCTTCGTGCGAGAGGGCGGACTCTGGGTGGCAACCGTTAACGGAACAGAGGCTCGCGAAATTGTTCCAGCGAACGACAATCCTGATGTGGCCATCCGGACACCACGCTTCTCTCCCAATGGAAATCAGATCCTCTTTATCCTTTCCATGCTCAACTTGCACGGGGAGATCTGGGTCGCCGACGCGTCGACAGGGGACGCCATTCCCGTAATCGCAGATCGGAGCGCCGAAAACCCAACGGGGGCCGACTGGATCATCGACAATCGACACATCGCGTACGTAACAGACAGGGGTGGGGGCCTCGCGGTCTGGTATGTGGACCTGGATGAATCAACGCTGGTCCCCATAACCGCACCCATGATGGGTCGATCGTTGGCACCGGTAGGGATCGGAGTCCATGGCGAGAGGATCGTCCTCCCCAGACACTTTATCGATTCCGATATCCGGACTTCCGATGGCCAGCCACTGGTCGAAACCGGGCGTCTGGAGTTTGATCCGGCTGTTTCGAAGGACGGAGAATTCATTGCGTACACGGTGGAGAACGAAAGCCGGTTTGAGATATGGATGGCCGAGGTCAACGGGGGCGATCCCCAATACGTAGCCCTGGGTCGACATCCCCGCTTTTCACCCAGTGGCAATGAGATCGTTTACTCGAGAGTCGATCTGGACGGGAACAAGGACGTCTGGAAAGTGGACGTGAGGACAGGTCTACCGGAACGACTCACCGATGCCGTTGAGATCGACGACGTACCCGACTGGTCCCCGGACGGACGTTCCATCGTGTTCTCTTCCGAGCGTGAAGGCCAGCTCGCTCTCTGGACGATTCCCGCCTCCGGCGGACAACGACTCCAACTCAACGGAGGTGGCTATGCACCTCGATTTTCCCCGGATGGCAGTCGTGTAACGTATTGGTATCAGGGCGGCTTATGGACTGCGGGCCTGGACGGAGGCCAAGCGATGCGGGTCGCTGAGGTCGGGGCACCAGTTTTTGGTGCATGGGGCCCCGAGGGCCCGGTCTTTTCGGAAGGAGGCCGGATTCCGGACGATCCGACACTGGAACCTGCTATGGAGATCTGGCCATCCTTTGACCGCCTTCCCGATGGTAGCTGGGTGGTTGCGGCGCTCGAAGTCGAGAAGACCGAACTTTGGGTGCTCGACCTCGTCTTTTCGGAACAGTGACATTGGACTTTGAAAACAAAATCGTTGTCGTAACTGGTGCCACAAGCGGCATCGGGCACGCTACAGCCCTGGGATTTGCCGTGCAGGGCGCAACCGTTGCGGGAATAGGAAGAAGCTCGGAAAAACTCGACGAGTTATCCGCGAAGGGAATACGAGGTTATCAGGCGGACCTTCGCTCAGAAAACGAAACGACCGAAATCGTCAAGACGATGCTGGATGAGCTCGGAGGCATCGATGTGCTTGTAAATGCCGCTGGGATCATCGCCTCAGGAAGCATCGAAGACACAACGTTGGCCGACTACGACACGATGATGGGCATCAACGTACGTTCTATTTTTCATCTCACCCAACTCTGCCTGCCGTCGATCATCGAGAGGAAGGGGAACGTCGTCAACGTCTCGAGCGTCACAGGCCCCAGGGCTTTCCCCGGTGTTCTCGCCTACTGTGTCAGCAAGGCTGCATTGGACCAGCTCACTCGCTGCGCTGCGCTGGAATTGGCGCCCAAAGGCGTGCGGGTCAACTCGGTCAATCCGGGCGTGGTAGGAACGAACCTGCACACGAGTTCGGGAATGGGACCCGACGCCTACGGCGCCTTTGTCGAACACAGCAAGACGACCCATCCGCTCGGTCGAATCGGGAAGCCTGATGAGATCGCCGACCTGGTCATGTACCTCGCCTCTGACCGCGCGGGATGGATCACCGGGGCCACCTACGCGATTGACGGCGGCCGCGGCGAAACCTGCGCAAGATAGAAATCAGAATCCAGAAGTCAGAACGCAGAGACGCAGAGTATAGGAAGAAATAGGCTCTGTAAGATCTAGTGGTACGGAACCTTGAGAGTTCCCAACAACTGTTACGCCAACCCACCCGCGATGGTCGACTTGGGAGCACACAATGGAGTTCTTGTCTCTTCTGATCAGCGACAATCAAAACTCCCGGCCGTATTGCCTCATTTAAAAATGTTACCGAACTGAGGGTTGTTGCCTCATCGAAAATGTTACCGAACGACCGGTCAAACGGGAGAGTTCTTCCCGCCGTCGAGGCTGTGGGGCGACCGCCTTTTCCACAGCCCCCGTCGCCCGCAGATGCTGAAGCCGGGCGGACCCGATCCAGTTCGAGCCACTCGCCATCGAAAGTCTCCAGAATCTGACGCCGCCATTCGCGCACGCGCCGCTGCAGGGTCCGTAACTGACCGTTGGGGTAACGTCCCGGGCGCCGCTGCTGAAGCTCAAGCAACAGCGACTTTGATGTTCGCCCGGGATCGGATTCAAGCCATGACCGCATCTCCTCCCAGACGCCGTCGAACGGGTCCGGGCGAGTACGCCAGGTGTGGGGCACAGGTTGTTTCCGTGTTTTGCGATACCGACGCGTGATTCGTTGCTCGAAGCCGGGATCGGGGAGTTCCGCCTCAATCGGGGCTCGGTCTGCATCTGCGTCGCAGTTCGGGGACACAAGGGCGGCGCGCACGATGTCGTCCGTTAGCGTGGGAGAGGCCAGTTCCTTCGCATGTCTCCAGAATGCATCCTGGAGTTTCTCAAGCTGTCGTAGGAGATCGACCGGATCCGAACGTTCATAAATCGCAGCAAGGCGAACGCGAACCTCCGGGTCGAGCGCATCCGAATTCGAGAGCCGTTGATAGGGTGTTTGCGCGATATCGTAGCGTTTCGTCACCCGGGATCCATCGCGAGTCTTCGTCGTGAGCTTCATGGACGGCTGGAAGAAGTTCACGTAGAGCCGGACCACTCGGTAGAGCTCGGCAAGCTGCCTGTATGCCAGTGAGCCTTCGTAGCGGTCGTAGCCGACCAATTGGCGGACGATCGAGCCGTTCTTCTGTTCGACGAAGCACTGGTCGTTCTTCCGGCGCGCCCGGCCTCGGGTGAATTGAATCGTTTCACGCTCGCAGTAGGCGAGGAGTCCGTAGTTCATGAACTCGGAACCGTGTCGTTCAGAAGCCGTGTCGCGTGCTTCCGATGGAACCCGGTCGATTCAAGGAACTCATCCAGGATTCGCTTCTTCTCCGGTCGCGCCGCATTCTTGTAGCGAACCGCCGTTCGTAGAGCTAATTCTCGCCTTGCCGCAACAGTCATGTGTGTCCTCACTTCCCACCTCCGTTCTCATAGAGTTGGGTAACATTTCTAATAAGGCAACAACCCTCAGTTCGGTAACATTTTCAATGAGTCAATGCGAGAAGGAATTCTGATTGACGTTGGACACTCTTCTTTCTCTGCGTCCCCTGCGCCTCTGCGATGATTCTTCCGCAGCTACCCGCGGGTGGGAAGGACGATGACGCGGCGCCAGGGCATTTCCCCACGGCTGTATGATCCCAACCCCATTTCCTCAACGAGCATGTGTTGGAGGCGTCGGATCGGTGAAGCCTGCGGGGTCAACTCCACGGGCTTGCCATAGTTGAGCACGCGGTCGACACCTTCACGAGCTTCCCGGAGAGCTTCCTCTTCGGCGCCACCCTGCTGTTCCAACCCGAAAGCGTCAGCCAGATAGGTCTTGATCTGGCTCAGAGTGTTGCTGCGAAGAACGGCGACTTCCAGTCCACGTTCTTCCAATTCGAGCAATGTGCGAGGTTGCCTCTTTTCATGGGCCTTCAATGTCAACACGAGATTGGCATCTTTGGGAGTTTTCGAAATGGTTGCCGCGACTCCAAGCTCGCCGATGACTCTGGAGATCTTGTCCTTGCTGACGCCATAGGGGAATATTCGAAGCGTCTTTCCGCGCGCTTTCGATTCGACTGTATTCCGAACTCTGGAACCGGGCTGGGGAGAAGTGTTCGCCGATAACTCATCCAGGGCATTCGCGTCTTCCACGATGTCGTATCCGTCCTGGCCACGCAGACGCACTTCGGGACGAATCGTTCGGCCTCTGAGAAACTCATCCACCACCCGAGCGGTCTCGTGGTACACGGAGAATCGGTCTCGTGTTCGAATTTCAACCAGCGTGTCGAACGTGGGCGGTGCTTTGCGTTCGAGGACCGTCTTCTGCGTACGCCGACGGCGCGCTTCTTCGTCGCCGAGAGTCACGGCGTGAATCCCACCTAAAAGGTCCGACAGGGTCGGATTCATCAGAAGGTTGTCCAGTGAATTTCCATGGGCCGTGGCGATCAACTGAACGCCTCTCTCCGCGATGGTCCGTGATGCCATCGCTTCGGCCTCAGTTCCGATTTCATCGATGACGATGACCTCAGGCATGTGATTCTCGACTGCCTCGATCATCACCGCATGCTGCAACTCGGGCCGCGGAACCTGCATGCGTCGCGCGTTACCGATGCCTGGGTGTGGGATGTCACCGTCGCCGGCGATCTCGTTAGAGGTATCTACAACGATGACGCGTTTTTCGAGTTCGGTGGAGAGTACGCGGGCGCTTTCGCGCAAAAGCGTCGTCTTGCCGATTCCTGGACGTCCCAGCAACAACAGGCTCTTGCCGGACTCGATGACATCACGCAATATGTCGACCGTACCAAATACAGCCCGACCCACACGACACGTCAAACCCACAACGTCGTTGCGCCGGTTTCGAATCGCCGAAATCCTATGCAGCGTGCGTTCGATCCCTGCCCGGTTATCCCCTGTAAAGGAACCCACCCGATCCACGACATGATCGAGTTCGTCCTTTCTTACCGCTTCTTCCCTCAGATAGACGGACCGATCGGGAAAACGGGCTTCGGGGCGACGGCCCAGATCCAGGAGAATCTCGATCAGATCATCGACTCTTTTCTCCTGATCCAGGGCTGCTCGTATATCGCCAGGAAGGGCCAGGAGCAGCAGTTCCAGATCGTCGGTGATTTCCCTGCTCGGCACGATTCCCTCCCCCACTGTAGGTGCGGTCTATGACCGCACTTTCTTGATTGTGCGCTCCGAGAGCGCACCTACAGCATCAGATCGAACTCCATCTTGAATAAACTTACCTCTGATATAGTAAGAAACAGGAGGAGTGAATAAAAGCGGGCAATGGCAACACTTCGACGATTAAACGAATTACCTACCGGAAGCGGGTCTCATGAGGAGAGGCAAGAGACACGCTCCCGACTCCGGAGTGTCGAAGATTGGTCTGGGATACTGGAATCATCGGCAACAGAACCGATTCTCGTATTCAAGCACAGCACTACCTGTAGTATCAGCTCCCAGGTGCTAGTCGACGTTAACGAATTTCTCTCGAAAAACCGGGAAGTACGGTTCGGCATCGTGCACGTCATAGAGGACCGAAGCCTGTCAGATGCGATTGCGGATCATACAGGCATACGCCACGAATCACCCCAAATGATAGCCATCAGGAACAAACGCCCGATCTGGCACGCCTCCCACTGGTCAATCGACTTCGCCGAACTCGAAAGACTCTTGCCGACAGTGGAGTAGGGTACTCCGCTATCCAGTCATGGATCACCGGTAGCAGAAGCCGGATACTGTAGAACCTTAGTGTAGTGACTCTGGGAGGGTCCTGACAATGGCCGCACCCCAATTTACGAACCACCTCGCCACAGAAACCAGTCCGTACTTGCTGCAGCATGCCCACAATCCTGTGGATTGGTTCCCATGGGGCGACAAAGCGCTGGAAAAGGCGAAACAGGAAGACAGACCAATCCTCCTCAGCATCGGTTATTCCGCATGCCACTGGTGTCATGTGATGGAACACGAATCGTTTGAGGACACCTCAATAGCCGAGCAGATGAATGACAACTTCATCAATATCAAGGTGGATCGTGAGGAGCGACCCGATCTGGATCAGATCTACATGAGCGCTGTGCAGTTGATGACGGGCAGCGGCGGGTGGCCGCTCACCGTGTTCCTGACACCGGATGCCAAACCCTTTTACGGTGGCACCTATTTCCCTCCTGACGACCGCTACAACAGACCAGGATTCCGGAGGGTCCTGGCCACGATTTCCCAGGCTTACCAGGAGCGCCGTTCTGACGTCATCAAGAATGCACAGACACTGATTGAGCAGATCAACGCCCAATCGACCCGAGCCGACGCGGACTCTCAGATTGGTGTGGATCTCATGGAGCAGGCACAGAACGGAATCGCTTCACAGTTTGACACCAGCCATGGGGGGTTTGGTTCCGCACCGAAGTTCCCGCCGAGCATGACAATCGATTTTCTTCTGCGTCATCATCACAGAACGGGCAGCGAACTGTCTCTTCAGATCTCAAACCTGACGCTCCACAAGATGGCTTTTGGTGGGCTTTACGACCATCTGGGCGGCGGATTCCACAGATACTCTACAGACGAAAAATGGCTGGTCCCTCACTTCGAAAAAATGCTCTATGACAATGCCCTCCTGGGTCGCGCCTACGTCGATGGGTTTAAAGTGACCGGCCTGCCTCTGTACCAGAGAATCGTCGAAGAAACTCTCGACTTCGTTGGACGAGAGATGCGGGACGGTGGGGGCGGCTTCTACTCGACACTCGACGCCGACAGTGAGGGCGTTGAAGGAAAGTTCTATGTCTGGAGCCGGGATGAGTTTGATGACGTCGTCGGGCCCGATCGAGACATTCTTGCCCGATATCTCGATGTCACCCAACAGGGCAACTTCGAAGGCCACAATATTCTGAACGTTCCAGAATTCCCTGACGCCTTCAGTCAAAGCGAAGGCGTGTCTTCAGAACAGTTGGCCGAATGGATGAAGGACGCGCGCCAGCGCTTGATGGAACGTCGTGAAACACGCGTACGCCCGGCCCGGGATGAGAAGATTCTGACCGACTGGAATGGTCTAATGCTTCGGACGTACGCAGATGCGGCAGCGTGTTTGGGCCGTGCCGACTACCGACAGATCGCGGAATCCAACGCGGAATTCCTGCTTTCCGTAATGTGGGATGGGCGACGACTTCTTCATGCGTTCAAGGATGGGAAAGCTCGATTCAATGCTTACCTTGATGACTACGCCAATTTGGCGGATGGCCTCCTTGGTCTATATGAACTAACCTTTGAAGAACGCTGGCTTCAGGCTTCGATTCAGCTCACCGAACACATGGTCGAAAACTTCTGGGACGAAGAGAACGGCGCGCTCTTCTTTACCGGCAGCAGCCATGAAACATTGGTGGCCCGAACAAAAGAATACTTCGACAACGCCACTCCTTCGGGAAACTCGATGGCTGCGGGTCTGCTGGCACGTCTTGGAAAGCTTCTGGATCGTAACGATTTCACGGACAAGTCGGAACGTATCTGCAGAAGCGTCGGCGAGTACATTCGGCGGTTTCCATCCGGCTTCGGAAAGATGCTTGCTGCAGTCGATTTCCTGACTGGCCCCTCACAGGAGATCGCTATTGTCGGACAACCCGATCCCTTCCTGCCCGCTCTAGGAAGGTGCTATCTGCCTCGAACCGTCATTGCCGGGGGTGAGACCGAGAATGTTTGGCTCCTGGAGAACAGGAGTACGCTTGACGGAAAACCGACAGCGTACGTGTGCGAAAATTACGTGTGCAACCAACCGACGACCGACGCCGTAGTCTTTGAAGGACTCTTGCAAAAGTCATGACTTGGAACGCTTTTCTGGACCACATGCGACCCAGTGGCTTGAATCCCCACGAAGAGGAATTCATGGACGACTACGGGTTGCTGGCGACACGTAAATATCCCAGGCTTCAAGGTCGCTATTTCAGATGTATGTTCGCGGTGACCCGAATCGAAGAATTTAGTTTCGAAACTTATGTCTTCCCTTCTCCGACAGACGCGAATGCTTTCGAGGAATTGATGGAGCGGGATAACGGATGGCAAAGGCGCGAGAATCTGGTCTTCCATACCGATCCCGAAGACATGATTCCCCTCACTTGAGAACACGATTGGATGTCTTGACAGGTCTCTACTCGGCAAGTTCGATACGGTTCGCAGCCACTCTTCCCAGATTTCCAAGTCCGGATTGAAGGGCCACGATTGAGCGCAGGTACTCGTTCCTGAGCTCTTCGGCAATCGGTTTGGGCGGATCTGCCCGTACAGTCCTCGGATCGATGACCCGGCTATTAACCGTCATTCGATAATCGAGATGCGGGCCCGTGGCGGTGCCGGTCATGCCGACGCGTCCGATCGTTTCTTTCTGCACGACACGCTGTCCGACGTTGACTGCAATCGAAGACAAATGGGCGTATGAAGTGGTCATCCCATTGGGATGACGCAGGGTAACCATTCGACCGAAACCGCCGTTCGTACCGGCAAAGGTTACGGTTCCGGTCGACACGGCCCAGACTGGAGTCCCTGTGGGGGCCGCGTAGTCGACTCCTAGATGCGGTCGGACCGTGTTGTAAATCGGATGGAGCCTGTTGTAGCTGAATCCCGAACTAATGCGGGTAAACTGCAGTGGCGAGGGAAGCAGGGAGCGCCTGGCGCTCATGCCGTTTTCGTCGTAGTATTCGTCCTGGAAACGATATGCCTGCAAGGGTTTCCCTCTATTCACAAACTCAGCGGCAAGCACGGAACCGTATTTCACGAATTCATCATCGTGATACTTCCCTTCTACAATCAAGCGAATCGCATCACCAGATCTGAGGTCCTTATAGAAGTCGACCTGTGCTTCGAAGACGCTGGCGAGTTCCATCACCAACCAGTCTCCTTTTGGGAAACCTTCCAATGCTCCCCATAGAGAACTGGCCACCGAAGCGGAAATCGTGTCTGTCCGGATTTCGAGAGGTAAGGCCTCGACTCTTGCCGAAAACCCCTCGTCATTGCGGGCGACTTTGAGCACTCGCTCGTCATCGATGGAATACTCGAAGGTGAGGAGGTCGCCATCCGGCTCCAGCAGGAGTCGGTACGTGCGTCCGGGCCTGAAACTTCGAACGTTGAAGACGGGACCTACCGCCTCACCAATAGCGTAGGCGACGGAGTGTGAGATGTCGTGTCCGACCAGAGTGGTCGAAAGAGTCTCGGTGCGCTCGAAAGTCCCCTCGACAAACACGGGTGGCGGTGGAAGTTCCTCTACGAGCGAAGCTGCCTCAGCCTGAAGGTCGATTTCAAAGTTGCGGGGAACCGCCACAAAGATCACCGCACACAGCAGGACCCACATACAGGCCGGATGACACTTATAAACTCCCATTCGATCTCCGTAATCAAAAAGAGCCTGATTCCGGAGCCCTAAGGCTCCATCTCTTCAGGCGCTTAGGTCGTCGGGAAAGACAACTGCGCATATTTTACACCTTACAGCATGTCTGTAAACACTTAGAAATCAACTAGGGCGTGTTAACACTAATGAGCATGAATGTTTTATAATCAGGCATGGAGATCACACAGGAGCAGTATTGTCGCATCGAGCCGGAACTGCCGCGTCAGCGGGGCAACGTCAGTCTTTCGAACCTGACGGTCTTGAACGCCATTTTGTATGTGGCTGAGCAGGGCTGCAAGTGGCGCGGTCTGCCCAAGCGCTTTGGCAACTGGCACACCATCTACACCCGGATGAACCGCTGGTCCAAGAACGGGGTGCTCGACGCCGTCTTCGAAAAACTCCAGCGCGAGCAACTGGTGCGCATCCGGGTGGAAGCCGTTTCGATGGACTCGACCATTGTGAAGGTGCATCCCGACGGCACGGGAGCGTTAAAAAAAACGGTCCGCAAGCGATCGGCAAATCCCGCGGTGGATGGACCACCAAGATTCATCTGGTTGCCGCGAATGCTCGAACGGCGATAACGTTTGCGCTCTCGCCCGGCCAAGCGCACGACGCCCCGCAGGGCCGCGATCTGCTGCCGCTGCTGATGGACCGTGCCTACCAGGACGACCAGACCCGCCAATTGGCTCTGGATTTTGGGTGGATTCCCGTCGTGCCGCCCAAGCGCAACCGCCTGGAGCCGTGGGAATACGACCGCGTGCTCTACCGCCGCAGGAACGAAGTCGAGAGGCTCTTCCGCCGACTCAAGGGTTTTCGGCGTATCTTCTCCCGTTTCGATAAACTCGACGTCATGTTCCTCGCCTTCCTTCACTTCGCACTCATCGTCGAGGCACTACGTTAGTGTTAACACGCTCTAACATCTGTGTATCCAAAGCGTCAAACACGGTACAGATCACGTTTTCCTCGTTATAGACGCCTGCGAATTACCCGAAATCGAATCCGAGGAAGTCCTCGGGACGGCGACCTACGCTTCGAGAGAACCGTCTTTTTGCTTGCAATTGGACCACTGAGAGTTATTCAATTTACGTAGCGCGAAGGAGAAGACTCACTTGATGAAGCTTGTTGTTACGATCCTGATACTCGCTGTAGCGTTCGGATCGGTCTGGGTTCCCGCTATCCTTGGCCAAAATGAGGAACCCGCGGAGGAAGAACAGGCTGAACAAGCCGAGAGCGAGCAGGTCACCGAACGAGAGAGAGATCCCGTCTGCAACATCGTCGTTCAGCGAAACCCGGAATTATCGGCCGAGTACCGGGGAAAGACCTATTACTTCTGCATGAAGGCCGACATGGAAGCCTTCAAGAAAGACCCAGAGAAGTACCTTCAGGGCGAAGACCACTCCCATCCAGATCTCGACAGTTAACCTTCCTCTTTCACTAAGCCGGAACGCTTGCTTCGGGACCTGTCATTGCGCCTATCGTCCCGGATGCATCCCTATCGACGTTCCCGGATAGTAGTGTCTAAGAATTTCTTCAGAGGAAGACCCTCCAAGAGCCATCACAGCTGCCCCAATCTGGCACAAGCCGACACCATGGCCCCATCCTGCACCGATCAGAGTCGATCCCGTTGGCCCCTGTTCTGCAAGGAAGGCGGAACTGTAAAGATGGGAGGCTGACAACACTCGACGGATCTCGAGTTCTTTTCCGATATTCAACGTGCCGGCTCTGCCTTTGATCCTGAGTTTGACTATTCTTCCTGACGCACCCCTTTCGAGAGGTATCAATTCGAGGTCATCGCCAAGGTCGATTCCGGTGCGCGTGTGCACCAGTTCGGCCAGTTCTCTTGAGGAATAATCGACTCGCCAACGATAAAACTCACTGGTTTCCTGATCGAATCCGGGGAGTACTTCCGAAAGTAAGTCCGGATCCCTGGTGTTGCAGTAAGCGTCTGGACGACGGCGAGTCCAGTCGGCGTCGACTTCCATTCCGGACACTCTTTCCGCCGGTCCGTCGTAAACAGAAGCAAGGTACGGCACGTGACGGTCTTCCCAGGCCGAACGGTAGTCCTCGGTGACACCCCCGCAACACTTCGAAAAACGGGCGTCACATACATCTCCATCGAACAACAAAACCTGGTTCCCTGTTTCGTGAACAGCCTGGCCGGCGCCTTCCGCACCTGTCACTCCAATCCCTTGATAGCGTTGACAGTGGTCGTCTCCGCAGACGTCAAACCCATCGTGTGACTCCCTGCCGTACCAGCAGAGGATCTCCCATTCGTTTGGACCCGTCTGTTGTTCGGACCTGAAAGCCTGGCCAAGATCAGGATTTCGAATCTGAGATACGAGCCAACTTCTGGAAATGACCGCATGCGCCTTCAGTAATTCCGGCGGACTGTTCGCACTCATTTCAGAGACGATGACGCTCTCGGTATAGGCCTCCAGCCCCACATCGTTGATAATCGTCAAACCACCGGCGGCTTTCTCGATCCGCAAACCTCCCCTGAAACCTTGTCTCTGCTCCCTCTGCCAATGAAACCCGACTCCGATAGTAATGTCTTCGACAGTGAAGGATTCGGTTTCCGGATTCAACGGGTCCAACGCAATAGGACTATTGAATTCGTACTCTCCTGATTCGTACGTTTGACCGGAAGGGGTTCGAAACACGCCGCGGAGTGCAACACGAAACCGAGATCGTCCTTGGGCAAGGCCAACTGCCAACTTCACGACAGCCTCAATGTGCGAGCTATTTTCTCCACCGTTCGTACGTCCAGCCCCACCTCTCCGAAAACCTGCTGAATATCGGCGGCCGTGATCTTATCGAGGTCTGATTCGACGGGCAGTACAACGACTCCACACAGGTCGATCGCCCCGGGAGTCCAGGTCAATTCGCCCGTATGAAATACGTCCGGTCGATGTTTGGATCGGGGAAACACAACCACTGACCATGCCCCGTCTCGATGGAAAGCTACGAGATTGACCATGGGTTCGATGCGGCCTTCGTTGTGCTCTTCGAGCGCAACCAGCAACTCTGAAAACTGCCCACTCAATCGCTCCGGGTTCGGATCGCTCAGAACAAGAACGCTACGGGGGTAGTCTGGGATCAGGCCTCCCGACGTGTGATCGAGATCTTTAAGCAGCGGCAGGTCGCCCGAAAGGCAGGCTTGAAAATGCATGTGGTCCGGGGCGGAGGCCCCACATTCCGGTCCGTTGTACAGGACCATATATCCGGGCAACCGGCCGGCGAGTTCGAGCATCACTGGAAAGTGACGTTCGATCCGCTGAGGCGTGTGTTCCCTCAAAACAATCGACACATGCTTATCAAGGATCGGAAACGGATTGCAGGCTATGATGAAGTCGGAATCAAAACCCACCGCCTTTTCCTCCCCGGGCAGGTTATCCGCACACAAGAAGCATGCCCTTTTCCGGATCGAATCCGGATCAACGCGTGCCGTCGTACTCTCAATTCTGTGAGGGATATGTCGGGCCAAGACCGGAAAGCCATCGACCAGGAACTCGCGGGACCGGGCCCTGGTCAAACCTTTTACGCCGTACTTTAGCTGGGGCCATTCCCTTGTCTGACGGTCAAAGAGGCGATCGATCTCACCGACGACTGATACCGGCTCGAGCGGAGCCAGTGTTCGTTCATCCCAATTCACCCGACATCCTGCTTTCGGCCGGGCATTCCTTCACCGGCCTTTTCAATCCGGGCTTCGATTTCTACCGTTCGCAGCCAGTCTTTGTAACTACTTCGGATGTTTGACAGCTCCGGAGAGAGATCAGCATCCGTGTTCTCCTCCCAACGGCGACACAGGTAGAGCGAATCGTAGATCCTGCCGATCTCGAATTCACGAGAAACACGGAGGCCCATCGCATAGTCTTCGCCATAGCTGACGTTGGGGAATCCGAATCTGCGAACAACGGAAACGTCATAGGCACGGGGGGCACCCAATCCATTAACGCGAAGCAAATTATTATGTCCGTTCTCTGGCGTCCATTCTTTGTGGGCCACCAAACCGGGAGCTATCTCGTTCAGTTTGAAATCCACGGTCGTGTAGGATCCGGCAAGCATCGCGTATTGACTCGACTCCATTTCTCTCACAACTCGTGCCAGGACGTTCGCATCCAGAAACAGATCATCGGAATCGAGTTGAAGCGCGAAGCGCCCACATGCCGGGGAAAAGATGGCTTCGTTCCAACATCCGCCGATACCAAGGTCGCGGCTCTGGGGAATCTTCCGGACCAATCGGGAATCACCCAAGGATTCAATCACGCTTCCGGTGCTGTCTGTCGAGTGGTTGTCTATAACGATGACGTTGAAAGGAAAGTCCGCTTCCTGACCGAGGGCACTCTTGAGAGCTTCTCCGATCGTCCCTTCGCGATTACGGACAGGAATCACGATGCTGGCTTTCACCGGAAATACGTCGTCGGCTGGGATTGTCTGAGTTTTGCGCGGAGGCAGGAACGCGCCGATCCGCTTCAGATGGCTAGTCGCAACTAACTCCATTTCGTCCTGGTAGCTTGCTCTTGAAGAATCCAGATAGTCAAACCCCCGCTCGCCAGTAGAACGCTTATCCGGATCCTCAGCAGCGTAAAGCGGTTCGGGAATGCGGACGATCGGATTGTCGATGGACAGTTTCAGGCGCAGGTCGTACATCGTTCCCCAGCTGAGTTTGGGGTCGAACTCACCGTGACGCTCCAGAGCTCGGCGCGCCCGGGGAACCGAAACGGCGATAAGGGGGCCGAATTCGAAGTCGTCGCGTAAGCTGCCGACCTGATAGTCAATCCTGGGTCGTTGGGCGGAGTCCGCATATGCGATTCCTCCGCCACGGGAGTTCAAGACTTCGGCCATTCTCTGCAGCGTAAAAGTCTGCAGCTCGATCTTGTATCGAGGATCACCAAAGAAAATGATGTCCTCAGCCGTGTCCGAGAAAATTCGGCGAAGGGGCTCCCCAGAGCCGTCCGGCAAGTAATTTACCGACGTCATCTGTGACTGCGATCAACCTCCTGGGGACGCGCCAGGATTACGCCACTCATTCGGTTTGCATTAAGAAATTCCGCCAAATCCTGATCCACTACGTGTCCACGACTCAAGGGGGCATGGCGCATCCGAACGCCGTCTTCGTGAATGAGAATCCCACAGTGAAACACGTCGCGGTCCGGGAGGGTCGACGCGAAGAAAATCAGATCTCCCGTCCGAACGTCTTCCCTTCTTCTCATGAATTCACGTTTGGGGATCGAACGCACTCGAATTGTTCTTTCCGGCAGTCCATGGAGAACATTGAGGCATCGGCGGCGCTCAACAAGTCCGGGACCTCGAGTCCGGTTGCGAACAACTCCCGCACGACTATTGTTCCTGATCCAGGTCGTCATATAGTGGTTTCTCTTCTTCCAGTCGACTTCGCCGTCAGCGTAGCGGATGTACTGCAGGTTCCCGACAAACTCCTCAGTAGACGACGCACGGGCAAGAGCGAGAACGGTCTCCACATAGGTGACGCAGTCGAAACCGCTGAAGGACGCCGTGAAGACCTCCTCTTGGTCAAGGTCCCCGATAAGCATGTTCTTCATATATGGGTATTCGAGGAACTCTTCGCTGATGGCAGCGATGCGTGAGCCGATTCCCGATACGGGTTTTACCCGTCGCAGTATCTGTCTGACACGCTTTCGATCAAGATGCTTTGGAGTCTTTGTCATCCAAACCGATTCTAGCAGACACAGGCGTCAGACAAAGGCCGACGAATTCACTGATGGCCCGGCATGGGGGGACCGGACCAGCGCCCGCGCTCCCTCTCACTTTGCATAACCAAAACGTCAGTGCCCTCGTCAATGCTTGGCTATGTGGGGGACGGTGGGCCCCATGCTAATGGACGTCAAAAAAAAGGCGCAACCTCTTAGTTGCGCCTTTGCAGGAGGATACAGGATAGTAGAAGAATCAGGACTATTCGTCGGTCAGGGAGATGTCGTCAAAATCGCCGGTGTCCAGGTCTAAGTCCTCGATGTCGAGATCTATACTCATGTCATCGGAAGCGAGGAGATAGTCCTCACCATCCTCGAAAAAGAACTCGTCGAAGGACTCTTCCAATTTGAACTGCTGATAACGCTCATCGAATTTAATTCGAATCGGAATCATGGCGCCCACCTCCTTGGTCGCTCTGTCCTAACGAAGCAATTTCCGCACCAAGTTTGAACAACAGGGATAGTGCCTTTAAAAAGAAAGGGTTCGCCTGCGTCGCTCAAAGTCAGCCCACCGTCGGAAACAGTCCCGAATCCTGACGGGGCGTCAAAATGCTGAATTCTTAAGTACAACGCCGCCACTCCTTTTTCCCCGCACGGGTTCGTTTCATGCCTACTGAATTCCGCCTCAACGGCACTATTCGGGTGCTGACCCGGTACCAAGTACGGGTGCGGAGAAGGCCAGTGCGGCGGGTGTATGGTGGTGACGCGATCTTCGCAGCAAGGGAGGTACGCCTCACTGCGCTACCGGTGACTTCTAACGCGCTAAAACAACGTTGGTCTACTAGCGGCCTGAACCCAGGGTGTGCCCGGACCAACGCCTCTCGGAGTCCATTTGCTTATAATTCCCGCGTTTTGTACACTGCGCGCAGTTGTCGACGCAAGTAGAGGGCGTTGCACACTTGGTTCTGAACCCTGTACCATTTACATTGGTCTCTACTTCCGACACGACCTCCTCGCGGGAGGTAGCATTTAGATATAGGAGTCACCTATGAGCACGGCGCATATCCACATTGTTTTGAACCATTTTCCAACGATCGGCACGGTTATCGGGCTGGCTCTGTTCGTTCTGGCCCTCGTTGGCAAGAACAATGAAGTGAAACGATTCGCGCTGGGACTTTTCGTGATATCCAGCATGCTGGTGATACCGACCTACCTGAGCGGTAGTGGAGCTTCCGAAATCATCGTGGATCGTCCTGAGATTTCCGAGGCCATGATCCAGGCGCACCAGGACCAAGCTTTTTGGGCCTTCCTGTTTGCGGGCATAACGGCCGCATTCGCGTGGCTGGGACTCTGGGAGTTTCGGCGATTCGGTGCAGAGAAACCGTGGAACTCGAAAGTCGTCCTTGTTCTCGGCGTCATCACCCTTGCCCTGATGACGGTCACAGGAACGGCCGGTGGTGGAATATCTCATCCGGAAATTCGAGTCGAGGGAGCCGTGGAGCCGACGCTGGATGAAGGATCCATCAGTGCCGCGATCGAAACGTTTATCATCACAAGACCATGGGTATGGCCCGCATCCGAGGTCTTGCACTTCATCGGAATGGCGCTTTTATTCGGGGTCGTGCTGCTTGTCAATCTGCGGATGCTGGGAGTGATTAAGGGTATTTCCTATGAGTCATTGCACGCGCTCCTGCCGTGGGGCATGCTCGCTTTTGGGGTCAATCTCGTCACGGGAATGCTCTTTTTTATAGGGGCCTCAGCCCAGTACACCAACAACCTCTCTTTCTATTTCAAGATCATTCTGGTGTTACTTGCCGGCATGAACATCATCTACTTTACGGTCTTTGATGACGTCTGGAACGTGAAGGCGGACGATGTAGCACCGATCACAGCAAAAGTCATGGCCGCCTCGACGATAGCCATGTGGGTCGGTGTTATCTATTTCGGCCGCATGCTGCCCTACATCGGCAACGCATTCTAAAGACAATCTGGCGGGGCACTTCGGTTCCAAGCCCCGCCAAGGTCCCCCGAACGATTTCTGCCTCCCCCCCTACCGCTTCTCGCGAACTGGACTTTCCCCGACATGCTAGATACCTATCGGGCGTGATTGGACGGTTGGCCGAGAAAAAGAAGAATCGAAAGGGAAGAACCACCTCTGACACGATTTTGCTTGGACAATACAAATTCGTCTCGACAATAATGATTGGAAATTGGCGGCTGGTGCAGGAAGTAGGACGAAGGACCGAGGCGAACAGAGGGCCTTTCGGGTAACGTTCATGGCCGCGACGAGTTTTTCTGTGCGTTCTTTCTGCCGGGTTACAGGGTATTGTGACAGCCTGGAGACTTGCCCTTGTGCGCTAAAAGAGTAATGACAATGCGAGTGGCGAACGTGAGCGGACTGATTTGTCTGTCCGGCGTCATGGTGATGGCAATGGGGCTCGACACCCCGCTGTCGGCCCAGAGGGGTCGTCCCGGGATAGTCGATTTTTCCGGCGAGTGGATCGACAGCTCGTTTGAAGAAGACGATCGGGGAGGGCCACTGACTGCAGGCCCGAGTCGGGATAACGGAAGGCAACCCGACGCAATGCTCGGCAACTACCTCGGGATACCATACAACGATGCTGGACGACAGAAGGCTGCCGCCTTCGACCTGTCCATTTACTCCCATCCGGCCTGGAAGTTGAGACCGCACCCGGCCCAGTATTCGATGCGTGGGATCATCGTCGTTTGGAGGATGAGCAAACAGATCCATCCGGTGACCGGGCGCCTTGAGGCATACCGAATCACTGGCGGGTACGCCCTGGATCGCACTATCTGGATGGACGGTCGGCCACATCCGCCCGACTACGTGGAGCACACCTATGACGGTTTCTCGACCGGCCGGTTCGAACGCAACATGCTGGTCGTGACGACCACCCATATGAAGCACGGATACCACAAGCGCAACGGCGCCCCTGCGAGCGATCAGGCGACGATGACGGAATACTTTATTCGCAACGATGATCGGCTGATGACTCATGTCCAGTTCACTGAAGATCCGGTTTACCTGGAAGAGCCGTACATCCGCACCACTGACTATGTTCTGGTGGGGAATCGGCACGCCGAGAGTCTCCCTGCACTGAGACAGCTTTGGGACAACACCGCGGAAATCATGTGGGAAGACGGTTACCTGCCATACCATCCGCTGGGCACTCAACACACGCAGATTTCGGATTTTCTTGGGGAGGCAGCGAAACCCTCTATCCCGAATATAGGGCAAAGTTGAGGCAGTTGATGAGCGAATCTGAAGCGGGTGATACCGGCGGCGAAAGGTAGCGGAATCAATGGAACAGGTCAAGGAAGGGAAAACGTCTAACTATCGGGCGGGCGCTCTGTTGCCTCTTATGACGGCTCTTCTGGTCAGTCTCGCGTTGCCCGCCAGCTCACAGCAACCCCATCCGAGCGAATCGCTGGACAGCAATACGCCTATCTATGTGATGCACGTTCAGGGTCAGGTCTACATGCTGGTGGTCGGTGGCGCAAACGGAGTCAACATCACGGCGCAGGTGGGTGATGAGGGTATTGTCCTTGTGGACTCGGGGCCGGAGGCCCTGGGCGACAGGTTGCTCGAGACCATCAGCGAGTACTTCGACGGGAAGCCCGTTCGCTACCTGATCAACACACATGCACACGCCGATCATACGGGTGGGAATCAGGCGGTTGCCGAGGCCTTCGGGACCGAGCTCAGCAATCCCAACGAGTACGGTGGTGTCCGGATCGTTTCGCATCTGAGCACCCTCAATCGTCTGAGCGGGCTCACGCGAGACGAGCGCGATGTAATTCCCGAAATGGGACGACCGTATGCAGGTTTCTTCACGGAGAGAATGGATCTTTACCTGAACGGTGAATCGATTGTAGCCCTGTCTGCGCCCGATGCACATACGGATGGCGATTTGATGGTCTGGTTCCGGAGCTCAGATGTTCTCGCTTCAGGCGACACCTTCGTGATGGGGCATTATCCCGTGATCGATCCCCAGCGGGGTGGCGGTCTCCAGGGCTTGATCGACACTGCCACGAAGATTGTTGATGATGTCGCGGTGGCAGAAGCTAATACCAGCGGAGGTACCCGGATTGTTCCAGGCCATGGGCGGTTGACCAACGAAGCCGAAGTCCTGGATTACCTTTTGATGCTGACCATCGTCCAGGACCGCGTCCAGACCATGGTGGATGCAGGGATGACGCTTGAGGAAGTGAAGGCCGTCCGCCCGACCCTGGACTACGACGGTGTGTATGGTGGAGATCGGGATTTTTGGACGCCCGAGATGTTTCTCGATGCGGTCTACCGAGAAGTCGCGAATAACTGAGCAGTTGGCGTTGGCTCGTTGTGCTACGTCAGATGCTGGAGGAGGCCGCCGACTTGTTTCGGGTACGCGATGAGTTCCAGCCACCGGTCAAAAAATGACTGTGGAGGAAGTCGAGCAATGAATTGGCGAACAATGAAGGATGAGCGGGGTTTGCGGATTCTGACTCTTGCAGGTCTTGTCTTCGTCATATCCGCTGCCGTGATGGCATCTGATGCGTGGGGACAGAGCGGCCCGGTTACGGAAACGCCTCAAACCATGGCGCCAATGGATCTGACAGGTTATTGGGTTACGGCGATAACCGAAGACTGGCGCGTGCGCATGATCACGCCTCAGAGAGGTGAGTTTCTGGGGCTTCCTCTCAATGAGGCGGGTATCGAGCTGGCGAATGCCTGGGACCCTGATCGGGACATTGCGAACGGCGATGAGTGCCGGGCATTCGGCGCAGCTGCGATCATGCGCAGTCCTACGCGGCTCCACATCACATGGGAGGACGACAAGACGCTTCGGTTTGAATTCGACCACGGGGAACAGACCCGCATGGTGTACTTTGATCGGTCAATGTCCCCGGGTGAGCGTTCGTGGCAAGGCCACGCGATAGGCGAGTGGATCGACACGACAGTTCCAACTGGAACGTATAACACGCCCGGTATACTGGACGTAGCTCCGGAGGCAGGTGCACCGACGCCGGGCGCCCTGCGGATCGTCACCAGCAATCTCCTGCACCAGTATCACCGCCAAAACGGTACACCGGTCAGTGGGAACGCGATGTTAACTGACATCATCAATCTCGTAGCAGGTCCCGGCGGCGAGGACTGGCTGATCGTCAAGACAATGATCGACGATCCTGAGTACATGTTCTCCACGATGGTCACCAGTTCGCACTTCAAGCACGAGCCGGATGATTCCAATTGGAATCCCGAGCCCTGCCAGGTTGAATTGCCGTTCGAGTCGCGGCTTCCAAACCTAAGGTTTGATTGACGCAGATCTGAAAAAAACGTGAACGGGGTGGCTAGAAAACCCTACGAAGTTCGCCCCTTCTCGATGGTCTGATGCAGTAGCATCTCAGCGTTCATGGACGAGCGTCTTGACGCCATTTTCGAAGACTACCTCGATTTTGTTGCCAGCTTTAACAGCCGTCGTCACGCCGACTCCGAACTGTGCGTGCTCCACAACGTCACCTAGAACGTAACTGTCCGTCGGGGAATAGCGCTTGGCTAGTGACATGTCTTGCCCGTTCAAGAGCTTTTCATACTGGCTCGCCTTCGCTTTTCGAGATTGAGGTGGGCGGGAGGCCGCTGCGTTGCGCTGGCGCACGGTTCTTGGGGCTTGACCTGGCTTGTGAGGTTTGTATTTGTGTTGAGCTTTGCAGGTGTTGCAATGCACTCGCGCCGGAACGCCATCGACCATGGCTTCGATCGTGTGTGCCAAGATACGGTTGCAGGGACCACACCAACTGTCAACATCATCGCCCGGCCTTAACATCGCCTCTCCTGGTTGCAGTTCACTTGGTCGAGTGTGACCAAAAGTGCGACCAGACCATGCCCAAACATGCCAAAAGGTGACCATTTATCGGTCACCTTTTGAGGTTAAGTCGCTGATTTAATTATGCCGAAGGCGGGATTCGAACCCGCACACCCGAAGGCACCACCCCCTCAAGATGGCGTGTCTGCCAGTTCCACCACTTCGGCTGGTCAGTATCTAGTTGTCTGTTTCAGTTCCGTCTTCGGGAATCTCCCCGGTCGGTTCATCAGGCCCAGGCGTCTCTGTAGCGGGCGCCTCTACATCCGGAATGGGAGTGATCGGTGCAACATCTTCGCCAATGACCGAACCCGTACCCGGTTGTGAAATCAGAATCGTCAGTGACAACGAAGTCACCATGAACATCACCGCCGCGACTGTCGTCAACCGGTGAAGAAACGTCGTTGCGCTTCTGGCTCCAAAGGAAGCCTGCGACCCACCTCCGCCAAACGTACCTGCAAAATCCTGTCCCTTTCCCTGCTGCAGAAGTACAACGAGGATCAGGAACACTGAGACGATGATATGCATGATGGTCAGAATTGTAATCATTGGTTAATCGTTGCTTGCCGCTTAAGATTCCGTGTAACGAATTATCGCCGCAAAAGATTCCGCTTCGAGACTTGCGCCACCCACTAGCGCCCCGTCAATATCCGGTTGCGCCATGAGATCGGCAATGTTGCCGGGCTTGACGCTCCCACCGTAAAGAATGCGTAGCGACTCCGCAACAGTTGAGTCGTAAACCTCCGATATCACGTCTCGAATCGAGGCATGCATCTGCTGGGCTATTTCCGGCGTTGCGGTCCGTCCAGTCCCAATCGCCCACACAGGTTCGTACGCGATAATGATATTGGAAAGGTCAGGTGCAGTCAATTGAGCCAGGCCCGCTCTAAGTTGCTTCTCCACCAGCTTTTCTGCCGTTCCTCCTTCTCTCTCCTCAAGCGTTTCACCCACGCAGACGATCGCCTTCATCTTCTGGCCGAGAACAGCGGAAATCTTCTTGGATACCGTTTCGTCCGTTTCGCCGAACAACTGGCGCCTCTCTGAGTGTCCAACGATCGAATAAGCACATCCCGCTTCACGCAACATCGGTGCCGAGACTTGCCCGGTGTAGGCGCCCTCCTCTTCCCAGTAGACATCCTGGGACGATATATCGACGACGCTTTCACGCGTCGCTTCGGCCCCAACCGACAGCGCGGTGAATGGAGGAGCGACAATCACATCACAGTGGTCAACGCCGGCGATGGTCGGAAGCAACGCTTCAAAGAAGCTGCGGGTCTGGGCCCGTGTCTTGAACAGCTTCCAATTTCCCGCAATGACTCCTCGGCGCATTATTCTCCCCCTCAACGATCGGTCAAAACTTCTACGCCTGGCAACTGCCTTCCCGACAGAAATTCCAGAGCCGCTCCCCCACCCGTAGAGACATGGCTGATCTCGCTCGCAAGTCCGGAAGCGTGGACCGCGGCAGCCGAATCGCCGCCTCCAACAATCGAAAACACATTCGAGTCGGCAACAGCCCGTCCCACGGCCAGCGTCCCCTCGGCAAACGCTGGGTTCTCGAACACGCCCATCGGCCCGTTCCACACCACGGTCTTCGCAGCACCGATTATTCCGCTGTAACGTTCAATCGTTCGGGGACCGATGTCGAGCCCCATCTCTTCCGGTTCCGTGTCCGTTACAGCAATCGTGCGCGTGCCCTCGCCGCCGGGACTGCGAGCAACAACGTGATCCTCAGGCAACAGAATCCTCCGGCCGTCGCGGTGGGCGGACTCCAACAGATTACGTGCCAGATCCACGCGGTCTTCTTCCACCAGTGAGTTGCCGGTGGCTACACCCTGTGCCCGAAGGAACGTGTACGCCATCGCGCCACCGATCAAGATGTCGTCGGCAATATCCATAAAGCTTTCGATCAGTTCTATCTTTCCCGAAATCTTCGCACCGCCTATGATCGAAACGTACGGATGAGACGCCCCTTCGAGCGCACGCCCCAGGGCTTCCACTTCGCGTCCCATCAGAAACCCCACAGCCGCCTCTCGAACGTGCGAAGCTATTCCGGCAGTCGATGCATGGGCACGGTGAGCCGCACCGAAGGCGTCATTTACATACACGTCGCACAGGCTGGCGAGAGCAGCGGCAAACTCGGAATCATTAGCCTCTTCTTCAGGATGGAAACGCAGATTCTCGAGAAGTAGGGTGTCACCGTCTCCCAACCGTCCCACCATCGCTTCAACTTCGGATCCGACACAATCGGGGGCGAAGCCAACGCTCTGGCCTAACAACTCACCCAATCTGACGGCAACCGGGCCAAGGGTCAGCCGAGGACTGGACTGGCCCCCCGGGCGCCCCATGTGGGAAGCAAGCACGAGGCGGCCACCGTGGCTGACAACGTATTCGATCGATTCCAGAGCCGCACGGATGCGGGAATCGTCCGAGATTTGACCCTCGGACAAGGGGACGTTGAAATCAACGCGCATGAAGACACGTCGTCCGGAAAGATCCAAATCCGTGATGGATAGCTTGGGCAATACGTTCTGCCGGATGTGCGGTCATAGACCGCACCTACAGCCGACTCAACTGTGGGGGCGATTGATTACCGCCCGTCCTATTTCATAACGATCTTGATCAGATCGCGGAGGCGGCAACTGAAGCCCCATTCGTTGTCATACCAGGCAAAAACCTTGAGCAGATTGTCACCAAGCGCTTTAGTCAGTGGGGCATCGACAATCGACGAATGGGGATTCCGCATGAAATCGACCGATACCAGCTCTTTTTCCGAGTACTCGAGCACACCTTTCAGCGCTCCATTCGCGGCTTCGGCAAGAGCCTTGTTTGCGGCTTCGGCGCTCACTGGTTTGGAAGTCTTAACGGTCAGGTCCACCAGCGAAACATTCGGCGTCGGCACTCGAATCGCGATTCCGTCCAGTTTCCCTTTCAATTCGGGCAAAACCAAGCCGATGGCCTTCGCGGCGCCGGTCGAGGTGGGGATCATCGATAGACTTGCTGCTCGTGCGCGACGCATATCTTTGTGGGGCGAGTCCAGCAGCTGCTGGTCGTTTGTATATGAGTGGACTGTCGTCATCAATCCGCTCTCGATCTGAAACGTTTCATGGAGCACCTTCGCAACCGGCGACAGACAGTTCGTCGTACAGGACGCGTTCGAAATGATATTGTGTCTGGCCTTATCGTACTTCTCGTCGTTCACACCAACACAAACCGTAATGTCTTCGCCCTTTGCGGGCGCCGAAATAATAACCTTTTGTACTGAACCCCGAATGTGCTTGGCTGCGGCTTCACCGGTTGCGAAGAACCCAGTCGACTCCACTACGAGGTCCACACCGGAACCCGGCCAATCGATCCGGGCGGGATCGCGTTCGCTCGAAACTTGGATCCGCTTGCCGTCGACGCTCAACCCACCTTCAACGGCTTCCACATCGGAATCAAGGGCTCCGAGTACCGAATCGTACTTGAGCAGATGCGCAAGCGTCGGCGGATCCGTAATGTCATTGAGCGCAACGATATCGATATCCGCATCACCGCGGACAGCCCGGTAAAAATTCCGGCCAATACGGCCAAACCCGTTAATCCCAACCTTGATAGCCATTCGAGTCCCCCAAACTACGGTTGTTAAGAAATAAGAATCATGGCAAACGTTTCATAGTACGCGATCGGGAGCCACCGTCGTCAAGAGGGACTTGCCGATCCGTATCTCTCGAGGAGCTCTGTCGCTCTCTCATAGACTCGATCCACGGTAATTCCCGTCATGCATCGGTGATCGATCGGGCAGTCCCGTAACATGCAAGGCGCACATTCAACGGGAACCGAAATAGAGTAAGCCGTCGCCGACGTTGGGCATATTAAGTTCGGATCGGTCGGGCCGAATAGGGTCAGCGTCGGACGCATCAGCGCCGCAGCCATATAAGCGGGTCCAGTGTCGTTGGAAACGACCAGGTCACAGAGGCTCAACACCCCTGCCAATTCACCCACGGATGTCTTCCCGGTTAAAAAGACGGGCGTAGCGGACATCTGCGCGATGATTTCGCGCCCGATACCCACCTCGGCCTTTCCGCCAACGAATACGACAGTACAGTCCCGGGCCCCCATCAGCCTGTCGGCCAACGCCGCAAATCGTTCGGGCTTCCAACGCTTGGCGCGGCTGTTGGTCGCGCCCGGAGTAATTGCAACGAGGCTCTTACCAGAATAGGCCCCGTTTTCCTCCAGTAAAGAGCGAGCCCGGGTCCGGAACGCATCGGAAGCCTCGAGTTCATAGCGCGGTCGCGACATTTCAACTCCGCTCGTTCCGAAGAATCTCTTTTCGATCTCCGCGACCAGATACAGATAGTATTGCATCAGGTGAGACGAACGTACCCGGGCGGGAAGCCGGACAGAATCTGTCAGCAAGAAACCCCGGCCTTCGGTCCCAAAACCGGCCCGGACAGGAACACGAGCCAGAAAAGGCAGGACAGCCGCTTCAAAAGCATTCTGCAGAAGAATGGCAGCATCGAAGCCCTGTCTGCTCAAATTCCGTGCGGCAGTGGGTAGCTCGACCAGTCCGGCAGCGCCCTCACGCTGGTAGACCCGCACATCATCGACAGCATCGAATCCCTCAAAAACGTCCTTCACCAAAGGTTTGACCGACATCGTCAGACGAGCTTCGGGAAACATTCGGCGCAATTCCCGGAGGGCGGGAAAGGTCATGATGGAGTCGCCGATCCAACTGGGAGCCCGTATAAGAATGCTGGAGATTGGAGGCGCCATTGCCGATCAGTACACCATCTCTTGAAAGACCCGTTTCTACTTAATCCCGTTTCTACTCAAAAACCCGTTTCAGTCCGTCACGAAGCGAAATCGTGGGCTGCCAGTCGAATGCCTGCTCTGCTTTTCCAGAGTCAGTGACGTAACGGGCTTGTCCTCCGGCGGGCTCATCGTCCAGCCGGAGGGTGGGTTCACGGCCGGTCAGTTCGCCCAGGATCTCGGTCAGGCCCACCAGAGTCGTCGAGTTTGAAAGTCCGCCGCCAATATTGAAGGTTTCCCCGCCGACGTCGGAATGCAGAAAGAGCTCGATGGCCCTGGACAGGTCGTCAACATAGAGAAAATCGCGAACCTGAAGCCCGCGATCCCGCAACGTGAGCTCCCGTCCGCTCCGGATCGCATCAACGAAGAAGTTCACGAAACTCCCCTTATTACCCTGACTCGGGGGCGCATAGGTCGAAGACAACCTGAAAACGACGCCTCGGACACCCGCGTGCGCCGCATAGTGGAGAACGCACTGCTCGCCGATGAGCTTCGACCAGGAATAGGAGTCTGTGGCAACTGCAGGGCACTTTTCGTCAACCATGTCCATGGAATCGGATGCGTTTCCGTAAACTTCCTTGGTCGAAAGGAACACGATGGTCTGACCGGGCTGGAGATGGCTCAAGACATTCGCGGTACCAATGACGTTCGTTTCCATACACCGGCCCAGGGCCGCTTCACTCTTGTCGATCGCCGCCGCCATGTGAATCACGACGTCATAATCGGCAATCAAAGCAAGCTGGGACGGGACGCAAACATCACCGCCGCCGCGGCGCGAGAAGTCATCCGCTGAAAAATACTGCCGAACAAAGGAACCGAGGTACCCGCTGCCACCAGTCACGAGAACTCGTGAAGTCATACGCGGGCCTCAAAAAGGAAAGGGCGGGAATGAGACAAGCAGGGCTTGTCTAAACGAAGTTTGGACCATTCTGAGGATGACGGATCGCCCAGAGGACTTTGTTCAACTGGTGACAACGGCATATCGGTTGGCACTTGGGCAAATCGATACTGTCATGAACTTCCTTGCGTCGATCGCTTTCCCAAATCTCCTGAAAGCTACTCTTTCCGAGATCACCGACAGCAAATTCAGGCAAACCACGGGTCTGTGAACAGTAATAGACCAATTTGTTTGCCTCGATGATTGGGAAGAAGTTCGAATAACATTTCTTATAATGGCTCCGCTCGTAATCCGGTGAAAGTACGCCGGCAAACTGGTCTTCTTTAACGAACACCTTGAAGCCTTCGTCCTCGAGCTCCTTCTTGGCGTCGTAGATCCGGACCAGTGCCTTCTGAAAGAATTCCTCTTCATACTGCTTATCCGAGGACATCGGGTGCATGATCACGGGTTTGACCTGAAGATAGTCTGCACCAGATTCTTTGGCAACCCGACCGCAGTCATAGACTTCTTCCCAGTTTTCGGGACAGACGACGATCTGGGAGCCGATCTGAACTTCAGAACCCGTACGTTCCCTTTCTTGGGCAAGCTTTCCGATATTGCCCAGCGTCGTCTCAAAATCGGACTCGTCGACCCTGTGAACCAGTGCGCGGGTCTCGGCACACCCAGCATTCAAACTTATTCGAACCCAGTTCACGTTTGCTACTGTTGCCCGCACCGCTTCGTCGTTGAAAAGGGACCCGTTCGTAATGACGCCGATATCGACTCCCTTCTCCCTTGTGTAATCCAGAAAACGCGGAAAGTTCGTATTCACGTAAGGTTCGCCGCTACCGGAAAACACCATGCTCTTGGTGCCCAACGTGACAAGTTCATCGAGCAACCCAGCGTAGAAATCGAAATCCATGAAACTGGCGTCTGGATAGAGCTTGAGGTTTTTCTCGTCCTTGGGATGCTTCCCGAAATATCCGCCGTGCATACACCACGAACAGAAGTGGTTGCAGACCGTGGTTGGGCTCAGCTCCATCGCAATGGGATAAATGTTCTTTCCCTGCCACCAATCGTGCATTCGATCCATGTGGACGAAGAGCTTGTGCGGCGAAAAAACATTATCACTCAGTGGAAGGTCACTCATAGAGCCTCAATTCGAATTCAGGAGTCTTTCGGTGTGTCCGGTCCGGCGATCAAGTCCACCTTCAACGGCTTCCTCGTTGCGATTATACATGACCCCGGTCAAAGCTCGGCTATTGCAGGGTGGGCATATCGGTTGGCCCAAAATGCTTCATCAACATCTTCCTGGCTCACTCGGTTTACTATATTAAGAATGTACCCGACCTACACGGCCCTGCTCTGGCTTGGCCTCCTGCTGGCCTCACCCTACTACCTGCTGCGGTTTCGAAAATACTTGCCTACGCTCCGCGAGAGGCTGGGATACATCGCACCCCAATCGGAGAGCGGTAGTTTATGGATTCATGCTGTCTCGGTGGGCGAGATCGGTGCGATAGAACAGCTGATCGAAAAACTGCGCGAACGCTTCCCTCACAGGCAGTTGATCGTCTCGACAACTACACCGACAGGCCGAGGGCTGGCGATCGGGCGTCTCAACGCAGATCGAGTGGTCTATTTCCCTCTGGATCTACCCAACGTCGTCAAACGCAGCCTCGGTCAGATACGTCCGTCTGCCGTGATCATCGCTGAAACCGAAATCTGGCCGAACTTCCTCAGAGAGTGCGCGATTTCGGGTATCCCCGTTTTTATGGTCAACGGCCGGATTTCAGATAAATCCTATAGACGTTACATGCGAATGCAACGATGGCTGCCACGCGTACTGAACAGTTACCGTGTCCTGGGGATGCAATCTGAGATGGACGCTGAACGAATCAGGACACTGGGTGCCGACTCGGAGAAGGTATCTGTGTTCGGCAACTTGAAATACGACGCCCCGGTTCGGGCACAAAATCTCGATGATCCACTCGAAACCATTCTCCGCGGGCCACGAAGACTTCTTGTGGCGGCCAGCACGGCCGCCGACGAGGAGGAGCTAGTCCTCGATGCATACAAACGCCTGCGCCAGACACACAACGACCTGCAATTGCTGATCGCACCGCGGTTGCCCGACCGGTTCGAAATCGTGTCTCGTAGATTGGACGAGTCCGGTTTCAGCTATCTGCGGCGATCCGATCTCAAAGCCAATGGCACTAATAGCAAACAGGACGCTGATATTATCCTGCTCGACTCGATCGGTGAACTGACGGGCGTTTTCGCACATGCTACGATCGTCTTCATGGGAGGTACGCTGGTCCCCAGGGGAGGTCATAACCTCATCGAACCGGCTCAATTTTCCAAACCTGTCGTCTTCGGTCCACACATGGAGAACTTCAGGGAGATGGCCCAGAACTTTCTTGAAGAAGCGGCTGCAATCCAGATCGCAGATGCGCGGTCATTGGCAGTCGAGATCGGGAAACTGTTAGGATCTCCAGAAATGTCGAAAACGATTGGAACAAACGCTCGGAACCTTGTCGCCCGCAACGCCGGGGCAACACTCCGGACGATCCGTGCCATTAGCGAGACGCTCGATAGTCGGCCTCGAATCGAGACTCGGCAGTGAGCCGGGTCTTCGGCAAGCTCGTAGAGACGCGTGGGAAGCTCTACGACCGCGGCCTGCTCACCGTCCACCGCCTCCGCCACCCAGTTATAAGTGTTGGAAACCTGACTGTCGGAGGCACAGGCAAGACTCCCCTCGTAATCGAATTGGCATCGCGTTTTCTCGATCTCGGGTACCGGCCAGTCGTTCTTTCACGAGGCTATAAACGACGGAGCAGGGGTGTCGTCGTCGTCAGTCGTGGAGCAGGTCCGGAGGTTGATTGGTTGGAATCTGGCGACGAACCGCAATTGATCGCAAGGCGACTGCCCTCTGTCCCTGTTGTCGTTGGAGAAAGGCGATATCAGGCTGGTCTCTCGGCCGAACACGAGGAGCTGGGCGATCTCTTTCTGCTCGACGATGGGTTTCAACACCGTAGCCTTCACCGCGATGTTGATATCGTCTCGATCGATCCAGTCGAGTGGAATCAAGAAGATAAGGTTCTTCCGACCGGACCGTGGCGCGAGCTCCGGACGGCGATCGAAAGAGGACACGCCGCCTGTGTACAGTCGGTTCTGGGATCGCCCGAAATCGATCTGCCCATTCCGTCCTTTGAAACCGCAACCCTCGTTGAGGGACTCGTCCGTGATGGACAAACGCTGAAGATCGATGAATGGACCGGCGGCCCTGTTGCCGCTTTCGCCGGGATCGCAAAACCGGACCGATTTTTCACTCTGCTCGAAGCTTCGGGAATGGACGTCGCGATCCGCCGAAGTTTCAGAGACCACCACCGTTTCAGCAAAACTGACCTGGAGGATTTCAAAAACCTTCCTACGATCACTACCGAAAAGGATGCCGTCCGTCTTCCCGACATGGGTTTCTTCGCGCTCCGCGTCTCCGCTAGAATTCATCACTTCGAAAAGCTTCGGGATCTCATTCTCGATCGGATTGCGGAGAGCCATGGAAGGGCCTCGTAGGATGAGCACAAACACCCAAGAGGTGATGCCTGCGGTATTTCTGGACAGGGACGGCACGGTTTCCGAAGAGATCGGCTACATGTACGACGTCTCGCTTTACAGGATCTTTCCGTGGACAGGCGAAGCCATACGGATGATTAATCAAACCGGGATGCACGTGATACTCACGACAAATCAATCCGGCGTCGAGCGGGGCTACTTCAGCGAAAGGATGGTCCATCGCGTGCACAAACGGCTTCGGGATGAAATCGGACGGCACGGAGCCCGATTGGACGCCGCCTACTTCTGTCCTCACCATCCGGAGTCCGGCTGCACGTGTCGAAAACCCAGACCCGGAATGCTTTTCAGAGGTCAAAAGGAGTTCGAGGTCGATCTGGGCAACTCTTATATGGTCGGAGACCGTTACCTGGACGTTCAAACTGGTAAGGCTGCCGGTACACAAACGATACTTGTGATGACGGGCGATGGCCGAAGTGAACGGGAACAGTTTAAGGATGAAGAACTTCAGCCCGATCTTTTCGCCGAAGATCTCGTCGAGGCCGCAGAACTCATACTCAAGGGAAGATGAAGCTCGACTCAATCATTGATAGGTTCGGGGGCCGACGCGTAGTCGTTTTCGGCGATCTCGTCGCCGACGTTTTCGTATATGGCGAGATCTCCCGCATTTCGCGAGAAGCCCCGGTATTGATTCTGTCCCAACGGGAAACACAAATGGTGCCCGGTGGCGCCGCCAACGCAGTCCACAATCTCTGGGCACTCGGTGCCAGACCGGTGCCTGTTGGAATCGTCGGCGACGACGACGAAGGACGCCAGTTAATCGACTACTTCAACTCACTCAACATCGACACGAGTGGTATCCGGAAGGTGAGATCCTACCGAACACCTACCAAGACGCGCATCCTGGCCGGAGCCGCACATGCGTACCAGCAACAGGTGTTGCGTCTGGACACCGGAACTCCCATCAGAAACAGTTCGGGGCAGAAGGCAGCGCTCCGCTCGCTCCGCTCCCATCTCAAGAAAGCGGATGCGGTATTACTTTCCGACTACGGATACGGATTGGTCCAGCCGGAAGTGAGCAACGAGTTTAAGAACATTCGGGTACCGGTAACCGCCGACTCCCGGTACCGCATCACGGAATACTCGAGTCTGACGGCAGCAACTCCTAATGAACCAGAGGTCGAAGAAGCGCTCGGGATCAGTATTGGGAGCGATCTTAAAACACTGGAACGAGCCGGCCGAACTCTATTGCGAAGGCTGAAGCACGACGCCCTTCTTATAACCCGGGGGAAAGATGGGATGGCATTGTTCGAACGAGGCCGAAAAACAAGCCACATCCCCATCTACGGTACCGATGAGATCGCAGACGTGACTGGCGCAGGCGACACGGTCATTGCCGTGTTTACGCTGGCATTATCAACGGGAGCCGCGTTTTACGATGCCGCACGCCTGGCCAACTACGCTGGAGGAATCGCTGTTATGAAGCATGGAACCCGAACGGTAACTCGGAAAGAACTGACCCGGGCCGTCGCCTCCGACACCGAATGAAACTCCGCGAACTGGAAGAACTACCCGCCCTCGTGTCCGGGCAGCGGGTCGTCCTGGCCAATGGATGCTTCGACGTTCTCCACGTCGGCCACGTCCGCTATCTCACAGATGCTCGCAGCCTGGGTGACGCCCTCGTCGTCGCTCTGAACGATGATGCCTCCGTGGGCCAGCTCAAGGGACCGGGTCGGCCCATACTCAACGTGACTGAACGGATAGCGCTGTTGTCAGCGTTGGAGTGCGTCGATTACATCGTCACGTTCGGAGAGCTTGATGTCTCCAGGGTAATTGACGTCCTGCGACCCGATGTCCATGCCAAAGGGACCGACTACACGGAAGATACGGTTCCCGAACGTGATGAAGTCCTGGCTTACGGTGGGCAGGTTCGTATCGCCGGTGATCCGAAGGATCATTCAACCAAAGACACGTTGAGCCGGATACTGGAACGGTATGGGGGGAACGATGAATGACACAGGGAGAGAGCAAACACGGACCAAGCACAGCAACCAAATCCGCCTGATGAGAGACCAAGACTTGCAGCGGTCGCTCAGACGGTCATCCTGACCGAGCGACCTCGCCGCCCGCAGTCTACTGACTGCGGGCCCTACTGGGATTGCCGCTACAGTTTCGTCCTCTTCAAAAGGACCCGCACGGTTCCTCCGTGCGGGTGATCAACGAGGCGGAGCCGAGGCGATAGTGTAAGAAAATGATCGGATGGGAAGCCGTTCAGCCTACACGGGGTGCGCCACTATGCTGAATAGTTGCCAGTTAAGAAGCAACACCCCAACTTGTCACTCGTCAGTTGTTATTCCGTATGGTAAGTTCATGATGTTTCGACCCCGACCATGGACCCTGTAAACACAATCGAAAGCACCGAAGCCGCACCCAAACGCATTCTCGTCATCAAGTTTGGCTCCCTGGGAGACATCGTTCACTGCCTGCCCTCGGTACGCCAACTGCTGGATCATTTTCCCGATGCAGAAATCGACTGGCTCATAGAACAGAAAAACAAGGTCGTCGTAGAGATGAGCGGCATCGGTGTGCGACTCGTGCCGATCGATACTTACCAGTGGCGTTACAGTCCGGGCATCGGAAGTGCGAAGGAAATTCTGGATTTTATCTGGGCGCTTCGCACAGATGGCTACGACTGCACGATCGATTTCCAGGGACTGTTGAAATCTGCTTTTGTCGGCTATCTGTCGGCTGCACCGGTCCGGATCGGATGGGAACGCGATTTTCTTAAGGAATCAGCCAGCCGGTTTTTCTACACGGAAGTGGTCAAACCACGGCGCGTCCATATCATTGATCAGCAGATGGAACTACTCAAACCACTGGGCATCTCCCCGGACTGGGATGCGCCCGGGCCCCTGGAAGCCTCCGCTTCCGCCAGAGACGCTATCGAACGAAAACTGGGTGACGCCAAAGATTTCGTTCTGATCAATCCCGGTGGAAATTGGGTCACGAAACGTTGGGAGCCGGAGCGTTTCGGAGCGTTGGCGAGAAAATTGATGGATGACGGCTTACCTGTCGCACTGACATGGGGCCCGGGCGAAGACGACCTCGTCAACCGGATCGAAGCCGTAGCCGGCAGGGACATCCTCAAGATCAGTTCCACTCTGCCTGAACTGGTCGCACTGTGCGAACGAAGTCGACTCTTCGTCGGAGGAGATACCGGGCCGATGCATTTTGCGGCCGCGGTCGGACTCCCGGTGGTTGCGATTTTCGGTCCCACCAGCAGCGATCGTAACGGCCCCTTCAAACACGAAGATATCGTCGTGGAGCGCCGATTGGACTGCCGGCCTTGCTACGAACGAGACGCCTGTCCGCTCGAGCATCTCAACTGCATCAAAGAAATCTCGGTTGATGAAGTGTATGAAGCCTGTAAGAAGCGGCTGAGTTTCGAAACGCCTTGGTCCAGAAACACCCGCGTCGCTCAACCCTGATGCTCAAGCGTCTTGCCCTCGTTCGAGTTCCACTCGGTTTTGCCCTTGCAGTCGTCGTTTTCTACCTGGCAAGACCGGCAACGATTGTCATGGCTATCGGGTTCCCTATCGCTCTGGCAGGCATTGTCTTCCGCGGAGCGGCCGCAGGCGTCATCCACAAGAACGACGCGCTGGCACAGCAGGGACCCTACCGTATGACGCGAAATCCTCTTTATTTCGGAAGCTTTCTGTTGGCGGTCGGCTTCGCCATCATGAGCGGGAGCCTTGTTGGGGGAATCCTTCTCGTTGTCCCGTCCGCTCTGATTTATCCCGTTGTTATCAGAAACGAGGAGGCGTTCCTCAGCAATTCGTTCGGAACAGAATTCGAGCAGTTCCGCCAGAGTGTGCCCTGCTTTCTTCCGCGCAGGGTGAACTGGAAGGTATTCGAATCGTTTTCAATGGATCGATATCGCGCCAATCGGGAATACAACGCGGCCATCGGGTTCGTCGGCGCAACAGTAATCTTGCTACTAAAGTATTTCTTGTCTTAGGGATACAGCTCCGGGTGGTTGGTTCGGCACCGGAAAAGTCGTCAGCCATCAGCCATCAGCCATCGGGCGCCTGCGATTGGGCCGAGCTCGGAGCCGGTCGCTGACCCCCGACAGTCTGGACATCGAAACAACTGGTTGATTTCGTTAGTCTCCGAACCTATACTTTCCTCGTAGACGAAAGTGGGCCGCTGAGCCCACTTTTTTGTTTGTTATGGGAGTTGGGCTGGATCGAATACGTCAGCTTGTCGGTGAAATCGTTGTCGCTGAAGGGTTTGAACTGGTCGACCTCGAGCTCAAGGGTTCAGGGCGCGACCGAATCCTCCGAGTCTTCATCGACCGAGAGGACGGCATTTCGCACCGCGATTGCGAGTTGATCAGTGAGCAAGTTGGAACGGTTCTCGATGTCGAAGATTTAATTCAATTTTCGTACACGCTGGAAGTTTCCTCACCAGGTCTGGATCGCAAGTTGGTCAGCAGGGATGACTTCGCGCGGTTCGAAGGTCACTTGGCAAAGATCCAGACTCGATTTCCACTACACAATCAGAAGGTTTTTAAAGGCCGCCTTCAGGGGCTCCAGGGGGAGAACATTCAACTGGAACTACCGAAAGGTGAGTTGCTGGAAATACCGCTCGACTTGATACGGGAAGCGCGCCTGGAAGTTGACTGGGGTTCGGAAATGAGCCGCCCAAGGAGTCGGTAACGATGTCTAATGTGCTGTTCCAGACAATCGACCAGATAAGCCGGGAAAAGGGGATCGATCCGCAGATCGTCATCGACGCAATCGAAGGTGCGATCGTGGTCGCTTCGAGGAAGTACTTCAAGACCGATGAAGAACTTCGATCCCGAATCAATCCGGAGACCGGCGAAATCGAAGTGTTCGCGGTTAGGAAAGTCGTCGACACCGTAGAAGACGACATACTGGAAATCTCTCTGGAAGAGGCCCAGGCGCTCAAGGATGATGTGCAGGTCGATGACGAGCTGGAATTCCAGAAACCGACTGAAGGACTCGGCCGTATCGCCGCACAGATGGCCAAACAGGTCATCTTTCAGAAAGTACGCGAAGCCGAAAGAGAAAGCGTCTACGCCGAGTACCACGAACACGTGGGAGAAATCGTCAACTGCATCGTCAAGCGATTCGAGAACGGCGACATCATAGTGGAATTGGGAAAAACCGAGGGTCGGCTGCCCAGGCGGGAACAGTCCCGACTGGAAAGCTTTACTGCCGGTGACCGTATGCGAGTCGTAATCGTTCGGGTTGAAAAGACAACCCGTGGACCTCAGGTCATCGTTTCCAGAGGAGACTCTGCACTGGTTCAAAGTCTTTTCCAGACCGAGGTGCCGGAAATCTACGACGGTACAGTACAGATAAGAAGCATTGCTCGAGAAGCCGGAGAACGAACCAAGATCGCTGTGACTTCCAGAGAACGGGACGTTGATCCTGTCGGCGCCTGCGTCGGCATGAAAGGGAGTCGTGTTCAATCTATCATTCGTGAATTGAGGGGTGAAAAGATTGACATTATCCAATGGTCCGACGACACCGTAACGTTCGCAACTAATGCCATCAGTCCGGCCCAGGTCAGCCGTGTTTCTATTCTGGACGCTCCGGAAATCGAAGAGTCCGAAGAGGAGCGGGAACAAGAACGGGTGATGGAGATCGTGGTCGAAGACAGTCAGCTTTCACTCGCGATCGGCAAAAAGGGTCAGAACGTGCGACTGGCCTCAAAGCTTATAGGATGGCGAATTGACATCAAGAGCGAAGCTGAGAAACGCGCTGAAGTCGAAGACCAGATCGGGCGCATGCAGGCCGCCACGCCGTTGACTTCCATTGAGGGTTTGACCCCGAGCATTATCAGCAAACTGACTTCGGCAGATATCACGACGGTCGAACAGCTGGCTGATCTGGCACCCGAAGATCTGGAAGCTGTCCCGGGAATCGGGGGGAAAACCATCGATAGAATCCGGGATGAATTGTCCGAATACTACGCCACCATGCCGACCTATCAGGACGACCTCGAACGTTCGACACAGGAACGCATGTTCGGCAAGCCCGAGAAAGAGGGGGACGCTGGCCACACCGCGAACGCTCAGGTAGAAGACTCTGCCCCGGAGAGCACTTCGGAAACCCCTCCGGAGACCGGCGCGGAAGGTAATCCGGAAGTCATTCCAGAAGCTGGTCCACAAGCTAATTCAGAAGGAAATCCGGAAGAAACGGTCGAGCCGCTCGAAACCGAGTCTGCTTCCGATGAGGAGGGCGCGTCGGCCCAGGCCGACGAGACAGTAGATGTAGAAGAAAGCGGAGCGCCCGAGACAGTCGGCGATGAAGTCGCAGGCGTGGCTGAGGACACCGCAGACGCATGATAGAAGGAAGGCCACATGGTATTCTGTAGGGTTGGATTACTAAAGACGAGGAGTTAAGGCTACGGCATGGGTAAGTTGCGAGTCTACCAGCTGGCGCGCGAACTCAATCGCGACAATAGCGAAGTCATCCGGGAGCTACAGCACCTGGGCGCGCCGGTCACTTCACATTCGAATACGGTCGAAGACCGTATGGCGGAACAACTGAAGCAAACGCTCGGCGTTCTCGTCATCGAAAAACCCAAGAGGAAGACCAAGGCGAAAGCCAAAGCCGGCAAGGCAGCGACGACCGAGGCGGAACCGACTGAAAAGAAGCCGGAAAAGGTAGGACCCGAACCTAAACTCGTCAAGACCAAGCCGAAGCCGGTCGCACCCCCAGTCGAACCGACTGTCGAACCCCCTGTCCAATCCATAGAAGCGCCCGCTGCAAGCGCAAAACCCCCTGAACCAGTGGTAGCCCCGGCAGAACCCAAGGCAGCTCCGCGCGCTCGGGCCGTCGCCGCGACCCCTCCCCCAGCGACGACTCCAGTTCAGAAGCAAAAGCCAGCGGAGAAGGGAGGAAAACCCAAGGCGCCCGCCGCCAGCAAGCCGGCGGCTACGAAGCGTCCGGTCGAGGAACGCAAGACAATGCAGCAGTTGGCGCAGGAACGACTGCGGCAACAGAACCGGCCGGTTCCCGAGCCTGGGCGTAGGCCTACACCAACTCGGGGCGGCAGATCCGTGCCCGTTCGTCCCGGACAGGGACGTACAGTTCCTCCCAGGCGCAGTCCTGGACCACCCCCGCGAAATCTCCGGCGCGACCGTCCGAGGCCGACTCGTGCGCAACGTGTGGATCGACGGCCGGCCCCGAGGCCACAACCGAAACCGGAACCGGTCCGCGAGTTCCGGCGGGTCACGTTGACCGAAAATCTGACGGTCAAGGAACTGGCGGAACAGTTGGATGCACGATCCAAAGACGTCATCAAGAAACTGATGGACCGCGGCATGTTCGCAACGATCAATCAGACGCTGGACAAGGAACTGGCTCAACAGCTCTGCAAAGATTTCAACGCAGAAGCCGATTTCGTAACGTTCGAAGAAAGCGTCATGCTCGACGCCGTCGAGGTGAGTGAATCGGACAAGATGGTGGTGCGGCCACCTGTGGTCACCATCATGGGACACGTCGATCACGGCAAGACTTCCCTTCTGGACGCGATCCGAACGACCCGTGTGACCGAGTCCGAACACGGCGGGATTACCCAGCATATCGGGGCATATCAGGTTCAGACCGGCGAGAAGAAGATCACTTTCCTCGACACGCCGGGTCACGAAGCCTTCACGCTCATGCGTGCACGCGGAGCATCCGTCACCGACGTCGTGATTCTGGTCGTCGCCGCGGACGATGGCGTGATGCCACAGACTTTGGAGTCGATATCCCATTCGAAGGCGGCCAAAGTTCCGTTGCTGGTTGCGATCAACAAGATCGACGTTCCGAACGCCAACGTGGAAAAGGTCAAGCGCGAGCTTGCTGAAAAGGAACTTCTGGCTGAGGACTGGGGTGGCGACACCGTCATGGTGGAGGTGTCAGCAAAGCAAAAGACCAATCTGGATCTTCTGCTGGAAATGGTCCTGCTTGTTGCCGACATGCGTCAACTCAAAGGCGATCCGGATTTCCCTGCGATGGGAACGGTCCTCGAAGCCAAGCTGGACAAAGGACGTGGAAACGTTGCGACCATGCTGGTGCAAAACGGCACACTGAAGATTGGAGACAACTTTATCGTGGGCGCAGTGTACGGCAAAGTACGTGCCATGTATGACGAAAACGGAGCACAGGTAGATGCTGCCGGCCCGTCTGTGCCTGTCGAGGTTCTTGGCCTTCAGGGACTTCCGATGGCCGGGGACTCCTTTCAAGTGATCGAGGACGACACGAAGGCACGCCAGATATCGCAGTTCCGTCAAGAGCGATTACGCGAAACGGAGCTGGCAAAGAAGTCCCGGCTGACTTTGGATCAGTTGCACCTCCGCATGGAAAAGGGAGAGGTCAAGGAAGTCCCGATCGTACTGAAGGGCGATGTTCAGGGATCGACCGAAGTCCTGACCCAAATGCTGAACAAGCTCGAAACCGAAAAGGTGAAGGTCCGGATCATCCACGCCGCTGTCGGAGCTATCACGGAGTACGACGTGCTGCTGGCCGCAACTTCGGACGCAATTATCGTCGGCTTCAATGTACGCCCCGAAAAGAAGGCCGCCGAGATCGCAGACCGGGAACATGTGGACATACGTCTGCACACTGTCATCTACAACGTAGTGGACGAGATGAAGCAGGCGATGGCGGGTGTTCTGGACCCGATTACAAAAGAAACGTACATGGGGACAGCGGAGGTTCGCGATACGTTCCGCGTTCCGAAGGTGGGAACGATCGCCGGTTGCTACATTACAGATGGCCGGATATCACGTAACGCGCAGGTCCGTCTGCTAAGGGACAACGTCGTCATTTACGAAGGCAAGATCGGATCGCTTAAACGATTCAAAGAGGACGCCTCAGAGGTCCGTTCCGGCTTCGAGTGCGGCATTGGGTTGGCCGGGTATAACGATGTCAAGGTCGGAGACGTCATCGAAGCCTTCGTCACGGAGCAAGTCGCCGCCGAGATAGGCGTTTAACGACTGTTGCCCCGCTGGCGACGGGTGACAAGCCGGGGTTTTTCGAGCGCGACTCGTCACTTCTTCTCATGCACATCGGGCTGCTCCAACTCGACGTCCATATCCCCTACGCACATTCTCTGAAAGAGAAACGAATGGCCTTGCGGAGCTTGAAGGACCGGTTACGGAAGAAGTTCAACGTTTCTGTTTCTGAGTTGGACCATCAGGACCTCTGGCAGAGGTCCAGGGTGGGGATCGTGAGCATCGGACCGGACGCCGGTTACCTTGAGCAACAGTTGAACCTTGCTCTCGACGAGGTTGAACGGATATTGCCCGACTGTACCGTAAACGGGAATATCGAGCTTCTGTAATGGCTGAAAAAAAGAGATTGGACCGCCTGGCCCAGCAACTTCGAGCCGAACTCGGAACGCTGATCGAGGGCGAAATCGACGACCCACGTATGGCTATGGTGGCCGTGACGCACGTCCGGGTCTCCAGTGACATGAGATACGCCCGCATTTACATCAGTACCCTGGCGGGTGAGGGCAAACGCGAGACCGCGCTAAAAGGCCTTAATTCAGCGAAGAGCTTCCTTCGAAAACAGCTCAGCCACCGATTGCCACACCTGAAGAGGACGCCGGAGTTGACCTTCGACTACGATGAATCGTTCGAAAACGAAACAAGAATCGAAGAACTTCTGGCCCAGCTTCATTCTGAGGAACAATGATTCAGAAAGTCGTTGAAACCATCCAGTCGCACACGGACTTTCTTGTCGTCAGTCACGTGCGTCCGGACGGCGATTCCCTGGGTTCCCAACTCGCTCTCTCCTTGATCCTGGAAGCGCTCGGAAAGAAGGTCGAAATCCTGAGTCGGGATCCGGTACCCTCCCGCTACGTTTCCCTGCCCGGCGCCGACCGGGTTCGAGTAGCGAATCAGGCGGAACAGCCCCACGAAGTAACGTTCGTTCTCGAGTGCGGCAATATCAACCGCCCGGGAATCTCGGGATTGGAGCCGGGCTTCATCGTTAACATCGACCATCACCATTCCACAAAACCATTCGGAAGCGTAAGTTGGATTGACCCCTCCGCTTGCGCTGTTGGCCAGATGATCTATCGCCTCATGAAAGCTCTGGGTGTGGGTATGACGCAACAGATCGCAACGAACATATACGTAGCCGTGCTGACAGATACAGGGTCGTTCCAGTTTTCATCGACAACCGGCGACACGTTCCGATTGGCCGCTGAGCTGGCGGACCATGGCGTAGAAGTTTCCGACATCGCCATGAAAGTCTTCCACTCGAATCCAATCCAGAAAGTGCAGTCCATGGGGAAAATTCTGAACGCAATGGAGTTTGATTCCAGCGGAAGAATCGTCTCGACCGTTTTGTGGCAGGACGACTGGAAAATAGCAGACGGCGAGGACGACGTCGAAGGATTGGTCAACTATCCGCTGACGATTGACGGCGTCGATGTCTCGGTGTTTCTCCGCGAATTGGTGGACGGATCGTTTCGTGTCAGCATGCGGTCGAAGAGCGAAGTCGACGTATCCAGAGTTGCCTCCGAGTATGGTGGGGGCGGACACCGCAAAGCTGCAGGGTGTCAAATGGTGGGTTCACTGGACACTGTCCGGCAACAGGTCGTCTCCTCGATCCAGAACGAAATGGACTCGGACGCTACGTCTTCGGATCTTAGCTCCGACCTAAAAAGTAGTTGAACGGTGTACTCGTCATTGATAAGCCGGGAGGGTTGACCTCCCACGACGTCGTAAGCCGCATTCGGAAGCGGCTGGACACCCGCCGGGTCGGACATCTGGGAACGCTGGATCCGGCAGCCACCGGAGTGCTTCCCCTGACTCTGGGCAAGGCGACCCGCCTGGCTCGGTTCATCCCCTCTTCGCCCAAGGAATACACCGGCGAGATCCGTCTGGGCTGGTCAACAACCACCTGCGACCTCGAGGGTGAACGACTGGGAGAATCCAGTCCCGTCAATGTCAGCAGGGAGACTCTCGAAAAAGCAATGTCATCCCTCACAGGCAGGATCGCGCAGGTTCCTCCTGCTTATTCCGCAAAAAGAATCGACGGTGTCAAAGCTTACAAACTAGCACGCAGGGGCGTCCCCCTCGAACTGGAACCTGTAACGGTAGAGATTCAGTCGTTCGATCTCGTCAGTTTCGAAGCACCGCTGATCGATTTCCGGGTCGTCTGCTCAGCCGGCACCTATATCAGAAGCCTGGCCCGGGATCTTGGTGAAAGTCTGGGAACAGGTGGCCACCTCTTCTCTCTTCGGCGGACGCGCGCGGGAGAGTTCGGCCTCGAGCAGGCAATTTCGCCCGAGGACGCCTCGTGGGACAAGGTCATTCCTCCCGAGCAACTGATGGACGCGCTAGCCCGGATTGAAATCGAACCGGAGCAGGAAAATCAACTCCGGCACGGACAGGCGGTCCCGACCGAGCAGGAGACGTCACCTCTCCGCATCTTCAACAAAAAAGGCCAACTTATGGCTATTGCCACGGTTGAAAGGGGTTGGGCGCACCCCCGAGTTGTGTTACTCTAAATCTCTAAATTTTGAGGGAGAATATAAGTAGAGAATGGCTCTGACAACGGAATCCAAAGGCTCGATCATCGACCAATATCGGATCCATCCTTCGGATACGGGGTCGCCGGAAGTTCAAATCGCGATACTCAGTGAAAGAATTTCTTACCTGACTGAGCATTTCAAGACGCACAAGAAGGATCATGCCTCACGTCGCGGGCTGCTGAAACTTGTTGGCCACCGGCGTCGCTTGCTCGAATACCTCAAACGACACGAATTGGGTCGTTATAAAGAGGTTGTTCAGAAGCTTGGGATACGCGTGCGCAAGTAGCCGGGCCAGATCCTGTCCAAGAACTCCGATCGATCAGTCCAACCCAATGGAAATTGACGCCCCAAAACGTTTTTGGGAGTAAAGTCAGCGGTCCTCAGAAAGGAACCGTCCGCCGTGGTTCGCCGCATCCTTCAGTCAGCGCCGAATAAAGGATAGATGAAACAACTATGAACGTACACAAAGTAAGTCGAATGATAGGCAACCTGGAGTTGTCTATAGAAACAGGAAAGCTGGCCACTCAGGCCGATGGTGCGGCCTACATCCGTTATGGAGACACGCACGTACTGGTCACCGCGTGCGGAGCCAAAGAAGCCAGTGTCAATGCACACTTCTTTCCGCTCACCTGCGACCACAGAGAAAACTTCTATGCAGCCGGAAAGATTCCCGGAGGCTTTTTCAAACGCGAAGGCAGACCTTCAGAACGCGAGGTGCTCAGCAGTCGCATGATCGACAGGCCGATCCGGCCGCTGTTTCCCGAAGGCTATCGAAACGAAACACAGGTCATTGCGAATGTGCTATCGGCTGACACCGTTAACGACCCGTCACCATTGAGTATCGTGGGCGCATCGACGGCGCTGTACCTTTCGGTGCTGCCATTTACGGAGCCAATCGCCGCCGTCCGCGTCGGGTTGATCGAAGGCACATTTGTGGTGAACCCAACCTACGCCGAACTGGAAGAAAGCACTTTAAACTTGATCGTTGCCGGCACTGAGGATGGAGTGACGATGGTCGAGGCCGGAGCGGACGAAATTTCTGAAGAAGTGATGATCGAAGCGATATCGGTTGGACACGATGTGGTCAAACAGATCGTCGAAATGGAAAAGGAACTCTACGACAAGATCCGGCCTGAGAAGTTCGAGTTCCAGTTGCCAGAGATGGATACAGACATTCGAAGCAAAGTCGAAAATCTGATCCGTGAAGAACTCGAAGACGCACTCAACACTCAGAAGTACGACAAGCTCACCAGCTACGCGAAGGTGGACAATGCCAAGGCCAAAGTCGCAGAAAGCTTCGGCGAGGAGGCTGAAGAAGAAACCCTGAAAGACGCAAAACGGGCCTTCAGTGAACTCAAAGAGAAAATTTTCAGGGACCAGATTCTCCACGAAGACACACGGCCTGATCGCCGGGCAACCGACGAGATCCGTCCTATCTGGATTGAAGGAGGCGTTCTGCCGCGCACCCACGGTTCCGCGATTTTCACCCGCGGAGAAACCCAGGCACTGGTGACTACAACGCTGGGAACCTCGGACGATGCTCAGAGAATGGACAAGTTGGAGGGTGAATCGTTCAAGCGGTTCCTGATGCATTACAATTTCCCGCCGTTTTCAGTCGGCGAGGTTCGGCGATTGATGGGAACGAGTCGTCGCGAAACCGGACATGGCAACCTGGCCGAACGAGCCATCTTGCCGATGGTCCCGAAAGAAGACGATTTTCCTTACACCATCCGCGTTGTATCCGACATTCTCGAATCCAACGGGTCTTCGTCCATGGCAACGGTTTGCGGTGCCAGCCTGTCGCTGATGGAGGCCGGTGTGCCCATCAAGCGGCCCGTCGCAGGAGTCGCGATGGGACTGGTGTCTGAAAACGACAAATATGCGGTTCTCAGCGACATCGCGGGCGCCGAAGATCACTACGGCGACATGGATTTCAAGGTCGCGGGAACGCGCGACGGCATCACGGCCCTCCAGATGGACATCAAGATCACCAACGTAACATTCGAGATCATGTCCAAGGCAATGGAACAGGCTAATCGAGGCCGGATGCACATCCTGGACAAGATGGACGAGGCGATTTCCGCTCACAAGGCAGACATCTCTCAGTACGCACCACGGATCCACACGATCAAGATACCTGTCGATAAGATCCGGGACGTGATTGGACCGGGCGGCAAAATGATCCGCTCGATCGTAGAGCGAACCGGTGTCAAGATCGATGTCAACGATGACGGGACAGTCAACGTGGCGTCCTCAGACGGTCCGTCGGCGGAACAAGCCATCGGAATCATCGAAGATCTGACGGCTGTCCCCGAGGTCGGGAAGACTTACCTCGGCAAAGTGGTGAGGATCGTGGACTTCGGGGCTTTCGTGGAGATTTTCCAGGGCACGGACGGACTCCTGCACATCTCGGAAATCGCCGAGCACCGCATCCGTGAAGTGCGTGACGAACTCAAGGAAGGCGACCAGCTGCAGGTGAAGGTCATTGCCATGGAAGGCAACAAGGTCAAGCTTTCACGCAGGGCGGTTATTCGGGACCAGAAGCAAAAGGCCGGATCCGGAGCGGGCGCGAGTGGCGGCGGTAACGATGAGGGTGGCGGCGGGGGCGAAAGACCCCGGCGCAGACGATAGCTGATAGCTATCGCCCGTCAGCTGTTGGCACAAAAGGTGTGGATTCGCGAAATCCACGCCTTTTTTTAGTCGAGGTCGATGTCCCGAATCGGCATCTCCAGCTCGTCCGCCCTCTCCATAGCCTCTTTGAACTTCAAGTCGATCAAGTCCTTGCGGCCTTTCTCTTTTTCGAACGCCTGATCGAACCTGTCTGAAGCCGTCTCCTGCTGTCTCTTCACGTCCTTGACGGCATCCTCGAAGGAAATCGACTTCTTCTCTGGCTGTATCGTAAAGAGCACCTCGCCCGAACCCGCGTCTACCGTCAGCAGGGCCTCACAACAGGTACATCGGACTTCCAGTTTGTCTTTGCTTGCCATGATGTCAGTATAACCCTTCCTCGAACCGGCACCGCCCTCCGGATGCGTCGGCGTTCATTCAGCCATCCATGGCTGAATGACTCCGCACCCCGTCATCTTCCTTGATGACGGGTCCTTAAGCTTGCGAAAACGTTACCGCCATATCCCGAAAGGACTCGCGATCAGGAGATCGCGAGGGCGAAAGTCGTTCAGACAGGATGTCTGCTTGAACGACCGAGCGCCCTGTAGCCACGTGCCCCTTACTTCCAATACTCCCCCCACCGCCGGTCAACAAGCTTGACAGTATCGTCATCCATCTCCAACGGCGCCGGATAGCCCTCCTTCCACGTAGCACCGATTCCGACACATCCGCCGTACACAGGGCGTGCACCCACAAACTCCTGTCTCTCGAATACCATGTCGCGGCCCGGGTCGAAGCGCGTGAAAATACCCCACTGCAGGTTCTCGTCATCTTCCAGATCAACGTCGGGGCTCACTGCAACGATGAACGCGATACCCAGCGAGGCCTTGATGAGGGTTTCGAGCACTTCCCTAGCCCCTTCCCGGACGACCACGATCAACCACCCTCCGTCAAGAAGCTTCCAACCTTCGATCCGGGGATCAAATCGGTCGGGTTCGTCCCTAAGCTGGGGAGAATCCGGCTGCAGCACTGGACCCGTCGCATCGATGACCAGTTTGCTACCGACGTGCATCTTGAACGATGTGAAGTCCAGGGTGTCGAGCGGTGCGGTGGGGAGCAACAAGACACGATCGTCCAATTTGGATCGGTGCCAGACTTCAGTCAGGATCTGACGGAAATCAGACGGGTCTTTATCCGCACCAACTAGAATCATCACTTTGGTGAGAGACAGCTGCCCGGTACCAAGCAGAGACATCGCAGTCTTCAGTACTTCACGCGGGTGTCGCTCCTGGACAGCGACCACGAGCAGGTTATGAAAACCAGCACCGACGTACGCATGCATTCCGACAACGTTCGGGTTGATTAACCTTATCAATGGGCCGATCATCTCTCCCGCCGCCAAGCCGATGAACTTGTCTTCCTGGGGAGGCTTACCCACCACGGTCGCGACATAGACAGGATTCTGCCGCCTGGTAACGGTTCGAACATGGAACACCGGAAACTCGGCAGCCTCCGAGTAATGTCCAAAGTGGTCGCCGAATGGGCCTTCCATGCGCCGTTCGCCGACTGGCACGACACCCTCGAGGACGAACTCGGCATCTGAGGGGACCAGGGCGTGGATCGAAGTCGCCGGGCTCATTGCCATACCGCGACCTTGCAGGAAACCCGCGAAAGCAACTTCGTCGATGTCCTCGGGAAGCGGCAGTATGGAGGCCATCATGAGGATCGGATTACAGCCGATGACAACGGCGACTTCGAGGTCTTCGCCGCGCCTTTCAGCTTCCCAGTAGTGCCCGCGGCCCCCCTTCATGCTCTGCCAGTGCATACCGGCCGTGTCATGATCGAAGACCTGCATACGATACAGACCGAGGTTACGGCGCCGTGTTTCAGGGTGCCGCGTGAGAACCATCCCAAAAGTGATGAATCTGCCCGCGTCGTGTGGCCAGCACTGCACGACGGGCAACCGATTGAGATCAGGGGTTTCAATCACCTCCTGAGAGGCGGCCTGGCTCCTGGCCCGAGGCTGTCCGAGCAAGCCTTTCAGAAGCGTCTGTCGTGACTCCCACAGTTTCCCCAGTGACGGAGGGTTGATGCTTTCCATGGCCCGTAGCAGTTCCTGAGCAACAGCTTCGGGCTCCTGCCCCAGCGCTTCCACGACTCGGTCCATCGTCCCAAACAGGTTCATCAAGAGGGGAAAATCGGAACCTGCGGGGTTCTCAAACAAAAGGGCGGGACCACCCTCTCTCAAAACGCGCTGGGCTATTTCTCCTGCTTCGAGGACGGGATCGACCTGGGCTCGAATACGGCGTAGCTTGCCACTCGCTTCAAGGTGCCGTACAAAGTCCTGCAAATTGTTAAAAGGCATGAAGGAAAGACCCCGGACTGAGCATCTTACAACGGGTGGGAGGACGGTGGGGGGACGTAATCCTTAAGGGCTCGGTATCACGATCTGCGTGGGGAAACCGGCACGCGGGACGGCGGGCCCGACGCTAATTAAGGTAGGCGAGCGCCGCGTCTTGGTCGTCGTTCATTCAGCCATCCATGGCTGAATGACTCCGCACCCCGTCGTCTTCCATGCTGACGGAGGAGTCGGTCGCCGAAGACGCGATGCTGGACACAAGACCCTCCAGTCCGGTAACCGTGGTCAACTGCCCACTGAGATCCCCACTGACGGCTGGGACTCTGAGCGTTTAGAACAACCCCCATGACGAAGATACTTCTGCAGGTCTGCGGTTTCGATGACGATCGTCCGTGTCACGGTCGGCCGTCCCATCGAGTCGTAACGCACCTCGGCAGGAGCACCGGACTGAAAGCTCACCGATTCCTGGAGAAGACCCGGATTTCCGACATCGATTGTCGCGGGTGTGTCGTCGGTAGTTTGTACCTGGACTTGTCCGGAGGTGTTGATCGACAGCCACGACTGGCGGTTCCGTTTGATCGCATCGATCCGGGCTTCCATGAGTTTGCCCCTTACCATCGAAACACTCCCGTCGAGCCGCCAGGTCTGCATCGCACGGCTCGCGTTCGGGACAAGGATCATCAGTAACACGCCCACGACTACCAGAACGATCATTACTTCGAACAGCGTGAATCCCGCGAGACTGGCGTCTGATCTGCGTCCGAACACCCGTCCCGCAGACCAAAGTGGCCTCCGGGTTAGTGACAGCACGCTTACCGGCAACAGCCTGCGCTCTACGCAATACTCCCTAATAACGTTTGTCACATTATTCCTTTACCCACGGACTACTCTTACTAAACGTCAATGTAGCGTTGAGGCGTTTCTGCTGTAAATCGGACTAATGCTGAATTCGTGAGGGGTAAATTCCTAGGTAATCAAATGATACTCGAGCGGGGAAGGGAGGGTGGAAGAATGTGGGATCTTACGACTTCCGCAGTGCGGATCCGACTGGCGAATAATATTCCTGCAAGCTTGAAACTGACAAGGACTCTCTCTGAAGATCGCGAATACCATTTACTGCGGCCAACGCCCCTGAAAAAGTTGTAATACATGGAATACGGTAGTGCATCGCGGCGCTCCGGATGGCCTTCTCATCGAAGAAAGACTCCCGGCCCAACGGCGTATTGATGACCAGATCCACTTCTCCGCTCTTGATCCGGTCAACGATGTGCGGACGGCCTTCGTTCACCTTGTAGATCTGAGACGCTTCTATTCCGGCCATCTTCAGAACGTTCGCAGTTCCCGACGTCGCGATTATCTTGAACCCCATCGATTGCAACTGGGCCGCGATGTCGGCAACAAACCTCTTGTCCTGCTGGTTGACGCTCAGGAACGCCGTGCCCGAGCGGGGCAGGACTGTTCCTGCGCTGATCTGGGCCTTGATGTACGCCTTGCCGAAGGAATCGTCTATTCCCATCACCTCGCCGGTGGACTTCATCTCAGGCCCAAGGATGGGATCAGCTCCCGGAAACCGAACGAAAGGAAAAACGGGCGACTTGACGAAATATTTGGGGACAGACAGTTCGTCGGGCAGGTTGAATTCGTCCAGGCTCTCGCCCAACATGATCCGGACAGCGACTTTTGCCAGAGGCACTCCGGTTGCTTTGCTGACGAACGGAACCGTGCGCGAGGCACGCGGATTGACCTCCAATACATACACCTCGTCTCCCTGAACAGCGAACTGAATGTTCATCAACCCCACGACATCCAGCGCGAGTGCGAGTGCAACAGTGTGGGTCCGGATCGTCTCCCGGTGGGCCTCGCTCAGTTGATACGTCGGCAGGACGCATGAACTGTCGCCGGAATGGACGCCGGCTTCTTCGATATGCTCCATGATGCCTCCGATGACGACACGTTTGCCGTCAGAGAGGGCATCGACGTCGATCTCCATCGCGTCTTCAAGGAACCGGTCGATCAGAATCGGCCGCTCCCTCGACACTTCCACGGCTTCGCTCATGTAGGAGTCCAGGGCGCGTTCATCGTAAGCGATCACCATCGCGCGCCCACCCAACACGTAGGACGGTCTCACGAGTACCGGATAGCCTATGTCCTCGGCAACTACGCGCGCCTGTTCCAAAGACACGGCGGTACCGTTTGGAGGCTGGGGGATATTCAGCTTGGTCAGGAGACTGCCGAAACGTTTCCTGTCTTCAGCCAGATCGATCGATTGAGGCGACGTACCCACGATGGGAACGCCGGCATCGTGCAAGTCGAGGGCAAGATTTAGGGGTGTCTGCCCTCCAAACTGAACAATGACACCCGCGGGTTTTTCTGCCTCGACGATATGAAGCACGTCTTCTAGTGTCAGTGGTTCGAAATAGAGGCGATCCGACGTGTCGTAGTCCGTGGACACAGTCTCCGGATTACAGTTGACCATGATGGTCTCGTAACCCGCGTCCTTGAGAGCGAATGACGCGTGACAGCAACAGTAGTCAAACTCGATACCCTGACCAATCCGGTTCGGCCCGCTGCCGAGGATCATGATTTTCTTCGCGTCCGTGGGATCGGCTTCGGATTCGGTCTCGTATGTGGAATAGAGGTAAGGTGTAAAGGATTCGAATTCCGCAGCACACGTATCGACCCTCTTATAGACCGGTTTCACGGAAAGCTTCTGGCGAGCCTTGGCAACTTCCGATACGTCGGTCGATCGCAGCGAAGCAATACGGTGGTCAGAGAACCCGCTGCGTTTTGCTTCGAGCAACAGGCCAGCATCGAGCGTATCTTCGTTTTGGACGCGCGAGGCCAGATCGACCACTTCTCTTAACTCGTTCAGGAACCATGGGTCTATTCCCGTGATCTCGGCAATTTTTTCGACCGACATCCCATCCGACAGAGCGTACATCAGGTAGTTAAATCGATCTGGATTCGGTGTCGTGAGATTCTGCCGGATGCGCTCTGTGTCGATCTTTTCGGATCCGGGATGCCTTCCTGTCTCGAGTGATCGGATGCCTTTGAGCATGGCTTCCTTGAACGTCCGTCCGATCGCCATCACTTCGCCGACCGATTTCATCTGCGTACCCAGCACCGGTTCAGCGTCTTTGAATTTCTCGAAAGCCCACTTGGGGATCTTCGCGACCACGTAATCCAGCATGGGTTCGAAGGACGCTGGAGTCTTCTTTGTAATATCGTTCGGGATCTCGTCCAGCGTGTACCCGATGGCGAGCTTTGCCGCGATCTTGGCAATCGGGAAGCCGGTGGCTTTGGAAGCCAGGGCGGAGCTGCGTGAGACACGCGGGTTCATCTCAATGACGACCAGCCGCCCGTCGTCCGGATTCACAGCAAACTGGATATTCGAACCTCCCGTCTCCACTCCCACCTTGCGGATGACCGCAACGGCAGCATCCCGCATGCGCTGGTATTCCCTGTCCGTCAAGGTCTGAGCGGGCGCGACCGTGATCGAATCACCCGTATGCACTCCCATCGGATCAAAATTTTCAATCGAGCAGATGATGACGACATTGTCCTGAAGGTCACGCATCACCTCCAGTTCGTATTCCTTCCATCCGATTACCGACTGTTCGATCAACACCTGATGCACTGGGCTTAAATCGAGGCCTCGCTGTACAGTTTCCTGGTATTCCTCGCTGTTAAAAGCCACACCGCCGCCGATGCCGCCCAGAGTAAACGAAGGCCGAATTACCGCAGGGAAACCGATCTGCTCGATGATGCGTTCCGCCTCCCGCATGTTGCCGACAACAGCGCTCTCGGGTGTCTCGAGACCGATTTCCTTCATCGCTTCCTTGAAGAGCAGACGGTCTTCGGCCAGCTTGACCGCCATGAGCTTGGCGCCGATCATCTCCACGTTGTGCTTTTCGAGAACGCCGGCTTCCGCCAGATCGACAGCAAGGTTAAGAGCCGTCTGGCCACCGACGGTGGGCAACAGGGCGTCAGGTTTTTCTCGAGCGATTATCTGGCTCAGGAATTCCGTGGTCAACGGCTCGACATACGTACGGTCAGCCAGTTCAGGGTCCGTCATGATCGTCGCAGGATTCGAATTCACAAGGACGATCTCGTAACCTTCCTCGCGCAACGCCTTGCAGGCCTGCGTTCCGGAGTAGTCGAACTCACACGCTTGTCCGATCACGATCGGGCCTGACCCGATGATCAGGATCTTGGAGATGTCACTGCGCTTTGGCATCGCGGATGTTGTCGAAAAACTTGCGGAACAGATAATAGGAGTCGTGTGGGCCGGGAGAGGCCTCCGGATGATATTGCACGCTGAACACGGGCAGCTTTCGGTGCTCGAAACCCTCGACGGTTTGATCGTTGAGATTCAGATGTGTGATCCGGATTTCGTCGTCGTTGAGGCTCTCCGGATCCACGGCAAAGCCGTGATTCTGCGCCGTGATCTCGACACGGCCACTATCGATATGCATCACGGGCTGGTTGCCGCCATGGTGCCCGAAAGGCAATTTGAACGTCCGCGCCCCCAGCGCCAGGGCCATGATCTGATGGCCCAGGCATATCCCGAAAACAGGCTTCTTGGTGATCAGTTCACGAACATTGCTAACGGCGTAGCCCACAGCTCCCGGATCGCCGGGTCCGTTTGAAAGGAATATGCCGTCCGGGTCAAGATCGAGAACTTCGGCGGCACTCGTTGTGGACGGGACCACGGTTACCCGAGCGCCGTGATGGGTTAGATCACGCAGGATGTTGGTCTTGATTCCAAAATCATATGCCACGACATGCCAGGGGGCCGGGGCTCCGGACACGCCGTCCCCCAGATCTGAAAACTCGACAAAATCTATCGATTCTCTCTGGGCGTCATAGCGTTCCCTCGTCGTCACGACGCTGGCCAGATCACGCCCGATCATTTCGGGCGAGTCCTTGACCTTGGCCCCCAGCGATTCGGCGTCCTGGTCGACCAGGGACACAATCGCTCGCATCGCTCCGCGGCTTCGAATGTGGCGCACCAGGGCCCGCGTGTCAATATCAGAAATGGCAGGAATCTTATGACGTTCGAGGTACTCGTCCAGCGACTCCGACATCCTCCAATTGCTGGGATGGGGCGTCATCCGGCGCACAACAAAAGCTTCTAAAAAAGGTCCGCCCGACTCGACGTCTTCGGAATTGACGCCGGTGTTTCCGATCAGAGGGTAGGTCATGGTGACGATCTGCCCGGCATAGGACGGATCCGTCAGGATTTCCTGGTAGCCCGACATCGACGTATTGAAAACGATTTCCCCTACAGCTTCTCCTTTGAACCCATGCCCTTCACCACGGAACACGCGTCCGTCTTCGAGAAGCAATGTCGCTTTCATTAATCGATGGAACCCATCTTATTCACTGGCCAGTATCGGAAAACTGCTTTGCCGTAGATATTCTGTTCGGGGACGAGACCCCACATACGGCTGTCGTTGGATTGATTGCGATGATCGCCCAGGACGTAGTAGTGACCGGGTTCGACATAGACCGGTGAGTAACTTCGACGATCGAAGAAATTGACCGGCACGTAGTCCTCGTCAAATATTTCCCCATTCACGAGGACATTGCCCTCTTCGACGTCAACGACATCGCCCGGCAGACCGACAACACGCTTGATATATGACTTGGTGGGATCGAGCGGATACCAGAAAACAACGATGTCGCCGCGCTGGATCTGGTCAATCCTGTAGAGGAACTTGTTGACGAATATCCGCTCCTGATCCACCAACTCCGGGAGCATGCTCGTTCCCTCGACCTTGACGGGCTGATAGAAGAACACGACGATGATAATCGCCGCACCGATCGCGAAAAACACGTCGCGTGCCCACCCCTGTATCTCACTCAAAAGACTGGACTTATTGGGTTCGATCGGGTCCTGTGGGGGCGGTGTCGCCCCGAGCGGTGGCTGTTCTATTTCCATTCGATTGACCTTCGTGACGGTGCCGAACCGGCTAGATTATTTTAGAGGATTCCCGAATGAATCGGTAGCAGAGATGAATTAAAAGTGGGGCCAGGTCACTCTTTTTGCTTCTGTAGAGGGTCATGCGTCCTCTCTTTCGGTAAAAAGAGTGACCTGTCCCCACTTTTATCTCCCTCTATTGCCAAAGCGTGAAGCGGTCGGTAAATCCAAAGACGACGCCGACACGATGGTCTAGGTCCGTCAGCCCTGCGGTGCCCGCGATGTCCCATTCCAAGCCCAACGCCTGCCACTGGACTCCGATCCGGACCTCTCCCCGGTCCTCGCCACCGAGGGTAGGAAACGACTGAAAGTTTTCCAGGCCGTTGACCTCGAAAGCAAGACTCGCGCTGCCAGTTACGGGGACGATAGCTGCCAGACCGTACAGCAGGACGTCCTGTTGCGCGGCCGCCCGAACCGCATCGTCGAGGATACCCAGGCCGATGTTGCCAAAAACATACGCCGGTCCAACCGATTTACCGATCAGGACCTTCCCAAAAAAATGCGTGCTGTCTGTTCCCAAGCCGCTTTCGTTACTGGCATTCGGCAAGACAATCGACGGTTGAAAAGTGAGATCCGGACGGGCTCCGGACTCGGTCAGAAGCGCGATCTTAGTCGCAATCACTCCGTCACCCCAGTCGTTGCGTCGTCCTGTCCCTCCTTCGTCGATCCACAAGAAGTTATGCAGCGTTCCGGTGATCTGGAACTCGGCACGCGAACCGAGACCGAAGTGCACCCCACCCGTTAACACAGACAGTTGGTCTCCCCCCAGGCCCGATACCGGAAAACGGGCTCGATCGGAATAACCAAAGCCGGTCTCAAGAACCATTTGGCCCTCGGGTATCAAACGCGGATCCTCGGTCAGAAGCGGCCTTTGCTGCGCAAACGCACTGACGGGAACGACGACGACACAGACCATCAGAAAGAACGCTGTCGGGACGCTTTTAGTAGAATCCAATGCTACAAAACCCCCAGATGATGAGCGATCAGGCCCCCGGCGACGAGGGCCGCTGTCTCGGCACGCATGATATGGGAACCCAGACGAACTTCGGCGAAACCCTCTGCCCGGCAAACCTCCAGTTCCTCAGAGTCCCAGCCTCCTTCGGGTCCGATCACGTACAGGACCGGGGCTGCTCGAAGTGCCGACTCTAACGAACCCCCACTCTCAAGAGCAAACAGAATCTTCGAGGGCGCATCCACCGCGAGCGCATGTTCGGTATCGGTAACAGTATCCAGCCGCACCAGGTGGTAGTGCTTGGATTGTTTCGCGGCCTCCACGATGATGCGCTGCCAGCGCTGCTGGCGACCAGTCCCGGAAGCGTTTGAGCGTTTGGCACGAAACGGTATGATCCGCGTTACGCCTATTTCCACGGCTTTTTCCAACACCCACTCGAAAGCGGTGTTCTTGATCAAGGCCTGGGCCAGAATAATCTCTACCTCTGGTGGAGGCACCATGCGCTGGTCATGAATCCTGATTTCGGTTGCGTTGCGCTTCAGCTCTTCGAACCGTCCATCCCAGACTCGACCCTCACCATCGAACACCTCAACGCTTTCACCTACTTCGGCGCGGGATACCTTGAGATGCTTATGCTCTTCGCCAGTGACAGAAAGGAGATCGTCTTTGATCCGAGGATCCGGCCAATATACGGACTTAATCGCCATGACGTCTAACCTTCATCGCGACCCATTCACCCTGCTCGGCCTTACTTTCAATTTCAAATCCCTCGACCTCAAGCGTTGCCCGGAGTGCCACAAGCTGAGACTCCAGGACCCCGGAAAGAAGAGCCAAACCACCGGGCAGGAGAACGCGTCTGATCTCCCCTAGCAGATTGTGCAGGACGTCGCTTGTGAGATTCGCCAAAACCAGCCTGACCGAGCCAGAGCGAAGGCTGTCCGCGCTGCCAACGAACAGACGCACACGAACCCCGTTCCGACGGAGGTTTGCTCTGGCCACCTGTGTGGCATCCCGGTCCAGGTCACAACCTACAGCGACCTTGAAACCCAACTTTGCGGCCGCAATGGTCAAAATCCCGGACCCTGTTCCCAGATCAAGGACCGGGCCTTCGCTCGTTTCGATTTCTTCGAGCAACGTCAGCATCAACTGAGTCGTTTCGTGAGTCCCGGTTCCAAAGGCAAGGCCTGGATCGATGCCCAACTCGATTCGCCGAGAACCCACATCGTCTGCCTTCTCCCAGCTGGGCACCACCTGAAAACGCGTTCCTACGGCAAAACTCGTATAACCCTTGCGCCACTCTTTAGTCCAGTCCTGGTGCTGCTCCCTGCCCAGGATCGCTTCTTCGGAACGGTAACCGTTACGCTCGAATACACGACTGACGCGGGCCCCAACAAGGGGAGGCGTCCGGGCTTCATCAAAATAGAGGACGAGTTCGATCTGGTCCGGTTCTGCTGTGGGTTTTTCCCACACACCGAGGATGCCGTCCTGTGAAAACTCGCCGACGATCGCATCTTTGAGTTCGATAGGGGTCTGGATGCTGATGGTTAGCCAGGACATCAGAGCATTCAACCCTCAGCTATTGGCTATCGGCTGAGGGCTAGTGGCCTGTACCACCCATATTGGGACCAGCGCCGATGGGTCTTGGGGACGAGATCGCGGCGCGAGACGGAAATTAATGTTTTCGCATCAATGACGGCTCGTAACAAAGATATCGCTCGCAACCCCCATCGGCCCGTAGGGTTACGGCGAAACGGCATCGTCTTCGTTGTCGTCAGCTCCTCCGAATGACCAAGCATTTCCTCGTCGCTGACTCCTAGAATCCAATGCTGGTTGGCCGTAACGCTGGTCCCAAGATGGGTGGTACAGGTCACTAGGGCGTGTTAATACTAACGTAGTGCCTCGACGATGAGTGCGAAGTGAAGGAAGGCGAGGAACATGACGTCGAGTTTATCGAAACGGGAGAAGATACGCCGAAAACCCTTGAGTCGGCGGAAGAGCCTCTCGACTTCGTTCCTGCGGCGGTAGAGCACGCGGTCGTATTCCCACGGCTCCAGGCGGTTGCGCTTGGGCGGCACGACGGGAATCCACCCAAAATCCAGAGCCAATTGGCGGGTCTGGTCGTCCTGGTAGGCACGGTCCATCAGCAGCGGCAGCGGCGCGGGCAACGGCCCCAGGCCGGCGAGCAGATCGCGGCCCTGCGGGGCGTCGTGCGCTTGGCCGGGCGAGAGCGCAAACGTTATCGCCGTTCGAGCATTCGCGGCAACCAGATGAATCTTGGTGGTCCATCCACCGCGGGATTTGCCGATCGCTTGCGGACCGTTTTTTTTAACGCTCCCGTGCCGTCGGGATGCACCTTCACAATGGTCGAGTCCATCGAAACGGCTTCCACCCGGATGCGCACCAGTTGCTCGCGCTGGAGTTTTTCGAAGACGGCGTCGAGCACCCCGTTCTTGGACCAGCGGTTCATCCGGGTGTAGATGGTGTGCCAGTTGCCAAAGCGCTTGGGCAGACCGCGCCACTTGCAGCCCTGCTCAGCCACATACAAAATGGCGTTCAAGACCGTCAGGTTTGAAAGACTGACGTTGCCCCGCTGACGCGGCAGTTCCGGCTCGATGCGACAATACTGCTCCTGTGTGATCTCCATGCCTAATTATAAAACATTCATGCTCATTAGTGTTAACACGCCCTAGTTAGCCGAAGATTTTTTTACCTTTTCCAGAATCTTCTTCTGAATGGGCTGATTCTCGGTTTCTTCCGTTTCGGCCAGCTTTGAAACAATATCCCGCTGGTCGCGAGTCAGTTTTGTGGGAACACGAACGTTTATGTTGACATAAAGGTCTCCACGACCCCGCCCATTCGTTCTGGCAATGCCCGAGCCTCGAATACGAAATACGCTGTCAGGCTGGGTGCCGGAGGGGATCTTGAGCGGCTCTTCGCCGTCGAGGGTCGGCACAGAGATCTCGGTGCCGAGAGCTGCCTGGGAAAAAGAAATCGGAATATGGCAGAAAAGATCGTCTTCGCGGCGCTCGAAAAACTCGTGCTCGGCTACGTTGATCAGGACGTAGAGGTCTCCCTGGGGGCCGCCTCGATGGCCGGCGTCGCCCTCACTGGCGACTCTCAATCGCGAACCGGAATCGACACCCGCAGGTATCTTCAGTTCGAGAGTCTTCTCTTTAACGACGCGCCCTTCTCCATGGCACTTCTTGCAGGGGTCCTTGATAACCTGACCACTACCCTGGCACTGACCACAGGTCCGGGTGATGGAAAAAAACCCTTGCTGATAACGGACCTGGCCATAGCCGTCGCAGGTCGGGCATGTTGTGGGGCCACTCCCCTTGGGGACGCCTGCACCGTCACACTCAGAACACGCTTCGTGGCGGGGCACCTTGATTCGGGTTTTCTTGCCGAAAGCCGCCTCTTCAAAACTCAATTCCAGATCGTAGCGGAGGTCTGCACCACGGTTGGCCGCACGGCTGCCACGCCGGCCCGAACCACCGAACATGTCTCCAAAACCAAAAAGATCTCCGAGAATGTCGCTGAAATCAGAAAAAACGCCGGGGTCGAATCCACCAGCTCCAGGCCCAGCGGCGCCCCCAACACCCGCATGTCCGAAACGATCGTATCGCCCACGTTTTTCAGGATCGCCCAGTACGGAATAGGCTTCAGCCGCTTCTTTGAACCGCTCTTCCGCCTCCTGGTCTCCAGGATTTCTGTCCGGATGGTGTTCCAGCGCCAGTTTTCGGTAGGCGCTCTTGATGTCCTGCTCGGAGGCTTCTCGCCCCACGCCTATAACTTCGTAGTAGTCGCGCTTAGAACTCACCGCAGAAGATCCTCATGCTCAAAGACATCAATGGCTTCACCCGCTGCTGCTCATACCGGGTTCGTCACCGGCCGGAGCCGCCACCGTTACCATAGCCGGTCTGAGCAGCTTGCCGTGCAACCGATACCCTCGCCGCAACTCCTCGAGAACCGTTCCCTCCGCCTCACTGGATGGTGCGGTCGTAACTGCCTCATGGACATTAGGGTCGAACGGATGCCCCTTTGCCTCGATGACCTCCAGACCAAAACGGGTCAAACTGTCCAACAACTGTTTATAGATCATTTCAAAGCCCTGCCGGACACTCTGCGCCTCTCCACCACCCGAGCCCGCATCGTTCAGTGCAAGTTCGAACGAATCCAGAACATTCAACACTTCACGCATCAATTCGGCCGACGCATACTTGACGAATTCCGTGCGCTCCCTATCGGTCCGCTTCTTGAAGTTTTCAAACTCCGCCTGCTTCCGAAGCAACCGGTCTTTGAAATCGTCTCGTTCAGACGTCAGTTCCTCAACACTCCGGGAGAGTGCGAGGGGATCCAGCTCGGTCCGACGGCTCTCAAGATCCGCCTCGACGGTGCTTTCGGGTTCGAAAGGAGAGTCTTGATTTTCGATCTCTTCGCTCATTGGTTCGCTTCGTTCAGTTATTGGTCACAGGCATGAGTGCCGGGGCCAAGTCCCCATTATAACAGGACCGACATCTCGTCCGGAGGCCCGAGCGAGGACCGTGGAAAGGGAATATCCTTGAAATATATGGAGATAGGAGACGGGTCAGGCGCTGATCATCCGGTCGAAAACGTCCGCGACGTAGCCAACGACTGAGATTCCCGTGCGGTACTCCATCCGGGTGGGGCCGATAATTCCCAGAACACCTGCGGTACCGTCTCTCCGCCCATAGGGAGACGTAATGACAGTCAAACCCTCCATGCACGGCGCGCCGAGCTCAGACCCGATCATGATCTGAACCCGCTCTTCCGGATCATTCGGCAGACATTCGTTCAGTATCTGGACAAGCCGGTCTTTTTCCTCGAAGAGCTGGAACAATTCTTCGATTCTCGCCATATTACCGAAATCGACTTTTGAAAGAATGTTCCCCCTACCCTGCACATAGACAAACTCTGCAGATGAGTCTTCCTCATCGAGACTGTCACTCCACGATTCAACGAGATGAGCCAACAACCGGTCGTACAGTATGCGCTCCTGGCGCATCATCTCTACCAGTTCTCTCCGGATCTGGGGTAACGTGCTTCCCGAAAACCGCTCAACCAGGTAGTTTCCAGCGCGCGTGAGCTCTTCTTCGGTGTACGCCTCCTCTACTCGGATCAACTTCTGCTGCACGAATCCGGATTGCGACACAAGGATGACCAGGATCTTCCCATCGTCCAACCGGACGAACTCAATGTGTTGCATTACGCTGATCTCAATGGGCGGAGAGATCACGATACCCACGTTCTGCGATATGTCTGAAAGCAGGTGGCAGGCGGTCGACATCATGTTTTCGGCAGTGCCGGCCTCGGCAAGCGCCTGGTTGATGTAGTCTTCGGCAGAACGCGTCGGCTTCGCCATATGCCCCAAACCCTCGACGTAGAAGCGATATCCCAACTCCGACGGTACGCGGCCGGCTGAGGTGTGAGGTTGAACCAGAAATCCCGCTTCCTCCAGATCCGCCATGATGTTTCGAATTGTAGCCGGAGAAAGTCGGCGCTGAATCATCTTGGAGATGGTGCGCGAACCAACCGGTTCACCAGAGCGAATATACGCGCTGACGATCAGTTGGAGAATCTCTCTCCCCCTGTCGTCCAATTCACTTCCAGCTGTCAACTTCTCTCCCATGATTCAACCATATAACACCCGGCTCCCAGTGTGTCAACGGAGCCCGGCCGAAGGAGGGGAAATCCCCATCCGACGCTCGAATACGACCCCAAAATAGCCCTCAAACGCCGCAACGAACGCCGAGGCCATGTCCTGGGCGCTGGGACACGGGTTAAGACATTCCCCTATACCGGACATCTCGCTTTCCAACGCCGCCGGATCTTCAAATCGTGTCGCCCGCGCCAGCAGGTCACGATCGCACGTGATGGGCATCGAGCCATGTTGAAGAAATCCGCGCCTCAACCTTCGTTGCGCGCTTCCCACTATTTTCCGGCCATCGACCATCAATTCATATCGCGACGGAGAGACAAAACAGGGGTCGTCGAAGGACGTGTCATCAGCCGACTTTCCGCCATTTCTACGAAGAGTGTCGGGAGAAAGAACGGAATCGACACCCAACTGCCTGTAGCCCAGGGCCAGGGCCTCCGATATTCGACGATAGGTACCGTATATCGAGCCCCCGTCGAACTCGGACGGATCGTTGGAAACAATCGCGTATGTCAGTTCATCAGCATGTAAGACCGCCCGGCCGCCCGTGGGTCGGTGGACGACGCTGAGCCCTTGAGATTGGCAAAACTCCACGTCCACAGCCTTGTCCAGATTCTGATTCCGCCCAAGAGAGATCGTCGGCTGAATCCAGGTGTAAAAGCGCAGCACGGTCAACGGTGATCGAGACTCCTCGACCTGGGATAGCATCTCGCTGTCCACGGCCATGTTCGTCTCACCGTCCAGCGCCGGATCCAGTATCAATTCCCAAGTCTGCTCGCTCATATCGGCTTCTCGCTACCCGACATTCTATTTAACTAGAGAGGCGCAGGGCTCACAGAGGACGCAGAGAATCCAGAAACTGCGTCTCTGCGTCTCTGCGTTGAATCTTATCGCACGTCTTGTGTTCCCGTTGTCAGAAAGCGAGAAGGGGCGCCGGAGGGCGCCCCTTCTGCTGTTCGTTCTGCCTGTCCGGTTCTTACGGAATCGCCATCGGCAGGAACTGATTTACCCATTCGTCGGTCTGGGAATTGCGAATCATCACCATGAACGCAATTGTGGAACCAGATTCCAGGTTCGAAACGGCGGCCGTAAAATCACCGACGTTATCGATCTCCACATTCCGACGTCCGGCAACAATCCTGGAAACGATCATGCCGCGAGCCAGGCCCGCTTCAGCCGCTTCGCTGTCAGGCTCGACCGACGCGATCATCACACCCCGCAGGTTTCGCCCCCCAGGCAGAGATTGCACCTGCGGCGTGATCTCCTGAACTCGTATCCCCAACTCAGTCGGAGTCGCATCCCCTCCGTTAGGTCTTGGCACGAGGGCAGCGGTCTGGTCTCCAAACAGGACTTCACGATCCGCGATCATCACATTCAGTGTCAGTTCCTCACCTGCACGATAGACCGTGATCGGCACTGTATCGCCGACCTGCTGCAAGGCAACAACCGCCAGCAGCACGTCGCCATTGGTGACCGGCTCTCCGGCAATCTCCGTAATAACGTCGCTAGCCTCGAAACCGGCTTCCTCGGCAGGACCACCCGGATACACGCTTTCAACGACGACACCATGGTCCAGACCGAAAGCGCGGATCAGGGCTGGATCGGGATTGGCGTTGTAGGTGATACCGATCGATCCTCGAGTCACACGGCCACCCGTGACGATCTGATTGTAAACGTCGATTGCGATGTTCGAGGGCAGTGCAAAACCCAGTCCCGCGAATTGCTGCGTATTGGAGATGATAGCGGTATTCACACCGATGACCTCCCCCGCCATATTGACGAGCGGCCCACCACTGTTGCCCGGGTTGATCGCAGCATCGGTCTGGATAAATTTCTGGAACTGTTCGCCGCCAGGCACGTCCCGTCCCTTGGCGCTGATGATACCGGCCGTCAGAGTCTGCTCGAATCCGAACGGGCTCCCGAGAGCCAGAACCCAGTCTCCAGGGTTGGTGGAATCGGAATTCCCCATCCGCGCAACCGGAAGGTCGCGTCCCACGTCGATCTTAACGACGGCGACATCGGTTTCCCGGTCCACGCCCACGACGGTGGCTTCATACTCGGAGTCGTCATCTAACCGGACCGTGATGGTGTCTCCTCCATCGATCACGTGGTTGTTGGTCAGGATGTAGCCGGATTCATCGACGATGAATCCAGAGCCCAGACTCTGTACAGGGCGGCTTTGGTCAGTCTCGGGAGCCTCATCGCCAAAGAAATCGAAGAAATCCCGAAAAGCGTCCGGCACCTGCCCACCGCCTGTTTCCCGGGTGGACTCCACGTCGATATTGACCACAGCGGGTCCGACCTCTGCGGCAATACGGGCAAAACCGTTCGACAGTTCCACAGGGTCGGGAACAGTCAGCAAAGCAGGCTGCTGCGTCGCTGTCACTCTTTCCGATACGATCGTTCCGATCCCGATCCCCAGTGCCAGCGTCATCACTATGAAGCCGGAGTAGAGCATGCGTCGTCTTTCCATCGGTCAACCTTCCACTGTAAGTATTTGTTTACCTTGGCGATTATAGCTCACCAGGGCCATTCGGCGAACTATTCGCGGGCGCTCCCTATGCGTGCTTAATCTTCTTTTGACGCGCGTAGTTGGAAATCGTCTAACGTTCATTTCGATTTGGCGCTCATCCTGACCCTGGCCGAGTTCAGACGCTCTTCGGCCAATGCCATTGTTTCTTCCTTCTTGCAGAACGTAAAGCGAATCAGGTCCTTCCCGGCGGCGGGATCTCGAAAGAAACTGCTACCAGGCACGGCCGCCACGCCCACTTCTGTAACAAGGAACCGACAGAACTCCACGTCATCGGGATAATCCCAGTTCGAAATGTCGCTCATCACGTAATAAGCACCCTTCGGGACGATGTAGTCGAAACCCGAGGTCTTGAGAATCTGGAGCATCCGGTCCCGACGCTTACGATAGCTCTCGGCAAGTTCGTCGTAGTAGCTCGGCGGCAACCCCATCGCGACAACGCCGGCCTCCTGAAGCGGCGCTGCCGCTCCGACCGTGATGAAGTCATGCATCTTGCGAATCGCATCGGTGACACGGGGTGGAGCAATCGAATACCCGACTCGCCAGCCCGTCACGCTATAAGTCTTCGACATACTGTTGACCACGACCGTCCGATCCCGCATTCCCTCGATGGTGATCATCGAAACATGGCGGGCACCGTCGTAGATAATGTGTTCATAGATCTCGTCGGTCACGGCCAACACGTCCCACTTCTGGCAAAGGCGAGCAATCGACTCCAGTTCTTCGGCTGAAAACACCTTGCCTGTCGGATTGTTCGGCGTGTTGATGATGATGGCCTTCGTTCGCTCGTTGAAGACGGCCTCCAATTCCGTTTCGTCAAAGGTCCACCCGGGATGATGCAGCTGAACGTATCGGGGCGTCGCACCTGAGATGATGGCGTCCGGCCCGTAGTTCTCGTAGAAAGGTTCAAAAACGATGACTTCGTCCCCGGGATCGATGATGGCCATCAGGACGTCCATCATCGCTTCTGTGGCGCCGCAGGCAACCGTGATCTCCGTTTCGGGATCGATGTCAATTCCCACGAAACGTTTCGTTTTCTCGGCGAGGGCGTCCCTAAAATTCTTGGCGCCCCACGTAATAGCGTATTGGTTGACGTCGGCAAGAACGGCGTCGGAAGCGGCCTTCTTGAGGATTTCAGGAGCCGGAAAGTCGGGGAATCCCTGTGACAGGTTCACCGCATCGTGTTCCAGCGCCAGCCGGGTCATTTCCCGGATCACCGATTCGGTAAACTGAGCTGCCTTTCGTGAAATGGGCTTCTTGAACATCACCCGTCTGGAATGATTCCTCTATGGCCGTTATGCGGATAGGCCGCCGGGACCCGGGTAGTCCTCACCAAGTCTCTGAGCGTCGTTCTCAGCGAGTATCTTGACGAGTTCTTCGTGGAAGTAGTCCGAATCCGGCTGCTCGACCTGTCTCAGATAGGTCTCACGGCCGGCATCGATTTCCTTTTGCAGGCGGGAGTAGAGATCGGCATGGACCCTGCCTTCGAGAACCTCCTTCTCGTGCCCAAGCTTGATCTCTGACACGAGCATGCGGGCCAGACGACGCGCGTCCGAGGCGAGATCCGCCTCGTTTCTTTCATCCGTTTCAGATCCTTCCAGCGGGCTGTCATCGTCAGTCTCGGACGCACCACCACGGCCGAAGAAACGTATTCGAAGCCCAAAGTTTTCAATCGCCCGCGTCAGCGCGTCGACGATGACACCGAACGCATCGGTGTCGGCAATCCCTACGGCGCAGACGGCGGCAACGGTCTTGGACCGAACAACAATGGGAGCGAAGAACCATTCGGGGTCGATAGTGTCCTCGGAAACCAGATCGGGAAAGGCGGCTTCTCCCTGCGCGCTCCAGAGGGCGTATCCGTCGGGCTTGTTCAGGTAAATTGCGACTCCGCCGGAGAGACGCTCGGCTGCTGCAAGGAAACGTCGCAGGATCTCTGACTGGGATGCGGCGTCCCCGACACGCCTGTGGAAGTCGGCCAGCAGGCGCCAGCTTTCCGCTTCGGCGATCAGGTCGATTCGCTCCAGCTTCCATCGCTCCTCAGCCTCTTCGGCCTGGGCCTGGAGCGTCTTTTTCAAACCGTCCAGTTCCCCAGCCAGATGCTCGGTGAAACGAGCCTCCAGCTCGGCCGTAACCTCCGAGCGCACCGACTGCCCCGTTTCTTCGCGGATCCGGGTCTCCTCCTCCGCGGCGCGGGTACGAAACTCGGCTTCTTTGTCCAGCAGGGCTTTCTTCAGGCGTACGTTGGCTTCCGCTTCCAGGGTGGCGCGGAATTCGTCCAACATACCGTCGAGTTGGTTCGACAGCTCGGGTGCGACCGCCTCGAGGAGACGGTCGACAGAAACCTTCGCCTTTGCTGGGTCGGAAGGGACCTTGGCAGACACGTGTGGACAGACCTCCGGAGAAAGCCCAGATTATAGCAAAATGGGGTCAGAGCCCTATTTCCCCCTTTTTCCCGCACACCTATTTCCATAATTAAACGGGGACATAGGGCTCTGACCCCATTTTGTGGGACAAACCTATATAATCGGGTGAACCTCTAGGGGGCGCACCGGTTTCGACGGATGCGATGATGCAGGAGATGCATACCGAGGTTCCACGATCCTCGTTAAACGCGTGGAAAACAATCAATTGCTGACACTCAGTTAGCATTGGCTGCTTAATAACCAGCCACGTCCTTGATTGATTCGCCTGTAGGTCGGTTAAAGGACGTCACTTTATGCGGGATAGTCCTTCGTTGCTGGCCCGGCGGCGAGGGATGAAACTTAACGGGCTGGTGTTTCGGCCGGGTTGCAGGTTCCTTCAGGCCGGAGCATGAGACAAACTGGAACCTGACAAGTATGTAGACTCTCTTGTTGAACGTTTTCGGACGCGGGTTCGATTCCCGCCGCCTCCATCACTATGTTTGTCTGATAAGATCCAATAGAGTTCCATTACAACTATTAAATAATTGATAAAAAACATTTAAAGCCTTTAGTGAGCGCTTGCAAGTTCCGTTCTATTCCCATAAGATCCTCGACAGAACGTTGGAAATAACGTGGGGTAAATCATGGGAACACTGACGGCCGTTAAGGCAAAATCAATCACGAAACCGGGCATGCACGGCGACGGCGGCACGTTGTTTTTGCGCGTCGCGCCCGGCGGATCGAAGAGTTGGGTGCAGCGACTGACGATTGACGACAAGCGCTACGACATCGGCCTGGGAGGTTTTCCGCTGGTGAGCCTAGCCGAGGCGCGGGAGGCGGCCTTCCAAAATCGCAAGCTCGCGCGAGCCGGTGGAAATCCTCTCGCCGAGAAACGCAAGGCGACGGTGCCGACGTTTCGACAGGCCACTCAAGAAACCTATGAGGCGCTCAAGCCGCGCTGGCGTAATGACCACCATACCGTTTCCTGGATACAAACACTTCAACGTCACGCCTTCCCAGTCTTGGGAGATATGCCTGTTGACCGGATCGGCCGTGAGGATGTGCTGCGCGTCCTGACGCCGATCTGGGGCACGCGCATGGAAACCGCTCGCCGCGTTCGTCAGCGTATCCGAACCGTCTTGCGGTGGTGCGAGGCTCATGGCTATATCGACCGCAACGTGGCCGGTGACGCGATCAGCGGTGCACTACCCACTATGCCTGCTGTTAAGAGGCATTATCAGGCGCTCCCCTATCGGGAGGTCCGGACGGCGCTCGAAAAAGTGGAAGCGTCCGGGGCGTCCATGTCCGCAAAACTTTGCCTTCGGTTTTTGGTCCTGACGGCGGCGCGGTCCGGCGAGGCACGGTCCGCACGCTGGGACGAGATCTATATGGATCAAGCCGTGTGGACGGTCCCGGCAACGCGTATGAAGTCCCAGCGAGAGCATCGAGTGCCGCTAAGCGATGCCGTCCTCGGCGTCCTCGAACAAGCACAGGTACTCAATGATGGTTCCGACCTGGTCTTCCCGTCGCCGCTGAGGCCGGGCAAGCCGCTGAGCAACATGACATTGACAAAGGTGCTGCGGGATCGCGGGATCGCAGACAAGGCGACCGTACACGGTTTCAGATCGAGCTTTAGGGATTGGTGCGCCGAGACGGGCAAGCCGCGTGAGATCTCCGAGGCTGCTCTGGCGCACGTTGTCGGCGGTGTCGAGGGGGCTTACTTCCGTTCGGATTTGTTCGCCAAGCGCCGCCGACTGATGGGCCAGTGGGCCGCATTCCTGACCGGTGCCAGTACGGACATAGTGAGGCTCCATGGATAAGGAACGCCACCCGTTCCCCGACTCTCTCGCCGATTGGGCGGCCAAGATTTGACGGGAAGTTTGGTCCAGATCCCGAAAGTCCGAGCGAAGACTGGCGACCCGGTAACGTTCCGGTCGGCCCTGGTACCTCCCTGCATTCGGAAAACGAAATCGCTGGAAGCAGCGGTGCCGTGGTTGTATTTGAAAGGCGTCTCCAGCGGCGAGATGGGTGACGCTCTAAAAGTTCTTGTCGGACCCCAGGCGCAGGGCCTGTCGGCGAGCACGGTATCGCGGTTGAAACAGGTCTGGGCCGAGCAGTACCGCCGGGGATGCGAGGAGCGATTGGATGCCGATCGCTGGGTCTATGTCTGGGCCGACGGTATCTACAGCGGACTGCGGGCCGAAGAAACCAAGTTGTGCGCACTGGTGGTGATCGGCGCGAATCAACGCGGAGAGAAACGTTTTCTGGCAATCGAAGACGGTGTCCGGGAATCGACACAGAGTTGGCGCGAGGTCTTGTTAAAGCTGAAGTCGCGTGGGATGAATATCCCGAAGTTGGCCATCGGAGACGGTGCGATGGGATTCTGGGCCGCACTGGAGGAAATCTATCCCGAGACACGTCACCAACGTTGCTGGATGCACAAGACCATGAACGTACTGAACGGGCTCCCGAAGTCGGCCCAGGCGAAGGCGAAACAGGCTTTGCACGCGATCTGGCGGGCTCAGACACAGGCAGACGCCGAGAAGGCATTCGATCTGTTCATTGAAACCTATGAGCCGAAGTATCCGAAAGCCACTCGCTGCCTCCAGAAAGACAAAGAAGAACTGCTGGCCTTCTTCAACTTCCCGGCCAAGCACTGGCAGAGCATCCGAACGACCAATCCCATTGAGTCGACTTTTGCTACCATTCGCCACCGAACCAAGCGATCCAGGGGTTGCCTGACGCGGGTTGGCATGCTGCACATGATGTTCAAACTGGGACAGTGCGCTCAGAAGAACTGGCGACGATTACGAGGATTCGATGATCTGCCCAAGGTGATTACTGGAGTGAAATTCAACGATGGAATCGAAGTGACCCACGTCGATCAGGCCGCCGCTTGAGTCAATCGGCAAAACACCACTTTTGACAATAACTCTCACCTTCCTGGAGCCGGGTCATACATGCTTCTTTGAAGTCAACGTGGAAGGCCCCCAAACGCCGCTGACATCTGGATCGCGTCTTTTTCGAGCACTACGCGGATGGCAAAACGACACCAAAGATTGGGGCCGCGAGGTGACGGGGCATATCCCGTACAAAAACCTAAATGGGTTGAACCGCAAGACTAGGTATAAGGTCGGCGTTGACGTTCTCAACCAAGACTGCGGCGTAGTTGTAAGAATTGTAACCGATCAGGGAAACTAGGAAGAAATGAGAATGGTGGCTTCTAAGGATATCGTGGAAACATTCGGTTGGGCTCTTTCATAGTCATAAACTTCACCGACCCTCAGAAGCGAGTAGGCCACCAATTCTTTGTAGGTGAGCGTCCCGGTATTCACGATCCGATTGATGGTGTCGTGGAAGATTTGAGGATTGTTCCGATTGTTGAATCGCCAGTCCAGTTCTTCGACGTAGCGGTCTAGATGCTTCTTGCTTATCCGGTTGTTTCAGCACGGCACCATATGTAGTGTAGGCGTGTGGCACGACCTCGGTTTCCCAAGAATATGCGCGAGTTCCAACGGCAATTTGCTACCGAGGATGCGTGTCAAGACTACTTGGCGAGGTGTCGTTGGACGGACGGCTTCAAATGTCCCCGCTGCGGGTGCGGGCGGTCGTATCGGATTAGGAAACATCGACGGTGGCAATGCGTTGAGTGCCGATACCAGGTTTCGTTGACAGCCGGCACGATTCTCCACAACACAAGAACGCCACTGACGGTGTGGTTCTGGGCAGCCTATCTGATGGTCACTGATAAGCGGGGGATTTCGGCGCTCCTGCTCCAACAGCAGCCGGGACTTCGTCGGTACGAAACCGCGTGGATGCTGTTGCACAAGCTGAGACGCGCGATGGTGAACGCCACGCGTAAGCGGTTGCATGGCGAGGTGGAAATTGACGATACCTGGATCGGCGGGTCCCAATCCGGCCTTCGGGGGAGTCGTCAGCTCAAAGGGCGAAAGGCGGCCATCGGGTTGGTAGCTGTTGAAAGGAGAGGCCGCATCTCGGGTCGGATCCGACAATGGAACGCTTGAACAGCGACCAGACGCCCTCGATGCCGTTAGTATGGACATCACGCAAGGGGCAAGAGTCTGCTTCGCCCACCATGGCAAGAGTACATCGCCAAACCTGACTATCCGGTGTAGCTATTACGAGGTCTAAGGGAGGGTTTCCCCGCATGGCGAATGCCCCGACACTCCACCTTGGTCAATGGTGCAACCTTACGGTCAGTCAACAGTGAGAGTATTCCGACCTCACTAATGGGACACTCGCAACCGGAGGTGATGGCGATAACGCGGGAGATTGCGACTGTTGCCGCGAGGGCGCTCACATAGGGAGCGGCAACGCTGGCTCCGCCGATGGCGGCCGTCCCGCAGGGCCCGATCTCCGCTTCAAGATGCCGGTAGGCCTCACCACATGGAACGTCTCCTCCATCGGGTTTGTCCGTTTGCCCGGCAAAGTGCGTGTCGATCCGGCGAACGCGGTCGAACACTGTAACGCGATACTTATCGAAATCCGAAACGGTTCGCCCAAGTCCTGCATCAACGATCCCGTCGAAGCCGACTTCGGCCATAAGGCTACGTGCCCCGACCTTGTCGACGCCCGAGAGCGCGAGACGTGGATCATCAATGTATAGCTGGTCGCCCCCGAGAAGATAGCGATCGATCCTCCTGACGTCGAAGCCTTTTTCCAACGCCCAGCACTCAGCAACTTTCGTCTTCAGATCCCCGAAGGTCTCTCCCTTGACCAAAACCGACGTGGCCCAATTCTCTTCGGTAATCGTGTCGCGGTCCTGAAGAATGAGGGCGACGCCGGTGGGGTCCAGATAGGGCAGCGCCGCGAGCGCCCAAAGAAACGCTTGTCCCAAATTGCCTAACCCAACCAGCCAGAGCGCGCCGGGCAGGAATACCTCCGCGAAGCGCGGCGCCTTGTCGCCTGCCCTGACAGGCCACAGGTCGATCTCAGCTCGGAGGTCGCGGCAGCGTCCTCTCTCAGCTTCGAAGGCCGCACCGACCGCCAGCGCACCGGCGGCTATTCCGGGCAGCGGATTATCACCTTCGTCCGAGCAGCCTCCACCCGGCGTAGTGATGCCCGCTCGCCAGTCTTCCCACCACGGCGAAACAGACCAAGCTTCGATGCGCGCTCCGTTCGTGCCGACAAAGATCCTGCGCAACGAGCAGCCGTCGAATCCGAAGGCGCCAGCCAAGATGGCTGCCTCAGCGAGGCTTTCCGCAGCAAATGGAAGGGATGAATTGAAAGGCCCATCTATGGCCCCCGAGACCCGAACACCACCGACGAACGTTCTACTAGCTACCGACACAGCCGTCAGTATGGCGGCGTGAGCTGCGGGCGAAGTGGCATCGGGCCCCACAACAATCTCTAGGGTGAGCGCCCGCAACTTGGCCTGTGCTTCATCAAAAGAAATGTTCTCGCTGTCGACAAGTATCTTCGCCAGACGCGTAATCTGTAAATCTAACGCCATGGCCACCATCCGACGTGCAATGGCGACGGGCGGTCGAAGCTGCGGTCCCGCCATTGGCGCGAACCAACGTATTCGTACACGCCGATGCGGCCCGGACTGGTTGACCGTGCTGCGAAATACGGGAGGATAACAGCGATGTGGCCGACTTCGGCCATGATCGGATTCGCACGGTCGGACTCGCTCTGTCGGAAATCACCCGGATGAACGTGGACATCGGCGACAACGGCCCGACCAGTTCTCCGACAATGCAGCCAGAGATCGCCAAGCCGACGGCCATCGATTTCGACAATGCCGCTCCTCAGGGCACCCGGATCGATGTCGTCGTAAAAGACGAACTCCTCGATTCGACGTGTCTTGCACCTGGAGCCCAAAAGAAAAGCGCCGCTCTCGACCCGCCCGCCAGCACGTCGCCTAAGTTCTGCGACGCCAGTGCACCAAACCTCTGCGTCACAAAGAATTTCAGGCGGAGGCCCGAGGACGCTGCGCGCGAGCGTTGCTATTAAGGACGCCATGGAGATCCTCGAAAATGAAAGCAATCCGCCGCTCAGGGGTCCATGCAAGGTGTGGGAAAGTGACCGCGTTGCTATTGTGGCGGCCGGTCATCCGATCCCATGGGCGGTAGACGCTATCCTTTCCCCAGCATTGAAAAGTCTTCTCGACCCGAGCGCCTCCCTTTGGTCGCAGCTCACCTGCAAGGGGAGCGTTCCGCTCATGGTCCCAGATCCGAACCATCGGTGCCTGAGCCGGATAATTCGATAGCTCGGCCCGAAATCCGTATTCGCTGGTCGTGCTGTCCGGCTCAGTCGCGGAAATCACAAAGTCTAGTATGGGGAACTCATTCGAAATGATACGCCAACGCCCCGCATCGCAGCCGCTGAGAAAATCGCTTTCCTTGAGATCGGCGGCGATGCGGGCAATGCTGGGATCGGCGATCACAAGCAGCTCCCATTGGCAATATCGCCACGCACCAGATCAAGGGCAAGCTCACAGTCTTTTCCGGCCAAATGTCCGACATGCTCCGGCCCGTGCAGTTCCTCCTTGTGGCCACGCCGCGCTAGTTCGAACTCTGCTGCCATGCTCGAGTCGATATCGAACACCTCAATTGCCCAAGCGAGAACGTCCTTGACGGCCTCAAACCGCTTGAACGCACGTCTGTGTTCGCCCTCCTGATAGTACACAGTCACTGCTACCTCACCCGTGTGATGGACGTGGTGGCGGCGTTGATGAAAGTAGTTTGCGTCGACCACGATGGCAGGTGTCAGCGGTTCGGTCTCTCCCTCGCGGACTAGAATTAGCTCTTCGACATTGCAGCCGCGCTCGGCAGCAACTACTTCGAGGATCGCGGTCACGCTACTGCCCAACTCCAGTTCGACGAACCTCTCCTCGATGCAACCCAATTTCACCGGGATCGAGAACTTCCGCTCGGCCTGCGGCGAGTTCCCGCGGGCATCAGCGCCATTTTTTTCAGTCATTTCCACAATCTCCAGCAGTATTTTTGATCACCAGCGGTGCGGACCTTCCCCACCGACAGCGCCTCTGAAGAGTAGCAACTTCGAAAATATGTGTCAACACCACACACGTAAAAGTATGTATAAGTTTGTGAAAAACACATTAATTAGACTTGACGCACACCTAGGAAAGGGGCAGTCTATGAGCGTGTCGGATATGGAGCTTTATCGTCGCCTCGGGCGGGCAGTTGCCAAGCGACGCGCAGAACTCGGTTTCACCCAAGACGACGTTGCAAAAAGGCTAGGCCTTTCCAGAGCCTCAGTCGCCAATCTCGAAAACGGCCGTCAGCGCATCATGGTGCATCAGCTTTTCGCGCTAGCGAACACACTGAACCTCAAAACGATTCTGGATCTAGTACCCAAGACCTGGGCACCTCCGGGTCCTTTACCGGAGATCAAGGTGAGCGGTTCGGCCCTAAGCCCGCAGCAGCAATCGGCGGTCGAAAACCTGCTTGCCACAGCCTTAACTGAAGATCGTCTGAGAAACATTCGTCGTGAATCCGTACGCCCAAAGGGATAAAGCTCGGCGAGCAGCACAGTCCCTGCTTAGCCACCATCGCGTAAGAGCGGCGCCTGTCCATGTCGAGCGCATAGCCAAGTCCCTTGGTGTGCGCGTCGAGTACGCTCCACTCGACAGTGAACTCTCCGGACTCGCACATATTCGGGATGGCGTTCCGATCGTAGGCATCAACACGCTGCACGCCCCCAATCGGCAGCGCTTTACGCTCGCCCACGAATTGGGCCACGTTCAGCTTCACCGCCATGAGATTGAGCACGCCGTACATGTTGATCGCGGTTCGCTACGGCGTGACGCCCTTGCAGCTGAGGGCGTGGACCCTATTGAAATCGAAGCAAACACCTTTGCGGCCGAATTGCTCATGCCGACGGACCTCTTAACAACGGCACTCGAAAGACGTTCCGTTGATCTTGAAGATGACAAAGCTGTAACGGCGCTGGCCAAGCGCTTTAGGGTAAGCGAAGCCGCCATGCGCTATCGGCTGAACTCGCTCGGAGAATCGGAGTGAGTTTCGTCATCTACGACGTTGAGACCACAGGGCTCACAAGAGGATTCGATCAAATCGTTGAGTTTGGGGCTATCCGCACAGATTCAGCGCTGAAGTTAACGGACCACTTTCAGATCCGCTGTCGCCTCATGCCTCATGTCATCCCTTCGCCGAGGGCGCTGTACATTACGGGGCTTCGAATAGAGCAGCTCCTCGATGCATCTCTACCCTCGCACTATGCGATGGTCACAGAGATCCAACGAATCCTCGACTCATGGTGCCCAGCCCTATTCCTGGGATTTAACTCCTTGTCATTCGATGAGGAATTTTTACGCCGAGCCTTCTATCAGTGTCTTCACCGCCCGTTCTTGACGAACACTCGGGGAAGCGCTAGAGCCGACGTGCTTAATCTGTGCCGCATGACGGTAGCTCTCAGGCCCCGACGTGATGAAGGCGGCGACCGACGAGAATGGTCACACAATCTTCAAGCTCAAGGCGCTTGCTGAGACCAACGGCATTGCAGTGCCCTTGTCGCATAGCGCTATGGCGGACGCATCGACAACGCTTGCGCTTTGCCAAATCATCAGAAGTGGTGCACCTGAAGTCTGGTCACAGTTTCTGAGATTCAGCCAGAAAGCGACTGTCGAGTCTTTCATGAGCGAAGAAGACGCTTTTTTGGTATCGGAGACTGTCGGCAATCATCATCGTATCCGCCTCGTAACCCCGATCGGCACACACAGCGAACGAGCGACACGTTACTACTGCCTTGACCTTGCCACCAATCTTGATGAGCTCCGGGAGATGTCAGATGGGGAACTGATCTGCCTATGTAAGAGCGCCTCACGGCCAATCGTGACAGTTCGCACGAACGCAGCGCCGACGCTATGGCCGCTCTATGATGCGACTCAAGAACATGTCGCTCCATTCGAGGACGAAACCCAGGTCTTGATGCGTGTCGCACAGATCCGAACAGCTGGGCCGTTCTTGGAACGGCTTCGAAGAGCGGCCGAGGCAGCCGAACCGTTTTATCCGCCACGAGCGCATGTGGAAGAGCAGCTGTACGCGGGTGGATTCCCGCTGCCGCAGGACGAAATTCTCATGCGGCGTTTTCATGCAGCCCCTTGGGAACAACGCGCTACGCTGGCGCGCCAACTCAGTGACGCTAGATACCATCACCTAGCTCTACGACTCATCTATCTTGAACGGCCTGACTTGCTTGCAATTGAGCGCCGATACGCTGCAGACGACGAGGTGCGCAAACGCCTCATGGCTGCTACCGACGCCAACGTGCCTTGGCGCTCAATTCCAGCGGCCCAGCGAGACATGAAAGCTCTCCTAGAATCACGGCTCGAAGGCGATGATTTGGCGAATCAACTGCGGTACTTGGACTATTTGGAAGAACGCGCGGCCGCGCTTGAAATGCCAATCTCGGGAGCTGGACGCTCGTGCGTCTCTACGGATGTCTGCTTGACTCGTCAGTGACACAGCGACACGAGGTTACCAGCCACGTGATTCTGAATGTGCGGATAAAAACAACGTTGAGTGGCACTACATCGACTTGGTCAAGCCCATGCATAACGCCTTCATCGAGAGCTTCAACAGCAAGCTGCCCGGCGAACTGCTCAATGCGGTCGGGACACATTTTCGCTTTCAGTCCCAGTCGCCCTCGGCGTCCCGCCTGAGCGCCTCAGCGAGCTCCGGATCACCCTCGCCGCGGCGGACGGAGCGCTCCACCAGATCGACCCGCCGTCCCAGATCGGCGAGCCCGGCGCCGCGCGCGGCAGCGTAGACGGCAGCGGCGACGGCAGCCATCACCAGCCCAAGGTGCAAGCCGATGGCGAGGCCATAGTCAGCGAAAATCACCCGCCAGAACGGCGCCAGATACTCCAAGCGCGAACCACCGGCGAGGACGGTCGATCCGGCAAGAGCCGCGGTCAGGCCGGCGCTGATTCTCCAGGGCTGCATCAGTGTTTCCTAAAGCTCGAAAGCGGCCGGGTCCCGCTGGGCCGGACCACGGATGGAAGTCTTGCCGTCGCCGGTACCCAGTATCCGAAGCACGCGGGCTTGGGAGCGTCCGGTGGCGTGCACCACGAAGCCGGCACGGGCCTTGGCCCGGATAGCGGCGGCGCTGTAGCGTCCGGAGGCCACCTCGACGTTGACGCGGCTGGTGAGCCCATCCGCATCGGGGTAGTGCACGCGCCCCTGCTCGTCGATGGGCAGGTCCAGTTCCCGTGCGGCGCGGCGCCGCTCGGCATCGGCCGCTTGTCGGCCGTCCCGGACCCGGGCGGTTTCGCTGCGGCGAGCGATGATGCTCTTCAGTTCGGCATCGAGCCACACGCGGTGGAGGGTGGCGCCCTGTTCGGACAAGCGCTGCTGCTCCCGCCCGCAGGCTCGATAGATCCCTGTGTCGTGGACGATCTGGGCGCGCTGGACCCGCCCCGACAAGACTTGCTGTTCCCGGTCCAGTCCCCGCTCGACGGCCAGCTTGCGGGCGGTGTCCGCCCCTCATGCGGTGAGCGTCAACACCTTGAATGGATTTCCCTTCGGGCCTGTGGCCGTGGACTCCCGCGCGAGTCCTTCCTCGATCCAGCAGTTGACGGCCCTTCGGGTCGTGTAGGGATGGCCGCCGAAGTGAGCTTCGGCCAGGTCGCGAAACGAGATGCTGCGGTAGATCCGGACATCGGCCAGATCGCGCTTCGACCGTCCGTGAAAGGACACGCGCTCGGTATGCCTCCGGGGGGCGTACTCGCGGCGATGGCCGTCCCTCATCCGGTTGGCAAGGCGGACCTCCGGCACCAGACTCCGATCCGATCACGCGATCCAGCATCGTCACTCCCTCAGCGGCCCGATCCGAAACTCCGGCCCGGAACCGGGAGCTTGTGTTGCGGCTGCATCGCGGCCTCGGGAGATTTAGATCGAAAAGATCGGCGCCTCTTTGTAAAGCGAAACCGCATCTGCAACGGGTCCGCTGTTACCCTGGTAGAGTAGATATTCAGAAGGCTCCCAACTAATTTTGCTGCGGATTTTAGACGTCAACACTTCACTTTGAACATGAAAATAAATATTGGCTTAATTTTTGTTCACATCGGGGCTGTTTTCCGTCTATACTTGGACCTGTCAGTGGGGGAGGTCGACCGATACCAATGAGTGAAAGAACCGAAACTCTGCTCAGAAGCGTCTTTACGGAGACCATTCAGTCTGCGCTCGTCGCCGCCATAAGCTCTGCTTACGACCTGAACATGGAACGCTATGCGCCCGAAGTTGGGGACGACGCCATGTTGTTCGGCTTGATGAACTACAAGTCAAAAGTCCCACTTCTTAACGCGTCTGGGGGTCGATGCCTCCAAAGACTGGGTCACCGTCATCCGCCAGACGCCATCCTTTGAGTTCAAGATCGGGAACTACAAGCTGTCGGCCTACTGCGCAGGACACACTAGCACTGTCGAGCCCCGAAATGCGTTTCCCTACAATAGAAACCGCGCAGCAAGGATAGTCGAAACGAATCGGAACCAGTTGTCGTTCCCCTTTGCTATCTCCGGCAAAGAAGCTCCTGATGTCGACGACTCGAAATGCCCTGAACTAGTACTCGCTGACATCGGGAATCCCCTAGAGGGCCTCCTCAAGGTTTTTCTCGCCGTTCCGATCGAAAAAGACGAGGATGGCCGGATTACGCGTTGGGGAACGATTCTCGAGATTTGGAACAAGGCATCGCACGAGCGTCCACGGGTCGCTTCCGGCACGCCTTCCCCACCACCGGAGCCGATCAAGGAACCCGTCGTCACGTTGCGAACAAACACCGTGGAGCGAGAGCGTTGAAGCCACTCGATCTTTACACGGCAGCCCACATGTTCGAGGCAGACCAACTGCGGCTGGCACGGGAATACCGGGGGCTTCAAAGAAAGGAACTCGCAAAGTTGCTTGGCGTAACACCGAGCGCCGTCAGCCAATACGAGGCGGGTAGGATCAAGCCAACGCCGCAGATGATTTCCCGTATGAAGCTAGCGCTGCACTTTCCAGTTGGTTTCTTCGTCGAGCCTCCCTCGTCCAGCGTCGCCGTCGACCAGTGTCACTTTCGTAGTTTGCGGTCTTGCACGCAAACGCAACGCAGGAGAATGGCCGCGGCAGCCACCCTCGTGGGAGGGCTGGTTGCACATCTTGCTGTCAATGTCGATTTCCCTACGGAAAACCTACTCTTGTTAGTGTCAGATCCACCAGACAGTGACGAAGAGATCGAAGGGCTGGCAGTCGATGCACGGAAACACTGGGGCCTGGGTCTGGGTCCGATCACACACATCTCGAAACTCGTTGAAAGTCACGGCGTCGTAGTCAGCCGTACTTTCCACGATTGCGCACAAGTCGACGCGTTCTCGCTTTGGCACTCGGCGCGCCCCTTGATATTCCTGAATGCCGACAAGAATAGCGGGACACGAAGCCGCTATGATGTCGCTCACGAACTTGGGCATCTCGTTATGCATACCGACTGCCTTCCTGGCGACCAAAGACACGAGCAGCAAGCCCATCGGTTCGCAGGCGCATTTCTACTACCGCGAGAAACCTTTGGTCGTGAATGTCCGAGGCGTTTAATCTGGCCGCATTTGCTGGAACTCAAAGAACGATGGGGCGTTTCCCTGTCAGCTATCGCGCATCGCGCCTTCGATATCGGACTCTTCTCCGCTAGCGCATACCGACGGGCCAACGTTCAGTTGTCCCAACGCGGCTGGCGGGATAAGGAGCCTCAGGAGCCGTTGCCGGAGGAGCCAACGCTCCTGCGCCGCGCCCTTTCTCTGTTGGAAACAACCGGTAAGACCCTTGCCAGCATTGCCAGCGAGCTGAACATGACCCAGCACGACATCGAACTACTTGTCGGCGGTCCATTTCAACCACAGAAGGATCGGCCGAGTCTCTCTTTCGGCGAATGAGGGCCTAGCCCGCATATTTCACCAATAGGACCAGAAAAGGCCGCCCTGTCTGGCATAAAGCGTTTTGGAATAAACGTTTAACAAGCCAAACGGAGACGGCCCTTATGAGAACAGAGTGTAACCAAGTCACGTTCGAATTTCACGGACTACTTCATCGAAAAGTGAAGGCGCGTTTTGACGGCGGAAAGATCACCTCCGACGCTGGGGTTCTGCTGTTGCGGGAAGTGGAAAAGCGAACCGGGTTGATCGACGGACTGGCCCAGTGTTTTACCGATCACCGGACCAGAGGTTGATCGAACACACGGTAAAGGAATTGTTGGGGCAGCGTGTCTATGGGCTCTGTTTGGGATATGAAGACCTGAACGATCACGACCAGCTGCGGACCGATCCGATGCTGGCCGTGGCAGTGGAGAAGGCCGATCCTTTGGGAGAGAGCCGACGCCAGGCCGGGGACCGGGGAAAGGCGCTGGCGGGCAAGTGTACGCTCAACCGGCTGGAGCTGAGAGGGGCTGAGGCCGATGGCCAGGAGCGGTACAAGAAGATCGTCATGGATGAGGACCGGATTGAGGGCTGGATGGTCGATGCGTTTCTAGCCGCCCACGACACGGCACCGGAAGAGATTGTTCTGGACATGGACGCGACCGATGATCCGATCCATGGTCAACAGGAAGGCCGGTTCTTTCACGGCTACTACCGCCGCTATTGCTATCTGCCTTTGTACATCTTCTGTGGCGAACATCTGTTGTGCGCCCGTCTGCGCCGATCCAATATCGATGGTGCCGATGGAGCGGTGGATGAGTTGAAACGTATCATCGGCCAGATCCGTCACGGCTGGCCGGAAGTGAGGATCATCATCCGGGCCGATTCCGGCTTTTGCCGGGATGAATTACTCCGTTGGTGTGAGGTCCATCAGCTCGATTACGTGATCGGGTTGGCCAAGAACGACCGTCTCAAGCGAGAGATTGCTCAAGAAATGACTCAGGCCGAAGCGGAGTTTAACACCACCGGAAAACCGGCGCGGGTGTTTAAGGATTTCCAGTACCGGACCCTGAAGAGCTGGAGCTGCACCCGACGCGGCGTTGCCAAGGCCGAGTTCCTGAACAAGGGTGCCAATCCTCGATTCGTGGTGACCTCATTACCGACAAAACGCCTCGCCGCCCAAGCTCTCTATGAAGATTTCTACTGCGCTCGCGGTGACATGGAGAACCGCATCAAGGAACAACAACTGGATCTGTTTGCCGACCGCACCAGCGCGGCGACGATGCGTGCCAATCAGCTCCGGCTGTATCTATCCTCAGCCGCTTACATGCTCATGCATGCACTGCGTCGTCTGGGGCTCAAGGATACCCCGCTGGCCCGCGCTCAATGCCAGACCATCCGCCTGAAGCTTCTCAAGATCGGCGCTCGCATCCGCCTGACGGTCCGCAACGTCTGGCTCTCGATGTCGGAGGCCTATCCCTACGCCGAAGTCTTTGCGACCATCCTTCGCAACCTGCAGTCGATTCCTCTGCGGTGCTGACACAGGACCCCGATCCACGGCTCCAAAATAGACTTGTTTCTTTCTCCGACGGAGAGCTCTGCCTGACTACCTTATCCAGGCCTCCTTCAAACCCCAGAAACAAACCCACTCATGGCCAGCGACACCCTGATTGTCCCCATCCGTGCCTTACCGGAACCCAGACTCTCCCAACGCCCACTCTTCCGCACGAAAACGCGCTTCATTCACGATTGGTGAAATATGCGGGCTAGGCGTTCGAGGTCTTTCTTGATAACGCCGAGGTGCGTAACGTTTCGAGCGAGGCGGTCTACATCGTTGATCAAGACGGTGTCGAACGAGCCGCTCGACGCTGCGTTGCGTAAGCGGCCCAATGCCGGGCGCTCCAACACGCCGCCGCTCCAGCCTTCGTCCTTGAAGACGCCCACAACCAACCACTGCCGGTCTCTTGCGAACCGTTCCAACTCGGCGACCTGGGATTCGATGGTCTGATCTTCCCCTTGTTCTTCGGTCGAGACGCGCGCGTACAGCGCGACGCGTAGCTTTTCTTTTTTCTCGGACATCGAACAGGGGTTAAGAGTCGGAGCGAGCGGAGGAAGGGCCTAGATTTCTATCAGCCCTACACTGATCTGGAGGGCTCGATCGACATGGGCCATTGTCTCGGCACGCAGCTTACCTAATCGTTTCACGAGCCGCCGCCGGTCGATCGAACGGATCTGGTTCAGAAGCACTATCGAATCGGACGTGAGGCCGCCTTCGCGTGCCTTGATCGCGACCTCCGTCGGATACAACTTGTCGTCGATCTTCGAGGTGAGAGCCGCCACGATTGTGATTGGACTGTGCCGATTTGCAACGTCGTTCTGCAAAATCAGGGCTGGGCGCGTTTTGCGAATCTCCGCGCCCAGCGTTGGATCAAAATTGACCAGGTAAACCTCTCCCCGATAGGGTTGGGTTACCTTGCTTCGCTCGGCCATGCTTCTTCATCAAGATTGAACCACTCGGTGACGAGGCTAAGATCGCGGTCGCCCCGGTTCCGGGCGCCTTCTTCGAGCTGCTGCTTCAACCGGGCACGGCCTAGAGTCTGGACGTACCCGCGAACGGCCCTGTCTACGAGCCGACTCCGTTGGCCCTTGCTGGCGACCTGATCCATCAGCCGGATGGTTTCTTCCGGGAGGGTCACGTTGATCCGTTTCATAAGGGTTACCTCCACATTAAGCTGTACTATGAGAATACACACTATTCGTGTGTGTCAAGTCGCGTAGTGTGGATAACTAGCTATTGATCACCTATTTATTGTCCGTATTCTTGCCGATTTTTTGACCCTAAAAAGCGGCTTTCGACGGACTCCGGGCCGTCGAGGATGATGCGAAAAGCACGCTGCAGCGCTTCTTCGGCTTCTTTCGCCTCTTCCGACGGATCTCTCGCACTGGCTCTCCGGCCAACACTTTCTCTTTCATCGATCCTCCTCCGATCGCTCCGATCACGAAAGTGTCTCTTAGTTTTGCAGCGATTTCTGTCCGACATGGCTGACGGGCTACAATCCACACCTCCGTCAGGATCCACGGCCCTCTTCAGGTCGGTGCCGGATGCGTTCAACCCATCTGGGACGGGATCTGGTGCGTTACGCATGGCGGCGGCCCATGCCGCACCCGGATCGTCTTTTGAGAGCCTCGCTCGTCTCCGGTTGGGACTTCCGAGCCGGGAACGCCGCTAATGTAAGCTGCCCAGTCCTGGTTGGACTTCTCCGAAGACCACGGGATCACATGAGCTGATCACCGAGGGCGACTACTCGCCGCATCTGTCATATTTTGGTCTAACCGGAACCAAGGTCACTCCCACTCCCCCTCGGCGTCCCGCCGTAGGGCCTCGGCGAGTTCCGGATCGCCCTCGCCACGCCGGATCGAGCTCTCCACCAGATCGACCCGCCGTCCCAGATCGGCCAGCCCGGCGGCGCGGGCGAGACCGTAAAGGCTGGCCGCAACAGCGGCCAGCACCAGACCCAGATGGGCGGAATAACGAGGCCATAGTCGGCGAGGATCAGCCGCCAGAATGGCGCGAGATACTCCAGGCGCGAACCACCGGCGAGGAAAGCCGCTCCGGTAAGCGCGGCGGTCAGGCCGGCGCTGATTCTCCACGGTTGCATCGTCGTTCTCCTAGAGCTCGAAGGCGGCCGGGTCCCGCTGGGCCGGACCACGGATGGAAGTCTTGTCGCCGCAGGTGCCCAGTGCCCGAAGCACGCGGGCTTGGGAGCGTCCGGTGGCGTGCACCACGAAGCCGGCACGAGCCTTGGCCCGGATGGCGGCGGCGCTGTAGTGTCCGGAGGACACCTCGACGTTGACGCGGCCGGTGCGCCCGTCCTCATCGGTGTACTCCAGCTGCGCATCGGGGTAGTGCACGCGCCCCTGCTCGTCGATGGGCAGGTCCAGTTCCCGTGCGGCGCGGCGCCGCTCGGCATCGGCCGCCTGTCGGCCGTCCCGCACCCGCGCGGTTTCGCTACGCCGGGCGACGGCGCTCTTCAACTCGTTGTCGAGCCGGACGCGCCGGAGGGTGGCGCCGTGTCCGGACAGGCGCTGCTGCTCCCGCCCGCAGGCTCGATAGATGGCGGTGTCGTGGACGATCTGGGCGCGTTGGATGAGACCGGATTCGAATTGTTGTCCGGAGTCGAGATCCTGCTCGACGGCGATATCGCGGGCGGTGTCCGCCCCTCGTGAAGTGAGGGTCACCACCTGGAATGGATTCCCCTTCGGACCTGTGGCCGTGGACTCCCGCGCGAGCCCCTCCTCGATCCAGCAGTTGACGGCCCGGCGCGTCGTGTAGGGATGGCCGCCGAAGTGGGCCTCGGCCAGGTCCCGAAACGAGACGTTGCGGTAGATTCCCACATCGGCCAGGGCGCGCTTGGAACGTTCGCGAAAGGACACCCGCTCGGCGTGCTCCCGGGGGTCGTACTCCCGGCGATGGCCGTCGCGCATGCGGTAGGCATCGCGGATCTCCGGCGCGGGACTTCGATCCGATTCGATCATGCGGTCGAGCATCGTCAATCCCTCAGCGACTCGGTCCGAAACTCCGCTCCGGAACCGTTGGCGCAACCCCAGGCACGCGAAGCTTTGTACACCTCTGTTTCGGGCGGCCCGAGCAAAGTTTTTAGCTGCGATCCGGTCGTCCTCCTGGAAGCTGCCTCGAGACGCCATCGAATGAACCAGGTAGTAGTCCGTCGTGATGCCGTCCAGCGCCCCAGGAAGTGTTTCTGGAGAGGAAATCGACTGCGTAGCGACAATGGGGATGCAGCGGCATTGGCGGGTCAGGGCAAAGGATTTTTCATCACCCGAGGGGTCGTCCTCCCCCACCGAAGCGAAGGCCTGATATTCATCGCAGATAAAGACGGCGGGCCGGAAGTAGACGCCCGGCGACTCCTTCATCCTGGCCGGTCGCATGAGAAGCGCCTGTAGCCAGGCGTTCTTGAGCATGACTCCCACGGCACGGGCCAGCGCCGGATTGATACCGGCGGGCATGTTCAAGGTCAGCACCTTGCCCCCCTCGATCAGTTCATAGAGTGGGGGCAGATGGCGCGGCCCGTCGATTCGTTCCTCTTCGACCGGCGGAATCGACGTGGGCGCGGGTTTGTCTCCTTCCCCGCCGCCCGGCTTCTTGTCCGGCTCCTGGGCGTCCCTGGCCTGGACTGAAATGGCCTGTGGATCGTCGGGGACTTCCGGCGGTCCCGGACAGAACACCCTGGCCACATCCGGCATATCGAACATGGACAGGAACACCGAAACCCCTTCGACAATCGAGGACTTGATTTTGTTGTCCAGCGTTTGCCAGTCATGGACAAACCAGCGTTTGACTGCCGCCACCCGTTCCCGCACATCGTCGCCGCTTCCGGGCTCCCAGACCACCCGGTAGGTCAGCTTGAGTTCGTCCAGTTTGTTAAGCAACGGACGGCTGTAGACGGCTTGTTGTTCGTCCGTGTCCGGGGCGTCTTTCCACACCCATTCAGCGAGCTTCATGAGTTGGGCTTTCAACACGTCCTCCGGGACGAAAACCGTTCCTGTGTTCAACTCGTCGCTGAACTCTTCGGCTCGCTTGATCGTGGCCGCGAAAAGGTCCGGGTCGATGGCACAACTGTAGACCTGCTGCAACGTCACCCAACGCTCCGGGAGCGCCCGGTGAAGCTCGATAATCCAGCGGACCAGATTGGTATAGGCTTGCTGCCAGAACGGTTCCTTTCCCTTGCCGAATAACTGATTGAGCAGAGAGGAAACGGTGTAGGCCAGCGAGTAGGAATCGAGCCACCAGGCCAAGAGCGGGTTCCACTGCCAGTGCCCCTTCATTCCCAGCTCGATGTAATCCTTTCCACGGCCCGCCTCGATCAGGATTCGGCGGATGTCGTGGCAGAAATCTCCCTTGACTTCGAGCACCAGCGCCGCCGCCCGCTTCTGTGGATTCTCGGCTTGCCAGCCGAGAAGTTGCCGGGCGAAGGGGTGAATGCACGCCGAAGTTTTCCCGGAGCCCACGGCCCCGAAGATCGCCACTCCGGTATACAGTCCCCGCTCCGGGATGATGAGCCAGGAAGGATTGAAGATCTCGCGGGCCTCGACCGGATGATGAACCTCGCCGACGACGATTCCGGGGCCCGCTTGTTTGGAAGACAGCGGCCACACCGGGAGTGCTCCGAAGGGGGCAAAATCCCGCCTCCGGCCCTCCAGCCAGACCTTCCAAACGGACAGGACAATGAGGCCCGTGAGCATGACCAGGACGAAGGGGAAAACGTAATACCAGAGCGGTACCCACCCGTAGAAGTTCGGGGTGTAGTAGTCCATCAGATCGAGCAACGGACTCTCCCCCAGCATGGGGAAGGGATGCCGGACAAAACTCCACACGGCGTACCCCAGCCCGCCGAAAAACAGAAGGATATGAGGAATGAATCGACGCCATTTCATAGTGTTTGTCTCTCTTCCGTCAGCGCCCCGCCGGGGGCGTTTTTCGAGCCTTCCCGCAGGGATCAATTAAGGACGATAGCGACCCTCATGGGGCCGGATAGAGCGTGCAACACCTCGCCTCTATCGGGGCCACATGACCCCGCGCTTTTTAGGGGGGTCGCTATCGTCCTCCCCGATTTCGCTGGATCGGCACGGTGGAGGCCGATTGGTATGGGATAACCAAAAAAGAATTAAGGAGATAGGCGGATATGGTCTTGCAACACCTTTTGTCCGAATCCTGCAACACCCCCCTCTCTGAGGGTGTTGCATCCTGGATCGGAAGGTGTTGCAAGAAAAAATCCCTCGAATCATGCCACATTTCCCATTGCTGTTGACCCCCATTACAGGGTTCCTTCGGGACCGGCAAAACGCTCCGCAAACCACATCCCGTAGTCGTCAATCGAGACCCCTTCCATCACCTTCGCTTCGGGCAGACTTTGGAGCGCCGCAGACCGTTTCATGGCTCCACCGAATCCCCCGTACCGGGCCAGAAATTCTCGGTCTTTATGGGTCATCGCTTCGTCAATCGCCTTGATTTCCGGATTCACCGTCCGCCCCTCGCCGGGCTCCCTTGGGACCGCTGCCGCCCATGCCCGCAACACCCGCTCCGCCCGCTCGACCGTGGAGCGAGACTATGGCCCAGCCGTTGAGGTCTTTCGCCGAGAAGGGTGATGGAATCCCCTCGGCCGCTCCCGGTTCGGCTCTATCACCCCTCGGTCTTCGCATCCGAAAGCGAACGCTTCGAACATCCGGTCATGTTCTATGAGAATATACGCTCTTCGCCGGGAGCCAGAATGAAGGCGGAACCAAAACGGTGACGGGCGAAGGGAAAATCGACCGGAACAATAATATGGTGAAGCGATTTTTGAACAAACTTGATGGTTGGGTCCGCAATAGGACCCATCGCATCCTTGGTTTTCTTGAAGATCGGCTTGCACCGTTCACCTTGATGGTACTTGCAGCCGTGCTTACTCTCTCGATCTGGTTCTGGGATTCGTGGAGAGGGGAAGAAGAATCTGTCGGCATGGCAATCCGCAATCTTGTTCTGGCCATTGCCGCAATAGCTGCGTTGCCCCTTGCCATTTGGCGCAGCAAGGTGGCCGAACGTCAGGTTGCCACGGCACAGGGCGGCCTGCTGAACGAACGCTATCAAAAAGGTGCGGAAATGCTGGGCAGCAAGAATCTCCCGGTCCGTCTCGGCGGTATCTATGCCCTTGCGGATTTGGCTCGTGAGCACCCCGAGGACTATCACACGAAGAGTATGAGTCTCCTCTGCGCGTTCGTGCGCCACCCGGTCGGGGAATCTATTGAGGCAGCCTTGCCGATAAAAGGCTTAACCCCCGCCGCCGAATTCATACACGGTTGGGATGAAGAAGATGAGGCAATCTATGGGGTCGGCAAAGGCCGACCGCTGCGGGTGCGCGAGGATGTTCAGGCAGTCATGACGGCGATCGGTGAGCGCATCGAGGCTCAAATCAGAACAGAAAAAAGGGAAAACTACAGGCTGGAGTTAAGCGGAACGAAGCTGAGATTTGTGCAGCTGCTCGATGCTGACCTGAACCGTACGAACCTGCTCGATGCAGATCTGACCAGTGCGGTGGTGGTCGGTACGTATCTGAAAGATGCGTATCTGAAAGGTGCAAATTTTGAAAGTGCGAATCTGCTCCGGGCGAATTTGACCGGCGCTGACCTGAGAGATTCTAGAGGTCTCACCCAAGAGCAAATTGATCAAGCGCAGGCGGATTCCGGCAACCCGCCGAATCTAACGGATGTCGTTGACGCCACGACCGGCAAACCGCTGGTCTGGCGCGGCGACCCATTCCGGAGTGATAGGACAGGAATCAGAACACGATAAGAATGCGAGATCGGAAACAAGTACGTTTTTTCGATTCAAGTGAACCTGCTGGACGCCGCGCCGCATGCGTGCTGCTGACGCCGTGACGGCGGGTGAGTTCATCGCCAAGTGGCGGGCGTCGGAACTGAAGGAGCGCGCGGCTTCTCAGGAGCACTTCATCGACCTGTGTCGACTGCTGGTCGAGCCGACGCCAGCGGAGGCCGACCCGACGGGCGATCGCTACTGCTTCGAACGTGGAGCGCGCAAGGACACAGGCGGCGACGGCTGGGCCGACGTGTGGAAGCGGCACTGCTTCGCATGGGAGTACAAGGGCAAGCGCAAGGATCTCGACACGGCTTTCAATCAGTTGCGACAGTATGCGCTGGCGCTGGAAAACCCGCCCCTGCTTGTCGTCTCGGATATGGCGCGGTTCCGAATCCGCACTAACTGGACGAACAGCGTGAGCGAGACGCATGAATTCACGCTCGACGATCTCGCGGACGGCGCAATCCGAGACAAGCTCAAATGGGTTATGTCTGACCCGGAGCGGCTGCGGCCGGGCGAGACGCGGCAGGCGGTAACCGAACGCGCGGCGACAACCTTCGCGGAGCTTGCGCAATCGCTGCGGAACCGGGGCCACGATCCGCAAACGGTGGCGCATTTTGTCAACCGTCTCGTGTTCTGTATGTTCGCCGAGGATGTGGGCCTGCTGGCCGACAACATGTTCACCCGGATGCTGGAACATGCGCGGTGCCGGCCGGATGAGTTCGCCGCCCTGGCGCAGGACTTATTCGGAGCGATGTCCGCCGGCGGTCGGATCGGGTTCGAGGCGGTGGCATGGTTCAACGGCGGACTGTTCGACGACGATGCCGCCTTGCCTCTCGACAAGGCCGGGATCGAGACAACGCTCAAGGCGGCGGCGCTCGACTGGTCGGAGATCGACCCTTCGATCCTGGGCACGCTGTTCGAGCGTGGGCTCGACCCGGACAAGCGTTCGCAGCTTGGCGCGCATTACACGGACCGCGACAAGATCATGCGGATCATTGAGCCCGTGGTCGTCCGTCCCTGGCTCGCCGAATGGGAGTCGGCGAAGGTCGAGATCGCCGCCGAACTGAAACGGGCGGACGCCGCCCGATCGCGGCCCGCCCGCGCAAGACGACGCAAGGAGGCCGAACAGCAGTACCGGGCGTTTCTCAACCGACTGCGCGCGTTCACGGTGCTCGATCCGGCATGCGGCTCGGGCAACTTCCTCTACCTCGCCATACAGGCGCTCAAGGACCTGGAGCACCGGGTGCAGCTTGAGGCGGAGGCCTTGGGTTTCCAGCGCGCGTTCCCGGAAACCGGCCCGGCCAACGTCAAGGGCATCGAGATCAACCCGTACGCGGCCGAGCTAGCGCGCGTGTCAGTATGGATCGGAGAGATCCAATGGATGCGGCGCAACGGCTTCGCGGAAGCGCGCGACCCGATCCTGAAACCGCTCGACACCATCGAGTGCCGCGATGCGATCCTGACGCCGGAGGGCGGTGAGCCGGATTGGCCGGAGTCCGATGTCGTGATCGGCAACCCGCCCTTTCTTGGCGGAAAGCTTCTCAACACCAACCTTGGCGACGACTATGTATCGAGAGTTTTCAGTCTTTATGAAGGCCGCGTGCCAGCAGAGGCCGACCTCGTCTGCTACTGGTTCGTGAAGGCCGGCGAGCACGTGGGGGCGGGCAATGCGAAACGTGTGGGCCTTGTATCGACCAACTCAATTCGTGGTGGGGCGAACCGGCGGGCGTTGCAGAACGCGATCGCTGATCGCCCAATATTCGAAGCATGGAGCGACGAACCTTGGGTGATCGATGGCACGGCAGTGCGCGTTTCCATAGTGTGTTTCTCGCGACAGGAGGCCGGGGCGGTGCTGGAAAGACGGCTCGATGGCCAGCCTGTGGATGCCGTCCACGCCGATCTGACCGCGCTGCGCGGTGGGGCTGGCGTGGATTTGACGGTAGCACAACGTCTTGAACGGAACATCGGCGTCGCGTTCATGGGCGACACGAAGGGTGGCGCGTTCGACGTGTCGGGGACCCAAGCACGCCAATGGCTCTGCCTGCCGGCAAACCCAAACGGTCGGACCAATGCCGACGTTCTGAAACCGTGGATCAACGGAATAGCCCTCACCCGGCGGCCGGCAGATAAGTGGATTGTCGATTTCGGGTGGACAATATCAGAGCGCGATGCGGCTCTCTACGAAGAGCCGTTTCGGTGGGTGCGGGAACGTGTCTACCTGAAGCGGCAGGAAAACCGCCGCGAATCCTATCGCGACCAGTGGTGGCGGCATGTCGAGCCGAGACAGGGCATGTGGCGGGCTCTCGATGACCTGCCGCGCTTTATTGCCACACCCACCGTCGCCAAGCACCGGTTGTTCGTCTGGTGCGATGCGCGCATCTGTCCCGACCATGCCCTGATCGTCGTCGCGCGCGACGACGACACGATGTTCGGCATCCTGCACAGCCGATTTCACGAGGCGTGGTCGTTGCGGCTCGGCACATGGCTTGGTAAGGGCAACGATCCCCGCTACACCCCAACCACGACCTTCGAAACCTTCCCCTTCCCGGACGGCCTCTCTCCCGATATTCCCGACGACGACTATGCGAACGACCCCCGCGCTGTTGCCATAGCCGCGGCCGCGCGGCGACTTGTCGAACTCCGCGACCGCTGGCTCAACCCGCCCGAATGGGTGGAATGGGTGGACGAGCCGGTTCCCGGCTATCCCAAGCGCCCGGTTCCCCGTGACGAGGAGGCCGCGAAGGTGCTCAGGACGCGTACGCTGACGAGCCTCTACAACACCCGCCCGCAATGGCTCGCGGACGCACATGCGGCCCTGGATGCTTCGGTCGCGGCCGCCTACGGTTGGCCGGCCGACATCCTCGATGACGAGGCCCTCCGCGAACTGCATGCGCTTAACTTGGCGGGTGGCTGATAAATTGGAGAAAAGAACCCGTAGGGAGAGATGATGCGTTCGGATAGCCCGCCCAGAAAGACAAATGACCCAATCTTCCTTGAGGATATCAGTATTACCCACATAGCAGGTCAACGTTTAGCGGAACCCTGCGCGGCCAGCGTCGTCCTTCATCTGTCTCCAAAAATAATGTGCCGCATAGAATCAGACAATCTCCCCAAATCTTTGGTGAATTTACAGCATGACGCTTTCTTGATAACCACACAAAATGGTTGTAAGGCCAAAGTATTTCTTCGATATAACCCAAACGACCTCATGTCTTTACGTGAATCATTAAGGGGTTTTCTCGTTCCGTATAAATCGCCCTGCACGGTAATTCATTCTGATATTCGACTTAGATCTGTAAGTTTCGGCGTGCTGAATTTCCCGAGATTTTATGGCCGGAAAGACAAATGGATTGATATGAATGAAATGCGTCGCCGATTAGGCGTCGCTGAAATGAAAGATGATGGCTTGATGATTGAAATTACAGAGGATCCAAGTCTTTCTGAAAACACGAAGTCACTACAGACAGATGATGGTTATGCTGTAACCCATACAGGGCTCATCCGGCGTTATGACGGTGAAAATTTTTGCGTGAAGGAAGCGGAAAACATTTTGCGTAGGCTGCGAGCTTTCCTCTCATTCGCTCGCGGCTCGGCGTGCGGCGTGACACTCGTCAAGGCGGTCGATCAAAACGGTAGTGAAATGATCCTGGAATGGGGAACCACGCATACCGAACCCTGGAGTAAGGGAAATGACACATGGATGCCGACAAAAGATGGAGGGGATACTCTTTCCCCATTGTTCCCCGGATTCTGGAAGTTGTGCAATGACCAAGATTGGAGAGAAACGCTATTTGATACCATTGATTGGTACCTCAATAGTAAGAATGGTCCTTTTCATGTAGGAATCATTCTGGCCGAAGCTGCCCTTGAATCCCTGTGCTATAAAATTACATCGGCAAAAGGAAAGGGTGTTGCGGGAAGAGATGTGCCCAAGGCACTACGCAAAGTTGGACTTTGCACAAAAATACCTCCATCGTGTAGGGAATTGAAGAGATTTTCCGAAGAACATTCTCAGTTCAGCGACGAGGGGCCGAAGGCAATTGCAGATGTTCGCAACGATCTTGTTCATGCCAATAAGAAATTTAGCTACATTTCGGCGGAGGCCCAAATGGATGCTTTACGCCTAGCTCAGTGGTACATAGAATTGATCTTGCTCAAACAATTTGATTACCACGGGCGTTATAGAAACCGACTAACGATTGTTGGCGAGAATCCGTTTACAAACGTACCTTGGGCAAATGGAAATCTCGAAACGTCGGCTACGAAGTGATGTGTTAACCCATCATCATCGCATTGTCTCCGATGTCGAACTCCAGGTGCTCGCGGCGTGCCCCCAGCCGGTCCGGTAGTCGCCTCGGCGTTCCGACAGCCCGAGCCACGGCGTACCGGTGAACCGTCCGCCGAACGCTGGCAAGCCGCCACCGGCCCGCACTTCGAGTCGGTGGCTGGGTGCGGCGTGATAGTCGGCGACGGCCCCGCCGATCTCCGCCCGTGTTCTCCTTAGGGCTCCGAGTCCTTTGGTGCCGTCCCTTGGGCCAGGAACTCCGCCCATTGCTCCATCAAGGTCCGCCGACGTTCAAAGAGGTCCGAGCGGGCATAGGCCGCTTCCACCTGGTTGCGGACCACGTGCGACAACGCCGCCTCCATGACCGCATGGGGCGCGTCGGTCGATTCGGCCGCCCAGTCGCGAAAGCTCGACCGAAACCCATGGGGCACGGCCGGGATTCCCAACTCCCGAAGCAAACGGCGCTGAACTGTACAGGACGATATGCTGTTGATAGAAATATAGCTTATGGATATTGTTGGATATCATAGAATCCTATAGTGGCGGACACTTCCTCCTTCATCGATCCTCCTTCAGATCGTTTCGATCCCGAAAGTGTCTCTTAGTTTTTCAGTGGATTCTGTGCGAAACGTTCTGACGGGCTACACGTCATAGCTGGCCTCTTAGCTGGCGTCTTAGCCTTGGTGGCGTTGATCTACCACTACTTCTTCAACTGAGGTGTCGGGCGGTACCGGACTGCCCCCAGCCCTTATACTCGATACTGTCTCACGAATGTCGATCGCATCATCGAGTTAAGAGACGGGACGTTGAAATCTGCGAGCTTTGCTAAGGACCTCAGCGGTCAGCCGAAGAAGGCTCGGTCGGCATGAGCAATGTCTTGCGCGCCGAAAAAAGAGAACAAGTTATTGCATTGGGGCGGCTTAGATGGCCGCTGCGACGGATCGAAGAGGCGACCGGAGTGAGCCGGGAGACGACCGGGCGTATCTGAGGGTACTGTCAATCCGATTCTGTTCGTACAACGATCCTTGTAATGTTGAAGTGCTCCCCAAAATTCGGACAGGTCGCTAAGGTGTAAAATCGCTGCCTCGGGAGAGGCAGATGAAGAAGCGACAGCGGAAGCAATACAGCGCAGATCTGAAGGCAAAGATCGCCGGCGAGGCGGTCAAGGGACAGAGAACGATCCAGGAGATCGGGTCGCACTACGAAGTGCATCCGACGATGGTCACGAATTGGAAGAAGAAGTTGCTAGAGGGAGCATCGAAGATTTTCTCGAATGGCCAGGTGCAGGCTGGCGAAGCCGATGAACAGTTACGGGCTGAACTGTATCAGCAGATCGGCAAGTTGCAGGTCGAGGTGGACTGGCTCAAAAAAAGTCCAGACTTTCTCGTTAGGTGAACGACGGTCATGGATCAAATCGAACGACACGGAACTGAGCATCGTCGAGCAGTGCCGGTTGACCGGAGCGTCCCGGTCTGGCTTGTACTACACACCCGTGGGCGAGAGTGTCTGGAACCTCGAGTTGATGCGGCTGCTCGACGAGCAGTACACGCGGACACCGTTCTACGGCGTTCGGCGGATGACCAATTGGTTGGAGAAGCAAGGCCATCCGGTCAATGCGAAACGAGTGCGGCGACTGATGCGGCACATGGGATTGGAAGCGATCTATCCGAAACCGCGATTGTCGATGCCGGCACCAGGACATCGGATCTATCCGTACCGGCTGCGGGGGCTGCGGATCGATCGCCCGAACTTCGTCTGGGCAACCGACATCACGTACGTCCGACTGCGTCAGGGCTTCATTTATCTGGTGGCGATCATGGACTGGTTCAGCCGGTACGTGCTGTCCTGGGAAGTGTCGGTATCGATGGACAGCGCCTTCTGCGTGTCGGCACTGGACTGGGCTTTAAAGGACGCCCAACCGGAGATCTTCAACACGGATCAGGGAGCACAGTTCACCAGCGAGGTGTTCACCCGCCGACTGGACGACCATGGCATCACGATCAGCATGGACGGTCGGGGGCGAGCAATGGACAACATCTTCGTCGAACGTCTGTGGCGTACGGTGAAGTACGAAGAAATCTATCTGAAGGATTACCTGAGTGCTCCCGAAGCCATCTCGAATCTGAATTCCTATTTTCGGTTCTACAATCAGGAGCGCGGTCATCAGGTCTTCGACTATCGAACGCCGGAGGCCGTGTACTTTCAGAGTGCGACGAGCGCGCCATCGGTCACCGAACGGGCCGTGTCTCAGGTCGTCCTCGACGACGATCGTCGCTCATAGACAATCCTCGCGCGACTTTTTCCGTGGAAATCTATGCCGAGAGCGGACAGGAGCGAAACACGAGAACGAATGAACGACAGTCCAGGCCTGTGGAAACTGCCGCCGCTGTGGAAATCCTCGGAAGGATTCCCACAGCGGCTTGAAAACAGCCTCGCAGGCTCGGCTTTTTCACAGTTCCCACAGGCCCGGCGACGGGTCCAATATCAACCCATTTCAACGGCAGCGATCCACCTTAAGACCCGGGATTTTCTGTCCGAAGAATGGGGAGCACCTCCCATCTCCCGGGTTGGCAATTGGATTCCGAAACCAACTACGCTATTGACGGGCTACGGTCGGCGTTCAACTCAAATCTCATACTGGAGTCGTTTGGGTGAAGTTAGCCGTACAAAAGCGAAACTACTCACGTGGGTTAAATCGTGGGTCAAAAGCAGATTCTATATTATAAGTCATTATTTTTCAGTATATTAGAAGTTAAGTATTAATTCCGCCGCCTCCATTCACAAGGATTCAATAAGAATCCGATAGAGACCAGAGCCCGCTTAAAGGCGGGCTTTGTCTTTTTGACATGAATAGGCGAACCAATCGCCTATTTGATTGCGATGAATTCCCTCCTCACTTAACATTCACCGAGCCTTGCCTTCGAGGTGTACGGTCGGGTCACTCCAGAACAGGGAGCCAAAATGAATTTGTCTCGACGGGAATTCCTGAAGTTATTTCCACAGACTGCGGGTTGTTTCGTAGCAACCGCTTCGATGATTTCGTTGTCAGCCTGCACCACACCCCGAACAGCCACCAGCGCGTACAGGTTTCCTCAGGGTGTCGCATCCGGCGACCCGTCTCCCGAGAGCGTAGTGTTCTGGACTCGGAGTGTGTCCAACGATGGCGCCGTCGGAGCTATTGACCTCAAGCTCCAGGTCGCCAGAGACGAGATGTTCTCGGACTTAATTCTGGAAAAGGACCTCGTAGCAGAATCGCAACTGGACTACACCGTCCGTTGCTTTGTCGATGGGCTCGACGCGGATCGGCATTACTTCTACCGGTTCCTCGCACCGGACGATACAGCTAGCCGGGTGGGTCGGACACGAACGGCTCCTGCGGACGACTCCGAAGCGCCTCTGGTCACGGCTGTATGCTCGTGTCAGAACTACTCCCAGGGGTTTTTCGGCGCTTATCGCCGGCTGCTCAGGGATGATGAGGCTGCGCCTGACGGTCGAAAGCTCGATCTGATCATCCACGTTGGCGATTTCATTTACGAGCGCGAACAGCTTGTGGAAATCGATCTCCCGAACCGTGATGGCACGCCGAGGGTTCTCGGTGATTTCCCGTCTGGAGCGCCTGCGGCCGTTACGCTTGATGACTACCGTCATCTGTACCGCCTTTATCTGTCGGATCCAGATCTGCAGGAAGCCAGAGCTCGCTTCCCGTGGATCAATACTTGGGACGACCACGAAGTCGCCAACGACTATTGGCAGGGGTTTACTCAGTCGGGTGAGCCCATGCAGAGACGGAAGGTTGCAGCAAACGCGGCATGGTTCGAGTTCATGCCGGCGGCTCTCACCTTCGCCCGGCCCGGTCCCGCCGGATTCAATCCTGCCGTTGATTTCGTCACTCCCGAAGTCCAGGACGCACCGGGAACAGATTTCGATGAAGACTACCTGGGTCAAGAGACCAACAACATGGCAGCCATCGGGTCGATGACGATTTACAGGAGCCTCGGGTGGGGCAGGCTCGTAGATCTCTTTGCGGTTGACGGACGGAGCTATCGGGGACCGAGGGGGGTCGACCCGGAAATCCTGGCAACGGAAGAATATCCCGATGCCCCGCTGCCGGCCGAACTCGTCAAGACCCTGAATGCTGGACGAACCGCGAACAACGGCACCCCCCCGGAAACGGTCGAACTTCAGGGCAATCGGGTTCCCAATAGTCGCAGGGACTCACCCCGGGGGTCATTGCTAGGTGCCGAACAGAAAGCATGGCTGAAGGAATCACTCGAACAAAGTCAGGCCCGATGGAAGGTGATCTGCAACGACGTGCCCATGATGCGTTTCGGATTCGACATGAACTTTCGAGAAACAGGACGCGTGGACGATCTGTGGTGGTCCGACAGTTGGGACGGATATCCCCTCGAACGCAACGAGCTCATGAGTTTCCTCAGAGACAGCGGAATTACGAACGTCGTTTCGGTGACCGGAGACCGCCATGCCCATTTTGCAGGTCTTGTCTACGACGACTTCGACAGCCCGGAACCCGCAGCAGTGATTCCGGAGTTTGCCTGTGCCGGCATCAGTGCCAACTGCAGGCTGAGACTCCAGCAGACCCTTACAAGCTCGGATCCCGAACTCGACCGGTTGGTCCATTTCAACGGCGCCGAATTCGGCTTTAGTGAAGTCTTGATGCCGGCGATGAACGCGTGGTTACTCTTTGGTGCTGAATCTGCCGGTCGGTTGCATGATACCGGAGAGGCGGATCAAGCGATGGAGGCACTCAACCCGAGGGTCAACGCGCACCTCACGTACGCGGACACCGAAGCCTACGGTTACTTTGTGGCGCGCTTCTCCGATGCGGCCCTTGAAGTCGAGTTTGTGACCGTTGGCCGGCCCACGGAAGATTTCGGTGAAGATGGACCGTCGGCTCTGCGTCGGGTACGGTTCGGCGTGCCCGCCTGGTCCGAAGGAGAGGGCCCCCGGCTCGAGCGAGCCGGGATCGACGGAACTCCGCCGCTGATGGGACTCAAATAAGGGATCGTTTCCTAGTAACGCCGGTCTCCCAGCCTGCCTACTCTCCAGCCATCTGGAAACAGCTTTCGTGGAACGACATTATCTCGTCTCCGGCTTTCTCGTAGATCATTTCCGGGTCATGCCCAACGTCGGGGATGATACGCCTTTCGAACGGAATTTCGAGCGATTCGAGATGGCCCATCCACTCAAGATTCGCCTGATAGTTCATGCCGTCGGCCCCAACCACGACGAGAATCTCGAGTCGAGGATTGCTATCCGAGGCGGCATATTCCTCTGCAAGGTCCCACGAGTTGTAACCCGGATCGAGCACGATACCGGCCGCCGGCCCTCCTAGGCGGCCACCGTTCTCTGAGGCTCTTTTTTCTTGCTGATGACCACCGGCAAGCGGCACCGCCGAGCAGAACAACTCCGGATGCCTGAACATGTCCCGCGCCGCCCCCCGGCCACCGGAGGAAAACCCTTCGATGCCGCGGCCGGCGCGACTCGATATCGTTCTGTATTTCGTATCGATCAGCGGAATGAGTTCCTCCACAAATGTCGTTTCCGCAAGGGAATCCCCATAGTCATAGTGTGCGGGAGCCCCGCCGTTGGGAAACACGTAGATCATCGAACCCACGTCGCCGGATTGAATCCGGGCATCGATCAGGCTCGCCATGTCGACATCCGCGGGATCAAGCATCCGTGCCTCGTTGCCGAACCCCCCGTGGAGAAAATAGACGACAGGATAGCGCCGATCCTGATTGGAAGGATCTTCATAGCCAGGCGGCAAGTAAATCCCGTATCCGACATCTACGTCCATAACCGCACTGTGATAAGTGTGGTGGCTAACCCTCTCGTGTACCGTGTCGGGCAACGGGTTCACCCAACTGGGTTCTCCCCGCTGCGCCAGGGCCGTGGTGACGGGAAAGACGATAAGGAGGAAGAGGGCACAAGATCGGGCAATCTTCATCTCTCTAGTCTCCAGCCATTTGGAAACAGCTTTCGTGAAACGACATGATCTGGTCTCCGACTTCCTCATAGAACGCGACAGGGTCATGCGGGGCGTCGGGAATGATCAAACTCTTGAACGGAATGTCGAGGGACTCGAGATGGTCCATCCACTCGAGGTTGGCCTCGTAGTTCATGTCATCTGTGCCAACAGCCACAAGTATCTGGACTCGTGTATCGCTGCTCCTGGCAGCGTATTTTTCTGCGAGGTCCCAGGAGTTATCCCCCACCGCAACCACGATACCCGTCGTGATCCCTGCCAGGCGGCCCTCGTTCTCCGCCGCAATCTTTTCATGCTGGTGACCACCCGAAAGGGGTGCTGCTGAGCAGAAGAGTTCCGGATATTTGAACATGTCCCGGGCTGCCCCGCGGGCGCCGGCGGAGAACCCTTCGATGCCGCGACCCGCGCGGCCGGCTATCGTCCGGTACCTGGCATCAACATGAGGAATAAGCTCGCGCACAAAAGTCGTCTCACTCATTCCCCGCTCATGGTCATAGTTGCTCACGGGCCCGCCGTTGGGAAACACGTAGATCATCGGACCAACGTCGCCGGATTGAATCCAGGCATCGATCAGGCTCGCCATGTCCTGGCGCGCTGGATTGAGCATCCGTCCTTCGTTGCCCTCGAACCCTCCGTGGTGGAAATAGACGACAGGATATCGCCGTTCCGAGTTGGCCGGATCTTCATAGCCGGGCGGCAGGTATATCGCATATCCAACATCAATACCCATGACCGCGCTGTGGTAGGTGCTGTGGTGAACTCTCTCGTGTGCTCCGGCCGGCAGCGGGTTCACCCAATGGTGTTCGGGCAATTGCGCTTCGGCCGTAGAGAGCTGGAGAGCGATAAGGAATCCAGAAAGAAAGGCTAGAGTCTTCATTGGTTTTCTCCGAAAAGTTTTTGCGATGCAACCTGCTCCCGCGCCGCATCGTATAGTCGAATCGGTGATTTCGTTCTACCTGGACACATGCCTTTCGAGATACTGGGCTACGAACGCTTCAAGCCCCTCGGAGTCCAGTCCCACTTCCCTCGCTTCGGCTTCGGCGTCGGGAACGTTCCAACCGTCCCGGATGACGCGGCGAACCATCCAGAGCGCGGCTACGCGCTGGGCCGACCCGCAGTGAATGAACATTGGCCGGTTTCGAGCGTCATCGGTTACCGCCAGGAATTCTTCGACCTGTTCGTTGGGGATGTTCGCTCCTGCTATCGGTATGTTGAAGTAATTCATACCGAGTTGCCGGACGAGGGATTCTTCTGCGGCCGCGTCGTGTTCGCTGGGAACCCGCAAGTTTAGAACGGTGCGGAACCCATCGGCTTTCAGGGTCTCGACCTGAGCCAGAGTTGGCTGACCCGCTGTGCAGAAATCCGCGTTCACTCGCAGAAAGTTTCGTATGGGTTCGTCCTGGGCCTGGCCAGTTGCACTGAACAGAAATACCCACGCAAATAAAACCGCAACTCCTCGCTTCATCTGAGCCTCCCTCAGCGTTTCGGTTAGAGACGCTGTCTTCTTCAACTGAAAATCTGTTGGCTACTTTCCCGGGACCATAACGTGGGCACTCACTGTGCCGGCCTGCATCAACCAGGGGCGATCATCTTCGCTTGGCTCGGTGCGCATCCCCGTTGTCTCTTCGGTTGCGTATGGGAGCATGACCACCATCATCCGGGTAGCGTTCTCACGGTCGCTGCCGTTGAGGCCGTAGCGCGCCTGACCCGCCTCGGGGCGAGGTAACTTACCTTGCTCCATCTCTTCGTTGCGGATCTGATCGCGTTCGTCCCGGCTTGCACCATCGGCGAGAAGTTGTACGCCCCTGAGCCAGTACTCCTCGACCTTTTCGTGCTGACAGACCACCGAGAAGCCGTTCTGCCTGGGATCATCGGCAACGCAGACCAGACCATTGGTCCCCTCGCGAAGTACCGTCCGGTTGTAGGCCGCGTCATAGGCGACGACGGCCGCGCCCGGTTGCAGGTCCGCCGGCAGCGGCAAGAGAGCACTGGCAATCTGCTGATCGACGTCGCGCTCCTGACTGTAAGCAACTGGGGCCACACCGAAGTTGCACGCGAATACTAAAAACACCAGGATAAGAATTCTTCGCATTGTTCTCCTCCGTCCGGCACACGCTGAACTCTCAGAAACTTTCAACGCACGCTGGGAGTCCGCTTTCCGAAAGCAGACGTTCAAACTCAAGCTTTAACGACTCTCGGTCGTGTTCACGCCGGCGGGTGCCGCAGCCATCAGCCTCCGCCAAAATTCCATGTCAAACGCGTCCTGTGCACTTTCATCGCCCGCAGTGACAGGTGGCGCATCGCCGATGCGGCTCACCACCAGTCGAAGGCTGGGCACCACATAGATCTTGCGCCCGAGGCCTCCCAGAGCCGCGATCAGATCATCGGGCGCGCCCGGGATCAGGGATCCTTCCTGCATCTCAGGATTCCGGCCAGCGTTAACCGTGGTGCCCCCGTTGAGCCACCAGAGGAGACCATAAGCCTCGTTAAACGGCTGTGAGGGATTGAAGGCCTCCGAGTAGTAGTTTGGATCGCCGACGATATCTTCGCCGCGCCATATCCCGTCTGCCAGAACAAGTAGTCCAATGCGGGCAAGGTCCCGTGCAGAGGTTCTAAAGCCCATGGAGGCGGCACCTCGCCCCGTAGGCATCCATGTCCGGGCACCCCAGTCGCTGTGGCTCATGCCGATCCTGGAAGTCAGCCATTGGGTGGTGTGTATTCGTTTACTGTCAGCCCGCTCGCGGCCTCCATTACGGCTACCAGCCGGGTATAGATGGGAGTGTTGTACCTCCACATTTCACCCGCCGGGGCTTCGAACTGGCCCTGTGGGGTGAGACCGCTCGTCATTGAAAGCAGATGACGAACGGTGATCCGGGCCTCTCGTTCGGTATCAGCTCGAGACCAACCTTCGCCAAGATAGTCAGTAACCGGGCGATCGAAGTCGAGCAGTCCCTTGCCACGTGCGATGCCAGCCAGCAACGACACGACGCTCTTCTGCAGCGAGGCGACGTCCTCGATCCGACGTCCATCGGCCGTGTGATCGACCACGAGGTTCGGGTAGTCTCCGGCATCAGCTGCCAGCGCCTCAGGTTCCCAGTGACCCTCGGCAAGAATGCGGCCACCAAAGAGCACCACGACATCGCTGGACCGCTGCTGCCTGGCGTAGGCGAGAGCCTCCCGAAGTCCTGCTCCGCTCCAGCCGGTATCGGCCGGGTCCACTCTCTGCCACTCGCCACTTGGGTCGGGAAAATAGTTTTCCTGCGCCAGGCTGGAGACAGCCAGCCCGAAAACCAGACTGGCCGCGAGCGCGGTCTTCCTGAAGCACGATCGTGTCATTAGAGCCTCCCCCTGAGGGGTCCAAGGATAGCATGAGAACCGCTGTAGCCGGGTTGGCTTAGAGTGTCCGAGGGCTGTCGCAGGAGAGGCTTATCAGGGATCTCGACCAGGATGCGAGTGCTATAATTTTACTGCCCTTCCAGAGTTGAAATATGGACACACCCATGACACCCGAAGAACGGTTCACCCGAATCGAGAACTTCCTGAACACGGTAGCGGAGCATCAGGCGCAGATGTCCGAAAATCTGCTCCGTCATGACACGGATATTCTGGAACTACGAGAGATACAGAAGGGTATGGCGCTCGCTATAACTAAGGTTGCTGACGCGCAGAAGATCACAGAGCAGAGTCTGAAGGCGTTGACCAAAAAAATGGACAGGATTATTGGCAAGGAAGACAGTACGCCGTCGTAATTAGGGTCGGGCCAGTCCCTCGCGCCATTGCCTGGTGTCCCCTTTTTCTTTACCGTCGTTCTCTACTGACCGGTTACAAGCCGGCGAATCGTCCCGTCCTGCTTGTTCAGAACAAACACCTGCCCATCGGGTCCCGTGCCGAAACGCAAATCGGCGCGGGAGGCCGGATCCTCTCCCTGTTCCCGATTCTTTGCCTGAATCAACTCGAGGAGCGTTCTGGCTTCCCCGCCGTCGTTGAGCAATACCCTCCGGATTTCGTCCTGGCCGCCGTCAGGAAGATTGTCCGCGTCCAGATGGAAGATCTCACCGCTCGGCAGATCGCCAAACAGGATGCGGCCCTCTAACTCTGGGATCGCATCGCCGCGGTAAACGACAAGACCGATCGAAGCAGACTGGGACTGAAACAACGGATCCGGCTGGCCCCACTCCGCGATGGGATAGGTCACATTGGGATCGCTGCGTGGACTCTCCAGACTCACTGCCTGTCGACTGATGAAAGCGAAGCTACCTTCCCAGGTGTTCCATCCGAGGTTGGCACCGCGTGTGACCGGACTGATTTCCTCGACGATGTTCTGGCCGATATCAGTAAAAAACATATTACCGTTCGCCGAATCCCAGGCGAAATTCTGCGGATTACGGACACCGTATGCATAGATCTCGGCCAGCGTCCCATCGTCGCCATCGTTTGAAAACGGGTTGTCGTCCGGGATCCCATATTGTCCGTTGGCGCTGCCCGACCCGAGCGGGTCGATACGGAAGATCTTGCCGAAGCCTGAACCGAGCTTTTGTGCGTTGAAGAGCGGATCGCCACCACTGCCGCCATCGGCGATCCCTACGTAGAGCAGACCGAAATCCCCCTCGCCCGGCGACGCCGTCGTATTGAATCCAATCTGACCGCCATTGTGGTTACCGAAAGGTTGCTCGAACCGGAACAGCTCCCGGGGTGAACCACCGTCGTAAGTCGTCCCGCCGGGCGTCATTGCAGTCCACTCCAGAAGAACTGTGTCGTGCGTGTCGTTGCCGCCTCCCGGGACAAAGTCGGGCTCCGGGGCGGTGTCGGTAACGTCGCTCCACGTATAGAACTTGCCAAAACCCGGAGTGCCAGCCTCGCCGAATTGAGGATGGAAGGCGAAGCTCTGCATTCCCCGCTCTCTTCCGCTTGAGTTGACGCCGATGCCCCAATTGTCGGCATTCGTGTCGACGTATCGGGTGACTGTCTCTCCGTCGTAGCTGACGCTGAAGATCGGACCCTGCATGTCGTTGACGAACAGGCGGCCGGTTCCGGGCTCGTTTACCAGGATCATGGGGCGGGCGGTTGCTCCATCCACGTCCGGAATGGAGGCGAACTCCACATAATCGACAGTGATGACACCTTCGACGGCTTCGACCGGTTCGGAAAAAGGATCGTTTGTCGTCTGGGCGAGAGCTGGTAACGCCACTAGCGCTACGACCATCAAACAATTTACATATCTGGCCATCTTGATTCCTATATGGGTGGATCCGAGGACCCACCGGTTCTGTTTGCCTAAGAAAGTTCGGACATGCCTACCGACGGTTCACCTTGAAATCGCCTCGAGCACCGGGGCGACCCCAACTGCCCACGATTTCCTGACGAAAGAGGGAACCGTAGTTCTCAAGCGTTCCCTCGAAGGTGTAAGTCACTGGATTTCCCGCTTCGTCCTCGATGTCTACCTCGAAGCGAACTCTCCAGTCCGAGGGTTCGAAGGTCACAGCTTGAATAGAAGTGCTCTGTGGACCGGGATTAAGGATACCCGTGACCGCATTGCCGTCCCAAAACATGACAATCGTCACATAGGTCCGATCGTCCGCGCCCGGTCCCCAGTCGCCACTCCACGTACCGGCCAAAGGGTGCCCTTCCTGAGCGCCCGAGAGGGGGACACACACCAGGCAAACGATGAGACAAAACCAACGCACCATTCTCGAAATCTCCCAGTCTCTGGATTGTGAGAAATGCTAACATTTACCCGCGGAAATCGGAATTCCAGGCCAAATCTCTCCCGAGGAGTCGCTCGAGCTCGTCTGAGATGGTCTTGACAAGGTGAATCAACAACAAGGGTATAAGAGACGGCTAGTCGGTTGGAGGGCACATTGATAAGAGCCAGGTTTGTCGCACTGATATTCACCATAGGATTCATAGCAACGGCATGGCCCCTGGCCGCCCACCACTCCTTTTCCGCGGAATTCGACAGGGACAGACCCGTGACAACGACTGGGGCCGTAGTCAAGATTGAGTGGATGAACCCCCATATCTGGTTCTACGTGGATGTGCGGGATGAAGAGACCGGGACCGTCACGAATTGGGCCTGGGAAATGGGCAGCCCGAACGGGCTGATGCGACGCGGCTGGTCACGGAACTCGCTAAAGATTGGCGACGTCGTCAATGTAGAAGGAAGTCAGGCCAGAGATGGGAGCAACAAGGCGAACGCAACCACGGTCGTTCTTGCCGATGGCACACGACTCTTCGCAGGCTCCAACCCGAATAACTGAGGAGATCCTGACGTGCGAGAACACTTCTGCTCCAAGCCCATCAGATTGTGTGGAGTAGCTCTTCTTTGGCTGGCCTTGGCCACAACTTCGTTTGGTCAGGCGCCGGATGCCGACGCAACCGAAGCATCCGTGCCTGCGCCGCGACTGTCCTCAGGCCTCCCAGACCTCGGTGGAAAAGGCACGTGGGGCTTGCCTTATATCACCAACATGTCCCAGCCGGTCCGGGGAGAGGAGCCGATTGAGATACCGTTCCAGCCTTGGTCCCAGGCAGTTTTCGAGGCGCGGCAGTCTAACGAATCCCGCTATGACCCTGAAGGTTACTGTCTGCCGCCGGGCATACCCCGAGCCCTCGGCACCCCATATCCCATGCAGTTCCTTCAGGAAGAGGACCGGATCATCCAGATCTTTGAAGGTGGAGCGCACATCTGGCGTGAGATCTTCATGGACGGTCGACGGCATCCGGAAGGAGACGCCTTGAATCCGACCTACAACGGCCACGCTGTCGGGCGTTGGGAAGGGGACACACTCGTTGTCGATGTCGTCGGCTTCAACGAAAAAACCTGGCTCGACATCTCCGGCCACCCCCATACAGATGCGATGCGCGTCACCGAACGATACACACGCACCGACCTGGACACACTCCGATACGAAGCAACCATAGATGACCCGAAGACCTATACCCGGCCGTGGACAACCGGATGGACTATCGGGTGGAACGAGGGCCAGGAACTGCAGGAATACATCTGTCAGGAGAACAACCAGTACCTGGAGGGGTTGATCCGCGAAGAAATCATGCTGGAGCTGGGAGAACCGGAGTGAGGCGGGGAGCTAGACCTACGCCCAGTGAATAACCAGCGATCACAACCCGGTTTCGGCGAATTCGTCGCCCTGATGGCGATGATGATGTCTCTGGTCGCTCTGTCAATCGATGCGATCCTCCCTGCCCTGCCTGATATCGGTAGCGATCTCGGGGTTGAGAGAGCCAACGACACACAACTGGTCATCTCGCTGCTTTTTCTGGGGTTCGCGGCGGGCCAGCTCGTCTATGGACCGCTCTCAGACGCCGCTGGACGCAAACCCACCGTCTATCTTGGCTTCGTGTTGATCGGAGTGGGTTCGATTCTTTCCCTGACCGGAACAAGCTTTCCGGTGATGCTGGCGGGAAGATTCCTGCAGGGAGTCGGTGTCGCGGGCCCCCGGACAATCACGTTGGCTCTGGTACGGGACCGCTACGAGGGAAGGACTATGGCCCAGGTGATGTCTTTCGTGATGGCCATTTTCATCCTCGCCCCTGTCGTCGCGCCCACTCTGGGACAGGGCATCCTTCTCTTTGCGGGATGGCGGGCAATCTTCGGTTTCTACCTTGGGCTGGTTGTCGTCGTTTCGATCTGGTTCGGAATCCGGCAACCGGAAACGCTGGCCCCGGATCGCCGCATTCCCTTTACCGCAGCGCGGATCGCGGGGGCTGCACGGGAAGTTCTGTTCAACAGGATCGCGTTCGGGTACACGATTGCCTCGGGATTCGTCTTCGGATCGTTCGTCGGCTACCTCAACTCTTCGCAACAGATCTTCCAGCAACTGTACGGTCTGGGCCGACTGTTCCCGCTCTATTTTGGAATCGGCGCGCTTTCGGTGGGATGCGCATCGTTTGTCAACGCAGGACTCGTGATGAAGCACGGAATGCGATTGCTGGCTGTGCGTGCTCTGCAATCGGTGTCAGGGCTCTCTGTGACTTTCTTCGCGGTAACGTACGCTCTGGGGGGCCAGCCGCCCTTATGGCTGTTCATGGCCTACCTGTTGCTTGTGTTCTTCAGCGTGGGCATTCTCTTCGGGAACCTGAACGCGCTTGCGATGCAACCGGTCGGTCACGTCGCCGGAACCGGTGCTGCGATCATTGGTTCTCTCGCCACTTTCATTTCGATCGTCCTCGGAACGGGAGTCGGACAAGCCTACAACGGAACGATCCTGCCTTTAGTCGGAGGATTTGCCGGATTCAGCATCGTTTCGCTCCTCATCGTGCACTGGATCGAACGTGAGACTATGATCCCAGCAGTCGAAGCAGTTTCGATCAAAGATTGATAAACTAGAGTTGCGCCTGTCCGGATTCCATCCATGAAGCACGGCCGATCGCATCGCCGGTTCGTCATCGCAACAGCTCTTACCTGTCTGCTCGGGGTGGGAGCAGTGGCTTCCGAATTTCCTCCACCCCAGGAAACTGAGCAGCGGGCGCCTTTTGTCGTCTATTTCGACGACGGCCCCTTACCCACATCCGGGTTAATCCGTGATGAAGCGACATATGTTCCCCTTACAGGACTCGTCCGACGCATGGCATTGCCCTATACGGACGCGACCGGTGTAGGCTCCTTCACGGTTCGCGGTCCGCGTGGGACTCTGATTGCAGTGGATGGAGAAGACACCCTGACCGTCGACGGGCGGACTCTGAAACTCGAAGACGCACCTTTCAGAAACGGCATGGAGTGGTTTGTGCCGATAAAGTTTCTGACCACGGGTCTGGAACAGATCACCGGAGTGGACTTCCAGTACGAGCCCGGTGCGCCCCGAGTTCTGGCTGGCACGCTCCGAGCAACCGACCTGGCTATCACTGCGGTTGGAAACGAGGGCGAAACACGTCTGACGATACGATCCGCACTCGGCGTTAACCTTCGAGTTCAACAGCTTCGAGAAGAGAATCGCGTAATCCTGTCTATCGACCGTGCACCGATGAGTCCCGCCGAGGAGGTCCTCGATTACAGGGACGCCTCCGTCAGGTCGGTACGATTCGACGATGCGGACGGGCGTTCCAAGATTGTGGTTGAGACGACGTCGCAGGTCGCAAGCGTCCGATTGACTCCAACCGACGCGAACCGCACTTTCTTTGTGGATTTCGTTCCCGAAAGCGTACCTGCCAGACCCATCGCTTCACCCCCGGACCGGGAGGGACTTGTATCGTCGGATGAGGTCCGGGTCATAGTGATCGACCCCGGTCATGGCGGACTGGATGGTGGGGCCCAGGCATCGGGAACGCTGGAAAAAGATCTGACGCTCACCCTGGCCCGTGGCATCCGCAGGCGACTTCAGAGGGAGATCGATACGACGGTCATCCTCACACGGGACGCCGACCTGGAATTGAGCGGCGAGACTCGTTCAGCGATTGCCAACAATAACGAGGCCGATCTGCTGATCAGCCTGCATGTGGGGTTTTCTGCCGATCCCACCGAAACGGGCGCTTCGCTGTTCGTCATGAAGGACATGCCGGACGAAGAGAGGGTCGAACGAGCGCTCTTCAAGCCATGGTTCCGAACGCATCAAGACCATCTGGGACAGAGCCGCCGGCTGGGAGAAATTCTTCAGAGAAAGCTGATGAGGGCGATCCCCGGTTGGGAGTTTCCGTTGCGGGAGGCTCCGATCAGTGTCCTGACCAGTGCAGCCATGCCCGCGATCCTGATCGAAGTGGGTAACGCGAACAATCCCTCCAATCTTGCGACCCTGATCGATCAAGGGTTCCAGGGTCGTCTCATTGAGGCCATCGTCGAATCTGTTAGTGAATTCGGTGCGCCCCGGGAAGGAGCGAGTCCATGACACGCAACGTCTGGATCAGCCTACTTCTGATGATTGCCGTCACGGGAGGATCCGCGCTTTACTTTTTCAGCATCGCCGACAGTGTGTTACAAGATTCTGGGCCGGAGACCGAGCCGATCTTTGATGAAGCCGCCCGGCCACTCTATGAGCCCACCGATCCCCCCATTGAGGCAAGGATGTTCTTCCCGGGCACCAGCAATGACGTCCTGCTCAGGACTCAGGACGTCACGATCTTCGCTTCGGCTGAGATAGAAAACCGCGTCCGTCAGATTGTCGAGAAATTGATCCAGGGAGCGGAAGACGAAGATCTCTTCGGCAGACTTCCTGACGACACACGTCTCAACGAAGTGTTTGTAACCGATAACGGCATCGTGTACCTGGACTTCAACAGTGCACTCTCGGACAATCACCCCGGGGGGGTGCTTCCCGAGCAGGCCACGATATATTCCATTGTCAACTCGATCACGTACAACGTAGCTGGAATCGATCGGGTCAAGATCCTTATTGGAGGAAACGAGAAGGAGACGCTGGCCGGACATTGCCTGCTTCTGCTACCGTTGGAAACAGATCTTTCGATCAGCGACATGGCGCCCATAGCATCATTGGCCCAACCTCTTCCGACAGGCGAGATCATAGATGAGAACTGACGGGCGAAATCCCGGCGATCTTCGTCGGGTTCAGATCACGCCGGATTTTATTCCGCATGCAGAAGGCTCCGTGCTGATCGAAGTCGGCCGGACCCGCGTCATCTGCACGGCCAGCGTCGAGGAATCCGTACCGCTCTTTATGCGCGGATCCGACAAGGGATGGATCACGTCGGAATACTCGATGCTGCCACGCGCTACGGAGAGCCGCACTCCGCGGGAAGCTTCGCTGGGCCGCAAGTCGGGTCGCACGCAGGAAATTCAGCGCCTCATCGGGCGGTCGCTTCGAACGGCCGTCGATTTGGACCTGCTGGGCGAACGCACGATCTGGGTGGATTGCGACGTCATCGAGGCCGATGGTGGAACGCGAACAGCTTCGATCACCGGGGCTTTTGTGGCTATGGTCCAGGCAATGGACAAGCTGGTCGCGAAGGGTGCACTCGAAACCGTGCCACTGCGCTCCAACCTGGCCGCGATCAGCGTGGGCATCCTCGACGGAGTGCCGATGCTGGATCTGAACTACGAAGAGGATTCCAGCGCCGATGTGGACTTCAACGTCGTGATGACCGACCAGAGCGAGTTTGTAGAAGTCCAGGGGACTGCAGAACGGAAGCCCTTCCCGAGGGCACTCCTGGACGAACTCCTCGAGCTGGCGGAATCCGGAATCGCGAAGCTGATCCAGACCCAGCAGCAAGCGCTCGGTGAAATGCGAAACCAGTGAGGTCTCTCGTTGTTGCCAGTCGGAACCGCGGCAAGGCAGAAGAGATCGCCCTGGTCCTCGAGTCTCTTGAGAACTGGAAAGTAGAGTCGCTCCCGGAAGGGATTCCCGACGTCGAAGAAACCGGATCCACGTTCCTGGAGAACGCGGTCCTCAAAGCGGAGTATTACAGCCAGATGGTCGATCGCTGGTGTGTCGCCGACGACTCCGGATTGATTGTCGCCGCACTGGACGGACGACCCGGCATTTATTCAGCTCGATATGCCCCTGACGACGATCGGCGGAATCAAAGGCTGCTCGGAGAATTGAAAGAAGTGCCCGCGGGCACGCGCAACGCCCGTTTTGTCTGCGCTCTGGCACTGGCCCGAAACGGTCGTCCGACATGGACAGTTGAGGGTCGGGTCGAAGGACAGATTGCGGTGGACCGACTGGAACCTACGGCTTCGGTTACGATCCACTGTTTTGGGTCCCGGAGTTCGGCAAGACCATGGGCGAACTGCAACCCGAGGTAAAGAATCGAATCAGCCACCGTGGACTGGCGCTGGCCAAGCTCAAGCGACATCTTGAGGCGCAGGGGTGATTTTTTACATTCTCCGGTACCATCAATTGCTAACGTAGTAGGAGCCGAGTGGATCTAACCAGGGTGTTCGAGGAGATTTCCCAAGGAGGTCGAGAATTGTGACTTCGATATTGATGATAGTGATGCTTCTGGGGCCGATGGGACAGGGGCCGAGGGACCTCACGGTTCCCGACGAGTCGCAGATCAAACCGCCGCTGGTCGTGGCCGAGGGTACAACGATCCCCGTGAGCCTGATCAACGAACTTCCCACCAAGAACGCCGAAGCCGGCAATGGTGTCTATGCTCAGACGATCTTCCCTGTGACGGTCAACAACGAAATCGTGATCCCCGTCGGGACCTACGTGCGGGGCCGAATCGTCAACGCTGAACGACCGGGACGCGTGTCCGGAAGGGCCGAACTGACGATTAACTTCCATACGATTGTCCTGCCGAGCGGTCTGACACTGCCGATTTTTGGAAGCCTGGGTGGCGTCGGCGGAGTGGCCGAACGAAGAGGAGAGGCCACGGTCAGTGGTGATTCGTCCAAGGGAGATGACGTGGGCACGGTCGCCACGAATGCGGGGACGGGAGCGGTCATCGGAGCGATCGGCGGTGGCGGCAAGGGCGTCGCGATTGGCGCCGGGGCCGGCGCAGCAGCCGGAATCGCACAGGTTCTCCTGACACGTGGTGACGATCTGACGTTGCCCAGAGGCACGACGATCGAAGTCGTGCTCGACCGGCCACTGGAACCGTGAAAATTTGGGACTGACACCTAATCCCTCGCTCTTCGAGGAATTAGGCTGTCTGTCCTAAGAATTTTCATTCCCCTTTTGCAACCTCCCCTTCTTTCCATTACCTTTAACTGAGTCACTTCGGGGCGTAGCGTAGTCCGGTCAGCGCGCCTGCTTTGGGAGCAGTAATTCGATCGTCTCGCTGGATCCCGTACCATCCATCGTAGTTCCCAATAACTATTGAAACAGCTATACTTAAGAGGTATATTACGTCCATGGATGTCCACTGCCATCTCGTACAGTGCCGTCCTGTGGACCCCAAATTGGACCCCATCGGTTCCGCAAGGGGGCTGACAGTGCCGAGACTCAAGCTAAGCGCGCGCGGGGTCATGGCATTGGGAACGAATCGAGCGCGCCAAGAATTCTGGGACACGGTCACGCCCGGACTGGTCCTGCGTGTCAGTGGAGAGAGTGGCGCAAAGACGTGGAGCGTGAGATACCGAATGAACGGTACGCGCCGCCGTCAGAAGCTGGGAAGCTACCCGAGGCTGAGTCTGGCGGAAGCGCGAGCGGCAGCTCGCGAGGTGCTGAGGTAAGCCGACGCGGGGGAGGATCCTGCAAGGGAGCGTGCCGACCGTAAAGCGGGCCGTTACAGGTTCAAGGAGCTTGCCGAAGAAGTCCTGGAGGCACGGGCGATGCGGACCCGAGAAGCGACCCAGCGGGAGAGAGCGCGGCTCCTCGGAAAGGAACTCGTGCCCATTTGGGGCCATCGGCCAGCTCCGGACATCACTCGACGCGAGGTCGTCCACCTCGTCGAAAACATTGCCAAGAGAGGAGCCCCGATCGTCGCGAATCGGACGCTGAGTCTCATCCGACTGATCTTCAACGATGGGCTGCGGCGGGGATTTCCGACTCTGGAGGCCAATCCCGCGCACCTCGTCGAGCCGCCGGCCGAGGAATCGGGAAGGGACCGGTACCTGACTCGAGAAGAGATCAAGGTCATCTGGCAAGCGACCGGGAACGAAACTCTGGCAACACGTGGTGTCTTCCGCCTCGCGCTACTGACGGGTCAGCGGATCGGTTCGGTGTGCGCGATGCGATGGGATGGAATCACAGGCGACCTATGGACGATTCCGCCGGAACACTTCAAAGGAAAGCGGATCCACGTTATTCCGCTCTCGACCGAGGCGTTTGAAGTCATCGAGGAGCTGAGCGAGACCGCCCACTCGGACAGATGGGTTTTCCCGTCGCGGGCAAAGGCGAAAAGACCCTATTTAACGAACATGGCTGGGTCGCTCTCCAGGGTCCGCAAGAAGACGTTGATCCCTAGCTGGAGCGTCCATGACTTCCGCACCACCTTCCGGACCCACGCCGTCCGGGCCACAGAGGACGGCGGTCTCGCGATCCCCCGCCATGTAGCAGATGCAGTACTCGGTCACAAGGAAGCAACGCTTGGATTCGAGAGGTATACAGGGGACCGGGACCGCTACCTCCTACATGAGAAGCGAGACGCCCTGAAAAAGTGGGGTGCGTTCATCATGGAAGCGGTGAAGGCGGCGAGGTGAAGCGAGACTACTCACCACTAGAAAGAGGGCGGGGCTTCTCAAGGCACTGTCAAGTTAACCGGAATTCGGGTAGTGGGCAAGTTTCAATTTCAACTCGCTCGCTTTCTGTACGGTCCCCGTTTTCCCGGTTTCGGCTCGGCGGCTTCCAACAAAGAGACTACTTCCTCGATCTCCCAAACGTGGTCCGTCAATCCGGCTTCCATCGCCGGAGTAACTCGGAGCGTTTTGTGAACCTTACAGAAATTGTAATTCATATAGTGAAGGGGCTATTGCCGCTGCGTGGTTCTGGATGTTCTTGGAGAATCCATTAGTGAGGCGAGTGAATCGGCGCATGTGCATGCGCATTGTGAGATTCTGGCGTTCTATATAACTGGTCGAGACGTGCCCCGGGTCAGGATCGCCGGACACCGGATGCATGTGGATACCGATGCATTGTGCGGGGCTGTACTTGTGTTCGTCCTGTGGTTTGCCGTACAGCTTCACAAGCTGAGCGTAATCAACCTCAGAGCCAAACGCAGCTTCTACGCCGATCAGATAGGCTTTGTGGCCGTCAGACGTAAGCTGGACGCGATTAGTGAGCCGCCCCGCCAGATCCGCAAGAAACTCGCTGGCGCAGATAGCATCTCGCCGACCGACCAGCCACGATGGGACAAGCTTGCTATCGGCGTCAACCGCAACCCAAGTCCACACATCACCGAAGCCGAACTGTCCCCGGGCTTCCTCTGGTACGTTCTTTTCCTTCGCGTAACAGAAGGACCAGATTTCATCGACCTGTATGCGTTCGCTCGTAAGGTTGCGAAACGTCCGATCCTGATAGGATCGGCACACTTCTCCAACGTCTTCCAGAAGCCTCAAGACGGTCGGCTTAGACGCGCTAGTCATGCGAACGGTCGAACGGATCGAGCAACCTTCGATCAATGCCTTGATTACTTGAGTGCGCTTTTCCTTGCTCAGCTTGTTCATGGGTACCATTATGCTTGAGCCGCTCAAGTAAAGCAAGTGCTATCTTGTGTGGCTCCATGCTAGGATAAGCATTGCTATGCCTACAAAAGGAGAGCAGCTGTTGGCCGCAGCGAATCGGGTTGCTGAAGAACACGATGCCGATGTTTTGTTTTTGAGTGGCGACCTCGATTTGCCAAATGATCGCAAGTTTATTGAAATGTGTGACAAGCGGTCCAGCAAACGCCCTAATGCTTTCATTATTCCAGTCACTCACGGCGGGAGTGCAAATGTCGCATATCGTCTAGCACGGTGCTTGCAGCGCCAATATGACCAGATAACTGCGTGTGTGCCTGGCCCCTGCGGAAGTGGTGGGACGCTGCTAGTTATTGGGGCGCACAATCTGATTATTACAGACCATGGGACACTAGGGCCATTGGACGTGCAGATCCGAAAAGCCGATGAATTGGGCGAAATGACTTCGGGTCTCACTGCCATGGAAGCGAGGTCATTACAAAAGGTGTGTAAAAGTCATCAGGCGGCGGCCTTCGATTTCATCACGACTCTGATGCCGTCAGCGAATTGCTGACCATCATAGACCTCTTGTAAGAGTTCGGATCCTTTTAAGTGTCGCCAAGCCTTCTCAGCGACACGTAGTAGCTTCCAGATCATTGCCGTTGCATTCTCGACACGCTTGAATCGGCGAGCGGCGTTGGTGCGGAGGCGAACCATGTCGAAAGGCGATTCGACGATGTTGGTCGTTCTAAGATGCACCCAGTGTTGTTTCGGGAACTCATAGAAAGTGATCATCCGGTCCCAGTCCCGCAACAGCGTCTCACCCGCTTTGGGATAGTTCTTCTCATATCGGCGGACGAACTGATCCCGCTTTCGTTCGCAGGCCGCGCGGGAGTTCGCGAAGGCCATCCCATGGAGCAGCTGTCTGGCCGCGGGCTGCTCGGTCTTCGGCAGATGATCGACCACGTTGATCGACTTGTGGTTCCAGCAGCGTTGTTCCTGGCCCTGGGGCTGTTGCTCGGCCAGCGCGGACCAGATGCCCAGGTGACCGTCCGCGACAGTCAGCCGTCCCAGCTTCAGGCCCCGTCTCTGGAGATTGCGCAGAATGCGGCTCCAGGACTCCTTGCTTTCCCGCTGCCCGCTCTCACAGGCCAACAGCACTTTGCGCCCGTCTGACAAGGCTCCGATGATCACCAGCAATGCCGCTCGCTCTTTCGCGATCCCCGCTTTCACGTACAAGCCGTCTGCCCACTGGTACACGACCTCGAGGCCGGACAGGTCCTGCTGGACCCACTCGTCATACTCCAACTGCCAGGTCGATTTCAGTCGTTGGATCGATGCTCGCGACAACGGAGCGCCAGCGCCAAGCAGTCCGCGCATGGCCTGCTCGAAGTCCCCTGTGGCCAGACCGTGGAGGTAGAGATCGGGAAATAGCTCGCCCAGCTGTTTCGATTTCCGTCGAAAATACGGCAGGATCTGACTCTCGAACCGCTCGGCGGTGTTTCGAACCCGAGGTCGTCGAACCTCCATCGTACCGTTCATCATTGCGAAGCGTCGCGGCTTCCCGTGACCGTTCCGGTATCCTCGTCGATTCGGACTCCGCTCCGACTTTTCCCGACCCAGAAATTGAGTGACTTCGTCCTCGAGCAGCTCCTGTAGCCAGACTTGGACCCGGGATCGCACCCAGTCCTCCAAACCTTCATACGCGTTCGTTGACGCCACTGATGCCGGTATGTTCTTCTTCTTCATGGGTGGTGTACCTTTCTCCCGATTGCTGCCGGGATTGCTTACGGTTTCGAATTCACCGAAAGCGTACACCGCCTTCTCTTTTTACACACCGATTGGAACGACCTCCATGGAAGCGCTGAGCACGCTTAGATCAGAGTCTTTTGCGATGTTTGAGGCCAACTTGCTCGACCTGAAGACACACAGCGCAGGGTCAATTACGCTCAAGACTGCGATGGACATTGCGCAAAGGCTCACGGTTGGATTGTTTGATAGGGTTTACGCCCAGATCGATCCAATGAGGTTGGGCGAGGACGGACGACTCGTCAAGATTGCTTTGGAATATGGGTCGAGACTAGATAGGGTGGCAGACAATTTAGAGCCCGGGGCCCTAGCCCGCATGTTTCACCAGTCCGGCGATCAGGGGGATTTGGGCAGTAAGAATCGGATTCGGGAGGATCTGGGTTCGAATTGGGCATGTGTGGCGTGACTCGGCGGTGTCGACAAGCGGGAGTTGCTGCGTTTTCGGGTTCAGAAGAGGGTGACGAAACGCACTGAGACAAACCTCGGCGGAGCCGAAAAGAGCGAGTCGATTTTGGCGCAGGGGATCGGGTCGGTTCTCAGCAGCGCAGAGGAAGCGCCTGCAGGTTTCGATGGACGAGGGCAAAGACCTCGGCGTAGGGATAGGCTTCCGACATGGAGATCCAGATGTTGCGAACCGTCAGACGGACTTGAGCTCCGATCTTGAGGAGCTTCAAGCGGATCGTCTGGCACTGAGCGCGGGCCAGATCGGTATTCTTCAGTCCCAGACGGCGTAACGCGTGCAGGAGCATGTAGGCGGCCGAGGACAGATAGAGCCGGAGTTGATTGGCGCGCATGGTTGCCGCGCTGGTCCGGTCGGCGAATAGATCCAACTGCTGTTCCTTGATGCGATTTTCCATGTCGCCCCGCGCACAGTAAAAGTCTTCATAGAGGGCGCGGGCGTCCAGGCGTTCCGGCGACAGTGAGGTCACAACGAATCGAGGATTGGCGCCTTTCTCCAGGAACTCGGCCTTGCCGATGACGCGTCGGGTGCAGGTCCAGCTCTTCCGAGTGCGATACCGGAAATCGTTAAACACCCGCGCCGGTTTCCCGGTGTCGTTAAACTCGGCTTCGGCCTGACTCATCGATTCAGCGATCTCGCGCTTGAGCCGATCGTTCTTGGCCAGACCCACCACGTAATCGACCTGGTGGGCCTCGCACCAACTCAGCAATTCATCCCGGCAAAAGCCCGAGTCGGCCCGGATGATAATCGACACCTCCGGCCAGCTCTGCCGGATCTGGCCGATGATGCGGTTCAATTCCTCGACGGCGCCGTCCGCACCGTCGACATTGGAGCACCGCAACCGGGCGCATAGCAGATGCTCTCCCGAAAAGATGTAGAGCGGCAGATAACAGTAGTTGCCGTAGTAGCCGTGAAAGAACCGTCCTTCCTGATGGCCATGGATCGGATCATCGGTCGCATCCAGGTCCAGAACAATCTCCTCGGGCGCCGATCCGTGAGCCGCCACAAATGCATCCACCATCCAGCGGTCGATCTTGTCCGGGTCCATGGCAATCTTCTTGTACCGCTCCTTCCCATCGACTTGCTCCCCGGTCAGTTCCAACCGGTTCAGCGTACACTTGCCCGCCAACGCTTTTCCCCGGTCTCGGGCCTGCCGCCGCTTCTCCCCCAGTGGATCGGCCTTATCCACCGCCACGGCCAGCATCGGATCGGTCCGCAGTTGGTCATGATCGTTCAGATCCTCGTAGCCCAGACAGAGTCCGTAGACGCGCTGCCCCAATAACTCGCTCACCGTGTGTTCGATCAACCTCGCGTCCCGGTAATCCCTGAAACACTCGGCCAGTCCGGCGATCAGACCCGTTCGCTTTTCCACTTCCCTCAACAGCAGAACCCCAGCGTCGGAGGTGATCTTTCCGCCGTCAAAACGCGCCTTCACTTTTCGTTGAAGAAGTCCGTGAAATTCGAACGTCGTTTGGTTACACTCTGTTCTCATAAGGGCCGTCTCCGTTTGGCTTGTTAAACGTTTATTTCAAAACGCTTTATGCCAGACAGGGCGGCCTTTTCTGGTCCTATCGGTGAAATATGCGGGCTAGCGAAGTTAGTAAGTAAATATCCGACACATACGTTTGAGATTGACAGAGAAGAAGCTGAGGAACTGTTTTATAGGGTTGGGAGCCCGACGGATAGTCAGAGCGAACTTATCACGGTGTTAGGCAACGCCGTGCATAATCCAAGCGATCAAACGACTTTCTTATTTTTGTCGGCGGAGAAGAAAGACGCCGAAGAGGTAGAACATGACTACGAGCATTCGGCAGATACGGGTAGCGGAGAGCAGGAACATGCTGAGGCTACTCCGGATAATGGACAAGAGGGAGCCGAAGAAGGCATCCCGACGAGATTCATCAAGTCTATTGGATGACCTCAAGAACTCGCCCAAACTGGCTATACCGGCTGACCTTTTGATTTTTTCCAACGTGCGGAGGCCGCGCGCTTAGCAATCTCCTTTTTCTTCTTTTTGGACAGCTTTTTTGCTCTAGCTGCCCCGCCTTTTAGGCCACCTTTTCTTCCGATCTTGGCGAGGTATGCCTTTACGGCATCAACTTCGGCTTCTTTCTCTTCCTCGGTCGAAAGCCGGACAATTTCAGCGGCCAGTTCGTTGGGATCTTTGGGACGCTTCTTGGTCTTCTTATTACTTGTTCCGCTCATGCATCCAACAATATGGGAGATGCAAGGAAAAAGCAATGGAGAGAGGTTTCAAAATTGACCACTACCGGAATTCGGGTAGTGGTCTAGTTTCCATTTCAAAGGGCATCAGTACAGCTACTTTCGTTCCAAACTAGACCAGTACCGATTTCCAGGAGGTTCCACTGATTGACATGCCAGCTAAGTCGCTGATTGTTCGTCCTGTCTAGAATTGATTTCGCGTCTAAAAAGAGTGAATTCCGGTTAACTTGACAGTGCCTCAGTCACTCATTGATCCTCTATTCTCCAATGATCTTAATCAGAACTCGCTTCCGGCGGCGGCCGTCGAATTCGCCGTAAAAAATCTGTTCCCATGGTCCAAAATCCAAATGGCCTTTCGTGACGAGGTCATTACAAAAGGTGTGTAAAAGTCATCAGGCGGCGGCCTTCGATTTCATCACGACTCTGATGCCGTCAGCGAATTGCTGGCCATCATAGACCTCTTGTAAGAGTTCGGATCCTTTTAAGTGTCGCCAAGCCTTCTCAGCGACACGTAGTAGCTTCCAGATCATTGCCGTTGCATTCTCGACACGCTTGAATCGGCGAGCGGCGTTGGTGCGGAGGCGAACCATGTCGAAGGGCGATTCGACGATGTTGGTTGTTCTCAGATGCACCCAGTGTTGTTTCGGGAACTCATAGAAAGTAATCATCCGGTCCCAGTCCCGCAACAGCGTCTCACCCGCTTTGGGATAGTTCTTCTCATATCGGCGGACGAACTGATCCCGCTTTCGTTCGCAGGCCGCGCGGGAGTTCGCGAAGGCCATCCCATGAAGCAGCTGTCTGGCCGCGGGCTGCTCGGTCTTCGGCAGATGATCGACCACGTTGATCGACTTGTGGTTCCAGCAGCGTTGTTCCTGGCCCTGGGGCTGTTGCTCGGCCAGCGCGGACCAGATGCCCAGGTGACCGTCCGCGACAGTCAGCCGTCCCAGCTTCAGGCCCCGTCTCTGGAGATTGCGCAGAATGCGGCTCCAGGACTCCTTGCTTTCCCGCTGCCCGCTCTCACAGGCCAACAGCACTTTGCGCCCGTCTGACAAGGCTCCGATGATCACCAGCAATGCCGCTCGCTCTTTCGCGATCCCCGCTTTCACGTACAAGCCGTCTGCCCACTGGTACACGACCTCGAGGCCGGACAGGTCCTGCTGGACCCACTCGTCATACTCCAACTGCCAGGTCGATTTCAGTCGTTGGATCGATGCTCGCGACAACGGAGCGCCAGCGCCAAGCAGTCCGCGCATGGCCTGCTCGAAGTCCCCTGTGGCCAGACCGTGGAGGTAGAGATCGGGAAGTAGCTCGCCCAGCTGTTTCGATTTCCGTCGAAAATACGGCAGGATCTGACTCTCGAACCGCTCGGCGGTGTTTCGAACCCGAGGTCGTCGAACCTCCATCGTACCGTTCATCATTGCGAAGCGTCGCGGCTTCCCGTGACCGTTCCGGTATCCTCGTCGATTCGGACTCCGCTCCGACTTTTCCCGACCCAGAAATTGAGTGACTTCGTCCTCGAGCAGCTCCTGTAGCCAGACTTGGACCCGGGATCGCGCCCAGTCCTCCAAACCTTCATACGCGTTCGTTGACGCCACTGATGCCGGTATGTTCTTCTTCTTCATGGGTGGTGTACCTTTCTCCCGATTGCTGCCGGGATTGCTTACGGTTTCGAATTCACCGAAAGCGTACACCGCCTTCTCTTTTTACACACCGATTGGAACGACCTCTTCGTGACGGCAGCGACGACTTCCCTGCCCATGACCTGGCGTTTGATATGAGCATCCGCGTTGTCTTCGCCAGTGTCGTTGTGCCGGTACCGCTCGACGGGCTCGTGGGGAGCAAGCTTTTCAAGAAAGGCGTCATAATCCTGAATGAGTCCCGGCTCGTCGTCATTGATGTACACGCTTGCTGAGATGTGCATTGCGTTAACCAGGCAGAACCCCTCCTGTATACCGCTTTCCGCCAGCGCGGCCTCGACCTTGGGAGTGATATTGATGTAATCCCTCCGGGTTCCAGTTTCGAACCATAGCTCTTTTCGGTACGATTTCATGGCCCCTCCTTCGGTCTAAGGAACAAACAAGAAACTCACGCCGCCGGCTCGTATCAAAGCCCACGCCTACTCCTCCGATTTCCCTTCCTCCAGTAACAAGGGTTATGTTTCAGAGTTTCTGCAAAAAGGCCCTGAAATAGGAAGGGGCCAGGGTATCTCCGAAAAGTTGGTAACCAACAACTTTGAAACGAAGGAGATGAACCGATGGCCCGAACTAAGATTAAGCGAAAGGGAGTGGATTGGAAAGAACTGTTAGGAGAGGAAAAGGATCTGCTGAAAAGCGTCGTGCAGGAGGTGGTTCAGGAAATTCTCGAGGGGGAGATGGAGCAGGTTGTGGCCGCGGCCAAGAGTGAACGAACGGCGAGGTCGTTCCAATCGGTGTGTAAAAAGAGAAGGCGGTGTACGCTTTCGGTGAATTCGAAACCGTAAGCAATCCCGGCAGCAATCGGGAGAAAGGTACACCACCCATGAAGAAGAAGAACATACCGGCATCAGTGGCGTCAACGAACGCGTATGAAGGTTTGGAGGACTGGGCGCGATCCCGGGTCCAAGTCTGGCTACAGGAGCTGCTCGAGGACGAAGTCACTCAATTTTCTGGGTCGGGAAAAGTCGGAGCGGAGTCCGAATCGACGAGGATACCGGAACGGTCACGGGAAGCCGCGACGCTTCGCAATGATGAACGGTACGATGGAGGTTCGACGACCTCGGGTTCGAAACACCGCCGAGCGGTTCGAGAGTCAGATCCTGCCGTATTTTCGACGGAAATCGAAACAGCTGGGCGAGCTACTTCCCGATCTCTACCTCCACGGTCTGGCCACAGGGGACTTCGAGCAGGCCATGCGCGGACTGCTTGGCGCTGGCGCTCCGTTGTCGCGAGCATCGATCCAACGACTGAAATCGACCTGGCAGTTGGAGTATGACGAGTGGGTCCAGCAGGACCTGTCCGGCCTCGAGGTCGTGTACCAGTGGGCAGACGGCTTGTACGTGAAAGCGGGGATCGCGAAAGAGCGAGCGGCATTGCTGGTGATCATCGGAGCCTTGTCAGACGGGCGCAAAGTGGTGTTGGCCTGTGAGAGCGGGCAGCGGAAAAACAAGGAGTCCTGGAGCCGCATTCTGCGCAATCTCCAGAGACGGGGCCTGAAGCTGGGACGGCTGACTGTCGCGGACGGTCACCTGGGCATCTGGTCCGCGCTGGCCGAGCAACAGCCCCAGGGCCAGGAACAACGCTGCTGGAACCACAAGTCGATCAACGTGGTCGATCATCTGCCGAAGACCGAGCAGCCCGCGGCCAGACAGCTGCTTCATGGGATGGCCTTCGCGAACTCCCGCGCGGCCTGCGAACGAAAGCGGGATCAGTTCGTCCGCCGATATGAGAAGAACTATCCCAAAGCGGGTGAGACGCTGTTGCGGGACTGGGACCGGATGATTACTTTCTATGAGTTCCCGAAACAACACTGGGTGCATCTGAGAACGACCAACATCGTCGAATCGCCCTTCGACATGGTTCGTCTCCGCACCAACGCCGCTCGCCGATTCAAGCGTGTCGAGAATGCAACGGCAATGATCTGGAAGCTACTACGTGTCGCTGAGAAGGCTTGGCGACACTTAAAAGGATCCGAACTCTTACAAGAGGTCTATGATGGTCAGCAATTCGCTGACGGCATCAGAGTCGTGATGAAATCGAAGGCCGCCGCCTGATGACTTTTACACACCTTTTGTAATGACCTCCGAACGGCGGGGCGGACCGGATATCGGAGTGGCTATTACGGGCGGGACCTGGTCACGCGGGTGGGCAAGCTGGAGCTGCGCGTGCCGCAGGACCGGGCCGGGCGGTTCAGCACGGAAGTGTTTGAACGCTACCAACGCAGCGAGAAAGCTTTGGTGGCCAGCTTGGCGGAGATGTACGTGCAGGGCGTGTCGACGCGCAAGGTCAAGGCCATCACCGAAGAATTATGCGGGCATTCGTTTTCGGCCAGCACGATCAGCCGGATTAATAAGACACTGGACACGGAGCTGAAAAAGTTTGCGACGCGAGCATTGGAGGAAGAATACCCGTACCTGATTCTGGATGCGCGCTACGAGAAGGTGCGCGAAGACGGGGTCATCCGGAGCCGAGCAGTTCTGGTGGCGATCGGAATCAACTGGGACGGGAGGCGCGGTGTGTTGGCGGTGGAACTGGCGGAACGGGAAAGCACGACCAGTTGGCGGGAACTGTTACTGAGTTTGAAACAACGCGGCTTGTGCGGCGTGGAGTTCGTGGTGACCGACGATCATGCCGGGTTGAAGAAAGCCATCGCAGAAGTCCTGCCCGAAGCGATCTGGCAACGCTGCTACGTCCACTTTCTGAGAAACGCATTGGATTATCTGCCGCGCAAAGCCGATGACGATTGTCTCCAGGAACTGCGTTGGCTCTACGACCGGCGGGACCTCCAGGAAGTGCGGCAGGACCTGGCGACATGGTTGAGCAAGTGGGGGCAGAAATATTCCAAACTCTGCGACTGGGTCGAAGACAATATCGACGAGACACTAAGCTTCTACACGCTGCCGCTTCAGCATCACAAACACATGAAATCCACCAATATGCTGGAACGGCTCAACGAAGAGATCAAACGGCGAACGCGCGTGGTGCGGATATTCCCCAACGCAGCCAGCTGTCTGCGTTTGATTCGGGCGCTGACCACCGAAACGCACGAGAACTGGATCGAAGCGATCCGCTACTTGAACATGGACCTGTTGAAGGAACACAAAAGGGACTGGCACCGTCAGACGCCGGCTGCCTAAACGCGTCCCAACGGGCCGACCCAATGATCGACTCGGATGTCGATCGGCGATTACAGAGCATCCTGGAGCGAACAATCGCTGTGGAAAACTTTCGAGGGGACGAAAGAAAGAAAAAGAACCAAAAAAGAAAGAAACGCAGAGGCCTGATGGAAATGACGCCTCAGAGGAAATCCGCCAAAAGGCGCGGATTCCCTCTGAGGCTTGGAAAAGCTTCGCCAAAAACGCTCAGCATTCCCACATTCCCACAGGCCCGACGGCGATCGACACTCAAGAACTGAATTTTTTGGAAATACTTTTTGCAGAACTTGACGCACACAACTGTAACAAGCGCACCTCGTCGACAGAATCGGCGCACACGAGAAAAACTACCGGTCTTCCCTGGGGGTTGAACAACGTCCCACGAAACGCTCCCCGGAATGCATCGTAAGGGTCTTCGCCACGCGTAAGGTAAGGTATTCCGGCGCTGTCGAGAAGCGACTTGACGATCGCCGCTTCAGCCGGATCGATCGTCTCGAAGACTACTTCCAAGGGTTCGTCGCTGTCCATATCCGCGATCCTCGCATCTCGTGGACTGTATCGTGCCAGAAGGTAGCCTACTCTGCCCGCATGTGGCAAAGTGAACGATGGAGGGAGACAAGAACGTGACAAGAATACTGGGAATATCCGGCAGTCTGCGAAAAGGCTCTTACAACACCGCACTGTTGAAAGCGGCCGCGTACTGGTTGTGTTGCAACTCTGGCCGACGGCGGCTGTTAACCTGAAGAGATCATGAAAAAGACAATCCGACCGGTGATCTTCAAATGGCGACAAACCGAGCCCGCGCTGGTTCTTTGCGCCGTGCGCTGATACCTGCGGTACTCGCTCTCGTCCCGTGATGTCGAAGAGCTGCTCAGCGAACGCGGCCTGAAGGCGGACCACACGACAATCTGGCGCTGGGTCCAGCGCTACGGTCCCGAACTGGAGGCGCGGTTGCGCCGTCATCTCAAGCCAACCAATCAGTCCTGGCGCGTCGATGAGACCTACGTTCGTGTCAAGAGTCGTTGGTGCTACCTCTACCGAGCCATCGATTCCACCGGCGCCACGATCGACTTCGTGCTCTCGGGGGTGCGCGATGCCGCTGCGGCCAAACGCCTGTTCCGTAAGGCGCTGACGGATCCGTCGCATCCACAGCCCCGGGTTATCAATACGGACCAAGCACGCCTCTATGGCGCGGCGATTTCAGGAGTGAAGCAGGAAGGACTCCTGCGACGCCGTTGCCGCCACCGACCTGTTCAATACTTGAACAACATCCTGGAGCAGGATCATCGAGCGATCAAACGACGCGTGAAGGCCAAGCAGGGCTTTCGTGAATTCCACGCGGCGCGGCGAACAATCCAGGGATACGAGGCCATGAACATGATCCGGAAGGGGCAGGCGAGGCGGGTCAGCGGTTCGGATGTTCGGCAACAGATTCAGTTCATCAACATGCTGTTCGAGGTGGCTGCATGAGACGGAGCTTGGTCGACCCAACCAGTCGCTCTCTTGCTGATTTTTGAAAGTTGCAACACATCCCGCGAAGTGTGGTATGAACTAAAGGATGTCAGAACTTGCAGAAGCAACTGGAGAAGTACTTGGACAACATCTGATCGCCGACATGACGGGGTTGTCCCCTGTCCTCCTGCGTGATGGTGATCGGATCATGCATGTTCTTAACGACGCGTTGGCGCTGGCAGGCTTTCACTCCATCAGGAGCGTGGAACATCACTTCGTCGAGCGTGGCGCGGGATTTACGGGGATGGTCCTTTTGGCGGAATCCCATGCCGCCGTTCATACCTATCCCGAGCAGGAATACCTCGCGCTCGACATCTTCGCTTGCGGCGGTATCGATCCATCCACCGTCATGGACGCGTTGGTTCGAGAGCTGAGTCCTACAGCAGTCGACGCACGGACTCTGACACGCGCTCCTCGCGCCAGCATTCCCGCGGACAGAAAATCTTAATCCGCGGGATATCACCTGAAAATGTTCGGGGTGAGGCCGGATTCGGCCTACCCTCAGAAGGTCCACACGATCAGGATCGAAGCGCCGATGTAGCCGAACGCTTCGAGGAGGCCCGCGCCGATGTTTGGATGTTCCTGCGTCTGCTCGTCAGCAAGGTTAACGCCGGACGCCAGCAAGATGTCCGTAAATTTGTGGACTAGGAACAACATGATGAACCCAAATACCACGTAGACGGCGAATTGGAGCAGGCTATCGGTCCAACCGGTGAAATCGCCGCCGACTGCCACACTGATGACATTGCCGATACCGATGAGCGCCCCTCCGAACGCCAGGCCCACCGCGGCGTTGTCTCGCTCCAGTTCTTCAAGGAACTTGTACGGGGTCATCAGCTCGTACAGTCGTCCGGCGACCACCAGCACCACCTGAGCGAGTAGCCAGAAAGCCAGCAGGATCAGCATGCCGGAACCCAGGTCGCCGAATGTGCTCGATGTCCGAGAAGCTTCCCCTGAATCACCCGCACTGGCGCCAAGAATGATCAGACCGTTGGCGATGTATACGCCGGCCTCGACGAACCCCACGCCGAGGTTGCGATCTTGGACAACCTCTTTGGTGTTGTTGAATGTAGCCAGAAGGATCTTCTCGCACATGACGCTTGCAAGAAGCATGAGGACGATCGCGGAAAGACCGTAGACGCCGATCGTAACCACGTCCGTTCCGAGGCCCTGTGTTTCGCCCGAAATCGCCCCACCGAAAGCGATTAGAATTCCAAAGTAAAATCCGACCGTGGAAACTGCGAGTGCCAGGTTGTCCCGGCTGAAGAGTTCCTTATTCAAATCCACGCGCCGATACAGACTGGAATAAGCAAACTTCGCGATCCACAAGAGAACAAACGCTTCGAGGATATAAACGAAGGATTCGGCAATCAGGTAAAGATTGTCCGCCAGAGAAACCTGCGCCGGCAGTGGAATAGAAGTCTGCGCGGAGAGGGCAAATTCCAGTCCGGTGATTACTGGGGCGGCTAACAGAAGTGCGGCGGCGTGAAAGGCCGGCTGTTTGCTCATAGTAAAATTCCTGTTGTGTCGTCGATCGCGGATCATTTCCCCAGGCTGCGTCCCCCCGAGGCCGCCCGACTGGCTGCTCTGGCTTGGAAACGCGACTGTTTGGCTTGATACCTCTGAGAGAAAGATGGACGCGTTGTGGCCGTCGACGTACCGTTCGCGCCGAAGGTGGGCCGCCCTCCGGTCTGAGGGCCGTAATAGGGCTGTCCGCGATTCCTCGAACCGGCGTAGGAGTCGTAGTCCCCCCGATTGATCTGGTGACCACCCAGCGCGGCGCTCATGAACGCGTACTGCCCGTAAAAGATCCAGAAACCGCCGGGACCAAAGTAACCGTATTGGCTCCGGCCCACATGCTGATAGTAGGGAGGGTGGCTCTGGTCATAGCCGGTCAAGGTGCCATCCGCATTCTTTGCGGCCACGACCATGCCGATGGATCGTTCATAGCGGTCCACCAGCCTGTCGGAAATGGAATACGTGTTCACCCGTTCATCAAACTGAGCCGCTTCTCCCTCGTCGGGATCCTCTCCGATCGGCTCGGTGACCTGGTAGCTGCTCTTGAGCGACATGCGATTCCGCAGAAACCCGTCTTGGACGTCGTCTACGATGATCGAATACTCGGAATACTCGGCAAGCTCCTGCACCAGCCTGGGAACCGGGTCACCCCTGGAGAGCAAGCCGCCGACTAACCAGAACCCCACGAGTATTACGACCACGACCATGCCCGCCAGGAGCCAGAACTCCTGGTTTGTCTGCCTGGTGGGCATTCTTAGATTTCTTGGATCATTTCTCATACTGCTAGTTCCTATGCATTCCCACTCGGCAGGATGTTCGTGAATTGATACTCTCCCACATATTCACCAGCGACGGCCTTGAAATCCCTTTCTCCGTACTGCGTTACGAACAGCACATTCGTTCCTGAGTCATCACAGTAGGTCCAACTAATGAAGCTTTTGCCCGGGCCTGTGGCGTTTTCATGGAACAGACCCGCGCCGCTCTCCATCAGCCTATGGTTCCGCCCATTGTAGGTCAAGTGATTGGGGGGATCTTCATGTCGGAGGGTATGTTCAATGACGTCCTCGGAGAATTGGCTGATAGAAATGCTTTCTGTCAGCGTCCAGGAAGTTTCGCCGTCACTATCAGCGCGCTCCAGGTAGACGACCTTGCCGGAGGTCTCGATCACCCATTCCTTGGTCTCGCATCCGGAGTAGTCGTAGGTATTGTACGCTTTGACCTCCCATGTCTCCATATCGTAATCAACCAGGTATCCAGCCTTCATTGCGCCCAACCGATAGTCCACCAGCGAATCGGATTCCTCATCGTCACCCCCCCGGCCAAACCATTCTTTCAATCCCATTGTTTAATTTTCCCCGGGGAGCATCGGACTACCATCGAGCGAGATCTTCGCGATAATACCTCGCGAGAGTCGGTTGTTCCAAGGTATTAGGCTCGACCTCAACACGGGTCATGTCCGCATCGAAATCAAAATTGGCCAAGAACAACTCCTTGGTCAGGTAACGCAGCCCGGGCATAAACTGAACGCTGGCAGGATCGATCGGTGCCTCGGACCCGATATGAAAGCCCCATTCGCCGAAGGAAGGTACGTAAGCGTGAAATGAGAGCACCTCGAGATCCGCTTCTTCCATCGATTTGCCGATACACCAGTAGGCCTGGCGCGTGTAGTAAGGGCTCGTCGCCTGAGCAATTACCACTCCTCCGGGAGCCAGATGCCGACGAATAAGCTTGTACGCTTCGACCGAGAACAGTTTTGAGATCTCTTCTTCTCGCGGATCTGGAAGATCGATTACGACCACCGAATAGGGTTCGTGTTCCCTCTGCAGAAAACTAAACCCATCTTCGTTAATCACCCGGACCCGGGGGTGGCTCAGGGCGTTCCGGTTCAGGTCGGTAAAATAGAGATTGCGCCTGGCCAGCGTCGTCATAGCCGGATCGAGGTCCACCAGCTCGATCTCTTCCACCTCTGAATACCGCAGGATTTCACGAACGGCGAGCCCGTCACCGCCGCCGACGACCAGAACCCGTGCCCGGCTATGCGAAAATGCCATGGCAGGGTGGACCAGCGCTTCGTGATACCGGTACTCGTCGACTGAGGAGAACTGTAGGTGCTCGTTCAAAAAGAGTCGGGTTTCGTCCTTCCAGCGCGTAACCACAATCTTCTGATATTCGGTCTCCGTGCTGAAAACCACCTGGCCTTCGTAGAGGGAATCTTCCCACCGATCCATCAGGGGTTGGGCTTGACTTGCAAATACGGCCAACACAGCAGAAATCAGGACGCCCTGGACGACGAGTCGTGCCCGGTCTCCGGCCGATATTTCGGCCCACACGGCGAGAAGGATGGCCGAACCGGCGGCAACGTTGAGGGCGCCGGCAAGGAGTGATGTATGAAACGCCCCGAGAACCGGCAAACAAAAGAATGGGAAGAGAACAGCGGCGACCAGAGCGCCAACGTAATCGACCGAAAGCACATTCGACAGGATCGTCCGCAACGATCCGTGTCTTCGTAGGATCCGTGTGAGGAGTGGGATCTCCAGTCCGATGAGCGTGCCGATGATCAGGATGATGACCAGCATCAGGTATTTGTAGACGCTGGTGTAAGCGTTCGCGAGGTACAGAGCGGGAACTGTCAGACCTCCGAACAATCCGAGCCACAGTTCCAACGCCACCAACCGCCGGATCAATTCCCCGTGAACGGCCCTCGAGATCCACGAGCCCAGGCCCATCGCGAACAGAAAGAATCCGATCGTCAGCGAGTACTGCTCGACACTGTTGCCCAGGAAATACGACGAGATACTTCCGACCAGTAACTCGTAGACGATTCCGCACGCCGCGGCGACGAAAATCGATGCGAGTATCAGGAACAGACCCAGCCTCGACAGCCTCTCTTCTCCCGACCCGACATCGTCGAACTCTAGTTCGTTGGGGGTGAGATTGGTGTCAGTTGTCTTGGTGATGCTCATTGAACTGCGTCCGTCTCTCCGGATAGCCCCTTGATCGATGATTCGAATGTCCTGCCGAGGCACTCCAGGACCTGTTCGGCCGCCCGGATGCCGGAAAAACAGGCTTCTTCGAACAGCGGCAGTCCTGTCGTGTCACACGAGGCGAAATACACGTTTCCGGCAGGCTCCCTCCGAGTGACGCTTTCTAGGCCCCATATGAGTCCCGGCCTCGGCCGGATCATGGCGTGACCCCACCGGTAAACGTCGATGCGGTCTACGACACGCTCCAGGTCCGGATGGGCCACCAGTAGGTCCCGCATGATCACGTTGACCCAGTACGGATGTTCTTCTTCAAGGAGCTTCCTACGAGCAAGGTCGATGTCCTCGACGAACGGTAGATAGTAAACCAGGACCGATGGGTTGTCTCTGTAGACCTGCCGGGTTTGATGATCAGCGACAATGTAGCCCAGGGATTGGCTGTCGCCGAGCACATTGTCCCACGCGATCGAGACTTCGGCGTTTGTGGGCAACTCGCTCACGTGGATACTGGCGGTCAGCCATGGGCTGTAATCACAAGATTCGATCGCTTCTACCTGGGGCCCTGGCAATCCATCGACCAGGAAAGGCGCGGTGTGGAGCTTGGAGGCATGGATCACGGTTCGGGCCGAAATAGTGCGATATGTCTCACTCGGTGTATCGAAGTAGCCGACCCGAACGCCGGAATTGTCGTTATCGATGTTGTCGATCCGGAGCACCGTGCATCCGAGCCGGTATTGCGAGTCCTCCAGGTCTTGAGCTAAGCGTTGTACGAGAAACCCGTTTCCCGCGGGCCACGTCAACGTATCCGAAGGGTACTGGTCCCACAGCCGCTTGTCGTAGTATCGGCAGGCGAAATAGTGAATGCCGGCCCAGGCCGACACGGTTGCCATCGTGCTCCCGTAATCGTCCCGGCAAGCATGGTTGATCATCCAATCCAACCGTGGCGAATTCCATCCTTTGGAGCGGACGTAGGTTTCCATCGAAATGTTGTCGAGTTCACGAACCCGGGAGTCCGTGGTGCTGTAGCTGAGAGGGAGTGAGAATGCGCGCCGGCCGTCAAAACCACGGTAAAGCGTCCAGGTCAGCATGTCGTCCTCAAAAGCAAGTATGGCTTCCCGGTCCTGGGTTGAGGCCCCGGCGAGCAGATCCCATTCGATCCATCTTCCGTCCATGAAGAGACGTTCGGTGGGCCATCGCAGGATATGTTGTTCGGGAATCCTCGGCCGTCCGGCCTCATCGTAGCCTTCGATGATGCCCAGGTCGGACAGGACTTCTTTGACGCAATCCGCTTCCGCGGGCGGAATATTGATGTAGTGTGCCGCCCAGGGGAATTCCGCGCCCTCTGCGCTTCCGGACGCGGATGTGCCTCCAAGCCAGGGCTCCAGTTCGAGCAGGACAAGGTTGTCCAGTCCGGCTTTCATCAGCTTCCAGGCTGCGCACAGTCCAGAAACGCCACCTCCGACGATGGCGACGTCGTAGGTATGAGCATCAGGCTCGGGAAACCGATCGCGAGGGCGAGGTTCGCGAAGAAGATGCCCCGCCTGCTGGCCCCCGCCCACGATTTGCCCCGGGATATTGAAGGTCCTCGGAGGCGGAGTGCCTGAATTCCAGCACGAAGGCACGACCGCCAGGAGGCTGCCGGTCGCGGAGAGGCGAATGAACCGACGGCGTGTAAAGAACGACATTGCTGGATGATACTCAGATGCCCATCTTCTTCTTGAGCTCAGCCAGCGAGTCGCTGGTCTCGGCCGAGCTGGGCACCGCAAGGGTTCTGTCTATCTCCTGGTCCAGGGTGACGCTCGCGTCGGTCATGTCTCCGTAAGACTCGGCAAGCGACTCCTCCTCTATCACTTTGTCCTTCATCCTTTCCAGTAGTGCAATCGTACTGGAGGAGTCGACGTTCGACATCTGCTGGTTGATTTTCCGCATCGATGTCGCCGTCTTGGCACGGGCTCTCAAGGTCACCAACTCGGTCTCGAAGCGGCTGATGGTTTCCTTCAGAGTTCCCACCTTCGCCTGGAGCTGATCCCCCATGGATTTCTGCTGCTCGTAATCCTTCTTTAAGGAACCTGAGCGTTGGAGAGCCTCCTCCTTCTTGGTCAAGGCTTCAGTTGCCAGACGTTCCGCGTCAGCTTCGGGCAGATCCCCACTCTTCATTTTCTGGAGAAGAAGCATCGCTTTTCTTTCGTAATCCTTCGCAAGCTTTTTCTGGTCGTCCGAGTCTTTCTTGAAACGAATTGCGATCGCTTTAACTTGCGCCAGACTCTGCATGGAGCCCTGCAGGTCTTTCTTCAGGTCGCGAATTCCCTGCTCGCTCATCTTGATCGGATCTTCGAGCTTATCCACGACCGAATGTGCCTGGGACTGTACGTTTTTGAAAATTCTTTGAAAAAAACTCATTTGTCAGCTCCCCCCGACTGTCGGTAACTAAATTCCAGCAACTCTGGGCCGTTTTCGGCCAGGGCAAGCTCCAGCGACCGGATGGAGCCTTCCAACTCGTTACAATCCAGGTTTTCCAATTGCAAGGTATCGCGGAAAAGGACGCGGTTACCCTCTTCGTCGTCGAGCACAAACGCTCCATGTACCATGGTTCGGTTCATCTGGAGGAGGCGTTTGAAGAAATCTCCAGCATCCTCGGGGACGTCCATGATGAGTTGTTCGAGGATGACGATTGGGGGTTCGCAGTCAATGATCAGGTTATGAATCCCATTCTCCTCATCCCCCACCACGATCAACTCTTCGGCTTCATCCTCGCTGACGATCTTCAGATCGATGTCGAGCAGATAGCCCTTCACCAAGTCTAGGTTCTCGGACATGTTTACTTCTCCTGTCTGTTTGTCTCGCTCTGGGACCGCTTCCGCAGCCGCTCGTAAGCACCGTTCAACCGTTGCGTCAGTTCATCGGCTATTCTTCGTTTCTCGAGATCTTTCGAATGCAGATCCGGGTGGTATTTCCGTAACAGCCGTATCCATGCCTGCCGGACCGTGGTAAGGCTGGAACCATAGGGCACCTCCAGGTTGGAATAGAGCTCGGCCAACTCTGAATCGATACGCTGGGCGTTAGATTCTGTATTTCTGCTACCGTGGCCCAGCCCGTGGGCCCGAGTCTGCCTTTGGCGTCCACGTGCCCGATCAGCGTAAATCCGTCCGTTCGAGCCAGCGTGGAGCTGGGCTCGAATGAAGCGGATCACGCGGGTCACCAGTTTCAACCAATCAGCTCCCTCGAAGACAGGTTCTCAAAGACGACATTGCGACCTCATCAGAATCATAACTCAATAGGTTATATTTGGCGGTATTGGTAATCTCGCGTTCGTCAGTGAAGGGATGACTCGATCACCATGCTCAGGTTGATTATGGAATGGTTCCGGCGCTTCAGGCCGGAAAGACATGGCGAAACCGGTAAGGTAATCCTCTTGTTTTCCGCCCTGATCGCCTTGGGTGCGGTCGGTTATAGACTTTTCGAGGGTGCTGTCGATCCCGAGCTGTCCTGGAACGATGCCATTTGGTGGTCGATCGTTACGATGACGACCGTGGGATACGGGGACTATTTTCCAACGACCGTCTACGGTCGCTACCTGGTGGCGATTCCAGTGATGTTTGTCGGCATCGGCATCCTTGGCTACCTGCTCTCGGTGATGGCAACTACGTTGATTGAGTCGAGGTCAAAGGAGTTGAAAGGCATGACGGATCTCCGCGTTGAATCCCATGTGCTCGTAGTGAATTTTCAGAGCGAAGGCCGGAATCTAGAGATTGTCAAGGAGCTGCGGGAGGACTCCAAGACAAAGGACCTTGCAATAGTGTTGGTCGATGACCACCTCGACGAGCTGCCGCCCGAACTGGGGAAACTGGGTGTCCGTTTTGTGAAGGGCAACCCATCGAGGGGAAGTGTCCTGCGGCGCGCATGCGTCGACAAGGCGCGTTATGCAATCGTTCTTGCCTCGGAAGTGGACCAAGTGCGCGCCGATGACCATACTCTCGCCGCGGTCCTTACAATCGAATCGATTAACCCTAACATCTTCACAGTCGCCGAATGCCTCGACCCTGAGCGTGTGGAACTGATGCGCCGATCGGGATGCGATAGCGTGGTCTGCGTGTCCGGTCTCGCATCGTCCTTCTTAGTTCAGGAGGTTTGCGATCCTGGCATGCATGCAGTCGTCAACGAACTGATGTCAAATAGATTTGGTCAACAGGTCTACATCGTACCGGTTGAACAAATGCAAAACTGGGAATTTTCTGAGCTGCAGGCACATCTTTCACAAAAAGGGTGCCTTGTATTGGGAGTACAACGCGGCAGCGAGGCCCTGCTCAACCCAGGGAATGCGTACAAGATCGAAGCGAGCGATCACGTCATCTGTATGGGGCCACACAGGCCCGTTCCGGTTCGGATCTCGAGCTAACGATCCTTGGTCGGTGACTGCGCCTTAGAACGCTTCCAGAACGCGGATAGTCCTAACACCAGAACGCCCACTGAGATTGCTCCACAAACAACACCCCAGAACCAATACGGCAAGAATAACTGTCGCGGTCCTAGCTGTACAAATGGCACTCAGTGTTTTCTCTCGCGCGGACTATCTTTTCACCAAGACTGCGACGACTGGTGCGGGAGCTATGCCATCCGACGTTGCACAGCTCGCAGATCTACTACCGCATCCAGAGTCGGCTCCAACTTCGGCCAAGTCGCGGTAGGCAACGCTGCGATACATCCCCACGTCCGCTACGGCCCGCCTCACACGCCCCTCGAACGTCTGATGATCCGTGCGCGGATCGTATTCGCGCCGGTGGCCGTCACGCTGCCGCTGTTCTCGCTCCTTCGCGTGGTCGCGCCTGGGGCGGGTGAAGCTCCTGCGGGAGTCAGGCGTGAAGTCTCGCGGATCGAACATGGTCCTTCCTTACCGGCCTGGCCCCATGTCTCTCTGCTGTTGTTGCGCGGGCTGCTCGGTGGGTTGCTTCGGGGTGTGGCTGATTTGCGGACCCCGGGCGTGAGAGTATTGCCGGGTCCACTCCGCCGCCGTCTTCTCCTGGACCGGTGCTTCAACCTCGCGCTCAATCGCACGATCCACCAGGTAATCGCTCATCTTCTGCGCGTCCCGGGCCGCTCGATGAATCTCATGCGGGTCTTTTTCCAGGACTTCGAGCCAACCCTTCACATAGGCGGCTCCGCGCTGCGGGTCATGCCCCACACCAATGCGCTCCCCCGTCATCATGGCGCTGGTCACGCTATATTGAATTTAAGTAATTGATAACACTAGATATGTTGGCAACGCGTCCACTATGATTCCCTCATCAGACCCCTCTTTCTGAACGGGAATCCATTGGACCTTAGAAGACGTCCCTAGACCGCACAGCGTCCCATGAGAGGGCGGAGCCGGTCCGGTCCCTGTCGGGCAGGGCGGTCGATGGGCAAGACGGGAGTGTCGCTAGATTGGAACCCTCGCGCCGAGGATCCTGATGAGGGCACGGATTTAACTTCACACACGGAGCGATTCCTACGCGGACCTAGGAGCCTGCGCCGTAGGACGATTTTCGACTCGGCGAATTTCGCGATATGGCGATTGATCGGTATCGGTGACCGGGGAATGGGCGTTTTGGACGACGAGGCGCCGATGGGTGCGCCACGGGTGCTTGAATCGACCCTCGTTCGGCCTGATTTGCGGGCGGTATCCCTGTCATCAGGCTGCCTGAAGCCCCTGCATCCGCTTGACGTTCAATGCCAGACACACCAAGTTCCACTCGCCCTGGACCTTGTTCAGGCCGCGCAGGCTGAATCGGCGGGAGTAACGTAAAAGTTGTGTTTCGTGATTTCCAGTTGAGAGAGAATGATAGATTCGTCGTCCGGGCTGTGGGAACTGTGCGGACGCCGGAGGTGTTCCAAGGGCCTGTGGAAATCATCAAGAAGAAGCCGCCGAAGGCGACCGATTCCCCCGATTTCCATAGGCCCGGCAGTTTCCACAGCCCCCGTCGCCCGCTGAAATTGAAGCGGGCTCCAGTTCACGCTGGAGCCCTAGACCTGAGTCATCAGTTATTCAGTTATGGAGTTGAACCCAATGTCTACAGATCCGAATGAAAGCGTACCATCAGAACAGATTTCTGAATCCACAAAAACACAGATCCAGACCCTGCTGGCCTCCGGGCTGGCCGATCTGAGCCTGCGCGAGGTACTGGGGACCCTGTTGTCGGGCCTCAGTGTGGCCGAACGGGACCTGCATCTTGAACACCGCCCCGACGACCGTCCCAATGGTTTTTACGATCGCTCCCTCCAAGTGGGCAGCGTTCCGATCGATATCCGTGTCCCTCGAACCCGTAACGGGGATTTCCGTCCCGCGAACCTACCATCCCCGTATCAGCGCGGCTACCCTGAAGAAGTCGAGTCCATCTTGCTGGGACTGCTGGCCTCATCCCGTTCGGTCAATGCGGCCCGGGAGGCGCTTCAGAAGATGGGCCTGTCCGGGTCCCAACAGGATCTGGAACGGGTGGCGTCGGGCCTGATCGAAGAACTCGATCTTGGCAACAGCCGGCCACTGGACACGGATCTGCTGGCCCTATTCGTGGATGGCAAGTACGTCGAACTCCGCGACGGCGACCGGCTGCGTCCGGCCTGTATCTACCTGGTGGTGGGTCTAGGCCGCGACGGCAAGAAGCGTGTCCTGGCCTGCATTGCCAAACCCGGCCGCGAGAATCTCGAAGACTGGAAGGGGGTTCTCCGCTCTCTGATCGAGCGCGGTCTCCGACGCGTCATGATCTTCGTCCAGGACGATTTCTCCGGCCTTCTCAAGGTCAGCGAAGGCTTCTTTCCCAATGCTGATATCCAGCTCTGTACCGTCCACATGCAGCGCAATGCTAAGAGCCATCTCTCCAAATCCGACGCCGCCGAGTTTCAGCAACGCTTCCGTGCCATCAAGTCCTCCTGGTGTGAGGATGTCGGCAACCAAGGGTTCGAGGAACTCTGTGACCGCTTCGCCCAGCACTATCCCTCCTGGATCGCGGGGCTCCGCAAGAAACGGACTCACTATCTCGCCTTCCTCAAGTATCCCGACCTCATGCGCAAATCGTTTTCCACCACCAACCTCGTCGAGGCCGTCAACGGACAACTGGAAATTATGCGCCGCAATTCGGGCGGCTACTTTCACTCCGAAGACACCCTCAAGTTCAAACTCGGCTTGGCCGTCTCTCACCTCCACAACGGCCGTTGGAAATCTCCGGCCACTTCCATCCATTCCGCTCTTCATCAGCTCAACGCCATGTTCCAATCCCGCTTTGAGGAGGACTTATGATCCCCTCCTCAAACACAACTTTCTTGACAAGAGCCGAATCGGCGGAAGCCGAGCACCTCCTTGATCCACCCGTTGGGCGCCTCCGACAGCCATTTGCGCTGGGCGTACTGCACCCGTCCCGCCTCCATCGACAGCTTCTCGGCCATGCGGGCCTTCGCCGGATGCCTGGCGGCGTCTACCGCGACCGCGCGCCGGCCCTCCCGGCCCAAGGCCACATAGCCGTCCACGCCGCGCGCCTCCAGCGCCTCCAGGTCGTCCTCGTTGCAGTAGCCCGCATCCGCCAGCACCGTCTCGGGCCGTTCCCCATGGGTGGCCTCCACCTCGTCCACCAACGGGACCAGCCGACCCTGGTCGCTGGCGTTCGACGACACCTCGGTGGCGACGATCAACTGCTTCTCTCCCTCCACCGCCACCTGCGCGTTGTAGCACTGCTGAAAACCCTCCGATGAGGTCTTCATGATCCGGCTTTCGGGATCGGTGAAGTTGTCCTGCGCCTTCTCGTCCGGCTCGCCGTATTCCCGCTTGTAGGGCCGCCCGCTCTTCCGGTTGCGCTTCGAACCGGGCTCGCGTCCCCGCGCCTCGTCGGCCTCCCGTTGCCTGGCCTCCAATCGCGCCCTGGCCGCCCGGATCGCCGCCAGCCGATCCTCCCGGCGGCGCAACTCCTCGGGTAACTCATCGCCGCGATGCGCCTCCCCGAAACGCGCGTCCTCCGCCGCATCGGTCTCCCGCGCGCGCGACAGCAACGCTTCGATCTCGCCCTCCAGGCGCCGCTCCTCCTCCTGCATCCGACCGTAACTCATCGCCTTGCGCTTGCTGGCATTGGCTCGAACCTTCGTCCCGTCGATCGACAACTTGCCGAAGTTCCCAACCCCGGTCTCGCGCGCCAGACCGACCACCTCCACAAACAGCGCCTTGAAATCCGACAAATGACGCCGGCGAAACTCGCAAATCGTCCGATGGCTCGGAAAATTCCCCGCCGCCAACACCCGAAATGCCACGTCCTCCTCCAGCTTCCGCGCCAGCCCTCGGGACGAAAACACCCCCGTCGCGTACCCGTAGATCAGCACCTTCGCCATCATCCGCGGCTCATACGGCGACTTGCGACGACCGTCCCCCTCGTAAGGCGCGTAAAACGCCGTCAAGTCCAATCCGTCCACCAGATCGCTCACATGGTGTGCCAAGTGCCCCTCCGGCAACCAATCCCGTATATCCGGCGCCAGCAGCAACCCCTGCTCCGGCTGGTACGGGCGAAACGTCGTCGGCATCGCATTCTCCTCCTAACTGCGACACTATTATCTCATTCACTTCCTACGGCGCAGGCTCCTAGGCAGCGCACTGCGCGACATTGCCCATACCGATCAGATGTCCCCCTTTGCCTCCGCGGGCAGCGACTCGGTTGAAGGCCGCCTGAAGCGCAAGGGTGCGCGCGCGGTGATTCTGTTTCACGGGTCTGGCCTAGTCCAGATACATTTCATGAAGTTGAACCGCTCTTTATCGGTTGGATCTCGGAACGCATACCTCGGATCTTCCTGTTCGTCTGGCGTCGTCCACGGCAAGTGATATCCGAGCCACACCGTTTCGAACGGATCCATATCTAAGCTTGGGAAGCTCTCTAGTAGCTCTCGTATGCATCTTTCGGCTTCGACCCTCGTGCTACGAGTCGTCAACGGGCTGAGTAGCAAAACTAGCAGGTGCCCTGGCCCCCGTCGCTGTACTAGCTCCAGGTATTTTTTGCGCTTCCCTTGGACTCGCTTTCGGGCTTTGGTTGCCAAGACAGCGTCGGGTTCCCAATATCCTCCTCCTTCTCTATTTCCAGGCCTGGCTCCCCACAACCACTTAGCTTCATTAGAGTTGTAGTAAGCGCCTGTCACTTCGCCCCAAACCGTCACTTCGGTTCCATCGCGTCCTCGGATGTGGAAGTTGACATCAGGTGGGTCTTCATCGGGCCGACTCCACTGGACCTGCGCGTTGATATGCTGCCCCAAGGGAATAGCCCAGCACATTCCCCAGTAATCCTCATGTTGACGTTGCTGTTTGGACATTCGTAATGCTAGATCCCCTAGATCCCGACGATGGACGGCGCCTCAGCAAGAAGTGAAGACATCGGGAAGACCGTCGAAATAGACCGAGAGACAGAACACTCGTGCCTGGGCGGCGTCGGTGGTGTGGAGGACGAAGCTGGCATAGGCCTTGGCCCGAATGGACGCGGTGCAATAGTGCCTAGGAGCCTGTCGGGAATAAGAAGTCTGCGAGCAAGAATCAACAACTTGCGAGCTATCCTTGGTCTATAAGTTGTTGATTCTTGGTTCGAGGGAGCCAATTCCCGACAGGCTCCTAGTACTACTATGTTACAAACGAAGCGGTCCACAGAACGGACAACGAGGAAGCTGCTGAATCAGGAAGCGGGCGATGCGAATGCGAAGCGTGGCAATCGAGCAGGGGTTATGTCGTTCGGGCCGGATCCGGGGTTCCGCGGGGTTTGAAGTGTTTGGGGAGTTTGGGGACGGATAGTCCAACATGCTCGACAAATGCAGAGGGGGAAAAACGGCTCCGCTCGGCGACCAGGAACCCATAAGAGGCTTGTAGTTGTTGCCGTAGGCCGTATCGCCCAGAACCGGTGCCGGAGCAATGCCGTCATCGACGGCCTGCCGGATTTGTTCCAAAGCAATTTGAGGTTTAGTTTGAAATCGAACGTCTTCGGGAATAGCGGCTTTGCTTCGACGTTCCGGATCCTTCGCCCAGGTCTCGGGGAGGTAGAGTCGCCATGCCACCGGCAAGCTGGATTTCGCTGTCGCCACCGACAGGCTCACCGCCACCCGGCAGTTCTCAGGTTTGCCGACCTGTCCACAGTATTGCCGGGCCACACCCACCGAGTGGGTCCCCTTTTTCACGAATCCGGTGTCGTCGACAATCCAGGCTTCAATCGGACCGTTGGCTTCCATCGCCCCCAGCGCGTACTGTCGAACTTCTGCCAACAGAGCCGCATCGTCCCAGGGCGCATCCGCGACCAGATGATGTAGCGACTGGTGCATTCGGCGTACATTATCCGGAGCCAATCGTGCAGCCATCGGCTCCACACTCTTACGTTTGATCGGCAGCAACAACCCGGTGCAGTACGACTTCAACGGTTCATGACGATCGGCGTGTCCTGCGGCCGACGCCAGGCGTTCCAAATAGGCCGCAAAACGTTTTTCCTGAGTGCCTGGCGCCTTCGATTTGGCGCTCATGACCGGATGCTAACATAAAATAGACCGTTTGTAACATAGTAGTACTACCCGCACGATGCGAAACAAAAGAACGGTCTCTGTCTACCATCTCTTCATTCACCACCTTTCCACTTCATAGGATAAGGCTAATGTTTCTCACCGCACCAGTGCTGAAAGTAATGCGTATACTCCCATTGTATTCCGCCCTCGCTGAATTGTGGTTTCCACCTGCACCTTTTTCCTATCTTGAAGACTTCGGTCCAATTATCCCAATAGAGTCACGGCTTTACTCCCGCTACGAGCTGCTAAGCATCGTCCCAAACCTTACGCGCCGTCTCGACGACGAGTTCGAGCTTGGCCCATTGTTCATCTTCGGTGAGCAGGTTCCCTTCTTTCATCGACGCAAAGCCGCATTGGGTACTGAGCGCAAGGTTATCGAGCGGCACATACCGGGACGCCTCTTTGATTCTGCCAACGATCTGATCCTGAGATTCGGGTTCGGCCAGCTTGCTGCTGATCAATCCCAGGACAACGATCTTGTCGTCGGGAACAAACCTCAGGGGTTCAAACGTCCCTGAGCGTTCCGTTTCATACTCGAGCAGAAAGACATCGACGTTGAGTTCGTTGAAGAGCTTTTCGGCGATCGGGTCATATCCCCCTTCGGCATACCATTCGCTGCGGTTGTTTCCCCGGCACAGGTGAATGGCAAGGGTCACCCCCTCCTGCTTCGCGCCTTCCAGACACGCGTTGTCGACCTTGATGGCTTCATCGAGGGCTTTATCCGGATCGACACCCATCGTATCCCGAATGTATTGGCGCCACCTGGGATCGATGTAATAGCTGTAGCGCGGCGCGTCGATCTGGATATATCGGACACCTTCGTCAACCAGCGCCCGGATCTCGGACTTGAATATAGGAACGATGTCCCAAAGAAAGTCAGAATAGGTTGGATAGACCGCGTCGCTGATTCCCTTCTTGTACATGATCGCTGGGAACTGATTGGCTGTGGGGAGCGTCATCTTGATATCGCCGGGACTATGTTCTTTCAGAAAATCCAATTCGTCCTTCGTCAGGCGTTTTGTCTGTTTGATTGGCTCGACAACAACTCCGAAGAGAGGGACGGCTGAAGAACTACTCTCTTTTTCACTGTCCTGTTCCCGCTCCCACTTCCGGTCGACATTGCCTTCCTTGTCCAGACCCTGGACTGAATCATAAAAATCACCCATGAACCCGCTACGGCGAAATTCACCATCGGTAAAGATCTTTAGACCAAGATCCTTTTGGCGTTCAAGAACTCGAAGAATATGCCGGTCCTCCAGCTCCTTAACTTGTTCAGCGCTGGCACCGGAATCGTTCAACGCATTCAAGAGTTCCTGGGGACGTAGGAAGCTCCCCACCTGATCCGCACGATATTTGAAAGCCATATTCTTCCTTCCTTATCGCGAGACGAGATCTGTAGGTGCGCTCTGTGAGCGCACAATAACGGGCGGTCACAGACCGCCCCTACAGTTCGAACTTTTTCAAACTGACAGTTTCATCTGTGTCTTGGCGACAGATGGGAGGTTCCGATGTTACTATTACTGCGGTCTGATTGGCAGCCTGGGTTGACCCCGGTCACTATCTGAACACGCTATCATCTAGAAAAGATTTTCTTCATCCAGTGAGCTAGGAAAACGAATGCAAGACTCCGGGCAAGTTCGCCCACATCCGTGGACGCAACGATGGTACGAATCCAGGAACGGCGACGTTTCAGTTTTCGTCTACATTGTGATGATCCATTCGCTGGCAGCCCTGGGCCTGGTTTTGTTCCCGCTGCCCGGTTGGCCGATCTTTTTGACCGCACTGGCGATGACCGGTCTTGGAGGCTGGGGCACGACTGTCGCATATCACCGCGCCTTGTCTCATCGCGCCCTCAAGCTGAACCCCGTCGTCGAGCAATTGCTCATCTTCTTCGCCGTGTTCAACGGTTCCGGCGTACCCGCGACGTGGGTCGCCAACCACAGGAATCACCACGCGAACTCCGACACTCTGGATGACGTATCCAGCCCCCGCTACGGAGGTTTCTGGTGGGCCCACCTGAGGTGTCTTTACCAGCTGCCGCAATCCAGTCTGGATCGTTGGTGCCCGGACCTGTTGGGCAGGCGGTATAGCTTCTGGCAACGAATTCAGATTCCCATGGTGGCAATGTCGCTGGTGTGCGGTTGGTTCGTCTTCGGATGGGCCGGCCTGTTCTGGCTAGGTGCGATCCGACTTACTTACGCCTTACATCTTCAGGCCGCGGTCAACAGCATCCTTCACATGAAGAAGGGCGTGCCGATTGGTGAAGAGTCGGCGAGGAACATCTGGTGGCTGGGTCCACTGCAGCTGACCGCATGGGGTGAGAACTGGCACGAAAACCACCACGCTTCGCCCAGTTCAGCCTCGTTCAGCCGGCGCCTGTTGCAGGTCGATATCGGCTGGTACACGATCCGTTTCCTGGAAAGTGTCGGGCTAGCGACAGACGTCAGGCGATAAAAAGCCGCCCACCCCTCCGCTCTCTCCAGTTTTCCATGATCAGGAAGTGCGGTCATAGACCGCACTTGCAATCACTCTGCCCCGTCCAGGAGGTCGTAAATTCGCTGAACAGCCAGGGCATCGGCACCTACGCCCTGTATCTGGGGATAGGCATCGCTGTGGACAGTGAGGTCCACCATGGACGCTGCTTCGGTCGCTGACCTACCCTGGGCATGGAGTTGGTTGGTCTGGGTCCAGAGGTCTGCCAGATACGACTTGAATGAGTCGATCGGTTCTTTCTCGGTAAAGGCCGCCCCATGTCCAGGCAGGACCGTGTCGAACTCCAGTCGAGACACGCCGTCCAGGGTTTCGACCCAATCGTTCACGTAAGCATCGCCCATGAACGCGAGTCCGTTGACCAACAGATCGCCCGTGCACAGAATGCCTTCTGCCGGAAGGTAGACCAGGACATCGCCGCCCGTGTGGCCCCGCCCGAGGAACAGCAACTGGATCTCCCGGTCTCCCGAAAAGATCGTCATTTTCTGGTCCAGCGTCAAGTTCGGCGGCGTGGGCGTCACCTCTGCCAACGCGTCGCGGTAATTTTCCAGAACAAACAATTGTTCTTCCAGGTCGGCACGGTCGGCTTCTGCAGCGGCGGCGACATCGGCTTGCAGCTGTTCGATCTGTCCCGGAATGCCTGAAGTGAAATTCTGGAAAGTGCGCGCCTCCAGGGGATTGCCTTCCAGGATTTCCCTTGTGTACCGGTGACCAATCACCTCCACGTCTTCGCCAAATACCTGATTTCCGTCAGCGTGATCGAAGTGGTAATGGGTGTTCACGACATAGCGTATCGGTAGGTCGGTCACGGTGCGAAGTTCTTCCTGAAGCACGAATGCAGCAGCCGGAGTGATATGCGAATCGACCAGCATGACGTCCTCTTCATTAACAATGGCAACTGAATTGGAGCCAACGCTCAGCGACCCCGTGCCCACAATATGGTAGACACCATCGGTGATCTCGTTGAACTGAAATGCCGGCCCGTTGTGCAATGTCCCGGCAGGCATAGCACTCCCCGCCGCATCGGTCCCAGAAGTCACAGGTTCGCCGGGCGCACATGCGTACAACCCCATCAGGAGTAACGGGAGTAAGAAACGGAATCGATCGATCACGACAACCTCCTCAGAATGGTCGACATTATATAGCGTCGTTTCCGCGCGGGCATCTTTTGTTGACGTGTCGGGTTTGGTGGGCTCGGATTCTCGGAAAGGCTCGCGATTGAGGGAGGGGTGATGGTGGGAAAAGAGCCGGAAATTATGGAGGCCCGCCGCTTCTTAAGGGTGAACGCTCATGTCCGTTGCGACGGGCCACCTGGAGGAGGTACCTATCTACTCCTGTTACTGAATCAATACGGAGGAAAGGCTGCAGAAGTTACACAAAATTAACGAAAAAAGGCGCTTGCTTCACCTCAGCTGCCCGAAATCCCCGTTAATACCCTTGTTTCTTCAATTTACAGCTATTCTCAGATTTCCAGCTTCACCGTTCTGTCGCCAAATCTTTCCTGGTCGACTCCAACCTTGTCGGGTGTCGAGGAGAGACTATCAGATCAAAACCGCAACCGGTGGGTGATCACATTGGCGCTACGAAAGGAAATTCGAATCATCACGCAATTCACTGCGGTTCACTGGCAAAACAGATCTGGGGCCAATCTCTGGTCGCATGTTCTTTCTGCTAGACTGCCGCCGTGCGGAAGATGTCGCTTAAGTGGAAAATCGTTCGGTCGGTCAGCCTTCTTCTTGTGGCCCTGATCGCGGCGACGCTCCTCTACGTGGGCTACCAGGCGGATGGTTTCGTTGACGAGCAATTGGCCTCTGAGTTGACCCGCACGGAACAGGGAATCATCCTTGCCCAGGAGCAGCGCCTGTCCGGCCTCGAACTCGTCGCAGGGCTGGTTGCAGATTTTTCCGATCTCAAGGCCCTGCTTGAAACCGACGCAGCTACGATCCGTGATTTTCTGGACTCGTATCTGTTGTCGAATCCGAATGCCGACCTGCTTGTTGTCCTCGACCCGGGGGGAAACGTTCTTGCCCGGACCGACGCGTTGAACCTGACACCTCTTGAGGATGTGGAATCCAGGTGGATCACGCCGATTCTCTCAGGTTTGGACGCAACCGGAACCCTGCCGACATCGGGCGGAACCTATCATGCGGCGGCACGTGCGGCTACAGCGGGTGGACTGATATTCTGCTTCGTCATTGCAGGCTCTCAGATCGATGACGCCTTCGCAGCCAGTCTGCGGCAGAACGCCGAGGACGAGATCGTCATCCTCGGTGACGAAGTCATAGCGACAACCTTGCCCTCTGACTCGCTGCCATGGGCGAGTCGGCAGGACCTGGACGCTCCGATGGGCGTAGAACAGCCGATCGATATCGCGGGCGAACAGTACACCGCGCGGCCGGTCGCGACGGTGACCACCAACGAAGTGGAACCGCTCGCGGTTATTCTCCGCTCCGTGGATCGCGCGATGGCGCCGTATCGCAACATTCAGGTCGGATTGCTGGTCTTGGGACTACTGACCGCCGGAGCGGGTGTGGCCGGCAGCGTCGTGTTGGCCCGCGGCATCACGGCTCCCATCGCCAAGCTCGTCGAAGGGACCCGTCAAGTCACCGACGGAAATTTTGACTACCACCTGGACATTAACAGCAAGGACGAGATCGGAGATCTTTCCGAATCGTTCAACGAGATGGTCCAGGGGCTCAGAGAGCGCAAGGACATGCAACGGTTCGTTTCTGAATCCACCGTCGAAATGATTCAGACTCACACGGCGGGAACGAGCGAAGGCGAGCGCGTCCGGCGGACGGTCTTCTTCTCAGACATTCGCGGTTTCACGAAGATGTCGGAGGAACAACCACCCGAAGAAACGATCCGCATCCTCAACCGCTGCCTCAGCTTGCAGGCCGCACTGGTAAAGAAATACCAGGGGGACGTGGACAAATTTGTTGGTGACAGCGTTGTCGCTGTGTTCGCGGGCGAAGACATGGCCTTGAACGCGATCCGTTGTGCTGTGGAAATTCAGAAAGCTCTCGACGAGGACAACATCCGGCACCCCGATGCGCCTCCCCTGCAGGTTGGGATCGGCATCGTGACAGGCGAAATCATCATCGGAAGTATCGGGAGTTCAGACCGCCTGGACTTCACCGTTGTGGGTTCCAACGTAAACCTGTGTTCCCGCCTCTGCGGCGCTGCCGGGCCCCACGAGATTCTGCTTTCGGAAGAAACCCACCAATTGGTCAAGGACCTGATAGCGGCCCAAAAGGAAGACCCTATCAACGTCAAGGGATTCAGCCATCCCGTACCGATATACCGGATGAGGGTCGGCTGAGTGTCCGACAAACTGTGCCAGAAGTCCGAAAGTCGGTTGGCTGGCTGCTAGGGTCGACCACCGATGCCCAGAGGCGAATACGCCGTGCCGCGATAGGTCTGCCCGTTCTTATTCAAATGTGGCAAGTCGATGAAATCCGACTCGTCCAGGCGCAGCCCTCTCACCTCCTGGTCTTCAGAGCCCACCTCGACCTCAACGCTGGATGGTGTGGACCTTTCTGACCACGCCGTCAATCGATAGCGTCCGGGCGTCGCTTCTATCCGGAAGCCACCCTCCCCATCCACTTCGGCGATCAGTGACGTCTGAAGGACCAGGATGACTGCGGTCATGTGCGGATGGATGTTGCAGAAAACCCGGTACGTACCCGGCTGAGGAAAAATCTGGCTCTTGGACGCCCCGGCCCGGTACAAACCCAGGTCAAACGGACCCAATGGCGAAAGCGAAAACACATTGTGGAAAATGAGGTCGTCGTTTGGAAAATCAACCCGGGAGCCTGCGGGTACGGCCAGTACTGCTGGAACGAACAGCTTGTCCCGCTGAATCAGTTCGAATGTCGATGGTTCGATCGGCGTGGGTCCGTCGAGGCGTTCGAGGTACACAAAGCGTGGTCCCTGCCCGGAAGGGCCCTCGATCACAACGCGTCCAGTGACAGTCGTAGCGCCCACCCCGCACGGGACTATCATCAGGACGGCGGTGAGTCCGGCATGAAAGAGCCAACCTTTGGTATGTGTCGATACCAGTGGCCTGTACCAGCCATATTGGGACCATCGCCGCTGGGTTCGGGCGAAACGGCATCGTCTTCGTTGTCGAAGGCTCCTCCGAATGACGGAACATTTCCTCGTCGCCGACTCCTAGAATCCAATGCCGTTTGGCCGCAATGCTGGTCCCGATATGGATGGTACAGGCCACTAGCATCAGAAGCTGTAGGCAAACGCCATGTTGAAATGGTTGTTGTGCGCCCGGGCCCGAGTGACCCTTCGCGTCAGGAGCCGGCGCCACTCAAACGAGGTCGCAAACTCCGGAGTAAACTGATAAATCGTATTGGCGAACACGCTCGAGTTTTCCCTCAAGTCTGTTGGAAACCGATCGCTGTCGAACAGACTGTCGATGCCGAAACCGCCGTAAAATCCGAGCCTGGAGTTGGCGCTCCAGCCGACTTCGGCAAATCCGCCGCGTGACTTTGCCAGCTGGCCGACCGATCCTCCGAAGGCGTCGATGTTCTGGCCGACCCAGGCTTCCCCCTGAAGGCTGAGGCTGCCGCGTCGGGCCATGAAATCGAAAGCCGTCGCCCAGCTCGACAGTAATCCGCTCGAACGACGTTCGGATCCATAGTGTCCCGACAGTCCAACCTCAGCGTACGGTTCGCCCGGCACGGGCCCGGTCCGCCTCCACGAGAGACGTCCCTGGAAGGCAGGCTGCCGGGAGCCTTCCCCAGGAAGCTTGGGCGGCGTGAACGTGAAAGACCCTGTTGGTAAATCTCCACTGATCGGAGCGACGATTGCCAGGTCCATCCCGAGAACGTCTGAACTCCCTATGTCGAACCTGCGCTCGATCCGGACCTGAGGAACCCGGAGGTATAGATTGCCAGAGTAAAAAAGGTTCGGAAAAGAAAAAGATGCCAATGATTGAGGATTCCGGGGGGCCAGCAACATCAGATCCTGACCGATCTCGAAAGAGGTCTTTTCCCCATCCAACCGCATGAAGCCGTACAGAAGGCGCGGAACACCCATGGTCTGTCCGGTACGAAAGCCCGGAACGCCCCCGAAAAAATCCATCGCGAAGAAGCCACTCGTACGGAAAGAGCCGACATCCGGGCCATCGATGATGGCGCCGAGCCGGGTCTGCCGAAGCGTGGAGCTGAACGAGCCCGTACTCCCCTGCCCCGTCAGCGGGACCACATTCGGAGCATCCAGCCAGTTTGCTTCGCCGGAGTTGTAGAAAGTGTTAGAGAGGATCGTACCGAAAAGGCGCACGGGCATTCTGGAGTTGGATTCTACTTTCGTCTGTGCCAGTTCCTCCACCTGCGCCTGGATCAATGGGGGTAGGACACCCGGACCCGGTTGCCTATCGCCCTGCCCTGTGTCTCGATTTCCTGCGTCAAGGCCAGGCTCGTCATAGGCCGGTCCCGACCGATCCGCCCCCTCACCTGAAACAACCAGCTGACGCAGCATTTCCACCTCGGCGCGTAACTCGGCAACTTCCTCGCGGAGGTTTTCGAATTCGTCACCAGCGGATTGGGCCCAGGCTGCGCCTGGAAGAAGAAGGAACAGGAAAGACAGCCGGGCAGCGAGATGTACTCGCCACCCCAAACTGTTACAGCGTCCAGATCGAATGGGCCTCGAAGGTCCGAGTGACATGTCAATGCCTCCAGCTCAAGGGTTCCGTACCTACCAGCAGGATATTCCAGGGAGGCAGAAGATATGCTCAGACCGAATCTTCTATTGAACCTCCAGAATGATCTGCCCGTTAACGTCTGTGTTGTTGTCACCTAGCGTCCACGGATCTGCTGTGCGCAACAACTTCAGTTCAGTCCCGGATGCCTCGATCAAGACGATCGCGAACTCGGAAGCCGACCCGCCGGGAGCCGCTACGAAATCCGCCACAGTTTCTTTATTGGCAGCAAACCCTCCCGGTATCTTGAGATTCAGGAACTGACCCGGACTGCTGCCCGACACTGTTGTACCGACGATCCGAAAATTGATGATCATCAGTTTTCCACTGACTGCGTACTGGTAGTTGACAACGTCTCCCGATTCCACGATCCAGTCCATGGTCTCCATGGGCGGGTCATCTGCAGTGAAGTTGCCAGGATCAAATAGAACATTGGAAAACGTTATTTCCGGTCCCTGGGGTCCCGCAGGTCCGGTGGGTCCTTCGGGTCCCTGCAGACCCGGTGATCCTGGTGCCCCATCGTTACCCGGTAGGCCTTGTAGACCCGGTGTTCCATCGTTGCCCGATGGGCCCGGAGGGCCAGCCACTCCCGGTGATCCCGGCGACCCTGGAGGACCTGCAACTCCTGGAGAACCTGGGGGTCCCGGTGGACCGGCCACACCGTTTGAACCTGGAGAACCCGGCGGTCCCGGGGGGCCGGGCAATCCGGTCAAACCCTGCAGACCCGTCGCGCCGATCGTGATGTTCATTGCCGCGACGTCTTTGGAACCTCGCCCCGTCGATACCACGACGAGGTACGTGCCGGGGTCGGTACGGTTCAGCAGGGCAAGAATCGAAGTCGGATCGGACTGCAGAACCAGCAACGCCTCCTGGGTCCCCCCAGGCGCACCGATAAACACTGCCGGATGGATCTCGCGGCGCGACTTCGGATCGAGATTTTGACCTTCGATCAGAAGCGTCGGCGTCAGTGGGCTCAGGTCCACTGACGCGCTGGTGAGAACAATGTGTTTACTCGACCTCTTTGAAGAACGTTCATCATCGTCATCATCCCGCTCTTGCGAAAACGGGGTCAAACCGGTCATCAATAACAAGAAAACTAATGTCTTCATCGTCGTATCCCCTTAGAAAACGATCTCTCGGTTCCCCTGCCTGAGAAAGCGAACTTTTCCTCAACGTACGTTTCGGATAAATACTATAATTACATTAATTATATTTAAAGGGCGACAACACAATACTTATAATTAATGTAATACACGTTTCCAGCCGATTAATACCAATGAGTGCCGAGAATCGATTTTATGATTCTAAGCGCTTTGTTTTAAATCATATAAATTGTGTGATGAGCAGGGTAAACCTGAACAGCACGAACGGGCGAGGAACATCAACATGCCTGTCGGGGTCAAAATCAGCGGCGACAGCAGGGAGGCCACCGCCAAACTCGAACGGCGGGACTCCGAACTCACTATCGGCATGGTCAACGATGCGTTGGCAGCAGCCGGCGTCCGCTATGGCATCGACGAGCATGCATGCCTGGAGCTGATTGAGGCCATCAACCTGAAACGTCCCGGCAGTCACACAAGCGGCGTCGTAGCGCGAGGGATACCATCGGTCGCCGGTGAGGATGGTACCGCTCGGATGATCGTCGAATACGAGCGCGACAGCGTCGGTCAAGAAGACGAATCGGGCAGCATCAACTTTCGTGACCGAGGCTCGTTTACGTCGATCGAGAAAGACCAGGTGATCGCAGAACTCGTCCCCCCGACTCCGGGCACTCCAGGAAGAAACGTGCAGGGCAACGAAGTTGCAGCAACCCCTGGCCGCCCGGCAAAGCTGACCCCAGGTCCGGGTACCGTTCTGGCCGCGAGCGGGACTGAGTTACGGGCGACCCGAGCCGGCGATCTCCATGCTGCTGACGATCGCATTGAAGTAACCGAGACCATTCGCGTTACCGGCAACCTCGACTACGAAATGGGAAGCATCGAGTGCGCCGGCGCCGTCCGCGTTGAGGGCGACCTTCTCCCCGGTTTTCACATCCACGCGGGCGGTGACGTCACAATCGAGGGCGTTGTCGATTCCGCCGAGGTGAGAACGGAAGGCGCACTCGTTGTCCGCCAGGGAATCTTGCCGGGAAGCCGGGTCTATGCCAAGGGAGACATCAAGGTTAGCTACGTTTCAAACTCGTCTGTGGAAGGCGGCGCCGACATCACGATCCTGCGGGAATCCGTTCACAGCCGCCTGATCGCAGGTGGAAGCATCACGATCCCGGGCGCCGGACGCGTGCTTGGCGGCAACCTCGAGGCTGCGAAGCAGATAGAGGTGGGAGTCGCTGGCCACATGAAAGGCCTGCCGACCACGCTTGCCGCAGGCGTCAAGGCCGCGAACGAAGAATCCCTGGTGAGGATAAACAAGACTATCCATCCCGGCGTCCGGCTGCTGATCGGCCCGGGCGAACTGGATTTTAAGGAAGAACACCGCCGCTCAACTTTCCAATTCGATCTGGAAGTTGGTGAGATCGCCAAATGCGCCGCGTGAGCATGAGTCAGCGATCAGCTAACAGCTGGGAGCTCCTTACCATTCGATCGGCGTTTCCTGGTGAGGCGTCACGATGTCATCGATGCCGGGAAGACCAAAATCGCGATCCCACGTGAGTCCGTTACCGATAACGTCCAACTTCACGACGTCCGGATTTCTCAATCGATCCGCCTCTCGCCATCCATAGTCGGGCTCTACATGATTGAGCAAGAGCGCGATGACGTTTCCATGAGCGCTGATCCCTATCGTAGAACTAGTCTCCTGCCTCACGATTCGATTGACGGCCTCGACGAAGCGGCGCTGGGCCTGGAGGGAGCTCTCGCATCCGGGCAACGCAAAGGAAAACTCTTCCCAGGACCGCCTCCAGACTTCGGGAAAGTCTTCCCGAATTCCCACGGCTACCTTTCGCTCCCTCAGTTCGGGGTCCACAACAAGATCCATCCCTGTTCTCTTTACGAACGGATCTATCGTGCTAAGAGTTCGAAGGTAGGGGCTGGAATACATCCGGCTGATGTTGAGAGACTCGAGCAGGGGGCCGAGCCGTTCAGCCTGTTGGCATCCCAATTTACTCAATGGCCAGTCGGGCTCTGCGACTTTGGACGAGGGATGGCTTTGGGCGTGGCGGATGAGATAAGCGGTCTTTCTTGTCATGCTTTTCCGATCTGTCCGAACTGCTTGTCCAGGGTAAGACCATAACCCAGGATCACCCCCTCACGCACCCGGGGTTTAGCCCGAACATGGCAAAAAAACAGCAAGATAAAAGATTAATCTTGAATCCTGATTTTACAGTAGTAAAATTCCTTGGACACATATTATCGATAGAGAGGTTTTAGGAACTCTTAAACGAAATGAATCAAAACGGTTTTGCCACGCCTATCGTGTGTGCGATTGCCATAGTGCTGGTCACCCTTGGTGCGCCCACGAGTTTTGCGCAGGGACCCGATGAGGCAACCCAGATCGAATTCATGAACCAGTACTGCGTGGGCTGCCACTCCGGTGGCACGGTGACCAGTCTGGTCCCAGTACCCCAGTGGGCGGATGAGATCGACCGGGACCTGTCCAACATCGCTGCTGAAGGTGAAATTTGGGAAGAGGTGATCCGTAAGGTGCGCGGACGGATGATGCCGCCGGCCGGCATCATCGCCCCTCGAGAGGAAGCCGACGCTTTTGTCGCCTTCATCGCGAACGCTCTGGATCAGGCAACAGCTAGCAATCCTGAGCCCGGAAGAAAGTCCCTGCACCGCCTTAACCGCACGGAATACGGAAACGCAGTCCGGGACCTGTTCAACCTCGAGATCGATGCAACTCAGATGTTGCCCCCAGACACCTCCGGGTCCAGTGGATTCGACAACGTTGCGGATGTGCTCGGAACCGAACCCGCACTGATGAACCGCTACCTGGCTGCCGCATGGGAAGTCACCCGCCGGGCCGTCGGCGACACGACGCTGGCACCTTCAGTTCAGACCTTCCTTGTCGCGAGAGATCTCGCGCAGACCGACTACGTCGAGGGACTGCCCCTGGGCACACGTGGAGGCCTGCTGGCGGAGTTTTTTGCCCCTGTCGATGGAGAGTATGAGATCAATCCCTCTTTGATGCGCAGCACAACCGATGTCCCCAGAGGCATGGAGTTTGAGCATACTGCTGAGATCAGCGTGGACGGTGAGCGGATGAATCTCGCAACGCTCGGTGGATTCGGCGATGCCGCTCTCGCTGTCAGCCGCCCGGCCCGTGCAGGAGCCGAGTTTGATGCGCGAATGAGTACCACGGTGACGCTTGAAGCGGGCCCGCACGAAATCGGCGTCGCCTTCCTCAAGCAGACGGCCGGAATGACGCCATTCATGATCCAGCCGTTTTTCAATGAGATCGATTCCAGCTGGCCATTCGGAATCCCCTATCTTAAGCATATCCGGGTCACAGGTCCGGTGAACACGACCGGCGCCGGTGATTCTCCGAGCCGGGGGACGATCTTCACGTGCCACCCGGATCGGGGTGACGAAGCCGCGGCCTGCGCCGAATCCATTCTCTCAAGGATTGCGCGCCGTGCCTATCGCCGTCCCGTCACCGATTCTGAGGTGGAACGTTTGGTGGGCTTTTACCGAGATGAACGGGACACGGGCGGCAATTTCGATCTCGGAATTCAGAAGGCGTTGACTTATATGCTGGTGACGCCGCAGTTCCTGTTCCGCTTCGAGACCGACCCGGAAGGCATTGAACCCGATACGACGTATCGTATCAGCGACCTGGAACTCGCCTCCCGGCTATCGTTCTTTCTCTGGTCGACCCTGCCCGATGAAGAATTACTGGACAGCGCGATCGCCGGAAGTCTCAGTCAGCCGGAGGTTCTGGAGCAACAGGTCGGGCGGATGCTCGCCGATGGGCGTGCCAACGCGCTCATCAATAATTTTGCCGCACAATGGCTGACGTTCCGAAACCTGGAAGTGTTCCGTCCCGACAACCAGGCATTTCCCGATTTCGACGACAGTCTGCGGCAATCGTTCCTGCGGGAAACCGAGTTGCTTTTCCAGGACATCATGCGCAGGGACCGGCCGATCCAGGAACTGTTGACAGCCGACTACACGTACCTCAACGAACGGCTCGCCATCAACTACGGCATTCCCGACATCTTCGGCGACCAGTTCCGGAGGGTGGATCTCAGTGACAACCCTAACCGTAAGGGCGGCATACTGGACCACGGCAGCATCCTGACGGTCAGTTCCTACCCGAACCGGACCTCTCCGGTGCTGCGCGGCAAATACATCCTGACCAACATTCTGGGTACCCCACCCCCGGCCCCGCCTGAGAACGTTCCCGCGCTGGAAGAAGAGTTGAGCGAACCGCAGAGCATGAAAGAACGGATGGAAGCGCACCGGGCAAATCCAGCTTGTGCGGGATGCCATCAGCTAATGGATCCCATCGGACTGGCCATGGAGAACTACGACGGAATCGGGCGGTGGCGGACCGATGACGGCGGTGCTGCTGTCGATCCGGATGCCGGGGTGATCCACCCCTTACAGGACTACGGCCCGATAAACGGTCCGACTGCTCTGGGCGAGGCTCTGGTCGAAAATCCGTATCGCTTCGCGCAGACAGCGACGGAAAAGCTTTTGGCTTACGCGTTGGGGCGCGTATTGCAATACAACGACATGCCGGTTGTCCGGGAAATTACCGGGAACGCTCGGGAGAATGACTATCGTTTCTCATCCTTCGTTATGGGCGTGGTTTCGAGCGTCCCCTTCCAGATGAGAGTCAGCACTGCAGCACTCCAGTCGGCGGCTGCCTCAGACGATACAAGGACTAATTAACAGAGGAGTAAATCCACATGTTCATTACCAGGCAACATCTGTCTCGAAGGACTTTCTTGAAGGGCACCGGAGCGACCCTCGCGCTCCCATTCCTCGATGCGATGATTCCGGCGGCTGCCGCCCAGTCGGTGCCTACACCGACTCAACGATTCACGTTCATCTACACGCCAATGGGCGCACTGATGGAAAAGTGGATGCCGATGAAGAAGGATGGAGCCGGTATCGATTTCTCTCCAACGCTGTCGCCCCTGGAGCCGTTTCGAGAGTACGTCAACATCGTCAGTGGGCTTCACAACGTCGGGATACAAAACCACCCGCCCTCTCCGCCGATGTGGCTCAGCGGAAACGTGCCCGGGGCCGGAGGCAACCAGATGGCCGCCGCACGGCGGCTGGCGACGACGGTGGACCAGCTCATCGCACAGAAGATCGGCCAGGACACGACTTTCGAATCACTGCCGGTCGCGGTCGAAGACGCTTCGCAGTTGATTGGAGCATGCTCGATCGACGACAACTGTGATTACATCAATACCATATCCTGGCGCAGCCCGACCCAGCCCCTGACAATGGAGATCCACCCGCGACTCGTCTTCGAACAACTGTTTGGCGGCGAGGGCAATCAGGAAGCCCGCGACCAGCGCTTGAGGGACAACACCAGCATTCTCGACACCCTGACGTCCGATATCCGTGCTTTAAGCGGCGATCTGGGGACAGGAGACAGGGCCCGGGTCGACGAGTACCTGGACAGTGTCCGGACTGTCGAACTTCAGTTGGTCCGGGGAGAGCAACAGCGACAGGAAAAGGGATTGGAAGCGCCGGAAAACATTCCCGTGGGGATGCCGGACTCCTTCGAGGAACACGTGGGACTGATGTTCCAGCTGCAAGCACTCGCGTTCCAGGGCGACCTGACGCGCGTGACGTCTTTCATGATGGCTCGCGAACTGAGCGGACTCTCCTATCCTGAGCTTGGCGTCCAGGAAGCCCATCACCCGGTTTCGCACCACGCCTACGTTGCGGAAGTTATGGAACAGAAGGCCCGGATCGACGCCTTCCACATCTCCATGCTCGCAAAGTTTGTGGAACAGCTCCGGTCTACGCCTGAAGGTGACGGCAACCTGCTGGATACTGCAGTCGTCATGTACGGATCTGGAATGAGCAACTCGCAGATACACGATCACAACAACCTGCCCACGCTGCTCATCGGTGGCGGCGCCGGAAAACTACGCGGAGACCGGCATATCCAGACCGGCGTTGTAGCCCAAGAGCGCGTGATCCCGGCCATTCCGCACTTCGACAAGATGACGCCGTTGACGAACCTGCACGTTTCTTTGCTCAACATGGCGGGCATCGAAACAGATTCCTTTGGTGCTGCGGAGAACGCGAGCACCAGTTCGGTTGACATCTAGGAGACCAAGAGACATGCGTATTAAGCTCATTGTCGCCGTCATGGCCATCTTGCTGATTGGATCGGTGAGCAGCGCTGCTATGGCCGGTCAGGCTCAGGCACGCACCTCCATCGGCGATACCGCTCTGGTGGCAGCCGTAAAGTCGGGAGATGTGGACAACGTCCGTCAACTGCTGGAAAACGGCGCGGACGTGAACGCTGCGGCGGGCGACACCTCCACGGCCCTGATCTGGGCAGCCGTCCGCGACGACCTCGAGACTGCACAGCTGTTGCTGGATGCCGGTGCGGATCCCAACATTGCGACTCGCACAAACATAGTTCCGCTGTACGAAGCGATCACCCGAGGAAACACTGAAATGGTTGATGCGCTGCTCAAAGCGGGCGCCGACGTAAACGCGCGCGTTTATGAGGGCGGCGACACGCCGCTGATGAACGCAGCACGCGTGGGCGACCTCGAGATCGCCGAGAGACTGATCGGTAGCGGGGCGGAAGTGCTGCCGACTGAAGACAACTGGGGACTCGATGCGATGATGTTCGCCGCGACGGGAAACCACGGTGATATCGTAAAACTCCTCGCTCGGAACGGCGCGAATCCCAATACGGTCTCAACGTTCTTTGACCACACCGACGTTGAGTTCCAGTCCGGCATGCCGAGTTGGAACAGGACAAGTGGAGGCCTCACTGCACTTCACTTCGCTGCCCGAATGGGAAACGTCGATGCTGGAAGGGAGTTAGTGGCGGCCGGGTCCGAACTCGGAATCGAGGACGAGTTTTTCGGATATACACCGTTGCAGATGGCGGTTACAAACCAGCAAGCCGAGTTTGTTTCGCTATTGATCGAGGCGGGAGCGGATTTGAATGACGGTTCGTTGTACCTGGCCGTGGACGCCCTGTCCTATGCCGACAGGTTGGGTACGGTAACAAATCGACGCAACAGCTTCGCAACCCTTAGACGGCTTCTTGAGGCAGGTGCGGATCCCAACGCACCGTATACGAAGCAGGTTGCACGTCACCGCGGTTACCGGGCAGGTGCCGCACCGGGCGCGAGCCCACTCTACATCGCGACTACGGGTACACGGCCCGATGCTGTGCAGTTACTTCTGGACTTTGGAGCCAATGCCTCGGCCGCAACCACGGCCGGCGCAACCTCGTTGCTGGCCATCGTCGGGTTCAGACCGGGACCGAGGGGGACGTTCGGTGGGCCCAGTTCTCTCGGCAATGAATCCGCCCGGGTCGAGATCGTGAAGTCACTGATCGCGGCGGGTGGCAATATCCGTTCAGAGGACGGCAACACCGGAAACACGGTCCTTCATTTTGCGGCGGGGAACGGAATGAGAAAGGTCTATGATGTCCTCGTGGCATACGGTGCCTCTATGTCGGAGGAAAACGACGAAGGACAGACGCCGGCAGACTTGTTAGTCAGAATGGAATCTGCCAGCAGAGAGGAATAGCACAGTTCCACTACGAAGGCGGCGGATCACGAAAAGGCGGGCCTTTCGGGCCCGCCTTTTCTTATTGAAGGTACGTTATACTTTTGTCCGACACGTCGTTAGACCGACCAACCGCAACTGACATTTCTATTTTCAAAAGCTCGAAAGGAGATCGCATGAGTAACGTTATCCCCGAAGGTATGCTGGATTTGCTGGAAGCACCCAATGTTGCAACGCTGTCAACGCTGATGCCTGACGGCAGCCCGCAGCTCACGCCCGTCTGGTTCGACTATGACGGTAGCCGAATCCGGGTCAACTCGGCGAGAGGTCGGGTCAAGGACAAGAACATGCGCCGCGACCCAAGAGTGGCGATCGCTTTTGTAGATCCAAAGAACCCCTACCACTATCTTGAGATCCGCGGCCGCGTCGAAAAGATCGACGAAGAGGGTGCAGACACACATATTGACTCACTGGCGAAGCGCTATCTGGACAAAGACACCTACCCTTACCGCAATTCTGAAGAAGTTCGGGTTATTTACACCATAGTCCCGGAACGGACCACGAGCAGGTAACGGCCAGTCCCGGTGGAACCGTCCCCTCCTACTCCCGCCCTCCTCTACGGAACAGCCTGGAAGGAAGAACGGACCGAAGCTCTCACCCAACTGGCGCTCCGGGCGGGCTTTCGCGGCATAGACACCGCCAACCAGCGGCGGCACTACGTCGAAGCTGCGGTGGGTAACGGGCTGGCCGCAGCCTACACCGAAGGCCTGGTCCGGCGAGATGATCTCTTTCTACAAACAAAATTCACATTCCTCCCCGGTCAGGATCACCGCCTACCCTACGACCCTGCTGCCGAGCTTTCCGTTCAGGTCGCTCAATCCATGGCCAGTTCGCTCGAACACCTCGCTACAAACTATGTGGATTCCTATGTCCTGCACGGCCCATCGGCCCGCCATGGCTGGGGGGAAGCGGACAGAGAGGTCTGGACGGCAATGGCAGCCGAACGCGACGCTGGCCGCGCTCATGTGCTCGGCGTAAGCAACGTTTCCCTGAGACATCTGGAGCAAATGACTCACATCCACGGAGAGGCTCCTCGGTTTGTTCAAAACCGTTGCTATGCGAACCGTGGATGGGACCGGAAAGTTCGATCCTTCTGCAGAGACCACGACATCGTCTACCAGGGGTTCTCCCTCCTCACCGCCAACCCGGAAGTTCTCGATCATCCGTTCGTCGGAGAAATTGCTGACAGGACTGGCTCCACCCCAGCACAAGTCGTGTTCCGGTTTGCCCGGGCCCTCGGCATGCTTCCACTGACCGGAACGTCCGATCCACGGCACATGGAACAGGACCTGGCCAGTAGCGAGCTAATGCTCAGTTCCACGGAAGTCGAAACCATCGAATCCATTACAGGCTAAAGTCCTCTGACTCCGAGGACCGGCCTGTCTTCACCCTCCACAAGCCAGGGCCCGTCATCCTAGAGTGCCCGGGCGCCTCATCGCAGCTGAACTGCCACTAAATCTATCCATCAGCGAAGCCGATAAGAGTGTTGTAAGGCCCTTGAAACAGAAAGCGGGATCCAGGCGCGACCTGTTGTCCAAAGCTTTGAATTTCAAGGACATATGTGAGGACATGCAAGCACTCAGACAAGACGAAATCGGGGTGGCTCTAGAGAGCATTACCGGAAACGCCGACATCGTGGGATTCACGCCGCGTCTGGCGGAATTGACCGATATCGCGCTCCCCCCCGACCCGGGCGATCTGGTCGAGCGCCTCAAGCAATTGAACGAGGTCGGCGTGGCGCTCTCCACCGAAACAGAAATCGACTCACTCCTGGAAACGATACTGGTGGCGGCAAAGGCCACGACCAACGCAGACGCCGGAACGCTCTACCGGGTCACCGAAGAGCACACCCTCCAGTTTGAGATCATGCGTACCGACTCTCTTGGCATCGCGCTGGGCGGAGCCTCGGGAGCTCGAGTCGAGTTTGATCCGCTGCCGCTATACGATAAGAATGGCAATCCCATCTACTCGAATGTTGTGGCGTATGCCTATCATCACGACACATCGCTGAACATAGCGGATGCTTACACCGAACAAGGCTTCGACTTCTCAGGCACGCGGGAATTCGACAGAAAGACCGGTTACCGTTCGACGTCGTTCCTGACCGTACCGATGAAAAACCATGAGAACGAAATCATCGGTGTTCTTCAGTTGCTGAATGCTAAACACCCAGTAACGGACGAAGTGGTTCCCTTTTCACACGAAGACCAAGACCTGGCAGAGTCGCTGGCATCACAGGCCGCAATCGCCCTTACCAATCGTCTGTTGATCCACCGGTTGGAGAATCTTTTCGAGTCCTTCATCGGCCTGGTGAACGGTGCTATCGACGAAAAATCTCCCTATACGGGCGGACACTGCGACCGCGTCCCTCTGCTGACGATGATGCTTGCCGATGCCGTCAACAGTTGCGAGGTGGGTTCACTCGCCTACTTCACCATGACCGAGGAAGATCGTCATGAACTGAAGATCGCCGGCCTTCTGCACGACTGCGGCAAGGTCACCACACCGGTTCACGTCGTCGACAAGGCCACCAAGCTGGAAACAATCTACGATCGAATCAACACGATCGAAACACGCTTCGAAGTCGTCCGCCGGGACGCCGAGATCGCGATGCTCTGCGCCAAAATCGACGCCATGCAAAACGGACTGGACGATACAGCGAAAAGGATTGAGAGCGACTTCGAACAACAGGTCGCCGAAATGGAATCCGATCGCAAGTTCCTGCGTGTCTCGAACGTCGGTGGTGAGTTCATGAAGCCCGAGGACATCGAACGCATCATGGATATCTCCTCGAAATACCGATGGACAGACTCCGACGGACGCCACACCGACTTCCTGACAGAAAACGAAATCGAGAACCTCACAATCCGCGCAGGCACGCTGACCGAAGAGGAACGCGGGATCATCAACGAACACATCGAGGCGACCAACCGGATGCTCGAGGCCCTGCCATGGCCCAAGCACCTCAAGAATGTTCCCGAGTATGCAGGTGGACATCACGAAAAAATGGATGGAACGGGCTATCCCAAGGGTCTCACTCGTGATGACATGTCCGTGCAGGCGCGTTGCATGGCGATCGCGGACGTGTTCGAAGCCCTTACGGCCAAGGATCGGCCCTACAAGAAAGGTAAAACGCTTTCCGAGTCACTGGAAATTCTCGGCAAGTTGAAGCTCAACGGCCACATCGATCCCGATCTGTTCGACGTGTTTATCTGGGAAAAGGTCTACCTGAGATACGCCGAACAGCATCTGGACCCTTACCAGATCGACAAAGTCGACCTCTCGAAGATCCCCGGCTACGAACCGCCCCCTGCCAGCTAGTCGCCAAGATCCAACTTCATATAGACCACATCTTCGATAGGGTTTTCGTAATAGGGTGCGACTTCACCAAAGCCGAGCGACCGATACAGTTCCCTTGCCGGCAACATCGAAGCAAGTGTATCCAGCACCATCCGGTTGTAACCCATTTCCTTCGCTCGCCCGATGAGGGTTCGGACCAACTCCCGCGCGACGCCCTGCCCTCTGGCAGAAGGCCTTACATACATCCGTTTCAGCTCGCAGATCTGTTTTTCAAACGGGCGAAGGGCCACGCAACCGACGATCGCTCCATTCCGCCTAGCCAGCAACAAACAGCCCTTCGGTGGCCCATACACGTCCGGTAACGCTTCGAGTTCGGAGGCAAAATTCTGAAAACTCAGATCGAGACCTATCTCCTCCACGTATTCCTCAAACAACCTTCTCGCTTCGAGAAATTCAGCCGGTGTTTGGGCATTCGCAATGACTATGTTTACTCGTCCATCCATCGCAAGTCCCCTGTAGGTGCGATCTATGACCGCACAGCTCTTATTCGTTGTGCGCTCATAGACCGCACCTACAGAAACAAGAAAGCTAACTTTTCGCTGCGATCACTTCGAGAAAGGTTTGCCCGTACCGTTTCAGTTTCGACTCTCCGACACCGGATATCCCGGCGAACTCGGCTTTCGAGCTCGGCCGGTGCCGCACGAGCTCGACAAGTGTCGCGTCGTTGAACACGATATACGCGGGCACGTTCTGAGCCCTGGCAATCTGGAATCGCTTCGCGCGCAATCGATCGAAGAGCGCGAGGTCCTCCGCCGATGACATCACGAATGCGTCGGCAACCTTCCGCTTGGCCTTCAGTTTTCGTGCCGGCCGCCCAGCTTCCTTCCTGAGTGACACGGAAGCTTCGCCGCGTAAAACGGACACGACCCGCTCGCCCGGGCCCAGTCGCAATACGCTGTGGTTTTCCAGGTCGACGCGAATCATTCCGAGAGCTACCAGCTGTCTCAGAACGCCCAACCACTGTCGATCGTTTAGATCGGTACCCATGCCAAATACTTTCAGGCGGTCATGGCCGAAACGTCGAGCCTTCTCGGTGATCTTGCCAACCAGCACATCCACGATATGCCGGGTTCCGAAAGATTCACCGCATCGGTGGATCGCCGACAAGGCCAGACGCGTCTCCCGGGTCGCATCGATCACCTCGACCGGCTCAAGACACGTGTCGCAATTACCACATGGATCAATCTGTTCACCAAAGTATTCGAGCATGACCTGGCGGCGGCAGCGTGCTGTTTCGCAATAACCCAACAGGGCTTCGAGCTTCCTGTGTTCGATCCGCCGGACTTCGTCGGGTGCCGTCGATTCCTCCATCAGGCTCCTGAGCAAAGCCAGATCCTGGAGACCGTAAACCATGAACGCGTCGGCAGGCAGGCCGTCGCGTCCGGCCCGACCCGTCTCCTGGTAATAAGCCTCGAAGGATTTCGGCATATCCATATGGGCCACAAAGCGAACGTCCGGCTTGTCGATGCCCATTCCAAAGGCAATCGTCGCTACGATCACGACGCCATCCTCCATGATGAAGCGTTCGTGATTGCGCGTTCGGGTTCGAGCGTCGAGCCCAGCGTGGTAGGACAACGCACGAACCCCTTCTTTTTCCAGATAAGCCGCCATACGGTCTACGCTCTTGCGACTCATCGCATACACGATCCCCGCCTCGTCGCGGTGGCCGGTCTTGATGAAATCCAGCACCTGACGCTTCGGATTGTCCTTCACGCGCACGCGGTAGTGTATGTTGGGCCGGTTAAAACTGGCGATGAACACGCGCGCCTGTTCGAGGCGGAGCTGGTGGATGATATCGCGGCGCGTAACGTCATCGGCCGTGGCAGTGAGCGCGATTCGGGGCACCGAAGCGAAACGATCGGTAAGCAGGGCGAGCTTTCGGTATTCCGTCCTGAAATCGTGTCCCCACTGGCTGACGCAATGTGCCTCGTCGATGGCAAACAACGCGATCTCCGATCGGTCGAGTTGTTCCAGAAGACTATCAGTCAGCAGACGTTCCGGCGACACATACAGGATGTCGAGTTCTCCGTGATCAATCGCTCTTCGTGCGGCCCAAGAATCATCGCGGCTCAGGTTGGAAGTCAACGCTACAGCACGGACGCCGGACTGGCGTAATTGTGAAACCTGATCCTCCATCAAAGCAATCAGTGGCGACACCACTACACCCATACCGGGCCGGCACAGTGCAGGCACCTGGTAACAGATGGACTTTCCACCCCCGGTCGGCATCAGGACCAGCGCATCGCCTGAATCGGCAACATGAGTGACAATTTCTTCCTGAAGACCGCGAAAACCAGAATGGCCGAACACACGAGCCAAGACCTCATGAGGGTCCTGTCCGGTCCCAAACATGTTGGAGGAGATTTCTGCCATCGTCAGTCATCTTACGGTCAACGGTGGACTCCACCGGGCCATGTGTTCTGTTGCTATGCAATTGTGAATCCAACGATAGACATATATCTTGTTATTTTCTGGAGGACCTGGAGTTGAGCGAAATCGATCCATTGAAAATCATGCAGTCCGGTCTCGGGTTCTGGCAGGCCAAATGTCTCCTGTCGGCCATCGAACTGAACGTCTTTACAGAACTCGGGAAGGGACCGAAGACACGAGAGGCGATCGGAGAGACCCTTGGGTTGCATCCCAAAGGAATTCCGGATTTTCTCGACGGTCTTGTGGCAATGAAGTTCATTGAACGCGATGGTGGTGGAGAAGAGGCGATCTACAGAAATAGCGAAGGAGCCGGACGTTTTCTCGACCGTAACAGCAGCGAATATATGGCCGGTTATCTGGAAATGGCCAACAGCCGATTGTTCCCCTTCTGGGTGGGTCTGACCGACACCTTGCGAACCGGCAAACCCCAAAACGAGGTCAGGGGTTCGGGACCACAGATTTTCGACGAGCTATACCGCGATCCTGATCGCCTGGAACAGTACGTGAATGCGATGAGCGGCATCGGCATGTCGAACTTCAGAGCTTTCGCCCGAATTTGATTTCTCCAGCTTCCGCACTCTTTCCGACATCGGCGGTTCCGGTGGCCGGTTTTCCATCGAAGTGGCACGTGCTCATCCTCACATAAAGTGCGTTACGTGCGATTTGCCAGCGGTGGAGTCCATTGCCCGGCGCACGATCGCTGAAGCCGGTTTGGGGGACAGGGTCAGCGCCGTCACATGCGACATGTTCGAAGACCCCTTTCCTGCCGCGGACATGATCACCATGGGGATGGTTCTGCATAACTGGAGCCTGGAAAAACAAATGCTTCTCATCCGAAAGGCATTCGAAACTCTGCCATCGGATGGAGTCTTTGTGATCGTGGAAAACCTGATCGACGACGAGCGGCGGGAAAATCTGTTCGGCTTGATGATGTCTCTGAACATGCTCGTGAGCTGTGGAAATGCAGCCGATTTTACAGGACAGGATTTTGCCCGATGGTCCAAGGAGGTCGGGTTTCGGCGAACTGAAGTCCTGCATCTACTGGGGCCGTGCAGCGCGGCTATAGCATGGAAATGATTCTGAAGACACGGATGTTGGGCAAGTGAAAGAGTAGAGAAGACTACGGTGCCCGGGATACACGCGAACTCCTGTTCAATTCTGCGGCACCGATTCCAGTGCGGTGTGCCTTCTAAATGCTCATAATGAAGTGATGTCGTCCGAATCGATCGTTTCACAGATCCAACGTGAAGTAACTTCGTGGCCCGGAGTCAAGGCGGAGCGTGGGGGCGGCATTCTCTTCTTCCAGATCGGTGATCGCGAGGTCGGCCATCTGCACGGCAACCAGCTGGCGGACGTGCCCTTCCCTGTTCGAATTCGGGAGAAGGTAGTGGCGGAGGGCAAAGCGGACCTTCACTACCTGCATCCGGAATCCGGATGGATTACCTACTACATCCACGGAGAGGAGGATGTAGAGCCGATCATCGAGCTATTTCGCTTGAACTACGACCGCCCCTGGCTGAACCGGGAATCTCTAACTGAAGGGCGTCGATGATGCGAAGGCTGCTTCTTCTACCAATGCTCCTGATCCTTGGGTCGATTCCCGTGGAGTCCCAGACGCCAGCGTCCGAACCCGCTGCCGGTGTGTTCCTGGTTGCAAAACCCGAGATGCCCGACCCACGTTTTCAGGAAACCGTAATCCTCCTGCTTGCACATGACGATGATGGTTCGATGGGATTGGTCATCAACCGTCCCACAGACATCACAGTTCCCGGCACCCCTGACACCCCACATTTGATTTATCGCGGCGGGCCGGTCGCCGCAAATCAGATCTTTGCCCTCGGGCGTGGCACACCGCCCGAAGGCCCGTCACAGCCGCTATGGGAAGACGTGTGGTGGAGCACACAGCGCGGAGTGATCGAAACGCTCCTGGCCGAGGAGGCCACACCCGATAGACTGCGTGTGTTCACGGGATACGCGGGCTGGGGTGCAGGTCAGTTGGATGCAGAACTCCGAGCGGTCAACTCGTGGGTACTACTGGAGGCCGATCCCGATGACGTTTTCAGCCAGGAGACTGAAAGCCTCTGGGACCGGCTCACCGGCCGCGACCGCCCCCTTCTAGCGTGGCATCGAGCCACTCTCGGTCGAAAGCCGCCGAACCCCTAAGATGATCCGGTCTTGAAAAGCTTGTCTTCGAGATTCGCATCCTTGTCGGTCCGGGTGCCAATTTTGATGGCCGTGGACAGACGCGTTGTGCCTTCGGCGTGAAGCGTCTCGTGCACCCTTTTGATAGTTGAGAGAATCGTGTCGAGATCCCCTTCCACATTCGTCCCGTAGGAATGGAGCTGCACCTTGAGCCCCGAAGCCCGAATCACCTCATGAGCTCGTTGGACTTCGGTTCGGACCGACACGCCGACACCGATCGGAACTACCTGAATTTCAGCAAGTGCTTTCATGTCCACTACTTTAGCTGCTTGGCCGGCCACCGAACAGGTCTCCTGCATCCATCGGGATAATCGCGACTTGACTTCTGCAGGGGGGCTGCGAAACAGAAACATCAATATCCCTGACGATTACTTTGCAGGACGATCCGTTTTGCGATAGAAATAGAGTGAATGAGTAAGACCGACATCTACCCTGCCGCCCGCGTTCTGGACACCTGGGTGAACCACGCCTGGAAGGAAGGTCTCCAGCTGGAGTCGGTGGATGATTTCACCGAAATTCATGTTCAGACGCGCAACAGCACTTACGAAATCACGGTCATCGATGGGTTCTCAAGAGAAGTCGTCGTCCGGGGCGGCCGTTTCTTCCCTGAAAAGACACGCGTTCATCTGGCGGGAAGTTCGCTGGGTGGAGGTTTTCTCAAGGTCGGAGGCATCTACGTCGGCTTCAGCCTTGAACTCGTATCAAGCGAAGACACGATTATCACGACGCGAGTCCGGTCCATCGTAGTCTATTCGACACCTCAATCCGCAAAAAAACGACAGACCCACCCCACGCGCGGAGATTGACCGGATCTATCGTCCCTGTTTTCAGATTTCGGAATGTTTCGCAGTGACAGGCTTGAGGCGACTCCACCCCACTAATTCGTTCGTCTCTTCATCCCACAGACGCAGGGAAAACGCTCTGAGGCTGGTCCATAGGGTGACGGGATGGGCCTTCAGGAACAGTGGATTCTCGTCGTAACACTTTTCCAGGAAATAGTTTGGAATGCGGGGACCGAGGTGATGGATGTGGTGGAAGCCGATATTGCCGGTGAACCACTGCAACACCTTCGGCAATTTATAGTAGGAGCTGCCTTCCAGGGCCGACTGCAGGTAATCCCAATCCTTGTGCCTCTCCCAGTAGACACCTTCGAATTGATGCTGGATGTAGAACATCCAGACCCCCACCGAAGCACTGATCATGATGACCGGCAACTGAATCAGGATATATGCCTTGAAACCGATGACGGCACTGACCAGAACGGCAGACACGAGAATGGCGAGGTTGGTTCGATACACACTTTGCCGTTCTCGTCTGGAAGGTCGGCGCAGTGGAACCCTGTACGCGATCAGAAAGAGAAGGGCTGGTCCCACAACGAACAGAAAAAAGGGATTGCGGTACAACCGGTAAAACATCTTCTCCCGGGTCGAGGCATTCTGATATTCATCCACTGTCCATGTCCAGACATCACCAATGATGCGCCGATCGAGATCACCCGATGTCGCGTGGTGGATCGCGTGATCGTATCTCCAGTAGTGATAGGGCGTGAATGCCAATGCGCCCATCACCTCACCAAGAAAATCGCTGGCCCTCTGAGATTTGAAAAACGCACCGTGCCCGCAGTCGTGAAGAATGATGAAACAGCGAACAAGAAATCCGGCTGCAAACACGGCCAGACCCAGCGTAAGCAGATAAGACACTTCCAGGCTCCGGTACATCAAATACCAGAGAACGGCATAGGGGACGAGCGTGTTGACGACCTGCCACAGGCTTCGCCACAAAACCGGCTTTTCATAAGGCCCGACCGCGTTCCGCCACGCCAACTTGTCACTTTCCCTCATATCAGCAGTGCGTAGCTTACCACCCTCCGGGCTTACGGCAGTCTAAGGAACCTGCAGGAGAGGATCGAAATTCTGATAAGTCCATTTATGGGAGTGGGTTACAGGCAAGAAAAGCCTCACCTTCCGGCCGCGATCGTTGCTGTCACCCAACTCTGAGCGCGTTGCCTATTCTGCACCGGCCACTAGCGCTACGTCACGGTCAACGAGTGCAGGAATCCCCAGTCCAACTGCCGAAAGGTGGGATAGCTGTGACCGTGCGTCCCCGACAACAACAAAAACCATCCGCCCCGGATCGACGTAGCGGTCAGCCAGTTCCTTTATCCGCTCGAGAGTTATTTCGCGCACGATCTGTTCCCGCTGTCTCACGTAGTCCAGAGGCAGTCCAAGCGTACTGATGTTCTCAAGCATCCCGATCTTGGCGCCCAGTGTTTCAAATCTGCGCGAATTGCTCCGGATCAAAAAGTTACGTGTGGCTTCCAGGTCGTCCGGAGTAAATCCGTCAGAATAGTCTCTGAGGATGTCTCTGATGAGTCCGACCGACTCGGGCGTGACATTAGAACGAACACTGGTGCTGACACTGAACGGGCCGGGAATGTTGCTTCCCGAAAAACGCGACGAGATGCCGTAGGTGTATCCCTTCTGCTCCCGGAGAACCTGATTGAGCCTGGAGATGAATGCGCCCCCGAGACGCTGATTCATAACCGTCGCAGGATAGAAGTCCGCCTCAGTCTGTGCCAACCCGAGTGCCCCAACACGAATCACCGACTGGCTGGCCCCGGGAAGGTCCACGAAGAGGATCTGCGACGGCTCTGGTTCGGTGATCGGTAACTCATAGTCCGGAAAAGGGACGGCACGAGCTGCCCAACCCTCACCAAGGCCCACAAGCGAGGAGATCACCTCGCCCTTCGTGATGTCCCCCACTACGTGGATGTTGGCTACCTCGGGCGACACGTTGCGCTCGTAATATTCCCGAAGGTCTTCGATGCTGATTGACTCAACCGAACCGATCGTGCCCAGGACGTTTCGGGAGAGGATGTGTCCGGATCCGTAGATCACTCGGTTGAAGACGTTGTTGGCGATCGCGGTAGGGTTCGCCGCCTGTTGCCTGAGTCGATTGATTATCCTCTGTTTGGCGAGGACGAACTGATCCTCGTCCCAGCGCGGCTCCAGGAGAATCTCTTCAACCAGGGCCACGGTCTCTTCGTAGTTCCGGCGAAGCCCGCTTGCCGAAATCGTCAGGTTCTCCCGTCCTGCTGAAACGTTGATTCGAGAACCCAACGCGTCAATCGCCTCTTCCAGTTCCGTCGGTGTCCGATCGGCCGTTCCTTCCGTCATCATTTCGGCCATCAGATTTGCAACGCCAACCTTGGACGGCTCATCCAACAGGAGTCCCCCACGCAAACGAATCGTGAACCGAACCAGAGGCAGTTCGTTGTGTTCGATGCCGTACACATCGCTGCCGTTCGCGAGGCGGTCCGTCCAAATCAGAGGAACCGACAGTGAGGGCGCTACTCCAAGGGGCGGTTCCACGGATCGATCGAACGATGAGGCCGTCTTCGGGATGTCGGGCGATTCAGAAATAACCAACTCGGCCTCCCGACCTGTGACGATCGGTTCAGTGACCACGTCCGCTCGAACTGAATTCGCCAGGGCCAGACCCGCTTCTCCCTTAGGTACGAAGCTGGCCGCGACAAAGTGTTTGTCCCGAATGTAGGCCCGGTAAACCCTCTGAACATCCTCCCCTGTTACGGCCAGAAGCCGCCGGATGTCTTCGGCGATATATCCAGGTGAGTCCGCAAAAATGTTGTACTCGGCCAGAGCAAAAGCCTTACCCAGAAGGCTCGATACACTGTTGTAGCCACTGTAGAACTCGGTCTCTCGCACAGCCTTCACCCGATCCAGGTCGGCCTCGCTGAACCCTTCGTCCTCAAATCGTTCGAATGCGGTTTCAATCGACTGACGGACGTCATCGAGATCGGTTCCTTCGAAGCTTCGAACCGAAACAACAAACTGCCCGGCCAGTTCCGACATGTAGGTATACGCATCAACGTCCGGTGCGAGAGCCTCTTCGTCCACCAGGATCGTATACAACGGTGAGTCCCGCGTTTCGGCCAGAAGTGCCGCGAGAACCTCCAGAGGGTAGGCGTCCTTGTGGTATTCCTCCACCGTGGGCCAGGAGAGCGTGAGGTTCGGGACGCGCGCAAAGTTGTCTTCGTGGACCAGTCTCTTGCTCCCGGCCAGTTCTACCGCCGGAGGCCCCTCTCGAGGGGCGACATCCGCCGGTTGAATCTCTCCGAAGTACTTCTCGATCCACTCCCTGGCCTGGGCCGAATCGAAATCACCTGTGACGACCAACGTTGCGTTGTTGGGCCCGTACCACGTTCGGTAGAACTGGCCCACGTCTTCGAGCGTAGCGTTATCCAGATCCTCGAGTGACCCTATGACCTGCCAGTGATAGGGATGCGAAGGGGGATACATATTCTGGTCGATGACGGTGAACGTGTGGCCGTAGGGCCGATTATCGTAGCTCTGACGCTTCTCGTTCTTGACGACCTGCTTTTCCTTGGCAAGAACTTCCTCGGTCACAGTATTTATGAAAAAACCCATCTTGTCCGATTCGGCCCAAAGGACCTTTTCGAGGGCCGCGCTCGGCACGACCTGGTAATAATTGGTCCTGTCCCTGTTGGTCGAACCGTTCAGCGTCCCGCCGACTTCGTCGATCAGAACGTCGAGGCCTCCTGGGCCGAGATTTTCGGAGTCGAGGAAGAGCAGATGCTCGAACAGGTGGGCAAACCCCGTCTTTCCCGGTCGTTCACGTGCCGACCCGACGTGATACGTCATCGCAACGGCCACTATCGGATCTGATCGATCGACATGTAAAACCACCTCGAGCCCGTTCTCGAGGATGTACTTCTCGTATTCGAGGGAAAAAGCGCCGTCGTTTTCAAGAGACGCCGGCTGACATCCGGTCACGAAGAAAGCAAGCAGGGGCAGGCAAAAGCACATCGGAGTATAGCGATTACATCCCATTACAATGGTGTATCACAAACGCTTGCAGAAGATAAGCTCTCCGACCTTATGATGGGGGCTCGATTCGGGAGGAGACCGGGAAATGCCATCACTACTCGTCACGGGGGCAAGCCGCGGCCTGGGCTTGGAACTCTGCAGGCAGTACTCCGAAGCGGGATGGCGTGTGTTCGCGTGCTGCCGCAGCCCAGCGAGCGCCCGTGGCCTACAGCCCCTGATCGATGCTGGGGGTGGAAGCGTAACGGTCCACAGGATGGATGTGAATGATCCTGACGAAATCCGTGCCGTGGCCGAGGCGTTGGGTGGCCATCCCATCGATATCCTGATCAATAATGCTGGTGTTGCGGACGCCTATGGAACAGGTGTGTTCGAAGGTAAGGACGATCCCGACCTTGGAAACTACGATATGGATGAATGGCTCGAAATATTCAGAACTAATGTCGTGGGTGCGGGACGTGTGACCGGAGCCTTCGCCGACAACGTGGCCAAAAGCGATCGCAGACTCATCGTCATGATGGCCTCGGGGCTTTCCTCTATAGCGAATACCTGGCAAGGAGGCCGCTACGCCTATCGAACCAGCAAAGCGGCGCTCAACATGTTGATGCGCGGCGTAGGTGCCTGGCTGGAGCCGCGCGGGATCACAGTCGTGTCCGTCGCTCCAGGCTGGACCCGGACCCAACTCGGTGGACCAAACGCACACAACAGTGTCGAGGAGGCCATCGCAGGCATACGAACGGTACTGGACGGGCTGGGTATTGAAGATACCGGCTCCTACTGGAACTTCGACGGAGAGCGTCTTCCCTGGTAGTCTTCCCTGATAAACGACAAACTTGTCCTGCGCTTCATTGGCCGGCGGGGATCCTTTCATCCGATACCTGAAGTTACGAGGGGGCATCGGTGTAGGTATGGGTAATGATTTCCCAGCTATGACCGTTTGCATCCTGGAAGTAGAAACCTCTCCCCTGATGTAGGTGGTTGATTTTTCCGTCCTGGGAGAACGGACTGCTTCCGTAGGCGACATCTTCCTCTTTCACCCGATTCAAAATCGCGTCAAACTCTTCATCGGCTGCCAGAAAAGCGTAGTGATGAGGTCCAACCTTAGCGCAGTTGTCGAAATCCAACGTTAATATGTCGTCGATCTTGACCGGAGCGAAGTGCCCCCACGGTCCGTCGTAATGAAGCCCGAAAATCCGCGCTATAAACCGCGCCGACTCCTCCTTGTCGTACGCAGGAACGATTGTGTGGTCGAGGTGGAGCGCCATACTTTCCTCCTTCGCTTTTCGGTTAACTCGAACATGATCGACGAACTACTCTTACATGGCCGCCAGCATCCGCTTTAACGCGACGGTCCTATAGCTTGCTACGACCAGGTCCTCGACCTCGACCCAGTCGATCTGGCCCTCCTCAGCATCCAGGCAGACCCATCCATACTTTGCCACATAGGGAGCAGCGAAGAATCCAGGCTTTCCCAGAATTTCGGTTTGCTGTTGAGGTTCGGTTCGAAAGGCGATGCACCAACGGCCATGATAGCGGTCAAGAACTGCGAACAGCTTCTTGCCTGCCACGAAGGTCGGATTACCCCATTTTATTGTTTCTGTGGCCTCTGGAAGTCGAAGACAGATCTTACGCAAGCGTCGTAGCAGATGTTCCTTCCCGGCTGGACTGGTTCCCTTCATTCCTACCTCTCGGCTGCGGTACCAGTATTCCCATCCTCCTTCACCGCAATCTTCTCGTCCTTGACGTAGCTGATGCGCGGAGCCGGGCCGACACCACCGGGCACTCGGTACGAAAGGGCCACGATGCCACTTGCAGGCAGCGCCCTCTGGTCTACAAGCGTCAACTTCGTCGCAGCGCCTGGCGGAAGGAGTGGGACGCCGGCTCCAAGCAGCACAGGAATGACGGCAAGCTCTACCGTGTCGACGAGGCCCTCGTCGAGGAGCGAGCGAAAGAGGACTCCCCCACCGAAGAGCCAGATGTCGCGGCCCGGCTCCGCCTTGAGCGAGGCCACATGTCCACGTAGATCATCGCCAATGATTCTGACACCCGGGTGCTCGGCGGCAGGAAGGGTCCGCGAGAACACGACGACGTCAAGACCGGACAACGCACCTTGCCCCCCCTGTGAGGCGACTACTTCATATGTCTTGCGCCCGATGACGGCCGTGTCGAATTCCTTCAACAGTGCGGCGAAGTCGATGGCCGGGTCCATCACGATCCAATCGTATTCCCCGTTGGGTCCCGCGATGAAGCCATCCAGGCTCACCGCCACTTGGTAGCGTAATCGTCTCGTCATGACCAAGCTCCATTTCGGGGGTCGATAACTATCGCACCTACGGCTCCCGCTGCCAGCTTGCGCGAATTCCAGCCGACTCCCCGCCAGGCACCCAGATCACCAGAGTCTTGGCTGGCTGATCTTCCGGAACCTTGTGAACGACCTGGTCGCCGGCATGGACGAAGCCTGCCATCCCCGGTGTCAGGATGTGACTGGTGCCGTTGACTATGTGTTCGAGAACACCCTCGACGACATAGAAGATCTCCAATGAGCCGTGCGCATGGGAGACCGATTCGGTTCCCGCCTGAAAGACCATCTCGCCGACTTCGATATCACTCGTTTCAAGATTGCTCTCGTCAAGCAGGACGCGCAGAACCGTGCCACCGGGGGCAACATACGTGGCACCGGGTGACGCAGACTGGGACAGTGCAGAGGAAGCCCAGAAAATCAGGGCGAGTGAAGATAGGATAGCGGTTGTTCGCTTTAGCACAATTGACTCCTTTGAAAAGCCCCGTAAATCTAACTACAGGTTGGATTTATCTTAAAGAAAAGTCTTGAGTCCGGACAAACGACATCGTCGGTAGTCGAAAATCGGTAAAGCTCATCGTGCACTAGACAGGACGAGATATTCAGAAAGTTACTGCGGCACGGAACAATTACGCCACCCTCTCCGTTAACTACTAACGAGTCGCGAAAGCTGAATGCAGCAATCGCACGTAGAAATAGCCAGAATAAGCACTTGAAGGGGGTTGCCATGACAGTGATGACCGAGGACTCGACCGAAAAATCAACTTCGACGAAATACGACCTGGTACCGTTGAATCCGGAGTTGGCCTCACACTTGCCCGGGCTGGGCGAGGCCCTCCTTTCGGGCAGCTTGCTGCCTGACAGCAAGCGCAAGGGCTTCTTCGAGCTTCTCTCCGGGGTCGACTGGTTCTACGTTCACATCAGCCAGGCCACCAGTACGGTCTACCTCGTCGCCCACCGGATTTCATCGTTCTAGTACTTCCCGCAACGAATCGCCTGCCGCCCTCCTAAGGTGCCTCACCCAAGGCGGCCAGTGCCTCAAATTCTCCGCTTCCGCCATGCCCCCCGACAATGGTTTCGACGTCCAGTCCAAGGTCCGTTATCGATTCGAGCAAAGCAATCGCATCCGGCGTCGCCGCTGGAACTCCTGGCGTGTAGAGGTCGCTTTCGAACAGAATCCTCTGCTGCGGAAGATAGGCAATCACCATCGGCATAACATGGGGTGATTCCAGGGCGTGCAACGTCAGACTCTGGGAACCGTCGCTCAATTCATACTCCCCATCATAGGCTTCAATGCCACCGATGTTGTCAGCACGTCCCATAGTATTCACGACGGTGTGCAGCTCATCGGGCGTGTACCCGTGCCGGGCGTCGATGAGGTTCTGGACCGTCTCCCGGTGGCGCTCTTCGACAAGGACCGTACTTCCGCTCGCCACGAACCTTCGGAGACCGCCAACGTGGTCGGGATGGGGATGCGTCACCACCACATACTCGATGGGCTTGAGCCGACCCAACTCGTTACCGATTTCGTCGATCAGGATCCTTGCCTGGCTGTCACTCCAGGGTGCTTCAACAACTACGATGTAGTCTGGGAACTCGATAACCAGGCTGTGGTGCGAAAAACCGACGGCATGGTAGACACCGGCACTCAGACGGTTCAGTTCCAACGGAACGAAGTCCTGCCCTGTCGCGATCTCTGCATCTTCGGCCATCTCCTCGGGCACCATGAAGTCCGCCTCGGGAAGGCTCTGGTTGGTTTCGATCGAGTCGTAGCTCATGTGCGCCACTTCGAGGCCGTCCTTTTGGACCCACATTTCGTGTGGCAGGAGCAGTCCGTCCACGTCTCGGTAGTCGTCGAAAATGTATGCCGTTTCGACGTCGCCAAGGTACGGATCGGTTTCAAACACCAGGTAACCCACCATGAGGTTCGTTTCGGGATCGAAGAAGAGCTCGGCCGTGCGACCCATGAGATCGATCTGGAACCGCAGGCAATCGATGCCGTTGAATTCCCTCTCAAGCACGACCTGCATGGAACTCTCGGTGTCAACCGACGCCCGGAAGAGTACGGTAATGGGATCCCTTTGCGCTGCAAGCTGCGGCGTATGGTAAGGAGTCGCAAAACTGAGCAGAGCGCCTGGCGACACCACCGCACCCTGGTCATTGGCCATCTGGTAGCCAACCGTCAGGGCATCGGCTCCAGTTCCGTAGTCGGTCAGAAGTTCGCGCCGGTGCTGTTGGAATGCGCCGAACACAAAGTCATATTCGACCAATGTGCGGCCGTTTACGAAATCGATCGTTTCAGTATAGCTAGTCAACTCTGCCGACGGTGTATCGGCGTCCGGTGTCGGCACCTGCCCGACCATCAGGCCGGTCCCGCTGCCACGCCGAACTATGGAGTTGACCGCCTCCAACTGCGCCTGGCCTCCCTGGGCCGCGATCGCGCTAGCAACAATCTCTTCGGCAGTCCCTGGGCCCGAGCAACCCACCAGTAGACTGATTCCAACCAATAAGACAAATAAGACAAAAGATCGAGTGGACATGTCCCCTCCCCTTGCTTTCGCAATCGATTGTTTCGTTGAAAATCCCTCTCATTCAACTACAGGTGGGCGTTTCAGGCAAGAAAACTGTCAATTTCTGGGACGGGATTCTGCTGCTCTTCCGGCACTCTGTCTCTCATCAGGTGAGGAGAAGAGGACGGGAATCTCCGCGTATTACTCGGGGCCCTGAACTGGAAAACCATAGCGGCGGCAGCCAGAGTCATTTCCCGTCAGGCAGGGAGCGACTAACCTGCCATCGGCCTTTTCCTTTCTCTGGGCGGAAAACCTCTACTTGGCGCGGCCTCCGAAGCCCTCGGCCAGCATGGGAATCTTGTAGATCGTCTTCGAATTGTTTCGGACGTCCTCAGGGGTTTCGAATTCGCCTGTCCTGAACACATCGACAGCCAGACTCCCCACAATATAGAGGGTCTTTTTCTCCGGACCCGCAAAAGCGACGGTTATGGCACGGCGGGGCGTCTCGATGATCCCCAGATGGTCTCCGCCGGAACTGAAAACATGAATGCCGTCCCTGACTGTCACGTAGAGCCGGCCCGCCGCATCGATCGCCATCCCATCGCCACCACCGGCCTCACCGAGCGAAGCGAAGTCGCGGCGGTTGCTCGTCGATCCGTCGGCCTCGACATCGAACGCCACGACGACTGTGCGGTTCGTCACGTACAGCGTCGCCCCGTCCGGACTGAGCATGATCCCGTTCGATCCGATTTCATCCCGACTCGCCACGGTGCTGACCTCACCATCACTATTAACGTAGTAGGCACCGCCCGAAGTGAAGTACGCGCCTCCCTTGCTGTCGGCGACAAGATCGTTGACACGTCCCAGGGAGTCGCCGTTTGGAAAACCATCTGTCATGACCTTTCGCTCGGGAGTAAGGACGGTGACTTTCGTGGGTTCCCCGCACCGTTCGGTCAGCCTCAGTCCCGGATCCGTACACGTCCGTTCAACGGCCCAGAGCCGACCCTCGGAGTCCATCGACAGGGACCCGGCGCCGAGGGTCCCTTCCATGTAAACCGAGGTGCTGTCGTCAGGGGCCAGCCTGCGCACCCTCCGCGGCTGTTCCTGGGCAAACAGGAGGCTTCCGTCGGGCGCTCCCATGATGCCGTCGGCGTTGTCATAACCGTCCCAGACAAGATTCCACCGGGCGCCGGACGCGATCACACCTGGAATGGCCTCGATCGCCCACTCCCTCTCGCCCGGCATCAGTTCCTGTCCAGCCACCTCGCCCTGAACAAGGATGGAAGCAACAACACACGATAGGACGGTAAGCACTGTGCTCGAATTCATAAACCTCTCCAGGCTCGTGGACTCGGGAAACGCTCAAGACGCTGCCCCAAGACGCGCAATGGACGACTTCGGGAAGAAGCTGAGTGCTCATGATCATCTTCGGAACCTGCAGCGTCAAGAGGTATTGACGTAGCTCCTGTCGAGGAAGCCCAGTTGGCCTTAGACAAACCGACGGCATGCGGTTAAACTTACTGAAGTCTTTGAATCTGCATACCTTGAGTGGGAATGGTTTATTTACATCGACTGATTTTGATTGTTGTTTTGGCCTCGCTTCCTGCCTACGGACAGTTGGTAACCCAGAACCCGCTCGACGAACTTCAGGAGCAACTCGCCGAAGTTCTAGCCGAAGCCGGGGTCCCTGTCACACCCGAACAGGAAGGCCAGGTGGCCCTGCTCATCGAAGAGCAGCGGAGGGCCTCCGAAGATCTGTTCGGGCAAATCATGGACTTCAGAAACGGGATCCCCGAAGGCGCGGATCGCGACCGCGCACTGGCGAGCATCCAGTGGATTCACGATGCATTCCGGGCCGCGCTGCCGGACTATCTGACGGCCGACCAAAGGGCAGCGATCGAAGAGTTCGAGTCTCAGGGGGGGACACTCGCGGCAACAATCGAGGGCACGGAGGAAGCCGGCACCGAGGTCACGCAGATCCAACAGATCCGACTCGTCAACAATCCGTTCAACGTTCAAAACGGGCGAAGCGGAAGCACAGGACCTCGAGGGGGCCGGAGAACTGAGGTCATCGAGCGGGGCGGTTCGGGCGCCTTCCACGGGAATTTTCGCGCAGAGTTCGAGGACGATGCGCTGAACGCTCGCGATCCCACCGCGGACAACAAACCCCAGGCTCGGGAACGTACGATCAGTGGAAACATCAGCGGTCCAGTCCTTCGTGACCGCCTCACGGCCAGCTTCTCGTTCGATAACAACCGGTGGGAAAACGTCGGAAGTGTCAACGCGCTGCTTGCAACGAACGAGCTGTTCACGCTGGGCATCACACGGCCTCGCGTTACTAAAAGGTACGAGGGCCGCGGGATCCTGCAGTTGAACGAATCGAATTCACTCCATTTCGGAGTGGATTACGACTCCAACACGAGGGAAAACGACGGTATCGGCCGTGAGACTCTGCCCGAGCGGGCGACCAACTCTTTCGATCGCAGCTTCGAGCTCGACGTGCGTCAGATTACCGTGTTCTCCGAAAGTACGGTCCACGAAACAAGCTTTTCCTGGCGGGACGACCGCGAAGAGACGATACCGATCACCAGCGGCCAGGCGATCAACGTTCTTGACGCATTCAACAGCGGCGGAGGACGGAATCGTAACGAGCTCGACGGTACGAGCATGCACTTCAGAAACCTGCTCTACTACGTTGGCGACCGCTTGACCCTGCGCGTGGGAAGCCACGTCGGCACGTGGGAAGAGACTTCGATACAACAGAACAATTTCAACGGCCAGTTCACGTTTTCAGACCTGGAAAGTTTCCAGAAAGGACAACCGCAACAGTACGACGTCAACGTGGGCGACCCGTTGGTCGAACAGACCCACATCGAAACCGAGCTTTTCGTTCAGAGCGATCTTCGACTCACCAACCGCTTCACGCTCAACCTTGGCTTGCTCTACTCGACGCAGAACAATCTCGAGGACAGGAACGATTTCGATCCCCGTCTGGGATTTGCCTACGCGGTTGGAAATTCCACAGTCATCCGTGGAGGCGTGGGCACGTTCCATCAAAGACTCAATTACTGGGAATTCCGGCGAATCCTGCAAGAGGACGGCACACGTCAGAGCCGCATCCGGATCTCGGATCCAGGGTGGCCGGATCCCTTCCAGGGAGGCAGCGTAGAAACGATTCCACCCAGGTCACGTCGCCTCCTCCAACCCGGTTTTCTCGCCAATTACTACGTGAGCACGCTGATATCGGTCGAACAGAGTCTGCCATCAAACTTGTTTCTGACGGTGAGCTTTGACTACAACCGGGGCCTGAAGATGCGCCGGACGCGGAACATCAACGCACCGCTGCCCGGCACTATCAGCCCGGAAACCCCGGACGGTATCCGGCCCTTCCCCGATGAGGGAGACATTCTTCAACTCGAATCCAGCGGCCTGTCGATTCACAAGAATTTGAAAGTCCGGATGCGGCAGCGTTTCAGCATCTTCAACGTCAACGCCGACTATACGTTCAACGTAGGCCATAGTGACGGTGACGGATTCCGACTGCCTGCCGACAGTTACAATCTGAGGGGCGAGTGGGGCCGGGCCGGTCTCGGCCAGACACACCGTTTCAACGCAAGCGTCAACTCCAGATTGCCGTGGGACGTTTATCTCACCACGGCTCTCAATTTCAGAAGCGGGAGCATGTTCACGATCACGACTGGAGAGGACACCAACAGGGACGGGGAATTCAGGGAGCGGCCTGCGATTGCTACGGATCTGACCCGGCCCAGCGTCATCGTCACCGATTTTGGAACCTTCGATCTGAATCCGCTTCCGGGACAGGAAATCCTTTCCCGTAACAGCGCGACCGGCCCCCATTTCCTGTCGATAGGATTCAATATATCCAAGGCCTTTGAAGTAGCAAACGGTCAGCAGGTCAGCGTGTTCGTCAATTTAAACAACGCGTTCAACATGACCAACCTGAGCAACCCCAGCAGCGTTCTGACTTCCAGCAGATTTGGCACATCTACGAGTGCCAACGATCCCCGGCGAATCGAAGCGGGCATGCGGTATCAGTTCTAGCCCGCATGTTTCACCAGTCCGGCGATCAGGGGGATTTGGGCAGTAAGAATCGGATTCGGGAGGATCTGGGTTCGAATTGGGCATGTGTGGCGTGACTCGCCGGTGTCGACAAGCGGGAGTTGCTGCGTTTTCGGGTTCAGAAGAGGGTGACGAAACGCACTGAGACAAACCTCGGCGGAGCCGAAAAGAGCGAGTCGATTTTGGCGCAGGGGATCGGGTCGGTTCTCAGCAGCGCAGAGGAAGCGCCTGCAGGTTTCGATGGACGAGGGCAAAGACCTCGGCGTAGGGATAGGCTTCCGACATGGAGATCCAGATGTTGCGAACCGTCAGACGGACTTGAGCTCCGATCTTGAGGAGCTTCAAGCGGATCGTCTGGCACTGAGCGCGGGCCAGATCGGTATTCTTCAGTCCCAGACGGCGTAACGCGTGCAGGAGCATGTAGGCGGCCGAGGACAGATAGAGCCGGAGTTGATTGGCGCGCATGGTTGCCGCGCTGGTCCGGTCGGCGAATAGATCCAACTGCTGTTCCTTGATGCGATTTTCCATGTCGCCCCGCGCACAGTAAAAGTCTTCATAGAGGGCGCGGGCGTCCAGGCGTTCCGGCGACAGTGAGGTCACAACGAATCGAGGATTGGCGCCTTTCTCCAGGAACTCGGCCTTGCCGATGACGCGTCGGGTGCAGGTCCAGCTCTTCCGAGTGCGATACCGGAAATCGTTAAACACCCGCGCCGGTTTCCCGGTGTCGTTAAACTCGGCTTCGGCCTGACTCATCGATTCAGCGATCTCGCGCTTGAGCCGATCGTTCTTGGCCAGACCCACCACGTAATCGACCTGGTGGGCCTCGCACCAACTCAGCAATTCATCCCGGCAAAAGCCCGAGTCGGCCCGGATGATAATCGACACCTCCGGCCAGCTCTGCCGGATCTGGCCGATGATGCGGTTCAATTCCTCGACGGCGCCGTCCGCACCGTCGACATTGGAGCACCGCAACCGGGCGCATAGCAGATGCTCTCCCGAAAAGATGTAGAGCGGCAGATAACAGTAGTTGCCGTAGTAGCCGTGAAAGAACCGTCCTTCCTGATGGCCATGGATCGGATCATCGGTCGCATCCAGGTCCAGAACAATCTCCTCGGGCGCCGATCCGTGAGCCGCCACAAATGCATCCACCATCCAGCGGTCGATCTTGTCCGGGTCCATGGCAATCTTCTTGTACCGCTCCTTCCCATCGACTTGCTCCCCGGTCAGTTCCAACCGGTTCAGCGTACACTTGCCCGCCAACGCTTTTCCCCGGTCTCGGGCCTGCCGCCGCTTCTCCCCCAGTGGATCGGCCTTATCCACCGCCACGGCCAGCATCGGATCGGTCCGCAGTTGGTCATGATCGTTCAGATCCTCGTAGCCCAGACAGAGTCCGTAGACGCGCTGCCCCAATAACTCGCTCACCGTGTGTTCGATCAACCTCGCGTCCCGGTAATCCCTGAAACACTCGGCCAGTCCGGCGATCAGACCCGTTCGCTTTTCCACTTCCCTCAACAGCAGAACCCCAGCGTCGGAGGTGATCTTTCCGCCGTCAAAACGCGCCTTCACTTTTCGTTGAAGAAGTCCGTGAAATTCGAACGTCGTTTGGTTACACTCTGTTCTCATAAGGGCCGTCTCCGTTTGGCTTGTTAAACGTTTATTTCAAAACGCTTTATGCCAGACAGGGCGGCCTTTTCTGGTCCTATTGGTGAAATATGCGGGCTAGCAGCCTGTGTAAGACACACCACTGTCGGCCCGAGTCCCGATTGATAGATTGAGTCGTTCCCGGTTCTCCTTCGAGGGAGAGGTTTGCTGTACACTCTCGTGTCAGCGAAGACAGCAACCACTTTAGACATCCTCTCGAATGACGTGAGAACAGACGCACTCCGAGCGGTCCGTCGACGCCTGCCCCTGGTACTGGCGGGAAATACCATCATCAGGATTGCGGGCGGCGCAGGAGGCGTTCTGATCGGGCTCTATTTTTCCGATCTGGGAAACCGGGGCCAGGACGTGAACGCAATGGTCGTCGGCCTGCTTGGCGCGGTGACATACGGCACGGAACTCATCGGGGCAGTACCGATGGGCGTCCTGACCGACCGGTTATCCCCACGATTTCTGATGATTGCAGGAGGCCTGCTTGGCGCGACCGGAATGGGCCTGCTGGGATTTGTTCGACAGGTACCGGCGTTCTTCGTTTCACGAAGCCTCGAGGGAGGGGCGTGGGCAGCCAGCGCGACATCGATCCTGGCCTACCTGACGGACCTGACCGAGGACGCAAAACATATTCGCGGCCGGGTTATGGCCATATTCGAAGTGACCCTCCTTACGGGGATCGCGCTCGGGGGGCCGGTCGGTGCAGGCCTCTGGCAGCGGCTGGGAACGACGGCGTTCGTCACCACAGCAGGTGTGTACCTGCTGAGTTCAGCCGTATTCTGGATTGGAGCAAGGGGGAGTGAGAAACGGAGCACGGAAGAAGCCTTCGCCGGGCTCAGACACGCCTTCAACGAACCCTCGATACGAAGGCTTGCACCGGCCTGGCTAGCGATCAACGCCATTATCGGGATCTGGATGGGGCCCATGATCACCTTTCTGCTCACCTTCCGCCAGGAAGGTAGCCAGTACCTGAACGGGCTGTTCGCCGACAACCCCGAACAGGTGGGTTGGGTATTCCTGGCCTACACGCTGGTGTTTGGTCTTGGGGTGACAATCTGGAGCTTCTTTATCGACCGCCTCGATAGAAAAACAGTCCTTTCAGCCTGCCTAACAGCCACCCTGGTCGTCTGCGGAGCACTATACCTGGTGAATCACACACCGGACCTGGGACCCGGACCTCGCGTGGGATTACTGGCTTTCCTGGCCCTGGCCCTTATGGTCGAAAGCGGATTCACACCTGCAGCACTGGCCTTGCTGGCCGACATCGTCGGTGGAGTCACCGGTCGTGGCGCAGCGATGGGCATCTACTCGGCGCTACTTGGAATCGGAGCCTTGATCGGCGCTCTGATTGCCAGTGTTCTGGGCGCCCAGTTTGGAATTGACGGTCTGATCCACGGGACCGTCGCCCTCGTCGTTGTCGCGCTGATAACGATTCGCAATCTCTCTGTAAGAGGTTCGTCTTGACAGAATCCGAGTTCGACCTGGCGATCATCGGCGCCGGATCGGGCGGAATAACCGCGGCGAACTTTGCCGCGAAACTGGGAGCACGCACCGTTCTGGTTGAAAAGGGCCGGATCGGAGGGGATTGCACTTGGACGGGTTGCGTCCCGAGCAAAGCGCTCCTCAAGGCAGCTAGGGTGGCACACGAAGCACGCATCGCCTCCCGCTATGGCATCACCGTTTCTGCACCCGCAGTCGATATGGCCAGGGTCCGTGATTATGTGACCTCAGCCATCGAAAACGTCTACCAGTACGAGACACCGGAAACATTTGAACAGTCGGGTATCGAAGTGGTCAATGCACCGGCCCGATTCGTCGACGCTCGAACGATACGTGCCGGTGACCGTATGTTGAAGGCAAAAGCTTTTCTGATCACGACCGGTGCACGGCCGATGGTACCCCCTGTCCTGGGTCTGGACGAAACTCCTTTCGTCACCTATGAACAGATATTCGACAACGCACAACTGCCTCGGACAATGACGATCATAGGAGCGGGGCCGATCGGGGTAGAAATGGCACAGGCCTACCAGCGGTTCGGTACCCGGGTCACGCTCATCGACATTGCGCTACTGCCGAGAGAAGAGCCTGAAGCACGAAGGATCATTCTGGAAACACTCCAGGGGGAAGGCGTTCGATATCTGGAAGGGTTGGCGACGAAGGTGTACCCCGACGGCGATGAGGTTGTCATCGAGACGGCGTCTGGTCAAACTCGTTCCCAACTCCTGCTTGTGGCCACAGGGCGGGCACCCAACGTCGATGGACTCGGCCTGGAGGAAGCCGGCGTCCGTTATTCAGCCAAAGGGATTGAAGTCGATGATCGACTGCGTACCAATGTCGCTCACATATATGCCGCCGGTGACGTGACAGGAGGTTACCAGTTCACACATTTTGCCGCATGGCAGGCCTTCCAGGCTGTCCGCAATGCCCTGCTGCCGGGTCACAGTTCCGGCTTCACACATAACGTTCCCTGGGTGACGTATACGGATCCGGAAGTCGCGCACGTTGGGCTCGGGGAGGAGGAAGCTCGTGAAAAGTTTCCCGATGCTATCCACGTCCACCGCCATGAAATGGACCACGTTGATCGCGCCGTCTGCGAAAACGACACGCGGGGATTTCTCAAGGTCGTGACGAAACCGGACGACACGATTCTGGGGGCCACCATCGTTGCGTCCCGGGCCGGTGAAGTCATCACCGAGTTCGTCATAGCGATCGACAACAAGCTACGTCTCAGTGACCTGGCCGGCACGATCCACCCCTATCCGACCTATTCGACCCCAGTGCAACAACTGGGGGCGGATGTTGCGGTGGAACGGGCCCTGGAGGGCGCGCGGGGAAAAGTGATCCGGGGAATCTCGAAGTTGATCCGGTAATACGTTCGAACGGGGGATTTATGACAAACCAACTATTATTACTGTGTTACAAACGAAGCGGTCCACAGAACGGACAACGAGGAAGCTGCTGAATCAGGAAGCGGGCGATGCGAATGCGAAGCGTGGCAATCGAGCAGGGGTTATGTCGTTCGGGCCGGATCCGGGGTTCCGCGGGGTTTGAAGTGTTTGGGGAGTTTGGGGACGGATAGTCCAACATGCTCGACAAATGCAGAGGGGGAAAAACGGCTCCGCTCGGCGACCAGGAACCCATAAGAGGCAATACATAAGGTGCCATGATGGTGAAATCCACGCCAGCCGCGACCTTCGTAGTGTCCCAGACCGAGTTCCTGCTTGAGTTCCTGATAGTCGCGTTCGATGATCCAGCGCTGTTTGGCCTGACCGGCCAGATCGGAAAGCGAGGTATGGGCCCCAAGAGTGGAGAGCCAGTACCGGATCGGTTCGGATGCGGTCTTGGGCCACTCGACCAACAACCACTCTTTCGGATGCGGCGAGTGGCGCTCGTGATCCAGATGAGCGGGACGAATGCGAACTGCGGCGAAACGGGAACGCAGGGTCTCGGAGGTGCCTTCGCGCCAGGAGACGTTCTTCCAACGCTGGGGAGACAACGAGAGGGCCAGTTGCTTGACCGAAACCGGTTGATGTTTCTTGTTGCGCTGCATGCGGGTCGGTGTCCGTCCGCGGCCGGTCAAGGATTTCGGCGGCAAGGGACCCTGGCCCGGTTTCCACACGGTCGTGGTGCCTTGCACCCCTAGGACGTAGCTAAGTCCGAGTTCGGTGATGCCGTGCCGGAACTTGTAGTTGTTGCCGTAGGCCGTATCGCCCAGAACCGGTGTCGGAGCAATGCCGTCATCGACGGCCTGCCGGATTTGTTCCAAAGCAATTTGAGGTTTAGTTTGAAATCGAACGTCTTCGGGAATAGCGGCTTTGCTTCGACGTTCCGGATCCTTCGCCCAGGTCTCGGGGAGGTAGAGTCGCCATGCCACCGGCAAGCTGGATTTCGCTGTCGCCACCGACAGGCTCACCGCCACCCGGCAGTTCTCAGGTTTGCCGACCTGTCCACAGTATTGCCGGGCCACACCCACCGAGTGGGTCCCCTTTTTCACGAATCCGGTGTCGTCGACAATCCAGGCTTCAATCGGACCGTTGGCTTCCATCGCCCCCAGCGCGTACTGTCGAACTTCTGCCAACAGAGCCGCATCGTCCCAGGGCGCATCCGCGACCAGATGATGTAGCGACTGGTGCATTCGGCGTACATTATCCGGAGCCAATCGTGCAGCCATCGGCTCCACACTCTTACGTTTGATCGGCAGCAACAACCCGGTGCAGTACGACTTCAACGGTTCATGACGATCGGCGTGTCCTGCGGCCGACGCCAGGCGTTCCAAATAGGCCGCAAAACGTTTTTCCTGAGTGCCTGGCGCCTTCGATTTGGCGCTCATGACCGGATGCTAACATAAAATAGACCGTTTGTAACATAGTAGTACTATCCGCGCCGCAGCCACTCGAGAAGAAGGACGCTGACTACATATTGTATGAATTCACACGCAGCATCTGCCCCGAATGCCGAAAGGTCATCGACGCCCAGGTTCTCTTGCGCGACAACAAGGTCTATATGCGCAAACGCTGCCCGGATTGCGGTCCGTTCGAGGGATTGGTTTATGGCGACGCCCAGATGTATGTCTCCCAGGCCAAATACAACAGACCCGGCACTATTCCGTTGGAGTTTGGAACGGACGTCGAGGATGGGTGTCCACATGATTGCGGGCTGTGTCCCGATCATCAGCAACACGCCTGCCTTGGAATAATAGAAGTCAACAGCGCGTGCAACATGAACTGTCCGCTCTGCTTCTCTGAGGCGGGAGCAGGTTTCAGCCTCACGCTGGAAGAAGTGGAGAACATCCTGGACGACTTCGTCCGTACCGAAGGCGATCCTGAAGTCATACAGTTTTCCGGAGGAGAACCGACGATTCACCCCCAGATCATAGAGTTCATCGCCGCGGCCAAGGCGCGAGGAATTTCCCTGGTTATGATCAACACGAACGGAAAACGAATCGCTGATGACGATGCGTTCCTGGAACAGCTCAAAGGGGCGCAGCCTTCCATTTATTTTCAGTTCGACGGGTTCGACAGCGAAACATACAGGATCATCTGGGGAGAACCCGACATTCTCGAACAGAAACTCCGGGCGCTGGACAGGCTGGCGGAAATAGGACTCAGCGTAACGCTTGTCCCAGCAATTGAACGAGGCGTCAACGATCACGAGCTGGGAAGAATCATCGACCTGGCAATCAAACATCCCGCGATCTGCGGCATAAACTTTCAGCCGGCGTTTCACGCAGGCCGCCACATGGCACACGACCCGATGGAACGCATGACCATCCCCGACGTCCTCAAACTGATCGAAGAGCAGACGAAGAAACAGTTCATGGTCAGCGATTTCGTACCGGTCCCCTGCTGTTTCCCCACGTGCAACTCGGTAACTTACGGATTCATCGACGGGGACACGGTGACGCCGATACCCCGTGTCGTCAACGTGCACGACTATCTGGACTACATCACGAATCGCGCCCTGCCGGATTGGAATCAGGACGTGACCCGGGCACTGGAGGGCCTGTGGTCTTCCTCTTCGGTTCCCGGTTCAGACAAGTCGACCCAGCAGATTGCACTCTCTTGCGAGGCTTGTGGAATTCCCGAGTCGTTTGCCGTAGGTGACATCGCGGAACACGTCATCATGATCATGCTCCAGGACTTCATGGACCCATGGACATTCAATCAGAAGAACGTGATGAAGTGCTGCAAGGAATTCCTGCTGCCGGGCAGCAAGCAGATCCCGTTCTGCGCGTACAACACAATCGGCTATCGCGAACAGGCCCGAGAGCAGCTCGAAGCCATGGAGCCCTTGCGCCTCGAAGCCCGCAGGGATGGCTCCCGCTACGAACCTCAACCGGTCAACTTCTCGTTCAGTAACGGTGACTCATGAAGGAAACCATCGATCTGGTAACGACAGCCGAAGAAATCAAGTCCTGCTGCGCACAGCTCTATGAACAGGATTTCGTTCGGATCCTCCTCGGTGACTCATTTCATCCCGGCGGTCTCGACCTGACGACGCAGTTGGGCCGTGCGATGGGTCTCAAACCGGAACTGAGAGTCCTGGACGTGGCTTCGGGCACGGGCACCAGCGCGCTACATATCACGAAAACGTTCGGCTGTGAGGTGGTCGGTGTCGATTACGGGAAGGAGAACGTCCGCGTCGCGAACGAGGAAGCAGCCCGGCGTGGACTTAGCGATCGCGTCCGGTTCGAACACGGCGACTCAGAGCGTCTGCCTTTTGGAGACACCTCGTTCCACGCCATCGTGTGCGAATGTGCGTTCTGTACGTTTCCCGACAAAGCCGTGGCCGCCGGGGAGTTCTATCGCGTCCTCGGCCCGGGTGGTCGCGTAGGTCTCGGCGACATTACCCGAAGCGATACGCTTGCAGCCGAACTCCGTTCATTGATGGCGTGGGTCGCCTGCATCGCTGACGCTCAACCGGTAGCTGGCTACCAGGAAAGACTTACGGCGGCCGGTTTCCGTATGGACTCGGTTACCCCTCACGACGATGCGCTCACTGAAATGGTAAATCAGATTCGTGGGAAACTACTCGGACTGGAGATTGCGGTTGGCCTCAAGAAGATCGACCTGCCGGAAGTGGACTTCACGAGCGCAAAAAACATGGCAAGGGCGGCTCTTGAAGCGATCAGTCGAGGTCAGTTGGGATACGCGCTCCTGACAGCGACCCGCCTGTAGGTGCGGTCATGACCGCACGTTCCGCTCTGTGCGCTCATAGAGCGCACCTACAGTAAGAATTCAGTCCTTCGGATTAGTCGCAAAGATCGTCAATTCTGTCGTGAACCCGCGACCGTCCATTTCCAGGACGGCTTTTACCATGTGTGCGATGTCTTCGGCGTGAAGCTTCGTCGGGTTCTCTTTCTGATCACGGCCCGCCGTGGCCGCAAAGTTCGTAAGGACCTCGCTGGGGTTGATCAGGAACACGCGAACATTGTGAGGCCGCAATTCGGCACGCCAGCATTCAGTCATACCCCGAAGAGCAAACTTACTCGCGTAGTAGACCGACCCGTTGGGACTGCCTTTCAACGCAGACGTCGATGCGATGTTGACGATGTTACCCTGCCCTCGCGATACGAAATGACGGGCCGCCTCGCGTCCCATCAACATTGCACCGGTTACGTTCGTCTGAAAGACGGAATCGAACTCCGCACGATCTGTATCCACCAGCGGCCTGAAGATCCCATAGCCTGCATTGTTGACCAGTATGTCCAGGTGTCCGAAGGCCTCGAACACCTCCTGATACGTCCGCTCGACGTCTGCTTCGCTTGTGACGTCGGCCTGAATCGGGACGGCGTTCAGAGCCTGGGCCGTCTCTTCGAGCCGCTCCGTGTTTCGCCCTGTAACGGCGACGCGTGCGCCGGCCCTTGTTAGAGATTCGGCGATGGCGCGGCCTATGCCGTTGGTTCCGCCCGTGATCAAAACACTAGCGTTCTCGAGGTTCATCGGTAAGCCTCTTCTGTAGGTGCTCTCTATGAGCCATCCCTTTCGGAACGAATTTGTGCGCCGATAGAGCGCACCTACAGGTTCGCAGCATTATTCGGGATGTGACGAGGTCGTTCCAATCGGTGTGTAAAAAGAGAAGGCGGTGTACGCTTTCGGTGAATTCGAAACCGTAAGCAATCCCGGCAGCAATCGGGAGAAAGGTACACCACCCATGAAGAAGAAGAAGAACATACCGGCATCAGTGGCGTCAACGAACGCGTATGAAGGTTTGGAGGACTGGGCGCGATCCCGGGTCCAAGTCTGGCTACAGGAGCTGCTTGAGGACGAAGTCACTCAATTTCTGGGTCGGGAAAAGTCGGAGCGGAGTCCGAATCGACGAGGATACCGGAACGGTCACGGGAAGCCGCGACGCTTCGCAATGATGAACGGCACGATGGAGGTTCGACGACCTCGGGTTCGAAACACCGCCGAGCGGTTCGAGAGTCAGATCCTGCCGTATTTTCGACGGAAATCGAAACAGCTGGGCGAGCTACTTCCCGATCTCTACCTCCACGGCCTGGCCACAGGGGACTTCGAGCAGGCCATGCGCGGACTGCTTGGCGCTGGCGCTCCGTTGTCGCGAGCATCGATCCAACGACTGAAATCGACCTGGCAGTTGGAGTATGACGAGTGGGTCCAGCAGGACCTGTCCGGCCTCGAGGTCGTGTACCAGTGGGCAGACGGCTTGTACGTGAAAGCGGGGATCGCGAAAGAGCGAGTGGCATTGCTGGTGATCATCGGAGCCTTGTCAGACGGGCGCAAAGTGCTGTTGGCCTGTGAGAGCGGGCAGCGGGAAAGCAAGGAGTCCTGGAGCCGCATTCTGCGCAATCTCCAGAGACGGGGCCTGAAGCTGGGACGGCTGACTGTCGCGGACGGTCACCTGGGCATCTGGTCCGCGCTGGCCGAGCAACAGCCCCAGGGCCAGGAACAACGCTGCTGGAACCACAAGTCGATCAACGTGGTCGATCATCTGCCGAAGACCGAGCAGCCCGCGGCCAGACAGCTGCTTCATGGGATGGCCTTCGCGAACTCCCGCGCGGCCTGCGAACGAAAGCGGGATCAGTTCGTCCGCCGATATGAGAAGAACTATCCCAAAGCGGGTGAGACGCTGTTGCGGGACTGGGACCGGATGATTACTTTCTATGAGTTCCCGAAACAACACTGGGTGCATCTGAGAACAACCAACATCGTCGAATCGCCCTTCGACATGGTTCGCCTCCGCACCAACGCCGCTCGCCGATTCAAGCGTGTCGAGAATGCAACGGCAATGATTTGGAAGCTACTACGTGTCGCTGAGAAGGCTTGGCGACACTTAAAAGGATCCGAACTCTTACAAGAGGTCTATGATGGTCAGCAATTCGCTGACGGCATCAGAGTCGTGATGAAATCGAAGGCCGCCGCCTGATGACTTTTACACACCTTTTGTAATGACCTCGGATGTGACAGTTCGATCCAGTCAAACAGTGTGTCGGTAGGATAAGGAAAAACGTGGCCCGCACCGGGGATGACGTCGACTCTTGGTTCGGCGCCAGCCAGCACTAACAGGTCGCGCGTACGCTGGGTCAAACTGACCCACTGCGTATCCCGTTCGCCGACAGCCAACAAGACAGGTTTTCCGGCCAGCTGTGCCAGATCTCCAGAGGATCCGTATCCTCCCGGCATAACGACGACCGACCCGAAACGGTTGGGATCGACCCGTGCCACATGGAAGGCTCCGAGTCCCCCGTTAGACTGCCCGGCCAGCGTCACACGCGCCGTATCGTAGCTGAGGTTCGCATCTACCCATTCGAAGACCGCGTCCACAACCGAGCGGGCCGAAGTTTCAAGACCGGGACCGAACACAGCAGGTGAAACGAGAATATATCCCCGTCGGTCTGCTTCATCGAGCCAGTAGTTTCCAAGAAACGCATTTACCATGTCTACGTTTCCGGGTCCCGGGGGCAAGGCGAAGACGAGCGGATACTCTGTTGCTTCGGTATAGCCGAGGGGCAAGACGACCGTCAGGGACAGGCTCTGACCGGCCCCATAGTTCAGCGTTACGTTCCGGCGCTCTCCTGCTTCCATATTCAAACCCCAAAGGCCGAGCAGAACAGTCAAGACAAGGCCTGCGATCCACGGCAACGGTTTAGACATTCGAATCACCTTCCACCAGTTCGTAGGACGACGTTATCGGTATAGCCGGGTTAATACTGCGGTATACGGGACACTTGTTGGCAAACATTCCGTGGACCCGTTCGACAACCTCACGCGCGTCTTCCGATGCATAGAGACGCATGTTCACATGAATACGTTTGATAACCAGCGTGCCGCCGTCGGTCTCCACCTCACCTGTGACGTCTGCCGTGAGCCGGCCGGCGGAAGCATCAATCTTGCGCGCCTCCAGCGCGCCCCCGAAGGTTCCCACCATTCAACCACCGGCAGCGGCTACGACGTAATCGAGCGTTGTCGCGTGGACTTCGCCGAGTTTTTCCGGATCTACGCCGTAGTGTTCGGCAATAGCGCCATGAACGCCGAACCATACCGGTTCGCTTTCTGCGGGAATCGTCGCCAGACGCAACGGACCCTTTTTCCGTTCGAGCTTAACGCGCGAAACGTATTTCACTTCACCCATGGAATCCTCCCCCGCAATGGTAACCCTCGATCGGACATTTCAGGACTTATGTGCGCTGATAGAGCGCACCTAGAGTTCAGACAGGTCAAACTCCGTCAGCACCTCGAACAGAAGCGTCGCGAACAACTCCAGCCGCTCGTTGATCCTGCCGGGGAATGTCGACTCGATATAAGCCAATGTGTCGAATGGTGTGTGCCAGATGTAACCCGCTTCTCCGAACCGGGGATCAACCTGAACATAACCGTCCCGTTCCCCTAATGCCCAATTGGTCGATTCAAAATACGCGTACTGTATGCCGACGTCTTCAAACGGCGCATGGTCGGAGAAGTCACCGGTCGTCCCGGCGGGAAATCTCGGATTTTCGCCAGATTGTGTTCGGACGTCGAGATTCTGTTCTTGCGCTCTCGCCAGAATCCATTCGCGGACCACACCTTCATCTCCGGCGTCCCCATAGACATAGGCGATGTCCCCGGCGACCAGACTGTCCAGGTTGATCATCGCCACAACCTGTTCCCGCTCTTCGGTCGTCAGCTGGTCCACGTAGTGGCGCGACCCTGCAAGACCCGCTTCTTCAGCGCCGAAAGCGATGAACCGTATCGTGTAGTCTGTCTCTACGTCCCAGACGGCAGCAGCAATCTCGAGCATCACGCCGACGCCGGACGCGTTGTCACCGGCGCCCCGGCCGCGAACCTCCGAGTCGTAATGGGCACCGACAACGATCTCCCGGGCAGAAACGCCTCCCTTCACTGCAACGACGTTCGCCGATTCCTCGATCGAGGGACGGCCCCGTGGCCCGACGTTAAAAGTGAAGGGTTGAATCAGGGTCGGATAGCCCGTTTCGCGGAAGACACCTTCAATGTAAGTCGCTGCCCGAGCCTCTTCGCGGCTGCCGGCCACACGCGCGCCGATACCTTCGGACAGCATGTCGATGTGTTGACGCGCCACAACCCCGAAACCGGTCTCGGTGACCTGGCCCGATCCGATCAATGGGCTGTTCAGGGAAAATGTGAGAGCCGCTACAAGAAAACAGGACAGCGCGGAAGCTTCAGGAGATCGCATGTTCGATCCGAGGATAAACCTTTCGCGCGTTCTCTTCGAAAATCTTCTGCTTCTCTTCATCGCTCAACCAGGAAGCCTGATCTATGTAACGCTTCGTATCGTCGTAGTAATGTCCCGTTTCCGGGTCGATCCCCCGGACGGCGCCCACCATTTCGGAACCGAAGATTATGTTGTCGACAGGTACGACCTTAGTCAGCAACTCGATGCCTGGCATGTGATAGACACAGGTGTCGAAGAAGATATTGTCGCGTATGAGATCAGTTAGCAACGGAAAGTTCTTGTCCTGAGCGATACCCCGATAGCGGCCCCAATGGTAGGGCACGGCACCCCCCCCGTGCGGGATCACAAACCTCAACGTCGGGAAATCCTTGAAGAGGTCTGACGTCAGGAACTGCATGAAGGCCGTCGTATCGGCGGCCAGATAATGCGCGCCGGTCGTATGGAAGGCCGGGTTGCATGAGGCGCTGACGTGGACCATCGCCGGCACATCCAGCTCGACCATCTTCTCGTAAAACGGATACCAGTACTTGTCACCGAGCGGGGGTGCGGTCCAGCTTCCACCGGACGGGTCGGGGTTCAGGTTGCAACCAATCATGCCCAGCTGGTTGACACACCGTTCGAGCTCAGCAATGCAGTTATCCGGCGGCACTCCGGGAGACTGCGGCAACTGACAGACCCCAACGAAGTTTTTCGGGTACAACATGCAGAGCCGATAGATCAGATCATTACAGTGCTCACTCCAGTACCTGCTGACGTCGGCATCTCCCAGATGATGGGCCATCCAGGACGCGCGTGGCGAAAAGATCGTCATATCTGTTCCGCGCTCGCGCTGCAGCTTCAACTGCGCACCTTCGACGCTCTCACTGAGGCGGTCGTCGGTAATGTCTAGTGTGCCTTTTGAAGCAGGTTGGGCTGCTTCGAACGCCGCGATCTGCCCCTGGCGGTATTCTCCGAGTTCCTCGGGCGCCGTTGTGTAGTGTCCGTGGCAGTCGATGATCATGGTTCCCTTCAAAACCGGTGCGTGTAGACCAATTTTGTGGCCGCAGTCCGGTCGAGTGTAATCCGCCCGTCTCGGGCCGGGTCGTCGAGCCAATTCTGGGCGTAAACGAAATGGAGATCGTTGCCCGGACGCAAGATCCATCGAAATCGCATCTGCCAGCCCAGAACCCGACTGACCGAATCATACTGGATATTGTTGACGGCGAATATCCAGGGAGTGAATTGCGTGTTGACGTTCAGACGGTGAACGCGTGTTGAAAAATCGCCTTCGGGAAGCTCGATACGGTTCCACTCGTTGTCTAGATTGATGAGGACGCCGGCTCGCGGACGAATTCCTATATCCAGTGAAAAATCCCTACGGTCTCCGGTGAAGAAAGTCCCGTCTTCGTAGCGGGCCGACAGCGACAAGATACGCCGGCTCGCAGTACTGGCGTCTATCCGATACCGCGTGAAGTTGTACTCCACACCTCCTGGGAGAACCACACCATCAGAAATCTCAAAGTCCCGTAAGAGTCGCTCGTAACTCGGATTCAGAAGGAACAAGAGGCTGTCGCCGCTCTGAAAGACCACCTCGAAAGGGTAGATATTCATATTGCGGGTCAGTAGCTGGTTCGCCGTGTCGGTAATGATTTCGGGATCAAACCGGAAACCGAAGCGGCGTACTAGACGGGATTCACTCGGTCGTGGAAGCCAAACGATGTCGGGGTTGTAACGTCGGATACCCCTCCGGTTGATGAATCCAACAGCCGGGTCGTAGTGTTCCTGGATCTCCCGCGCCGCCATGCGGATATCCCACACGTCGTTAGGATATTCAACCCGTAATCCCCACGCGGCACGGTCTTCCAACCCGGCGCCGGTGGTCCAGACATAGAAGCCGCTGAAGTTCAGGTTGTCGGAACCTCTAAATCGCGCAGTCCTCAACTGAAAATCGACACCAGCCGTGTGCTCTACTTGCCGACGCGTTCCACGGGGGGCACGCCGTGTGTAGATACCACCCACGTAGGACTGCAGCAGAAAACGCCTCTTTGTTCTCAGGACGGTGAAATCCTCTCCAACCTGCGCAGTGTTCGCCCCGGTTCGGACCTGGAGCACTCCCAGATCGAACGCCCCAGCCTGACCGGTCAACTTTGCTCCAAAATCTATCCGTTGCGGTCGTCCGTCCGTCAGGCCGATCCGGCGGCTGAAAAAGGGCCGGACGCCGCCGCCCTGCTCCCGGGAGAAATCGAAAAACGTCGAGCCATCCAGGAAGAAATCACGTCGTTCAGCGAAGAACAGTGGAAAACGCGTCAGGTTCACTCTGCGATTGTCGACTTCAGTCTCTGCGAAATCCGTGTTGACAGTGAAGTTGGCTTTGAGCTGCGGAGTCACGCTATAGATGAAATCAACTCCAACATCTCCCTGATACAGGGAATCGACGGCTCGAAGCGTCGAGTCCGTGTACGTACCTGTCGTGTACGGCTGCACGTCCAAACCCAAACCCTGACTGACATCTGAAATGCCGGTCAGCAATCCGGCATTCGACATCCGTTCAAGGCCCTGGTTCCTCGCAAAACCTGTCCACAAACTCTCTTCGTTCCGCCGCTGGAGCGTACGCTGAAAATTGATCCCCCATGCCGGCACATTGGGATCGAAGTTCACTGTCCGAAACGGAATTTCAATCTCGATCGTCCATCCGATGTCACTTTTTTGGACACTGCCGTACCAGATACCGTCCCAAGCAAGTTCGCCACCACTCCCTTCCCTATTGAAGTCGGTCACGCCACCACTGTTCATCAGGGTGTCTCTCATGGCACCGCTGGGATTCATCTCGAAAAGGTATCCGGAACGCCCGTCGAGATACGTATCGATCGTCCACCGGAACCGGTCGTCGGCCGAAAGCGACGCGTCGCGTTGCATTGTGTTCGCTATGATCGCATCCGGTTCGGAGTCATAACAGATCACTCCGATGTATAGAGCGTCTTCAGTGAAGAGGATTCGTACTTCCGTCGGTTGGGTCGCGGGTTCGCCGAGATCCGGATCCTGTTGGATGAAGTCGGAAGCTGGAACGGCACGTTCCCAGGCGGCTTCATTCAGAAGACCATCAACATTCACGTTTTCGCCCGGACTTAGCCGGACCGCTGCGACGCGAGGCTGTCCTTCATAAAGCGAGAGGTCGTACCCTTCCAAATCCGGACGGTCTTGCTGGGCTATACCGGGAATGACGGCAAAGATCCCCAAGACGCACGACAGAGGGAGGGTTCGAAAACCACGGGGCTTCAACGAGGCCCGGTGCCGTTTCGAGCCCATCCCATCAGAATCTGTCATTTTGAAAACGTTCGCTTAATGCTTAATGAATGTAGGTCAAGCCTGGAAAACCGATGCCACTGTGGCCGGCGCGGCATGTAGACTCAAACCTTAAAATCCTACCATGAGATCAATCCCGCTCATTCCAAAACCAAGGCGAAGAGCTTGATGGCGCTGGTGCGCTAGAGTGTGGGGTGGCTCTGGCTCCACGGTGTCGCACGTTCGTAGACCGCCCCGATCTGCAGTATTCGGGCTTCTGTCCAGGCGCGGCCGGCAATCTGGAGACCAATGGGCAGTCCCTCCGAGCTAAATCCGCAGGGCACAGAAACTGCAGGCGAACCTGTGAGGGAAAAAGGGGCGGTCAAACCGGCCAACAGCTCGAACTCATTGATGGACTTGCCATCGACGGTCGCGAACGGCTCGCCGATCGGGAAGGCAACAGCGCGGTTGGTCGGGGTGACCAGCGCGTCTAGATCGCTCATGATCCCATCGAGCTCCTGCCGCATGGCTGTCCGCAGCCGCTGCGCCCGGATGTAGTCGGTCGCAAGCATCATTTCTCCGGGTTCAACTTTCCCCCGGACGTCCCCGTAGTCGTCGGCCCGCTTGCGGAGAAAGTCTGATTGAAAAGAAGCCGCTTCTGGCCTGCTCAGAAACGGGAAAATAGTTGTGGCTTGCGAGGCGCTCGGGAATCGAACCTCTCGAACAGTGGCGCCAAGGTCTCGAAACACGTCGATGGCCGCTTCGACGGCGGCCCGCACTTCCGGATCCAGGGGCTCGAACAAATACCCACGAGGCAACCCTATCCGAACTCCCCTCAAGTCGGTCTTCAATTCACGAGTGAAGTCGGGGACTTCGACGTTTGTCGAACCCGAGTCCTTCGGGTCGTAGCCTGAAATCGAATTCAGGACGAGAGCGGTATCTTCTACCTCGCGCGTGATGGGACCTGCATGGTCGAGGCTCCAGGACAAGGGAACGGTTCCATACACGCTGACCCGCCCGAAGGTTGGCTTCAGACCCACCAGGCCACACAGGGATGCCGGATAACGGATCGATGCGATGGTGTCTGTTCCCAACGCTGCGTAACAGAAACCCGCTGAGACGGCTGCGGCTGACCCACCGCTCGACCCGCCCGGAATGCGGTCCAGTTTCCATGGATTGTGCGTCGCGCCGTAGTGAGGATTCGTCGTCGTCCCCCCGAGCGCGAGCTCATGCATGTTGAGCTTGCCTGTGATGACGGCACCGGCAGCGCGAAGCCGCGAGACTGCGGTGCCGTCTTCGGCCGGAACAAAATCGGCCAGAAGCCTGGACCCGGCTGTCGTTGGGATCCCCTCGGTCCAGTAATTGTCTTTGAGCCCGATCGGAACTCCGTGCAGGGGGCCGCGGTACTTACCGGCAGAGATCTCGCTCTCTGCGCGGCGGGCGTCGTCCATCGCCCTGTCGAAGGTGGTAGTGATGTAGGCGTTTACCCGCGGCTCAACGGCATTGGTCCGCTCGATCGCGGCATTCAACACTTCGACAGGAGATAGTTCCCGCCGTGCGATACGTTCGGATACCTGCTTGAGAGAGAGGTAGAAGACGTTCCCACCGCCGGGACTCATTCCTGTTCGTCGCCGGCCTGCGGCACCGGAACCCGGAAGTTCAGATCCGGAGCCAGGTTTTCGTACCCATCAGGGCGCATCCCTCTTAACTTGGTCAGCGCGGGATCCAGATACCTGGCCAGGTCCCCGGCCCTGTCCGATTCGAGCGGCAAGCCAGCATATCGGGCTAATTCGGCTATAAGTTCAGGCGTCACTTTTTCGGTCATTTTGCTTTCCAACCCCTCACATCCTACACTGGCTCCACATGAGCCGCCAGGCTGATGCTGGCCTCATGGCTAAGGGCTGCGACTACTGCCTACCGGATCAATCCGAAGTCAGAAGCCCGATTGGAACGATCGAATGAAACTCATCGTCGGCATTACAGGCGCAACCGGAACAATCCTTGGAGTCCGCCTGTTGGAAACACTTCGGCAATCCAAAATCGAAAGCCACCTCGTCATGAGCAAGTGGGGCGCGCGCACGCTTGCCCACGAGACCTCACATACGATCGATGAAGTCAAAGCACTCGCCACCCATACCTATCCCGAGAACGCTCAGGGCGCGCCCATTTCGAGCGGTTCGTTCGTCACCGATGGAATGATCGTCGCACCGTGCAGCGTCCGGTCCCTGGCGGCCATCGCCCATGGCCACGGAGACAATCTCATTCATCGCGCAGCCGACGTTGTGCTCAAGGAAAAACGGAAACTCGTTCTGATGGTCCGGGAATCACCGCTCGGTGAAATCCATCTCGAAAACATGTTGAAGCTCTCGCGGATGGGGGTTGTCATAGTTCCCCCGGTGCCCTCCTTCTACAACCGTCCCGAAAACCTGGACTCTGTCGTCGACCATATCGTTATGCGCGCCCTGGACCAGTTCGGCATTCACACAGAACTGTCAAAGCGATGGGACGGTAAACTCGGCGGAACTCGGCGGTAGGAGCTTGAGGCTGAACCAGGCAGGGATACGCTATGACTCTTTCCGGCGCGCCCTGACGGCACCGGCAAGCTCGTCCAATACCGGGACCGTGTCTTCCCAGCCGATGCAGGCATCGGTAATGCTCTGGCCGTAGACCAGATCCTGGCCCGGTTCCAGATCCTGGCGGCCGCCTTTCAGATGGCTTTCAACCATCACACCGAATATCCGGGCGTCTCCGCCGGCGATCTGGGAGGCGACGTCGCTGCCGACCTCGATCTGACGCATGTGTTCTTTCCGACTGTTGGAATGGCTCAGATCGATCATCACGCGTTCCCCCAGCCCGGCTTCCGCTAGCTGTTTGGACGCCCCGGCCACACTCGCTCGATCGTAGTTCGGTTCCTTGCCACCGCGCAGGATGAGATGACAGTCTTCGTTACCACTCGTCGATACGATCGCCGAGTGGCCGGCCTTGGTCACAGACAGAAAATGGTGCGGATTCTGGGAAGTTCGGATCGCGTCCACTGCGATCTTCAGATTACCGTCGGTTCCGTTCTTGAACCCGACCGGGCACGACAACCCGGACGCAAGTTCTCTATGAACCTGGCTTTCAGTAGTGCGCGCGCCGATCGCTCCCCAACTCACCAGGTCGGCAATGTATTGGGGTGAAATCATATCCAGGTATTCGACGCCCGCCGGCATCCCCATTTCGTTGAGTTCCAGAAGCAGCTGCCGGCCAATCCGTATACCCTCGTTGATCTGAAAACTGCCATCGAGGTGCGGATCGTTGATCAGGCCCTTCCAGCCGACGGTCGTCCGCGGCTTCTCAAAGTACACCCGCATGACGAGGAGTACATCTCCGGCCAGTCGATCTTTTTCGGCTTTGAGCCGCCCGGCATACTCGAGTGCAGCCCTCGGATCATGGATCGAACAGGGGCCCACGATCGCGAGTATCCGGTCGTCATCTCCATGCAGTATCTGATGAATCGCCTCGCGGGTCTCGTATGTAAGCTTCGCTACAGCCTCGGTGATGGGGAATTCGCGCAGCACGTGACTTGGAGGCGACAGCTCTTTGATTTCGGCAACGCGAAGGTCGTCGGTCCTGTGGAGCATCTCGGTCATAGTTCAATCGACCATTATAGACAAAACGGGATTGAAGTTTGTAATGGGTGGAGTGAAGGGGGCGTCTGAATGCGACCAACCATGATTCGATCGCCCCTTTTCATCAGTCATTCGACTGACGCCTCGGCTTTGCCTCGTTGTCCCCCCGCACGGAGGAACCGTGCGGGGCCTCTTGTTCTCTAGCGCACCATTCCGCTTCTTCCCAAGAGGGCTCGCGATCACGATGATCGCGAGCGTCGCCGGTCGTTCGGACAGGATGTCCGAATGAACGACCGAGCGAAATCTTCCACGACCGCACACCTTCGCACTGTTAGGCCCCCCCCGATTCTCAAGTCTCTAATCCGCCAATCGCCGCGTTCGCCACTTGCTCGTCCTCGGCGGACTTTACACCGCTCACACCGACAGCTCCGAGGACCTTACCGTCGACCACTACCGGAACACCTCCCTGGATTGGAACGATGCCGTCCACAGCCATGAAACCGGGCCGGGGACCTGTGACCATCTCCTCCACTTCCTTTGAAGTTCGGCTGAAATTGGCAGCTGTCCGTGCCTTTCCGATGGCCACGGCGAGGCTTCCGGTCTGGACCCCGTCCATCCTCTGGAACATGATCAGGTTCGCCGCTCGATCGACAATGGCAACGGCAACCGTCCAGTTGTTATCGCGGGCCTCGACTTCAGCCGCCGCCATCATGGCCTGTGCGCCTTCTAACGTGATGAATTGATTAGTTCCAAGCATGCTTTTCGACTCCTTAGACAGATGGTCATTCGTAAGACTCCGGATAGAGGTGTTCGTTGCTATTGTGACGACTGATTCTGCCCTGAAACACGTGACCATTTCCATAAGACACTGATATTACTCGCATTCGATGTCTGGACAGACTGTTGCACATTACTCCCCTGGAGCGCGATATGAAAACGCAGATTTCAGCAAACGAGTTACTCAAGCGCTACACACGGACACTCCTGCCTACAGTGAGGCCCTCGCCCGGGGACGGTTTCCTATCTTCAGAGGGTCTGTCAGCAGCGAAAAGGATCGAATCAGGGGCACGGTTGTCGAAAACATCCTCTGCCACAACGTCGTCGTCAAGAGCGAGATCGAAGAGCTGTCCGCCTGAGTTTCGACGAGCATTTCGGCAACGAACTCGGGAACCTCAATGAATTCGAAAGAGACGTCCTTGTAGGGATGGAATCGGGAACGATCAAGGTGACTCCGACAGGCCGCCTGTTCATCCGGCGAATAGCCCAGGTTTTCGATCAGTATCACGCCGCAGCAGTCGCGTCCCAAACCGTAAAAAAAGGGGTCTTCCGAAAACCCTGCCATAGTCGTCAGAGTCCCCCTAAAATCTGCCGTTTCCGAGATCGGCTGTTGTATAGTTTTCGAGTCGCGACGCGGAAATTTTTTGTCTTTGTTGTCAGAAGGAACAGGTATGAGTTCGAATCACAGAAGGGAGCCCACTGGGATGAACCGGCGGACGTTCCTTGGGACAGGAGCAATGGCCGCGGCGGGTCTGCTTGTGGGTGGCAAGCCGGCAAACTACGCCTCAGCCCAAGACATGCGTTTGACCACAGCGGGCGGCACCGTGAGGACCCAGGCCGGACGCGTCCGGGGTCCCCTGAAGGACGGCGTCCATCAGTTCTGGGGCGTGCCCTATGGCGCGCCGACCGACGGTATGAACCGTTTCATGCCCCCTCAAAAGCCGGCGCCCTGGTCCGGTGTTCGTGACCATTTCCAGCTTGGCTTCAGGGCACCGCAAGCACCCGGAGCCAGCGAATCCGCCCCTGTTGTCTTCGCATTGAATCGAGGAACCCGGGACGGCGAAGATTCTCTGACGACGAACATATTCACGCCCGGTCTGGACAACCAGAACCGACCGGTGATGGTCTGGTTGCACGGAGGCGGCTTCACTGGCGGGTCGGGAAACTTCCTCCTATACGACGGCACGAACCTGGCCAAGAAGGAAGACGTCGTCGTTGTCGTCGTCAATCACCGCCTGAACATCTTCGGATTCCTCCACCTGGCAGATATCGGCGGCGACAAGTGGGCGCAGTCGACCAACACGGGCGTGCAGGATCTTGTCGCAACATTAGAGTGGGTCCGGGACAATATCGAGAATTTCGGCGGAAATCCCGATAACGTCACGATCATGGGTCAGTCAGGTGGCGGAGGAAAGACCACGACGCTGATGGCCATGCCCTCAGCCCAGGGCCTGTTCCATCGCTCGATCGCCCAGAGCGGTTCGGCCTTCAGGGGCACGCTGGCCTCGGACGCGGGCGAAGGCGCCGAACGCTCTCTCGCCAAGCTCGGACTCGGAACCCACCAGTTGGATGAGCTTCAACGAATCAGCGTGGCCCAGATCCAGGATGCCTTCTACAGTGAACCGCGGATCCGTGGCCTGGGTAATGGCCCTGTCATCGACGGTAACATCATCCCGCGCCACCAATGGGATACAACCGCACCCGCGTATTCTGCGAATGTCCCCCTGATGATGGGTTCGACCGAAACCGAGAACGGCTGGGTCGGCCCGCCACCATTCGATCTGTCGGACGAGGACATGCTCGATCGGTTCACCACACGGCTGGCGAATGACGATCCGGCAAGGGGACAGGGGTTGCTCGAACTCTATAAACGACTCCATCCGGAAAAGAGAAACCAGATACTATGGCTGACGGCAGAATCGGACAACTCGCGGCGGTGGAACGCTCAATCCCTGGGGCGGCTGAAGTATGACCAGGGAACAGCTCCCAGCTACCTGTATTTCTTCGACTGGTATTCGCCGGTACACGACAACCGGATGGGCGCTTACCACACGCTGGATATTCCCTTCGTGTTCTACAACGTGGACATCGCGGCGTCGATGTTGGGCTCGGCCCAGTCGCGCTACCCACTGGGACACGTGATGAGCGCGGCATGGGCCGCGTTTGCCAGAAACGGGAACCCGGACCATGCGGACATGCCACACTGGCCGGCGTTCAACCCGAATGAGTACCCGACGATGATCCTGGGCGACAACGTCCGGGTTGAAAACGACCCCAACCACGAAGAGAGGATGGCCCTGGCCGACTTGCGGGGAAGCGAACTGAGCGACGACTAAAAATTGATTTTTTCTGTAGGTGCTGTCTATGACCGCACGTTTACGATTCGCAAACTTTTGTGCGGTCATAGACCGCACCTACAGTTTTGTCAGGAGGTATGAGCATGAGTTCGAAACGTGACAAGGAGCGGTCCGGGATGGATCGACGAACTTTTCTCGGAACGGGAGCCATGGCCGCGGCAGGCCTGCTTGTTGGGAGTAGGACAACTCAGGCTTCGGCCCAGGATATGCGACTGACAACTATGGGCCACACGGTGTCGACCCGGTCGGGGCGGGTTCGGGGTCTCGTCAAGGACGGTGTCCAACAGTTCTGGGGTGTGCCCTACGGAGCACCCACCGATGGAATGAACCGCTTCATGCCTCCGGAAAAGCCAGCACCGTGGTCCGGTGTCCACGACCACTTCCAGATCGGCCACAGAGCACCCCTTGCGCCCGGTGCCGGGCCGCCGGCTCCCGTCGTCCTAGCACTGGACCGAAGAGACGAGGAGGGCGAAGACTGCCTCAGCGTCAACGTGTTCACGCCGGGTACGGACAACAAAGCCCGGCCGGTGATGGTGTGGATGCACGGCGGTGGATTCTCAGGAGGAGGGGGAAACTACCTCCTCTACGACGGGACGAACCTGGCCAAGAAAGAGGACGTGGTCGTGGTGGTGGTCAACCACCGCCTGAACATCTTCGGATTCCTGCATCTGGCGGATATCGGCGGCGACAAGTGGGCACGGTCGACCAACATGGGTGTTCAGGATCTGGTCGCAACATTGGAGTGGGTCCGGGACAACATCGAAAACTTCGGGGGCAATCCGGATAACGTAACGATCTTCGGTCAATCCGGAGGCGGCAGCAAGACGACGACGCTGATGGCCATGCCCTCGGCTGAAGATCTGTTCCATCGCTCGATTGCCCAGAGCGGTTCCGCGTTCACCGGCACACTTGCATCAGACGCCAGCGAAGCGGCCAAACGGTTCATTCGAAAGCTCGGACTGAACACCAGCCAGTTGGACCAACTTCAGAGGCTGCATTTCAGAGAGATCCAGGACGCGTTTTACAGCGATCCCCGGATTCCACGATTGGGCTCGGGCCCGGTAATCGATGGCACGATAATCCCGCGGCACCAGTGGGATCCAACCGCTCCGTCCTACTCGGCGAACGTGCCACTGATGATGGGTTCCACCGAAACCGAAGACGGCTGGAGTGGGCCGCCACCATTTGAACTGACTGACCGAGACATGCTGGATCGGTTCGTCACGCGGCTGGCCAACAGCGATGCGACCAGGGGGCAGGAGTTGCTCGATCTCTACAAGCGGCTCCATCCCGAGAAACGAAACCAGATGCTGTGGCTCACGGCAGAGTCGGACAACTCGCGGCGCTTCAGAGCACAGACCCTGGGCAGGCTCAAGCACGAACAGGGCGCGGCCCTCAGTTACCTGTACTTCCTCGACTGGCATTCGCCGGTACACGACAACCGGATGGGCGCCTACCATACTTTGGACATTCCGTTCGTCTTCTACAACATGGATATCGGCGCATCGATGACGGGCTCTTCTCAGTCGCGTTACGAACTTGCTCATGTGATGAGTGCCGCCTGGGCCGCGTTCGCCAGAAACGGCAACCCGAACCATGCAGACATGCCGAACTGGCCGGCGTTCAACCCCACCGACTACCCGACGATGATGTTTGGCGATGAGGTCAGACTCGTCAACGATCCGAACCGGGAAGAGCGCCTGGCGTTGGATAATTTACGTGGAAGTGAGCTGAGCGACGACTAGCGGCCCCTGCGACTGGATGGATTCCGGAATCTGAGAATTCCCTTCTCAGGTTCCGGCTCCAGGCAGTTACCCACCCGGCTCGAATATCTTTTGGTATAGTCTGAAGACATCAGAAATCCGGTATTCTGTCCCCCTAATTCAGAGAGGAGAAGCATGCGTCGAAGATTTACGTTCTTTCTCGTCACAACGGCTCTGTTTCTTGGCCTGACGGGCGGCGTGTTCGCCCTGAAGGTTCGGGCCGGAACATTGCAGGCCTCGGCCGAGAACGTCCGAACAGTCCTGGACGGTGTCTACAGCCAGGAGCAGATGGAGCGCGGCCAGGCCGCATACGAAGCCACCTGTTCGGGCTGTCACGCCTTGAATCTGGTCGGAGGGCGAAACGCGGCACTTAAAGGCGACCTCTTCCTCGACAAGTGGAGGGAGTTCAATCTCGACCTGCTCTACGGATTTATTTCTGGTGCCATGCCACCCCGCCAAAACGAAAACGCGGTGATATTGCCTGACGAAGAGTACCTGGACATCCTGACCTACATCGTCAGCGGGAACGGCGCACCGGCCGGTGAAGACGAACTGACGATGGATGAGCTGGCCGAAGTCCGGTTCGTAGGACCGGATGGCCCCCAGCCCCTGCCCCTGGGTGCCCTGGTAAGCGTCGTGGGGTGTCTGGAACGTTCTCCAGATAACGACTGGGTCCTGACCAACGGGAGCCAACCGATCCGTTCTCAGACGTTGCCGTTTGACGCAACCACGGATGAACTCATGGACGCTGAGTCTATTCCGCTCGGCACCGAGACATTCGGGTTACAGGATATGGCCTTCGTCAGAGGCTTCGAGCCGGACGATCATGACACGCACAAGGTCCAGGCGAAGGGCTTATTGATCCCGGTGGCCGACAGCCGAAATATCTCGCTCACCACCATGGAAATGATCTCGGCTGAATGTTCGGAGTGATTTCCCGGCGGAGGAATCCTCTTCGCCACGTTGTCCTCTGCTTCCTGATATCTGCCGTCTTTGCTTCGGGCCCATTGGCCGGACAGGTTTCCGACCCAGCCCCTGACCGGCCGAGTGTCCGCGCGATTCGTTTAGGTCCCGGTGATGAAATCACCCTGGACGGCCGGCTTGACGAGGCTGTCTGGGATCGGGCCCAACCCGCGACGGACTTCAAACAGGCGGATCCTCTCAGCGGTGAACCTGCCACCGAAGACACGGACATCCGCGTCGTTTTCAACGAAAACAACCTCTACATCGGCGCAGCATTCTTCGACTCCAATCCTGACGGATTGCTTGCCAACCAGATGGTGCGCGATGGAAGCCTGGACTCGGACGACCGCTTCATGTGGACGATCGATCCCCTGTACGACCAGCGCAGCGGGTATTTCTTCGAAGTCAACCCCGCGGGCGCGATGGGGGATGCCCAGTTGGTGCCTGCAACGGGCGGAACGTTTGGTACCAGCCAGAACCGCGCATGGGATGGCATCTGGATGGCGCGGGTTGAAACACACGATGCGGGCTGGACAATCGAAGTTGAAATTCCTTTCAGCACGATCAACTTCGACCCGGAGGCCGAAGCTTGGGGGGCCAATTTCCAGAGGACAGTCCGAAGGAAGAACGAAGAAGACATCTGGTCCGGTTGGGCACGGAACGAAGGCCTGTTCAATCTGACAGCCGCCGGCCGAATTGAAGGCATCGAAGGCGCCAGTCAGGGCGTGGGCCTCGATATACAACCCTATGTGATCGGTACCTACAGTGAAACTGTCGGAAACCCCACTCCAGCTGACTACAACGCAGAAGCCGGACTCGATGTTTTTTACAAGCTCACACCTCAGCTCCAGGCGAACCTGACGATCAATACCGATTTCGCGCAGACCGAGGTCGATGACCGACAGGTGAATCTCACACGATTCCCACTTTTTTTCCCGGAAAAGCGGGACTTCTTCCTTGAGGGAGCGGGCGATTTCGACTTTACGCGGGAACCAAGCAGGACCATAAGCGCGTTCTTTTCACGCCGTATCGGCCTCAATAACGGACGACCCCAAAAGATCGACTACGGCATGAAACTCGCTGGACAGGCCGCGGGTTTCAATCTGGGTGTGATGCAGGTCCGCACTGCCCAAGAGCCCGGCGTCGCCGGCGAAGACTTTACCGTCATTCGCCCGAAGCGTCAGTTTTTTAGCCAGTCGTATGCGGGCCTGATCTACACCCGCCGCGCGGAACGAGATTCCAACTCCCCCGACCGCCAAACTATTGGTGTGGATTTTCAGTTGGCCACAGCTCGGTTTAGAGGCGACAAGAACCTTCAGTTCAATGCCTACTATGTGAATACTCCCAATGGCGACGGAAAAGAGGACACCGCTTCTTACGGACTCCGGTTGGTCTTCGCGAACGAACCCATCAGCAGCCGGATCTGGTTCGTCGCTGTTGATGAAAACTTTGATCCAGCCGTGGGATTCGTCCAACGGACGAACTACCGGCACTTGCAACCCGTGATCACGTGGATTCCGCGTCCAGCCAACCATCCATGGATACGTCGGATGCAGCTTCGAACATGGGCCGCACTGATCACCGATGGGGATGGCCGGTGGTCAGAGCGTAATTATCCGTTCCAATTCGACATCGACCTCCACTCAGGCGACCGGATCAACATCAATATCACCCGAACTACATTCGAACGCCTGCAACGGGACTTCCGCATCACGCCGGACGTCACGCTTCCCAAGGGCACCGTGTATACATACACGCGCTACCAGTTCAGTTTGAATACGGCAAGCCGGCGTGCGGTTTCCGGTAGCGCCAGCGCGACAGTGGGTTCGTTCTATTCGGGAACCCGCCGGGAGATCGCGTTGGGGTTGAATCTGCGGCCACGGCCGGGAGTGGTCGCAACACTGAGTTCGTCATTCAACCGGGTAGAGCTCGACGAAGGGAGTTTCTCCACAAAACTCCTCAGAGCCGTGGTTGATACACAATTCAGCCCCTTCGTATCGATCTCGAACAATATCCAGTACGATACGATCAGTCGGATTCTGGGATGGCAGGCCCGCTTCCGCTGGATCGTGGACCCCGGCAACGACATCTACGTCGTGTGGCTGAACAACTGGCTCGACACGGGAGAAACACTGACTGCCCTGGACCGCAGCGCGGCAGCCAAGTTGGTCTACACACATCGGTTCTAGAAAGCTGACGGAGATCAGGCCTCAACCGTCAGCCGCGGACGCAAAACTGACAAGTGAGGCCAGGACTGAATCGTTAGACAGGAGGAATTCACATGAGTGATGCAGGCAGGGTAGACGCCAACGGAACACCCGCGTACGTCGCCCGGCCGGAGGGGACGCCCAGAGGCGCCGTCGTCGTATGCTTTGAGATCTTCGGTCTGAACGGGCATATGGAAGACCTTTGCCGCCGCTTTGCAGAAAGCGGTTACGTGGCGGCAGCACCGGATTTTTATCATCGAAACGAAGGTGAACGGACGGCTCCGTACTCCGACAAGGACGGCGCCTTCACGCTCGCGAACACGATTACAGATTCTTCAGTCATGAGCGACATCGACTCCGTCTACGAATATCTGAAATCGCAGTCCGACATCGATGAAACTCGCCTCGGAATCGTCGGCTACTGCATGGGTGGTCGCCTGGCTTTCCTGACCACATGCCGGAATCCGTTCTTAAAGGCGTGCGTGTCTTTTTATGGAGGTGGGGTCGCCACGAAAAGTCGCTTCCAGGGTCTTACGACAATCCCGCTAGAGGAAGCCGAGGCGATAGAGACACCGATGTTCCTTGCCTACGGAGGACAAGACCAAAGCATACCGCCCGAACACATTCAGACCATAAGGGACCGCCTTCGAGAGCTCGGAAAGAAGGCCGAGATCCAGATCTATCCTGAAGCCGGGCACGGCTTTCTCTGTGACGAGAGGGAATCCTACAACGCCGAGGCCGCGAAGGACGGCTGGACCAGAACAATTGCGTTTCTGAACGAACACATGGTCTGAAAAGTGGGACAGATCACTCTTTTTGCGTGCAAAAAGAGTGACCTGTCCCCACTTTTTCAACCTGCCTACTCAATCAGCGGCAAAGCAGTAGAAGTAGCCGTTGCCACCGGTCCCGATCAGGTTGTCCTGGCTGCAGCCCCTGCTGAAGTGTGTGGCATTCCATGAGGTATTTCCCCCACCGGTGCGGTCATGGTGACCGAGCATGGCATTGCCTGCATCGTTGCTGCTCCAGTTGTTACAGGTTGTCACTTCGGGGTTTATTCCAATCAGAGCAAAGCCGCGTGAGTCCGATCCTGTCAGCATGTCATGCTGGTTGCCCGGAATCTCATTTCCCTCTTCTGTGATTGCCGTGGAGCTTCCGATTGCATTTCGATCACGCAAAACGTCTCCGTGGAGATCGGCCACATTCGCGGCGATCATCTGGCCGTTGGCGTTATACCAGGGACCCGTGCCGATGCGGTCGCGCGCATTGATCCGCATCTCTGGGCCCCCGAAACGCGCGGATTGACTCAGATACGCCCGCCACGTCCGGTTGCCGGCTCCGGCGGCCGCGGCCAGCATCTGGCAGTGAGCGTCGGCCCCGTCCAGGCCACCCAGGTTGGCGCCGTCGCCCGACCCTCTACTGGTAATGAAAAAACTCATCCCCGGACCGTCCTGGGCACTGGCGATATTGGGAATCACGATCAGCGCCGCAACTGTGAGCGCAACAACTATGCCTGTTTTCCTATTCATAATATTTTCCTCTTTCCTTCTTGTGTGGTTTCTCCGGGCGAGGTTCAAACGCCCGACAAAATGATTCGAAAACTGTCTCAATCTGCGGCGAAGCAATAAAAGTAGCCGTTGCCTCCCGTCGAGTTCAGATTCTCCTGGCTGCAGCCGTTCGACATGTGTACGGCATTCCATGAGACATTCCCGCCACCGATGCGGTCATGATGACCGACCATGGCATTACCCGCGTCGTTACTTGTCCAGTTGTTGCATGTCGTCACATCCGCCCGGCCAATCAACGCAAAGCCCCGGGAGTCGGAACCGGTCAGGATGTCATGCTGGTTGGGTTGGTCACCGACACCATTGATGGGATCTCCGTTCTCGTCTACGGCGCTCTGTTTCCTGACGTTGTTGCGGTCGCGCTGAACGTCACCGTGAAGATCGGCCACGCTCGCGGCGATCATCTGGCCGTTGGCGTTATACCAAGGACCGCTGCCGATACGATCACGCGCGTTGACGGCGGGGCTCGCACCTCCGCGCCCGCCCGTCTGAGTTCGGCTCAGATAGGCATGCCAGTGACGGTCGCCGGCTCCAGCAGCGGCAGCCAGCATCTGGCAGTGGGCGTCGGCCCCAGCAAGGTCTCCCAGATTGGCGCCGTCTCCGGGACCCGAACTGGTAACGAAGAAACTCATCCCTGGCCCGTCCTGCGCACTGACAATATTGGGAACTGCGAGTAGGGTTGCTACTGCTAGCGCAACGGATATCCATGTCTTCCTGTACATAATACTTTCCTCTTTTGATCTTCGGTTTATCTGGGTGTCGCCCGGTGGACGCACCGATCCAAAAAAGCCAAATCGGCTGAACTTTACTAGTACGGCGAATCATAGTCCTGTGGACGAAGGTTTACAAGTGTAACGGCCATTCTCGAACTGATGCAAAGGTTCTTGACTCCTGTGCAATCTGGAACAAATATGGACCGGAATCATCAAGATAAGGATTGGAGAAAAGGAACATGAGAAATCTAAATCGTTGGGCGTACCGACTGACGTTGGCTACCGTCATCCTGGCAGTCGGAACGACAACTGTTTGGGGGCAATCGGCAATCCCCACACGCGGTGGAAACGATGGGATCGAGAGGCAGGGTTTCCAGGGTCGCGGTGGGACAGAGGCGGAAGAGCCTTTTGAGCAGGTGGTATCTGCGCTGGCCACGATTTCGGGAGAAATCACAGGACCGGGAACGATGTTCGAGTCGTTGATGGAACTGCCTCCAACCGACGACATGGCTCATTACGGCTACGTAGCGAAGGAATACTTCGTTTCAGGCATGGCCAACGGAGCTCCGTACAAAACCCGCATTGTCGTTCGCAAGCCGGCCGACGACGATGACTTCAGTGGACTGGTCCTTGCCGAATCGATGCATCCGAGCGGGAACGCCTGGATGTTGCATTTCACTCATCGCTATACCATGAATTCCGGACACATCTCGGTCGACATTCTTACGAGCAACCCGACGGCATTCGCCGAATACAACGAAGAACGCTATGGAGATCTCGAAACGACGAACGGACAGTCCAGCGAGATCATTGCTCAGGTCGGGGCCCTTCTGAAATCACGGCAGGCCAACAGCCCGCTCGCCGGACTACCCCTGAGGAAAATGGTTCTTGCAGGGACTTCCGCGTCTGCAGGAGTGTTGATTCGATACCTGCCCACACATATGTCGATGCGGCTCGCGGATCTCGGGCCCATCTTTGACGGTTTCCTGCCCACGAGCACAGGCGGAACGATCCAGTCAGTCGATGTGCCGTTGATCCAGGTTCCGACAATGACTGAAGTGCATCGCGGCAACGCCACGACGCGGCAGGATGGCGACGAACCCGACAATCAGTACCGGTCGTACGAGTTTGCAGGTATGGCCCACATCGATTCCCGGGACGCTGCAGCTTACTACCCGGATCCGTGCAAGTTCCCGATCAGCCGATTCCCGATGGCCGCTTACATGTCGGTGGCCCTGGACCACCTCTTAAAATGGGTGGATGAAGGCATCACGCCGCCACGTGCCCAGCGAATCTGGGTTGACCGCACGACGGCCAATGACGGCTCACACATGGCTCTGGACGAGTACGGGAACGCAATCGGGGGCATCCGCAACCCGTACGTCGACGTGCCGACCAAGAAGATCTCTGTTCGAAACGAAGGAGCCGATCCGCCGATTCCGGACGCCCATCCGTTTGTCGGAACTCGCGGACCGCAGGCACAGAATCAGTTATGCGGGCTTGCGGGCTACGAAATAGCGTTCTCCCGGAACCAATTGAAAGAACTTTACGGGGACATGCGTAACTACAAGGCCAAGGTAGAGCAAAGCTATGACCAAAGAGTGCGGGAAGGCTGGGCCCTGCCCGTATACAAGGACGTGGTCATGGCCGACGCCGCTTCGGTGGAGTTTTAGCAGCGTCTCGTCCAAAGAGAACGGGATGCCAGATAGGCGTCCCGCTCTCTTCTCAAACTGTCAAACCCACCAGCGAAATCTTCGGCGCCAGCCGAGTCTAGTTGACGGCCGGATCGTTCGGATTAGAAGATCCCGCAAACAGACTGCGGCCTTCCTTTGTAACCGTCGAAGCGTTCACCATCGGCGATCCATCCCGCGCCAGAGCGCCTTCCACGCTTACAGCGTCACCTGGCTGCAACGTATCGGGCAACCATCCCTGCCTGAAAAGACGGGTTGGAGGGCCGCCTTCAACGGCGTAGTTGGTCACCTGGCCGTTTTCGCCTCTCACATCCACATAGAAATAGATGTGCGGGCTCATCCACTCCATCTTCGTCACGGTACCTTCGAGCTCGATCCGTTTGTCCGCGTCGTATTGCGCGGCAAACGAATGGTGGGCGCTTGCCGTTGCGCCTGCCAGCGCGAGGCCAAACACTACGCCAAAAACGATCAACAGATTCCATTTCATCAGATTCTTTACCTCCAGACCTAGCCCTGGGGACCTATAACGACGCCAGGTACCAGATGTTCCGCATCTCTTTCGTTCTCCGTGCATGTGTAGTCCATGACGCGATCGTTTTCCATCAGTTCGAAGGTCTTGCTTACCGTGAACGGCTCTGTATAGAAGAGGGGGTCCTCTATGGTGATTTCCCAATCGAGCGTGTTCGAATCGGTTCTTCGAATGCGCTCCTCCAGCCGCAATTGATCACTGTGCTGGTGACCGATATTGTCCAGATCGGCTCTCGCGTTGATGCCCACGGTTTCGAAGATCAGCGTATCTCCTTCATAACGACCCACAGAGTGTCCCATCCATTCGGGAGCGGCGAAAACGATGTCCGGATGATCCCGGCCATCGGTGTACACGATTCGAAAGGTGCGGCGGACCTCATAGGCGATAATGAGCATTTCAGGCGTCTGCATGATCCTGAAGGGAAAGTTGGCCATCCAGGTTCGGCTTGGGCCCATCGGCAGACAGCGCGCTGCGGTGTTCAGGGCGTGATCGAAGTTCATATAGCGTTCAAGCCCGTAGTCGGTATAAGGAAGTTCGCCCACCTGTCGCTCGAAGTTCGGGCTCAGGACGGCGTTGCCCGATCCGATCCAGAGCCCACTTACATCGGGCATGGGTCCGGACTGAGCGAGGGCGGCGGCCGGAGCTATGCTCAACAACACCACAGCAGCCATGGTCGGTACAAAAGCTGATCTCATCTGAAATTCCTCCCCTACACATTGAGCGCTGAGATTGACGCAAGTCTACAAGATTCGACCAGCGGCATCAATTGAATCAGACGGTCTGGGTCCTGACTTGAAAACTTCCCGGTGCGGGCGTAGGCTAGGCTTCGAAATGGCACCCACAACACGACAGAAAAACGAAGAGGCTTTACCTATGAGAAGAACACATTTCCTAACCTGGATCCTGGTCTTTACAGCAACGGCCAGCCTGTTTGCCACCCGAGGCATTGCCCAACGGGATCCGTTCATGCAAACGCTGACAAACATGATGGTCCAGGGCCAGATCGAAGCTCAGCGAAGCGGAGCCGAGCCGGTGCGCGAGATCATAAACGTGACTGGAGATCTGTACCGATTCCGAAGCGGCGGACATTACGGGCTCTTCCTGGTGACGTCGGGGGGAATCATCCTCGTCGATCCACTAAACACAGATGCGTCGACCTGGCTCAAGGGTGAACTGGACGAACGGTTCAATGTGCCGGTTCGCTACGTCATCTACAGCCACTTCCATTACGACCATATCGAGGGCGGCGGCGTCTTTTCCGACACCGCAGAGATCGTCGCTCATGAGAACACGGTGGATGCGATCTACCGCGGCGTGGCCCAGACCCTTCCGGGCGCCAGCTATGACGAGAACGGTGACGCTATCCTCCAACGCGAGGAAGCCGTCACAGGGATGAGGGCTGCCTTCGATCGCCTGGATCGGAACGGAGATGACCTTTTGACGGGCGCAGAGATGTTTGCGGAGATTCCCCCGCCGGACATCACCTACTCCGACAGGCACACCCTGACGCTGGGCGGCAAGAACGTCGAACTGATCTATCCGGGTCCCAACCACGCACCCGATATGACAGTGGTTCTCTTCCCCGATGAACGAACGATGTTCACTGTGGATATCATCAGCATCGGTGGGCTACCTCTGGAACCGTATTTCGACCGGAGGCCCCTGACATCGTGGATCCAATCGATCCGCACGATCGAATCGCTCGACTTCGACATCGCGGCCCTCGGACACGGCAACACGATGGGGACCAAGGCCGACGTCAGTGATCAGCGCGCCTATTTTGAAAACCTTGTCCGAATCGTGTCGGAGGCGATGGATGCGGGCATGAGCCTCGATGAATTCAAAGCCACTTCACCCCTGGAAGAATACAGTGATTGGGGCAACTACGAGATGCTCAGTGGGCCGCATGTCGATTGGGCGTGGGAGAACCTGACGGCGTATCCTCTATCAGACTAGTTTGCTTGCTGTAGGTGCGCTCTTGTGAGCGCATACAAACGAAAACGTGCGCTCATAGAGCGCACCTACAGTCGAAAAGGCGGATACCGGTTTCAAGGCACCAACGGAATAAGCGGTAACACGAACACAAGCGAGAACGATCAGCCGCTTGCATCGTCAAGGAAGGGTTCCTTGCCGAGAGTGTCGACCCGCGCGACTAAACGTCGATGTTGCCATTCACCGAACAAAGGATTTGCTTCGTTTGAAACTTCAGTCGATCAAGTTCCCCGATCCGATCAGTCTCTGGAACGCAAGCTCCTCTTCAGGCACGCAGTAGACCTGCTCATCCCAGTCGCTGTTCTTCTCACGGTTCAACTCGAAGATCTTCCGATCACTCTCGAATGGTTCGGAGTAAACGACGGGATCGATGATCGTCATCGTGAGTTCCATCGTATCGGCGTCCAGGCGGCGGTAGCGCTCCTCCAGCCGCATCTCTCCGGAATGTGGATAACCGAACTTGTCCAGCCAGCTTCGCTCGTCTATCCCGATGGTCTCAACAACGAGTGTGTCGCCCTCCATCCGGCCGATGGAATAACCCTGCCACCTGGGACCGAGCTCATCGATCGAGGGAAACTCCCGCCCGTCCATCCAGATTTCGCGCCAGTCATGCCGGTACTCGAAGAACTGAAATATCCGTCCCGGCGTCTGGACGATTTCAAACGTCGAGTGCGGATCCACAATCTCGACATTGACGTTTCGAGGTATGCCCGCGGGTTCGCACCGGCCAAGAGGGTCGTTTCTTTCAAGCGCTCTTCGGGGCCCATAGCCCGGTTTGTTGGCATCGTACATGGCCCGGCCTTCTTCAGTGAACGGAGCCTCCTGGGCACCGGGGTCCTCGCCGGCTGCACCCGTCGGTACATTACCGAAAGTAATGATGGGTGTCGTGCGCACCCAGTCACCGGATAAGTCACCCGGGTCGAACGAGCCCCCGGATTGAGACGCCGCCTCGGCCATGAGGGCCGGTGCACACACCGACAGCACAACAGCCACCATACTCAAAAGATTTATTCGTCGCATCGTTTCACATACCCTCGTCAAGAAACTCGCCGTTCACTTCAATACGGCGAGCGAAGCCAACGGTCGGTGCCGTCCTGTGGGGAGAATAGATCAACGTGATCGTGTCGCCCGGCTTCAATGAATCGCGAGTCCAACCTCTCCGTCGCAATCCCACCGGGGAGAGCCTCATCACCCCAGCCCATTGGACAATTTCGCCGTTCTCATCGGTATGGTCGAAAAAGACCTGGGGATGAGGGAACGTGAAGTTGAATCGCGTCACGGTTCCGCTGATCGGCCCCCGGGTCTCGTTCATGCGATATTCGACGCCGCCCCCGTGATGGGCGAGCGTAAGACCCGAGGGAGCCGAGATCACAACTGCTGCCAGAACAGAACACAAAAAACCTTTCTCATAAGAACAGCCATCTGGATTGACCTCCTAATTGCAGGCCGTATCGAAACCATTACCGAAAACTGGCTAAATGATAATAAAGGGGGGAGTTAGAAGCAATTAAAGTCTCCCCTAACCTAGCCCGTTGCGGACTGGTCTGAGAGGTCTGACTGGCGGGTGCCCTTCATCAACTTGAAGTGGAGACTGTCGGCAAGAGCGATCCAACTGGCCTCAATAATGTTTTCCGATACTCCGACGGTTCCCCAAACATCTTGTCCGTCGGAGGACTCGATCAGGACCCGCACCTTTGCGGCCGTGCCGTCTGAGCTGGAAAGGACACGGACCTTGTAGTCTTCCAGATGGACCTGGTGGATATTGGGAAACTCGGCTTCTAACGCCTTGCGCAGGGCCTGGTCCAGGGCGTTCACCGGGCCGTCCCCACCCGCCACCATGTGGTAGTGTTTCCCGTTCACCTCTACCTTCACGATCGCTTCAGCTTCGTCAGCCTCGGTTCCAATGCGCCTGTTGATTGTCCGGAACTCGACGAGCTTGAACATATCCTTGTACGTACCCTGGACGCGGCGTGCCATCAGCTCAAAAGAACCCTCGGCGGCCTCGAATTGATAGCCTTCGTGCTCACGCTGCTTGACGCGTTCGAGCACCTGTCCCACCAGCGGGTCCTTCTTGTCGATGTCGGGGATGTACCGCCGCAGCTTGTTCACGATCGTGCTGCCACCGGACTGATCCGAAACCAGAAAACGTCGCGCGTTGCCCACCGTCTCAGGCTGGACATGTTCAAAAGAGTGCGCAACCTTCATCACACCGTCGATGTGCGCCCCGCCCTTGTGTGCAAAGGCGCTGTCTCCAACGTAGGGCTGACGATGATCGTGGGGTGCGTTGGCGATCTCGCTCAGGAATCGGGAAAAATCTACCAGGTCGTGAAGTTTGTCGGGCCCGATACTCTGCTTTCCCATCTTGAGTTCGAGGTTGGGGATGACCGAACAGAGGCTGGCATTGCCGCAACGTTCACCAAAACCGTTGAACGTGCCTTGCACCTGTGTGGCCCCCAGCTCAACTGCGAGAAGAGAATTGGCAACGGCCAGGCCGGCGTCGTTGTGGGTGTGGATACCGAAGGGCGCGTCGATGTTTTCTCGAACATCTCTGATGATACGGTCCATGTCACTGGTAAGCGTCCCGCCGTTTGTGTCGCATAAGACCAACACGCGTGCCCCGCCCCGTTGGGCAGCCAGCAGAGTCTCAACAGCGTATTTGGGATCCGCCTTGTAGCCATCGAAAAAATGCTCGGCGTCATAGACCACTTCCCGATCATTCCCCACGAGAAACGCCACGGAATCTTCGATCAAAGCGAGATTTTCTTCGAGCCGGATACCAAGAACATTTTCGACGTGCAGCGTCCAGCTCTTACCGAAGATGGCAATGCTGTCGGTGCCGGCCGCAAGCAAGGTGTTCAGTATCGCGTCTTCGTCGGCAGGGTTCGAAGCGCGCCGCGTGCTTCCGAAGGCCGTGACCTTCGCCCGAAGCCCGAGCTTTCCGACTTCTTCAAAAAAGGCCAGGTCTTTCGGATTGGTAGGATTCGGCCAGCCGCCTTCAATGTAGTGGACTCCAAGTTCGTCGAGCCTTCGCGTGATGAGGAGCTTGTCCTGGAGGGAGAAAGCAATCCCTTCGCCCTGTGCGCCATCGCGCAGCGTGGTATCGTATATTTCGACGAACTCGGGCATCACAAACTCTCAAGAAAACAGGAAATAGGGGGTCAGAGCCCTATTTCCCCAATTTAAGTCTCTGCAATTATTACGGATAGACGGATTTGGAAGCAAATCAAAGCGATAAGTGACGGCTAGATAACGGTGGCTTAAAGGTCTGAACGGCTACCGGACGGCTTCGTACATGCGTTGATCGAGCGGGCTACCGGTAGTCGGTCCCAACTCGTCGCGATATTGCCGCGTGTGGTCCGCCTCCACATGGGCCTGGTGCGCCTCCTGGCTCTCCCAGGACTCGATGACCGTGAAATGATTCCCGCGCATCGCATGCTGCAGAACGTCGAACCGGCCATTCCCTTCGTCCCGACGGCCCTCCTCGGCCGCTCGCCGCAACAGGCCCTCAGGCGGAACCGCCGAATTGGGAGACACGTCGACGTGTGAGATGACATGAACCGCCTGGCGGTCTTGGGAAGCCGTCGACGAACCGACGGTCAACGTCTTGTATGGACGCTGGTCGTAGTCGCTGATACGGATTGGCCCGAGCGCAGCAAGGAGCTGTTCCTGGACAGCCGCCCCGCGCGTCCGGTAGGCATTCGCGTCCCGCCAGGTCTCGATGACGGCTAAATGACCCGGCGCGCCCGATTGTTCGAAAATCTCGAAGCGAACGTACCCCGGTTCTTCACTCCTGGCGGCTTCGTATTCTCTGAATGCAGCCAGCGCAGCGGCTCTGGATGCGGCCGAAGACATCACCTCAACGTAGGACACGGTGTAGGAAGCCTCGTCTGTCGGCATATCGGCCTGTCTCTGGGTTCCGAAACCGGGTGATGCCATCAGCGTGACGACCAGCAGAAGAAATAATCGTTGCATGAGGAATCTCCGCGTATCGAGCATACTCTTCAAGCTTGGGACGGCGCCTCTTTTTTTACCACAACCAACGGCCCCGACAAACGCTGGAGTTCGCGACTCCTGCAGAGACATTTAATCCTTGTGTTGAATCGCACAGTTGAGCTGGCATGATTTGTCGTTAACTTGAACCCGGGACGCAAGGACAATCAAGTCTGCCCTCCCGTCTTCTTCTTCATGATCGGCTGTCCGTCCTGGAATGCCGGCGCTTCGATTCCCCAACTCCAATATTTGTCGGGGGTGACCTTCAAGTGCTTCGGAGATCCACGATCCACCGGACGCTCTACGATTTCGGCTGATCCATGCATCTTGATCCCTCTCAGTTCCAACGGATCCGTCGATGGCACATCATCGATCACCAACGCCACCTTTGTGTTGCCATTGGCCACGTTCCTATACTTGTGCGTTTTCTCCTGCTGGAATCCCCCGATATAAAAAGCTTCACCGTCGAATTCGAACACAACCGGAGCAACGTCGGGCTGGGACGGAGTTGAAACCGTCGCGATTCTCGCCAACCGCTGGGATTGCAGATATTCAACCTCAGACTCTGAAAACATAACTCACCTCATCCGAATTGATACTTCTCACCATTGATACTTCTCACTCCGGGCAACAACATCAATCCTCAGCGCGTATCCGATAGTCCGCCGGTGGATCAGCTCCGAGCAGGTGCCGGACGAAGTAGTCCCAGCGCCGCCGGACCATGTAAGGCTCGTTGCCAAAACCGTGTCCCCGGTTGGGCAAGACGACCAGGTCGAAGTCCTTATTTGCCGCAATCAACGCGTCGACCACCAGGAGCGTGCTGTAGAACGGAACGTTTGGTGTCCATCGTTCCGTGCGCCAGGAGAAGCTTGCCCTCCAGGTTTTCGGCCTGCAGCTGATTGGCCTGGTTGTCGTAGTTGGTTTCACCGTCTGCGTTGACGGTCAGGAGACCTTGCCATTTCTCGGCCCAGTCGTCTTCGTAGTTGCGGTTGTCGTGATTTCCGGCCTGGGAGACGCCGACCTTGAAGAAATCCGGATACTGGAACATTGCCGCAGCCGTGGCGTAGCCGCCGCCGGAATGGCCGTAGATACCGGCTCGCTCGATGTCGATCCAGTCGTAAAGTTCCCCAAGCTGCTCCATCCCGTTCACCTGGTCAGGGAGCGTGTTGTCGCTCATGTCTCCGTAATAGGCGTCCTGAAACTCCTTCGACCGCCACCGGGTTCCCATCCCGTCAATCTTGACGACTACGAAGCCCAGATCCGCAAGCGCCTGAGCATCGCCCCGGGCCGCGGAGAAGCTTCGGCTCCCGACGCTGCCAGTCTGGGGTCCCGGGTAGACGTTGTTGATGATCGGGTACTTCAGTGACTCGTCGAGGTGGGTGGGGACGAACATCAAGCCGTACAGGTCAGTCATCCCGTCTCGGGCCTTGACGCTGAACGGAATCGGCGGCCGCCAACCTTTCTCCGTGAGTCGGGAGATGTCTGCGGTTTCGAGGGTCAGGACCAGTTCTCCCTCGCTCGATCGGAGCACGGCAACCGGCGGGGCGTCCGGGCGCGAATATCGGTCGACGAAGTAACGGCCCGAATCCGAGAAAGTCACGGAATGATTGGCGTCCTCGGGCGTCAGCAACGCCGGCTCTCCGCCATCGAACCCGACCCGGTAGAGATGGATGAAATATGGGTCCCGGCCCTCGCGTCCAACTCCTTCGAAGTACAGCATTCGATTTTCGTGGTCTACGCCCAGGAGTTCGGTGACGTTCCACTCCCCACCCGTAATAGCGTGCTTCAAGCCGCCGTCTTCGAGGTCGTACATGTAAAGATGTCCCCAGTTGCTGCGCTGGGAATACCAGACGACCTCGTTGGATTCGGGCAAGAACCACCAGTTCCGAGCCCCCATGCCGGACTCGAAGAACGTGGCGACGTTCTCCTCGAACACATCACGGACGATGCCGGTAGCCGTATCGGCGAGGCGAAGTGTTGCTCGCTTGTGATCCCTCGGTGTGGAAACGAACGCGATCTGGGAGCCGTCCTCGCTCCACTGGACATCAGCCCACCGGCCCCTGCAAACCACGTGGTCGCATACGGTGGAACGATGGGGATCCGGGTCCATCTGGAACCACACGATTTCACCTGAGACGACGTCGACGATGAGCGGTTCGATCGTGAAGATGTCGTCGTCGCCAGGAAGCGGATACTTCCAGGCTTCCAGATTCGGGTGTCCGACTCCGGTGTCGGCCAGATACATCTCGCCCACGTTTCGCCCGTCGTGCCGGAAAGTGACGATCTTCTCCGAATCGGGCGACCACACCACGACCGGACGGTTGCTCCGAATCCATCCTGCGTTGTTTGTCGCGTAGCCGTAAGCCTCGAAGCCATCGCTGGTGAGCTGGATTTCTTCCCCGGTTCCGGTAGTGCGGACCCAGAGGTCATAGTCCCTGACAAAAATCTCCCGAGCGCCGTCGGGGGAGGCCACCGTGGGCGAGGCGCCGCCGCTATCGGCACCGGCGTCCCCGCTCTCCCTGCAGTCGTAGGCCTCGAACTGGCAGACCCAGGTCCGGTCATCCACGTCGAACCGGATCCCGCGATCATCGTCCAGGAATTCGAACCGATTGAACCCCAGGTCGTAGGTTGAGTGCTCCATTGCCGAAGCAAGGGACAGCCCTCGGGCCAGGAGGTCGCCGGTGTTGTAACCCATGAAGCGCTCGGCATCGGCGTAATCCTGTTCGGTCAAGGCCTCGGGAGCGTACGGCTGCTGAGCTTTAAGGGGCCCCGCCGTCGCAGTCGCCAGAATCGCGCCCAGTGCGATCAGGCGGGAGGGTTTCAAGAATCGTCGCATCGTGGATCCTCCGGCGTGCAAGATGCTGAGTACTTCGTAAGTGGCCAGGTTTGTACCTGTGCCGAAAGCGCCATATTAGCCCTAAAACGGCGTACCGGGAAGGCTGAGGATCTCCGAGTGGCCGAGTTCTATCGGACTCGGTGGCTTTACGCACCGACACTTGTCAGGTAAGAGCGTGCTTTACTGAAGCGACTTATGTTTCGTGAAACCCCATTCAGTCGCAATCTCGGTCTGTACAGCCCTCCAGATCATATGTATCGTTATGTGTCCCGAATGTGTCCAGAACCCGACATCAAGGAGAATGAAATGAAGAGCCTCAGCCTGCCAATCCTCGCGATCGCGATCCTGGCGGTTTGTTTTCCCGTCATCGCCCAGGAAGGTGAGTTCGTATCGGTTACCGATGCGATGCTGGAGAATCCCGATCCGGCCGACTGGCTGATGTGGCGCCGGACACATAACGGATGGGGCTTCAGCCCGCTGGACCAAATCGACCGCAATAACGTTAACCAGATGCAGTTGGTCTGGACTCGGGGCCTGGAAGAAGGTGTCCACGAAGGAACACCTCTCGTCCATGACGGGGTCATGTACATACCGAATCCAGCCGACGTGATCCAGGCCATGGATGCCGCGACAGGAGATTTCAAATGGGAATACAGGCGGGAGTGGCCCGACGACCTGACCGACATGCTCAACGCGCCGCATCTGAACCGGAATATCGCGATCTACGGTGACGTGATCATCGACACGACTGGAGACGGTTACGCTATCGGCCTCGACGCCCGGTCAGGGGATCTGGTCTGGGAAACGCTGGTCAGCGACTATCGGACCTATCCCGTCCAGCACAGCGGTGGGCCCATTGTTGCAAACGGAAAAGTCGTGTCGGGCCGAAACTGCGGATTGCAGGGCCCCAATGGTTGCGTGATCGTCGCACACGACCCGGTAACAGGCGAGGAACTCTGGCGCACGGGAACGATACCGAAACCCGGCGAACCCGGGGACGAAACCTGGGGTGAAATCCCCTATGAGAATCGGTTGCACGTCGGTACCTGGATGCCCCCGACCTACGATGCGGAATTGGATCTCGTCTATTACGGGACGTCGGTCACTTCGCCGGCACCGAAATTCATGCTGGGTTCCAACGACAACCAGTACCTCTTTCACAACTCGACACTGGCCCTCGATATCGACACCGGCTCTATCGAGTGGTACTACCAGCACGTGGTCGATCACTGGGACCTGGACCATCCGTTCGAGCGCCTTCTTGTGGACACGGAAGTGTCGCCGGACCCGGACGCAGTCCAGTGGATCAACCCTAACGTCCAACCCGGAGAAACGCGGCGCGTCGTCACGGGAATCCCGGGCAAGACCGGCATTGTCTACACGCTGGATCGAGAAACTGGCGAGTTCCTCTGGGCGCGGCCCACGGTCGAACAGACGGTCGTCTCCGACATCGATGGCGAGACGGGTGAAGTAACCGTGAATCCCGAGATGCTCTTCTCTGGCGCAGGCCAGCAGCGCCTGGTCTGCCCATCGACCCGCGGCGGGAAAAACTGGCCGGCCGGCAGTTACAGTCCGTTGACACATACCATGTATTTCCCGCTTCAAAACACCTGTATGAACGTGACCGCCCTTGCTGACGAGCCGATCCCGGGCAGCTTCTATGCAATCCGTATGGACACCCAGATCACTCCGGGCACGGACGATGTGGGCACGATCCAGGCGATCTCTGTTGAGACGGGCGAGACTCTGTGGCAGTTCCAGCAGAGGGCGGCCATGCTATCGCTTCTGACAACAGGCGGCGAACTCTTGATAGGCGGTGATGCGAACGGTCGCTTCCGCGCCTTCGATCAGGACACCGGAGAAGTTCTCTGGGAGGTCAATCTCGGCGCGCCCGTCACGGGATATCCGATTACGTACTCTGTGGATGGCCGGCAATACGTCGCCGTCAGCACCGGGACGTCCTTTGCCACGCCCAGTCTCAATCAGGTAGCCGGGGTCAATCCCCGAGTCAACAACGGCGTTTTCGTGTTTGCTTTACCCGACTAAATAGTAGCGGGCATCAATGAGAAGGCATCGGCTCCTATCGTCACCGCCGATTCTTGCAATCTGCTATCGACGCGCCCGGGCACCAGACCGTTCGTCGGCCAGGCCCGCGTATCTGGATGCTCGAAATATGCCGAGGTGTTCCCCAAAAAAACCTTTGACTCTTCGGACAGGCAAACCCATATCCGTCATCAGGTCATCGACGTAGTGAGAGATATGCGGTCCGATAAAACCCTCTGTCCCACGGTTAGGAAGATTATCGTTAGCCCAGGTGTGTACTCGATCAATGTCCCGGTTCATCTCGTCTAGGGAAGGTAGCTGAAGAGTTCCGATAAAGTGCTCGGCTAGCCAATGAGCACCGATTTCTGCAGTCAACTGGCACGCAAAAGACGATGCGTATCCTACAAAGCCTATGTCTTGTGCCGTCGGTGGCAATATCTGCCTGAAGAGCCGCAAGTATCCGTCACCGGCGATTTCGTTCTGAAGTTCCTCGCCGAGGAACGAGACGCTCTGGTGCCAACCAGTTGCGAAGATTACGACGTCAGCCGGAAGTAGTGTACCGTCACCGAGCTCGACACCGTCTCTGGTGAATCTGCTGACTGAACCACGCACCAATCGTGCGGCGTCTTCGTTTACAGCGTCATATAGGTCGCTACCGACACCGATCTTCTCGATACCCGACGGAAGGTTTTCTTCCGGAATCAAGTCTGCCGGCATCTTCAGGTCTTTGCGCCAGCCAAGAGCTATTAGTCCTCACCAGAGACGTACAAGCGGTCTGCCCACGCTATGCATTAGGCGTCCGATCCTATTGGTGTGGTAGTAACGTAGAAAGAGCGACATCAAACGCGAGGTGACCAGCCAGTCTCCCGGTATGCGCCCGCCGGGCAAGAACCTTGGCGCCATCCATTGTGGCCGCCGATATACCAAGACCGGATTTACGCTTTGTCGGGCAGCGTAGGCCGCACAGTCAAAGGCGGATTTGCCTCCACCGACGACGACCTTGTCACCCGGCTGGTAGGCCGATTCGGTCACCTCGCTTGAATGCAGGATCCGGCCCCGAAACTGGTCTACCCCTGCAACCGTTGGGAGCTTCGGCCGATGGAAGACCCCATTGCAGACAACCACAAAGTCGAACTCGCCTTCGTAACCCGTGTTTCTATCGTCCCCATGCCGACACCTGATCGAAAACTTGCCAGTCTGCGGGGATGAGCGGTCGACGGCGACCACCTCTTCATTGAAACGGATTCGTTCGCGAATTTCGAAGCGATCAGCATACGACTCCAGGTAACTCCGCACCTCCTCTGCACGGGGAAACAATCCCGTGCTGTCTGGATACGGATGGTCTGAGAACTCGTAGGTCTGCTTCGAGTTGTTGGTTCGTAGGCCTGGATACGTGCGTGACGGCGCCCAGGTGCCCCCTAAATCAGTGTCTTTCTCAAAAACACGGACATCAAATCCATCCTGAGTCAGGGTTTTCGCCGTGACTAGTCCGGCGATACCAGCGCCAATCACAGCCACCGTTTTCTTGTTATCTGGTGTCATCTGCTGGTCGCCTTCAGGTTCTTCTGACCGAATACCGAATCGATTCAGTTTGACAACTCATCGAGCAAGGACCTCTGACACACGTTTCCTAAGCGCCGGGAGCACGTCAGCCTCGAACCAGGGATTCCGGCGCAGCCACACGTTGTTTCTCGGACTGGGGTGTGGAAGCGGAACTCGGTGCGGCCAATAGGTACGCCACGACTTCACACGGTCGGTCAGGGACGAACTCGCGTCACCCAAGTGGTACGCCTGGGCATACTGTCCGAGCACCAAGGTGACTTCCAACTGGGTAAGCTCGCCGAGAAGCTGCTCGCGCCAGGCAGGCACGCATTCCGGTCGTGGCGGAAGGTCTCCGGACTTTCCTGAACCCGGAAAGCAGAAGCCCATTGGCAAAATCGCGATCTGCTTCGGATCGTAGAACACGTCGCGTGTCACGTCCAACCACTCGCGCAAACGATCTCCGCTGGCGTCATCAAACGGCAGACCCGAGTCGTGAACCTTTCTGCCCGGCGCTTGCCCAGCAATCAGCACCCTGGCGTTAGGGTGCAACTGAACGACGGGCCGAGGACCGAGCGGTAAGTAGGCCTCGCAGATGGCGCAGGCCCTAACCTCAGATAGTAACGACGAAAACTTGCTCAAGTGACATGTCCCTCCAGTCTGACTCTGAGGTAGGTTGGAAACCAATTCAGAGTTTTTCTGTTTGCATGTGGCACCAGCTTATATCCGTGTGACGAAAGACTGGATGGATCTTACGGTTGAAGCTCATCCCCCGAAGCCCGGTTCGACATATCAACTCTCAATTCTCTTGTCTCGCTTCCAACGACGCCGCGAGGGAAGCCAATTCTGGCTCGTCAGGTTGCGTGTTGTGATTGAAGTACGTCTCGATGGAAACACGCGACTCGGCGAAGCCGGCCTGGACCCACGCCTTCCGCCACAGGTGGACCATGTCGCCGCGGCCTACGAGATGGATGTGCGTCTCATCGAGCGCCGTGAGTTGACCGGGCACGCTTTCCTGGACCCGGCCCGCCAGACCCGGCCAATCTGAAGGCGGCTCTGTTAGTGAAAAGGCAAACGAGAAGTTCGAATGCTCGCGGGCGAGTTGGCCAAGCTCAGGCAGCAGGACCCGGTCTTCTTGTTCCCGAAAACCGGCATAGAGTGCAAGCGGCCGGGATTCACCCTCGGCCAATGCCTTTCGGGCAAAGCCGTACAACGGGCCGATTCCCGTCCCGGTCGCGACACCGACGATGCGTGTAGCTTCTGGATCGATTTCGTTCTGGATCGGGTTGTGATAAGGGCCGTCGAAGTATATGTCGTCACCTTGAGACAGTTTTTCGAGGCGCGGTGTGAGCTTCCCGTCGGGAATCACGCGGAAGAGGTGCGAAAATCGCCGCCTGTCCGGGTCTCCATGCGAGACCGTGTAGGCATGCCGTGCATAAGTACCATTGCCGTTTCGTAAGGCCAGGGCCAACACATGACCGGGCTCGTAGGCCGCCTCGTTGTCATCGGCGGCTTCAAGCGTCAGCCAGACGCTTCCCCGTGCCATCGCACGATTCTCAATGACCCGCGCCGGACGCCAGTATCCCAACCCTACTCCTCTCAAATCACAAATGAAGATTGCTCGACTGCCTTCACGATCTCAGTTGGGAAACAGGTCGAGCAAACAGGCCATCGTCCTCTGCAGCTGTGCGCTTTGGGCGGGCTTGAAATCCCTTTCCACGAATGAATCCCTCGTCGTGACCCTCATCCACTCGATTTCGGTTTCAGCAAGTGTTTCAGCCTGTTCCAGGTTCCCCTTGAAATCTCCAAACCAGACGAACAGGCTCGAAATGCAGTTGGAGTCGCTGTCGCTCGTCGCCTCGATTCGGGAACCGTCTATCAAAAGGATACTGACACTGTCACCGCCATTAATGCATTGACCGCCACCTGATGCCTGAACCGACATCGAGACAACTTCGAACCCCGGCCGGTTAACTTCCGCAGCAAAACGGATGCTGAAACCTGTCTGACCATCGTCTTCCGAGATCACAATGAAATCACGCGAGACAACATTGGATCGCCCTGAAGCCAGATCCTGATTGGTTACGACCAACTCTGAACATTCGGTCTGGGCTGGTTCAACTCCGTGGCCATATGACGGCACTCCAAGGATCAGGATCCATGTACTTAGAAGGGCGCTTCGGGTCATTAGGCCTGTGTCGGTGAGATTTTCGACTGTAGGTGCACTAGGATCGCAGGTCTGTGCGGTCATAGACCGCACCTACAGAAAGAAGCTTACTGTGGCCGCCTGGATCGACTCCCCAGCGAACGCAAGGGCAACGTCCAGGAAACCGTGACCGAACTCGGGCTGTAGCAAATACTGTCGTCACAGGCCTGATATTCGATCGTCCCCGTAAGGGTCAGCGCCTCCTGTCCCCGAAAAACCGCCTGCGCGCGGGGCGTGCCTTCGAGGATAACCTCCTGGATCAGCGTGAACGGCCCTTCACACACCGGCACCGTTTCGTCCAGCGGTTCAAAGTAGTACGTCGTCCATTCCGGATACTCCATCGAACGTAGTCTCACGAAGGGTTGCGGGTCGATCCTCAGGCCGATCACCTGATAGTCGGTCGCACCTGGAGCATAGACGTGCATCCCAGGTCCGGGTTCGACCTCGAGTGCCAGCGAGAAACGGTTCCCGGCCGCAACTTCCGCATCGCTCGCATACGTCGTGATGTCGAGTTGAGGTGTTGAGATCCTCGTCGCTTCAACAGGAGCTTCGCTGGCTCCAAGCCGCATGATGATGCTCGACACGGTATTCCGTTCGATATAAAAATCCTCGAAATACCGTGACGACACCCGGCCGTCGGTCTCGAGAACGAACGTACCTGGAAATGCGATCCCGATCATTATGGGCCTTGGATTCATGACCGACACGTAGGTGGCGATGTCGGCAGCCACTATGGGATCGTCGCTGTTCGGACCCTGCGCCCATTCGGGAACGGGGTTGAGGATTCCGTATTCTCGGATGGTTCGAGAACCTAGATCCGAGAGCAGCGGAAAGGTAATGCCCTGTTCCTGGGCAAAAGCGCTCAAAACATCAACCGCGTCGTAACTGATCGCGGCTAAACCGATTCCACGTTCCTGTAGCTCTTCGACCTGGCTTTGCAGCTCCACGAGCTGCGTGCGGCAATACGGTCACCAACTGGCCGAACGGAAAAACACCAGCATGGCTCCGTTCGGTCCCATGATGGCATCGCGCGTCCAGGTTTCTCCGTTCTGGTCCATCAAACTGAAATCCGGGACGATCTCGTCCACTTGAGGACCCAGCTCGGACACATCGATCTTAGAGGGCTCCAGCGTCTGAGCTGCAACCGGGGCCGGCATGATCAGTCCAGCCAACAACAAGAGACTCAGTGATGAAAGGATTCGAAGTTTCATAGTTTGCCTAATTTATAAGTTTCTGCCTGGAAATTCCAGAAACGGACGCCTAAGTCCAATTCGTCTTCGATGATCGCGGCAATCACCTCGAAACGGCGATTACCTGCCGAGCGCTGTTCTTGGGGGGCCTGCGCTCCGAGAACGAGCGTCGGCGCAAGGACCCAGACGCAAATACCGACGACACCTAGTCTCATACGCTTCCTCCCTTTAAAGAAGCGTGGCACAAAGAGCGCCCCTTACACTGGAAGCTCGATTACAGGCGGGGATCACCGGCCGGATTCGATACGCTCCAGTTCCGACTCGATCACCTCAACGATGCTCTGGTACGGGTGGCTGCCTTCCATGATCAGACCGTTGATGAACATCGTGGGAGTGCTGAACACCGCAGCGTTCACGCCTTCCTCGATGTCGACTTCCGCATCGGCCCACTTGACCCCAGAATCCAGGCATTCGTTAAACCGAGCGGTGTCGAGACCGAATTCCACGGCCCGGCGTTTCAACGCGGGGACGTCGATGTCTTCCTGATTCTCGAACAGGGAGTCGTGAAACTCCCAGAAACGATCCTGCTCGTGAGCGCACAAGGAGGCTTCGGCTGCCTTCTGAGCGTACTGGTGCGTAAAGATCAACGGAAATTGCCGAAACACGATCCGAACCTGGTCCGGATAGTTCCGCCGCACGGCCTGGAGCGTGGGATGCAGCCCCGCGCAGAACGGACATTCGAAGTCCCCAAACTCGACGATCGTTACCGGCGCATCGGCCGGTCCGCGGGACGGATGCCCCTCGGTTCTGATGTCTTTCCGTGACAATTCGAATTGCTGGGCTGCGCCGGCCGAACCCGAGGCCAATGCCAACGCGAAGGTCAGGATTAGAACACGATGGATTTTCACTGTGACATCCTCCTCTGGAAGTGTTTCAGTATATTATGAAATTCGTCCTGAATCAGAATTCAGTAAGTCTTCGCCGAAGCCAACGCGAGAACAAAGTAGGGCTTATGAACAGCGCACAATTCACGCACCGAAAGGGTTCGAAATGAGACAGTACATCTTGTTTTTATTGATCGGAGCCTCGGCATCGATCGTCCTGGCCTGCGCTCCGGCAGCCGAACCGGTCGAGACCGGACCGGAGTTCAGGCCTACAGCCACCATCAAGGACATCATGCTCGGGGTCATCGACCCGAACGCCGACGCAATCTGGAACGCGAGTGCGATCGTCGTCGACTTCGAAGGCATCCACGAGAGCTTTCCCGAGACCGACGAAGAGTGGGACGCGCTTCGTTATTCGGCCCTCACGATCATCGAGGCCAGCAACATGATGCTGATACCCGGACGTCAGGTGGCCGCCCCGGGAGATCGATCAGAGTTTCCGGGTATCGAACTCGAACCAGAAGAGATCGCAGATCTGATCGCCGCCGACCCCGACACTTATGCCCAGCTCACGCTGGGACTCCACGACGCTGCAACCCAGATGCTGGCAGTCATCGAGGACCGGGATTCGGAAACACTGCTGAACATTGGCGACCGCCTGGACCGCGCCTGCGAAAGATGCCATCTCGAGTACTGGTATCCCGACGACGAAGCCGCCAGGCGAGCCTTTGAAGAGACCGAAGCCCTTCTAGAGCAGTAAGACGGTGTATCTATGCAGATAAGACGCTATTGTCTCGGGTTGCTGGCATTGTGCCTGGTAGCGTTCGGCATCGTGGGTCATGGGAATGGGGTGGCCTCGGCCCAAGGTGGAACCGGATCAATCGAAGGCCACGTCACCCTCAGCGGGAGGCCGCCTGGTAATCGTGTGATACGGATGGGCGCCGATCCGAAGTGCACGCAAGTGGACATGGGCGAGCTGGTGATCCAGGAAGCGGTCATGGCCACACGGAACGGCAGCCTCGGCAATGTCTTTGTGAACCTGGAAGGAGATTTCCCCGCAACGCCGGTGACGGAAGAAACGGGTATGTTTGAGATGTCAGATGTGCCCGAGGGAACCTATACGATCTACGCCTGGCATGAGGTGTACGGGGAGAACTCAGTCGGACCGTCGAGGTGACTCCCGGCGCCCGGGCCGTCGTGGATTTCACATACGACGGAGAGTAACCCAAGCCGATCCTACTGGTACGTCGTTCCGTCGGCTGCTACTACTGAAGTGTAGTTTCCACCCTGCCTGCCATTCTTCAGCGGGTTCATCGTCACCGTTATCACGTCGCCGGTTTTGAAGGTCGAGCCTCCGATACCGCGCCGGATCGTGTTTCCGATATTCGACATTTCGATCGCCCAGGCAACAACTTCACCGTCCTCACCTTCGACGTCGACATAGAGAAAGACATGCGGGTTTCTGAAGGAAAAGTCCTTAACGGTTCCCGTGACAGTGACTTCAACCTCGTGGTCGAACATCGCGTGTGAATGGTGAGAAAGCGCGGGCATTGTCACGCCGATCATTAATCCAGAAGCCAACACGCCTACGACGATGTATTTCTTCATTTCATCCTCTCTATCTGGCTTTCTGTCGCACCCCTCGCATCATCGAGCGCGCCTACAGACGCAGTGTATCAGTTCTCCCCAATTGCGTAGTGTGCGGCCCACGGGCGGGGATCTGTAGGATCCCAGTATCCGGGGGTTCCAGGAGTGCGTTCGTCTAAAATGCCATCGGCGTTGACGAATATATTGCTCGCCGGTCCGTTCGTGTCCGTGCACGTACTGAAGACCGGCCGGATCTGTGGGTTCGTCTGCAGGTTGTACGTGAAATCTGCGTGGAGCGGCTCGACGAAAGCCACCGGGTCGTAGAGGGTCACCTCTCCTATGATCGAGTCGCCCACGCGCTCGTAGCGTTCGACCGCCCTCATCTGGTCGCTCCACTCGAACATCGAATGCGTGGCGTTCCACTGCCGGATCTGGTTGGTATGCACCACGAGCGCATCGCCGTCCCAGAAGGCGATCGATTCACCCAACCACTGCGGAAATTGAAAATCCTCGGGCACGTGCCCGCCATCGGTCTTAATCCAGCGGACTTCGATCGAACTCAGCATGTCGCTGATGAAAACAACCTGGTTCGGACGGACAATAAAATGTTGGGCGCGTGACAAGGCGCGGATAAATCCATCGGGAAGGCAGAATGCTGCCGCCCACCAGTGGCGGCCTTCCGCTTCGGCTTTGACCTGCTGGACGTAATACTCCTGATACTGGGGTGCCAGCGAGGCGGCTATTGTACTGGCCTGGATGTTCCGGCTCCCCAGCCAGCTTCCGCCACCACCCCAGAGCCCGTCCCAATCGGGCAAGGTTTCAATTGTGTGTGCTGTCCCGCCGTTTGCTTCTTCGAGCCAGGCTTCATAGTGTTCTTCAGCCGTTCTATAAGGATAGGGACTCCTGGTATCGAAATCGTCCCGGCCAGAACCCTCTTCACCGTATCTAAAATCGACCTGCATGTCCGTCAGCTGCCGGGCCGTGTTATTTCTGTAGTACGCGGGATCGGTCCAGTGCTCGCGATCCTGGCGAAAGTCATCGGTTGTAAAGATGGTTTGCGCAACCGCCGGTGCCGCACACAACATGCCGAGTAAAACCACCGCGATCCGGAACCCCTTGCGGTCTCGACTCATGCCTGCCTGCTCATGTTTCATCTGAATAATCTCAAGAGTCTTACCACATCCTGAATGGGAGCCAAAGCATTTGAAGCGGATCGGGTTCGATCTGATCGTTCTTCACACTGACTGTACCGTGCTTGCTCCAAAGAGTCGTTCAGCCCCTGAGGCCACGCAATCAGGATGATTGCGTGGGTCGCCCCTCGTTCGGTCAGGACGACCGATTGAACGAGGGAGCGAAATCTTCTGCCGATGTCGGGGCACGATCGGGCCCATGGTGTTCGACTTTGAACAACAACGGTTACGGCCAGGCCAACTCTCTCGCCGAAACAAAAGTCCGCGGCTCGCCGTTCACAGGATCGACAAACTCCAGCCGGTCCGCGAGTAACTGCAGCGGAGGTTCTTCATCTTCAGCGTCTCTTATCTCGGGATAAAGACGCTCGCCCATGATCGGAAACCCGATCGACGCCATGTGGATGCGGATCTGATGTTTCTTTCCGCTTCCAGGCCGGATCCTGAAGAGTCCAATGCCCTTTCGATCATCGATAAGTTCAATGTCCGTGAACGCGTTGGCGGCTCCCTCGACGATCTTCTGCCTGTACCAAGGATCCCCTGCTTCTAGCCTGTTGCTGACTTGCCATCGATTCACTTCGGGACGAACCTCAAGGCCCGCCAACGCAAGGTATTCCCTTTCAATCTCTCCGTTTGCGAAAAGTCTATGGTAACGGGGCCGCGTCTGGGGAACAAGACTGAAGAGGATCACTCCAGCTGTCTCACGGTCCAACCTGTGTAGAGGTACGAGCGATGTAAGCCCGGTCCTCCTTTGAAGGCGCACCAGGAGGGAACGCTCGACGTGGTCCCCGGCAGGCGTGACGACCATCCCGTGAGGCTTGTCGGCAACCAGGATCTCGCCGTCGCGATAGAGGACGGTTTCTTCTTCACTAACGCCCGGCTCGGAATCCACTTCCCTGCCGTAATAGACGGTTGTCCCGTGGCAGTAGGGCGTATCCGGAGTAATAACCGTGCCGTCGTCTAATGCAACCCGGCCGCGCGCGACACGGTCCCCCCAGGTGTCGGCCCCCACCTGGGGGAAATGTTCGATCAGGTGCTCCAGTATCGTCGCTGGAGGATCATCCAGCTTGGGAAGGTACAGGCGGGAGAGCAGAGGGGACCCGCGATGGACATCATTCGAATCCTTCATTCACCCTCGTCCCGGTTCCCCGGACTTTCCTGTTACTGCCCGCTACAAGCTTGAACTCGAACAGACGGCAGTCGAGCGCGCCGTTAAACAGTGGAGTACGCCGGGACGCACTCAACCGGATCAGTTTCGGCAAGCGCATGTCAGCTGTAAAAATATACGCCGTCCAGCCGCTATATCTCTTCTTCAGAGCGTCTCCAAGTTGAGGATAGAAGCCGGCCAATTGTTCCTGTTCGTCCATCCGTACCCCGTAAGGCGGATTCATGACGATGATGCCTGACGGCGCGGGCGGTGAGGATTCCAGAACGTTGGCGCGTTCGAGCCGGACGAGAGGCCCCACTCGGGCCCCAGTGATATCGCTTCGCGCCAGCGTGAGGGCCTCACCGTTCCGATCGCTCCCGAAGATGCTGGCTTCGGCGAACTCCTTCCCCCGGGCGCGGGCTCGGTCGCGCAGGGATTGCCATGCCTTGGCATTGTGCGGTTTAAGCTTCTCAAAACCGAAGCGGCGGTGGGCGCCGGGTGCCAGGTCGCTGGCAATCATCGCAGCTTCGGTGAGAAACGTGCCGGACCCGCACATCGGGTCGAATAGCGGCACTCCCGGCTTCCACCCTGAAAGGAGCAGGATACCGGCTGCGAGGTTTTCGCGCACTGGCGCTTCGCCCGTGCCCGAGCGATAGCCTCTTTTGAACAAAGCCTCTCCGGAGGTGTCGAGGTAGAACGTGCTACCGCTGGCCGTCAGGAATGCATGGATGCGCACGTCCGGGTTTCGAGTGTCCACGTCGGGACGTCTCCCAGCCTGGGCCCGAAACGCATCACAGACCGCATCCTTAATTCGCAAGGTCGTGAACTCCAGGCTCTTCAAGGGACTCTTGATCGCGGAAATGTTTACCCGGATCGTGCGGTTCGGGCTGAACCAGTCGAACCACGGAAGTCCTCGTGCGGCCGTGTATATGTCCTCTTCATCCCTGTACCTGGTGTGACCTACGCGCCAGAGCACCCGGCTGGCGATGCGGCTTTCAAGATTGATCGCGTAACAGAGCTGATAGGGACCATTGAACTCGACCCCGCCCTTGACTGCTTTAACATCATGGGCATCGAGTGCGGCGAGCTCGGTGGCAAGAACGTCTTCAAGACCTCTGGGGCAGGGAGCAAAGAATGTTTCTGATTCACTCACGAATTAACGTGTGGTCCGATCATGGAGTCTTGAACTTGTCGGCCAGCTTCTCGCTTTCACTGGTCAGAATGCCTGTATCGGTACCCACTGCTACAAACCGGCAGCCCAGGCCAAGCCAATGCCTGGCGTTCTCTTCGACGCCGGTCAGAATGCCGGGCGCCTTCCCAGTCCGGCTTATGCGGCCGATGGCCTCGTCGATGATCGGCGTGACCTCAGGGTGGGCGGTTTCGCCACGGTAACCGTAGGAACCGTGCAGATCCGACGGTCCGATAAACACTCCATCAACCCCCTCAACCGCGGCAATCTTTTCAATGTTTTTGACGCCGGTTTTCGTCTCGACCTGCACGAGCAGGCAAATCTCTTCGTGGGCGCGTTTGTGATAGTCCTTCACGCGACCAAAGCGGTCAGCACGCAACATGCGCCCGATACCACGCACGCCCTCGGGCGGATACCGCGTATTGGCGACCGCGCTTTGCACTTCCTCCGCGTTCTGGACATATGGAACCAGGAGGGTCTGGGCACCGACGTCAAGGAAACGCTTGATCATTACCATGTCGTTCCACGGAACACGTACGACCGGGTGTGTCGGATAGGAGGCCACAGCCTGCAACTGAGACAGGACCATAGTCATGTCATTGGGGGAGTGCTCGGTGTCCAGCAATAGCCAGTCAAACCCCGACCCCGCCAGCAACTCGGCTGAGTAATGACTGGCAAGATTCAACCAGAGGCCGATCTGCGGCTTCCCTTCCCTGAGGGCTCTCTTGAACGAGTTGACGGGCATTTCCACGACGCGTCTCCTAATTGAGATATGTACGGACCCTCCGAACGGAGAGACCCTCGATTCTTACACGAACTGGGCTGTTACGGGTCGGGGTTGTGAGGAAGAAAGTCTTTTCGCTGCCAGTATTGAACCGATCCGGATACGGTGAGGCTAGTCGATTGGTTTGACGCTTTTCCGCAAGATCTCGACCATTTCTGCACCACCGGCAAAGATCGTCTCAGGGGTCAATCCCCGATCCATGAGTTCGCCCAGATCAACCGGTCGGCCGGAAGCATACACCAGAACAGCCCCGGTCTTTTCCAGAAGAGCGGAGGGTAGTGCCAGGTCCCACAAGTTTACCGTCGGACCGAATACGAAGCCCTTCACGGCTCCCTTGGCCAACAGGCACAACTGATAGATGGGCGCACCCAGGGAGTAGACTCGTCCGGGAAAGTCGATCTTGTATTCCGAATGGTGATTCGTGGGCGCCAGAATTATTGTGTTGGGCTTGAGTTCGACAGAGAGATCCGGCCGAAGAACTTCATCATTGCAATAGGCCGGCCCGTCCTCATCGCACCAGAACAGTTCGTTCGTGACGGGGTTGATCGCAGCGCCCCCAATCGGCCTGGAACCCTGCATGATGCAGACGGCCGGCGTCCAGAGTGGGAGCCGAACGGCGAAGGCACGCGTGCCATCGAGTGCATCCACGACCCAGGAGCGATCCTCGCCGGAGTCAGGTTCCCCTGTTTTCCTTTGTCTCCTCTCCGATATAGCCATAGTCAGGAGCAAGGGCCTTGAGCGAAAGCTTGAGAAATTCCTCGATGGCCGCGTCGGCTTCGGTGACGATGCTCAGATCGGTCTTGAGCGACTTCGAGACCTTGCCGTAGTACAGCATGGCCAATTGCCCCGCTTCAGTAACGACCTCTTTGAGGTCTTTGATGTCAACCGTTGTCATATTGATGTAGGTGTGGTCTGTAATCGCACAGATTGAAGAGGTGCGGTTAAGGAAGCTGTGAATAAATAGCAGTCAGCGACTGTAGGGGCGCTCTGTGAGCGCCCGCTTATCAAAGAGACGTGCGCGTTAGACGCGCTTGACGATATCGACCTTCCCGGCCTCACCGTCAACCCGGATGATGTCGCCGTTCTTGATCGAACTCGTCGCGTTCCATGTGCCGACCACTGCGGGTATGCCGTATTCTCTGGCGGCGATTGCCGCGTGGGTCAACATGCCGCCGGTGTCGGTAACGACGCCTCCGATCTTCAGGAACAGCGGCGTCCATGCAGTTCCGGTATAGGGGCAAACAAGGATTTCGCCAGACTGGACGGTCGGAAAATCCTCGAAGTTCAGGATCACACGGGCCGGCCCTTCGACATTGCCGGGAGCGCCAGGGAAGCCCTCGAGCTTATCAGAAACTTCGGTTTCGCCCTTCGGGTGGAGCACTTCGTCGATGATACCGAAGACCTTGATCGCGATCGGGTCGGTCATGGTTTCAGGCACGTTGCCGACGGTCAGCGGGGCGTCCAACTCACCTGCGGTTTCCCAACTCTTTCTTCTCTCTTCAACCAGGGGTTGCACCAAAACCTGGTGGTGGTAGGTGCCAATCTTCTCGTCCCGTGCCAGGTCGGTAAAGATTTCCGACAAGCTCGCTATAGGTCAGGAAGAACACTTCGTCGGCTTTCTTGAGCAGACCCAGTTTCTCGAGACGCCGTCCGCACACCATCAGCGAATCGTGGAGCGCTGCGGTGCAGCCCTGATCGATGTAGAATCCGTGGTCTTCCTGATAAGCGTAGATCTTCTGTGCCGCCCTGAGAAACCTTTGAAACGCGGCCATCTCGTCATCGCCAAGCTCTTTCTCGCAGGCCTCGATTGCTTTCTGGCGCTGGTTTGCGACGTCGCTACGCGCCTTGAAGAAATCCCAGCCGTCGTCCATGCGTTTGAAATAACCCTTGATGGTTTCCAGGACCGGCTGCGGATCTTCTTTCCAGGTCGGGAACAGGACGTCGAGATGAGCTGCGCTGATCCTGTGGCCGTAGACGTCCAGAAACTTGTCGAACCGTCCGAGCCAGCTCTTGGCATCGGCCGTTCCCTCGAGCGTCTCGAGCAGAGACTGGGCCGGTGTGTTGGCGAAGGTATCTTCGAGGCCAGCTTCTTTGGCGGCCTGTGCCAGGTTCCACAACTCCTCGTCGGTCTTCGACGGCATGCTGTCAAAGCCCTTGAGCATCGTGACGAAGTCCTTCTCCTGAAGTCCCATCTCTTTGCAGTACTCTTCGAACTGCAGATAGAGCCCATCGGCCGGGTACATCAGAATGAAGTGAATTTCCCAGGCGCGGCGGTTCATCTCCTCGCTCTTGCGAAGGTGGTCGAGAAGCTCGGGCGTTGAAAGCTGGTCGGCCTTCTCGATATCGAGTGCAGCGATGTTAGCGACGATCTCGTCGATGTGTTTCCGATAGTAGTCGTCCCAGTTGTCTTTAAGTTCTTCGATCAGCGCACCAAACGATTGAGCGCGCCGACCCACTTCTTCGGGATCCTCGATCAGCGTAAATCCCAGATACACTCGCCCTTGATGAATCTTTACGTAGGCGCCCTTCGAGGGCGGAAGGCTGGTCTGATCCGCAGCAACGTGGTAGCCCCAGGCATGATGTTTCTGGATGGTGGTCATCCCCATTGGGGAAATGGGGTACGGCTGGTGCAGGTCGTCACGGAACCAGAAGATGCCGTTGTCCAGATCGGGACGCAAGGTCTGGAGGGCCGATATGCTTCGGTCTATCATAGTGGACTCCGTTTGTATGGCTTCCCTTCGCCCTCGAACGGGCGAAGGGAAGCGATCTGTCCAGTCGGATCTTACTTAGTCAGCGGGAACTGCTGCGTCTGCCAAAGGACTCAATCCGTAGCTCTCCAGCGGCGGGAGGTTGAACAGCTGCTCTGCGTTCTTGCCCAACAGCAAGTCGGTTGTTTCCTGGTCCAGACTGAGCTCTGCGGCCAGATCCTTGATGCTCTGGATCGCACCCTCGGGATCTCCAACGCGGTGAGCGTAATCGGTCCCGATCATCATGTGCTCAGGTCCTACCCACTCCATGCAGCACTTCATCGCAGGCAGGTAGAACGAGGTGGTGTCCGGATAAACGCGCTTTCGATACGTTTCCTCGGGATGCTCATTGAGCTCGAGACCCCATTCCTTGGCATAACCCTTCCATGAGTCCTTGAGTCTGCGGACCAGGTAAGGGGCGACACCGCCGAGATGGGCGTGAATCAGCTTGAAATCCGGGCAGCGCTCGAACGTGCCGTTGAAGATCAGGCTGATGACGCACAGCGTCGAGTCCAGCGTATAACCGTAAAGCTGATACGGAATCCGGCTCTTGTTCATGGCTTCCGATGTCATCGGAACGGTGGGATGCAGGAGGATGGGGAGGTTGTATTCGCCGGCCATCTGGAATATGGGATCGAACTTTTCCTGGAACATCACTTCTCCATTGCAGTTGGAGAACATCTGAATCCCGTTGATGTCCAGTTCCTTGTGACAGCGCTCGAGTTCTTCACAGGCCGCATCGACGTCCTGATACGGAAGACACGCATAAGCGTAGATCCGTCCCGGATATTTCTTGACGGTCTCAGAATAGGCGTCATTGATCTTCTTTGCCCAATAGACACCGTCATCCCGTTCGAGCAGTTCAGGCGCCGGAATGGTCTTGCTCATGATCTGAGTATCCATTCCAAACTTGTCCAGATCCCGGATTCGCTCATCGATGTCGTAATGGCCGGCACGGTCGATGTGGGCCACGATGACGTCTCCGGCGTAGCAGAGATAGGAATGTTCCCCGGTCTGCTCGGCACGTATCCGCTTTCCTTTCCGGGTTGTTAGATATTCGAGGTAGTCCTTCGGATAAAAGTGATTGTGAACGTCTACAGTTCTTTGTGACATATGGTTCGTCCTTCTTGGTTAGTCGTTTATGTTAGTTAGTCTGAGCGGCTTTCTCCAGGCCGCGGATCCTGCGAGTCTGCAGGATGTACATTTTCCCGTCCTGGAAAGCCCATTCCACGTCGGCGTTGAATCCGAAATGATCTTCGATCCGCTTGCCGGCGTTACCGAGTTCGCCGAGCTGGGCCCCGGACAGGGTCGGTTCTTTAGAGCGGTTCGCTGGAACAGGCCGTTCCGTGCGCCCTGAACCGCTGTCGTCCATTGTTACCATCACGGTCTTCGGGGCGATCTGCTTCTGTTTCGTTGACAGAGTATCTTTGTCGAGAACGAAGAAATCGTTCATCGATTTTCCGGAAACGACCGATTCCCCTAACCCCCAGTTGGATTCGATCACGATTTCGCTGGTGCTCCCAGTGATCGGGTGCGCCGTGAACAGCACCCCGGCGACCTCGGAGTGGATCATCAACTGAACGACCGGCGCGATGACTCCCTTTTCATGGGGAACCTCCTTCGAATGACGGGCGTAGGCGGCGCGCGTCGTCCAGAGCGAGGCCCAGCATTCGAGAATCTTGCCCAGTACGTCGTCCGCACCCTGGATGTAGTGATAGGTATCCATCATGCCGGGAAACGAAGAGACTTCCGAATCCCTTACGGCTACGGACGAGCGCACGGCGACGTGCTTGTTGTCCCCTGCCACGAGCTTGCCGAAAGAGTCCCGGATGTCTTCCTCCAGGTCAGTGGGGATCTTGGCAGAAACGATGAGCGTTCGAATCGTTTCTGTCTTCTTCTCCACGCCGGCATAGTCTTCGAAGTCGAGGTCGGCCGCGATCTGGGAGATCTGCTCCCCGAGCGAGTTCGACTCGACGACATAAGGCAGGGCGTCCCCGGTGACGCAGAACCCCCCGGGAACAGGCAAGCCAAGTCGGGTCAGTTCGCCAAGCCCGGCTGCCTTACCGCCACACTGCTGAACCTCGGCCTGGCTTACTTCCTCAAGCGCTTTGACGTACTGGGTCATTCGATCATTTCCACTCTGCCATAGGGGTCTCGACCCCATTTTGGAAGGTTTTCGGCACTGGCTGTCGTGGTTTTCCAGAGATTCACGGAAATCTCCAGCCCCAAGATAGTAACGAATCCTTGGATGGAAGGCTTGCAGAATTTGCACCATGATGAACAGGATTATGACTTTTGATCCCCTATCCGGCCGCCTGGGGTTCAGATGGCCCACCCACAAATATACAAACAATTGAAACTAAATGGCTTGCCTGTCTGAGGGATCGGTTGGGTGGGTCGACGCCAACTCCCTTACCTGAAATTTGAGTCCCAAATTGTCGGCAGTGAAGTATAGGGACAGACTGAAACTGGTTTGCGTCACTCGATACTTAGCGTCATTATAGGGATACCGATGAGCGCTTTGCCCAATTCGGTCTTTGCTGCCGACGAGACTCATGGTCGGGTCTTGAGGCCGGGCAACCGTCTGCTGGTGGACAGCCAGGACGCAGGCTGGCGTTCTTTGCATGCCGCTATCTTCCAGGAGGTGCCGTTCGAGGCGAAGGAAACACCCCTTGGTCATCCGTCGTTCATTTACCATCGCCACCATCCGGCCCGGGTGACCCGCAAGATCGAAGGCGGGCCCCGTAACCAGGAGCTGATCGGCCCCCGCCGAATCTGTCTGACGCCAGCAGACGCGACCGCGCACTGGTCGCACAATGGCGAACCCGAGATCCTTCAGGTCTATCTGCGTGGATCGATGTACCAGGCTGCGGTGGCCGAACTTTACGGTTGCGACGTTTCCGAGGCAGAGATCGTACCCCGGTTCGCGATGGTGGATCCTCTACTCGAGCAACTGGCCCTGGCGATCACGGCGGCATTGTGGGACGGGACAGTGGAGGACGGACTCTACGTCGATACTCTCGCGCAAACGATAGCCGTGCATCTGGCACGGGTACATTCGTCACAGGGGCGGCAGCCCCGCACAGCCTCGGCGCCGAGCATGCAGGGGGCACGCATGAGGCGCGTGAAGGAATACATCGAGGAACATCTCGACGGAGATCTCCGTCTGGAGGCAATGGCTGCAGAAGTCGGGGTCAATCCCGTCTATTTTGCACGCTCCTTCAGAGAGGCGGTTGGAGAATCGCCGCACCGCTACGTGCTGCAGCGCCGCGTAAAACGCGCAAAGGAACTCCTGCGTAACACGGAGATGTCGGTTGTGGAGGTGGCGCTGGCAGCAGGCTTTTCATCGCAGAGCCATCTTTCCCATTGGTTCCAGCGCTATGTGGGTGTCTCCCCTGCCGCTTACCGGGGACACCGTGCCACGTCGGGAAGCTGACGCTTCCACTGTGTTCAATCCGACAAGCGGGACAAAAAGCCCCTCAAGCGACGCTCCCCTCAAATGGCTTTGCCGACCGGATTGTCAAAACGCCAACAAAGTGAAAAGGTCCGAACAATGAAGAGAGCACTTGCCATCGTCAGTTTGGCATCGATTTGCAGCCTGGGCTGGGTAGAAAACCTTCGAGCTCAGGATCTTGTGATTACGAATGCCCGAGTCCTGGACAGTAACGGCAGGGACATTCCCAGCGGTGCCGTTGTGGTGCAGGATGGCCAGATCGTTTCGGTGTCTCCGGGAGCCGTTCCCGACCTTGCGGGCGTAACCCAGATCGACGCTGAGGGCATGACCGTCATGCCCGGATTTATCGATGGCCACCGTCACCTGGGAGCGGGACCCGATCCCGACCAATGGCTGACGGAGGAAGCCCCTCGCCTGATGCGGCAATTCCTTGAGGGCGGATTCACAACCGTGTTGGAAGCGGGTTCGGGATCGGAGACCCTGATCGAACTGCGTCGCCGGGTCGCGGAAGGCGAAGTTGCAGGCCCGCGCCTGATTCTCTCCGGCCGCGCGCCCACGGCTCGTGGAGGCGGAGGCGGCGGGGGCGGAGTTGATCCGGCCCGTGCCGACAGGTCGCGCCCGCCCCTTCGGCCGACCGAAGCTGCAGTTGCAGTGCCTGCCGAAGACACACGTCAAAGGGTGCGGGAGTTGGCCGAAGCCGGACTGGATGCAATAAAGACGAGCATCATCGTGACGCCGGATGGTCCTGAGCCCGAGACGCTCGCCTTGATCGCCCAAGAGGGCAATCGAGCGGGCATTCCTACGATCACCCACGCCGTAACTGTAGTGGACACAGTGGCCGCCGTTCGAGCAGGCGGAGTAAGGACGCTTGTCCACACGCCCCATATAGGCCAGCTGGACGAAGACACCGCAAGAATGATTGCCGAGGCCGGGATTCCCATGATGTCGACCCTGGGTATTTTCGTTCCGGCATTCGGCGCAGAAAATGAGCTGATTCGCGCCGAGTTTGGGGAGGAAGATGGAGCGGCGCGTTTCCGCGACCTGCTTCCCTATCCGATGGAGAACCTGTCCAGCGCGGGCCAGGGTCCGGTGAATGCGAGGATGCTCTGGGATGCCGGCATTACGTACGGATACGGTACCGACACCCGTTTCGTTCCCAGCGACGCTCTACGACACGAGCTCAAACCGCTGCAACTGGTCTTCTCTGCCAAGGAAATCGTGACGATCCTGACTCGTAACGCAGCGATCGCTGTCGGCCGCGAAGATCAACTGGGAACTCTTGAGCCAGGAAAACTCGCTGACATCGTGATCGTCGACGGCGATCCGCTTACCGATATTTCAGACGTGCTGAACGTCGCCGTCGTCATCAAGAGCGGGGAAGTCGTCGTAGACAACCGCTAGCCCGCAGCGGAGGAACCCATCGAGAGCCTACAGTCTTACTCCCTGCATGAGGTGGGGTTCCAATTAGACCCATCTGCCTCGCGCTTGAAGTGTGAGCTCGTGATGAACGGCTGGTTCAGGTAGATGGGGTCGTCCACGATCGTGGTGATCGAGAGCCATTCGTCGCCGTTAGGAGACCCGAAGCGGTCGAAGTACTCAGTGATCACAGCGTTTTCACTGTAAGGCACACCGTTCTTCCTGAGCCAACCCGCCGTCATGTTCGTGGTCATGACTTCGAGGTTCCCTCCGGGCGGCTGGACAGCGTTGGCACCACGTCCCTGACGCGCTGGCTGGTCCCACTCCGCCACTGAATAGCCCTGGAGCGAGGGGAGGCCGGGATTATCTGCCTGGAAGTCGATGGTCCGGGTCTGCTGGCCTGCGTCGGTCTCGATCTGCAGGGTGTCCGGGTTGGGCCAGGTAATGTTCAGACGCGTCGGCATCCGCATCAGGCCGCCCACACCGTAAGCCAGGCACGAACCATCCTGTGACTCGTCCCACATGTCAGCCATGGCGCGGCCCTCGGGCGTCAGGGGAACGCTGGCATAGTCGCCTTTGGGAGGGGTAACCATGCGCCACCTCCAGTCCTCGTTGACGATCGCGACCCAGTAACCTTCCACATCGATGGGCGCGGCCTCCTCGGGCGCCGCGGGCGCCTGCCCGCGCCCTCGGCCGGGCCCTTGAGCCTGGAGATCTGAACCCGTCATTGTGACCAGTGCCATCGCGAAACCCGCGGCAGCAACGAACTGAAGTGCTCTGTGACTCATATTCTTATTCTCCGGCCAGACCGGCGTAAACGTTCTCGATGAAACCTTCGGTCGTGACGAAACCCGTGTCCGCTCCGTAGCGGCCGTCGTAATCGCTGGTTGGACGCGCTGCCTTGATCTGGTCGAGCGTCATCCCCCGGTCGACCATGTCCTGGATGCGGTCCCGGATGATCGTCAGCATGTCGCGGTACTCGAGTACGTCGGCTTCATCCCCCAGGCGCCCATGACCGGGGATGACGTAGGTGCCGCCCTCCTGTTTGTCGGCTGGGACCGTGATGTCGAGGATGTTGTTGAGAGCGTCGATCATTCCGTTGATGTGCCCGCCACGGGCACGGTCGATGAACGGGTACGTCGTGTTGACGTAGACGTCACCGGTAGCGACCACGTCGGAACCTCGAAAGTGCACGATGATGTCGCCGTCGGTCTGCGCATTCGGCTGGTGCAGGATGATCACGGCCTCGCCGTTGAAATACAGGTCCATCCTGTCACCAAAAAAGGTGTCGGTCGGCCACGCTTCGAACGGCGGGGGCTCACCCTGAAGCGGGGAGATCATGTGGTTGAGCGTGTTCTCGTGCGCGATGATGAACGCCGCCTCCTCACCGCCCGTACGTAAGTTGATTTGACCGGCGAAGTTGCCGGCAACGATCTGGGCCCCCGCTGCTGCGACCCGGGCGTTCCCGCCCACGTGATCAGGGTGAACGTGCGTGTTGACGATATAGCGAATCGGCCGTCCCTCGGCTATCTCGTTGATCTTGGCGATCAGTTTGTCGGCCATCCCTTCAAACTGGGAGTCGACCACGAGTACACCGTCATCGCCGTACTGGATGGTGACGTTGCCGCCGGCACCCACCAGCATGTAGACGTTACCCTGAACGTGTAACGACTGAACCTCGACGTCATCAAAGTTCTGCTGGGCTGCAACTCCCGCGGTATTCAGAAGCATGACGGCGGCCAGGGAGGCCACCCAGAAGATCGGGGACGACACTCGGTACTGTCTTTTTTCCATTCTCATGACTCGCTCCAGACTGGTGATCAGGAAACTCCCTCTGCCGAGCAAGCCCGTCCACCTTTGTTCATCAACTACGGCCCAGCCTCACTATTGCCGATCTTGGAACTGCAACATGTATTCTGGCAAAGCCGTTTCCGCTCCGCCCCGAGCCGCTTCGAGCGGGAGATTGAACTCGATGGCGAAGTCGTCGACGAACGGGTTTTCTCCAGGCAAATGATGGGGCACGGCTCCGCGTTCGCGCGGGACCTCGACGACCACGCTGCAGGGATACGGATCCATGTTGTCGCCCTCGAGGCGGAGGAAACCATTCGTCTTGACCATCGGTTCGGTCAGGTAGTGCGGGTCCTCGACCATGTAGACGTGAGTCATCACGTCGCCATGGACGATAAACAGATCCGTCATCACGGCCTCATCGCTGATGGACATGCCGTTTCGCCGGATCCAGCCCGCCTTCAGATGCGTCGTGCGGACCCTCAGGACGTTCCCATCCCATTCGCCGGTGGAAAACCCCTGCCAGGTGTGCGGCGCGAACGAAGGTGGATGCTCGCGCCCATCCATCCAAATCGTCCGCTCCTGCTCCATCCAGCGGATGTGCGTCGTGTACGCAATGATCGCCTCAGTCCTCTCGTCCACTATCGGCTGGATGCGCATGTTGCCGACCCCCCGGAATCCATATGTGGAAGGATGCGGCTTACATTGATGTTCGGGCACCGCGAGCAAGCCCGCGTCCCAGCTGTCGGCCCGAAGGCGCATGGCGTCATTGATCGGGAGACCGGCGTAATCACCGATGGCCGGCCCACCTGCACGCTCGAGTTGGTCCTCGTGCATGATCGGGCCCCAGTTGCCGGTGAGATTCAGCTGTGCGTACGCGGGCGAACCGGCGCCAGCGGCCATCACAACAACGAGGACACCTCCGAGAAGAGCAGTTTTGCTATTCATCAATCGTTCTCCGTTGCATTCTTGATCTCTCGAGATCGCACCAATCCGGTACCCACTACTGCCCGCCTGCCTCTAACTGCAACATGTACTCCGGCAACGCGGTTTCGGCTCCGCCCTGGCCCGCCTCGACAGGAAGGTTGTGCTTCGTGGCAAAGTCATTCGCGTACTGATTCTCACCGGGCAGATGATGGGGCACCGCGCCGCGGTCCCGCGGCACCTCGACGACAACGCTACAGGGATACGGCTGCATGTTGTCGTCCTCGAGGCGGAGAAAACCGTTCGTCTTGACCATGGGCTCGGTCAGATAGTGTGGGTCCTCGACCATGTAAACATGAGTCATGACGTCGCCATGAACGATGAACAAGTCGGTCATCATGGCCTCATCGCTGATGGAGAGACCGTTGCGCCGGATCCAGCCCGCCTTCAAATGTGTCGTGCGCACCCTGAGTGTGTCACCCACCCACTCCCCGGTAGAGAATCCCTGCCAGGTATGAGGCGCGAACGCGGGCGGATGCGGCCGTCCATCCATCCAGATCGTGCGTTCCTGCTCCATCCAGCGGATGTGTGTTCGGTAAGCGACGACTGACTCGGTCCGATTGTCGACTATCGGCCGGATGCGCATGTTGCCGACTCCCCGGAGTCCATATGTCGAAGGATGCGGTTTGCATTGGTGCTCAGGCAGAGTCAGCAACGACGCGTCCCAACTGTAAGCCCGCCGGCGCATGGCGTCATTGACCGGAAGACCCGCGTAGTCACCGAGCTCGGGCCCGGCCACTCGTTCGATCGCGTCCTCGTGCATAATCGGGCCCCAGTTGCCGGTGAAATTCAACTGCGCATGCGCAGGTGAACCCGCACCGAGGGCCATCGCCACCGCCAGGACACTCACTAAAAAGGCGACTCTGTGACTCATCGAACAACCTCCATCCGAATTCGGTCTTTTAAAACAGATCGGATGTGCGGTCATAGACCCCACCTACAGTGCCGACCATGTTATGCGCGCCTCGCAACCCGCGCCTTTCAGAAACCGTACTCAAAGGAACAGAATCTTTACCGATTGATCAGTGACCCATTCTGCTACCAAGCTGGCCCGACCGCAATTCTTTAGTCCTTAACCCTTCCGAAGCGGCCAAAAGCCAAAAAACTCCGCGAAGAAGATCAGGAAAGGAAAGGTCACGCTCAGCAAGGCCGAAGCCAGCCAGATTTCGTAGTCATAGGCCGGCGGGCCACCGGCCAGCGATCCCGTAACCGTAGGCATGAGAGCACTATAAACCAACGCCAGAATGGAACCGACCACAGCGGCAGCGACGGCACTGACAACGCCCTTCAGCGGCTGAGCCAGCTTGCCGGCTATCGATCCCTGGAGCATGTTGAGGACAACGATCGTCCCGAAGATGAACGGGACAGGAACACGCACCATGAAGCGAACAACTTCGACACCCATCAGGACGGTCCCGATGTAGAACGCGATTCCACCCACGACCAGTGCGGTGATTGTCCAGACGAGCCCGAGGACCGGTTGTTGCATAACGGCGGGAAACTTCGTCATCGGCCAGAGATCAAAATGCACAACGAGAAACAGCGCGGCGAGGGCCGAGAGATAGAAGACCAAAGCGTTGAACGCGTTGAACATCCCTCCAGGGTCCAGTGCCGCCACATAAACCGGCGCGCCCTCCATGAAACCGTAATCGAACAGGATCAGGAACAACACGTAGTTGACGACGTAACACGCGGCCAACATCGATAGCCCGGCCACAGTCTGATTCTTGAAGATCGCGGTAAATGGCCAACCACCCCACACTATCGCGGCGAAGAAGGCGACCACGACGGAAACAATGGCACACTGCGCCAGCATGGGCGATGGCGGACTGACGCCCCCGCCCGGGACGAGGAAGTAAACCACGCCCACTACGAGCCCCACCACGAGCGTCAAGGCCACCAGGAGGATACCTTGCAGAGGCTGACCCTGCCCGGCCGCTGCCTCCGGGAGTTTCACTCCCCACGTAACGGCTATCACGATCTGCATCGGAATGACGCAGAGCAGCCCGTAAGCAATCCAGCCGGCAAACAGCGGAAATTCAAAAAGCGAGACGAAGCCGAGCGAAACGACGATGACTAGCGCGGTCGCGGCAATTCCCAGTACTGGTTGTTTCAGATCCAAGGCTGTCCTCCATTGCGTTCTTGCCCCCAGCGGTGGTCTAAGCCCACCCGGAGCGGTTTAATCAGTTCAGCGTCCGGTTCAGTCTGCCGCTTAAGACGGCAGTTTCTCCTCGATCCATCCACGAATCACATCGAAGACTTCTTTCCGGTTCGTCTCGATCATCGCAAAGTGTCCGTTGCCGGTAATGCCGCGATCCCCCAGATTCAAGTGCTCTGCATCGGCACCGGACGCCCGGAGAGCTTCGACGATCCCCGAACCTCGTTGGGCACGCCCGGAGTTTTCGGCAGTCAGATACAACATCGGGATGTTCCGCAAGTTCGGAAGCGCCCGTCCCGGGTTGTCTCCCCGTCCCACCAATGGCGCGCCGCCGCCTTCGTAGCAGATGAGGGCGCGGGTCAGCTCCGGGCGCTCGTCGGCAACGATCCACCCGAATGGCCCACCAGCCGAGTGGGTCTGGATGATCGCCGGGCCAATCTTATCCAGCAACTCTCCACCGCGGCTACGCCAGTACTCTTGCATCTGCTCGCCATTCCGCGGCGCGGCGTTCTGGCCAGCCATGAACTGATCGAGCAATGGATCTCCGATCTGACCCGTCCCTTCCCAACGGGGAGGATACCCTGCCGCCGCACGCTGGAAGTCCCTGGATATCCCCGCATACATGGGCAGGTTACCGATCGGTCCCAGGGTATCGAGCCGGTACGAAATCCGGCCGTGTCCCGGGCGATCCACCAGATACACCTGGTATCCGGCCTGGGCATAGTAGTGGGCCCAGCCCGCGTTACCGTTGATGCCCATGTTGTGTGTCATCTGGCCGCCGCCGCCGTGGACGAGGACGATCGGCGTGGGATAACGCACGTCTTCGGGAATCAAATACTGCACGTACATCTGGCCGACTATGATTGTCCCGTAGTCCATCTCTTTCGCCTCGGTGCCGACCCAGAAGAATCCGGAATTAGCCAGCTTCAATGCGGTTGACTCGGTGCCGCGGCGCGGAACGGACGGCGTGAGTCCGGTAACGTTCTTGTCTATCCAGTCCAGGATCGGCTGTAGTACCTGACGGTTGTTCCGCTCCACCATCATCATGTGGCCGTTGCCGTGGATGCCGGCGTCGGCGATCCGAAGCTCTTCGGCCTTGACGCCGGCCTGCCTCAAAAACGCAACCTGGCCCGGACTTCCGGGGGCGGCCCTGGAAGCTTCGGCGGTCACAGCAAGGACCGCAGTGTTGGCCAGATTCGGCAACCGGCGTGCCGGTTCGGTCTGCAGCCAGTATCCGCCGACTCCGGGTTCGGGATTGTCCACGCGCACAACTTCGATCTCGGACGGATCTTCGATGGGCGGATCGTAAGTTACCGGAATCGTCGACATGCCCCATCGGTTGCCACCGGCGAACGGCTGGCCACCGCCTTCGACCATGATCGTCGCGCGGACCAAGTCCGGGCGGGCTTCGGCGACGAGCAGACCAAAAGCTCCTCCGGCGGAGTGGGTCATGATGATTGCAGGCCCGATCTGATCGAGTAGATCGGCACCCGCTTCCCGCCAGGTCATGTGTGCCAGATTCGGCTGCCCCGCGGCGCGCTGATTTGCCGGCAGGGAAGGATCCCTCGGACCACCTCCACCACCGGGTCGAACCACATAGCTCCCACCTTGAGAGGCGAGGAACTGGGCGGTGTCGGCGGAACCGATCACGCCGGGTCCGGGCCACTGGGTGTGATTCCGACGGTATGGATCGGTGTTGTCCGGCGTGGGCGGAGTGAAATTCCCTGACAGGCCCTCCATCGTGCCCGCACGCTCGGGAATCCCTCCGTGGAGAAGCGGGTGCTGTGGCGAACGGCCGTGTCCCGGACGGTCCACAACGTATACCTTGAATCCCTCGGCAACCAGATGTTGGAACCAACCCGGACGGCCGTCCGGGGTCCCCATCCAGTCGAGGCCCTGTCCACCACCGCCGTGCACGAGCACGATCGGAAACGGGTGACGCACCTCGGACGGCACCATGTACTCGACGTACATCTGCTGCCCACCAACGAAGCTTCCTCGAGCGGTGTCGGCGCGCTTCACGTTGACCCACATGTAGCTCCACTCGGCTACATCGAGCGCCAGTGGCTCGGCTCCGGAAGCGCCCTCGGTCTGGGATGCAAGAGTTGAGGCTGCAGCCGGCTTCGCCCTCAGCTGGCCAAGCGCTGCGGCCCCGGCGCCGGCGACCCCCAAAACCCCAGCCCGGTGCATGAATTCACGACGGCTGATGCGACCGTCGGCGTAGGTCTGGCACAGCTTCACCACGCGATCATCTCGAATCGACTTCTTCGTGCTCATAACCGGTCCTCCGGAGGGGCTGTGGATTTCGTCGGCGCGTGCCTTGAACCGACTCCGTACTTTTCGACAGATTGGAGCGGCAAGATACAACGTATACGCCTCGGTTGCAATCCAAATAGCTGCCTGTTGATTTGCACCCAAAACTGATCCACTTAAAGCGGGTATTTGCATCGAAATTTGACCCACGTGTATACCCATTCCTGCCGATTAACAGAGCAGGAGGGCAAAGGAGTGATAGACGTGGCGATATTGAGTGTGATCAGACGCTGGCATGTACGAGAGGGCGTATCGATTCGAGAGATCAGCAGGCGAACGAAGCTGTCGCGCAATACGATCCGGAAGCACTTGGCGAGCGGCGCTCTGGAGGCGGTCTATCCGAAGCGCAGGAGCCGGAGCAAAGTGGACGGCTACGCCGAGTTGCTGGCGTCGTGGCTGAAGCGGGAATCGGCCCGGGGTCGCAAGGAGCGGCGTAATCTCAAGCAGCTGCACGGCGAGTTGATGAAGCTTGGCTACACGGGGTCCTATGACCGTGTGGCGGCGTTTGCGCGGGTATGGCGGCGCCAACAGCAAGAAGCCTCGAAGGTGAGCCGGGACACGTTCGTGCCGCTGGTGTTTGCGCCCGGCGAAGCGTTCCAGTTCGACTGGAGCGAGGACTGGGTGGTCATCGGCGGTGAACGCACGAAGCTGATGGTGGCGCAGTTCAAACTCTGCCACAGCCGGGCGTTCATGCTGCGGGCTTATCCGCTACAGTCCCACGAGATGCTGTTCGACGCCCACAACTATTGTCTGGCGGCGTTGGGCGGTGTGCCCCGGCGGGGCATCTACGACAACATGAAGACAGCGGTGGACCGAGTGGGCCGAGGGAAGGCCCGGGTGGTCAACGCCCGGTTCAAGGCGATGGTGAGCCATTTCCTGTTCGAAGCGGAGTTCTGCACGCCTGGCGCCGGATGGGAGAAAGGCCAGATCGAGAAGAACGTCCGGGACGCGCGGCCCCGTCTGTTCCATGACGCGCCTGGGTTTGCTGGCTTCCGTGACGTGAACGTGTGGCTTGAGCGGCGATGCCGGGGTCTCTGGGACGAGATCCATCACCCGGAGCAGCCCCAGCGTACAGTCGCCGAGGTCTGGGCCGATGAGCACGCGCATCTGATGCGCATGCCGACGCCGTTCGATGGCTTTGTCGAGCACACCAAGCGTGTTTCTCCGACCTGCCTTATCGCCTTCGCGCGTAATCGCTACAGCGTGCCGGCCGCGTTTGCCAACCGGCCGGTCAGTGTCCGCGTCTACGCCGAACGCATCGTGATTGCCGCCGAAGGCCAGGTCATCGCTGAGCATCCGCGGGTGATCGCGCGCGGGCGCGACTGCCGGTCAGGGCGAACCGTCTACGACTGGCGCCACTACCTGAGCGTCCTCCAACGAAAACCGGGCGCGTTGAGGAACGGCGCTCCCTTCGCCGAGCTTCCCCCAACCTTTCAAGCGCCTCCAGGCGGCGCGGCTCAAGCGACCTGGCGGGGACCGGGAGATGGTGGAGATCCTGGCGCTGGTGCTGCACCACGATGAGCCGGCGGTGCTGCGTGCCGCCGAGATCGCACTCGCAGCCGGGGCCGCCTCCAAGCAACATGTGCTCAATATCTTGAGCCGGTTACTGGAAGCCTCGCCGCCCAGCCTCATCGATATACCCGATGCGTTGACACTGCTCAATGAACCGAAGGCCGATGTTCATCGCTACGACCGCTTGAGAGGAGATGGCCATGTCATCTGAATCTCTGGTCAGCGCGCTGAGGTCGCTCAAACTCCATGGCATGGCGCAAGCGGTCGATGAACTCGCGCGGCAAGGCGCTCCGGCTTTCTCAAACATAGAGCCCATGCTCCACACCTTAACCGAGGCCGAGGTCGCCGAGCGCGAGGTCCGCTCCATCAACTACCAGATGAGGACCGCCCGCTTCCCAGCCTATCGCGACCTCTCCAACTTCGACTTCAATGAAAGCCCCGTTGATGAGGCACTGCTCAGCTCACTGTATCGATGTGACTTCGTCGCCGACGCTCACAACATCGTGATGATCGGCGGACCGGGCACCGGCAAGACCCATCTCGCCACGGCCATCGGCGTGCAGGCCATCACTCACCATCGCCTCAGAGTCCGGTTCTTCTCCACTATCGAACTCGTCAACACGCTGGAACAGGAGAAAGCCAAGGGTAAGACTGGGCAGATCGCCAACCGGCTCCTGCAAGTCGATTTGGTCATTCTCGATGAACTCGGCTATCTGCCGTTCTCGCAGGCCGGCGGCGCCTTGCTGTTCCACCTGCTGAGCAAACTCTACGAGCGCACCCGCAGGGTCCTCACCACCAACCTTGCCTTCGGTGAATGGCCCCGGGTCTTCAACGACACGAAGATGACCGCCGCGCTGCTCGACCGCCTCACCCACCATTGCCACATCGTCGAAACCGGCAATGACAGTTACCGTTTTAGAAACAGTTCCACACACACAAAGGAGACTAAACCCCGGAAAAACCCCAACCCATGAGCCATAATCCGGCTCTCTAACCCGGGTCAATTTTCAATGCAAAACCCGGATCACTTTTCCGTGCAAATTAACAAGCTGCCGACCCGGACACCTCCCGAGGGGCCCCGGAATGGGTCCGATCCGCCCCGATCCGTGGCCATTTCGACCCCTGGCCACTCGACAGGTCGCGGGAAATCGCGCGACGGGATATGTTATAAAGGCGCGGCCCGTCGGAACAGAAATACTCGGGGGATCTGCAGTACCCGGATTTCTTAAAGTGGAATACTCCCGTTCAAGGAAGGCAACCGATGACGATGGAAGTGAAATGGTGTGGATTCGACTACGGGCAATGCATCATGGAGCCCGGAGGTCTGCGCAATCCCCGCATGTTCGGAGACATCTATAAGGCGTTGGGCAAGCCGGAGCTGATTCCTCAGAAAATCAGCCAGTACAGAAAGCTCAAGGAAAAATACGGTTCCTACGGCCGGATCAAAGAGGGCCACCGGGACGAGATCCACAGCTATGTTCTGGAAGACGATCCCGAAGCGATCGAGCTTTTCAGCAACAAGGAACAAGAGCTTCTGGACATGGGCGATGGCCTGGAAGATGCCCTGGACTATCTCCAGGACCAAGGTATCGAGCTTCAGGTGGTCTCAGAGATGAAGAAGACCCTGGGAGCTGTGGGAACCGACATCGTTTCGAAATTCTTAAAGAGAAGAGATCTTATCAAATACTTCAATGAGCTGGTCACGCCACAGGGAAAGATGAACCTGGTGGACGACACCGTCGACCCCAGATACAAGGGACACACCAAGAAAGACGGCACGCTTTACGATGTCCTCGCCGAGGACTTGAAGGAACGTGGCATCGAGCCCCACGAAGCGGTCATGGTCGGAGACAAGCCGGAGACAGACATAAATCCTGCTCACGACAGGGGTTTCAAGACGATCAAATACACAGGTTTTATTGACCTGGGTGAGTCGAAGGCGGACCTTGTCATCGATAGTTTCGAGGAACTGAAGAGCATTCTAAAGAAAAAGGACTAACACCTGTGCCTAGATCCAAACCCCAGAAGGTGGTCGTCGAGTTTGACGATGGCTCGAAAACTGAAACGAGCTTTGAAGCCCTGCCATCCCAGTTACAGTCCGAACTCTTGAGACAACCCTTTGCAAGTCAACCGAGTGCGAACCCGGATCAGGAGAAATATGTTTTGCTCGAGTGGGATGATGGATGGAGGGAGGTTATCCAGGTGGATGCGGCCTGCTCTGCCCTCAACCGCTACTACGTGATCAGCCGCCCGGAAGACGTAGGCCGCCTTTCCCTGACCAAGGAAGAGGGCTATCCCGAACTCATTGAGATCGGTAGAAAGCCCCTGGACCTAAAGAAAGTCACTTTTCTCGACACCTTCGATCTCTCCCTCGAGCGATCGGACAGGGAGGGCAAGAAGACCGACCATTTCTTTAAGCTGTCCAAAGGGGCTGATGCTTTTGGCGAGGAATTAAGCGCGTTTAGGAAAGCCGTTCATGAGGAAGGTTACGACCTTCAGGAACTCGGGACTTCCGGTCCCGACCAGCAGAGAGAAGCCTATGAAAAAATCCGGCGCAGGATGGGCATTCAGGCAACCCATCGTCAGCAGGACGTATTCGACTTCATCGCTTATCTCGGCAAAGCCGCACAGTAAGACACCACAAGTACTGTAGGTGCGCTCTCGGAGCGCACAAAAATACGTTACAGACTACCCCTACGGTTGAGTCGATTTTCGCACTTACGTTCGAACGAGTTCTCCGACCAGTTTGTCGAGTTCCTGGTGCAGAGAAGGAGTTGCACCGACAAGGAAGCTCCGCGTGTTCAGGTTCCACGGCCCGTTGCTTTCCAGGTCCGTAACAACGGCACCCGCCTCGGAAGCAATAAAGCAACCTGCCGCCGTATGGACAGAGCCGTGGGAGACGACGGCCGGTGTTCTGACGTCCACGATGCCCGAAATCCGACCCGACGCGAGGAAAGCCCAGCTGACGGCCGAAGGAAAGACCAACACATACCACCGGCGCACGGAAAACAGCCGGTCAATTACGCCCACTGCGGGGGCAGACCCCGGCCGGGGTTCGACCCAGATCGTCTTGCTGTCTTCACTTGCCGCAATCGGACGGTCCCGGGTCCCGGTGCGCATCCGTGCGCCCGAACCCTTTTCTGCAAACAGGATTTCATCTGTGCGTCCAACGCCGACGGCGGCGAGGGTGATTTCTCCGCCCTCGACAAGCGCAATGTTGGTGCAGTAGAGGGGAAGGTTCGAAGCAAACATGCGGGTTCCGCAGATCGGATCCACGAGCCAGTATGGATCTCCGTTTCGAGGCGTGCCCCCACGCTCCTCGCCTATGACAGGATAATCTGGAAACGACCCGAGCAGATCCGATCGGATGGCGTCTTCACAGACCACATCAGTAGCAGTAACAAGATCGATGCCGCCTTTCGACTCTGTTTCGTCGGCACCCTTTCTTGAGTCCGCGATCTTGAGCGCGTCAGCGACCGCGCCGATCGCAGCTTCGGTTTCCGGCCTCATAACGCGTCAGCTTACCAGCTTGCAACGGCCATTAAACACTGTCATTAAGTTCGAAGTTAGGCTAAGGTGCGCCGCGTCCTCTTCCCCCCGCCCCACTTCCCGTTCCCGGTTCAGTGGGATTCAACAACTCGGCTTCTGCGTTTACTTCGTCCTCCCAGTCGCGAATAAGACCGCGCAGGTCGGCAACAAGATTCGTCTGGGATCTCGCCAGGTCCATGCGTTCACCCAAATCCCGGCTCAAATCGAAGAGCATCAAAGCCGTTCCATCCACCAGTAACTTCCAGTCTCCCCGTCGCACGGCTCGCTGCCTCCAGAAACCACCCACTCGCCAGAACAAAGTGCGCTCCACCTGCTCCCCGGACTCTTGAATGAGGGGAATCAGGTCGATCCCGTCAAGGTTCGCCTCCTCCGGAACCGGCGTGTTCGTCGCGGCCAGAATCGTGGCCGTCAGATCCATCGTGATGCCGACCTGAGGCGTGGTTCGATCTGCAGGTATCCGGCCGGGCCATCGCATGATCGCAGGGACGCGGATCCCGCCTTCCCAGACGGTCTGCTTTCGATGAAACAGAGGTGCGTTCCGGGAAAGCCATTCTCCCCCGTTGTCGTTTGTGAAAACGACGAGGGTGTTTTCTGCCAGGTCTAGCGCTCGAAGCGTGTCAAGGATCCGGCCAACACTTTGATCGACGCGTTCCACCATCGCGATATAGTCCGCACGCGTGTTAGTGTCCTCATCGCCGGGACCCAGATGCCTGGCGTTATCCCGCGCAACGGACGGCGAATCTGGCACCTGGTAGGGCCAATGCGGAGCGTTGAAGGCGACTTCCAGGAAGAAAGGACGTTCACGGTTCGCTTCGATAAATCCGACGGCCCGCTCTGTTATCAGGTCCGTCATATAGTCGGGTGAATCCACGGGCGTCTTGTTTTCCCACAGGTCTGGAATTCTGTTCTGGCCAATGTGGGTGTAGTAATCCATATAGGCTGACAGAAATCCGAAGAAATACGTGAACCCGTGGGCCTCGGGGTGAAACTGCGGCTCGAGGCCGAGGTGCCATTTCCCTGTCAGCGCCGTGGCATAACCGCTATCTTGCAGGAGTTGCGGAAGCGAACGGCCGGTTACGGCAAGCCCGGACGTCGTGCTCCCACCCAGCGGTCCTTCCAGTTGCCCACCCAACCTCTGTTGATAGCGTCCGGTCATCAAAGCCACTCGCGTCGGAGTGCAGGTGGCGCCGTTTGCGTAAAAATCGGTGAACCGGACGCCCTCACTGGCAAGCCGGTCAATGTTCGGCGTCTGAAGGTCCGTGGCACCGTAGCTGCCGAAGTCGCCGTATCCTGCGTCGTCGGTGATGATCAATACGACGTTGGGCCTTTCCGGGATGGTCCCCTGCGCAAACGCCAGGGCGGCGTTCAGGAGACAGATCGAAATTCCGATCAGACACAGACCAAGCTTACATTTCATTACGGATCCTCGCGATTGGTGGAAGTTTTGAAACTCATGAAGGCACGGTGCCGACTTTCAATAGCTCAGGGCAGCTCGATCAATATGTTCTCGAGGCTGAACATATCCGTCGGCAACGCCTCCTCGCCAGCCGGGTAGTCATTCGAACTCAAGAGATATGCGACGATCTCGGCGTAGTCTTCCAGACCGAGACTACCGGGATTGCCTTCAGGCATGGTCGTATAGATCAGATCAAACAGATCCGCAACGGTCTCGCCATCCCAACTTCTTCGAAACAGGGCGCCCGCAAACTCGTTCGGGCGGTGACATGAGGTACACGCCTGCTGAAACCTTCGCTCCCCACGGGATGCCTGTCCGCTGCTGAACACGCCGTCCCGTACCGAAGTCCCAACTGCCGAGCTGACTCCTGCCTCTTCCGAGATCGTAGCTGGCGGGGGCGCTTCTACATTCACAACTGCCTGGGAACAAGCTCCTGCGAAAACCGACAGAAAGCACATCCCCAACACCAACCTCGAAGCCCGGCACTTGAGGGCTGTGATCCGGGAATTATTCAACTGCTCGGGGCTCGCCGCACTTGTCCTCATCAGTCAGCGTTGACAACTATTGCCGGTCCGCTCCCCACGAACCCATCCGGCCAGCATCTGCCACTCCGGATCGTCCTGGGATCTCCACCGCCGGACTCCGTTATGCGCGTAGTCGCCTCCACCGTCGGGATGCAGCGGATGCATCAGGAGCCGGCTCTGGGTCGGGTATCCCGGATCGATCAAACGCATCGCCAACTCAAAGTTTTCCCGCGACTGCTGCTCGCTCCAGTAATCCTGACCTTCAGGTATGGGACGAACGAAGGTTTCCCCTCCTGAAGAGTGACAAGCGACACACGTCAGGCTGCCCGGAAGCGGGTTGACAAAGATCGGCTGGACACAAGCCTCGAAGAAGTCGAAATCAAGTTCGGGAGCATCGGGCGCGGTCGGCGGCGAACCCGCCGCGGCGCTGACCCAGTCGGCAATGAGCTGCCACTCGGGATCGTCCGTGGAAGTCCAGTACTTGCCGCCAGTGTGGTTCACCGTACCCCCGGCCTGTACCCGAAGGGGTTTCCGGAGCAATCGGCTGTTCTCCGGATCGCCCGGCGTCACGAGACGCGAGACGACCTCGAAGTTGAGCCGCGACTGCTCTTCTGTCCAGAAGACGCCACCGTTGGCATCTTCCTCGAGTGATTGAAGCTTGAGCGGTGTATTCGTCTGCCACGTATGACACATCACGCATGCCGGATCACCAGGGTCCGGCGGCAGGAAATCGCCTCGGGAACGAATGAAAATTGGCTCAATGTTTTCCCGGTAAAAATCGAAGTCCAACCCCTCTTGAGCGGCCGCAGGAATGGATGCAATCACGGTCAACAGTAAAATCCCCGCGATCGCACCAAATAGATAACGTATTCCGTATAGATAACGTATTCCGTGACTTGGATTAGTCATTGGACCCCCGCACGTTTTCTACCCGACCTGCAGGGATGATATGCGTTGAGTTCCGTTTGGGCGCGTGGCCAACGGGGATCCGAGCGACGATCTCGCGCGTCTCCACATCCAGGGCCAGTGTTTCCATCGTTCCTACGACGCTGACATAGACGATCCGGCTGTCCGGCGTTGCTGTCAACCACTGCGGCGAGGGACCTACGTCGATGCCTCCCTGAAATTCAAGGTCGGGCAGGGACCACACGTAGACGCGGCTGTCCAGCCGGCTGGCATACCAGAGGGAGGACTTGTCGGGCAGAACGATCAGGCCATGGCCGGTTCCGTCCTGAATACCGTCGAAGTTCTGCCGTGATACCGGGACCGGAGGCGGGCTGATGAAATCCACGGCCTTTCGCTCATCCCAATCGACAACGTAGAACCCGTTGAGACGGGTCGTCTGGCCAAATATCCGATTCGGCGTTCCGTCGTCGTTGGACTCGATCGCCATGGGACGCACACGATGGCCTTCGAGCGGTACACCCCACACGACCTCGTCGGTGTTGGCGTCGATGACCTGGATTGCGGGATCATCCTCGGTTGGGGGCGCCGCGCCCAGGCCGACGATGACGTGTTGATAATCGTCGGTGATATAAACGTTGTGGACGCCGTCGTTGACCGAGATCGTCTTGATAACTTCATGAGTATCGATGTCGATCACGTCGACATAGGGATCAGAGCGAATGCCGACATACACCTTCCGCAGCTCATCATTGATCGCCAGTTTGTTGGGTCGGGCGGTGAGGGGGATGTGACCGACCGTTCGGAGCGTCTTGGTGTCGATGATGTCGACCGTATTGTCAGCCTCGTTGGCGAAGTAATAGTAGTAACCATCGGGATGATCGACGGCCGCGTGCGCTTTGGGGAACGAAATCGATGACGGCAACGATTTCGTGGGTCGCCGGATCGATGAGTTGGGCGTTCGTGCCCGCCGAGTTGGTCTGGATAATCCGGACCACCGAATCGGTCTGCGCTGCCACCGGGTTCACCAGCAGAAATATCCCCAGACATGCAAACAGCATTCCTCGTGAGTCGACGGTGTGCCTCATGTCAGAACCTCCGGTCATGCAAATTTCCGTCAATCATACGTGCAAACGGTGATCGCGCAACCCCGTCGACCAGTCAGGACGAATGAAATCTGCGCGCCTCTGTTCCGCTTATCTCAGCTCAGAGGGCCTGTTTGTCACGTACCTCATCAGGCGCGTCCGAGCGACCTCACCCGCATAGATGTTGCCGTTGAAATCCACGCCGAGAAACTCGATCCCGGCTCCAACGTTTTCGTCGTGTTGCGGAATGAAGTGGGTCACCCATGCCTGTTCGGTTTTAAGGTCCCCGATACGGATGCCCTTCTCCCAGCCCAGGTTGCTCCGCCAGTTATCCGGGGGACCCTGGCGAACGTCGCCGGAGAGGCCG